>NZ_PFXK01000021.1 GCF_002812955.1 Vibrio sp. HA2012 | reverse complement strand
TTGCTGGTGTTAGCCACAACTTTTGCTTCAGATTCATCTTCACGACCAGGAGTTTTCAGATCCAGAGCCTTAATCAGAGCAGTGAATACGAAGAAGTACAGAGCCGCATAACACAGACCAACAACAGGTAGCATCCAACCGTTAGTCGACTGACCGAACAGCAGAGTAAAGTCGAACAGACCGTGGCTGAACGTTGTACCGTGTTTGATACCCAGCAGGATCATCACAACGAATGCAGAACCAGCCATCACAGCGTGAGCAATGTACAGAACAGGCGCAACGAACAGGAATGCGAATTCGATAGGCTCAGTAATACCAGTCAGGAATGAAGTCAGAGCCGCAGAACCCAGGATAGAAGCTACTTTTAGCTTGTTTTCAGGTTTAGCCGTTACGTACATTGCAAGACATGCAGCAGGCAGACCGAACATTTTGAACATGTAGCCGCCAGCCAGGTTACCCGCAGTCGGGTCACCAGCCAGGTAACGAGGGATTTCACCTGTTACCGCTTCACCAGCCGCAGTAGTGAATTGACCTACTTCATAGAAGAAAGGTGCGTTCCAGATGTGGTGCAGACCGAATGGGATCAGAGAACGTTCAACGATACCGTAGATACCGAACGCCACTTCAGGAGACTG
>NZ_PFXK01000020.1 GCF_002812955.1 Vibrio sp. HA2012 | reverse complement strand
CAGATTGATATGGTTTAGAAAGAAAAGAGACACAGAAACGATGTCCCGTTCGTCTAGAGGCCTAGGACACCGCCCTTTCACGGCGGTAACAGGGGTTCGACTCCCCTACGGGATACCATGTTTAAATGTTTTTATTTCGTTAAACAGAAATAAGAGTCTTTAAACATGGTGACTTTCTTTACAGAAAGAACACTTTTGCTCTTTAACAATTTGGAAAGCTGACAAAGTAACTTAATTCGTTTTTACTTTTAAAAAAGTAAAACAAAACGGCTCAAAGCTGTTATTAAGTTGCTTGTAAAAGTTCTCAAATCTTATTTCTCTTTGGAGAGATAAGTACCAAAACAACACATTCAAGTGTTCTTGGGAACAACATTTTATGTTGTTCATATTTGAGTCCGGCAAAATCGAAAGTCTCTCGCTCATTCAAATAATGAGAGACACAAACCTTGATTAGTTGATTATTAATCCTGAGCGGTTTTTGCGACGTGGATTTTTGTTTCAGGCAAGGCGCTGAAAAATCTGACGCCGGGAGTGTGGCTCGCCACATGACCAAGCAGATTTTGAAAGCAACACAGCATGAAGCAAAAAGACCAAGCAAAAAAAACTCCTTGGGGTTGTATGGTTAAGTGACTAAGCGTACACGGTGGATGCCTTGGCAGTCAGAGGCGATGAAGGACGTATTAACTTGCGATAAGCGCAGATAAGGCAGTAAAAGCCACTTGAGTC
>NZ_PFXK01000002.1 GCF_002812955.1 Vibrio sp. HA2012 | reverse complement strand
CATTGGTGCACCCGGGTGGCCTGAGTTGGCTTGTTGTACACCATCCATACTAAGAGCACGAATTGCGTTGGCTAGTTGTTTGCGTTCCATAGTGGTTACCGGTATTTAAAGGTTAAATTTGAAAGGGCGCTAATGCGCCCGTTTTGTAGTCTGGTTTCAGGAAAATTAAAGTCTGGCTTCAATCATGGTTTCCAGTTTGCCCTGATCGACAGCAAAGTTACGAATGCCTTCTGCTAGTTTTTCAACAGCCATTGCATCCTGATTGTGTTCCCACATAAATTCAGCATGGGTAAGTGGAGCTGGACGTTCTTTCACATCGGTTGCTGGTGCCAGTTTTGTGATTAATTCACCTTGTGCATCTTCCAGTTCCTGAAGAAGCTGAGGTGCAATAGTCAGGCGATCACAACCAGCAATCTCCAGGATCTCACCAATATTACGGAAGCTTGCTCCCATCACGACAGTGTCATAGCCATGCTCTTTGTAATAGTTGTAGATTTTCGTGACGGAAAGGACACCCGGATCTTCCTGAGCTTCAAAATTACGACCTTCTTTTGCTTTGTACCAGTCCATAATACGTCCCACAAAAGGAGAAATAAGGAATACACCGGCTTCAGCACATGCGCGAGCCTGAGCAAAAGAGAACAGTAGTGTCAGGTTACAGTTGATCCCTTCTTTTTCTAGTATTTCACCTGCACGAATACCTTCCCAGGTTGACGCCAGTTTGATCAGGATTCGGTCATTGGCGATGCCGGCATCATTGTACATTTTGACCAGTTTACGGGCTTTTTCGACACTGGCCTCGGTATTAAAGGAAAGGCGGGCATCAACTTCGGTAGAAATACGTCCCGGTACAATTTTCAGGATTTCTTTTCCGATATTCACTGCCAGCATGTCGCAGGCATCTTCAAGCTGCTGAGCTTTGTCGTTGCTCTGAGATTTCGCGTACTCTACAGCCTGATCGATAAGAGGCGCATAATCGGCTATCTGAGCAGCTTTGAGAATAAGAGAGGGGTTGGTGGTTGCATCTTCTGGCTGATATTTTGCGATAGCTTCGATATCGCCTGTATCGGCGACAACAGTGGTTACTTTACGAAGTTGCTCTAATTTGTTGCTCATATCGGTGTCCTATCTATTCAACGTTCTGGTCATTTGTTTGTTAGTCAATCAATGGCTTTTCTTCATTGATTCTAATTCTATTGTCTGAGGCAAATACTTGGTGAGCATTTGCGCTATTTGTGAGTAATTGATGATTCCAAATTAGCGCATTCATATTAGATGTCAATCACACAAACGAAATAAAAGTGATGTTTGTCAACTTTCTTTCTTTTTTATATCGCTACACACAGTGTATAACCATTTTATTGCTGTTAAATACAGGGTTTGTAAGGAATGGATAAAATCATCCATCCTGAGCAAATGTAATGTTATGTATCATTTGTTTTGTTGTGGTTCGGTAACATACCTGTCATGGTGGTGAGCACCTGTTCAGTATGAATCATGTCTTGTGTTAATATTGCTGCGGAAAAACGGTTTGGATATGAGAATGAGTAGTCAGATTCAGGAAATTTCAGAACAAAGTACCGATTTGCTGACTGAAATTTCAGTTGCGTATTATCAGGATGGCGCGACACAGGAAGAAATATCCCGTAAATTTTCTCTATCCCGTGCCAAAGTTGGTCGGATGCTGAAACAGGCAAGGGATGAGGGAATTGTCGAAATAACAGTGAAATATCACCCGGTCTTCAGTGCCAAAATAGAACAGAGGCTGATTAAACACTTTGGCGTCAAACGGGCACTTATTGCACTGGATCAGTCAAATGAGGATGAACAACGTAGTCAGGTGGCTGGCCTGGTCTCCAGTTATCTTTCTTCTAATTTGCGTGATGGGAATGTCATTACTGTCGGGCAGGGGCGCAATGTATCGGCCGTTGCTCATCATATTGGAGTGATTACTCCGAGAGATTGCAAATTTGTATGCGGCATTGGGGGGATACATCCGAGAGGAGGTATGTTTAACGCCGACCATATTTGCCGTCAACTGGCAAAAAAATACGGTGGGACATCCGAGACATTGTACGCTCCGGCTTATGCTGAGAACAAAGCTCAGAAACAGGTTTTTATGCAGAATGCGACAGTTAAGCAGACTCTGGATCTGGCTCGTAAGGCTGATGTTGCTCTGGTCGGGATCGGTGATATGAGCGAAAACAGTTATATGGTTGATTTAGGATGGTTCACGGCAGAAGAGGTTGTGCAGTCACGCTTGCAACAAGGTGTTGTGGGGGATTTTGCTGGCTATGATTTTTTTGATGTGAAAGGACTGACAGCGAATACTGTGATGAGCGACAGGGTGATTGGATTGAGTATAGAAGAATTCAGACCGATCTCTGAAGTCATTGCGATTGCAGCTGAGAACAGTAAACCTCTGGCTCTGCTGGGAGCTTTAAGAACAGGTGTTATTGATGTGATTGCAACGAGTGTCAGTAATGCTCTGACGGTACTGAATCTGGATGAACAGATGAAATAAGTAGTACTTACTCAGGAAGTCGTGGCTTCGTTTAGTTTCCAGACACTTAACTGTATCCAGGCATTTTCAAGCTCGTTCAGCTCTTCTTCAGTCAGCAGAGCGATGCTTGAATCAACACTACTTTTTTGGGTTGCTGCTTTTAGGCATGCATGAAAATCTTTTTTCAGTTTAGATACTCTGGAATCCATCAGTACAGCACTCGAATAGACAAATCACTTTTAGATATCAATAGATTGCCAGCTAGGCAGGATCCTTCAAATAAATTGTAAGATCTAGTGACACGGTTCACGTTTTTTCTTTCTCTGACATTTTTTGACGCAGAATTTGCTGTTTTTTTCGTCAGTCTGGTGAAGAGCAAAGCGAACATGCTGTATTTTTTGGTAGTTTTATTTCTTTCCAGCTCATGGTCATGGCATCCAGGATCAATAATTTTCCAGTTAATGGAGAACCATAATTTGTCAGGATCTTAATCGCTTCCAATGCCTGAGCGGCTCCTATTACCCCCACAACCGGAGCCATAACCCCTGTCTCAGAACAACTTAACCGAGTATCCGCGAAAAGAGAACTAAGGCATTGGTAGCAGGGTTCTGATTTTTTGTAAGTAAAAACAGAGAGTTGGCCTTCCATTCGAATCGCTGCTCCCGATACCAGTGGTATTTTGTGCATATAGCACAGCCGGTTGAGCTGGTTTCTGGTGGTCATATTATCTGTGGCATCTACAACCAGAGAATGTGTTTTGACCAGGTCTGACAGAAGATCATCATTAAGTTGCTGATCGATTGTTGTAACCACAAGATCCGGGTTCAGAGCTTGCAGAGATTCCGCTGCCGAGTGTACTTTTTTTCTGCCGATATCGGCACTAGTGTGCAGCACCTGGCGCTGTAAGTTGGACAGTTCGACAGAATCGAAATCGACCAGAGTCATGGCTCCTACTCCGGCACAGGCTAAATACTGGCTGGCGGCACTACCTAGTCCTCCGAGCCCGATTATTAACACTGAGGCCTGTTTTAGTGCTTCCTGACCATCAAAATCAAAGCCTTTCAGACTAATTTGACGGTTATAACGGAGGATTTCCTGATCAGAGAGAATCGCCATAATTTGCCTTAGTAGAGAGTGTGGTTGAACGGCTGGATCTGCACAACTTCACCGGCTTCAATTTTTCCTCTGTCTTGTTCCAGGATCACGAAACAGTTAGCCTGACTCATAGAACGAAATGCGCCGGAGCTTTGATTACCTGTGGTTTCCACTTCAAATTTGCCATCTTTTACAGTGTAAACTCCACGTTGATAATCTGTGCGTCCAGGTTTTTTTCTGAATATATTTTTACTGGTGGCGGGAAATGAAACGGGGGCTTGCCAGTATTTGTGTCCGCTTAACCGGGCGATCATAGGTTGTACCAAGACATAAGCTGTGACGGCTGCAGATACCGGGTTTCCGGGCAAACCGCAGAAAAATGCAGTATTAAGTTTACCGAAAGCAAATGGCTTGCCTGGCTTTATGGCAATTTTCCAGAAATGGATTTCACCGGATTCCTGCAGAATATCTTTCGTGTAGTCTGCTTCTCCTACACTAACTCCCCCGGAGGTGATCACCAGATCAGCTATTGCCTGTGCCTCGCTGAAAGCTGCGCGTAGTTTATCCGGACAGTCGGGAATAATACCAAGGTCAGTAACTTCACAGCCAAAGTTTTGCAGCATTGCTTTTAATCCATAGCGGTTGCTGTCGTAAATTTGTCCTTCTGCGAGTGGTTCTCCCGGAGCCCGCAGTTCATCCCCGGTTGAAAATACCGCAACCTTAGGTTTGCTATATACGCTAACGGTTGTGATACCCAAAGAGGCGAGCATAGGAATATCCCTTGGTGTGAGGCGGATTCCTTGCTCCAGAACGATATCTCCCTGACTGATATCATCCCCTCTCGGGCGGATATTACTACCTTTTTTGATGCCTGAAGTCTGAAACTGAATTCCGGTTTCTGTTTCTGTGGTTTCTTCCTGCATGATGACCGCATCACACCCATTGGGGATTTTTGCTCCTGTCATTATGCGTATGCATGTACCATCCGGCCATTCTTCGTTAAAAGGTTGTCCGGCGAAAGCTTTTCCGGCCAGCGGCAGAATATCATGATGGTGAAGATCCTTCATGCGTACAGCATATCCATCCATCGCTGAGTTATCGAAAGGGGGAACAAACAGCGGGGAAAAAACATCGTCAGCTAAAACATAACCGGGGGCTTGCTCAAGAGGTAACGCCAGAATGGATGGAGTCGTGCTGACGGATGCCAGCATTTTTTGCTGAGCTTCCTCTATAGACATTAATCCCGGTTTATTGCAGCAGCTCATAACTTTTCCTTATCCAGACTGATGTTACTCATTGTTCGTAATGATGTTTTTCAGCATAGCATAGACTATCTCTTTCTAAATGAGAATCATGGCAGGATCGTCATCGTTTAAAAAGAGAAAGACTTTCTGCACTAAAATGGCACAGAAAGAATTACCACACAGCAAATATGGGTGTAATTATGCCGGAATACGAGTATCCTTGTCTGCCATCCGGAAGTGGTAGTCAGAGTTAAGGGGGAAATTGATGTCGGGTATCAGTGAAGCTGCACAGTTAGTCAGAGATGCACTTGCGGAACGAGGACTTGAAACTCCTATGAATCCGAATGATTTTACCAGCGAAGAGAAGAAAACGCGTATTGAACATCATATGCGGGAAGTGTTGCAACTTCTTGAACTGGATCTTACTGATGACAGCCTGGAGGAAACGCCGGGACGTATTGCCAAGATGTATGTAGATGAGATTTTTTCTGGTCTGGATTACCGCAATTTTCCTAAAATTACTGTCATTGAAAATAAGATGAAAGTGAGTGAAATGGTTCGGGTGAAAGATATTACTGTAACCAGTACTTGTGAACATCATCTGGTGACGATTGATGGTAAGGCGGCAGTGGCATATATACCTCGCGGTAAAATTATCGGGCTGTCGAAAATTAATCGTATCGTACGCTTTTTTGCTCAGCGACCTCAGGTGCAGGAAAGAATGACCCAGCAAATTCTGGTGGCTTTGCAGGCCTTACTGGAAACGGATGACGTGGCAATCACCATGGATGCAACGCATTATTGTGTGAAATCACGAGGGGTTATGGATGCGACCAGTGAAACCACCACAACAGCCCTCGGCGGGATCTTTAAATCAAACCCAGCCACAAGAAGTGAGTTTCTACATGGTCTGAGATGACTTGAAATTTAAGCCCTGCCGGAGATCCATACCACAGGGCAACAAACTTCATTCATCGTCCCACATATAATCTTCCAGAGCATATGGATCATCGTCCAGTACATGAGCCATACGTCCACGCAATTTTTCGAGCTGGTTTTCCAGCATATTCATTCGTTCATAATCCCCGTCTGAATAGGCGATATAGATTTGCTGTTCCAGATCTTCTATTTGTTCCCGAATGTTCATATCTTCCCCCTTGTAAGAGTTGAGAAAACATTACGAGCCGATAATCTCTGCTAAGAAGATTATCAGTAACCAGAGGTATCATTAGCGAGTATAGTTCAGGATTTTGCAGGCTAACAAATTCTTACCCGGAAACTCTGAAAGTGAATACCACCATACAGGTTGATCTGCTTCTGTTTTAGGCTTGCTTCTGGATATCGTTGCGATTATGTTGGGCGGATGATGTTTTTTTTGAGTTATTGTTGTGAATTTTCTTGCCCATATCCATATTGCCGTCAGTTGTGGTAGTGACATTAGCGGAAACCTGCTGGGAGATTTTGTGAAAGGAGATCCTGCTGGTCAGTATCCGGATGATATTGTTCAGGGTATAAAATTGCATCGTTTTGTGGACAGTTATACGGACTCGCATCCTTACATGAAAAAAGCAAAGCTCTTTTTTCCGGAGCCTCTCCGGCGCTTTGCTCCTATCGCTCTTGATGTCTTCTGGGATCATTGTCTGGCAAAAAACTGGTCGCGGTTTGCCTCTCCGCTATCATTAGCGGACTTCGTGGCACAGGCAGAATCTGATGTGAAAAACAAGTATAAGGCATCACCGGATATCCGTTATCCTGATCGATATATCGAGGTGACAGAACGCATGTGGCGGTATAACTGGCTGGAATCGTACGCCCGTCTGGAGGTTATTGAACTGGCATTGCAGCGTATGTCGGAAAGAAGCAGGAGAATGAGCAGGCTGGCGGAATGCTTTCCCTGTATCCGGGACGATTACGCTGAGCTTATAACATTGTTCGGGAAATTTTATCCGGATGTATTACAGGCGTCTGCTGATTTTTCCCGGCAGACACCAGTGCCATACCCTAGTGGGTAAGGTATTCCAGTTCAGAGGAAAACTCTTCCACACTGCAGCAATGTTTCCAGCAGGCAGCCATCGGCAACAGCAGCTCTTCCAGTGTTTTTGGGCTAAGAATTTTTTCTTCCGGAATGCTGAGTGAGCTTGCTGAAAGATGGTTAAAAAGCTTCCAGTGGTCAAGTAGACACTGATCCGGATTTTTACCATATTCTATCCAGATGGCTTTCTGCATTGGCCTCAGGCTGATTGCCGCGTGGGCATAGCTGATCATGATCCATTTCTGCTCAGCCAGTTCAATTTGGTTATCTGGGTGAGCAAGGTTAAAATCATCGGTTAGTTTGTGGAAGATGTATCCCATTTCACCATTTTTATCCATAAAATAGTCAAAGAATTCACCTTCCTGACGGATCCCGTCAGCGATAAACTGCAATGGTTCCGGTACCAAAATCAGGTGAGCCATCAACCGGATATCGAATTGGTATAAGATTTCGTTTACCGGTGTATTTTCCGGGATCCGATGAAGCAGCTCCAGCATATATTTTTCCATATAGCAGTGCAGCTTATCACTGATGGCATACCAGATTTTTTCTTTGCTGCCAAAATGATGGCGGATCAAACTGTGTGAAACGCCAGCCTGATCACTGATATTTCTGAGGGAAACACGTTCATACCCAAGTTCGCAAAACATCTTGGTTGCGGTCATCAGGATCTGGAATTTTGTTTCATCGGCAGTTTTCGCACTGCGTCTGCCTTGTTTTCTTTCTGTCATTGCTTTTGCTTTCCGTTGGTGCTCATACTTTTTAGCAGAATTCATCCATAAGGTCACGAATATTATTGTCCATCTGGAAAATAAACATGCGTTTTGTGCGTGTCAGCAGAGTATTGTCAAGCCGAGAGTAAATGCAGTCTGATGCAAGAGATAACGGACGAAACCTATCTGTACACATTTGGTATGCCGTTTCAATTTATTTATTCACATCTGTCTGTTATCTGGAAATTTCTTGATTAATCGCAAATGATGCAGTACAAAAGTTGACCTGTATCGCAAAATTACTGGTTTATGTGAAGTGAGTCGCTATACTGAGGTGACTACCTTGATGTTACTTAGGTTTTACCATGACTACGTTTTCTGATCGTTCCGGTGCATCTACTGCAGAAAAGTCATTGCGACGGGAACGCATTAATAAATTAGCTAACGCTCTGCTGGATGGCGTTTATGAACGGGAAGAGATTATTAAGCTCTGTCTCCTTGCTGCATTATCTGGTGAAAGTGTATTCCTTCTCGGACCTCCGGGGATCGGAAAGAGTTTAATAGCCAAACGGTTAATCCAAGCGTTCGATAATAGCAGCTATTTCGAATATCTGATGACTCGTTTCTCTACACCGGAAGAAGTGTTTGGTCCACTGAGCATTCAGGAGTTAAAAGATAATGGTCGCTATGTTCGCCTGACGGAAGGGTATCTGCCGACGGCACAGGTGGTTTTTCTGGATGAAATATGGAAAGCAGGGCCGGCTATTCTGAATACGCTATTGACGGTCGTGAATGAAAAAACCTTCAAAAATGGCAGTGACATAGAGAAAGTACCGATGCGGCTTCTGGTGACAGCATCAAATGAGCTTCCGGATGAAGATAGTGGGCTGGATGCGCTGTATGACCGGATGCTGGTACGTGTTTTTATGAACCGTATTCAGAATAAACAGAATTTCAAATCAATGCTGACAGTTGGTACGGTACAGGAGACGCAGATCCCGCCCGGCCTGGCTATTACCAATGAAGAATATTATCTGTGGCAGGATGAACTGAACCGGCTGCAACTCGATGATGACAGTTTTGAAAAGCTGTATGAACTGAAGATGATGCTGGAAGAAAAAGCAACCCAGCTTGGCCTCAGTACAGAAGATACGGATCTGTATGTTTCGGACCGACGCTGGAAAAAAGCCGTGAAGCTGCTAAAAGCCAGTGCGTATTTTAATGGCAGAGATCGGGTTAATCCGCTGGATATTCTGTTGCTGCAAAACTGCCTCTGGTACAGCCCTGATAACCGGGAAGTGGTTCAGGATACTATTAATGACTTTGCTCTGAACAAGGCGTTTGATCAGGAAAAAGTACACAAGCAGATAGACCTGTGTCACCGGGAGCTATCTGATATACAGGATGATCTGGAAGCCCGTTTCCGGATGAAACTGACGTTAGAACCGGCTAATAAACTACGACGTAAAGACAGTTATCAGTGCGACTTATCCGGTGCACGTACTTATACCGTAGGGAAAACCCGTAATCTGTATAAGCTGGTGCTGCTGCAAAGCGGTATGCCCGTCAATGAATCGGTGAAGGGGGAAGGACGCTGGCTGTATGTGGAAAAGTCTGAGCTGGAAAAACTGATCCGTGATGGCGGCGGCGATGCTTATGGCTATGTCAACCAGAATCCCAATATGTGCCGTATCAATTTTGATCTGGATGCTTCCGGGTACCTGGTTATCCGGGATATTTCAAATCGAACGATTACAGTTGGTCTGGTTACCGAAGACGGACTGGACAATGAACTGTATGAGAGGTGGTGTACAAAAGCCGATAATGCTATGGCTCAGATTCATGCTGCCGAACGGCATCTGCGCCAGACCCACTTCCAGTTTTCTGGAGCATTGCCACATATCTTCATTGGAGAAGAATTACCAAGGCAAATAGAAACCGGTTTGCAGACCCTCACCGGTGAGCTGGAAACGATTCAGCAGGCATGTGACAAAATTGCATCCCGGATAAAAAATCTGAATCAGTTTTTTGCTTAGGTTTTGAAGTGTTGGCGGGGAGTTGTAAGTCGTAGTGTTAGGTTTTGATGAAATAAATATGGCGATGATGGTGGCGGAATCTGGTGTGCTGGATTCGGCTATCAATGATTTGATGACTAAGGTTGAGTTTCTGGCAGTCGCTGAAAACGCGAAAGTGAATGAGCTGGCCAGAGAACATATTCATCAGTGGAGTCATGATGCTCAGCGGCGTGTAGCCCGAGTTTTTGAGGAAAGTCATCTGCAGCATGAGCTTTCTTTGTACCGGGAAACTTTAAAACTGAGTGAAAGTGCATTCTATATTTACCTGCCAAAGTTATTGGAGAAACTGGCTCCTATCTCAGCCTTCTATCCGGAAGCAAAAAGGTTACTGGATCAGAATAAAGGGACAAAAAGTCCTTTGTTTGCTCAGCATTTTTGTGACAAATGGTACGAGAGTCTGCTGAATACGGTTAAAGAGAGTGAATCTGAAACTCTGAATTCAGAGAAAGAAAAATGTTTGTCTGATCTTCGTCAGCGTCTAGAAACGCTGGAATATGTGAACGAAATAGCCGGAACCGGACAGGTCGGAAATTTCATTCGTGCCTGGGATATGGCGGCAGCGAAGCTGACCCGGGGGGAAGTGGAAACAATGCGCCATTATGCTGAGTTTCTGCGTAAAAATGGTGAACTGAAAGATATAGCGGATAAGCTTGGCCGCATGGCGAATGAAATTGATGCTCCAGAGCTGAGAAAAGATCAGCAGGAAGAGTTGAAAATCGTTGAAGAAATCAGTGATGAAGCTACGGATGATATTGTCGGTGTCCATCAGCATAACGATCTGAACCGGATGTTGCCGAACGAAGCGATATTCCTTGCTTATCCGGAACTGGAAGTGATTTTCTATAAGCGTTTTATCAGTAAGCGGCTGATGAATTATAAAATGCGAGGTAAGGCGCGTAAGTTAAAACGGGTCAGAGCGCAGAAAGCAGAAAATCAAACATCTGAAGTTGAGAAGGGACCATTTATTCTGTGCATAGATGCGTCTGGTTCGATGAGAGGGTTCCCCGAACAGTGTGCAAAAGCAATGGCGTATGCACTGATGCAAATAGCAGTGGAAGAAGATCGTGACTGCTATGTTATGCTGTTCTCTACGGAGCAGATCACTTATGAGTTGACCGGTCAGGATGGCCTGAAAGAAGCCAGTGTTTTTCTCTCTTATCAATTCCGGGGAGGTACTGAACTGGAACCTGCTTTGCTTAAGTCGGTGGAACTGATGTCTTCTGAGCGGTACCAAAATGCTGATTTGGTTGTTCTTTCCGATTTTATTGCGCCTAAGCAGCCGGAAGCGATCCTGCATCAGGTTAAGTCACTGCAGGAAAAGCATAACCGTTTTCATGCTATCAGCCTTTCCAGACATGGTAATCCGCAACTAATGGCTATGTTTGATCATTGCTGGTCTTATCATCCGGGAATGTTAGGAAGATTGATTAAAAAATGGTAATGCCTTACTTAGAACCTATGGAAAAATGCCATTTAAAAGGCATCATTATCGGGTCTTAAAAGACTAATCATTCATCAATGTGTATTTAAAAGCAGCAAACAAACAGGGAAGACGTTTTTTTGTTTGACTCTTTTTTTCAGATCAGTAAAGTATGCGCACAGCAAAGGGGAAATGTTAAATAACCCTTTGAAATATTTGATGTATAAATTGCACTAAGGCGCGTTGGCAGAGTGGCTATGCAGCGGATTGCAAATCCGTGGACCTCGGTTCGACTCCGGGACGCGCCTCCATTTTCTCTCCCTGATTTTGACATTCTCTTTGTCACTGGCGTTTATTTTTTACGTGACATATCAAAAGCATTGTATTCAAGTTTTTCAAATTGCAGCTGTTCACCTTGCTGAATAAAAGAAAATGCCAGAGTGAGATCTTTTCTTTTGGCTACCAATCGGTGCAGAGTTCCTTCTTTAACTGGTGTTTTATTGTAGCTGGTGACGGTTGCCCGTTTTACTTTCTGATTGGAAAGATAGTCATAGTATTCTTTCGGTCCCTCGTTTTTTAAATCCAGTGCAAGCTGATTGAGAAGAAGGGTATACGGGTAGGCAATCTCTTTCAGTTTCGTTCTTTTTTTGTTTTTTTCGTTTTCAATCTCCATAGACAGGAAATCGTATTTATATTCTTTATGCTTTGAGCCAATTTTTTCTTCATAGTGAGTGGTCAATGGAGACAGTTGATGGTCAAATTGCACGTAGGATCCCTGTTCATCTATGTCAGCATCGATCCACATAAATGATCCGTTTACCTTCGTTCGGTAATGGCAGGTTTCTTTTTCACACTGATAGGTCATGATCACTTTTCCCAGTGATATCGGACCTAAACCTACAGTAAATTCACCACTGACTCCCTGTATTTCTATCGCAGAGGCACAGGTTGAAAACATACATAAAAGTAATGTCAGAATCTTTGTCCATGTTGGTATGTGCATAGCAGAATCACCTGAAAGTGGCTTTTTACTATCTATAAACGTATATGATGTTCTGGATTTATCCAATATCCAAAATGTGCTTTAGTACTGAAAATTAAGTATAAAAATCCAGTTTCTATCATATTGGCTATAATTACAAAATGGTAACAAACCAGAGTTATGGCCATCAGTGAACTATTTTAAAGCAGATTTCTTTCATGCAGGTTACCGATGCTTACACAGTGTCTGCGTTGGTATCGCCGCTCTGATAAGGTGCTGCGTTATCGCTTTCATTTCTGATATAGCTTTGCTTCATCCTGTTGTGGCACAAGAAATGCTTTCTCTTCCAGAGGGAGGCCGTCAGTTGCCGACCAGCGTTTCTGCTGAAAAATCACCAGAGCAGGTAGTGGAAGAAGAGAGTTCCTGGATAGATATAACTGAGAACTATTTTGCTACCACGGTTCATGACTTCAGCAATTATATCGACCAAGGACTGGGTAAACGGGAAGGCGATGAGGCGTTAAAGAATCGCAGTTATATCCGGCTTCGTTCTTTGTCTGACTACAGTCGCTACGGTGACTTCAATTCAGATGCACGGGTGTCATTACGTATCGATATGCCGTATACCGAGCGTAGGTGGAATCTGATATTTGATACGGATCCGGATGACTATCAGTCTCTGGAAAGTAAGCAGCGTGATTTGCCGACAAAGAATGTGGATGCTGATGCTATCGGAGGTGTCCGATATCAGGACGGGTGGCTGGATGACTGGGATACGGATTTGGATATAGGGCTTAAGCTACGCTGGCCGTTGGATCCTTTTGTCAGAACCGAATTCCGGCGGGTTGAAGTATTTGACAGTGACTGGGTTGGGGCATTCAGACAGCAGTTTTTTTATTATCATTCGGTTGGTGGGGGTTCTCTCAGTGAGCTGAAGTTTTATTACCCTGTCACTGAAGATGAGGCGGACATCTTTTCTGTTGGGCCCAGTGCTCAGTATTTGTTTGATGAGGAGCGTTGGGAACTTTTGCTGCAGATGACACTTTCAGATCGAGTGGATAATGACCATCTTCTGGAATACTCTGCCGGTCTGAGTGTTGACCCAGATGAGTCAGATAAAGTCACCAATTACTGGGTATCTGTTGCCTGGCATCTGAATGTTTATAAAAATTGGCTATATGTTTCTGTGACACCGAGAATTGATGCTCCAAGGGAATATGACTATCAGATTAATCCCGGAATTCGGCTGGATTTTGAGATGTTTTTCTCTAAAAACCGAAAAATTAATCGGTTGAACCGATCGATTCCCCGCTCGACCCGTAATAGTGGAGGGGAGCGCTGAAAATGGTTTTTATGGTTAAAATACGGGCAGTTAAGCTATTTTGGTCTTGATTAATAAAATAATGTTTTATTGCGTAACGAATTGTTTTTTAATAAAAAAACACCATTCAGAATACATGCGTACGCTCGAAAAATGTTGCTGGTTTTTGTGATCTCATCCAGAATTGACCCTAGCAGCACAACATTAGGCTTTTTTTACCGGGGTTTTTATGAAAGTTGTGGATATTCTCAAACACAAAAGTGAATCGCTGGCAAAGCATCCTTTTGAAATAAAAGAAAGGATGTCGCCTGCGCTAAGGGAATATTGGCACGATTTTATAAACAGAACCACGACCATTCAGGTACTGGATTGGGTACGTGAGCACGCTTCTGCCGTTAATGAAGAGGTTCCTCTTCAGCAGGAAGAGAATCTGAACCTGAATGAAGCTGCACAGGCTTTGTACGAAGAACTGCAGGAAAAATTGGATGAAGTGATTCATGTAGGAGACTGGATTATTATTGATCAGGCTCGTATTAATGCCTTTGCGGAAGTCACTGAAGATACACAGTGGATTCATACCGACCCGGAGAGGGCTGTACAGGAATCTCCATTTAAGACGACCATAGCACATGGTTTTTTGACACTTTCCATGCTGTCCAGAATGACAGATAGTGTTGATCCTGAAAATCCACAGTTCCCAACGGCCAGAATGGTAGTGAATGTCGGGCTGAATCAGGTTCGTTTCCCTTATCCGGTAAAAGCGGGTAACCGACTCCGGACGCACAGTAAATTATTAAAGGTGACCCCGATTAATCGGGGGCTGGAACTGGAGCGTGAAATGACGGTTGAAATTGAGGGAGTACGTCGTCCCGGTTGTATTGCTGTGTCGGTGATCCGCTTATATTTTTAGCCGACCATCGTTGTTCATATCAAAAGGTCTTCCTCGCTTGATATGAGTTTGTCTACGTCGGAAAAGAGCTGGTTTATGCCAGCTCTTTTCATTATTTGGTGTTATTTACTTATCTGCAGGAATATATCCATATTGAGAAATCAGAACTTTTGCCCGCTCAGAACCCACAAAATGGATAAATTCAGTACCGCCTTTCGGCAGAGTTTCTTCTTTGTACAGAAGTAAAAACGGACGCGCCAGCTCATATTTTTTGGCTGCAATGTTCTCTGGTGTTGCTGCAATACCTTCAAATGTCAGTTCTTTTACTGAAGCATCAACGGAACCATCAGATACAAAACCGATAGCATGCAGGTTATGATTTACAATGGTTTTCACCATGCTGTTGCTGTTAACTACTAAGTTTGTCTGGTTAATATCAGAGACCTGATGATGACCAATAACCTTGGTCAGACCAAGCAGTGATTCAAAACTATAACGGGATCCGGATGATGCTTCCCGGGTGACCACTGCGATTTGACGATCTGCTCCACCAACATCTTTCCAGTTCGTGATCTTACCTTTGTAGATGTCGTATAACTGCTGACGGCTGAGATTATTCACCTCATTACTGTGGTTCACTATGATTGCCAGTCCGTCAAAAGCAACCGGGAACAGCGTCAGATCTTCTGTTTTTTCACCTTCGGTCAGATAGCGGGAACTCATGCCGATTTCAGAAATCCCTTTTTTGACCATCGTTATTCCAGCGGTAGAACCAATCCCCTGAATAGCAACATAGTTGTCTTTGTGGGTGTTGTTGAATTCTTCTGCCAGAACATCCATCAGGCGGGCTACGGAAGTCGAACCGGAAACGTTAATCTCTTTTGCATTGACGCCGGGACCAAGTACAGCTGCGGAGAGAAGTGCGGCTAACGCAATTCGAAACATAAAAAGGCTCCTAAAATATAAAGGGTAAAGGTACGGAGCAATCATATGTCTGTATTATGACAGTTTCGTGAAAATTAAGGTGGTCTTATATTTTATCTGTCGGTTAGGTGTTTTCTGAGTGCAAAGGAGTATAGTTAGTGGTGGAGGTGGCTATGAATATTTCAGAAATAGAACAATACCGGTTGGAAAGAGCGGTACGTAATTTCTGCTGTCAAAGAAATCAGAGCATACCTGCCGAACTTGGTAAAATTCAGTATGAGATCTATTCCGGTGGTGCGGTATTCTCCCGGCTTAATTTTCTGCTTGATTCTGTGCATTCTCACAGTGAGTTGCCGTTGGCAAAGCTGGAATACGATAAAAGAGACCAGCTCTGGATGCTGTATATAGCTCAATGCCGACAGGAACATGCTGAAATTATTGCCTGGCTTCCCTATCCGAATCTCGCCAGACAAAAAACATTTGATGCGGCTCTGACGACATTAGGCCGAGATCCGGAAAGAGTACTTTGGTAGTTATTCCTGGCTTGAGGCGACCTGTTGACGGAACTCTTTTGGTGTCATGCCCTGTACCCCTTTAAATGCAGTACTGAAATGAGCCGCACTTTTGAATCCTGATTCAAATGCAATCTGAGCGATCGACTTACCGGTCAGACGCAGTTTTGTTGCCGCATAATTGACCCGTTTTACCTTCAGTAGCTGAGAAAAACTGAGATCTTCTGCAGCCAGTCGTCTCTTTAATGTGGCCGTAGACATACCCAGAAACTGAGATGTTGCCTCCAGAGAGACTTCATTTTCAATA
This sequence comes from Vibrio sp. HA2012, assembly GCF_002812955.1. GTDB lineage: Bacteria > Pseudomonadota > Gammaproteobacteria > Enterobacterales > Vibrionaceae > Vibrio. Next base: position 517,686 of record NZ_PFXK01000002.1, on the reverse strand, counting down.
TTCAGCTCAATAAAACGAATAACTTTTTGTGCCGTACTCTGATTAAAGGCTTTACGAATAACATGCTGGACAGATGGCGCTATATGAATTAATTCTGCCAGAAGCGCATGAGCCAATGATTCTATCGTATGACTGCTGCTGCCGGAGTCTTTCGCCGAAATCAATAAGGACAGAATATGGCTGGCGATAACATGGTTACGGTTAAAGACAAAAAAATCGTCATCGTTATCGTTGGCTGCGATAATATTCTGATTAGATTTCGGGATTTGATTGCAAAACCCCTGAAAAACCGACGGTTCAAAAATAATCATTTCAGCCATAAAATGTTCATACAGCATCTGTGACTGGAGCTCTTTTATATCATCAGAATGGTAGATAATAAATTCACCGGCGGAGAGGATATGTGACATATTACTTTCTGTCCGAAGATCCAGTGCTCCTTTGCTGATATGCAAGATACCACTTTGAGTGGATGGAAAACGGTCTTTTTTCCGTGTAGTCAGACTCTGATGTTTATAAATAGTAACTTTAGACATGTTATTCTTCTGTGAATGCTCTGATGAATCTAATTTTACGCTAATCTATTGATATTAATTTAAAATTTTTCCAATGATCTACTCACGCGTCAAAGCGTGGTGCACACATTATGCACCACGTTACACTCTGATTGGTAGTTTTTTATTCAGTGACTGCGTCACCGGAAGTGATAGGTTCAGCAAAAATCTGAGAGGGTTTTGCCACCAGACTCCGATTTTCCTGATTTACATCAGTAAGAATTACTTCCAGAATATCACCTAATTTGTAAACTTGCTCTTTATCAACAGAAACCGTGCCTTTGTCGCCATCGCACTCAATTCTCTCTTTGTTATCAACAATTAAAGGTGAAGGAATAAAGGCACAGGCACCGTTTTCCAGTAAACGAATTCGCATGCCGGCACGGTTTACATCGAAAATTTCGCCCTGATAGCGAGTCTCTTTTTCCGGTTCTTCAGCCAGAGTTCTTGCGTATAACCAGTCACCCACATTACGTTCTGCCATTTTATGGTGTTTACGGTGGATAGCCAGTTCTTCACCTACAGTATCATCTGGTAGCTGAATCGGTGGCTTACCCATAATATGGGCTTTAAGCAGGCGGTGGTTGATCATATCTCCGTATTTACGGATAGGAGATGTCCAGGTTGCATAGACCGGTAGTCCCATCGCAAAATGGGCATCTGGCTGATTACTGATTTCACTGTAAGCCTGATATTTACGGATACGATTATCAAGGTAAGTGGTTTCCTGATTTCCCAGCCAGCGGCGTAATTCACTAAAGCCTTCCAGCGTAGTAATAGACTCAGTGGTAAACCGTGTGTCATTCTCGGGATTAACCAGTTCAACGACATCTTTCAGCTTATCTTCTTTAAAACCTGAATGAGTGTTAAAGACACCGGCATTAAAGCTGCCTTTCAGTATCTGACCTGCACAGATGTTCGCCGTGATCATGGCTTCTTCTACCAAGCGGTTTGCACTGCGGCGCATATCTGAATGGATAGCAATAACATCGTTATCTTCGCTCAGTTCAAAACGATAATCCGGACGGTCAGGGAAAACAACAGCATGCTGTTCCCGCCAGTTTGCTCGGGCAAGGGAAAAATCATACAGGTTGCGTACAACCTGCGCGATTTCATCTTCTGGTTGCCAGTGATCACTGGTGCCATTTTCCAGCCAATCGGAGACATGGTCGTAGACCAGACGAGCATGGGATTTGATAGTTGCTGCAAAAAAGTGGATATGATCACTGATCACGCCATCTTTATCGACACTGACAGTGCAACAGATAGCCGGGCGTTCTTCACCCTCAACCAGAGAACACAATTCATCAGCAAGTTCCCGGGGCAGCATGGGAATATTCCTGCCCGGCAGATAAATAGTAAATCCGCGCTCACGTGCGACTTTATCCATTTCATCATCGGGGGAAATATAGGCTGTAGGGTCGGCAATGGCGATAGTCAGTTCAAAATTACCGTCTTCGGTGCGTTTGGCATAGAGGGCATCGTCCATGTCTTTGGTGGACTGACCATCAATGGTGACGAAAGGAATATGGGTCATGTCCTGACGTTGCATATCGGCATCATCATTTATTTCCCAGTGCTCCAATCCCTGAGGTTCAGAATTTGGCAGGCTGTTCTGTGCCAGAGTTACCCACCAGGGGGCGATTTTGTCATTTGCATCGGTGATTTTCTCACTGATCTCAACAAAAAAACCATTGTCTCCCTTTAGTGGGTGGCGGGTCAGATGAGCCACAACCCAATCACCTTCAGCCAGTGTTTCCGGGTTCAGTCCTTTTCTCGCTTTCGCTTTTAGCGACATTTTTTTAAGTTGAGGATGATCCGGACAAACATTCAGGCGGCCTTTAAATAATTTTACCCGCCCAATAAAACGGGTAAGGTTTTGCTCAAGCAATTCATCCGGCTCTGCGACTTCTTTGCCATTCTCTGTTCGGATCAGGGCGACGACTTTGTCTCCGTGAAGGCATTTTTTCATATAAGGTGGCGGAATAAAGAAGCTGGTTTTGCTATCTACTTCCAGAAAACCAAAGCCTTTTTCTGTTGCTTTGATTATCCCCTCTTTTTTGGGAATGTTTTCTTTAATCTGCTGCTTCAGTTGCGCAAGTAACGGGTTGTCTTGAAACATCTGTTGATTTTAATCCTATGATTTTACTGAGGAATATGTCCGTCGGGTGATTCATTACATACCTTCGGGAAAACAGAAAGTGATTTTCCGGAAAAGTAGTTTTATGAATTGTTGCCGTGGAATTGTTATTGCGCCACATGGTACAAGGTAATGCAGAGAATGTATATTGCTAAGGGCTGTTCGGGACTGTTTACACATTTATCTTCTGTGATGGATAGTGTTGTCGGGAATCGATGCATTTTGTCCAGTTTTGCGACAAAAATGTGATGAGTTTCAATTTTTTCTGGCTTTTAATGTGGGAATAGGGCAGAATGCGCACCCCTTAGAGATGTCCCTGATTGCTTAGTGGGTTTTTGTACTTATTGTCGCCGGATAGTTCGGTTGCACGGTATTGGAATTGGAAAGCGAATGGGACCGACGTTTACATATACACAGTAGGATCCCAATGCAAGATTCTGATATTCAATTCAGTGAATTAGCACTGAATGATGCTATTCTGTCCGCTCTGGACGGAATGGGCTTTGTTTCTCCAACTCCAATTCAGGCTGCGGCTATTCCTTTTCTTCTGGAAGGTCGTGACGTCCTGGGTAAAGCACAAACCGGTACCGGTAAGACTGCGGCTTTTTCTCTTCCTCTGCTGAACAAGCTGGATCTTAAACAATATAAACCACAGGCTATTGTACTGGCTCCAACACGTGAGCTGGCAATTCAGGTTGCTGCCGAGATGAAAAATCTGGGCCGTAATATCAAGGGTCTGAAAGTTCTTGAAATCTATGGTGGTACTTCTATCGTAGATCAAATGCGTGCACTTAAGGCCGGAGCTCATATTATCGTGGGTACGCCGGGACGTGTGCAGGATTTGATTAACCGTGATCGCCTACATCTGGATGAAGTGAATACATTCGTTCTGGATGAAGCTGACGAAATGCTGAATATGGGCTTTGTGGACGATGTTACCTGGATTATGGAACACGCTCCGGAGTCGGCACAGCGTGTCTTGTTCTCTGCAACTATGCCTCCGATGCTGAAAACCATTGTTGAGCGTTTTCTGAGAGAACCAGCACATATCGATGTGGCTGGTAAAAATCAGACCGTTGAAAAGGTAGAGCAGCAGTTCTGGGTCGTAAAAGGCGTAGAAAAGGATGAGGCTATTGGGCGTCTTCTGGAAACAGAAGAAACGGATGCTTCCATTGTTTTTGTGCGTACCCGTCAGGATACAGAGCGTCTGGCTGACTGGCTATCTGCCCGGGGCTTTAAAGCTGCAGCACTTCATGGTGATATTCCACAGTCTCTGCGTGAGCGTACAGTTGACCATATCAAACGTGGTGTAATTGATATCCTTGTGGCGACAGATGTTGTTGCTCGTGGTCTTGATGTGCCACGTATTACACACGTATTCAACTATGATATTCCGTTTGATGTTGAATCTTATATCCACCGTATTGGCCGTACCGGTCGTGCCGGGCGTAAAGGTAAAGCGATCCTTCTGGTTCGTACCAACCAGCTACGTATGCTGCGTACCATTGAACGTGTGACTAAATCCAGCATGGAAGAGATCCAGCTTCCTCTGCGGGATAAAGTAGCGGAAGCCCGTCTGGCGAAGCTTGGGGCTGAGCTGGAAGCGGAAAGAGATAATGACGCTTTGGTAAATTTTGCGGAGCTTATCGAAAAGCTGCAAGCCTCGTTGGAAATTGATGCAACAACATTGGCTGCTATGTTACTGAAGCGTGTTCAGGGCAAACGACCACTCTTCTATACGGGTGCGGATCCAATGATAGCCGCAATCGAACGTGATCAGCAGCGTCGCAGAGAACGTCGTGATGGCGGCGGCCGTGACGGACGTCGTGGTGAACGAGGTGAGCGTGTGGAGCGCTCTAACCAAGATTGGGATACTTATCAGCTTCAGGTTGGCCGTGAGCAAGGTGTTCAGGTTAAGGATATTGTTGGTGCACTGGCAAATGAAGTCGGTCTAGGTAAAGGTTCTATCGGTGCGATTAAGTTGGCTCAGGGACATACTTTTGTGCAACTGCCAAAAGCTCTGGGTTCTCAAGCCGCAGGTAAGCTGCGCAAACTGCGTATCCGGCAGCAGGAAGTGGGTGCGGTAGTCTGTGACTTTGATGATTTCCGTGAGTCTCGTGGCGGTCGTCGCGAAGGTGGACGTCGTGAAGGTGGTTTCCGTGGACGTGACGGTCAGCGTGAGCAGCGTGGTAACGGTAACCGCCGTGAAGGTGAGCGACGCTATGACCGCAACCGTGGTGGTGACCATCGTGGCAGTCATCGTGGTGAGCGCAGCGGAAGAAGCAGCGGACGTTCTGACGCATAAATCAGAATCAGTCAGTGTATCTTAATAAAAAAACCGGATCAGATGATCCGGTTTTTTTATGCATATAGTTTTATTTTGCATGATTAAATTTATTCTTCTAAATAATGTGAAATTTGACAAAGATCAATAAAAAGAAGATAGATTGGCGGATTTTTTTCAATTAAAGTTGAATGATTCAAAAATTATTGAATAATGGGGCAATAAGCAGAGCGAGGGGCTCTGACAGTCAGACACAATAGGAAATTGAACTCATGGCAAACGCACTTGTACTCGTGATTAATTCGGGAAGCTCATCCCTGAAATTCGCGGTTATCGATTCTCAGAGCGGTGATGCTCTTCTTAGTGGTTTAGGCGAGTGTTTTGGGCTGCCGGAAGCCCGTATGAGCTGGAAATATCAGGGTGAAAAAACTGAAATTGAAATTACTGATGCTGGTAATCACCATAAAGCAGCAGTTAAGAAACTGGTCGAACTGGTTCATGATTTTGGTTTTACTAACGATATAGTGGCTGTTGGTCACCGTGTAGTTCATGGTGGAGAATTGTTTAACAAGACAGTTCAGATTGATGAAGAAGTTGTTCAGGGCATTGAATCTATTCAGGATCTTGCTCCTCTTCATAACCCGGCACACGTTATTGGTATTCGTGCGGCAATGGAAGCATTCCCTGAACTGCCTCAATTTGCTGTTTTTGATACCGCTTTCCACCAGACTATGCCTGCAAAAGCGTTTACTTATGCACTGCCTTACGAATTGTATACTGAACAAAAAGTTCGTCGTTATGGTGCGCACGGAACTAGTCATTATTATGTAAGCCGTGAAGCAGCAAAAATGGTTGATAAGCCAGTGGAAGAAGGTAACTTTATTACTGTTCACCTAGGTAATGGTGCATCTATTAGTGCAGTAAAACACGGTAAATGTGTTGACACCAGCATGGGGTTGACCCCGCTTGCTGGTCTTATGATGGGAACTCGTTGTGGTGATTTGGATCCAAGTATTATTGAGTACCTGTTCCGCAAAGGTTGGAAAGAAGAAGAATTGTTCGATATGCTGAACAAGAAATCTGGTTTCTTAGGTATTTCAGGTGTCACCAGCGATGCTCGTGGTGTTCTGGAAGCAATGGATAACGGTAACCCTCGTGCGAAACTGGCATACGATATTTTTACTTATCGTGTGGCAAAATACATTGGTTCTTACATGGTTGCTATTGGTGAAGAAATTGATGCCATCGTCTTTACTGGTGGTATTGGTGAAAACTCTCTGCCTATTCGCAGTGAAATCTTGAATTACCTGAAAGTTTTTGGTTATAAAGAAGATGAGCAGGGTAATGCTGATGCTCGCTTTGGTGAGTCTGGCGTAATTACCACTTCGGATTCAAAACTAGCAGTGGTTATTCCAACTAATGAAGAGTTGGTAATCGCAGAGCAGTCTGTAGCTTTACTTAAGTAATCGAAATTCCAGTCATTATTAAGGCTGATGTACTAGGTATATCAGCCTTTTTTATTGGATATATATTAATTATCAGTATTACTGACTTCTTGACTCCACTTTTGTGCCTGCAGGTAAATATTGCTGACATCATTAAAGTCCAGTTCCAACTGCTGGCATATCATTTTACTGGCTTCCCAGTCTGCATGTTCATAACATTCTTCCATCTGCAACAGGTACCCTAAAGGCCCTTCTCTGGAAATCAGTGCTGTTTTAGCTTCTTCTGCTAGTGGTAATTCAGCGATTAATGATTCCAGCGGTCCGTCCAGCAGAGCATCCAGCATGGAGAATAAACCGATTAAAAATAAGTTACTTTGGTGCTGATGGAATGGTTTGTAGCAGGCCATTAGCTGGCAAAACTGGGCACGTTGCATTGAAAGGTTGTATATTTCGGCTGGTTTTTCTGATGCAATAAAAGAGGCAACAGTGAGAGAGACAAATATTTTTAGTTTATCGTGTCCAAGGTAGACCAGTGCCTGACGGAATGATTCGATAGGACGATCAATCCGGTTGGTTAAAGAATTAACAAAACGTAAGAGTTTGTAGGACAGAGAGACATCCCGTTCGATGATCTGTTCTACGCAGTTAAAATCAACTTCTGGTTTGGCAACTTCAGTCAGTAGTTGTAGAGCAAGAGCCTGCTCCGGGCTGATGTACTTCTGTTTAACGATTTTGGGCTTGCTGAAAAAATACCCCTGAAAATAACGGAATCCTGCATCTAAAGCAGCTTCGAATTCATCCTGCGTTTCAATCTTTTCAGCAAGAAATGCTGCAGTTACTCCAATTTCATGCAGATCAATAGCGAGGTCACATGCTGTATCTATACCCATATCCAGAACATCAATTTTAATGATGTGTATCAGGGGGATAAAGCGTTCCCATTCCTGAGTATCGGTAAAATCATCAATGGCCAGTATATAGCCTTCACGGTGGAGTTTGGCTACCGCAGAGTAAAGAGTATCGTCAGGTATGGATTGGCCAGGAATTTCTATAACCACCTGTTCTCTGGGAAGACTGAAAGGTAACCCCTGAATAATTGAATTGTAGGTAAAGTTAATAAAGCATCGGGAGCCTTCACATCTTGAATTCCGCCCAAGCGTCAGAAAATTCTCGGCAACAATTCGGTATGTTGCCCGATTTTCACTGATACCACTGGGAAAAGCGTTATTTTTGCCATCCCTGAACAGAAGTTCATAACCATAGGTTTCTTTCTGCTTATTTAAGATGGGCTGACGGGCAACATAAGTGTCCATATCTTCTATATATCCTGATTTAACTGAATGCTTACAATTATCTCAGCTGATTATAGTTGACGCTGTGCTGTCATCCTACAGTATGGATACAAATAGTTAACATAATGATAAAACTATCACAAAAAGTTATGTATAGATTAGATGTAGTGTTAATGACTCTGCTCTCAAAGGATTTTTATGCGGTGAACAACCGAAAAATACAAAAACAATAAGTTACATACCGATGAATTCAGTTTATGTTGAAAAATAAAAATACGAAGGGATTTTCTGAAAGGAAAAAAGAAATTTGGTGCGGAGGGAGGGACTTGAACCCTCACGTCCTTGCGGACACTAGCACCTGAAGCTAGCGCGTCTACCAATTCCGCCACCACCGCACTGTGGTTGTAAGTCAACTGTCTGCTTGGTGTTTTAAGCTGCGCCTTGACTACGGGGCTGATACTACACCTGTTCAGCTGTGGTTAGCAACAGTAAATTTCATTTTTTTTGCATAAAATGAATCGGTTGACTATTAAGTCGGCACATTGTTGATCTTTTATCCGAATCTTAAGAGGGGAGGGAGAGAAAATCTATCCAGACGCTTTTCTGGTTTGGGTAATAAACACAGTTGACCTTTTATCTTGGTATATACTTTTTGTATCAGAGGGACGAATAAGGCTAAGAATGAGAATAAAAAGCCGTTTTACCGTTTTTATTACCATGGTCCTGGTAATAATATTTTTTTCCGGAGTGTCATCGGTCCGGGCAGACTCTGATGAGCTGAATTTGTTTACTGAAGCTGAAAAGCAGTTTATCAGGGAGCATCCGGATATTCGTTTCAGGGTTAGATCTAATATCCCTCCGTTTGAATTTGTTGAAGACGGCAAGATAAGAGGACTGGCCGTTGATTATCTGCGTTTGATTGCTGATCTTACTGGGTTTAATGCCGTCTTTATTGTAGATGATCGACCTTTGGAGGCTGCATTTGAGGAGATCGAAACCAAAAGAAAGGATTTTGATACGTTGACATATACAGTAAAGAATCCTGAACGAGCCTCCCGGTTTGCTTTCAGTGATGCTTTTCTCTCTTTTCCTATGATGGTTATCACGCACAAAGACTCTCCACCGGTTTTTAAAGTGACTGACTTAAACGGCAAAGTTATAGCGCTGGAAACCAGTTATCTGACGAATCTGTGGATTAAAAGAGACTTTCCGGAAATACAAATTGCCAATGTCCCCAGTACAAAAGAAGCATTACAACTGGTAAATAATGGCATTGCCGAAGCCTATGTGGGAAATATTGCTATTGCTAATTATATGATGGCCTATGAGGGCATGGATAATCTGAAGGTAGCCCTGCCAACACAATACGGCAATATTGAATATAGCTTTGTTGCTCCTAAAGAATGGAGTGAGTTGACAAGCATACTGAATAAGGGATACCTCAGACTCTCTCAGCCACAACATTCGGCATTACAGATGAAGTGGTTTTCTGTTCGGATGATCGAAAAACTGGATTATGGCCCTATGCTCCAGGTGATGATTAGTGCAGCGGTGATTATTGCTTTGTTTATCTGGTGGAATCGAAAATTAGCCTATGAAAAAGAGCGGGCAGATAAGGCATTGTCTGAACTGATGATAGCAAAAGCTTCTCTGGAGCAGAAAAATGCAGAGCTGGAGACATTATCCACAACAGACAGCCTGACACATCTGTATAACCGGAGAAAAACAGAACGAATTTTGGGAGCTGAGCTGGAACGGGTTCGGCGTTATGGTGGATCCTTTTCTGTTATTCTGGCTGATATCGATCATTTTAAAGAAGTGAATGATACCTACGGACATCAGGTCGGGGATCTGGTGCTTATTGATATTGCACATCTGTTTCATGACCGGGTGCGTAAGGTGGACACGGTTGGGCGTTGGGGAGGGGAAGAGTTTTTAATTATCTGCCCGAACACTCAATCTTGTGATGGTATCACTGTTGCTGAAGGGTTAAAAAAAGTTCTACAGCAGACGAAACTAAATGCAGCAGGGTACCGAACCGTGAGTTTTGGCGTAACCGCACACCAGAAAGGCGATTCCGCAGCAACCGTTATCTTACGGGCTGATCAGGCTCTGTATCAGGCCAAGGAACAAGGGCGGGACAAAGTCTGTGTGAAAATGTATGAAGGGAATCACTCTCCGGAGTAAAAAATGTGTTTCTTTTTTAACCAATAAAACAAAAAGTTCCAGATTTATTTACATTTGAATCTTATTACCGCACGGTTGTCTGTTACACTTATTACTTATAATGATAATTAACCTTAGGTGTGAGAATGACTTATCCTGTCCTGATTTGCGATGACTCTGCTCTTGCCCGCAAGCAAATGGCACGCTCTCTGCCAGCTTCGCTGAATGCGGACATTACTTTTGCTGTTCATGGTCTGGATGCTCTGGAGAAGCTGGAGCAACAAGAATATAAGCTGATGTTTCTGGATTTAACCATGCCTGAGCTGGATGGTTTCGGTACACTAGCTGAAATCCAAAAGAGAGATATTCCGATCTCGGTTGTGGTTGTTTCCGGGGATATTCAGCCTAAAGCCAGACAAAAAGTAGAAGAGCTTGGTGCAAAGGCTTTTATTCAGAAGCCGATGGATCAGGACATACTGAAAGATGTGCTACGAACGCTGGTCGAACCGGTTGATAAACCGGCGGTGATCAAAACAACCAGTATTGAGCTGCCTGTACTCAAGCGACGTGATATCTATATGGAAGTGGCGAACGTATCGATAGGCAGGGCCGCTGATGCGCTGGCTCGTCATTTTGATGTGTTTGTTCATCTGCCGCTGCCCAATGTGAATATTTTTGAAGTCAGTGAGCTGCATATGGCACTGGAAGATCTTGCTCAGAATAAGCAGGTTTCGGGGGTCTGTCAGGGGTTCAGTGGTGAAGGGATAGCCGGAGAAGCATTGGTTCTGCTGAGCGACTCCAGTATTTTGGATCTTAAACGCCTGATGCAGGTGCCGGCTGATAACGAAGAGTTGGAAGAGCTGGAACTCCTGATGGATGTCTCCAATATTCTGGTCGGAGCATTTCTGAATGGACTGGGGCAACAAGCGGAAGTTCGTTTCTTCCAGAGTCAGCCGGTGCTGCTGGGACAGCATATTCCTATCCAGTCTGTTATTGAATCTACCCGGGGCTCATTTACAAAAACCATGACATTTGAAGTGAGTTATACCATTGAAGGTACCAGTATTCGTTGTGATTTGCTGTTTATGTTTGTAGATGAATCTTTACCGTTACTGGATAACAAACTTTCTTATCTAATGGAGGAATTCTGATGCTTGGACTTCCTGCTGAATTTGAACAGTTTCACTGGATGGTGGACATGGTTCAGAATGTTGACCTGGGGCTTATTGTTCTGGATGAAGATTATAAGGTTAAGGTCTGGAACGGCTTTATGACGCATCACAGTGGCAGACAGGCTCATGATGCAATAGGAAAAACACTTTTCGAACTGTTTCCCGAAATTCCCAAAGAGTGGTTTATGATCAAAGCCAAACCGGTTTATGATCTGGGTTGCCGCAGTTTTGTTACGTGGAGACAGAGACCTTATCTGTTCAAATGTCGTAATGTCCGGCCTATTACCCAGCAGGCTGATTTTATGTATCAAAATGTGACATTAAATCCAATGCGGACACCGACCGGGGAAATCAAATCGCTGTTTCTTTCTATTCAGGATGCTACAGCGGAAGCTATGATGGGTTCTGCGCAGTCAGAAAAACAGTAACGGAAACGACAGGGATAGTGATAAGTGAACAATCAGGAATGCAGCCTGTATACAGCTGAAGATGTACGTTGTGGTGAATATGAGATTGCGAGAAGTCTGAGCCTTGAGATGTACACACTCATGGAAAGAGCCGGACAGGCGGTCTTTTCCTGCATTCTTGACACTTTTCCTGAAACACACTCACTGCTGATTTGCTGTGGGGGCGGTAATAATGGCGGGGATGGTTATATCGTTGCCAGCCTGGCTAAGCAGGTTGGAATGCGGGTTACACTCTGGCAGATCGGGGAATCGGACCTGACCGGAGATGCGGCGGCTGCACAGGCGGCATGGCTGGCTCTTGGCGGGACAATTTCTTTACCTGAGGATGTTATTCCCCCTCAGTACGACATTATTGTCGATGCTTTGCTTGGAACCGGCTTACATGGTCAGGTACGAGACAGCTATTCCGGATTGATCCAGGCGATCAATAACATAGACATTCCGGTTCTGGCCGTCGATATCCCATCAGGTTTGTGTGCTGATACGGGAGTCGTTCTCGGCTGTGCGGTTAAAGCAGCGTGTACGGTATCCTTTATTGGTCTGAAACAAGGGTTGTTTACCGGGCAGGCAGCGGAGTACACCGGAGATATTCACTTTGCCGGACTTGGTGTGGATAAGTATTTTTCAGAACAGGTTCCTTCAGTCTGTTCTTTGATTGATGCCAGGGAAATGAAAGGTCTTTTTACTCCCCGTTCCCGTACTGCTCATAAAGGATCCAATGGACGAGCATTATGTCTGGGAGGTGACCGGGGGATGTTCGGTGCTATTCGTCTTGCCTCTGAAGCCTGTGCCAGAGCTGGTGCGGGTCTGACCCGGGTCGTCACCCAGCCGGAAAATGTCCCTGCTATTGTCGGAGCCTGCCCGGAGTTAATGGTCTATGACTGGCGTGGAAACAGTAATGAAATCAATGATCATCTGGAATGGGCGGATATTATCGCAATCGGACCGGGGTTGGGTTCCTCCAGTTGGGGTCGTTCTCTTCTTGGGTATTCCAGAACGGTAGAAAAGCCCGTGGTTGCGGATGCGGATTGCCTGAACTTATTAGTCAAAACTCCGGATTTTAATAATAAACGGATCATTACTCCCCATCCGGGAGAGGCTGCTCGTTTGTTGGCAACGACCGTCGAAGAGGTTGAATCTGATCGTTTCAAAGCGGTACAGCGGCTGCAGAACAAATATGGTGGGGTTGTGGTACTCAAAGGGGCAGGAACGCTGGTGCATAATGGTAAACATTGCTGGGTATGTCAGGCCGGGAATCCGGGAATGGCGACAGGGGGGATGGGGGACGTACTGACCGGAATTATTGCCGGATTGCTGGCACAGGGCTTTTCTCTTGCTCAGGCTGCGAAAGCCGGTGTCTGGATTCATTCAACGGCAGCAGATTTGTGTGCCAGGGAAAAAGGCGAACGAGGCATGCTGGCCAGTGAATTGTTTCCGTATCTTCGGCCACTGCTTAATAGCTGAAAATCGGGTATTTTTGTGACAGGAAAACCCAATAAGGTTGAGCTACCTAAACAGGACAGATCCATAACAGAGTCGATCTGTCCTGTTTATTTTTCATTTAGAACTATGATTTAATCAATCAGCTCATTTCCGCTCTTACTTCCGCTGAAAAAACTCTCGATATTATTTAACGTCGTTTCTGCGATATTCTGCAGCGCGTCTTCAGTCAGAAAAGCCTGATGTCCGGTAAAAATAACATTATGACAGGCAGACAGACGGCGGAAGATATCATCTGTAATGACGTCATTTGATTTATCTTCAAAGAAGAGTTCTTTCTCATTGTCATACACATCCAGCCCCAATGCGCCGATCCGTCCCCGCTTCAGGGCTTCAATGGCCGAAGCTGAATCCAGCAGTTCACCACGGCTGGTGTTAATGATCATGACGCCGTCACGCATCTTGTTAAACGCTTCTTCATTCAGAAGATGATAGTTTTCTTTTGTCATAGGGCAGTGCAGAGAGATAATGTCTGATTTGGCATAGATCTCATTCAGTTCGCAATATTTCGCCCCCAGTTCGATAGCAAGAGGATTCTCGAACGGGTCATAGCACAGGATATCCATTCCCAGCCCTTTCAGGATCCTCATGGTAGCTAAACCTATTTTACCCGTACCTATGATACCGGCTGTTTTACCGTAAAAGTTAAAACCAACCAGCCCTTCCAGTGAGAAGTTTGCATCACGGGTGCGTTGATACGCTTTGTGGAACCGGCGATTCAGGCTCATCATCAGCCCTACTGCATGTTCTGCTACTGCTTCAGGAGAGTATGCAGGAACGCGGGATACTTGAAGCCCTAGTTGTTTTGCTGCGTCTAAGTCTACACGGTCAAATCCGGCACAGCGCATAGTGATCAGTTTGGTTCCGCCCTTGGCCAGTATTTTAAGCACATCCGCTGAGAGGTCATCGTTAACGAAAGCACAAACGATATCACTACCCTGAGCCAGTTTGGCTGTTTTAACGGTCAGACGGAAATCGTGATACTGAAATTTATATAGTTCTCCGGAATTAGCCTTCTTGAATGATTTTTCATCATAAGATTTTGAACTGAAAAAGGCGACTTCTAGCATATAGGCTCCTCAATAGTGTATATCACTACATAATGATTTTGATTCTGCCTATATAGATACCCTGAATATTAAAGAAAATAAACCATATTTTATCGATGGGAATAATGCAAAAAAGCGTTGAAAAATAAACGGAAAACAAAAAAACGAAGGCGTTCAGATATGCAAGTATTCGGGATGGTATCATAAAAAAAATGCGAATATCAGACTTGCCGGAAAGAAATCACAACCTATAATGTTGAAAACCGGAGCGTCTGCCAACGCTCCGGTTTTTTTGTGCCCGAAGAACGGAGATGGGTCTGCCAACCCAAAACCACGCACGATAGTTTGAAATGGTGCTTTAATTACCAAGTACCGTTTGTTATTCAATACTCAGTGCCGGGCACACAGTTCAATAAATCAAGGAATTACATCATGCGTATCGAACATGAACTTAAGTTAGGTTTTAAAGATGTCCTGTTTCGCCCGAAACGCTCAACCCTGAAAAGCCGCTCCCAAGTAGATTTAACCCGCGAGTTTACCTTTAAGCACAGTGGGCGTCAATGGAACGGAGTGCCGGTTATTGCTGCCAATATGGACTCTGTTGCCACTTTTGAAATGGCCAAAGCTTTGGCAACACACAATGTGATGACGGCGGTTCATAAGCATTACACAGTGGATGAGTGGAAAGCATTTGTTGATGGGGCGGATTCAGATGTTCTGAAACATGTCATGGTTTCAAGCGGAACTTCGGAGGCTGACTTCGAGAAAATGCGTACTATTTTGTCTTTTAGTGATGAGTTGATGTTTATCTGTATCGATATCGCTAATGGGTATTCAGAGCACCTTGTTGAATTTGTGACTAAAGTTCGTGAAGCGTTTCCGGATAAAGTGATTACAGCCGGTAATGTTGTCACCGGGGATATGGTTGAAGAGCTGATTCTTGCGGGGGCAGATATTGTTAAAGTGGGAATAGGGCCGGGGTCGGTGTGTACTACTCGTGTTAAAACCGGGGTCGGTTATCCTCAGCTGTCTGCTATTATCGAATGTGCGGATGCTGCACATGGTCTTGGTGGGCGTATTATCGGTGATGGTGGTTGTACTTGTGCCGGTGATGTTTCCAAAGCATTTGGTGGTGGCGCTGATTTTGTCATGCTGGGTGGCATGCTGGCTGGTCATGAAGAGTCCGGCGGAGAAATCGTTGAACTCAATGGTGATAAGTTTATGCGTTTTTACGGAATGTCCAGTCAGTCAGCGATGGATAAACACGCTGGCGGCGTTGCCGGATACCGGGCCGCAGAGGGTAAAACAGTTCTGCTACCTTTCCGGGGCAGTGTAAACCGCACCATTCAGGATATTCTCGGAGGCGTTCGTTCTACCTGTACTTATGTCGGAGCCGCTCAACTGAAAGAACTGACTAAGCGAACAACCTTTATCCGTGTTCAGGAACAGGAAAATAATGTGTTTGGCAGGGAGTAAGGAGGTTGTGGTTGTTTCAACTGTAAATACAACCATAAAATTATTTATATTAACCGATAGTTAGAAGACTCCGAGACCAGGGAAAAGGTGACCGGTCTGTCAGTAGCCGTGTGTCAGGCAAGTAAAACGACGGACATCTTTGTCGGTGTGAGTATAGCGGTATCAAGCGGGCGCTGGCTGTGGTATAGTCGGCGCCCGTTTTTTCTGCGGTATTACCCAACACGAGAGCCTATCGAGCATGAATATCAAACAAGAGATCCAGCAACTGAGTAATCGCCTAGATACCTGTAACCGCAAGTTGGAAGCAGCTAAATCTCGTGGTGATGAGGTAAATATCACCAAATTTACTGATGAAGTGGAGCAACTGAGTAAAAAGCTTGCTCAGCTGAAGCATAAGCAGAACTACGACATGAATAAAGAGCGCAAGAGTCTGCTGGACATGCCGTTTTCACGTGAGATCACCAAGGAAGAGCAGGCCGATATGGGCAAGCTGAAAAGAAAGGTGAAAGGCTTGGTGGTGGTACATCCGATGACCAAGTTGGGTAAAGAGCTGCGCTTGGAAGTGATGACCGGCTTTGCGCCCAAGCCATTCTAATTCCCACTTGTCTAATCTGGTACACTGCACTTTTACATGGCGGCAACAGCAGGAACATATTTCAATGAGCCAAGAACAACCCAATAACTTTTTACATGGTTTAACTCTGGAGAAGATCCTCGTTCGTTTACAGGAGCACTATGGTTGGGAAGGCTTGGATGATAAAATCCAGATCAACTGTTTCTACAACAACCCATCAATTAAGTCATCGCTCAAGTTTTTGCGGCGGACTCCATGGGCAAGAGATAAAGTTGAAGCATTGTATATTGATACATTCTGTCGTTGAGAACATTAGCATCATCAAGCGGTAAACTTTCTGGAGGAAAAATGGATATTTCCCTTAGATTGGCGACTGAAGATGATGTTGATTTTTTGATTGTCAAAGCCAAATGGATCGCACTGGCTGCCAGTGTTACAGCAGAGCCGGTGCGATAAATCTGTTTATTGGTTTTCTGCATTCAATCTCAGGTTATTCCTGATATTCAAACTCTTCAATTGTGACTTCAACTCGCCGGTTTTGCTCACGTCCTTCCGGAGAGTCATTGGATGCTTTAGGTGAAGATTCACCGGCTCCTGTCACTGTCAGACGCGAAGCATCTATACCGTTTTCCGTCAGATAATTGGCTACAGCCTGTGCCCGTTTTTGAGACAGTTTCAGGTTATAAGCTTCTGAGCCACTGGAATCAGTATGCCCGACGATGGCAGCGTTGGCTTGTGGATATTTTTTCATGACATCAACCAGCCAACCGAAATATTGCTCGCTGCCAGCGGCGAGAGCGGCACTGTCCGTAGCAAATAATTCGACACCAAATTCTTTGAATACCTTTGTTTTTAAAATCGGCTCGGTTACGGCAACGGGTTCTGCTGCTGTAACGGGTACGGCTGCTTTTTCTTCCATTATCGGGTCGGGTACGGGGATGGCTTTTTTATCTGCACCAAATCTATAAGCGAATCCAAAGAAAATGGAGTTAGCGTCCATATCATCCATCAAACCTTCATTCATGTCATTGACATGTTGGTATTCCAGACGGGCAACCCAATTTTCGGAAAGCATGTATTCGCCACCAATGGCGGCCATAGGTGAAAAATCATCATCATAATTGTCGTAATTTATCCAGGCTAACCCGAGTTTCAGATAGGCCTCCAGGTTATCTGTTAATGCCATATGGAATTTTGGAGCCAGCGTCAATATATCCAGATTACCATCCAATTCTATACTGGATGAGCCATCGGTAAAGTTGGATTCAAAATTGCCTAAGCGGTCATAGCCAGCTTCAAGTGCAATATTTTCTTCCAGATCATATCCGGCAAAAATACCGCCGCTGATACTGTCATCATCACATGGTGAACTGACGGAACAATTGTCGTCCAGCCAAGTTTGTCCCAATTTACCACCTAGATAAAAATCAGCACTTGCCAGTGATGACACAGACATACCCAGTATTGCTGATATAGCCACTGCTAACTTTTTCATACTATCTCCTGTTGTTTTAATCATTTTCCTGACAGGTAAATATTCGTAGTAATACCTGTAAGCGTTAGTATAGTGCAGAGTCGGGATCTTATCCTATTACCATACGATGATGCAGGATCCGTGTGTCAATAACATGTAAAAAAGTATGGCTATTAAAAAATCATACCTATACAATCTTTTTTAAAGAATATTATTTTGAAATAACCCAATGTGGATTTATCAGTTATTACTGAAGTAGTATATTTTCTGCATATAATTTAAAAAACAACACAGGAACTAAGGATGTCAAACTGAATAAATAAATCTTTTAATTTCATAAGGATAGTGAAAATTTAGTTTGATATATTCCAGAGATAAATATGGCTAGATACGGAAAATCAATAAAAAAGATACTTACTGTCTTCGTATTATTTATTTACAGTGTACTCAGTATACATATGGCAGACGCGGCTTATTCGGACTCCACTACCGGAATAGAGTTTATTCCTGTCAAAGGTGGTTGTTACCCAATGGGGGACATTTTTGGGGTTGGTTATGATACGGAGCTGCCGGTACACGAAGTGTGTGTTGATGATTTTTATATGGGTAAGTATGAAGTTACCCAGACTCAATGGCAGGCTGTTATGGGGGATAATCCCAGTGATCATCAGGGTAGTAGTCAACCTGTAGAGAATGTTAGTTGGAAAGAGGTGAATCGATTCATTGATAAACTTAATCAAAAAAGTGGTAAGAAATATCGTTTACCGACGGAAGCTGAGTGGGAATACGCTGCACGTAGTGGTGGAAAGGATGAGAAGTACGCCGGCAGTAATAATGCAGTAGCTGATATTTCATGGTTTAAAATAAACAGCAATAACAGGCCTCATTCTGTCGGACAGAAAAGACCAAATGGACTTGGTTTGTACGATATGAGTGGAAACGTATGGGAATGGTGTCAGGATGGGTTTGATGAACGCTATTATGCTGATAGTCCTCGTAAAAATCCACAGGGGTATACTAAAGGTTCTTTGCGTGTTTCTCGTGGTGGCAGTTGGCTGAGTGATCAGTCAGAGCAGCGCACAACTCGGAGAAATATGCATGGAGATGATGACAAAAGTAATAATATTGGATTTCGTTTAGTTTATTCTGAAAGCGACCGTAAGCAACCATCCGAAGATAAAGAAAATGTCATTACAGCAAAAGCTAAATGGGTTTACAACAAGCCGACCAAGGTTGATCGTGAACCACTAAAAAGTGGTGCAAATGCCTATGTTGCTGTCGGGAATAATGTTGCGTTATTAGCATTCGGAGAGCGTCGTGCCTGGTTTGTTATTCTGCCGAAGAACGGCATGGAAATGGTATTGGACGTTGCTGTTGACGGACGTCCCTTATCTACACTGAATCAGTGCAAAGAAGAACCGTATTTGTGCATTAACTCTAAGTCTCAGTTTGTGATTCCTGCGGATGGGGAACTTATTCAGCAATTGAAGAGAGGAAAGGAATTACAGGTTTCTCTTCTTACCGCAGAGAGTAAAAACCTGACTTTAGTCTTTCCTTTAACAGGATCAACAGCGGCGATAGATCAAGTCTTTAATACTCTCTCCTCTGAGGGAACGACTCCAGTTATGCAGGCATTATTACTGCGTGATGATAAATTGCTTGATACATATCTGCAGCGTGGTGACACATTTGATTTTGATTTCCGGGATAAGCGCGGTCGGGCTCCACTGGAAATTCTCGGTCCGGATTTTGAAGGTAAGATTAAATTAACCCATGATGACCGGGAAATGATGATCAAGCTGATACGTCGATCAGGTGATGTCAATGCCCTCACATATATGTCCCGACCAATATTGACAGAAATGGCGAGGCATGGTGAAGTTGATATTGTAAAAGCCTTGCTGAATAAGGGGGCGAATACCGAAGTCCGGGGAAATGGTTATTTTGGCTGGACTGCTTTGTTTGAAGCCAGCTACAACAAAAATTTCAATGAACTCTATACGGCACTTGTTGCTGCCGGAGCCGATAAATCTGCTCTGAATAATGACGGTGAAAATCTGCTTCTATTTATTGTTGATAATTCAGCACCTTTAGGAACAATTCTTGATGAAGAAAAAAAGAAAATCTATATCGATAATGCAATATTTTTATTAGAACAAGGGTTCCCTGTTAATGAAAAAAATAAGGATGGCGATACGGCCTTATTTATTGCTGCAACTGCTTTTAATAAAGAATTGACCCAAGCATTACTGGACCACGGTGCAAATATTTTCATCAAAAATGAAAATGGTCTGACTGTTATAAATATGATGAAAAATTGGAAGAATTATTATATTGGTGATGAAAAACCTATCAATGATATAATATCTCTTATAGAAGATTCGAAAAAATACAAAGTCTACTTTAAAAACAAGACATCTGAGCAGGTTATGGTTTATATCCATTATAAATCAATGGACGATTCATGGATAACTAAAAGATGGCGATTGGATAGTGGAGAAGATGCTTATTTAATTAATACGATGAACGGAATATTTTATTGGCATGCAGAGGGTGTTTATAATAATTGGGTATGGCGAGGAGATGATACATTTCAGTATATAAATACTCCAGATGGAGATAGAGATAAAGCCGGATTTATAAAAGTAAATATGAAAAATAGCTATCGAGGTAAGATATATCGCAAGAGTTTGGTTGAATAATATGAATAAATTTATCCTAGCTTTAGTGGTTTGGGTCTCACTACCGGTGATGGCCGTTGATAAGACTTTTGATTATAAGGCTCCTTTGTTTTGTAATAATCGTCAGGAATATCTGCTTAAGCATGTGGAAGATGTCAGCCGTGATTATTTCTATATTCAGATAAAAGATCAGAGAGAGGGCGTTACTCTGCAAGGCTTTGTTGGTGGTGAACATCAGACACATTACCGGTTACTTGGCTTTGCTGGTGATCATTACCATGTTGTGATAGAAGAGAGTGACGGAAAGGCATCAGCCTCAGTTGATGGTGATGGTCTGACTGTTTCGGGGGATGATTATGTCATGGATATTGGGGTCACTGGTGAGACGGTATGGATAGACATTGCAGTTTCATCTGTCACTTTTACCAGTAATTATATGATTTCCATTGAAAAGATTCAGGATATAACTCCTGTTATTTATAACAAAATAATTACCAGTTATGAGGATAATCAGGAGTTACAGTGGTTCTTGTCTGAACATCAGGGAGAACGGATCCAACTGTCGGTTCAGGCTAAATGGCCACAAGTTAGTTTTGATTATTCATCCTGCGGACCGGTATTCTGGGATATGAAACCTTCTCAGGGCGTAACCGGCGATAGGCTCTACCAGAGCGGAACCCAGCTCTGTTTTGAACCCTGCAAAGGATACGATTCCGGCTTTCAGGAAGATAGCAGTGGATATAAAACCTATACCTATGATGAAAAGACGAAAACGGTCACCATTAATGGACTTTTTTATATCGCCGGTGAGCTGGAAATGTGGCCGGAAAATCTGGAAACAATAGGATTGGCACCGATTCCGATACATACAGGGGAGGTTAAATAATGTTTTCTTCTTTTCGCTGTGTCAGTGTGTTCTTTTTTTCCTTAGTGTTGTTAGCCTGTACATCAGTTAAACCGGGTATCACCGACAGAGGGCTGAGTCGGGCGATAGCCTATCTATATAGTGGACACCCGGAGAGAGCACGACCGGAGTTAGAGAATTATTTAGCGGCTAATTCGGATGTGCTGATGGCTTCTCATCTTCTTGAGGAAACAGAGGGTGGCGAATCTTATTTTTCTTTTCGTTACTATCCGTTTGAATGGTTTGCTGTTCAGTTAAAGGAAGAAGAGTCACTGTTTACTCTGGCCAAAGATTATCTTGGGGATGAGCTTTATTTTTATGCGTTGGCCAGATATAACGACATAAATAATTCATCTTTAGTAGAGGTAGGTGATGTTATTAAAATACCAGCAACGACAGAAGCTTTGGAGTATCTGTATATGCGGGGACAGCGCGAAGGGTTGATACTTCCTGAATATTTTGGAGAACAGACTTCATATAAGAATAATATTGATTTTATGGATTTCTTATCCTCTCATGTTGGTGAAATAGTAAAAATTTCCGTATCCGGTAAGGATCCGTTTATTAATTTTGAACGAGCAGAATGTGGACCGGTATTTTGGGATACAGAACCAGAGAAAGGCAGTGAAGAACGTTACCTTACCGGTACACAGGTTTGTTTCCGTATAGCTCAGGGGGAATATTTTTCAGAAGAAGAAAGCGAAGAATTAGTATATGAATATACTAACGATGAACAAGGTGTATCAATAAATGGTACTTTTTTTGTTGTGGGACAGATAGATCGTGGTCGATTTGGGGTATGGTCGAATGGACTAATTCCTATTCGAGAAATGAATATTTTTTAATTGTACTCTTTTTTTGAAGATTCCCGGGGGAGCTTTGACTTCATACCCGGAGGTACAAATATATTTGGTATCCGGATCGCGAAAAGTAAACTTATGTTTTTCCCATAAATCATTTCTGAACATATAGACAAATCCGTCATCATAGGGAGTAATATGAAACTCTATCCAGTCATTTTCTTCCTGTGAAAAATAAGAAATTGAACCAATAACCTCATCATTAAAAATAACTTCTATATATGAAGCCCAGTTATAGAGATTACTTCTTCTTTCTTTAATTAACCGGAAAATTGATCGAATATTAAAAAAATAACTGATCACATAAAATGCAAGGAAAATGACTACAAGAAATTTGGTCTGAGTTTCAGTCATAATGCTCTCCGTTACATAACTGCACAAATCTGACCAGAACCTGCTGTGCATATTCTGTAGAGATAATTTGTGATGATTTTTTTATTAATTCGTCTTTATCTAAGGTATCCCGGAAGTTATTTAACATATCCCGCATAATTTCAGCAGAAAACTCAGGGTGGAACTGTACTCCCCATGCGCATTTTCCTACACGAAATGCATGATTTTTATCCAACTGGCTCTGAGCCAGATGAACGGCACCGGGAGGCAGTGCCAATACCGATTGGTAGTGCACAGTCTGAGCCTCAAAACGGTCGGGTAACATTGAAAATATCGGGTCATTCTTACAGGCTGGCAGGCAGGTCAGTGGTACTGAACCTATCTCCAATCCATTGGGGTTGTAGCCCACGTCTCCGCCAAAAGTATAAGCAATGAGCTGATGGCCGAAGCAGATACCAAGGAGAGGTACATTTTGAGCGGATAATTCGATGAGTTGTTTTGAAAGTTTTAGCATCCAGCTCTCTCTGTCGGTCACCATAGAGAGAGAGCCCATTACAATTACCCCGGATAATGAGGAGTAATCAGGTAAAGGACAATGGATGCCGTCATGGAAGACAACATTAAGTTCTGTTTCTCCGATCGCCTGTTGAGCCCATTGTTCGAAATCACCGTACTTAATCAATTGTTCTTCTGGCGCAGAACCTACATTAACTATTAATAAGTTGCCCATCTATCATCCTCTGAAGCCTCTGTCCTTTAAACTAATCTAGAGAAAAAAGAAACCAGATGCAATGGCGATGCCCGGAATGTGACTACATTCTGCCCGACTATTGTTTCGGTGCGCGTGATGCAGAAGGACGACGTGGGTTGCTTGTAGATGTTTTCTTCCGGGATGACTGACCACTTTTACCTGAAGATGCTGCTTTATCTCCTGACGGTACTTTAGATATATGGCGTCGATTTTTACCTGCCGGCTTATGCCCCCGGGTATTATCGGCTGAACGCTGACCATCGGTATGATCGTTTTTTGGTTTTTTGGGTTTCTTCGGTTTTTTGGCTTTTATCGGTCTGGTATCCAGTTTGGATTCAGGTAGAGTGTTGTGTACCGGATATCCTTCCAGTTCATACCGTGGTAGTACTTTTTGGATTAGCCTTTCAATAGCAAATAGCTCGGCAACTTCGTCAGCACATACCAGAGAAAAAGCTTTACCGACTTCACCTGCTCGTCCGGTTCGGCCGATTCTGTGTACATAGTCTTCGGCTACATTAGGTAATTCATAGTTAACGACTTGTGGCAGCTGTGGAATATCAATGCCACGGGCGGCAATATCGGTGGCAACCAGAACCCGGATATCGCCGGATTTAAATTCAGCCAGGGCTCGTGTTCTGGCTCCCTGGCTTTTATTGCCGTGGATTGGGGCGGCGGTAACCCCCTGATCATTAAGATAGTATGAAAGACGATTGGCACCGTGCTTGGTTCGGCAAAAAACCAGCACCTGTTGCCAGTTACCCTGCTTGATCAATTGCAGTAGCATAGGTGCTTTTTTACGTTTATCCGCAGGATAGAGGCTTTGCTCAACCGTTTTTGCGGTAGAGTTTTCCGGGTTAACTGATATCTCTACAGGATTGCTGACCAGGCCTTTAGCCAATTCCCGGATTTCAGCCGAAAAAGTGGCTGAAAACAGAAGATTTTGTCGCTGCTTAGGAAGTAAGTCCAAAATTTTACGGATGTCCCGGATAAAGCCCATATCCAGCATCCGATCTGCCTCATCCAGTACCAATACTTCTAGCTGTGTAAATTTCACGGCATTTTGTTGATAAAGATCCAGTAACCGTCCTGGTGTTGCGACCAGAATGTCACTGCCTCGACGCAAATTCATCATTTGTGGATTTATCTTCACACCACCAAATACGACATTGGATTTTACCGGCAGATATTTACTATATTTTACTACGCTATCGTTTACCTGTGCTGCCAGTTCCCGAGTAGGAGTCAGCACAAGAGCCCGAATATGGTTGCCTTTTACTTTGGGTCCTGAACTGAGTCGTTCCAGCAGTGGTAGGGTAAAGCCAGCGGTTTTTCCCGTACCAGTCTGAGCGGCGGCCATCACATCTTTTCCTTCAAGTACGGCAGGGATTGCCTGTTGCTGAATAGGGGAAGGGGTTGTGTAGCCTTGCTCAGTAACGGCTTTTAAAATTGGCGTAGAAAGACCCAGATGGGTGAAACTCATACAGTTAACTCTCGGTTAGTAAACGAAATGTTCAGCAGGCGGGGAATCACGGTACCGCCTGATGTAGGGGGAATGTGAGCTTGATAAACAGAAGAGCGCATTTTGCCGTTTTTATTGTGTGAACTCAAGCAGTCTCTGTTGTCTGGCTGGGTATTTCCCATATTAGCGACCGGATGCCACTTCAAAGCATTGCTGTCGGTGCTTGTGAACTAAAGCGACAATGGTGGGATCCAATTTTCCTTTTTGTGACATATCGTCGAGAATAGGCATTGCTTCATCAATACTCATTCCTGATCGATAGGGACGATCTTGAACTAGAGCCTGAAAAACGTCAGCAACAGCGATGATCCGGGCTTCTGTTGGAATATCATGCTGGTTTGGATGGAAAGGATATCCGTGACCATTCAGTCCTTCATGATGAAATGCCGCCCAGTCGGCAATATCTTCAAGTCCGGAGATATGCCGCAGAATTTCATAGGTTTCATAGCTGTGTTGGTTCATTATTGCCCGTTCCAGCTCATCCAGTTTTCCCGGCTTTTCCAGAATTTCATCCGGGGTGCGCAGTTTTCCCAAGTCGTGTAGTAGTCCGGCAATTTCTATCATGGCACACTGGGTCTCAGGCATACCGTATTCTGTGGCAATAAACTTGGCCAGCTCAGCGACTTTAGCCGAGTGTTGCGCTGTAAAAGGACTTTTTTGGTCAACAATATAAGCCAGAATAAGAGAAAGTTGTTTTAATTGTTGCAGGCTGATAATGGTGCGGCTTTTTTCCTGACTCATATCCCATACATAACGGGCGATATGTTGATCTTCTAGTGCGATCCAGAAAGACTCAGAATCCTGAATTTTCAGAAAAGCTTTGATGAAGTCCGGAGAGAAATATTCCCCCGATTTTTCCGTAATAGTTTTGACAATATCTCTTCTGGCAATAAGGATATCTTTTCCGTAATGGCCGGCACCATAAATATCTATACGGTCTGCAAGAAATACCAGATTAGCCATCATGGCAGCGCGGGGCTTTACATCTTTATTCTCTAACTGACTCCATGGGGTGTGGTGGTACAAAATCGGGAGTGCGAACTGAGACAGAGGCTCAAAATCTTTTAACAGCTGATAGCCAACTTCACAATGAATATGCGCTTGATCCCAGTCAAAGTTAGCGACCAGATTATTATGGGTATGGTTAGAAGACACGCCTATATCATGTAGCATTCCGAGCTCAAACAGAAATCTCAAATCCTGCTTGCTATACCCCAGAGCATGACCCAACTGACAGGCCATATATCCGACCCGTTTCCCATGATTAGTATCATTAATACCGACCAGAGAAACGGCGGTTTCAATGGCGGTGATCATCTCCCTTAAATTAACATGAAACTCTGATACAGCTCCCATATTACCCCCTGAAGCACAATTTCAGTGGTAAGTATAGTCTACTCACAGAGAAACACTTTCTAAAGTAACGTATTGAAAGAAGTTATATTTACTTAATGCTTACCTTATTTCTTCCTGTCAGCTTGGAGGTGTACAGTGCCTCGTCAGCGGTATGAATGGACATTTCTATCTTTTTATCAAATTGAAACTGGGCAACGCCAAAGCTCGCAGTAAAAACAATGGTGTTGTTTCTGTAAACAAGTTTACCTGATTCACATTTAAGACGAATTCTTTCTGCGACTTTAAAAGCCGTCTCTGCGTTTGCTCCTGGCAGAAAAATAACAAACTCTTCACCGCCATACCGGGCAGAAATATCGTACTCACGAACAACATGTTTAATAACAGAAGCAAATTGTCTGATGGCTTTATCTCCGGCTTCATGTCCGTAGGTGTCGTTGATATTCTTGAAATGGTCGATATCTGCAATGATGACGGATGCGGGCTGTTTTTTACGTTTCAGATAGCTGAGTTGGGTTGTGATTTGTTCAAATAATCCTCGTCGGTTAAGCATGTCGGTGAGTTCATCTTTTGAAGCCAGGCGTTCAAGAAGAATATGGCTGTCCATCATATAACTGGCCAGTATAAATACACTGATCCCACTCATAAAGGCCGGCACAAAAATAAGGTTGGTTACCATCTGCTGACCAAAAAAATCTGGTGCTCTGCCCGGTGTATGAGTGGATACGTCATAAAGTAATATACCGAACCATATGAATAGGGTAACGACCAGCCCAAAATCGGCAATATTGGGTTTTGGATCCCGGGTCAGCACCATCCAGATGATTAGTAGCGTATTAATCAGGCCGAAAAGAACCGGAAGTATAGGGTAGTAGGGACCAAATAAATAAAACGTCAAATAGCCGGACAGGAATAGATAGTAGGATCGCTCGATATAGCATTTGTTGAATCGTATGGTAATGCCGATAGAAAGCAATGCGATATTTAGCATAAACAACACATCCACGACCATATGTTCCCAAGGGGCATGAAAATCCGGAACATGGATTAAATGGAAGTTAAGGATAAGAGAGCTGACAAAAAATCCGACAAAAAGAGGCTTTGCTTTTCTGGTGTTCTGTGGTTCCCGGATCATTAGCGTCGCTGATAGACCAATCAGTATGACGGCTATTGTAGACAGCAGAAGAGGGTATTGAGCTGGCATAGGGATCCTTTCTCGTTAGGGAGCCGATTGATTACTATAAAAATAGCCGTACACTGAAGGAGAGTCTAATAGCGTTATTCTTTAAAGTATATTTTTTTGAAGTTCATATGCATTTATGTGATTAGAGTGAGAACCCGCATGTATTTTGACAGATTTGAAACCCGGGTCGGGATGGTTGTTGTAACGGGAAATGAACAGGGGCTGACTCATCTGTTTATTGATAATGATACTTGTACGACTGCCTATAACGAAGACGCAGAATATGCCCCGCAACACTTTACGGAAGTTAAAAAGCAACTGAATGAATTTCTTTGTGGTACACGGCAAGAGTTTGACCTGAAATTGGCCCCGGAGGGAACAGAATTCCAGAACCGAGTCTGGAAGGCTCTGACAGAAATCCCATATGGTCTGAGTTGTAGCTACAAAGCGATTGCAGAGAAAGTCGGGAATCCTAAAGGAAGCCGGGCTGTCGGAATGGCTAATAATAAGAATCCGATCCCCATTATTATCCCCTGTCACCGGGTCGTGGGGGCAAATGGCAGACTCACTGGTTATGCTTTCGGATTGGCAGTAAAACAGCAGTTGCTGCATCTGGAACTGATAAATACCGTGTTTGAGCAACTGAAACAATACTACGGGCGCTTCTCCTGGTGGCAGGCTGGTTCCGCTTATGAGGTGATGGTCGGTGCGGTTCTGACACAGAATACTAACTGGAAAAATGTAGAAATTGCCCTGAAAAACCTGGAGGGCAGGCTCTCTCCGGAACAGATAGAGTGTATGCCGGATACGGAGCTGGGGGAGCTTATTCGTCCGAGTGGTTTTTATAATCAAAAGCGGTTAAGGCTGAAAGCCCTGACACGATGGTTTAAGCAGTATGGATATGACATTAAAAACGTACGGAACATTGACAAAGATACACTGAGAGCCGAATTACTGGCAATTTCCGGTATTGGGCCAGAAACAGCAGATTCAATACTTGTCTATGCCGTAGGTAAGCCTTCTTTTGTTATTGATGCTTACACACGGCGTATTTTTTCCCGTATTGGTCTGGAAGTTCCTGACCACTATGAGCTTTTTCAACAGATGATTGTACGGGCTTTACCGGAAAATACGGAGATCTTTGCCTATTATCATGCATTGCTGGTGGAGCATGCCAAGCGTTTCTGCAATACAAAGCCGGTATGTGATGGTTGTCCTGTTCAGAAACAGTGTGTTATCGGGCAGAAGCTTTAGCTTCCTTTTCAAGCCAGCTTGCAGTTCACCGTATTCGGGGGTAGGTTAAGGTCGGTGTAATAAGAACGATAAACTTAGTCTGATGGCTAAAGAGGAGAAATATAATGGTAAAAGCAGCGTTTATAGGTTTAGGTGTTATGGGATATCCGATGGCCGGGCACCTGAAAAAAGCCGGACATGATGTGACGGTATATAACCGAACAGCAACAAAGTCTCAGCGATGGGTTGAAAGTTTTCATGGTATGGCTGTCTCTACGCCAAGAGAAGCTGCTGAGCAGAGCGATATTATCTTTGTCTGCGTGGGTAATGATGATGACGTACGCAGTGTGATATATGGCGAAGACGGCGTACTAGCCGGTATGCAACCCGGCACTATATTGGTTGATCATACGACAACATCTGCCGATCTGGCACTTGAGCTGACAGATGTCTGCCGGAGTAAAGGGGTTCATTTTATTGATGCCCCTGTGTCTGGCGGTCAGGCCGGTGCAGAGAATGGTTCGCTGACAGTGATGTGTGGAGGCGATCCTGATATCTACGAAAAAGTGGCTTTGGTTATCAAGGCATACGCGAAGCAATCAGTTTTGATTGGTTCGCATGGTCAGGGACAGCGATGCAAAATGGTTAACCAGATCTGTATTGCCGGGGTTTTGCAGGGATTGAGTGAGGCTCTTCTTTTGGCTCAAAAATCAGAGTTGGATATTGAACAGGTAGTGAATGTGCTGAAACACGGAGCTGCAGGTTCATGGCAGATGGAAAACCGGGCATTAACGATGTCTGAAGGTAAATTTGATTTTGGTTTTGCTATTGACTGGATGCGTAAAGATTTAGGTATTTGCCTGGATGAAGCTGAAAAATTCGCTCTGAATTTGCCGATGACTAAAGAGGTAGATGAGCTTTATGCAGATTTACAGAAGAAAGGGTTTGGCAGGATGGACACATCGGTATTAATTAAAGCCTACGACTAGAGCGTGTCTTGAATAATAACCTGTTTTTGTTGTGAACGAGAAGAGAATAGCGGGTCGAATGCCTGCTATTTTTGTTTTAGTTCCGTAATTATGTGATGTTTACTCCAGTTTTTACGGGTTCAGTATGAATAACACTCAATTCTTACCTTTTGATGATAAAATCGATTGGCTAAAAGTCCTCGCCGGGTTGATATCAACATAAGTTGAAGTCAGTAAGCTTATTCATATTGGTCAAAACAAGTGATTAAACTAAAAAATGCCAATGTCTTAATTGTCAGTGATTCGTTTTCGATGGCGAAAAATGCTCGTCTGATATTGAGGAGTATGGAAGCCAACGAGGCCAGAATACATAATGCTAATAATGCAAAGATTGCCTTACAAAGGGCGAGTGGAACATCCTACGACATTATTATTGCCAGTGAAAAAATGGATAATAACGACAATGTCTGGCTACTTTTTGACGAACTTACTCATCATTCTCGGTTAAGAAAGGACGCCGTTTTTATTATATGGGCGGCTTCAGATCAGGCAGATATCATTCGTAAAGCGATTGATTCTGGTATTGACGGTATCGTTTCTGCCTCGTGGTCTGCAACAGAAATCCGGCAGAAAATATATACTCTTTATCGGAACAAGTATGTGCTTAAGTCCTTTTACTTGTCGGATGACAGTAGTGGTTTATCTCAGTTATCGGTCTGCAACGAGCTTGAAATCAGCCATCCTGATCACTTTTATTCCATCCAGAAACTGAGAGGGAGACTGTTTGAGAAAGCTAACCGGTACGATGTGGCGGTTCGTTTTTATCGTTCCTTACTTAAGCATCTGGATGAGTCTTCAGATGAAGATTGGGTATACCTGCGGCTTGCTAACGCCCTGATAGAAAATGGTCAGAATACAGAAGCAAGGAAAGCGCTTCAGGACTATAGGTTAAGGTGTGAACGTTATAGTCTGACCGCTCTGGACATTGAAACCAAGTTGGAACTGAATCAGGGAAGGGTAAATCAGGCGGTTGATATTATGCGCAATGCCTGTCGTTTAGTTCCGGATAATTATGCCCGTCAGGGACTACTCGCAGCCTTATATCTGATTCAGGAAGATTATGAAAAATCTCAGGAAGTTTATCAGCTTTGTTATCGTGCGGTAAAAAATACTTTTCGTGACTGCCCTCCTGTATATTTTCGCTATCTGCGAGGGTTATTGTATGTTGCGCAGAATAATCAAAAACTCAGTTATATGTATCTCAAGAAATTTGAGCTGGAAATACGGCGCTGGAAAGGAGGAGCCGTATTGTGTAAAAAAGATATGCTTCAACTTAACCTGCTGAGAATCCATGGAAAATCACTTTCTGGAGAACAGGATGCTGTGATATCTAAACTCCGGCAGCTATGTCCGGAAGTGGAACAGATGAATATGGATTCTTTACAGCATTATTTGTTTCTGACCGGGTATTTTCAGTTGGAGAGAGAAATGCGGGAAGCGTATACAGCGGCTTTTACCCAGTGCCAGGACACGACTACGGACTCGTTACTGAGGATTGAAACGTATCTTATCAGCCATACTTACCGACACTTCCATAACACATCACAGCCAGAAGTTGAGATGGCGACGGATTATCTGCCGGTAAGTTTTTAGATTTCAGGCAGGCATTCTAATCTCTTAATTCCCGGCGAAGGATTTTTCCGACATTGGTTTTCGGCAGTTCATCCCTGAATTCAATCAACTTAGGAACCTTGTAACCGGTCAGGTGTTTACGACAATGTTTCCTGATTCCGTCTGCGGAAACAGGGGCGCTGGTTACCACGATCAGCTTTACTTTTTCTCCGGAGATTTCGTCCGGAATACCAATAGCGGCCGCTTCAGTTATTTTAGGGTGAAGGGTGGCAACTTCTTCAATTTCTGTCGGAAAGACATTGAATCCGGAGACCAGAATCATATCTTTTTTACGATCTTCAATATAGAAAAAACCGTTATCGTCCATTCTTCCGATATCTCCGGAGCTGATCCAGCCACCGTCATGCATCACTGCTTTGGTTTCCAGCTCCTGCTTCCAGTACCCCTTCATGATTTGTGGACCACGGATTTGTAACTCACCGACCCCGCCGATATCTAATTCGCGGTTATCGTCATCCACAATCCGGATATCTGTACTTGGCATCGGAACACCGACAGAATGAATAAAAGATTGCTGTGTGTGAGTACCGCCGGCCACAACCGGTGAACATTCGGTTAAACCATACCCTTCAATAATTGGCATTCCGGTGATACGTTGCCATTCTTCTGCGACATGTTTCTGTGTTGCCATACCTCCGGCAATGGTGAAATTTGCCTGGCTGAAATCAAGCGAACGAAAGCCAGCGTGATTATTCAAAGCATTAAACAGTGTATTCAGTCCGAAAATCATCGTAAACGGATACTTGCGCAGATCACTGACAAAACTGTCCAGATCCCGGGGATTGGTGATCAGCAGGTTGGTTCCGCCAAAATACATGATCAGCATCATGCTGACGGAATTAGCAAATATATGATAAAGCGGCAACGGGGTTACGGCATGCTCATTGACCAGTAAGGTTCTTGGTGCAAAATGTGCGTAAACCTGCAGGACGTTGGCAATAATATTCCTGTGTGTCAGCATGGCACCCTTAGCCTGACCGGTTGTTCCGCCAGTATATTGCAGGTAAGCCAGATCATCCGGTTTAATGTCGGGCTCGTTATAAGGCAGGTTTTTGCCCTGAGTCAGAGCCCGTTTCAGAGAGATAGCACCTGGAAGGTTATACTTGGGTACCATTTTCTTCACATACTTAACCACAAAGTTAACCAGTGTACGCTTATGTGGTGCCAGTTCATCACCAATACGAGTCAGAATGATATGTTTTATGCTGGTTTTTGCGACTACTTGTTGCAGGTTGTTACCAAAATTAGTCACTGCGACAATAGCGGTGGCTCCGGAATCCCGGAGCTGATGGCATAACTCTCTTGGTGTATAGAGCGGATTGACGTTGACAACAACCAGGCCAGCCTTTAATGCCCCAAGTATGCTAATGGGGTACTGCAGAAGGTTCGGCATCATCAGTGCAATCCGGTCGCCTTTTTTCATATGCAGTTGCTGTTGCAGGTAGGCTGCAAAGGCTGTGCTTTTCTCGTCCAGATCACGAAAAGAGAGTGTATGCCCCATATTGACAAATGCGGCTTTTTCAGCATTTTTAGTGAAAGAATCCCGGAACATTTCATTGATGCTCTGATACTTATCGGCATTGATTGTGGCCGGTACATCAGCAGGAAAACTCTTCAACCAAGGTTTATTCACGGAAGGCTTCTGACGGGTATTCTGCGTGGTATTCGCCATACCAACGCTATATTCTGAGGATTGATGAGTCATTTTCATTATTACATCTTAAAATGGCTGTATGCCCACTCTTTAGAGTAGTCCAGATTTGCTATTGAGTAAAAAACACGAACAGTTAACCGGGTCAGGTCACTCACACGGCGGTGCAAGATGAATAATAGCGAGACCGCCCAGTGAGGTTTCCCGGTATTTTTTATTCATATCCTTCCCTGTCTGATACATGGTGTCTATTACTTTATCCAGAGAAATTAAACATTTACTGGTTCTTTTTAGTGCCATACGTGAAGCATTAATAGCTTTGATGGCTCCCATGGCATTGCGTTCAATACAGGGAACCTGAACCAGACCACCGATAGGATCACAGGTCATACCAAGTGAATGTTCCATCGCAATTTCAGCCGCGATACAGATCTGTTCATTACTTCCGCCTCGTAGTGCAGTGAGCCCTGCTGCGGCCATGGATGAAGAAACACCGATTTCCCCCTGACAGCCGACTTCGGCTCCTGAAATAGAGGCATTCATTTTGTACAACATACCTATTGCACCGGAAACCGCAAAGAAATCCCGCAATTGTTTAGTGTCCAGAGAGCGAATAAACTGGTTGTAATACATAAGAACAGCCGGAATAACACCAGAAGCCCCGTTTGTCGGGGAAGTGACAACCTGACCACCGGAAGCATTTTCTTCACTGGCCGCAAAAGCGTAAGCATTGATCCAGTCCATGATCTCCATCGGGTCAGTGGTCAGTGCACGGTTTGCTTCCAGTTTTTTTAGCAAGGCGGAAGCCCTGCGGGTAACATTCAGCCCGCCTTCAAGAATTCCTTCGGTGTTTAGTCCGTTAGTGACGCAAGCTGACATAACCTCCCAGATACGATTAACCATTTGATTAATTTCGTCATTGGTTCTGAAAGCGAGTTCATTGCGCATGATCAGCCCGCCCAGACAGAATCCGTTTTTTTCTGCTTGCCGAAGAAGCTCATCTGCTGAATAAAACGGAAACTCTACGGCAGTATCATGGTCAGAATATCCCTGTTCCAGCTCAGCCTCTGTTGCAATAAAGCCGCCACCGATGGAATAGTATACCTGCCGGTCGAGCTGAACACCGTTTACATCATAGGCGGATATTGCCATGCCATTTTCGTGCAGGGGCAGGTTATCATTATGGAACAGTATGTCAGAATGAGGATTAAATGTAATGGCATGCATTCCCTGCAACAGCAACTGATGCTTGTCGAGATTGCTTATCATGAGTTCAGTGGCTGCGGGGATGTCGATTGTGTCCGGACGGTTTCCCTGTAACCCCATCATAACCGCTTTATCAGTATGGTGTCCTTTCCCGGTCAGAGACAGAGAACCGAACAGATCTACCTGAATACGGACGACTCTGGCTATCTGTGGTGATAATTTTTTTCCGAACTCGAAGCCGGCAATCATAGGGCCATTGGTATGGGAGCTGGAAGGGCCAACTCCTATTTTATAGATATCGAAAATAGATAACATCAGGTTTACTCATTATGGCATGGCTCAAAATAGATACTTTCTTTTCTGATAGAATTAAAATCAGATTTTACACCAGAATGCAGAAGTAGATACAGATGAATGATAGCAAGCTCCTGACAGGAAAACTGGCGATTGAATATAAAACACTCAAAGCCATGGTGCAGATATATTGCAAGGATACTCATAATTCCGCCAGGCAGTTATGTCCGGAATGTGACAATCTATTGAGTTACGCTGTCACAAAACTTGACCGTTGTCCCTATGGTGAGGAAAAACCAGCCTGTAATCGGTGTCCGATTCATTGCTACAAGCCTGAGCAGAAAGAGAAAATGCGCATGGTTATGCGTTATTCCGGACCTAAGATGTTGCTGCCGCATCCGATTCTGGCGGTTCGTCATCTGCTTCATGCCCGGCAGAGCGTTCCGGAAAAGCCTAAGCCAAATATGTCTAACCGTTACCGGCGCATGTATGAACATCAGAGTGATAAGAAATAACCGTTTCTTCCTGTCCGGATGAAACGGTAGAACTTAGCTGTGCTGTAATGTCAGGTTATTTACCCATTTATGCTGCAGATAACGATGGAAACAGAGTGAGAATTTGACGATCTCTTCTGAGAGCATCAGTGCGTATACCCAATTAAACCCCCATTGGCCGATAAATGCCCCATACGCTACCAGCGGGATCCCGACCATCCACATCGCAATAAAATCCATTCTGATACAGAACAGGTTTTCTCCTCCTGAACGCAGAATACCGTTAATGATGATCATATTGAGCATTCGTAGCCAGATCCCGCAACAGAGTACTGAAATCGCGGGAAGCGCCATAGGGTACAGTTCCGGGTTAGTCAGATTCAGCCATTCCAGTAATAATTCCCTGCCCAGTAACAATACTCCGCCGAGTATCAGTCCAAACGTGAAAACGGATTTCAGGAATACTTTGGTCATGCTCTGTGCCTGAGCAAATTCACTGCGTCCGAGCGATTGTCCCAGAAGTACGGAGCAAGCCACGGAAATACCGAGAAAAGAGGAATAACAGAGAGATTCAAATGGACCAAGCATACTGAAGACGGCAAGTTCGGTGGTACCCAGATGACCGAAGATCATCTGATAAGTGAGTGTACCAATTGCCCATAGCAGTGAATTGGCGGCATTGGTCAAAGCCAGTGAGGAAAACGATTTCCACAATTTTTTACCATCATCCAGTGTCCGGGTAATAACCAGCCAGTGGTTTCGGTATTTGAGTATCCGGTACAGAATAATAACCTGAACTGTTCGTGAGATTGTGGTTGCCAGAGCGGCACCGGCAACCCCCATTGCTTCAATACCGAGCCCGCCTCTTATCAACCAGAAATTCAGGGCGATATTAATAAAAATAGTCAGTGTACCGACAAGCAGGGGTAATACGGCATCATTACTGGAACGCAAACTGGATTCGGTCACAATCACCAGGTGAGTGAGGATCAGTACCGGAAAGCTAAACCACAGGTACTGTGATCCAAGTGTAATAACACTGTAGTCATTAGTCTGCAGTAACATAATGGTGTCAGAAAACAGAGTAATAAGTAGTGTAACCGGAAGCATCAGCAGTATTCCCAGCTTCATAGCCTGTACAGAAACAGTTTTAGCCGATTCTTTGTCTTCCTTTCCCCAATATTGTGACACAAGTACTCCACTGGAGGTGGTCAGTCCTGCCATAATCATGATGGCAACAAAGTGCCATTTTGAGGCGATTCCCACAGCGGCAGTTGCTTCTTTACCAAAGTCACTGACCATCAATACATCAGCCAGAGCCAGAATTGCAACCAGTGCACTCTGCAGTGCAACAGGGAAGGCAAGTCTGGCAACACTTGACAATAAATGAGTTGGCGCTGTTTTTGTC
Organism: Vibrio sp. HA2012; assembly: GCF_002812955.1. Classification (GTDB taxonomy): domain Bacteria; phylum Pseudomonadota; class Gammaproteobacteria; order Enterobacterales; family Vibrionaceae; genus Vibrio. The sequence continues at coordinate 481,563 of NZ_PFXK01000002.1, read as the reverse complement.
GCAAAGTTGGATGTCATAATGATTCCTCATGAATATGCGGCAAATATAATATCGAAATACGGATAAGGAAATGTTCAAAAAAAGCGAAAACATGTGCAAATCTGTCATTGATGGTTTTGAGCCACCTAAAGAATGGCGGGACCATGTTTATCTGTCAGATACCTGCAAAGAACGTTTTCTCACGTTATCTGATATTCCTGAGCTGGAGGGTGACGGGTTTAGTGTTGCCGGCTTATCTGAACTGTCGAAAGGATACCGGGTAGAACGGAACGGGGTTGATGTGCATTCGCTGCTGTTTACTGTGGAAGGTGAAGGCTTGTTAACCACCCCTTTTGGACAGACTACCATTACGCCTAACTCCCTGACCATACTTCCGGCTGAGAGTTGTTTTCGTTTTGAGATAAAAGATCCGTCAGTGGAATGGAAAATGGTTTGGATGCTGTTGCCGCCGGCAGAAAAATGGCATGAAATAGCGGGGATGGGGCAGGTGGTTATACCGTTTTTTCAGTGTGAACAGGTTTGGTCTCTGATGGTATTGCTTTACAGTGAAATTAACGGAAGGCCGGGGTACCGGAAGTTACTGATCAGTGAGTTGTTGAGACTGTTGACCGGGATGGAAGCTCAGCCACTGAATTCAACAATACGTGTTCAGACCTTATTCAATGAAGTCGAATCGCAGCTTCATCTTCCGTGGACAGTAAAAATAATGGCAGAGCAATGTTTTTTAAGTGAAGAACAATTGAACCGGATATCGAAAACACTGTTTGGCTGTTCCCCTAGAGCGAGGCTGATCGCTCTGAGAATGGAAAAGGCGGTTGATCTTTTGCGATATCAGGACTGGAGTATCAGTATGGTCGCTACTCGTCTCGGTTATAAAGACCCGTATAACTTTACGCACCGATTCAGAAAGTATTATGGCTGTTCTCCCAGAGAATATAGGAAGCGGTTACATTTTTGAACTGAGAAAATAGATGATTTGTTAATCAGTAAATAAGCGGTAAAAGCTGGTTATTAATCATTTATTATTTTCTCTGCGTCCATTAAAATGTTCAGCTTCAGTACGATATGTTGCTATGTACTGAACATAAAATAATGATGAATAAGTTCAATATCTTATTGGCTAGGTGTGAATAAAAGGTTGTAAATATGTATCTGTAAATTATGCGCAGTAGGCAGATAAATACATCATATACATATAACAGTTTTCATTTTTCGTCCGGGCGGCGAATATCCCATCATTAGAATTTTTTAACATAAGGTGAAATTCAAATGCCACCTTATGTGCTTGAGTTGTGCGTCAAAAAGGGTGACGTGGTTTGAATAAAGCAAGAATGATCAGGAGAAGACGTTGTTAAACAGGCAGTATGGAATACTTATTATTACTTTAATTTCTCCTGTGGCTCTTGCTGATTCAGATCTTCCGGGACTCGATCTGGATAAACTGATGGCAACTGATGTTCAGACGACCTCTGCAATGAAGCGGGTTCAGGACGCATCAAAAACCGCAGCATCTCTTTATGTTCTTACCCACCAGGAGCTTGTCCAGTCAGGGGTAACTTCAGTACCACAGGCTTTATCTCTTGTGCCCGGTATTCAGGTACGGCGCATTGATGCTAATCAGTATGCCATTACAACCCGGGCTCCTGCCGGCCGCTATTCCAGCAAGACACTGGTTATGATTGATGGTCAGAGTATTTATAATCCAAGTTTCGCGGGTGTTTACTGGGAGGCTTTGGATATTCCGGTCTATGACATTGAACGGATTGAATTGATACGGGGACAGGGTGGACTGCTGTGGGGAAGTAATGCCACTAATGGCGTGATTAACATCATTACCAAACACTCCGATGATACCCGAGGTATGCTGCTTCAGGCTAGGACCGGCAGCGATACTGACCACAGTATAGATTTTCGTATTGGCAGTGAGCTGGGAGGAAGAAGTACATTTCGGTTATACGGAAGTTCTGAGCAGGCGGATGCTTCTGAGCAGGGAACTCGAATTACTCCGACGGACACCCGCAGGAAAAAGAGTGTCGGCGGCCGCTTGGATCTGAGTACGGATGATGCGTCTTCTTTGCTGATCCAGGGGCAATACAGCGATATTGCGGTCGGGCAGGGTGTCCGGCTATCTGATTCAGATAATTCCCGGCTAGATGTGGATGATATTAACCGGCGCATGCATGCACAACTGATGGTGCGCTACGAACAGCGTTTGTCAGATAATATCAATCAGACCCTGCAGTCATCCTGGGCAATGCAGCAAGGTCACCAGGTTTATTATCAGGATAATTTTAATTTTTATGACATCGATTATCAGATGAATACTCTGCTGGATGGCTGGCAGTTCGATTGGGGGGTTAATTATCGGTATAATGATCTCTCTTCTGAAGAAGTGGCCTATTCATACAGTCTGAATGATGAAGATGAATTTACCCTGTACGGTGCATTTATGCAGGCTCAGTTTGATGCTATTCCGGATGAACTGACATTGATTGTGGGTAATAAATCAGAGCATAACACCTATACCGGCTGGGAACATCAGCCGATGGCTCGTCTGGTCTGGACTCCCGCACCCCGGCATATTGTGTGGGCATCGGTAAGTCAGAGTGTGCGTATTCCTTGTCTGCTGGAATATGATCTGGGAGTGGACAGCCTTGGTGCTCAGGTTGGGGATCTTGGTGATACGGGTAATCCGTTACTTAATGCACAATGGATCAATGCTGAAATCCGGGGAACGACGGATGCCGAAGCCGAGCATTCTGTTTCCGAAGAGCTGGGCTACCGTTACCTTCATCAGGACTGGAATGTTGATCTGTCTCTGTTTCATACTAAAGCTGATAATGTTCTAGCGACAAGTGTTGCTCAGGAAGGAAGCCTTGCAGATCTCAGTACAATGAAAATCATTTATCAGTTGGGTTATAGTGCGGAACTGGAGAGTTATGGTGGAGAGTTGGTTGTTGGCTGGCAGATGGCCGATAACATTAAAACTGAGTTTGGTTACAGTTATACCTCATATGATTATTCTTTGGCTTCGGGCACGGCTTCTGCGGTTGGATTCAGCAGTGAAATGAAGCAAATTTTCATGAAAAGTAGTGTACAGGTTAATGCACAGCATGCGTTGTATGCTGTATTTCGAGCCGAAGATGGTGAGGCATACAGTACGGATGATTTTACTTCATTGGATCTGAGCTGGAATTGGCAGATCACTCCGGCTTACTCTTTTAGCCTTACCGGGAATAATCTTCTCTATGGCCGTCATCTTGAATATGCGAACACATCAGAATCTTTCACCATTCCGACTTATATCGAGCCGAGTGTGATTGTTCGTCTAAAAGCTGAGTTTTAGTTGTAAATGATGATTCGTCAGCTTTTCATCAGCCTGCTTGTTGCGTTATGTCTGTCCGGTACTGCATTGGCATCTGAGAGAGAATATGCGATTAAATCGGGTTTTATGTTTAATTTTGCCCGTTACAGTCATGGCCTCTGGTTCAGTGATGATCCGGAGGAACATTATGTGCTGTGTGGATTTTCACCGGAGTTTACTGCGGCAGCTAAACAGGCACTGGCAGGGCAGAGCCTGTTTGGTGCTGAGGTGATGGTTCGGCAGTTGAACGGGTTCGAAGAAGAGTTATCCGGGTGTCATACTTTGTTTGTATCCAGGGACGATGTGGCTGAATGGACTCATATTGCCGGGAGTCAGCAGCTAAAGAATATGATGTTAGTTGGGGAATCGGACGATTTTATTGAGTCCGGTGGTCATATCCGTTTTTATGTGGTTGGCGGAAAGGTGCGGTTTGAAATTGACCCTGAAGGGTTAGAAAAAGCAGGTATAGCGATGAGCTCGAAAGTACTTCGTCTGGGGCGGATTTATAAAAGGGATCAGTCATGAAATATACGATGATGTTCCGCTCTATCAGTGTAAAACTGTTGTTCACTTTGATGGGAATTTCTCTTTTCACCGGGCTTCTGACCTCATCTATTCTGACTGCCCACGAAATGAAAGCGGCTGAAAGAAGTGATCGGGAAAAAATTATTCTGATGGCGAATATACTGCTTCCTAGTCTGACAGCTGCAGTATTATTTGATGATGAACAAACCGCACAAGAGCTGATTAATCCACTTAAAAATAACGGAAATATTCTCCGGGTTCAGGTGACTGATACACAAGACAGTATTATTGCTCAGGTAGAGAATGAACACACGGTTCGTTCTCCAAACAGCGAGATTTCGGTTCTGAAACTCCCTCTGATGATTGAAAACAAGTTCTATGGTTATCTGGGTATTGAATCTGATGATTCTGAAATTCAGAAGCGGATTAGTTTTTATGAGGATTTTCTGCTGATTATTCTGGGCATTGTTTTTGTAGTCAGCTTCAGTCTTGCTTTTATTCTGCGTTCTTATTTTATTCACCCGATCCTATACCTTGCCTCTGTCGCGGATAAGGTAACCCGAACCAGAGATTACAGTCTGCGAGCCCGGCAATTGTCTAATGATGAAGTCGGAGCATTGAGCGTCAATTTCAATTCTATGCTGGAAAAGATGGAAAGCCGGGAACAGGATCTGGAAACTCGGGTACAGTTACGTACGACGGAACTGAAAATCGCAAATGAAAAACTTCATCAGCAGGCATACCTTGATAGCCTGTCAGGTTTGCCTAATCGTCGTTTTATGCAGGAGAAGCTACAGTCACTGTTGAGTGAACAGCCTGTGCGTGAAAGGCTTCCGTTTGCATTAATGTTTATCGATCTTGATGGATTTAAGGAAGTTAACGATACCATGGGGCATGACTATGGCGATATTCTTTTGATCCGGGCTGGAGAACGGATTAAACAGGCTGTCAGAGATAAGGATATGGTTGCCCGTATGGGGGGAGATGAGTTTAATGTCCTGCTTATGGATGTTGACAGCCATACAGAAGTTGCTTGTATTGCCGAGGATATTCATGCTTCCTTGTCCGATTGTTTTCACCTGAATGGAGAGCAGGTTTTTGTCACCTGCAGCATCGGTATTACATTATATCCTGAGCATGGCGATACTGCTGAGACTCTGATTAAGTTCGCGGATCTGGCCATGTATGAAGCTAAAAATGACGGCCGAAATTGCTACCAGTTTTTTTCCGGGAGAATGCTGGAAGTTGCACTGGAGAAACGCCGTATTACTGAAGATCTGCGTCATGGTATTCAAAATGATGAGTTTGAGCTTTATTACCAGCCGGTCGTTGATCTTGCCAGTAGCCGTGTGATTAAAGCGGAAGCTCTGATTCGCTGGAATCATCCGGAAAAAGGCTTTATCAGGCCATCAGAATTTATCGGTCTTGCTGAAGACAGTGGGCTTATCCGGGAATTGGGGTCCTGGGTCGCAAAATCAGCTTCGAGAGAGGTTGCCATTATGCGGGAAGAGATCGACCCTGATTTTCAGGTCAGTATCAACGTCTCTCCGTCGCAGTTTAAAGGCACTGGTGAATGGCTGGAAGACTGGCTGGGCTATATGGCAGAGCTGAAACTGGATAAGAGTGCCATTATTGTTGAAATTACAGAAAACCTGCTAATGGAAAGTGAAGATTCGGTCAGAAGTAACCTGCTGAAGTTACGCGATGAAGGGATTAGTATTGCTATTGATGATTTTGGGGTTGGATATTCATCACTTTCTTATCTGCAGGAGATGGACGTTGATATCCTGAAAATAGATCGTTCATTCGTTGATAATCTTGATAAAGACAGTAACAGCATGGCATTGTGCCGGGCTATGATAATGATGGCCCATCAGTTGAATATTGCGGTTATTGCGGAAGGCATCGCCAGTGATGAACATAAAGCTAAACTGATAGAACTGGGATGTGATTATGGCCAGGGTTATCTATTCGAAAGGCCAATGCCTTCGGATCTGTTCCGGGATAAATACGGTGTAATGCGTCAGCTATGGAAACAGGCATAACCTGCTTTTTTTACTACTTCTGCCATTCGAGAATAGCGTAAAGCTGGATATATTTTCTGACCAGTTGCTGATCTGCTGAACGTACTAAAGGGTGGCCGAAGCGGAGATAACAGGGGCTGATTTGAAAGCAGTGATCCAGTTCACTGACCAGTTGTGATTCACTTTGATGCAGAGTGATGCCTTGTCCGCTGTATTCATTGATATCATCCGGCAATTCACCCATCCACCAATGGAGTAATTCCCGGCTCCGCTGACTACGGGATATCCAGTGGTCACTGAGCAGGATTAGCAGGTCATTGGGCTGAATACAGTAACCGTATTCGGCCTGCCATTCACCAATATCCGCCAGCAGTTTTTCCCGGCAGGTGTAGCTTGCACTGACCAGATGATGTGTCATGACCCAGATGGTTCCAGCACCGCAAGCAATGCGGTAATGATGAGGGTGGTCGGTTTCTGCAACGGTTTCTATGGGTTCGAACTGGCTTGGGTAGCCAAATGATTCTAACGTACTGACCATTCTTCTGGCAAAAGCTCGTCCGAGATGGTGTTCACTCATTCCCCGGTTATGGACAGTCGGATAGTGATTTTCACACAGTTTCAGACAATCTTTCTGAAAATTCTGAATACTTTGAATAGCCAGATCCTTTAGCAAGAGAATCCTCCCGGTTGTGTCCCATAAGCCAGATGATGCAGAGAAATTTAAAAATCCCCCGATGATGATCAGGGGATTTCATGCAGTGGTTATTCTTATCCACTCTGGTATTAGATGCAATAAAAATTATAAATGTCCGGTAGTTAACGCATGCCCGACAGTTTTCATTGCATCGGAGTGATGACTGAGAATACCGGCTTCATACATAGATACCGTCATCGGATCCAGCAGATAGATAATACACAGCAGACTGACAGTCATCAGCACGACGGTATAAGGCAGAGCCATGTAAACCATGCGTCCGTAAGACAGTCGGATAAGCGGTGCCAATGCTGATGTCAGCAGGAACAGAAACGCTGCCTGACCATTTGGTGTCGCAACTGAAGGCAGGTTAGTGCCGGTATTAATGGCAACGGCAAGCATATCGAACTGATCCCGGGTAATCACATTATGCATCAGTGCATTTTTTACTTCATTAATGTATACCGTACCGACGAACACATTATCGGAAACCATGGACAGTAGACCGTTGGCGATATAAAACATGCTGAGCTGATCATCACCATCCATATGCAGTACCCAATTGATGATCGGAGCGAATAATTGCTGATCGATAATAACAGCGACGATGGAGAAGAAGACAGCCAGCAGAGCAGTAAAGGGCAGTGCCTCCTCAAATGCTTTACCAACGGCATGTTCTTCGGTGATTCCGGTAAAAGTGGTTGCCAGAACGATAACCGACAGACCGATCAAACCGACGGATGCCAGATGGAAAGCCAGGCCGGTAATGAGCCAGACAGCAATCAGACCCTGAGCCCATAGCTTTGTTGTATCCAGTTTGGTGCGTTTTTGGCGCTGCTCCTGATTAAATTCTACCAGTATATGGCGCACACTTTCCGGAAGTTGTGCTCCATAGCCGAATAACCGGAATCTTTCTACCAGAATACAGGTCAGGATGCCACAAATGAACACAGGCAGTGTTACCGGGGACATGCGCATGATAAATTCACCAAATAGCCAGTCTGCCTGATCGGCAATGATCAGGTTCTGTGGCTCACCGACCAGAGTCACCACCCCTCCCAGAGCTGTTCCGACACCTGCGTGCATAAGTAGCGAGCGTAAAAATGCACGGTAGTCGTCCAGATCCTGTCGGGTGACTTCGGATAAGTGCTCATCTGTTGTATGGTCATGGGAAGGGCTGCTGCCCTGACCGGAAACGACCCGGTGGTAAATAGCATAGAATCCAACCGCTACACTGATGATTACGGCAATAACAGTAAGGGCATCAAGAAAGGCAGATAAAAATGCAGCAGTAAAACAGAATGCAACTGACAGCATGATTTTTGACCGGATATTAAGAAGGATCCGGGTAAAGATCAGCAGTAGGAGCTGTTTCATAAAATAGATACCGGCTACCATAAATACCAGTAGCAGTAGTACTTCAAGGTTAGCTTCCAATTCATGCATGACCTGAGCTGGAGAAGCCATACCAATCGCAATGGCTTCAATTGCCAGAAGGCCACCTGGCTGAAGCGGATAACATTTTAACGCCATTGCCAGAGTAAAGATAAACTCAACGACAAGTAGCCACCCGGCTGTGAACGGGTCAATTGAGAATAGAATCGGGTTGAGGATAAGAAAAGCAATAATGGTCAGTTTATACCAGTCCGGTGCTTTCCCAAGGAAGTTCTTTATCAGTGCATTTCCATATGAAATTGACATCGTGGTTATACCCCTTAAATTATTTTCAGTTCAGCCGGTGCTAATTTTTAAATTTATGGCAAGCAGCTCTTGCTGACCGGTGAACCGTGTCAGACCTCAGTATGAGCAGAAACGGACTGAGGTCTGATTATTAGCATGTATTACGCTGTTTCCTTTGTTGCTTCGTCTTCAACGATATCCAGTCTTTCACCATAGACAGAGCGCAGAGCTTTTGCTACCTGAAAACGGGAAATCACACCAACCAGTTCTCCATTATCCAGAACTGGCATTGTATGAGGTTTGCTAATATTCATACTTTTGGCTCGTTCCTCAACAGAAAGGCTGTTCAGACGGATAGCAATACCTGCACTGCTTACCGGATATAGCTGCTCTTTATCAATGCACAGGTACTCCGCGACATTGACAAGACTATCGTTAGCATCAATGGCGATAACATCACGGTTCATCAGATCCACCACTTTTTGTCCTTCAGCAGGAATGTAGTCCTGACACCACAGCTCTACCATCACATCATGCATAGAGAAGAAGCCTACCAGCCGACCCTGAACATCGGTAACCGGTGCTCCTTGTAGGTTGCGGTCAATTAGTGCATCCAGAGCCAGTTCTGTCGGCATATCGACACGCAGTGAAAAGGCTGGCTGGATCATCATGTCTTTTACCAGGATATTTGTATTCATTGTTGTCTCCTTGTCTGAAGAAGTTGTAATAGGTTGTGTAATAGGGGTTACAGAAGATGCTTTTAATTGTGGGCGGCTGAAAATAGTCCAGTTAGCCAAACCAACCAAAACGGCACCACCAACAATATTTCCCAAAGTGACAGGAATGAGATTGGCAGTAATAAAGTGGGGTAGGTTTAAATCGGCATATTGGGCGGGTGTCGCTCCAACGGCCTGCCAGAAAGATTCCGGAGCAGTGCTTTGAATAACAATACCCAATGGAACCATAAACATATTTGCTACACAGTGCTCAAAACCGCTGCTCACAAACATAGCCACAGGCAGAATAACCATAAATGCTTTTGCCAGTGCATTACCCGTACTGAAGGTCAGCCAGATAGCCAGACAAACAAGCAGATTACAGAGTACGCCTAATGCGAATGCCTGCGCTGTAGTATGATGCAGTTTGTGCTGAGCGATATTCAGAGCATTCAGTCCCCACTCACCATGACCGGACTGATACAGGGCTGCAACACTGACGATAAACAGCAGGAACAGAGCTCCGATAAAGTTACCGATATAAACTTTTCCCCAGATACTCAGCATTTTCTTCACACTGATTTCACGGTTTGCGCAGGCGATACTGGTGAGTACGGAACTGGTAAATAGTTCACCGCCACACAGAACAACCAGTATCAGGCCCAGACTGAATGCGATACCTCCGGCAAAGTGGCTAAGCCCCCAGCTTTCTGCGCCATTACCGGTTGTGACCGTAATGTAGAACAGGAAGGCGATACCGATAAATATACCAGCCATAATGGCCAGACCTATCGTCATGCTGGTGGATTTTTTGGCTTTATACACAGCGTATTTTTCCGCTTCCAGCATCATTTCGTTTGGCGAAAAGAACTGCCGGGCTTCTATTGGATTAGATGCTGACATCAGTGCTCCTTTTGTTCGCTTTCATGATTTACTCCTTATTTTTCGAATGGGTATCTCTCATAACGCCACACAGTTCGAACTTTAAATGCATCAAGGTTCTTATGTGTGTGGTTCTGGTTCAGAATAAGACGAGTTATAGGTAGCGGTAAATTTGATATTTTTTAATTTTCTTATCAGATAAATTGATATAGTGATTTGTATCAGTAAAATGCACGAATAAGCATATGGCTGAATATTCAGGTTTAGGGAAGGTTATGCGTTATTCTTTAAAACAATTAGCAGTATTTGATGCAGTATCAGATCTCGGTAGTGTCAGCATGGCAGCTGACAAACTGGCTCTGACACAGTCAGCGACTAGTATGTCACTTGCACAACTGGAAAAAATGCTCGGACGGCCTTTGTTTGAACGTCAGGGGAAGCGTATGGCGCTGACCCATTGGGGGATGTGGCTCAGACCCAAAGCTAAGAAGTTATTGCAGGATGCCCAGCAGATTGAGCAGGGCTTTTTAGAGCAGCATCTTCTGAGTGGTGAAATCCGCATAGGGGCTAGTCAGACGCCGGCTGAACATCTGATCCCGGACTTAATCAGTATCATTGATAATGATTTTCCGGAAATGCGCATTGAACTGGGAGTGCAGAGTACCAGTGGAGTCATCGATGGGATCCTGAATTACAAATATGATCTGGGGATTATCGAAGGGCGCATTGATGACAGCCGTATCATGCAGGAGGTTTGGTGTCGTGACCACCTGACGGTTGTTGTGTCTGCGCATCACCCGTTTGCTAAAAGAGAAAGAGTGAGTCTGGCACAGCTTGAACAGGCCAAATGGGTGTTACGCGAGGTCGGTTCTGGTACACGCAAAATTTTTGATAGCTCCATTCATCATCTTATTTCTGATTTGGATGTGTGGCGTGAATATGAACATGTTCCTGTCCTGAGAACTCTTGTTGCGAATGGTCCTTATTTGACTTGTCTGCCTTATCTGGATGTAGAAAAGTACATAGAGGAGGGAAAACTGGTGGCATTGAACGTTCCGGAACTGGAAATGGAACGAACGTTATCTTTTATCTGGCGTGCCGATATGACGGAAAACCCTCTGGCTGACTGTATTAAGAGAGAAGGCCTGAGAATGATGAAAGGCAGGCCGAGCATTTTGTAACTTTTCTATTAAAAGGCATATTCAATTAAATTGATATGCCTTATGTATTGCCGTTTGCCATCGTGATGACCCTTTTTAGTGTCCAGCGTAGCAACAGTGGGATAAATTCGACGCCTTGTTCTTCACAATAAGAGACGATGGCAAGTGCCAGATCCGGTTTCGCGTATTTTTTCAGAGCCCTGGCAATGACCTTTTTGGGAGGAATAGGGTGATCATAAGGTACTTTTATCAGTTCCTTAAAAAATTTTTCGAAGCCATTGGCATATAAGAAGTGTTCTATATCTCTTTCTGGTAGTTCTGTCAGTCGGTGTCTTTCCTGGTCACTATCCAGCTGAACTCGGACTGAATGTGCGTATTTCTTACCCGCAGCGTCACCATCAGTGACTACATGCCAGTCAATATCAAATGCTTTCGCCACTTTAATCAATGATTTCAGGCCGGACTGAGCAAACTCAATAATCTGTACACCTTCTGCGGCCAGATTGTAACCGCACAGTTTGGCCAGTTCGTTAAAAAGCCAGACTTCGGTCTCTCCCTCGACCAGTAACCAGCAACGAGCAAATAATGCACCTGAACGATGAAAACGGATATGAAAGCCGATCCGGCGCAGTTCATCTTTACTAAGCTTTCTTGGGCCGATACATTTTGCGACAGTTCTTTCAGACTGACGTATCAGACGCCGGATGGAATAAAGTGGAACAGCGGCCAGCAGATCGGCACTGTTCGTAGTCAGGATTTTCTGCATTGGTACCATCTGCAGCAAATTCCACGCTCGAGCTAAATGGGTCGGATGCAGGCGACCTTCCGGATCTTCTATAATAAGTAAGGGTCTGGCGCAGCGTTTCAGTTCGGTTTCGCCTTTGCCTTGCAGGTAAGAATTGACCAGTCTTAATAGCAGCAACCGGGTTTGGCGATTTTTGGTTTCACGAATGTATTCCAACAGATTACTTGTACTGACGGAATGGCTGTCGACCAGCAAACTGTCACGTGGAGTCCTTGGGTTAGGTCGGCTGCGATCCTGAAAAGAAAAATAATGTTCTACCAGAGTCTGCATAGATTTCAGGCTACTCTGCAGTTCTCCTTTGTTGACATGACCGGGTGTAGACAGTAAACGACGGGTTGTATTTTGGATGCGTCTTTCTATTCTGGCATTTTTAGGCTGCTCACCAGCATTGCGCGGGCGATGGAAGCGTCTGGAATCCCGTACTCTGATCACTGGGTGCAGGCACATTAATTCCTGCGCAAGCTTGAAAGAGTGGTGCAGCAGGAGCGGTTTTCCTTTAGGGTTCAGAAACTGATATTCTGTGGATACTTTATAGATATCCCGGCTGGCACTCAGACAGTATATGATCTGTTTTTGACCCGAGTCGTTTTCAACCCACACCGGACGTAATTTTCGGTAGCGTCCTACGTGTTCTTCACCCTCGTAGCTTGGGGAAAATGTCAGGATGATTTGCAGGTGCTGGGTCTGAGGGTGGGAAATAGAATAATCGACGTGAAAATCTTGCATTTCGAAGGTATAAGGAATACCCTCAGCGGGTAATGCAACCGATAGCGCATCCAGTAGAGAAGATTTACCCCATGTATTTTCTCCGATTAGTGTGGTGACTGCATCAAAAGTGAGAGAAAGTCTCTTGATTCCGCGAAAACCTGAAATTTCAATACGTTCTAACTGCATATATTGACTCCTTTATGACGTTTCGCGTTCATTTTTGTTAAATTCTGTTACGTCAGCACGCCCTAGCTACAAGCATATATCAAAATGTTATTTACGGTTCAGCTGTAGTTCACAAATTGATTTCGGAAAGATCCTTACATGATTCAATCAGTAAGGGAAACAATTCCGGTTCATTACAATGTCATAACCGATGTATTACTATGGGGTCGGAGAAAAGAGAAAAAGACAGCTTATGAAAAAAGCCAATAAGCCAGTTAGAGTAACGCTGGCACATATCAATGATACCCATTCCTATTTCGAACCACAGTCATTACAGTTAAAGCTCTACCTTAACGGTCAGATGTTGACTCCTTATGTCAGTAATGGCGGATTCGCCCGTATCGCCACCCGGATTAAGCAACTGAAGCAGCAAGCCGCGACATCCGGAGATGATTTTCTGTTTCTGCATGCCGGTGACTGTTTTCAGGGAACCCTGTATTTTTCCCTGTTTAAAGGCAGAGCCAATGCTGATTTGCTTAATGCACTGAACATTGATGCTATGGCGCTGGGAAATCATGAACTGGATATGGGGAATGAACCGGTTGCTGATTTTCTGGATAATATTAATTTCCCTTTACTTGCTGGTAATTGGGATCTGTCCGGTGAAAATACGCACAAACTCAAGCCACTAAGAAATAAGAAGAATCTGTACTATTACCGGTCAGAGGAACAAACAGCCCATTGTCTGATTAAAGAGTTTTCTGATGAACCTGTTGCTATCTTCGGTTTATCCATCGATAAAATGGCAGATATTGCTAATCCGGATCCTGATACGCCATTTGTCAGTTCGCGTGATACTGCAATAAAAACAGTGGCCATGCTTCGCCGACGGGGTATTAATAAAATTATTCTGCTGAGTCATCTTGGTTATGATCTGGATGTTAAGCTGGCCGGGGATGTTGAGGGAATAAGCCTGATTATCGGTGGGCATACGCATACGCTGATGGGGGATTTTTCATCTCTGGGGCTGGGTAAAGAAGATGAATACGGACATAAAATCAATGAGACTTATATTGTTCAGGCGGGTGCTCATGCGCAGGCTTTGGGTCACTGTCATATTGAATTTAATGCGGATGGTTCGGTCGCTGGTTTTTCTGGTAAAAATGAACTGCTTGTCGGGCGTCGTCTGTTTATGGATGCAGCTTTGGCTGAATCTGGTTCCGGTGAGCTTTGCTGCCAGATGGGAGATTATCTGCGGCAGCACCCTCAGGTGGTTATTTGTGCCAAAGATCCTGAAATACAAGATTTATTGCAGCATCAATATCGTCCTCAGGTCAGTAAACTGCAGCAAACCATTATCGGTCAGATTGGTGAGCCGTTCCGGCATGTCCGGATCCCTGATGCTCATGGCCCCAGTGATGTTGCGCCTATGGTAGCCGAATCGTTTGTCCATATGATGAATAAACATAACTTCTCTGCTGATTTTGCTATCCATAACGCAGGGGGAGTCAGAACCTCTCTTCAGCCTGGAGATATTTCTGTAGCGGATATTGCCGGAAAATTGTTGCCTTTTGCCATTCCGGTCGGAGTTTATAAGATCAAGGGGAAATATCTTGCCGAGGCACTGGAGGGGGCAATTAATAATGCCACAAACAATGGTGTTATCGGGACGGGTTCAGGAAGCTATCCGTATACGTATAATCTGAACTTTACCTACCATGCGGAAAAACCGCTGGGTCAGCGGATCAGTCATCTTTCTGTCTATAAGGCCGGTAGGGGATGGGAAGCCGTTGAAGCTGAAGCTATTTACCGGGGGACATCGTCAGCCTATACAATGAAAGGTAAAGAGGGATATACCGGGCTGATTAATATGGAAAAACAAGGCAAGATCACTCGTTTTTCCATGGCGGACTGTTTTATAGACTTTATTCAGACATTTCCTGAGAGACTGGCAACAAATGTGAACAGTATCTCCAAGTTAGGCTGAATCTGGCATACCCTTTGCTTTGATTTATATGGTTAAACTTTAAACGTTACCGGTCGATAAGGAGCTAATATCGACAGACAGTGTCTGTAACGTAAAGCCTAATCTGTCCAGTGAAAAGTGGAGGATATATGTGGAGTAAAGATATACAGGATACAGCTGCCGTTCTGGTTTGGATCATTGCCTGGTCTGCTCTGGTTTATTTTGTCCCGTTGACCGGAGTGTAATACTACTATTATTGAAAAAGGAGCGTCCAGCTCCTTTTTTGATCGTTTAACTTGCGCCGTCCAATCAAAAAGTTTTCTTGTTTAGTATGAAACACATCAAAAAAATTAGGTCTTAATTTGATCTGTTGCACAAATCTAATCGGTATCCGTTTCTCATGGAAATGGAAATTTTTTATCTTTATATCTAATTGAAAGGGTTGTCTTGATTAATTTTCAATAAATTCCTGCTTACGTCATATGTAATCTAATTTTTTATTATGTTGATAAATAGAGCCAAGCTCTTAGTTTGGATTAGAAAAACTAATCCATATTGAGAATATTTGTCATTTTTTATTGTGGATAGTCTGAACTAAACTTAACGCATATTAATGGTAATCAAACAATAATTTAAAGAGGCGCTTATGGCTCAGGTAATGCACGCGAACAGAATCTCTGCTCCAACCTCTACGGATAAAAAAACCTATGCGGTGAATGTCAAAGGATTGATTGCCCATCTGCTGGATGTTCTGTTTGTACAGGACAGTGTGGAAAGTCATTACTATTCCAGTGATCTTTCCGGCCATCTACAAAAAGATATTGGTCTGATCCGCTGATCCGGCTATCTAATCCATCAGAAGATAAAGGCGCTATAACAGCGCCTTTTTTACGCCAGACAGGGGGCGCTATTTATGTGTTTCTCTGGTAATATCTCGCCTCTGGTTTACGAGGTATCGCCATGTCATCTAAGTCTCTTCACTTTTCTCAACTGTCTCTGGATCATCGGCTAACGGACAGAGTCGCAGCTTTGGGCTTTCAGTCTCCGACAGATATCCAGATACAAGCGATTCCCCTTATACTTGAAGGCGAAGATCTGCTGGCAGGTGCCCAGACAGGTACAGGCAAAACGGCTGCATTTGGTTTACCTGTTATTCATGCATTATTAAATAAAGAACCGGCTAAAAATTTTCCTGCTAATGGTGTTCGTAGTTTGATTGTGACACCGACAAGAGAACTGGCTCAGCAAGTATTTGATAATCTGGTGAGCTATTCGGATACATTAGGGCTGAGTATTGTCGCGGCATACGGTGGTGTCAGCCTTAACCCTCAGAAAGAAAAATTGAAAAATGGTGCGGATATTCTTGTCGCAACACCGGGACGCCTGCTTGATCACGCATACAATAAGACGGTTGATTTGTGTGCTGTTGAAACTGTGGTCTTTGATGAGGCAGACAGAATGTTGGATATGGGATTTTTACCTGATATCCAGCGTATTTTTAAACGGCTTCCACAGCAGCGTCAGACGCTATTATTTTCTGCGACCTTTGATAAGAAAGTGAAGACTCTGGCATACCGACTGCTTAATTCTCCTAAAGAAATTCAGATTCATGCTCAGAATAGTGCTGCGGAATTAGTCTCTCAAATATTGTATCCGGTTGATAAAAAAAGAAAGCGTGAATTACTTGCTTATCTGATAGGTTCCCGTAACTGGCAACAGGTTTTGGTATTTACGAAAACTCGAGAGGGAAGTGAGCTTTTGGCTAAAGAGTTGAAATTGGATGGGATAAAAGCAGCAGCAATTAATGGTGATAAAAGTCAGGGTGCAAGACAAAAGGCTCTGGATGACTTTAAAAGTGGTAAAGTTCGGGCGCTGATCGCGACAGATGTTGCTGCCCGGGGATTAGATATTAGCGAGCTGGAATGTGTCGTTAATTTTGATATGCCATTTAAGGCAGAGGACTATGTTCACCGTATCGGCAGAACAGGACGCGCTGGGAAAAATGGCCTGGCAGTATCCATGATGAGTCGGGATGAAGAGTATATGCTTGCTGCTATAGAAGCACTTATTGATATGCGAGTGCCTCAGGAATGGCTTGCCGGATTTGAACCGAGCCCGGCCCCGGTGGTTGATGAACAGCCTCGTTCCAGACGCTCTTCGCGTTCGGCAGAAAAACGTAAAATGAAGGCTAAATTAAAAATACATCAGAACAGAGGAAAGAATAGCCGTTAGGTTTGTAATTATCGAGTTAAAGGTATAGAAAAGGCGCTAAACAGCGCCTTTCCCTATTTCATAAATCAGCTCAAACCGCTAATTATTTCTTACGAGTATACTCAGCGATGATGTACATTGACTGACCATTCGCTTTACCGGAGATAAGCTTAGGATCGTCAGAAAGGCTAATGCCACGAACGACAGTACCTTGTTTGATTACTTGAGAAGAACCTTTGATTGGTAGGTCTTTGATGATGGTTACATCGTCACCTTTTTTCAGCTCAACGCCATTCACATCACGAGGTTTTTCAGCATCGTCATCCATGCCGATTTCTGCCCAGTTCTTGATCTCATCTTCCAGATACATCATATCCAGCAGATCCATAGCCCAGCTTTCTTTAGCAGACAGACGCTTTAACTGACGCCATGCCAGAACCTGTACCTGTGGTACCTGACTCCACATGCTGTCATTCAGACAACGCCAGTGGTTGGCATCCATTGTTTCCGGATCTTCAACCTGGCTTTTACAGGTGTCACACAGCATGGCTGCATGATCAACCGTTACCTGAGTGTGTGGAGCTACCACAAAAGGGGAAAGTTTAGTTTCCGCACCACATAGTTCACATTTAGAGCCACAACGCTCAAGCATAGTTGCTTCAGTTGCCATTAGAAATTACCTTAGTTGAGTGTGTTTTGCCGTGTATTATCCACTTTATTCTCAATTATAAAAGGGGTAATTGGGTTATTGCCGGATTCTTATACAGAAATCATAACATTATAAGAATATGATAAGCATATTATCATCTGGTTTTCACGGTGTATCGGGTATACTAACTTCCTGCCACAGCAGAAAAATTCAGAATAACGAGAGGTCGCGATATGTCTATATGGAAAAAAGAAATAAGTCTGGAGAAGCTGAATGCGACTTCAAAAGATACTTTGATAGAGCACCTCAATATTGTTTATAGTGATTTTACGGAGCAGTCACTGTCAGCAACGATGCCGGTTTGTAGTATAACGCATCAACCTCTCGGAATGTTGCACGGAGGGGCTTCCGTTGTATTGGCAGAAACACTGGGATCTCTTGCGGCTAATTTCTGTGTTGATTCCGGTTACTACTGTGTCGGGCTGGATATCAATGCAAACCATATCCGTGCGGTAAGAAAAGGCATTGTAACAGGTACGGCTTCTCCTGTTCATTTGGGAACGACGACGCAAGTATGGCAAATCAATATTACTGATGAGCGTTCCCGATTAGTCTGCTCCAGTCGCCTGACGATTGCTGTTATGAAGAAAAAGCGAGGACAATGATGGTTGTTGAATGCTCATGGGGCAAGGTCATTGTGACACCTTTTGAATTGGTTGTTCGCCTTGAAGGAAAGCATATGGCAACAATGCAGGCACAAACGGATGCCATTCAACTGATTGGCCGGGGAGCGAACGTTATTGCCGCTAATGGCAGTGAATGCAAGTGGTCAGTTAAGCTGGATAATGAAGAACAACTCAGACAGATTGCTGCAGAAATGGGCTGTGAGATTTAATCGTCTACATGTTGCAGACCCTTATGCTAATATGGGAAATTACCGATTGTTTTATTTCAGGCGAGTTTCCCCTTTATGAGCAGCCCACGACTTCGCACTCAGTTTGAGACCCTTTTCGAGCATTTTCACGGAAGAGATACAGATATTCGTCTCGAAGATATTACTGAAGTACTTTGCTGTACACGCCGGAATGCCAGAATTGTGCTGAATAAGCTGTCTGAAGAAGGGTGGATTGAGTGGCATCCGGCTGCGGGACGAGGGAATCTCTCTCAGCTTTTGTTTAAGCGTAATCAGCAGGATGTCAGTGAAAATCTGGCTCGCCGGTATCTGGAAGAAGGGCGTATCGGTCAGGCTCTGAATGTTTTTAACCGTGATGTCAATAAACTGGCTCAGGTTATTCAGAGTTATCTGGGCGTTCAGAATGTGGAAGGGCAGCAGGTTGTGCGACTTCCATATTATCGTCCGCTTTCTATGCTTAATCCCGGAAAGCCTAACCGGCGTTCAGAGCAGAATATTATCCGGCAAATTTTTAGCGGCTTAACTAAATTGGATGAAGATGATATTTTGCAACCGGATCTTGCCCATAGCTGGGAAGCTCTCAGCTCCTCGCACTGGAGATTCTATTTGCGAAATGGAGTTCGGTTCCATAATGGAAATTTTCTTCAGATACAACATATTATAGACAGTATTCTGACGCTTAAGCAGATAAAAACATTTGGACATATTGAACAGGTGACATCGCCAGACCCTTGGGTTATTGATATTAAACTGAACCAGCCGGATTGGCATTTACCGTTTCTTTTTAGCGAATCGCTAGCGAAGATCATGCCGCCGGAATCATGGAGGGGGGAAGATTTTGATTTGCTGCCGATGGGAACCGGGCCATATCGGGTAGTCTTAAATGATGACAAACGTCTGGTTCTGGAAGCTTATGACGGCTATTTTGGTTATCGTCCTCTGGTTGATAAGGTTGAAGTCTGGGTTATTGATGAAGCCTATTCCGGAATGGTATTCCCAAGCCTTTCTAATCCGATTATGTCCCAGCGCAGAGGGAATGATGATGTTAAGCTGGATCCCGGTTGTACTTATCTGCTTCTGAACCGAAAACACGGTATTGTTCGTAATCCTGAATGGGCTGAATATCTCAGTTCAGTTTTAAATAGTCTGAACCTCTACAGAAACCTGCCGGAAGATCAGATTGTTGAGCTGGGGCTGCTGCCTGCACATGGTCTGAAGCCCGGTTGGCATCATTCATTACCTTCACGTTTTCCTGTCGTACCAAAAGGCAAGAGAGAATTGACCATTGCATATCATGCGCAGCATCCTCTGTTTCCTGTTATGGCGAAGTCAATAGAAACGGTGTTAAATCAGGATGGTATTAAAGTTCAGTTTATAAAGTACGAACATATTATCGATACGCCTGAGCTGGTTGATATATGGATTAAGCCGATGGGCATTGGTTCATACCGGGAAGAGGCGTTTGCCGGGTGGTTGCTTGGTTATAGTGATATTGCAGCTATGAGTCGTGAAGAGGATTTCAGCTGCTGGAGCCATCTGGTGGAAAAATGGCGGACAGAAAAGGACACCCCGTTTCCTGCTAAAGAGTTGGGTAAAAGTTTAGTCGAGAGCCATCAGATTATTCCGATGTTCCACTGCTGGCTTGGTGTAAGCAAGGATCATTGTGGTTCGTTACAGAATGCGAAATGTAATGCACTGGGATGGTTTGATTTTAGTCAGGTATGGCTTAAGCCTATAATCAATACTTAACACTCAGGATAAGATAACGTGCAGTGCGCGTCATCCCGCGCACCGTTAGTTTTATTCATTCTCAGATTCGTGTTCTTCAATAAACTGCTTAATAAAGCGTCTGACTTCCCGGGCAGCGGAAGTATCCAGATCGTCGCAGAGAGAAACAAATTTATCCCGCTGTTCACCGTTAATCCGGATAATCAGCTGGCTGTCTTTTTTATTGCTGTCTTTTTTATTGGCAGACATCTTCTTTTTTGAGCCCATCACAGTACAGTTTTTAACCTCGTATATACAATGGCTATATGTTTTAGTGGAATGACGCTTTTTAGTCAAGGAAAACTACAATTATTCGGCAAATCAATTGTGTGCGTGACCGCTTATACTTGCAGCCAATCAGTTGATTGCTTTTTGTAAGCTTGTTAGATTCCGGTCATCTTTTTCGTAAGAGTGACAACGATGGAAGACAGAAGTCAGTGTCCTATCCTTATTGTGGACGACGAAGCCGATATTCGGGAACTTATTTCTGATGTGCTACAGCAAGCAGGTTATCCCTGTGTCGCTGTTGCTGACGGGAAATGTGCCCGGATGGAAATGGCTGCGAATAAATACAGTCTGGTTATTATTGACTTACGTCTGAAAGGTGAAGATGGCCTGGAACTGGCTCGCAGGATCCGGTCTGTCAGTTCGGTTCCCATTTTGATGTTAACCGGAAAGGGTACTGAATCTGATCGGATCATCAGTCTTGAGCTTGCGGCAGATGATTTTCTGATGAAGCCTTTTAATATCCGGGAATTGACAGCCCGGGTAAACGCACTATTACGTCGTTCACTGTTGGCTGAAAAGGAGCGGGCTAGTGTCATTCAGGCACAGTATGAGTATCTGGCTTTTGGTGACTGGTTGCTGAACCTGACTACCCGACAGTTGGAGTCCTCTTCAGGTGAAGATGTTGTTCTGACGTTTGGTGAATTTACCTTGCTGGAGACACTGGCCAGACATCCTAAAAGGGTGATGTCGCGAGAACAACTGTTAACGGGGTTAAGAGGTGTTGAAGCGGAAGTCTTTGATCGCACGATAGATGTACTTATCTCCCGGCTGAGGAACAAACTTGAGGTAAATCCTAAAAATCCACGTTATATCCGTACTGAGCGAGGCGTCGGTTATAGCTTCGCTGAGTCTGTTTTGCACCGGGTGTGACCAACCCCCCAATTTCCCCTTAAAATCGGTATATTTCAGTTCCCGTTAATATTGAGTTAACAATTGAGATAGTCCGTTAATACTTCTTTCTTAGAGTCATTCCATAACAAACGGCGAGCAAATGCTCTCCGGTTATCAATTCAGTTTGGTAGACAAGATGGATATCTCAATGGAACAAAAAGGCAGCGTAACCCGGATTAATCCCCCGGTGTTGCAGATGAAGAATGTATCAAAAACTTTTCCCGGGGTTAAAGCTTTACAGCAGGTCGAATTGACGGTCTATCCGTTTGAAGTTCATTCTCTGATGGGAGAAAACGGAGCGGGAAAATCCACGCTCATGAAAATACTGTCCGGCGCTTATTCCGCTGATAAAGGCAGTCAGATTTATGTAAATGGTAAGCCCGCCAATATTACTGACCCGCTGTCGGCGAAAAAGCAAGGTATAGCGGTTATTTATCAGGAGCTTTCTCTTTCACCGAACCTGTCTATTGCTGAGAACATTTTTCTCGGCAGCGAGCTGTCAGTCAACGGCATTGCGAACCGTAAGAGGATGATAGCGGAATCGAAGAAAACACTGGATCGCCTGGGCGTTACTTTTTCTCCATCGACACTGGTCTCTGAACTCTCAATTGCTGAACAGCAGATGATTGAAATTGCCCGTGCCGTTCATTCCGATGCAAAAATTCTGGTTATGGATGAGCCGACAACAGCACTTTCTACCCGTGAAACCAGTCATCTATTTAAGCTGATCCATAAGCTCAGGGAAGAAGGATTGGCGATCATTTATATTTCACACCGGATGTCGGAAGTTTATGAACTTTCCGATCGCTGCTCTGTGTTACGGGATGGCTGTTATGTGGGGACACTACAGCGTGAGGAGCTGTCTTCAGATGTGCTGGTCCGGATGATGGTCGGTCGCGATATTTCCGGATTTTATAAAAAAGACACCAGCGCTGCATGTCAGCGGGAAGAAAAACTTCTGGAAGTAAAAGAACTGACGGATGAAAACGGCATGCTAAAACCAGCGTCATTCAGTTTATACAAAGGTGAAGTTCTAGCTCTGGCTGGTTTGGTGGGTTCCGGAAGAACAGAACTGGCGCGGCTAATCTTTGGTGCAGATAAAAAACGCAGCGGAGAAGTGTTCCTGAAAGGCCTTCCGGTGACTCTCGACAGTCCGAAGAAGGCCATTGATAACGGTATCCTTTATCTGACAGAAGATCGTAAATCTCAGGGGTTGTTTCTGGATATGGATGTCTGCAACAACGTGAATCTGCTGGCATTTTCTCAAGACTGTTCCTCCACAAAATTACTGGATCTCAGTAAACGGGATCGCCGGGTGGATCAGGCCATCGATTCTCTGAAGATCCGAGTTCCACACTCCCGGGTCTGTGTTGGCTCTTTGTCCGGAGGTAATCAGCAAAAAGTACTGCTGTCCCGGTTACTGGAAGTATCGCCTAAAGTGCTGATCCTTGATGAACCTACCCGGGGTGTTGATATCGGTGCTAAATCTGAAATCTATAAAATTATCAATGATCTGGTGAAAAAAGGTGTTGGGGTTTTGGTTATTTCCAGTGAGCTTCCGGAAGTCATCGGGATTGCTGACCGGGTACTGGTGATGCATGAAGGCCGTATTGCCGGTGAGCTTGAACATCAGGGGAAAGAAGAGTTGAACCAGAACAATATTATGAAGTTGGCAGCAGGTGCATAGGCCGCCGTTACGGATAAGAAATATCAGAGAGAAGATTATGAATACAACAACGAAAGCGGTTGAAACCACACCGGTTAACCAGCCTAAACTATCCCTGCAGGCAATGCTGAAGTCAGTCGGTATGTTGCCGGTACTGATTGTCCTTTGTATCGGATTTGAGGTAATGAGCGGGCGATTTATGTCTCTGGATAACCTCTCAATTGTGGCACAGCAGGCATCGATTAATACTGTACTGGCTGCCGGAATGACCTTTGTTATTTTGACCGGGGGGATTGACTTGTCTGTTGGTTCAATACTGGCTGCAGCCGCGATGATTGCGGTGATTGTCTCTAAATTTCCAGGCATAGGTATGATGGGGCTGCCTGCTGCCATGATGGTCGGCATGATTTTCGGCCTGATCAATGGTGGTCTGATTGCCTTTTTGCGACTTCCTCCCTTCATTGTAACACTGGGGGCATTGACAGCAGTACGTGGAATAGCTCGTCTAATGGGGAACGATACTACGGTATTTAATCCTGAGATGCCTTTTGACTTTATCGGTAACAGTTCACTGTTTGGCGTTCCCTGGCTGGTGGTCATTGCTGCTATCGTGATCCTTGCGTCCTGGTTTATTCTGCGGCGTACCGTGCTCGGGATCCACATCTACTCTGTTGGTGGTAATGAAAGTGCCGCTCGTTTGTCTGGCATTAAGGTCTCAGCCATTCTGCTGTTTGTCTATGGTGTATCAGGTTTTCTCTCTGGTCTCGGAGGGGCGATGTCTGCTGCTCGTTTGTATGCAGCCAATGGTACGCAATTGGGGGTGGCTTATGAACTGGATGCTATCGCTGCCGTTATTCTGGGTGGAACCAGTTTTGTCGGTGGTATCGGAACTATTTGGGGAACGTTAATTGGCGCGCTGATCATCGCGGTGCTGACCAATGGTTTGATCCTGACCGGGGTTCCGGATGTGTGGCAGTACATTATCAAAGGTCTGATCATTATCGGAGCGGTTGCACTGGATCGCTATCGTCTACAAGGCAATTCAAGAACCTGATGTAAATAATTTATTTATTGTATGCGGTCCATAGTGTCGGTATTCCGGTCGGGCTGCGGCATATAACCACGTGAAACAAAACAACAAAACACGGAGTAAATAATAATGAAACCATTCAAATATCTGGCACTGACGGCTGCTCTTATGGCGGGATTAAGTTCAACGGCTCAGTCAGCGGAATTGAATAAAATTGGTATTTCTTTGGGCTCTATGGGTAATCCTTTCTTTGTCGCTTTAGCACATGGGGCAGAAGCTAAGGCAAAAGAAATCAATCCTGATGTTGAAGTATTGTCGATGGGATACGATTACGATTTAGGCAAACAGTTTAATCAGATTGATAATTTTATTGCTGCTGGTGTCGATCTGATCCTGCTCAATCCGGGGGATCCGAATGCGATTGAACCAGCCATTAAACGCGCTCAAAAGGCTGGAATCGTAGTGGTATCGGTAGATACGGCAGCAAAAGGTTCAGACGCAACGGTAACGACGGACAACATCAGTGCCGGAGCGGTAGCCTGCGAATATATTGTTCAGAAACTAGGCGGGAAAGGGAATGTTATTATTCAGAATGGTCCTCAGGTTTCAGCGGTAATTGACCGGGTAACTGGTTGTAAGCAGGAACTGGCTAAAGCTCCGGATATTACGATCTTGTCTGATGATCAAGATGGTAAAGGTTCCCGTGATGGTGGTATGTCCGTCATGCTTGGTCATCTGACCCGTTACCCACAAATTGATGCCGTATTTGCGATTAATGATCCTCAGGCTATTGGAACCAATCTGGCAGCAAAACAGCTGAAGCGTAACAGTATTGTTATTACTTCTGTAGATGGTGCACCGGACATTGTGGCTGCACTAAAAGATAAATCTAATCCAATGATTCAGGCTTCGGGTAGCCAGGATCCGTACCATATGGCTGAAGAAGCGGTTTCCGTCGGATATAAAATCCTTTCTGGTGTAAAACCGGATAAAACCGTTATGTTGTTGCCATCTGAACTGGTTGACCGCAATAATGTTAATCAATATGTAGGGTGGGATGCCGTTCGTTAACGGTTCATGTTTCTGTATTGACGGATATAAATTAGCCGGGACGTGATATCGATTACTTCCCGGTTTCTTGTATTCCGGTATAAGGGATAACACACTTTCTCAGATAGCCATACAGGACATCATAGTGCTGAAAAAAAGAATAAAAAACAGAGAGTTTACCGCAATGATCATGGCGGTCATCATGTCTCTGGCATTGGTATTGGTGGCTGCTATCGGGTTAAGTCAAACCAGTAAAGTGATCACTCGGTTGGAATCTGAGTCTTTGCCGGATATCCGCACCGCTTTGGGACTGGCGGAAAGTGTTGCACAACTGGCTGCATTTGCTCCTTATGTCGCCGCATCGGATCAGCCTTCCCTGCTTCAGCAGCAAAAGGTTCGTTTTGAACTGCGGTTTACGCAGCTGTTTACCATTATCGAGGATATTTCCGATCGGAACTTCCATACCACGTTAGTCAGTAAACTGACACAAATCGAGCAGAATGCAGAGCAGCTTAGTCAGGTCGTTTCAGACAACCTTTTATTATCGGAAGAGTTGTTGGGTCGTTATTATCAGCTCAAGTTTTCGCTGGATAAGCAGCCGGAGTGGAACAGTGCCATTCTGAACTCGGAGCTGGATAGTATAGATGTGCTCAGTAATCCGGAACAGGTGCGTTCTGAGCTGATTGAGCTGCTATTAAAACAGCTCAGATATGACGCTCATTCCTATGCTGAACCTTTGCGTCGCTTTCTGAATTTTGCCCGGCAGAACGATCAACAGATGCGCAGTAATGAAAAGAGAAAACAGTTTTTACTGATTTCTATGCGTATCCAGTCGGAACAATTGAGTGAATATGTAAACGATTTTGCTAATCAGATAGAAGATAAAGTTTACCAGCAGCAGTTAATGGCTAAGACGCTGAATAATCAAGTGTTCTGGGGAATGGTTTTTGTAATGGCTCTGTTGATTGTTACGGTTGTTACCAATTATGGTCGTAATCTTAGAGTGATTCAGGAACTGACCTCTGTAACCGATGATATGGTGCGCTTGTCGATCGGAAATACTACAGAAGAGAGTAAGCTTAAAGTCAGTGATGATGAAGTGGGGGAACTATGGCGAGCCTATCTGACTTTCCGTTCTCATACGGAGCAGATAAAGAGCGTTCGGGACGATCTGGAACAGCAGAAACTTTTACTGGAAACGATCTTTAATGGTATGTATGACGGTCTGAGTGTTTTTTCGGCACAAAATCAGCTATTGGCCTGGAACAAGCAGTATCTGTCCAGTCTGAATATTACTGAAAATGATGTGTACTATGGGATGCCGTTGAAGGCTATTTTGGATTTGATCAGTAGTCATGGTGAAGTTTACCGGGATATCAGTGGTGAACTGGTAGACTTTTCTCACTGGATATCGATTCGTCATACTCAGGGCAAGTGCGTGGAGCGGCATGATTTATCCGGTGGAATTATTGAGTTTCGCAGTCAGCCAATGCCTAATGGCGGGTTTATCACATTGACGCAGGATCTTACCTATCGTCGGGAAACCGAACTTCAGCTTCAGCAGGCAAAGAAAATGGAAGTTCTTGGCCAGTTGACGGGGGGTGTTTCTCACGATTTTAATAATTTCCTGACCTCTGTTTACGGTAATCTGCAGCTATTGGAGAATCAGCCGGATTTATCGGATAAGGCTCAGAAATATATACGCCGGGCGTTAAAAGCCACAGAGAGCGGAAGTCATTTGATCCGAAAATTGCTGGCTTTCAGTCGTAAACAGGTACTGGAACCTGAACTGATACAAGTCGATGAGCTGATCCGGGAGACTGGTGATCTGCTGGAATATAGTGTGTCAGACAGTGTGACACTGATATTTGAGCTCTCTTCTCATCCATACCGAATTAAGATAGATCAGACACAATTGCAAAACGCTTTGCTGAATCTGATCTTAAACGCGAATGGGTCGATAACCGGCAGTGGTAATATTATTCTTGCCACTCAGGTAATGGAATGCCGTGACAGTCTCTGGCTGGAAGTTTCGGTATCCGATACAGGAAAAGGTATCCCCAAAGCCATACAGGAAAGGGTTTTCGAAGCCTTTTTTACCACAAAACCTGTTGGTGAGGGGAGTGGACTCGGGCTGAGTTCTGTGCATGGTTATGTTCAGCAGTCAGGAGGCGATATTGGTATTGAATCGGAGCCGAATCAAGGAACCCGGGTCTGGATGCGATGGCCGGTAGAATATGAAATGAACGAATTGTCACTCGGAGAAGCAACTGAATCTATACCGGGATGTTTTGTTAACGGGATCATGCTGTTAGTTGAAGATGATCGACAAGTGGCTGCGACGATGACGGATCTGCTCAGTCAGCATTACAGCCAGGTGGTGCATTTTCAGAGTGCGGATACTGCCTGGTTGTGGCTGATGGATTATCACGACAAGGTAGCCGGTATTTTGAGTGATATTCATCTGGTGCATTCAGTATCGGGGGTTGAATTTCGCGACAGGGTAACTAGTTACTATCCAAGTCTGCCCGTCTTTCTCTATTCCGGCATGGCGAAGGAAATAATAGAGCAGCAGTTTAGTTGTGTGCTTGGTGAACGTTTTCTTACAAAACCGTTTAAAAAAGAAGATATTCAGCGGGTTATAGCCACAGGGCAGAAAAATGAGAAGTAAATGGTTGCAGTGTCTGATATGTCTGTTTTTTTCCATCAGCAGTATCGCAGCGGCAGGAGAGAAAAAACTAAATATCGGGATTAGTCTGGTGGATCTTTCGAATCCGTTTTTTTCTATTCTGGCCAGAGAGATTTCGAATGAAGTTGAACTGGGGACGGGGGGAAACGCCAATGTACTGATTCGTTCCAGTGCTTATGATCTTACCCGACAGATCTCCCAACTTGGAGCATTTATAGAAGAGGGGGTCGACATACTTTTTATTGCTGCATCGGAGACCGAAGCCATTGCTCCGGTTATTCGGCACGCCCGGGAAAACGGTATTATTGTGGTTGCTGTTGATATCGAGGCTGTCGGAACGGATATCAGTGTCTCATCCGATAATTTTCAGGCCGGAACCATCGCCTGCGAATATCTGGCCGGGCAACTGTCCGGAAAAGGCAAAGTAGCGATCATTAATGGTTCGCCGATCTCCTCTGTGATCCACCGGGTGGATGGGTGCCGGAATAGTTTGAAACAGTATCAGAATATTGATCTGGTATCCTATGAGCGTAACAGCAGCGGTACATTTAGTGGTGGACTGGAAAGTATGACGTATCTGTTGCTTGAATATCCGGATTTGGATGGTGTGTTTGCAATCAATGACCCGTCAGCATTGGGGGCAGAAGAGGCCGCCAGACAGATGAATATAGACAGGCCGTTAATTACTTCTGTCGATGCTTCTCCGGAAGTGCTGAAAAGGCTGAAATCTGGTAAGAGCAACCTGATAGCGAGTGTTGCTCAGTTTCCGCATATCATGGCCAGAAAAGCGGTCAGACTGGCACTGGAAAAGCAGAGTGGTGAGTTTCAGCAGCAGCGTACGGAACTGATACCAACAAAACTGGTTACGGTAAGTAATGTGGCTAAATTCAGTCAGTGGCAGGAAGTTGAGTAAACAAGAAGAGTCGCGAATGATAAGGCGGGAAACTCCCGCCTGATTTTACTTAGTTAATGCATTATCCAGCCAGCCATCGAACTGATGTTTGGATAATGCACCAGCCAACATATCTACGCGCTGTCCGTTTTTAAATACCATTATGGTTGGAATACTGCGGATCTGATATTGCGCAGCGAGCACAGGATTGGCTTCAGTATCAATCTTTATACAGCGTACTTCGCCTTTTCTTTCCTGCGCAACTTCTTTAAATATAGGAGCAAAACTCCGGCACGGGCCGCACCATGGTGCCCAGAAATCCAGTACAACCGGGGTATCTGCGGAGAGCAGCGCAGACAGATTCTCTGTTGTGCCTTCAACTGGAGTTCCATCGATTAGGGGTTCTTTACATTTTCCACATAGGGCTTGCTCTGATATCCGTTCGGCAGGGATGTTATTTAAGCCATGACATGATGAGCATCGGATAGTAACCGTTGACATACGTTCCTCACTACACATAGTTATACCCATACCAGTATTCATTTGATCTCTGGTATGGGCCGTCGATATTATTCACGTAAACCTAATTTCTTCAGGAAAAATACGGCAGGACAGATCCCTGTAAATGCACTCTGGATTAGATTCAGACCGACAAATATGGTTAGCCACACAAAACCGGGATGAACCGTTACGGTCAGAATCACAGACAGCAGTATCATGCTTCCTGCAAGTACTCGTACACCATTCTCTATTGTCATAACCTTTTCCTCTGAACTGTATTTTCCAATGAATACGTACTAAACATACAACCATGTATTAGTTTTGTCTAATATTTATTTTGTGTCTATAATTGAATTCACTAAACAAGTATTGACTAAAGTATTTGTATTAGTAATATCTAATCAAATAGGCGGAGGTGTGTATGGATATCCCTAAGATGCAGAACAGTGCTGTGGATGTATCTGAATTGTTGAAAACCATGGCACATCCGGAACGGCTAATGGTTCTTTGCCAACTTACGCAAGGTGAAGTGGGGGTGGGTAAACTGCAGGAAGGTTCGTCATTGAGTCAGTCTGCTTTCTCCCAACACCTGACAGTGCTTAAAAAGCATGGTCTGGTAAAAGTTCGCAAAGAGTCACAACAGGTTTTTTATTCTTTGTCGGATCCGCGGATAACCCGGTTACTGCAGAATCTGCAAACTATTTTTTGTACATAAAATTTATCTGAGGTATCAATGAGTGTTGAAATCCCCTGGGGATCACTGTTTGGCGGTGTGTTATTGGGGATATCGGCTACAGTATTGCTGTTAGTTAATGGCAAAGTGGCTGGTATCAGTGGAATATTAACGGGGTTGCTTACTCCTAAATCAAAGGACTACTCCTGGCGGTTATTGTTCTTTATTGGCATGATTTGTGGCGGAATGCTGGGATCTAAGCTGTTGGGGGCTCATATACCGACAGAGTTTGCTGCCAGCTCAGGCATGGTAGCGTTAGCCGGATTACTGGTCGGCATAGGAACAAAACTTGGAAATGGCTGTACCAGCGGACATGGTATCTGTGGTATCGGTCGTTTATCGATTCGGTCTGTCGTTGCAACTTGTGTCTTTATGCTGGTTGCTGCACTGACCGTATTTGTTCGCCTTCATTTGCTGTAACCCGGAGGATATATGTCACATTCTGTTTTATTTCGTCTGGTTGCTTTAGTGACCGGGGTATTATTTGGTCTGGGAATGGCGGTTTCAGGAATGGTCGACCCGGATAATGTTGTTGCATTTTTGGATGTCGCCGGTAAATGGTCCCCTGATCTTGCTTTTGTCATGGGCGGGGCACTGGCTGTATTTATGCCAGCATATCTTCTGATTATTAGGAAAAGATATGCACCGTTGGTGGCGGGAGAGTTCTGCTTGGCAAAGAAAAAAACTATCGATCTACCGCTGATTAGTGGTGCCATAATTTTTGGTATTGGCTGGGGGCTGGTGGGTATCTGCCCCGGGCCAGCGGTTTCTTCGCTGGCGGCAGGAAATGGTGGAGTCGTTCTGTTCTTTGCAACCATGATGGTTGGATTGGGGGGAACTAATCTGGTTCTGAATTTCAGGAATAATCGTTTGCAGCAGGCAGAAGTTACACCCGGAAGCTAATATGTACAAAGTAGGATATTTTGAAATCATTTAAGTCATAATGGACAAAGGCGGGAGGTAGCTTCCCGCCTTTTTAATTCACTTCTATAGACATACTTAAAGGACAGTGGTCACTGAGTGTATATCTTAGTACCTGCTCTTTGGTATACAGATTCTGTATCGGCTGAGAATGAGTCATACCACTACTGGTTACAATATGATCGATCAGGTATGGGTAGCGATAAATTTCTCCGGGTTTTTTCTTCGAACGAACCAAACAATCAGCAGTTGAGTGCCGTGTCGCCAGAATAACCTGTGGTTTGCTTCGAATTTCAGTTCCTTGGATGATTTCTTTCCAGAACCAGTCTTCCGGATAAGCAAGGTTGTGATTGAAGTCACCCAGAATAATGAAGTGCTGATTGAGTGAGAGTCGTTTTCGTATCCATACATTTAGGTAATTACCCTGCTCCTTTAGTTGTTTACATGAATAACTGTGGCTGTTTTTTCCCCTGCACCCGGCTTTCAGATGTACCGATAGCAGATGAATTGACGACATACTGGGGTGGTGCAGAATAATATAACTGGCAAACCTTAGCTTCTTGCCCGGGGACAAAAGGACATCCTCCGGGTCACTGATTTCCCATTTATCAGACACCGCAAAGCCGGTGTACTGGTTAATATCATCAAATTGTAAATGTCGATTGGTTAATTTGTTACGGTCAGAGAGATATATTTTATAATGACTGTTAATAATCTGTTTTAGTGTCTCGTTATTATCAACTTCTTGAAACGCTAATATATCTGGCCGGATTCTGTTTATCTGTTCGGCTAATTTAAGAAAATCGTCTGTTGTTCTTTTACTTGCCGCGATATCATTTTGTGGGTTATTGGTTAACCATTCCAGATTCCAGCTCGTGAATAATATTTGTTTTGCATGAATATTATTTGACCATGTAAAAATGAGCATAAAAATTGCTATAAGGCACGGATTTTTTTTCATTATTTTTCCTATCTAAACGGAAACATCGCTGTAGTCTGCATGGTAACAGGGATACAGAAATTTCAAGGCGGAAAATGCTAAAATTTGCTGATTTTGTCTTTTTTTTCCGGAGTGGGATCACATGCGGAAAGATCGAATTGATCTTGCGCTGTATGTCACATTTATTGATCTGGATCATTACTTTTCCCTAGTGCTTCTCGTTAAATACGGCCACAATATCTTGTGTCGGTTGGACAATAAAAAGCCCTATATAGTGTGTTTGTGGGTAAACCTGTGGATATGCTAAGGGTAAGGAGAAAAAGTGAAACCTGTCGTCATTAAACGAGATGGCTCTCGTGCCCCATTCACCCGGGATCGCATTACTGCTGCTGTTGAAAGTGCATCGAATCATACTGATAGTGAATTATTGGCTTATGCTGAAAAAGTAGCAGAAGCTGTTGAGCTGAAATTGTGTGATCGTCATGAAGTCGATATTCAGGAAATTCAGACATTAGTTGAAAATGAACTTATGCAGGGCTCATATAAGGGGCTGGCTCGTTCCTATATTGAATATCGCCATGATCGTGATATTGCCCGTGAGAAAAAAAGTGCATTAAGTAAAGAAATTCAGGGATTGATTGAACAAAGTAATGCTGAATTGTTGAATGAGAATGCGAATAAAGACGGCAAGGTTATCCCGACTCAACGAGATTTGCTGGCTGGTATTGTGGCAAAGCATTATGCCAAAACCCATATTTTACCCCGGGATATTGTTCAGGCACATGATCATGGTGATATCCATTATCACGACCTTGATTACGCACCATTTTTCCCGATGTTTAACTGTATGCTTATCGATCTGGAAGGGATGCTCACCCACGGATTTAAGATGGGTAATGCAGAGATTGATACACCCAAATCTATCTCTACCGCAACGGCTGTAACGGCTCAGATTATTGCTCAGGTCGCCTCACATATCTATGGTGGTACGACGATCAATGGTATTGATGTCATTCTGGAACCATATGTTCTTTCCAGTTATGAAAAACACCTGGAAATTGCCAAAGAATGGGATATTTACGATCCTGAAGCGTTTGCTAAAGCCCGCACAGAAAAAGAATGTTATGACGCTTTCCAGTCTCTGGAGTATGAGGTAAATACTCTGCATACGGCAAACGGACAGACACCTTTTGTTACCTTTGGCTTTGGGCTAGGAACCAGTTGGGCGGCAAAATTGATTCAGACCTCTATTCTGAAAAACCGTATTGCCGGTCTGGGGAAAAATCATAAGACGGCGGTATTCCCTAAGCTGGTATTTGCAATTCGTGACGGACTGAACCACAGAGCATCGGATCCAAACTATGATGTCAAACAACTGGCTCTGGAATGTGCTTCCAAGCGTATGTATCCGGATATCCTCAACTACGATAAAGTTGTTGAAGTGACAGGCTCTTTTAAAACGCCAATGGGTTGTCGTAGCTTCCTGAATCCTTATGAAGAAAATGGCAAGTTGGTTCATGATGGCCGTAATAACCTTGGCGTTGTGAGTCTTAACCTGCCGCGAATTGCATTGCAGGCAGAGCGCAATGAAGCCCGTTTTTTTGAATTGCTGGATAAGAAACTGAACTTAGCTCGTAAGGCTCTGGAAACCCGGATTAACCGTCTGGAAAGTGTAAAGGCCCGTGTAGCTCCCATCCTGTATATGGAAGGTGCATGTGGTGTACGTCTGAAAGCAGATGATTCTGTTGCTGAGATCTTCAAAAATGGCCGTGCATCTATCTCTCTGGGATATATTGGTGTTCATGAAACTATTAATGCCCTGTATGGCAATGAACTCCATGTTTACGATTCTGCTGAGTTGAGTGAAAAAGGGGTTGAGATTATTCGTCGCTTGAAGAAAGCGGTTGATCAGTGGACAGAAGAAACTGGCTATGCTTTCAGTCTGTATGGTACACCAAGTGAAAACTTGTGTAACCGTTTCTGCCGGATCGACGCGAAAGATTTCGGTGTGATTGACGGAGTAACTGATAAAGGTTACTACACAAACAGCTTCCACCTTGATGTTGAGAAAAAGGTGAATCCATACGATAAGATTGACTTCGAAATGCCTTATCCGGAACTATCCAGCGGAGGCTTTATCTGTTACGGTGAGTTCCCGAATATGCAGCGTAACATTGAAGCTTTGGAGAATGTCTGGGATTACAGTTATAGCCGGGTTCCGTATTACGGAACAAATACGCCTATCGATGAATGTTACGACTGTGGTTATACCGGTGAATTTGAATGTACCAGTAAAGGTTTTACCTGCCCGAAATGTGGTAACCATGATTCGACACGGGTATCGGTGACTCGTCGTGTCTGTGGTTATTTAGGTAGTCCGGATGCTCGCCCGTTCAACCTGGGAAAACAGGAAGAAGTGAAGCGTCGCGTTAAGCACCTTTAATTACGTTTGTCCTGTAAAGTACTCTTCCGGTTACGGGAGAGTACGGTTTATTTATACCCGCTCCTATTTATACTGTTATGAACTATAACCAATATTATCCTATTGATGTCGTTAATGGTCCCGGAACACGCTGCGTACTATTTGTATCTGGTTGTGTCCATCAATGTCGGGGATGCTATAACAAGTCCACCTGGTCATTAACATCTGGTTTGCCTTTTACGCCAGCGATGGAAGATCAGATAATTCAGGATCTGCAGGATACCCGGATTCCACGTCGGGGTTTGACCTTGTCTGGTGGTGATCCTTTGCATCCGGCTAATCTTTCAGCGGTGCGAAAACTCTGCCAGAGGGTGAGAGAGGAATGCCCGGGTAAAGATATCTGGATGTGGACCGGATATGTACTGGCAGAACTTACGTCTGGACAGAAGCAGGTTACTCAGTATATTGATGTGCTTATTGACGGCAAATTCGAACAAGATCTGGCAGATCCGGCACTTGAGTGGAGAGGCAGCTCTAATCAGGTGATTCACTATCTGAGGAAGCCTGAATAAACTGCTTTGGATTTTTATTTACTAGTGATAACGTGACGCCATTGCACCAATTATCAAAGGGTTGTCACGTTCATGTTTTCCCATTTACCCACTCCTCAAATTGATCCTATTCTCTCTCTTTCTGCATTGTTCAGGGATGATCCACGTAAGGAAAAAGTTGACCTTGGCATTGGCGTATATCGCAATAGTCAGGGAGAAACACCGATTCTTCAGGCAGTAAAACAGGCTCAGATACAACTGACAGAAAGCCAGACGACGAAGGTATACACCGGGCTTGCCGGCAGAGAAGAGTTTAATCAGAGCATGATTAATCTGGTGCTGAAAGGTACTTCCGCAACAGGCCGGGTTTCTGCGATGCAAACACCGGGGGCAAGTGGTGCGCTCAGAATGCTGGCTGATTTAATTAAGGTAGCTCAGCCGGATACAACGGTGTGGCTGAGTAATCCCAGCTATGTGAATCATCGACCTGTTATGGAAGCGGCAGGATTGAAGGTGAAGCTTTATCGCTATCTGAATCCGGAATCTAAACAGGTCGACACAGCAGCGATGCTGGAGGATTTGTCCTGTTTAGGAGCAAAAGATGTTGTATTGTTTCACGGCTGTTGTCATAACCCGACCGGAGCAGATATGGATTTTTCTGCATGGAAGGCGGTAACTCAGCTGGCACAGAAAAACGGGTTTACTCCATTCGTTGATATTGCTTATCAGGGGTTGGGTGATGGTCTTGAAGAAGATGCCTGGGGAGTAAGATATCTGGCAGATAATCTGGATGAAGTCCTGATCACGACCTCATGCTCCAAAAACTTTGGTTTGTACAGAGAACGAGCCGGAGCAGCCATTGTTGTAGGTAAAAACCTTAAAGATACCATTAACGCGAAAGGGAAGCTGCTTCGTCTGGCTCGGGCAACGTATACCATGCCACCTGATCATGGCGCAGCTTTGGTTCAGATTGTTCTGGATGATCCAACATTGACAGCGATGTGGAAAGAAGAACTGGATAAAATGCGGCAGCGTCTGGTTGGGTTGCGTCATTCTTTATGTTCAGAACTTCGTTCGGTTCACAAAAGCCAACAATTTGATTTTATTGAAAGTCACAAAGGTATGTTTAGTGTGCTAGGCTTCTCAGAGGATCAAATGATTCAGTTACGGAAACAATTTGGCATCTATGGGGTTGCGGACGGAAGGGTAAATATTGCCGGATTAAAAGAGGCTGATATCCCTTATGTTGCCAATGCAATAAGTCAGATTGCCGGACTGAATTAGAGTAATTTTACTGGGGGTTATGTTTAATGGCTCATTTTAAAGCGTTGTCACTGGTTATTCTGTCAGGCTATCTTGTCGCATGCGCATCAACATCGTCTTCTGCTGTTTCTGAAACGGAGATAGCAGAAGGAGCCACTATGAGCGGTCCCCTGTCTGCGGAAGAGATAGCTGAAGTTGCACGGCTGGAGATTAACGTTGCCGGGGCGCAGAATGCGGTTCAGCCAGATCCTGTTCCTGCCCCCCTTGAACCGGCTAATGTACTCTCGGTTGATGAACCCGTAATCGTTGCAGAGCATGTGCTTTCAGCGGCTGTTACTGAAGAAAACGTAGCCGATGAGCCTGCTGAAAATACGCTAATGATTCAGCCTCAAGCTGATCTCACTGTGAATACGGAGGAAGTAACAGCTTCGTCAGAGCCTGATATTGTCCCTGAAGGTAACCAGTTACTGTTTGGTGCCGAAGAGTGGGTCTATCTTGCGGCTACGGATCAGAGCTTTTCTGCAGAAATTGATCCGAATGTTGATTTATCTCTTATTCGAGTCACTGAAATGAGCGTGTTTGAACGTAACGGCAGAGAATGGGTCAGCTTTTCTCTCGGTCAGGGGAGTGTCCTGAACTTACCGGTTGTTGTATGGCTGGAGAAAAGACCCGTTGTTGTTACCTGGGCTCAGGTTGGTGAATACCGTGATAGGGTAAGCTTTGTTTTGATGAACAAAGGATCTTCGGATACGGAGCTCTTACTGGGCAAAAATTTTCTGAGTGACCGGGTGATTGCTGATCCGGGAAGAAAATATCTGCAACCCAGACATTAATCTTATGAGATCTTCGTACCAGTAGTATGTCAGCACGGTATTGTTTCATTGTACCTTTAGAGTAGAGTGTCTCTTATGGTCAAATAAAGTTGTCGCCAGTGCATAAATGTTATGACTTCATCTGCTAATTTTGCATCACAACCGTTTACCGAAATGGAAAATCCGCTCCTCTGGCCGATTCTGGATATTTTGCGTAAACAAAACTCCGGCTGGAAGGTTCATATCCTGTCCGGGCATCTGTCTGAACTGAGTATTCTTCCTGTTCTGGATATTTCACCGGAAAAAGATCTGTTTAAACGTAACTTTTTGATCATGAATGCTTTGTACCAGCTTCAGGAGATTCTGTATCCGGATAGCTGGCTACAGGTTCAGGCAATGGATATCCGTCTGATGGGGACAAGAAATACGATTGGACTGAGTATCGATATGGACGATCCGCTGCGGATGTACTATACCGACTGGGAAAATTATGAAGCAGAAGCTGGAGAAGTTAAGCGGTTACTGAATGAATTCTGGACCCGTTATCGTCATTTTGTCGGTGAGGTCAGGGGAGATATCAATCGCCGGGAAGCACTAAGGATGTTTGAACTTGATCCGGATGCCACGCAGAAAGAGATACGTAAACGTTGGCGAAAACTTGCTCTTATGTGGCACCCGGATCGGGACAATGGTAATGCCGATAAATTCCGGGTGTTATGTGAAGCCTGGAATGTTTTGCGGGAAAAGGAATTTTGCTGACAAAATTACTTGAACTGGGCTTTACGCATCCGGTTCAGAGTCGCCATCACATCAATGGTTCTGGGACAGGCCAGATCACCGTAGTTTGGCATTTGTTTGTACCATTCTTTGTGTAACAGTTCCTCCATTTCTTTGGTCGGGTTGGCTGACCAGCCCGGGGTCTGGGCAAATTGAAACCAGACCCATCCAATGGCATTGATTTCATTGGCTGAGTAGAGCTGTTCCAGTGCCGATATATCGATAAATTCCTTACCGAAACGCAGAGAATTTTCCCCTTTTGCAGATACCCGGAACTTACCGTCAGCAAGGACTTTCTGCAGGCTGTTGCGATGCACTGAACGTGGAGGAAACAGCTGTAATGAATCTGAAGCTTCAGTTTCTCTTCTGCTGGGGTGCTGCGTGATAACCTGCTGAGCTTTTTCAGTAACATCTAGTGGCTGATAGTCATGCATCTGAATCACTGTATCTGCGACATCCAGATAATCTCCTGAACCGCCCATTACGATCAGTGTGGAAATACCCAGATCATCTTTCAACTGACAAACGCGGTCAACCAGAGGAGTAATTGGCTCATCGCCTTTACTGACCAACGATTGCATTCGTTCATCGCGGATCATAAAGTTGGTTGCCGAAGTATCTTCATCAATAAGAAGAGTCGACACGCCTGATTCTACTGATTCCTGTAGCCATGCAGCCTGAGAAGTAGAGCCTGAAGCATCCTGCGTGGAAAAATTAGTTGTTTCTTTTCCCATTGGCAGGTGATTGATATAGTTGGAAAGATTCAGATTATGTACACAACGTCCATCCTCGGCCCGAATTTTCATCGCATTGGTATCCGTTACGACTCGTTCACGGCCATCGCCCGGTATGTGGTCATAAACCGAAAGTTCAATGGCATTCAGTAGTGTCGATTTTCCGTGAAAGCCACCACCGACAAACAGAGTGATCCCCTGCGGTATGCCCAGCCCGCGTATACAACCCTGATTTGGGGTATGCATTTCAACTTCCAGAGATGACGGAGACTGAAAAGCTAAGGCTTCTTTCATGGGAAGATCACAGTTACCGGCGATACGAGGCAAGAGGCTACCATTAGCAATAAATGCGACCAGGCCTTTTTCCTTTAGTTGAGTTCGCATTATGTGTTGATCTTCCACAATTTCGCAGTGGTGGATCAATGCTGTTTTATCCAGCTCCCGCTCCAGAGTCGCTTTGCGAATATACTTTGGCATATGAAAGGTAAGGATATTACTGGCTTTTTTTGCCAAGATTTGCCTTCCTTCTGCTGGTAGATTTACCCGGTAGCGTAATTCAATCCCTTCATCGGTAAACAGAACGGCTGTATTATCCAGCACAATTTGTCCTGTTACGGCAACAGACAGTGTTGTTTCAGCTCTGGCAAATTCAGCAAAGCTACGGGCAATGAAATCGCGGGCGGCAATTTGATAAGATTCGGACTTTTCTCTGAGCCATTCCAAACCGGTCAGAGACCATGGTCGTACAGCCCGTAATCGGGATGCAGAAGCGTAAGGATCAGCCTGGATATAATCGATAAACAGAGTGAAGTCAGTAAAATCATAATTACCTTTTAGCTGTTGGTAAGCCCGGTAGTTCTGTTTCTCCAGTTTTTTTAGCGTTGCAATTAGCTGATCCATTGTTCTATTTAATCTCTGGTTAAAGTGAAGCGCGATTATAGGTAACCGTGACCGGATAAGCAAAAACTACAGATAAGGGGTCAGGCTATCTGCAATATAGCCGGCTATCCAGGGTTGTGCTTCTGCTTTAGGGTGGAGTCCGTCACTCATCATCCATTCTTCCCGGAGAATAACCTGTCTGAGGAAGAACGGGAGTAGTGGTAGCTGATATTGTCTGGCCAGTTGGGGATAAATATTTTCCAGAGCCTGTGTGTAGCGTTTACCGTAGTTAGGCGGTATTTGGATCTGCATCAGAGCAACATTCGTGCCGTTAGCCCGGCTTAACAATATGATTTTTTCCAGATTCTCTTTTATGATTTCGGGACGAAAGCCACGCAAGCCATCATTCGCACCCAGCTCGACCAGTATCCAATCGGGCGTGTGCTGTTCCAACAAAACCGGAAGTCTGTCCAGACCATTGCCTGTGGTATCACCGGAAACACTACCGTTGATAACCGTCATCTCGAGTCCGCGCTGTTTTAGCTCTGCGGGAAGTCTGCTGGGCCAGCTTTCTTCTGCTGACATCCGATATCCGGCACTCAGACTATCACCCAGTACCAATAATGTGGTACTACTTGCAGAGAATGAAATAAATAAAACCAGAAAGGATATGAAGTGCGCCATGTCTGAATCCATTATTAAAGCTAAATCTGTTAGTAAAACAGTCTCTACTAATCAGGAACATTTAACAATCCTTGAAGAGATAAATCTGGATGTTCAAGCAGGAGAAAGTGTGGCGATTGTTGGAGCATCCGGAGCGGGTAAATCGACATTAATGACGCTTCTTGCCGGACTGGATATACCCAGCAGCGGGGATATTTATCTGCTGGAGAAGATGATTTCTCAGACCGATGATGAAGAGCGGGCTGCATTAAGGCGGGATCGCGTGGGGTTTGTTTTTCAAAATTTCTTGTTGATCCCCAGTTTATCTGCGATTGAAAATGTCACACTTCCCTGCCTGCTCAAAGGAGAAAAAGAAGATCGGAAGAGAGGGAAGGAATTATTGGAAGCTGTTGGTCTGGCTTCGCGTGCAAATCATCTTCCATCTCAGCTTTCCGGAGGTGAGCAGCAACGAGTGGCTCTGGCGAGAGCGTTTATGATCAAGCCAGAGGTTTTGTTTGCCGATGAACCGACAGGTAATTTGGATCAACATACAGCTGCAACGATTATTGAGTTGTTGTTTGAATTAAATAAGCAACATGGTACGACGCTGGTACTAGTCACACATGATGCAGATCTTGCCACCCGGTGTGACAGAATTCTGCATATGCAGGGGGGACATCTGGAGGAGTACTCTGGTGATGAATAATGCTCATATCTATGATGATGTCACAATCAAAGGTGCATCTCCCGGACAACGCATGTTTCGCTGGAGTATCGGAGAAATCAGGCATGGCCAGCTCTGGGCTATTTCTATGGCACTGACGTTAATTATCGCCTGTGTTTTTGCGTTGTCGGCTCTGGCTGAACGTATGGAGCAGGTCATCGTTAAGCAGGGACGGGATGTTCTGATGGCTGATCTGGTATTTTCATCATCGACCCTATTACCGGAAACGTTGT
Organism: Vibrio sp. HA2012; assembly: GCF_002812955.1. GTDB lineage: Bacteria > Pseudomonadota > Gammaproteobacteria > Enterobacterales > Vibrionaceae > Vibrio. The sequence continues at coordinate 440,675 of NZ_PFXK01000002.1, read as the reverse complement.
TGAGTCAGGTCAAGAGCCTCAATATTCAGTACACCAGAGAAACTCAGTTCAGCAGTATGGCTTTCAGTGATAAACAGATGCAACTGATACAGGTGAAAGCGGTAGACAGCACATACCCACTGGTCGGAATTCTGCACCTGAAAGGCCGCTCCGGTATAAAATATCGGGTAAACCCCGGAGAGTTGTGGCTGGACGAGCGGCTTCTGTCCCTGCTGGAGATAATGATAGGTGACAGCGTCACTGTTGGTGATGCTGATTTTATTGTCAGTGGCACTATTTCTCAGGAGCCTGGGCTGAGTTTTAATCCTTTCCGTCAAATGCCTGCAGTGTACATGCACCAGTCAGATATTGTTGCTACCGGAGCTTTACGTCCGGGAGGGCGTATCCGTTCAAATCTGTATCTCACAGGAAAAGAAGAAACATTGACTCATCTGAAGAACACTCTGGATTTAACGCCGAGTGAGCACTGGAGAGAGCAGAAAAGCAGCCGTCGGGATAACGATATGTTTGAGAAAACAGAGCAATACCTGTCTCTGACTGTTGCGATTGTGATTATCATGGCTGCGATTACTCTGATCCTGACCAGTCAGCATTATGTTTCAGGAAGAAGACAAACCGTGGCTATGTTGAAGAGTATGGGAGCTAGCCGGAAATGGCTTACTTGTTGGCTGTTGATTCAGGTTTCTCTACTCTTGTTTTCAGGAATTATATTCGGAGGAATAACTGGAGTCGGGCTGGAATATTTACTCAGGCTTCCTTTGGTTGATCTGTTACCGGATCCCCTTCCTGGATATGGTTTTAAACCGGCGTTGATTGCTATTGTTACTTGTTTGTTGATTGGGATACCTGCGCTGGGTATCCCTTTGATTGGCCTGATTAATACGTCAGCAGTACATGTCTTTCAGGTAACAAATGAATCTGGCGGGCGGCTTCGTTATATTCTGGTTTTAGTTCCTCTTATTCCTCTGTTGCTTGTATACAGGAATAATTATTTTATCTGGATGGTTATTGCTGGTATGTTACTTCTCCTGCTGGTATTGGCATTACTAAGCATGGTGGTGATTCGGTTTCTGAAGGGGATGTCTGCCTCTGCTGCAATGAAGTTGGCTGTCAGCCGGATCAGTCGTTCACCGTTTATTTCTGGTATTCAGTTTAGCGCTCTTGCTCTCTCATTAATGCTATTGTCAGTCATTTGGCTGGTCAGAACAGATCTGCTGAATGATTGGCAGCAGACTATCCCTGATAGTGCACCCAACGTATTTGCTATCAATATGGCCCCATATGAGGTTGATGCTTATCTGCAACAGCTGGACAAGCATCATTTGTTACGGTCACAGGCTTATCCGATAATACGGGGACGGCTGTCGACAATAAATGGTATTGATGCCAAATCCATGTTTAATAGCCACAGGGAAATGGACTCTCTGAGGCGGGAACTGAATCTGACCTATGCTGAGAGTATTCCTGAGCGAAATAAAATCATAGATGGTGAATGGTCGCCTGAACATGGTGTATCTGTCGAACAGGGTGTTGCTGATGAGCTTGGTCTTCAGATTGGAGATAGACTTGGATTCACTATTAACAGTCAGACCGTTTTTGCTATTGTGAATTCTGTCCGTCAGGTTGAGTGGCGGGAAATGAAACCTAATTTTTATTTTCAGTTTACGCCGGATGTTCTCAAAAATCTTCCGGCTACCTGGCTGGTTAGTTTTCGGGTCGAAGATCATCATCAGGATGTGTTAAAAGCATTATCCCGAACATTTCCGACAGTAAGCCTGCTGGATGTAAGATCGATGGGAGATAAGATTCAGGAGCTGCTGAGACAGATTATCTGGTCTGTGACTGTGTTGGCTGTGTTGGGAGTGCTGGCAGGGTTGCTGCTTATTTTTACGTTATTAAGGCTTGGCCTTGCGCAAAGGCAGGATGAAATACGTTTATACCGGACACTTGGTGCTAGCAGGGATAATATTACCCGCACGATTTGGTATGAATACGGACTGATGGCTTTTGTTGCCGGTATTATTGCCAGTGCTGGAGCGGAAATAAGTGTTGCGAGTGTCATGCTATTTGGGTTTGGACTAGCGGGGCATACACATCCATGGATGTGGCTGGTTCTTCCGGTTTTGGCCTTTTTGACTCTGTTGATCGTACTTAATACATTGATATATAAATTGTTAAAGCCAGTAAAAGGGTAAAAGAAAAAGTTTATCCCACAGAAAAAAGGATTTATCCACAGAAACGGTGGATAAAGATTTGGATAACTTCGTGTGGGATGTGTAGGATCTTTTGCCAGCCCTCAACGGACATTAGCTGAACAAAAGTTCTTATTCACAAAAGGAATTTTTTTAATTTCATAAATATGACGTCAAGTTTTTTCTGCATAATATTTCCATTTTTTTGATGTGATTTGAAGATAAATATACTGCTGTCTATTTTCATGAATTTCACGGCTTTTACCGGCAAAATGTGTTAGGGTTTAAGCATGCTCTTTAAGGTATGGATAAATGTATGGAATGGGTACTGGTGATCGTTTTTGTCATTGTTGCAGGTATAATGTACAACAAAGAGAAAAAAGAAAACCAACAAGGGAAATAAGCAGCCTGAAAATACTCAATAGATACTTGATTATCCGCCGTACCAAAGGCATCATCATCTATGATTCTGTTTTAACTCGATTAAGTCATCATGAAAAAGATTTCAATATTAGGCTTTACAGCATTGCTTGCCGCATGTTCATCCGGGACTTACACCACTGATGTAAGTTCAGATACCTATAGAGAGGATTATCAGACAAGCGGTCTGGCAAAACAACAGGTGCCTCAGGTTCAAAATATATCAACGGTGGAACCGCCTCAGCCACAAATAGCGTCGGCTCCTGTTGCGCCGCAACAGGTAGCGGTAGCTTCTCCGGCTCCTGCCCCTGTATTTGTTCAACCAGCCCCAGTACGTACGGTACAGACAACACCGGTCGTTACCAGTACTAAAAGGGTAAAGATTATCCCACCAACACAGCAACAGATAGACAGAAATCAGCGATTTGGTTATACCCTGCAGGTTATTGCTCTTGATAGTCCTTATAAGTCTCGTTCATATGCGGATCAACTTCCTGATGGCCCTGTCTGGGAGCATTTCAAGCGTGTAAATGGAACAGACTGGTACGCTATTCTATATGGTGATTATGCGACTAAATCGGAAGCAAAAGCGGCGATTCAATCGCTGCCAGAGTTTTTCCGAACCAGAAAACCTTTTGTAAAAAGTCTGGATGAGATCAAAAATTCAGCCTACCCGAAACTGAACAAGCTAAGATAATCAGGGTCATGCTAAAAAAAAATATTCTTCTTGTGTGCGGCGGAGGCTCTGCCGAACATGAGGTTTCGCTTGTTTCTGCCGCGTATTTGCAGAAGCAATTACAGACACAACCTGACTTTAATATCATCTGTGTAGAGATTCGTTCTGATTGCTGGGTTATGAACGATGGGAGTCAGGTCTCTTTCGATCTGCATAATAAAGGATTAAGTACTGAGAACGGACTGCTTTCAGTTGACTATATTGTGCCATGTATCCATGGTTTTCCTGGTGAAACTGGTGATTTACAATCGATGTTTGAATTGGCTGGTATTCCATTTTTAGGATGCGGACCGGAGGCAAGTAGAAACAGTTTTAATAAAATAACCTCTAAACTGTGGTATGACGCACTGGGTATTCCGAATACACCTTATTTGTTTCTTTCTGACCATACGAGTGAATCTTTAACCAGGGCAGAAGAAGCATTTGACCGCTGGGGAAAAGTTTTTGTCAAGGCAGCATCACAGGGGTCTTCTGTTGGATGTTACAATGTCACCAATCGAGAGGCTTTAGCTGAGGCGGTATTATCAGCTTTCTCTTATTCCAATCAGGTTTTAATAGAAAAATCAGTTAAACCCCGAGAACTGGAAGTTGCTGCGTATGAAATTAATGGTGAGTTATTTATCAGCAAGCCGGGAGAAGTGATTGCTCCGGAAGGTGATTTTTACTCATACGATGAAAAATACAGTTCAGTCAGCCACTCAATAACCGAAGTTGAGGCCAGAGGATTATCTGAGCAACAAATTGCCCTTATTCGTGACTACTCTCGTAAGGTATTTAGGCATATGAAGCTTAAAGATCTTGCTCGGATCGATTTTTTCCTGACAGAACATGGTGAAGTATATCTGAATGAGGTTAACACTTTTCCGGGTATGACTCCGATTTCCATGTTTCCGAAAATGCTTGAACATAACGGTCATCAGGTTTGTGACTTTCTTGCTAAGGCAATTGAAAACAGCCTCACTCCCAGGGTTTAATGATACGAAATTTGGCTTTTTCCAGCTCTGCAGTATTTTGCTTGCCCAGATATTGGGCAGGCATTACCGGGCATAGCCAGCGTCCGAATTCCTGAATTGATTTCAGGTCATATCCCTGTTGTTCTAATTCTTTTGCTGCGCCAACCCGGGCTGACTGACCGGTAAATCGCATCTCTGTTGACAGTCCTAATATATCGCTGGCCTGGCGGGATATTCGATAGATAGATGAATCATCTAATGCTTCAAAGCCAATATTGCCATGACGGTCTATTCGGCGAAATACAGAACCTGACTGCTCGGGAATATATTTTAACCATTGGTTGAAAATATAACTTGCTTCATGACTCAGCTTATAGGTAGCGGTTCCTATAGTGATCATTATTTGGTTATTACTTTTATCCAGTGCGGTAAACTGTAAATCACGTAAATCCGCCCGTTTTAAGGCACATTCGAACATAACATAATAAATAGCCAAATCCCGGTGTGATTTTACACTACTTTCCTTGTTCATTAACCGATTTAGCTCATGAAGGTGCTGATGAGTAAAGGCATTTGCCTGCCGGGCATCTCCGTGTTTATCCATTCTGATCGCCTGTAATGTAAAGCGTATTTGCCTGTGTGCTGTCGGATCGGGGAGGGAATGTAGTTGGTGAATAGTGCCAATTGTGACACTGTATCGTTTTATGGTCGCCAATTTTCTTTTTTTTGCTTCTGTCTCGAGAAAAAGACGGACAGCCGTGATTGATGCAGGAAGAGGGGAAACATGTTTGGCTTCACAAAATGAAATAAAATTATTCCAGTCTGATGTCATTGCTAATATGGAACTTTTTGAGTATTGACCATGTGTTAATTGGTTGATATCACTACATAGAATGGCTCTGGAAAACAGATTAACACTGGCTTTCCGGATATGAATATTATTAATAGGTGGGATATTCTTTTTCATCTTATGCACTATAACTAAATTTCACATACTTAATATTACGCTTGAATAACAATGAAATACAATTATTATATTAAGTATTATTCGTCGCAAAAAGGTTTATTATGGCTACAACTGTTCATCGAGGATTCACTCTTCAGTCAAATGCAAGTGCGCCAGATGTTTGGAGTGTCCAAATAAAAAACAGAGTCCTATCCGGTAACCTTGCTGCGGTAAAAAAATCAATTGACTGGTGGTGTGATACTGCATCAATGATTGACCCTAAAGAATTTGCTTCGTTAGCCCCCAAAAGAAATGAAGGGGGCGAACAACAGGAGGCTTATAACGGATATCTTTTAAAGAATGATACGGGCGCGAAAAATGGCTGGTATTGTTTTTTTAATGGTAAGTTAATTAAAGGTGGTAAAGAAGCCTTAAAGAGACATATTGATGCACACTCAGCGAGAAAGAGATGACATTAGTATATTCAACAGAAACTGGCCGGATCAAACCTGAAGCAGACAAGCCACTACGCCCTAAGGGTGATGGTATTGTCCGGATACAACGTCAGACGAAAGGACGCAAAGGTAAAGGAGTGTGTATTGTCTCGGGCCTTGACCTTGATGATGCTCCGTTAAAGTTGCTTGCAGCAGAGCTGAAGAAAGTATGTGGCTGTGGTGGTGCAGTAAAAGATGGAAATATAGAAATTCAAGGCGATAGCCGGGATAAGCTAAAACTCCATCTGGAGAAAAAAGGCTATACCGTTAAGCTGGCTGGTGGGTAATTTGTGTAAGTAAAATCTGATAGGCATGGAGAGTTCAGGTTTTATTGTACTATATTTAACATAACGCACGTAATGCGCACTTTGTATGGAGGTTAAAGTTATACTGTCACTTTAGAGCAAAGTTAAAATGTTTCCATAAACCCGCCTCTGTCTATGGTTAACACTACCGGAACCAAACTTAAGAAACATTAAGATGTTGGTAACTATGAGTGATAATGAGTTAAGTCGCTTGCACATCATTCGGGGTGTTTGTGAACGCCGTCTGCGCTGTTCAGATGATGCAAACATTTACCTGACGAAACCAAATCACCAGGACGAACATTCTCACAGACTCTGGAAAAAAACACCGCCACTACCAAAAGTCCCATCAATCCCAGCTATACGCAAAGTAAGCACCAACTTCATTTTGTCACGTTTCAATCTACCCGCAGCACAAATGACTACAGAAAAACAACGCCTGAACGTCTTTCATTAAGATCTGTAAATTTATTACAAATTTGAGTGATGAATGATCTTTCTGCGCAGTAGAGCTATTCGCCACATAAATGATGCAGAGTTATGTGATAACTATTTGATAAATAGTTTATTTTTATATGTTTTATGGATCAGCTCAATGTGGAGTTAATGATCCTGCCAGATTCAAGCCCCCTTTTTCTGAATGCTGAAGTCCTGAAGAGCTTTTTCTTGTTATTGTGTTTTTGTGGGATAGATGATTATTATGGTAGGTATGATGATATTTAGTTATAGTGCGTTACAACACTTCGCTCTAATGAAAAAACAGGCATAAGCCCGTCCGTCTAATCTACTTCTGCTTTTCCTCTTCTAATTTGGCTCTGATTTCTTCAGCAACCATTTGAATGGCTTTAGCTGTACTTATCCCCTGTGCCATTAAGGCTTGGATTTTCTCTACAGCCAGTTGCTGTTCCTGATGTGATAAAGTCGGTAGGTCGTTAAACATATTAGCCTCTGAAAATGCAGAGGCTGAATATAGATGGTTTACCTTACACTGTCGAGCACTAATATGTGGTCAGAAAATTAATATACCCACCCATAGCATCTTCATTGGTATAACTTACAGTAAGATCCAGCTCGAACAGTCCTAATGGCGAAAGTCCTATGCCTGCAGTAAATGTCCCTTCACTATCTTCATAGGCCATATTTTTCTTATAACCACCACGAAGTTGTAATTGACGCATAATATCCAGTTCCAACCCAGCTTTTAGCCATTGCGTATTATCTTCAAAATCATCAAAACGAGTATCTTCAGTCAAATCATAATCCGCGCTAATGGTAAAATAGTCAAACACCAATCCGGCTCCGACCGTGTATTGAGGCTGAATTTTGTATGTAAAGGTTTTACTTGCCCCACCGGTTGTAAGAACCGGTTCACTTTCAACATCTCTTGAGATGAGATTCATTGCAGAGAAGCCCACACGAAACGGACCGTAAAACCACATTGCCCCAGCATCTATATTGAACGTAGTTTCAGCATTCTTATTATCCATCAAATCCTGAAGATCATAATTTGTTGCTGATGCAGCATAAGCGTAAGAATAAACCCGTTGTAACTTGGGTGAAATACCAAACGACATATGCTGGCCAAGAACTGTCTGGTATTTCGCAATAGAGATACCAGCTTCAGCTACACCAACAGAAGCAATTTCAATGAAACTATTTTGAGCCCGGGTTAATGTATCGGTATCACTACTAAAATTAGGGGTGACAAACGATTCCATATACGCCTTGCCAAAAATATTCATAGCTAAATATGGATTAGGAATTCCGAAGGCAACTGCCCCACCAAATTCCAGCTTTGCATCTGTGCCGTCCATATTATCCATAGCCAGCTGAGCATTTGTGGCAGCGGTGACAGCGTCACTGGAGGCCAGTTTAATTGCATCTGACAAAGCATCGATTTCATCAGCCAGGCCATCTTCATCGTTATATACCAAACCGGCACTCGGCAGTAACATCCCGGCATCGTCATTACGTCGGTAAATGGCTGTCAATGCAGGATTGTAAAAAGGAGCGGTCAGATAATTTGCGGCAACGACCCCCGTCCCTCCCATAGCAGAGCCCCGGGCTTCAACGCCATAACTCCCGGCAACAGAAAATGTGGATGAGACAACAAGTGCAGCAGCAATAGATAAGCGAAGTTTGTACATAACAAGACCCAAAGAAATACAGTATTCACTTTTATCGGCTACTGGAGAATATTCTTTATAGACTATTCTTCAGATATATCATAAGTTTTACTGATAACCTGCTGCTCCTCGATGAGGATCTGCCCTTGCCAGCGTTTATGTGCGATGGATATTGCCAGAACATAACGATTAGGATTCAGCGTTATGGCAGGTAAAACAGAAGGATAATTTGCTTCGTAATCCTGATGCCATACCTGAACATATTCGCTATCAGCGTAGTCATACAAAGATACATTCAAAACTGGCAGTGGGCAGTAAGAATTTAAAAGTTCCTGCTTATCAACGACCCAGCTATCCTGAGACTGCCAGCGAACGATCTGTTTAGGAGAAGAATGACTGATGATAATCCAGGAATGCCACACTTCTTTTTCATCTTCAGCATGAACCTTAAGCTGATACAGTCCCGGTTCCAGAGCCCTGTTCAAGATATAGCCTCGCTGATAGACAAAGCTCTCCCGGCTATTATTTTCAACGCGTTCGGGATCAGATGCATTGGATAATTTTTCATCTGGCCATTTAATTAATTCTATCGTATCGACTTCTTTACCTGAATTAACTTCAACAGTAACTCTTTCCGTATGTCTTCCCGGACTTTGTACCGATTGCTTCCGAATCACAACTCTTTTTAGCCAATCCGGTAATTCTTCACTGTGCAGGCTTTTTCCACAGTCTTTATCCAGCGATTTCAGTAGCAATTCATTCAGGTGTGGTGCTATATAAGGGGCATTTTCAGTTTGCCATGCCTGCACCATCGCAGAAAAACTATCGGTAAGATTATCCTCAAGCAGCAGTTGGTGAGCTCTGGTAAGTGAACTTTGTTCATTAAACCAATCTCCCGCACTCACCATAGGTTGGGAGAATAGTAACAACAAGCCTAACCCTACACGTTTGAACATCAGGCTTTCATCTTGTATCCGACCCCTCTCAGGGTCTCAATTTCCAGTCCGGGCAGCTTTTGGCGAAGCTGTAACACATGCGTATCAACGGTTCTGGTCGTCGGAAAATGGTTATACCCCCATACATGATCTAATAGTTCATCCCGGGTAAATACCCTCCCTAAATTACTGGCAAGAAAAAGTAACAAATCGAATTCCGTTCTGGTCAGCGTTACCATCTGACCATTATAAACGACTTCACGTGTTGCTTTATCTATAACCAAGTTACTGGTAATCACTTTTGAATCATCATCCTGATCGCTGTCATTCTGACTACGTAACTGAGCCCGAATTCTGGCGAAAAGTTCTGCTTCCGCAAACGGTTTTGTCAGATAATCATTCGCACCGGCATCCAGACCTGAAACTTTGTCCTTAATCGTTACTCTTGCTGTTAACAAAATAACAGGAACCGGGCTAATATTTTTCCACTCCTTAAGGTGTTCAACCGAATCACCGTCCGGGAGCTGACGATCAAGGATGACAAGCGCTGCTTTCGCCCATAGAGGCGCTACTTCCGAAATACGTTCAGCATGCAAGCATTCATAGCCTGCCTGTTCCAGACTCACTAACAGCCCATCCGCCAGATTCTTATCATCTTCAACGAGTAGCAATGTCTGTTTCACAAGGTATCTCCATTATAAATGTCGTTGGTGGTCCTTCGAGAGTCATTTTTCCTCCCATTCGGCTAACCATAGATTCAACGATTGTTAGTCCCAAACCGAGACCAGATTTACTTACAAACGGTTTTTTTAGCTTTTTCCAGTCCTTATGAGTCAGACATCCCTGATCAATTACACTGAATATTACTCCATTTTTCAGGAGTCTTACCTGTATTCTGACAGGCGCTATACCATACTTTGCCGCATTATTTACCAGATTATCCAGACAAGTGCCTAACCAGTAAATACTGACTTTTATAGCCGCATCTTTTTCTGCCACTATATCGATATGATATTCATTCTCTTCATAACGAAACGTAAGCCAGTCAACCACAGACGGGATCCACTGTGTTCCCATTGCCTGAGTATCAGACTGAAGATAATCTTTGCTTGCTTCGGCAAGCTGCCTTAACCTTCGGGTATCCTGACACAGACGTGTAAATTCACCATAAACCGATTCTGGCAACAGGCTGAATGACCTTCTGAATCCTTCCACTGTCAATGATAAACTTGCAATAGGGGTTCTCAGCTCATGGGTCAGTATCTGCAACACTAACATACGACTTCTCAGTTCCTGACGCTTTACATTCCACCGGTATACAAACCAGCCAATCATCAGAGACACATTCAGAATAACCAGAGCGATCATGCTCTTCAGTAATAAGTCCGAGTTATCTTTCTCATCCCAGCACACATTACCACGTCGCAAAGAACAATAACTGTCTTCATCAACCATGCTGTACATCAACCCTGCTGCTATACTATTTTTCTGCCAGAGATCCGCCGGAAACAGATAATAATTATCCCCGTTTCTGAGCCATAGTTCCTGATCTTCAATAAACATGTCAGCACCGGCAATTAACGATGATAATGCCGTATATGACATCTTCTGAAGTCGCCCTAGCAGTTGATCCTCCGGTGCCTGCGGACGTTCTTGTATATGCATATAATTCTGCAGTGTCTCAAACATTTCCGGATGCACAGCCACATAGCGAGCAGCGTAACTGCCCCCTCCAGGATGAATCATTCCAGAGCGGGAAAACCACTTTTCCGGAAGAGATGTTCCCCGGCAGAGTGCTCTGATAAAACTTAGAGGCTCAGTCACCAATGGGCTTAAAGGGAGCTTTCCGCTGCATTTCTCAGACAGAGAATAAAGCTGCTGAATATCTTTCAAGGGATATCTTGCTGTTTGCGGCAGCATAGACTCCTGAACAATCAGTCTGGTTGGGAAATTTGCCTGAACAACCCGAATATCATAAACATAACTTGCCTGTGTGTAGTCAAATAAGTTGATAAAAGACTCCACCTTTTCAGGAAGACTCTCATCAGCCCATGCCCCAGACGAGAGCAGATAGCATAATGTTAAAATGATACGAATATACAAGTCAGAAACCTTAATCAACGCCACTTATTTACTATACCGAAGTAACCTCGGTATATATATATGATTAAATCAGATAGATATTGATTGACCCAAAAAAGAAGAACCAGCCTAATATATAGGCTGGTTCTTAATCTGTGTCAGTATACTGTAAAAGCTAATTAATTATAGAGCCTTATAAATAGCTTCCACACTTTCTTTCGCATCTCCAAAGAGCATTTGGGTATTTTCTTTGAAGAACAGAGGATTCTGAACACCTGCATAACCGGTATTCATCGAGCGCTTAAACACAACGACATTCTGTGCATTCCAAACTTCCAGCACTGGCATACCAGCAATCGGGCTGCCTGGATCTTCCAGCGCTGCCGGATTAACCGTATCGTTTGCACCGATAACCAGAACGGTATCTGTTTCAGGAAAATCATCATTGATTTCATCCATTTCCAGTACAATGTCATATGGTACTTTGGCTTCTGCCAGAAGAACGTTCATGTGACCCGGTAACCGTCCCGCTACAGGGTGAATACCAAATCGAACTTCAACACCTTGTGAACGCAGTTTTTCTGTAATTTCATACACTGGATACTGAGCCTGAGCAACCGCCATACCGTATCCCGGAGTAATGATTACCGACTTAGAGTTCTTCAGCATGTCTGCCACTTCTTCAGCACTGGTTTCACGGTGCTCACCATATTCAGTGTCCGCACTTACAGATACTGTCTGGCCAAAACCACCGGCAATAACTGAAATAAATGAACGGTTCATCGCCTTACACATGATGTAAGACAGAATTGCGCCGGAAGAACCCACCAATGCACCGGTTACAATAAGCAGATCGTTTGCCAGCATAAAACCAGCCGCAGCCGCAGCCCAACCGGAATAGGAGTTCAACATGGAGACTACCACCGGCATATCAGCACCACCAATAGATGCCACCAGATGATAACCAAAAACAAAAGCAATTAGCGTCATCACCATCAGTGCAAACATACTGCCTTCTGTTTTAACGAAATAGATCATCAACAGCGTTGAAGCCACAATCGCCAGAAGGTTCAGTTTATGTTTATGCGGGATATTCAGCGGCGAGGATGAAATAACACCACGCAACTTACCGAATGCAACAATAGAACCGGTAAAAGTAACAGCACCAATAAACACACCCAAGAACACTTCAACCAGATGGATGCTCAGCATTGCACCTTCAAGTTCAACACCATGGTACAGATAGCTGTTATAACCAACCAACACAGCAGCCATCCCCACAAAGCTATGCAGAACAGCAACCAGTTCCGGCATTTCGGTCATTTCAACTTTCTTAGCATAATAAATACCGATGCTGCCACCGATAACCATCGCAAGAATGATCCAACCAAAACCAGATGCTTCCGGGCCAAAAATAGTCGCAACCAGTGCGATTGTCATACCGGTAATACCATAGTAGTTACCGGCACGGGCAGATTCCTGCTTAGACAGCCCCGCAAGGCTCATGATAAATAGAACCGCAGCAACAATGTATGCGGCTTGTACTAATCCTGCAGACATTTATTACTCCTTAGTCTTTACGGAACATTTCAAGCATACGTTTGGTCACGGTAAAACCACCAAAGATATTGATGCTTGCAATTAACACAGCGATAAATGCAAGGATTGATACTGCTGTACTTCCCTGCCCGATTTGCAATAAAGCACCGACAACGATAATGCCTGAAATAGCATTCGTTACCGACATCAGTGGCGTATGCAATGCATGAGTCACATTCCAGACTACGTAATAACCAACGACACAGGCCAGAACAAATACTGTAAAGTGAGAAAGGAATGCTGCCGGAGCCACACTGGCAACCCAGCCAAATGCAGCAACACCCAGAGCAAGTCCCGCAAATTTCTTAATCGGAGAAACCGGCTTTTCTTCTTTTTTTTCTTTTGGCGCTACTGGTGCTGATTCTGTTTTCGGTTGTGCCGATACCTGAATTGGCGGAGCCGGCCAGGTCACGTCACCTTCTTTGACAACAGTAACACCACGAAGAACAACATCTTCAAAATTAATATCGATATTACCGTCTTTCTCTTTACACAGCAGTTTCAGAAGGTTGACAAGATTGGTGCCGTAAAGCTGAGAAGACTGAGTTGGCAAACGCCCCACCATGTCGGTATACCCGACAACCTTCACGCCGTTAGCTGTCGTGATAACTTTGTCTGCTTCTGTGTATTCACAGTTACCGCCATTGGCAGCCGCAAGGTCGACAATCACGCTACCCGCTTTCATGCTGTCAACCATGTCTTTGGTAATCAGCTTAGGAGCAGGGCGGCCCGGGATCAGTGCTGTCGTGATGATAATATCAACATCTTTCGCCTGCTCTGCATAGAGCTCTGCCGCTTTCTTATTGAAATCATCCGACATTTCTTTTGCATAGCCATCACCAGCGCCTGTATCTTCTGCAAAATCAACTTCAAGAAATTCTGCGCCCATTGACTGGACTTGTTCCTTAACTTCCGGACGAACGTCAAAAGCACGAACGATAGCACCCAGACTACCTGCAGCGCCAATAGCAGCAAGACCTGCCACACCGGCTCCAGCCACCAGTACTTTCGCTGGCGGAACCTTACCGGCAGCAGTAATCTGTCCGGTAAAGAAACGGCCAAATTCGTGTGCAGCTTCAACCACAGCACGATAACCGGCAATATTCGCCATAGAGCTTAACGCATCAAGAGCTTGTGCTCTGGAAATACGAGGAACACAGTCCATCGCCATTACGTTAATTTTCTTAGAAGACAGTCTTTCCATCAGCTCTGCATTCTGAGCAGGCCAGATAAAACTGATCAGACTTGCGCCTTCTTTAATCAGCTCTATTTCACTGTCTGAAGGCGCATTCACCTTCAGAATTAAATCTGCATCCCATATAGCCTCTGTTGTTACTACAGAAGCACCGGCAGCCTCAAAAGCTGCATTATCAAAGCTGGCGTGTATACCGGCATTTGATTCGACTGAGACATCAAATCCCAGTTTTAATAGCTGTTCAACCGTTTTAGGTGTTGCAGCCACTCGTGTTTCACCTGCGAGTATCTCTCTAGGCACACCAATTTGCATCGTTATTCCCTACTATTGGCACAATAAATGTTCTGTTTTTATCTGACGATGACCCTGACTTCAAGCGTTTTATGGTAAAAAAACTCAAATCAGTACCATTCTATACTGAAAACGTTAGATTCTCTCTTTTAGAAAGCAAAAACTCAACGAAAACAGCACTAAACAGAGGTCAAACCAGAATGTTGTTTTATGATAATTAAAAAGAGTCAGTTGCCCATGTGCAAATGACTCTTCAAAAGACAATACATAACAAGAAGTTTGCAAAATTTCAAACCATAGAAAATCTTGCGTTTTAGCCGAAAATGCTGTCACCCATCTGATCGATAAACATTTTAGCTTTATTCAGCATCATCTCATTAGCATCTCGCTCCGAACTAAGTAAATCAGAGCGAATAAATCTGTGGATTTTTATCTCACCATCAATTTCTTTGGTGATTCTTCCGGCAATCCGGTATTGTCCGTGCTCACTCAGAGCTTCCTGATAAATCAGAAAACTCTTATATTCAAACGGCTCAACCTCCACTTGTTTTTCCTTTGCTACAGAACCGAATAACTTTGAAAATAACCCCACGTTATACTCCCGACAACAACTTAACAGATACGAAGCATCTTACTACTTATGACCTTTTACTGGAATAATCGGCTCTTCATACCATTCCAGCTCATCATCATCACTTCGCTCTGCAATTATTACCGGGATATCGCCGTCATCACGTTTTTTACGTTGATCATCAACAATCAATGACTCTGCCGCTTTTAAAGCCGTAATAGCCTGCTCCTGCATTGCGACCAGTTTCTCTTCCGGTAACCGGGACAGAAAATCAATATCGTAACGAATATAAACCGGCCGTAACTGGTTCAATGCGATACAAGCCAAATCGGCTAGCTGCTCATGCGTATATTTTTTTGTATATTCCAGCTTCGCAAGCTTAGACCCTACAAGCGTTTCCATATAATTATGCACATCAACACTTATCTGCATGTTATTCTCCGTATGTTCGCTTACCCAACTAACTTAATCATAGCCACAGTTTAGACAACATAGTAGGAAGAAAAAATTCTGACACATCGACCAAGGCTCCTTTATCCCAGTAATGTTGTCTGCGCCACAGTTTAGTTCACAAATCTAATGAGAAATACTGTAAATCACTGTATCCTATTCCTGAAATTTTAAATAAATAGACTGACTTTAATCACCATCGTCAATACAGTAATAATGCCATTAATTCATTCAAACATTTTCCGCTTCTCTTTTCCTGTAGCTCTCGCCGCGGCATTGCTGCTGAGCCACGGTAATACAAGTCTTCTTATTCAGTCAAATCCCGGCATTGTCGACATGCTGCCATACATTCTGTTTGGTGTTTCTCTGGCACTCTGTCAGGGGTTTAATCAGGGACGAATAGGTATGATCGCTCTGGCAATGGGCATTGCATACTATGTTATTCAGGAACGGCTACAAACGCCACTTTCTGCCGGAACCACCAAGCTGGAGTTCTCGATTCTGGCTTTTATTCTGCCGGTAGCTTGTATCATTGTTTACGCATTTCCCGAGAAACGTTTTTTCTCTCTGACCGGATTTATTTATACCTGCCTGCTGGGTTGTATGTGCGGCTGGAGTATTTTTACCGTCAATTACTATCAGGAAGCCGGGGCTGATTCCCTGTGGAATGGATGGCTTTTTTCCGTACCGGAAATATCTAAACTTCCATTACTGGTCGTTCTGTACAATTTTGTCATTGTGTGCGCTACAGGTATTGCCGTACTAAAACTGAACCGAACACTCGATGTTGCCGTATACAGCTGCCTGCTGCTATCAGGGCTGACATTTGCTATGTTCCAGCAACCTTATATTTCCAGCGTGCTGTTTTCGCTGGCTGGCATACTGTTGATCAGTGGTATTATCACTACCAGTCATGAGCTGGCTTACGTTGATCAGCTTACCGGGATCCCGGGACGAAGAGCCTTAGAAACTGAGCTGACTCACCTTGGAAAAAAATATTCAATAGCCATGCTTGATGTGGACCATTTCAAAAAGTTCAATGATACCCACGGACATGATACCGGTGATGACGTGCTGAAACTGGTCGCCAGTAAAATGACTCAGGTTGGCGGGCGGGCAAAGGTATTTCGCTACGGCGGAGAAGAATTTACTGTTCTTTTTAAGGGTAAATATGCCGATGATGCGATTGATTATCTTGAAGAACTGCGTGAAAGTATTGCAGACTATCAGATGATTCTGCGCAATCAGGCGGAACGTCCCAAGAACCATACTGACGGCACCAAACAGAGAGGAAACTCGGCTAAAAATAAATCGGTAAATGTAACTATCAGTATTGGTCTGGCGGACAGCTCTGAAATAAAAAAACCACAGAAGGTTATAAAAGCCGCTGATGAAGCGCTATATCGGGCGAAAAAAGGTGGCAGAAATCAGGTTTCCGTATAAACAATCGCATAGATCACAGAGTTTAAATATCACACTATTTTCACTGGAAGATCACTAATTGTTATTGTAGTGTAAATATTTGATGCAATTAGCATCAATATTTACATGGATATAGAGTTTATTATGAGTCAGAAAATCAATGGCACTGTAAAGTGGTTTAACCAGGATAAGGGATTCGGCTTTATTACACCAGAAAACGGCGGTAAAGACGTATTCGTTCACTTCTCGGCTATTAACGGTACAGGCCGTCGTAATTTGCAGGACGGGCAACGAGTTACCTTTGTTGTAACTAACGGCCAGAAAGGTCCGCAAGCAGAAGATGTCAGTGCCATCTGATACACTTCGAATCAATTAAAAGGCCACTTTGATTTAAGTGGCTTTTTTCATACCTATTTCTTGTATTCATGATCTTTTCTTTTTAGGATGACATTTTTTATAACTGAGTAATATTTATGTCTGACAACAATAATGAAAATATCGCCAAAATCGATCTTGAAACAGTTTCTGCAGAGCTGCGTACGGTAATCGAATACGATGAAATACCGGAACAAATGATCGGAATGGTAGTGTCTATTCACGAAGCGTCAGAAGAAGTCGTAAGAGAGGCCTGGGACCAAATGCCAGCCAGTGCTCAGAATATTCTGGATAACTTTGAACAATTCCATGCGCTGGTTTCCACCAGTCAGGCATTTGCTGGCGTCAGTTTTATGGAAGAAGCGAATACACTGAATCTGCCGAAGACGATGAGTGATGAAGAACAGGAACATTATCGGGCTCAGCTACTTGATCAGGTTCTATATAACTGTGTTAAGGATATGGTTAAACAGGTTAAAAAAGCCCGCCGGGATCCAATTCTGAAACGGGACTTTATTGACGTCTTTAAAAAGTAAGAGCCGCAGCTCTTCGACTGATATCAGGACAAAGGCCAGACAAACCACGCCCTGATATCAGCCGGAAGCTTACCACTTCCGCAACCGACAAGTTATTCTGAGACAAAAACCTTTTATATGGCTTGTTTTTTGCTAGGATTTAACAGTGTTGACGTTTTTTAATATATGGAGTTTTCATGTCATTTTCTTTCCGGTCACTTGCCTTACTGGGTGTAGCGTCGCTTTTCTCTTCCTGTTTATACGCTAATAACTTCAACTATAACTCCGTTGATTTCCGTCTCGGTGGTAGTCCGACAACTGCTGGTGGCGAATTTACGACACAATTTACTGAAAATTCCCACTTTGTTATTAAAGCAGATAGTGAATTTGAAGGTGACTGGGATATTGCCGGTGGTGTCGGTTTTAACGGTCCTATGGGCAGTTTTATGGATATTCAGGGACAAATGCTTATCCATAACGTAAAAACAGCTGAAGATGATGCGGTTGGGGAAACCTTTATGACTGAATTCAATATCGGTCCCCGTATCTGGTTCTACGACAATGTTGAAGCTCATGCAAAAATCGGCCAGTTGGTTGAAGACGACGACAACCACACTATTTATGAAGTAGGTGGTCGTTTTTACTCTACTCAGCAACTGGTTCTGGGTGCCAGTATCCGAAATAATGGACTATACGGTTCACAGTTCCTGATGGCTGTGCGTTTCCAGTACTGATCCTCAAATACAAAGCCCGGTAATTTTCACCGGGCTGTTGGTGCTATTCAGGCAATACATTATGCCGGTTCAGGCAGCTCTACCCCATTGTCCTGAATGGTACACATCCGGTGATACATGGCATGCGCAGCGTCAATAAATGGCATAGCCAAAGCCGCACCACTGCCTTCCCCCAAACGTAAATTCATGTGGATATAAGGCCGGAGTTTCATATGCGCCAGAGCCACTGCCGCCCCTTTTTCTGCTGACTGATGTGACGGAACCAGAT
Organism: Vibrio sp. HA2012; assembly: GCF_002812955.1. Classification (GTDB taxonomy): domain Bacteria; phylum Pseudomonadota; class Gammaproteobacteria; order Enterobacterales; family Vibrionaceae; genus Vibrio. The sequence goes on along the minus strand of NZ_PFXK01000002.1, from coordinate 422,066 downwards.
ATCCGGCCACCTTAGGTTCAAGCAGACACGCAATCAACGCAGAGGCATAAGAAAGAAAACCATCCAAAACGACCGGCGTTTTCATAGCCGCAGCCCCTAGCATTGCGCCTGTCATCGCAGCTAAATCAAACCCACCGACTTTAGCCATAATATCTACGGCATCTTCCGGATCTGGTGCCCGTTCAGCGATTGCGGCCATCACTACATTCACTTTATGCTGCAATTGGTGAGCAGGAAGATTCGCTCCCAACCCCACCACTTCCTCCGGATCGTGCCCAGTAACCACACTTACAATTGCAGCTGCTGGCGTGGTATTTGCGATGCCCAGCTCTCCAACACCAATTACGCTGAGTCCTTCATTTTCGATAGCCTGCATTACATGATTTGCCGTATTCAGGATCAGCATTTCTGCCTGATGGTAAGTCATTGCCGGCACTTTCAGAATATTTCCGCACCCTCGGGCAACCTTCATATCCGTAATACCTTCGATAGGATCACAATCAATACCTACGTCAATCATCTCAACCTGAACATTATTGGCATAACCGATAGCACAAACCCCGGTAGTTCCTTTCAGGTGATTCATGGCCTGCATGGCCGTTATCACCTGAGGACTGGATGCAACACCTTCATGAAATACGCCATGATCAGCAGCCATTACAAAGATCTTTTTGGATCCTGTCTTCCAGTCTGTAGTGCGGTAAATAGCCGCCAGCTGGCAAGCCAAATCTTCCAGCAGACCAAGGCTGCCAATCGGCTTAAACAGTTGGTCAACATGCTCCCGGGCAGATTGCCTGACGTTTTCGTCAACAGGCAAGATAGACTTTTTGAGTTCACATAGTAAGTTGGATTCACATAGTAATTGCGTCATTATTTTTCTCTTTCCATTACTTAAAGGCTATCGCCTGTTTATCCGTATATGCTGATCATTATCAACAAAAAACAGAGTTCTGATAGTTCATTACCAGCGCCCAGAGTATCCCCTGTTTGCCCCCCAATCACCCGGTTGATATAACGACGATACAACAGGCACAACAAACCTGTCAGAAGAAGGCCAAACACCCCTCTCCAGCCGAGAATGACTCCTGCCATGACAGCTGCGGTCATTAATGTTATCCACAAATGTGCCAGGGAGATTCTATTAATGTAGAGATGCCCCAGTCCGGATTCCCGGGCATAATGCTGCTTATACATCAGTAGAGACATCAGAGTCCGGCCGATAAGCGGCGTCAGGATCATGACAGGTAAGGCCTTATCAGGGAATTGCTGTAGTACTTGTGCAAGCGCCAGTATTTTTAGCGTCAGAACAAAAAACAGAGCAAGAGCACCATGGGTCCCCAGCCGGCTATCTTTCATGATCTCCAGCATACGTTCCGGTGCCCGGGCAGAAAAGATACCGTCAGCAGTATCAGCCAACCCATCCAGATGAAAGCCCCCCGTTAGCAGAGCCAGCAAAAACACATAGATCGCAGCACTTAACAGGCTATTCCAGTTCAGAATTCCGGCAAAGTTCGTTACCACCACAGAAGCGATTCCCCCGAGAATCAGCCCTACCCACGGGAAGCAGATAATACCTTTATGGGTATTGTCAAAATCAAAATCCCGGGTCCACCTCTGCGGTACAGGCAGACGGCTCATAAACTGCAGCGTAACTAAAAAGGTTTTCATAGCAAGTTAATCCACCACAAAATCAGGTTCAGCGCTTTTTTTAATGGAACTGCCCATTCTGGTTTTATTCACCAGAATGGTTGAGAAATACGGAAGAGTATCTTCCGGACTGAGTACTCGAAGATCGAAATAACAGATTTCACTTTGCATAGAGGCATTTGCCATAAGGATCGCGTGATCCAGCAGATCAAGTTCATCCAGCAACTGACGAATCTGAACAAAACGTCCATACACTTTCATCAGCACAACACATTCATGGTTTTTCAAAGCAGAACGAAGAACATCCGGCTCTGCCGTACACGGCATAACAGCCAGTGACTGCTGTTCCATACACAGAGGAAACTGTGCCTGTGACGCGATAGCAGAAAACGACGTGATCCCCGGTATCACATCAATATCAATCTGGTGCAACAGACGTTCCAGCAAAAACACCCAGGTGCTAAACAGCATGCTGTCACCTAAAGTGATAAATCCTACCTGCTTTCCTGATGTAACGTCCGTTTTAATTTCGTCTGCGACCTCATCCCATACCTGCTGCTTTTCTGCTGTATTTGCTGTCATGGGGAAATGCTGCTCTTTAATCTGAATCGATTCCCCCAGGTATTCTTCAACAATCGATAAAGCCAGACTGCTTGACCCCTTACGTCCGACCGGTGCATAAAGTACATCCAGTTTTTCCAGTAACCTTGCAGCCCTGACAGTGATCAAGTCACTCGCTCCCGGACCGGTTCCGATGGCATACAACTTTCCCTGCATCACGCGACCTTATCCTCTGGCAGACAAATCTTCCCGGCGGCAGCCTTCAGATGCTGCACAAACATTCCCCGGATCTTAGGATTCTCCCCTAATCCCTGAACGATTGGTTCAGCTTCAATACCCGCATTCCAGATCAGCGTTTTCCAGGAATCCGTTTCATCGGAAGCCATATCATTAATCGCATGATCCCCCGCTACTAACATAAGAGGCATCAGGTACACTTTTCGAACCTTCTCTTGTATAAGTCGCTTAATCACGGTATCAATCTCCGGATAACTTTCCACCGCCCCAACAATAAAAGGCAGTCCTTTACTCCGCATCATATGATCCAGACAGGCATAAGCAGAAAACGCATGATGGGTTGCACCGTGTCCCATCAATACCAGACGTTCATCGGCCAGTAATGCCGGAGACTGGCATTTAACCGCCCCGATCAGTTGTTCATAATCCTCTATACCACTCAAAAGCGGCAAACCAAGCTGAAGGTAGTCGAATATGCTTTGATAGTTCTCCACCTGACGAACAATTTTATCGTATTCATCTCCATTGATAATATGTAAAGACTGAATCAACACATCCCTGTAGCCTTCTCTTTTCAGACGTTCCAGTGCCTGCTGAGGGGTGTCAATGTCCAGCCCGTCACGCTGAGATAACTTCCGAATTATCATGGATGAGGTAAACGCACGAAAACAGTCCCGGTCGGGATAATGTTGTGCCAGTTCTTTTTCACAGGCATCAATATTCAGTTTTCTTGCCCCCGGATAACTGGTGCCGAAGCTGATAATAAGTAATGCTTTTTTCATATGAGATATTCCTGTTACTTCCAGTGACGAAATAATGCCGCACATTTATCAATGCTGCTCAGAACATCCGTATACTGGCTCGATAGCACCTGTTCCGGACGTTCAATCACAATGCACTTAATACCCAGTTCAATGCAGGGAAGAATTTTTTCCGCAAATCCCCCTGCCTGACCTGACTCTTTGGTAATGACAACATCTGGCTGAATCATCTGATACAAAGCATGATTCATTGCCCGGCTGAACGGACCTTTCATAGCGATAATGTTGTCAATCCCCAGACCAAGTTCTTCACATCCGGCAATTACACCTGAGGTTGGCAGTACCCTTACGTACAGTATGGTATCCGGCAGTTGAGAACAGAATGCTTTCAGATCCTTACTCCCTGTCGTCAACAGCACTTTTTCCGATCCAACACTGATACTCCGGCAGGCTTCTTCAACATTCGACACTCTAGTAATCAGAGGATGTTCCGGTATACCTTCTGCACCAGGGCGTTCATAACGGAGCACTGGACAATCAAGTAAACAGCAAACTGACAGAATAGTCTGGCGCAATATCTGAGCATAAGGGTGTGCCGCATCAATAACCATATCGACACCATTACCAGTCATCCATCCACTCATTGCCTGTTCTGATAAACGCCCATCAATGACGGTTCCTTTCAAACCTTGCGCCATATGTCTTCCTTCCTGAGTTGCAACAGATAAGGTATAACGGACAGCATTAGATTCAAGAACCCGACAAATATCAACCGCATCAGATGTGCCGCCAAACACAAGAACATGCACCGGTCTCACAACAGATATCCTCTGGGGGTGATCATCAGTCCCTGATCAATATAAGTAGATTGATTCCCGACAATGACCATTGTCCGCATATCCACCCGTTCAAAATCCATCTCCGCAAATGTAGTGATCCATTTGGCTTCTTTGCGGCGTCCTGCTTCTTTTACGATCCCAACCGGAGTCTGTGGTCCCTTATATGGCGACATCAGTTCAAACGCCTGTTTAAGATGCCCTTCCCGTCCCCGGCTGCGCGGATTATAAAAACAGGTAACAAAATCCGCTTCAGCTGCTGCGATAATACGTTTCTCGATGATCGCCCATGGAGTCAGCAGATCACTCAGACTGATATGGCAAAAGTCGTGCATAAGCGGTGCCCCCAGAATCGCACCTGCAGCAATAGAAGCCGTCATGCCAGGGATAACTTTCACTTCCACGTTCCAGTCATGCTTCGTTACCATTTCCAGAATCAACCCGGCCATGCCATAAATTCCGGCATCCCCACTACTGATCAACGCCACAGTTTTTCCTGCCTGAGCCATTTCCAGCGCTGCCTGACACCGCTCGACTTCTTTACACATTCCTGTTTTTACTACCGGTTTATCTCCCACAAGTGCTTTCACCAGATGGGTGTAGGTCTTGTATCCGACAATAACATCTGCCTCTTCAATAGCGGCTTTTGCCTGACCAGTCATCATCTCCAGTCCGCCCGGACCTATTCCCACTACGTATAACATGACTTAACCACTCCATAGGTAATAGTGACCCCCTGCTGTTTAACCGTTTCCCCCAGCAGAAAGCCATGACTTAACAGCCAGGCAGCTGGCTGGGAAACACTACCCACACCGATCGTTCTCAGGACAAATTCAGAGGCAGGAAAGCGAGCAGAAGATTCGCTTAACTCTTCCGCCGTAAACACTCTGAATGGCACATCATGAGCAGAAGCCAGCTCAAGGATCGCCGTTTCATTCTTCTTAACATCGATACTGCCAATCGCCGACAAAGACAGAGGGTGCAGATTCAGCAACGCCATCTGTTCCCGGAACAAGACAGAAAGAACTTCCGGCGAAACCCCTTTGCGACAACCAATTCCCGCAACAATCCGCTTAGGGATCAGTTGATGACTCAGCACCGGCCATATCGGACGATGTAACCGCAGAGAAACATCAATCAAAGCAGCCAGATCCTGATCTGAAACCTCATCTTCAGTAACCAATGTCAATCCCCGGGTATCAAAACCGCTCAAATCAAATCCGATATACTCTGTCAGCCAAGGATCAATCAATAGTCCGACTTTTTCACCACTGACCAATAGCTGATTAATATTTTTTGTGGCATAACGAAAATCTTCGGCCGTTGCACTCATCTGCTCAGCAAGCAGATCAAAACAGCATTTTTCATTAATATCGGTCGCTGTTGTAATCACTGGTCTGGCACCGATAATACTCGCAATATAGCGGGTCAGGACATTGGCTCCGCCAATATGACCGGAAAGCAGACTGATCACATGTTCACCTTTTTCATCCACAACCAGGATCGCCGGGTCAGACAATTTATCTTCAATCAAAGGAGCAATACTGCGCACAGCAATGCCACATGCACCAACCACAATAATGGCACTGTCCCTAGCAAAAGCTTCTGCCACCGAGGCCTGAAAACTGCCATTGAACGGGATAAAACCATCCTGTAGATATTTTTCTGCGCAATAACAACTGACAGAGAGAAACTCCTGCAGCTTATTGGCAACCTTCTGCCCACCGGGAGTCAGTGTAAATACAGAAATAGATCCACACTTAACGGTATTCATGGCTGAACTCCGCATCATACAGCCTGGAATAGTGGTATTCGTCGCCCAAAAAACGACCAACCAGAATCAGAGCCGTTTTATAGATTCCTGCCGCCTCAACCCGCCGGGTAATATCTTCCAGCGTACCTTTAATAATCTGACAGTCCGGCCATGTCGCTTTGTAAACCACAGAAACCGGTGTGTTTATCGGGTAACCTCCAGACACCAGCCTTTCTGCCACCTCTGATATACCTTGTACAGACAGAAAGATCGCCATTGACGTCTGATGTTGCGCAAAACGCTCCAGAGATTCCAGTTCCGGTGTCGGGGTTCGCCCGGCCATACGGGTAATAATCAGGCTCTGGGATACTTCCGGCACTGTATATTCTGCTCCCAGTTCTGCGGCGGCGCCGAGAAAGGATGACACCCCGGCCACACAGCGAAAGCCGATCCCTCGTTTTGCCAGCTCTTCACCCTGTTCCCGTACTGAACCGTACAAAGCAAGATCCCCCGTCTGCAAACGCACAACCAGCTTATGACTGCGTATTCCGGCTTCCATCAGGGACAGTATTTCACCTAAATTCAGGCGGGCGCTATCATGGCATTCCGCACCATCTTTGCAGTAATTCAGCAAATCATGGTTAATCAATGACCCTGCATAAATAACAACATCAGCCTGCTTTAGCAGGTGATAACCTTTTAGAGTGATCAACTCAGGATCTCCCGGTCCGGCTCCGACGAAATACACTTTCGTTTTATCAATACTGTTCATTGGTTAACTCCCCTTAATACACGAAACAATAAATGTCGGATTGTTTGGCTTGAAATAATAACTGCTTCCGAGCGGTGTCATAGATGATGCCAGTAACTGTACACAGTCCAGTTGCTTCACCGGACAGTGTTGCAGATACGTGAGTGCCTCATGCAGGTTATCATGCAAAATAAAAGTCATGACCAGCCGCCCACCATACATCAGTCGTTCCAGTGCCCACTGGATAATATCTTCCAGATTCCCCCCGCTGCCACCAATAAAGATGGCATCCAGCCCGCTTTCCAGCGTACAAGGAGCCACATCCCGAATCAGGACTACCTGCTGACAACCCAGTTCCTGCATATTTTTCTGCATGATATCCGCTGCAGCGGGTGTTCTTTCTACGGCGGTCACGGTCAGTTGCGGAAAACGCAGAGCCGCCTCAATAGCCACACTGCCGGTACCGGCACCGATATCAGCAAACCTGCGGGCCTTCTCAAGCTCCAGCCGCTCAAGCACTACAGCCCGTACTTCCCGTTTTGTCATCGGCACCTTTTCTGCACGCAAAAAAACACTATCTTTCATTGAGAATCACCACAACATTCATGTCATATTCAGGCTGTACCTGCGCTGGCTTCAATATCGAAATCCTCTGCTCCACATACCCTAGGTTCTCGCCGATAATAAAGGTACAGTCAGGGCTATAATTCAGTGCTTCCTGAGCCAGTTGATAAGGACCGATACTATGGTCAGTCACCAATGCAACTTTTCTGTGTGCGAACAGGAAATCAAAGTCTGGCGTTTTACCATGGCTACTGGTGATGTACAGATCATTCATATCCAGTCCAATCTCAGAAAACAGCATCTGTATTGCGCTGATCCCAGGTACACATTGTCTTTCGTCCGCAGAAAAATGTTCACAAATGCGCTTGCCGATACCAAACAACAAGGGATCACCCGAGGCCAGAACCACTACGTTTCTGGATACATGCGCAGATAAGGATTCCAGTATACTGTCCATCGAGCCTGAGAGTTCCAGCCGCTCTCCGCGAAAATCCGGATACAGATTCAGCAGTCTTGGCCAGCCGGCAAGAACGTCAGCTTGATCAATAAGATATTGTGCCGCCAGAGTCCGCATTGCGGGATCGCCCGGACCGGTGCCAACCACATAAATCATCGGAAATCCTCCACAATATCCACGACCGGACGGTTGGATCCGAGCACACTATTATCATAGGCAAACAGCACAACATCACACTCTATACAGTGCCCGGCATACTTCAGCATGCCGGTAACACGAGAAACAATCTGAGTAGCAATCACCTGATACACCTGCTGATATCCGGCTTGTTCGATGAGTTCCAGAGCTTCTTCTGTTGTCAGACACTGGTAAACCTGGTGCAGCAGAGAATGAGGGGCGTTGAGCAAAGCCAGATGAGTAATTAAGGTTTCCAGTCGTGCATCGGCAATATGCGAATGGGTATGAAATACACCGGATGCCACCTTGATAAGTTTGCCGATATGACCTGCCAGCAAAACTCTCCGGAAACCAAGCCGGTTGGCTTCCTGTAGCATATACCCAACAAAATTACTCATGGTAACGACAATATCTTGTTCTATATGCAACTGCTGCCGGACAAACCGTTCACCATGATTACCCGGAACCAAAATGACCTGCTGATGCCCCTGAGCTTTTTTCTGTTCCAGTTCTATGACCAGTGAACGTTTCCAGCTCTCTTCCGACATGGGTGTGACAATCCCGGATGTACCGATAATAGAAATACCGCCTTCAATACCCAAGCGGGCGTTATAAGTATTCAGAGCCCGTTCCCGGCCTTCCGGTGCAAATATTTCAACAATGGCTCCCTTATTCGGGCCTATCGCTTCCCGGATTTCCTGCTGAATGGTATGGCGTGGTGTTTTATTAATAGCTGCTGCACCAACAGGAAGCCCGACACCTTTACGGGTTACCGTACCGATACCCTCACCACCACAGATGTCAATATCAACGCCTTCAGTTACCGTCACTCTGGCAAAGATCAACATCCCGTGCGTGGCGTCCACATCATCACCGCCATCTTTACGTACTGAGGCAACAGCCTGATTCATATCAATTGATGCATGTTCAATATTCAGATTCAGCGAAACACCTGACGGGGTGACAATTGATGTCTGATGGATCAGTTGCTGACGCATGACCATTAATGCCGCCACTTTTGCAGCAGCGGTGGCACAGGAGCCGGTCGTATAACCTTTACGGTATGCTTTACCCCTATGCCAGACATAATCCGGCTCAGTCCCTTGACTCATTGTATCTCCCGCATGTAATACAATACGGCGTTAACGATGGCTGCAGCAACATTACTGCCACCTTTACGCCCTAACGCCGTGATATAAGGAAAATTACTCTCATACAGCGCCAGTTTTGACTCTGCAGCACCAACAAATCCAACCGGGACACCTATCGTTACCGGGTATTCGTCAGCACAAGACTCCATCAGTCGGAATAAAGCCGTTGGCGCATTACCAAACACAAACACTTTTCTGCCAGACCGTGCCAATGCTTTATCCACTGCCGCCATAGAACGGGTAATAGCCTGAGATTTTGCCTGCTCGGCCACCATAGGATCGGCAATATAGCACTGGATATCGCAGTTGAACTGGTGTAATAGTGACTTATTAATGCCGGAAAGTGCCATACTGGTATCAGTATAGAAAGTACAGCCTTCACGGATCAGAACTTGCAGTTGATCCAGCACCGCTGGTGAAAATTTTAGGATTTCCAGCCAGTCAAAATCAGCGGTTGTGTGCACTGCCCGTGTGATTACTTTCTTCTCAAGCTCATTCTGAAAACGATAATCCGGATACTCTGAGGCAATTATCTGATCGATAATCTTAAAACTCATCGCTTCAATGCGCTGCGGCTGTTGTATATAGTCCATACTCATCTCAAAAAGTGACAATGTAACACAAAGAAAATACAACCAGAGCTAACATTGATGCTAGATACATAAGCTGCGTTGCAATACTGATATCCAGAGGTTCGATCTCACGGATCGCGTCACCAATCCAGGGTTTCTCTACCCGTTCACCAAAATACAAACCTGGCCCGCCTAAACGAACCCCTAACGCTCCGGCAACAGATGCTTCCGGCCAGCCACTGTTCGGACTTTTATGCTGGTAACGGTCACGCCAGCCAACGCTCAATACGCGCGGAGCATTCCTCCGTAACAATAGAGCTGCCAAAGCAAACAAGAGCAGTGAAAACCTTGCTGGGATAAGATTAGCCAGATCATCCAGTCTCGCGGACACAAATCCAATCTCCCGGTAACGTTCATTCCGGTAGCCAAGCATAGAATCCAGCGTATTAACCGCTTTATATGCCATTGCCAGCGGAACGCCGCCGATAAACAAATACAGGAGCGGAGCAATCACCCCGTCCACAGTATTCTCAGCCACGGTTTCTACTGTCGCCCGGGTGATCGCCGCTTCATTCAGTTCACTGGTATCCCGGCCAACGATATAAGAAAGCTGTTTCCGGGCTTCACTGATATCACCTTTCTGCAATGGTCGCAGCACCGCAAAAGCACAATCTTTCAGACATCGGGTCGCCAGTACAGTACTTGCCAGCCAAAGTTGTACGACAAAACCAAACACCCAGTGGATATAAAAAGACACACTAATCAGTGTCCATGTGACAAAAGCACTCAAACCGACCACTATCAGCCAGAGAAGTCCTCCAGCAATATACAGAGCCGTCTGGCGATGACAGCAAAGACGAATAAGCTTTTCTCCGCGACTGATTGCAGAACCTATCCAGCGAACCGGATGCGGCCACTCCGGCGGATCTCCCATCAGTAAATCAAGGATAAATGCAGCAACATAAGTCAGTAGCAACATCACCGGCGAGCCCTCTGGAACCATTGCAGCAACATATCCGGCGACTGAGCAAAATGAACATGCAAATACATGGCAAGGGTATTCTCCACCTGATACCCGCCCTGCCATTCTGAAACTATTTCCCCGTCTCGTCGCTTCTGCAGGGTAAACACCGGGGCTAAATTTGTAGTAAATTCAGAATAGTGAAATTCGTGACCCCGTAACGCAACACCTGTTTTGCACAATAACGTATCCTGCATGGCAGTAGCACAACAGTACCCAAAGCGCTGCAGTTTTGCCGTCATCCGGCTTTCACCATCCAGTATCCCGACCATGGGATACATCTGCCCCTCAAGGTCAGTAAGCTGCATTCCTAAGTACATCAGCCCCCCACATTCAGCATAGATGGCAACACTGTTCTGATGGGCACGCAGTATTGAAGCTCGCATTGAACGATTGTCAGAAAGCATTTTTGCATGCATTTCAGGGTATCCACCTCCTAAATACACCATGTCACAGACAGGCAGTTCACTGTCCTCCAACGGGCTGAAATAACATAGTTGAGCTCCGCTTGCAGAAAGCAGATCCAGATTCGCCTGGTAGTAAAAGTTGAAGGCTTTATCCATTGCAACCGCAACCGTCAACCCTTCTCCGGGCAAAGAAACTGATGAACAGGGTTCAAGGCTCATATCTGGTGGCGGCATCTGCGCCAGTCTGATCAAGGCATCCAAATCAACCGTTTCTTCCATTGCATCTGCCAGCAAATCCCAGTGACTGACGCGCAGTTCAGAGTCCTGAACGGTCATCAGTCCAAGATGTCTTGATGGCAGCTCAACAGCCGGTAAACTGGGTAACCGCCCCAGAACCGGAATATGACAGTATTGCTCAACGGCATTTTTCAGAAGCTGATAGTGGTGGTCTGAATTCACATGATTGAACAGGACACCAGCGATATTGTTATCCGGAGCAAATTGCTGAAACCCAGATACGATAGCGGCGGCTGAAGTTGATATTGCCTTTCCGTCAACCACCAGGATAACCGGACATTTGAGCGTTTTGGCTACACCGGCACTGCTGCAATAATAGGGATCGGCACCATAGCCATCATAGAGCCCCATAACCCCTTCGATAACAGCAATATCGGTCTGCTGAGTTTGCCGGACAAACAGTTCGTACAGACGATTGTCATCCAGCATAAACGGGTCTAGATTGTGTGAAGGAACGTTGGCTGCCTGAGTATGCCAGGCCGTGTCGATATAATCCGGCCCGACTTTGAATGGCTGTACCTGAAAAGCACGGCGGGTTAAGGCTCGGATCAGCCCCAACGTGATAGTCGTTTTACCGCTACCGCTGTTTGTCCCCGCAATTAAAATCGCTTGCATAGTCCACTTACACATAGGGTTCGGACTGGGAACAAGCAGAAAGTAGCCGCCCCGGAACAGATACAGAGGCAGCTTCCCTCACTCACTTCCCACCGAAGGAGTATTGAGATCATTTCGACTCGTCTTCTGGCTTAGCTTCATCCTTCCTGAATCCTTCCCGTATACAACAGTGGATAAATCAGGTCGTCAGCATTACAGCAGCGGGGGCTGCGGAGGATTTTCACCTCACTTCCGTATCCTAAACTGGATATCGCATCGAAATGACAGATTTAGCGATTCATTATAGGGAAAGCCTATTAATCATCAAGTTAATGTGTGATATGAATTGTAAAAGTGGTAAATTGCAGCCTTTCCTAAAGCTCGGATCAACAGGTTATGGCAAAAAGCGGACAGCATGGAGGCAATGTTCTCCAGATGGCAGAACAGTATGGCCTCCTCCCTGAACAGGTCATCGATTTCAGTGCCAATATCAATCCGGCTGGCATGCCAGACAAGATACGGCAACTGATTGTCGACAATTTGTCCTGTCTTGAACAGTATCCGGATATCGACTATACCCAGTTGCATCAGGCTATCGCCAGACACCACAGCTGCCCGCAGCACTATGTGCTGGCCGGAAACGGAGCAACCGAACTGATTTTTCTCTGGGCACACTATGCACAGCCGAAAAAAGCACTGCTGGTGGAACCCGGATTTGCCGAATACCGCCGCGCACTTATGCGTGTCGGTTGTGAGATCACAAACTTCCTGCTCAGTGAAGATGACGGATTTCAGCTCACCGAACGGCTACTGACGGTACTGACGGCAAACCTTGATTGTCTGTTTCTCTGTACACCCAACAATCCTACCGGCCTGCTCCCAGATCCGCATCTGCTGACGCAGATCATCGAACAGTGCCGGAATCTGGACATCAAACTGTTTATTGATGAATCTTTTCTGGATTTTATCCCACAATATCAGAGCGCAACCCGTTATCTTGGGCGATATTCACACCTGTACGTCCTGCGTTCTCTGACTAAATTCTATGCCCTGCCCGGTTTGCGTCTAGGCTACCTGATCTCATCAGACATACGGTTACTGGAAACAATCCGCGATCAGAGGGAACCCTGGACAATTAATGCTCTGGCTGCGCTCGCTGGAAAGACGTTGTTTAACGATACAGATTACCGACAGATGACCTATGCATGGCTCAAAAACGAGCAGACGTATCTTATGACAGCTCTGCAGGAGTTTTCTGAACTGGTATGTTTTCCTCCGGCGGCAAACTACCTCTTTTTCAAACATTGCAATAAAAATACGGATTTACAGTCACTATTAATGCCATACGGAATATTGATCCGCAGTTGTGCTAATTATATCGGTTTGGATCAGCGTTTTTACCGTATTGCGATTAAATCAAGAAAAGAAAATCAACATCTTATTCAGGCACTGAAACAGGTACTTATTCATGGCTGAAGCCACCTGCCCGGCCTCATGTGGGGAATTGATCCAAGGCTGGATTTCCGGCAGTGAAAAACTGGTTTCATGCCCGATTAACTGGTTCAGCACCGTATCCGTTACCACCGGAAATTCCCTCCCATACCGAGAGCGGCCGCTGATGCGTAAGGCGCTGAAACTAGCCCTTAAAACACTGGAGATCCCTGTCACTGAATCCGCCCGGTTAAAGATTGACTATGCGTCTGATATTCCGGTCGCTAAAGGGATGGCAAGCAGTACAGCAGACATCGCCGCGACTATTGCTGCTACCTACCGGCATTTTAGGGCAAATATTACAGAGCAGGACATTGCCGCCCTGTGTGCTCACCTGGAGCCGACAGACAGTACAATGTTCAGTGTTCTGACCCTGTTTGATCATCACAAAGGAACCATCAGCAAGCAATTAGGGACTCCTGCGAACCTTGATATCCTTGTTCTGGAAAGTCATACACAAATAGATACCGCTGCCTATCACACTCTTCCACGCAGACCGGCACTGATCCGGTCAGCAGACCGGCTTTCTAAGGCGGCATATCTGCTGGCACAGGCAATACAAAAACAAGAGAACAGTCTGTTAGGTGCGGCCGCTACAACCAGTGCCATTGAAAGTCAGGCTATTTTGCCCAAACCTTTCTTCACCGAACTGTTGGATTTGGTGGAAAAATACAGCTTATACGGACTTAATATTGCTCACAGTGGCAGTGTGGTGGGTCTGCTGTACAACGCCACCAAACATGATATTGAGCAGATTATCCGGGAAATTTCAGGCTCACCGGTTGGCCATGTTTATTTCCGTTGTCATCAGCAACAACTAATTTCCGGCGGGATCCGTTAACGGTACGCCAATAGAGCTGACACTAAGATACGCTTTGCCTTGATAGTGATTTAACCGGATATGGGTAACACTCTGATTACCGATATTCAGTGCGGTGTACCAGTGCGGATTTCGCCAGTCAAGACCGAGTACACAGGCAAGAATATAACGGATCGGCCCCCCGTGAGTAATGACAAGCGTATCCTCCCGGCATGTCTGTACAAGCTGTTCCCAGGCTTGAGTTACCCTGCAATATCCTGCTTCAAGAGATTCTGCCCCAGGAAGATGTTTCTCCGCTGGGGCAGCCCAGAAAGCTTCCAGCGTCTGCCATTCTTCCGCCAGTTCATCAAACGGAATACCGTCAAACTGACCAAAAGATTGCTCCCGCAGCCGGTTATCGCAGCAGATATCTAAAGATGGTTCATACTCAGACAAGAGTTCCGCAACACGTTTACAGCGTATCATAGGTGAAGTATAAACCTTCTTAAACGCATACTGATTACGTAAACACTGAACCATATGCTTTTGGATCACTTCATCTACCCCTACATCGGTGTGTCCATTAAGTGCTGGTTTTCCCTGTGTTTTTCCGTGACGTAACAGGTACAGGTTAATCATCGCTCATCCTTCAGAACCACAGGTAACCCAGCCGCTATCAGCGCCACATGTTCAGCCACCGCGGCGACCGCCTGATTCATCAACCCTGCATGATCGACATAGAAACGAGACAAAGCATTCATCGGAATGACCCCCAGGCCGACTTCTGTCGCAACACAGAATACGGTACATTCAGCCATTCGCAGTGCCTCCACCAAGTCTGCAATCCGGCTCCGGAGGCACGCACTGTCTGCCGCATCCCCCAGATAATGAATCACATTATTCAGCCATACACTCAGACAATCGACAAACACAATGTCGTGTGCTGAAAATTCCCCCAGCACCTCTGCCAGATGCAGTGGATGCTCATGATTGATCCAGCGGCTGTCCCTGCGTTCCTGATGCTGCCGGATCCGTTCTTTCATGCCGTCATCAAACGCCTCACCAGTTGCAATATAATGCAAACGGGTTTTAGGCTCCGCCAGACGCTGCTGTTGATAAAGAGCAAGTGCCTGTTGCTCTGCATAGCAAGACTTCCCGCTACGCATCCCCCCCAGATACAGCTGAACTGCCATTATTTATACCTTATTTATTAAAGCGTTACGTACAATAGCATCAGCGGAATAATCACAGCAGACACACCATAGCTTGCAATCCAGCCTGTATTCGCTATATCTCTGTCCAGTCCGTAAAGTACCGCAGGAAGCGTAGACATGAAAGCCGTCGGCATCACCGCCAGCATAAGGCAAACAGAGACGACCAAATGATTATCTGCCTGCCACAGGCCAAATACGCTCAGCAATACCACAACAACCATCACAGCCGCCAGATTGCGTGCCAAAGCCGTCGCTACCGCCAGATTTCGCCAGTTCTTCCCCCCTTTCAGGTTGAACGTCATGCCAACGGAAAGCACCAGCAGAAATGTGCCGAATGGGATCATCCAGTGACTGAACGAATACAAAAACGCTGGACGTTCAATGCCAGCAACATTCAGAGCCAGCCCGGAAGATACCGCTGTCAGGGCAATCAGAAAGATAGGATCTCTCCACACCCGTTTATTTTTGGCTGCACGCATGTCAGCATCCTGAGACTTAGACTTGGCATAAGGAAAAACACCACCAAAATAAATCAGTTCTTCAAACAGCTTAAACAACGCCAGTACTGCTACACCATCTTCTCCAAGCACACTGAATACAATCAGGTTACCCAATGCCCCTAAATTATACATAGAAGCCACCGGTACTAATGCTGCGGTTTGCTTATCAGTCAGAGAATGTCTTGCCGAAACAATTTTTCCGACCAAAACCCCGGACAGGATGACGCAAGCTCCGATGACGGGAAGATAGAACAGCTCCACCCGCATATGCTCAAGCTGCCAGAGAGAAATAAAAACACTGAAAGGGATAAGAGAAGTCAGAGCGATTTTGGTCGCGACCAAACTCACTTTAGGGGCCAGCTTGCTGAAGTAACGCTGAAATAAAAGCCCCAGGACAAAACCGGTAACGATAATCCCGAAGGTAAAAAGAAATGCCTGATTCATCCAGCTGTGCCTTACATCTGCTTAGTTAAGATCGTTACGTTATCTTAATATGCGTCTGAGGTCACAGCTTTTTTTACAGGTGGCCATAAACCTTATTTCAGTATAACTGGTTTGATTTGAAAAAAGATTTATGGCCATTAAGTGACGGATTTAAGCTTCCTGAACGTCAGCAATAACGTCAGTTTCAGCAGCTTTCATTTGTTCAGCTCCATGCATCCAATACACCAGCTTATTAGAGAATACCAGAAGGATAAGTCCCGAAACCGTTGCTGTCACTGCAATACCACCAAAGATTGCCATTGGACCAAATTCACCGACATGCGCACCGATCAACCCGGCAACATAGTTAGCCACCGCATTGAAACCGAACCATACCCCCATCATCAGAGAAGCCAGTCTTAACGGAGCCAGTTTTGTTACCATAGACAAACCGATAGGAGACAGGCACAGTTCACCAAGAGTATGGAAGAAGAACGCCCCCACAAGCCAAAGCATAGACGTTTTCACTGTCATATCTCCGCCCTGTTCCATAACCGCTCCAACCATAAACACGAAACCAATGGCCAGGAAGAAAAGTCCCATCGCAAATTTCACCGGAGAGTTCGGTTCCTTGCTGCCCAGTTTCACCCAGATAGCCGCAATAATAGGCGCACAGGTAATAATAAAGAATGGGTTCAATGACTGGAACCATGCCGTCGGAACTTCAAAATCACCCAGCATACGATCTGTATATTGCTGAGTGTACAAGTTCATCAGTCCGCCAGCCTGTTCGAATCCGGCCCAGAAAATAATAACAAACAGACCCATAATCAGAATCACCTTCATACGGTCAACTTCTTCTTTCGTCAAAGGCTTAGATTTTGTATTTGCCTGTTTGTTGGCATCAGTAACCGCTGCCGGTTCACGCCCAATGTTACCTAACCAGCTCTGAGCCAGCGTCATCTGCATGACCAGACTAACCAGCATCCCGATACCTGCTGCTGCAAAACCGGCTTTCCAGCCAAACTCATTGGTTACTGCACCGGCAATGATCCCCGCCAGCAAAGCACCCAAATTAATTCCCATATAAAAAATGGTGAATGCACCATCACGACGACTGTCGCCTTCGGTATACAAATCACCAACCATGGTTGAAATATTAGGTTTAAACAGACCATTACCTGCGATCAAGAATACCAGCCCCAGCATAAACGCATTGACCGCATCCAGACCCAGATATCCATGTGGCAGTGCCAGAGTAAACTGACCAATAGCCATTAGGGCACCACCAATCAAAATGGATCTGCGTTGTCCTAAATAGTTATCAGCTAACCAGCCGCCGATTAAAGGTGTGATGTACACTAATCCGGTATAAATCCCATATAGATCCAGAGCCTCTTTCTGGCTCCAGCCAAGGCCACCGTTAAGTGTCGTATCCGTAAGATAAAGAACCAGGATGGCTCTCATTGCATAATAAGAAAAGCGTTCCCACAGTTCCGTACCAAAAAGCAGGAACAATCCGCGGGGATGTCCAAATATCTGATGTTTGTTTGCCATTGTTTTTAGTTTCATAAAAATAAAGAGGGATATTCTAACCAAAAACACAAAGACAGACAATTAAACCACTCAATAGCAAATGTTCAGAATTTAATCAATAGGAATAATTATCCAGACAGAAAATTATTCTCAAGACAAACAAAAACAAAAAGAATATAAAAATCAACAAGTTAAAAACACAACCCAAAAGAACAACACACCAAAAAAAAAGACACAACCAATATATATGATTAACTATTCAAAATCATACAGTGAAATTATCTGTAATAATGTGTTTTTTTAGTCATAAGGAGCAAGGTAAAAAACAAAAACTGACATACTTCTATTTGCAAACCTCAAATAGCCTGTAGATATACCGAAGAGACTGAAAAGAAAAAAGGCCGCTGCGATAAGCGGCGGCCGGAAAATAACAAAAGCGTCAATACATCCTAATCACGTAGATCAATTCGGTAAAGACTAAAACCTGATTCATCGGTTTTTACAAACGCCATAGGATACTGACCATTATTCTTTATAAACTCAGCCGCCTTTTCACCCGGAGAAGTTTCAAAACGGATATCCAGTTTTGTCTGAGTATGAATCGGTGTGAATGACCAGTTTTTGTCAGCACTTGGCACAACTTCTCCCTTTTCCTTACTGACTCTGGCGATATAATCAGCCAGTACAGTACGGTTTTCATCCGGTGAATCAAACGCCACAAACTCAGCTCCCGTGCCTGGGAACTTGTTGCTATACGCCCGATAATTGTTAGAAGCAATCAGAAACGTCTGCTGCATATCGACTGGTTTATCCTTATAAGTCAGATTCACGATACGCTGCGCCTCCGGATTAATAAGCTGGCAATCACCATTATATCTGGCAGGCTGAGTCACATCGATCTGATAGTTCACACCATCAATAACATCGAAATTATAGGTACGGAAACCATCCCAGTTAATCAGAGACTGCGGCTGCACAGAATTAGGATCGATCTGGTTAAATTGTCCAGCAGAACATTCCAGCCATTCTTTCACTTCTTTCCCGGAGACTTTCAGCGTGACCAGCGTATTTGGGTACAGATACAGATCGGCAGCATTACGGAATGTCAGTTCACCGGACTCAACTTCAGTATAGTTTGACGGGTCATTTTTACGCCCACCGGCTTTAAACGGAGCCGCTGCCGACAGAACCGGCAGACCATCCAGATCCGGATCCCCCTGAATAAAACGCTCGACATAATCTTTCTGTGCCAGATTTACAATCTGAATCGTCGGATCATCCTGTACCAGTGCAAGGAAACTGTACATAACATCACTGGCTTTACCGATAGGCTGATTCACAAACTCACGAGTGGCTTTATGATCATGTTCCAGTGCTTTTACAATCGCTTCATCAGGTTTAGCCAATGACTCCTGCGTCGCCCGGTCGAAAATAGGTCGCGCCTCAGACTGTCCCTGAGTCACCATCCACTTCCCATGATTCTGCTCCAGGGTCAGATCCATCACTCCAACGTGACTGCCCCAGCGACCGGGCATAACAGACGTAATGCCGTTAATCGTACCTTTTTCAACATCGGCTCCTGGAATATCAGCAAATTCTTTACTTGGAAATACAGCATGAGCATGGCCGAAAGCGATAGCATCAATACCTTCTACCTGTGTAAGATAATAAACAGAGTTTTCTGCGCCGACTTTATATGCTTCAGAAGAAAGCCCGGAGTGAGGAATAGCAACCACCACATCAGCGCCTTCCGCTCTCATTTGAGGAATCAATTTTTCTGCAGTTTCTTTAATATCTTTTGCAACCACTTTGCCATCGAGATTCTTTTTGTCCCAAACCATAACCTGAGGCGGAACAAAACCGATATAACCAACCTTTATCTGCTGTTCATCCCCATCAGTATCCTTGAAGGTATAGGTTTTAATCAGATACGGTTTAAAAAAGTGTTTTCCAGTTTTGACATCATAGATATTCGCATTAACATACGGAAAATCAGCATCGTTGATGGTTTCCAGCAAGAAATCCAGACCATAGTTAAACTCATGGTTACCAATATTCCCAACGTCATAAGAGAGCTGATTCATTGCCTTATATACAGGATGCACGTCACCCGGCCTAATGCCTTTCGCCGCCATATAATCGCCCATTGGGCTGCCTTGGATCAGATCTCCGTTATCAACCAATATGCTGTTTTGTACTTCGCTACGAGCCTGTTTTACCAAAGTAGCGGCACGGGTTAAGCCAATTTTCTTAGATGCTTTGTCTTTGTAGTAGTCATAATCCATTAAATTGGTATGGATATCAGTAGTTTCGATAATACGCAGTTTGACAGTATCTGCCATTACCGGACCAGCCATGGCCAGTAAACCACCTAAAACCGCAACAGAAAGAGGTTTGATTGCAACGGTCATTGTGCACTCCTGTTTATGAAAGGAAACGAATAACCGGATTAATGTATCAGGATGGTATGAAACATTGTTTTTAATACACATAAAAATGAGATATAGCTCATCATTTTTAACTAAGAGCAACTTAATTTATCCGGTAGCTGAATGCAGTTGGCCCCCCATTCCTGATACGCTGGGCATGACTTCCGGTAAAAAGAAAACAGGAGCTTTTAATATGCGGTTATTCTGGTTCAGATTGTGTAGTATCTCTCTGATGCTTGTCGTCTATACCGGTTGTGGAATCACCTCGCCCGCCACAGATATTCAGGAGATCAAATCACAGTGGTATATTGTTGAAACAAAAGAAAAACACTGGCCATCATACTGGCTGGTCAATAAAGAATATCCCCGGCTAAAACAGGAAATGTTTATCGCCGGCCCAATAGCCAACAACCGCCCGTGGATAAGTGAAGTCGTAGAGGCTAACCGGGAAAAAGCAATCTACCTTATTGTCTACTATGCAGGGCAACCCGGAACCAGTGAGCTGGTCGATACTTATTATGCTTTGATCTACGATGCCGGAAATCACACTATTCTGGGGCACTATCCTTATCATTATATCTCTCACCGATATGACTATAGCCCGGAATGGGTATTTGATAACCGGCAGATCATAATAAGAGGGGAAGATTTTGAACCCGTTGTTATTGATCTTGAAAATTAACCTATTTGCCATTACCGGGAAAAGCCGAAGAACGACTTAATGAAATATAAGTATCCCAGAACGCCTCATCTTCCCTGGTCATTAGGCTATACCAGCGATGATATCCACCTGCTGGATTTGACTCAATTCCAGAATCAGCATGTGACTGTTACAGAGAAAATGGATGGAGAAAATACTACTCTCTACTATGATGGGTTGCACGCACGCTCTCTAGACAGTCGTTATCACCCTTCCCGGGCATGGATCCGGGCGCTACAGGGACAAATCGGCTGGAAAATTCCCAAAGGATGGCGTATCTGCGGTGAAAATCTGTTTGCCCGCCACTCTCTTGCTTACGACACACTAAGCAGCTATTTTCTGGTTTTTTCTGTCTGGAATGAAAACAACTGCTGTCTGAGCTGGCAAGAGACGTGCTCGTTCGCAGCATCATTGGGACTGAAAACTGTACCCGTGATGTATTCGGGTATATGGGATGAACATATAGTGCGCAATTTAAGTATCGACCCAGTAAGGCAGGAAGGCTACGTTGTGCGCCTAAGCGGTGCTTTTCTCTATAGCGATTTCTCAAAATGCATCGGCAAATGGGTACGTAAAGGGCACGTAACCACAGACAAACACTGGATGCACTCAACAATGATCATGAATAAGTTAGAAGAAGATGATAACACAAACTGAATGGCTGGAATCACTCACCCAGAATAACACTCCGGACTTTGCTGAATGTTTGCATTACCTGTCTTCTGCTTTCCCGTTGCTGACTCAACTGGAATCAACAATACAAGACCCAGAGTGGCATGCAGAAGGAAATGTTGCCCGCCATACCGAAGCCGTTCTCAATGAGTTATACCAGTTATTGAAAAATGATGCCGTACACATTACCGGACGAGAAAGACAGGCACTGATCCTTGCAGCTTTGCTGCACGATATAGCAAAACCATTGACTACCAGAACCCGGGAAATAGATGGCAATATACGTATAACCTCTCCCCGACATGAAACCGAAGGAAGAAACCTGATTGCTATTCCATTAATGTCTCTGAACCTGGATTACTCCGTTGTAACCCGGATAATGGGGTTGGTTGGCTACCACAACTGGCCAAAACTTCTCGTCATAAAAAATGCCGAATACAGGAAATATCTTCAACTAGCACTTAATGCGGATATTCAATTATTATACTGGCTGGAACTTGCTGACATGCTCGGCAGAAACTGCCCTGATAAACAAAAACAATTAGCAATATTAGCTGAGTACAGAATGTTTGCTGAAGAATATCAGCTCTGGAAATATTCAGATATTGAAGCATTTCTTTGCAAAGATATTCAGGTTAAAGCAACGGTATATCAACAACGTTATGTGAATGGTTATGCTGTTAATGAATTAATCAGAGGTGATATCTCATTACCCAGTGAGGCGATCGCCCGAACCTATGAACACTGCCAAAAATACAGCCGGTTGTATCTGTTATTCGGTATTAGTGGCAGTGGTAAATCAGAATGGATTAAGCAGCATAAGCAAAATAACTGGCACGTTATCTCTCTGGATAAGATCCGGGAAGAATTACACGGAGATCGCAGTAATCAAAAAAACCGTGGGCAAGTATTACAGATCGCCAGAACAAGATTGAAAGCTGCGTTAGCTACCAAACATGATATCGTATGGGACGCCACTAATCTGCGCAATGACTACCGAAACCAGTTAACAACTCTCGGGCGTAATTATGGGGCTCTGATAATATTAGTTATCTTTCATCTGGATGAAACAACACTACAAAGACAAAATCTCGCCCGCCCCTACTCCGTACCGACCCACGTTCTGCAGCGACAAATCGAAACCATTCAGTGGCCCACTGCTGAAGAAGCACATCAGCAACTTGTTATAGGAAAAAACGGAGAAATACTTTTATATTCGAATAATTTTGATTGTGACGGAGCAGTACCGTAAAAAGAAAACTTAAAATTATCCGTGTTATTATATAAAAAAGGAAAAAAACAGTGACTACTGATTTTATTTTTGTCTACGGAACACTGCGTAAAGAAACAGCAACCGCCATGCATCAAGTTCTTGCTCAATATTGTGAATATGTTTCTGTCGGAAGCATGCAGGGAAAGTTATATGATATTGGTCATTATCCGGGAGCCATCAAATCAACGGAACCAAGTGATAAGGTTTATGGAGAATTATATCGGATCCTGAATCAGGAAAAATTGTTTATCCGACTCGATGAGTACGAAGAGTGTACAGATACATTCCCCCGGCCACACGAATATATCAGAGAAAAAACCACCATCACCTTACCCGAAAGCAATAATATCCAAGCCTGGGCATATATCTACAACTACGATACATCAGAACTAATCCAAATTAAGAGCGGTGATTATTTGGTGGATAGGTGAATATAGATGGCTTTCTAACGATGATAGCTATCTAAGCTGCCTGTGCGGCAGTGAACCATACTCATCCACGGCCAAAGCGGTGTTCCCGTTTCTAAGCTGCCTGTGCGGCAGTGAACAATGCTGGTTATTCCGATATCAATATTGTTGATTTCTAAGCTGCCTGTGCGGCAGTGAACCTCTTGTACGCTTCGCTGATGGCGTTAAGTTATTTCTAAGCTGCCTGTGCGACAGTGAACGCGTTAATGAATGATTCTGAACTTGAGTGAGATTTCTAAGCTGCCTGTGCGACAGTGAACCGAAGGGCCAGTTCTTCGTCGCTTTCTTCATTTTTCTAAGCTGCCTGTGCGACAGTGAACATATCATCATATTTTGAATCCGCCCAAACTTGTTTCTAAGCTGCCTGTGCGACAGTGAACGCGGTGAAAGATTTTGCGCCTCATCAAGCGGGTTTCTAAGCTGCCTGTGCGACAGTGAACTACCACGCACAAAATGTCCAAGATGGTGGTTTTTTCTAAGCTGCCTGTGCGACAGTGAACCATTTTTTTCCGGTTGGTGATTGCTCTGTGATTTTCTAAGCTGCCTGTGCGACAGTGAACAAATAGCATCAACCTCACCCTCTGCAAAAGCATTTCTAAGCTGCCTGTGCGACAGTGAACATGAACTCTTTGATATCGCCAATCCGGAACAATTTCTAAGCTGCCTGTGCGACAGTGAACGTGTTACCAAAGACACCTACGAAATCATTATATTTCTAAGCTGCCTGTGCGACAGTGAACAGATTTTGGTGCTATTGGTAATTTGGGGCAGTTTTCTAAGCTGCCTGTGCGGCAGTGAACATGGGGTTGGTGAAAAAGTTGGTGAAATACAATTTCTAAGCTGCCTGTGCGGCAGTGAACGTTTGAGTGGTGTTATTGGTGATGGTTTGGGTTTTCTAAGCTGCCTGTGCGGCAGTGAACGGCGTTCTGCGCGTCTGCGGTCGGTTCTTAGTTTTCTAAGCTGCCTGTGCGGCAGTGAACCTTATCTACGTCCACATCAAACGAATCATTATTTTCTAAGCTGCCTGTGCGGCAGTGAACCTGGAACCTAGTGTGCGTTAAGCGTTACGGCTTTTCTAAGCTGCCTGTGCGGCAGTGAACTCGCTCTCGGCTCAACACCGGGTTACGCCGTATTTCTAAGCTGCCTGTGCGGCAGTGAACAGCTCCTTAATCGTATAAAGCCCCACGTTGACTTTCTAAGCTGCCTGTGCGGCAGTGAACGAACTTAGGTTTTGATGCCAAGTGTTACGAATTTTCTAAGCTGCCTGTGCGGCAGTGAACGGTTCCTTACCGCTGCCGTTGACGTTCAAGCCTTTCTAAGCTGCCTGTGCGGCAGTGAACAGAACGGGCGTTCTTCTCGGCTTGCTTTAGGCTTTCTAAGCTGCCTGTGCGGCAGTGAACGAAGTAAGCAGCTCGGCGAGCATCATCAACTTTTTCTAAGCTGCCTGTGCGGCAGTGAACTAATTATTAATGGGCGGTGAAAGCCGCTCTAATTTCTAAGCTGCCTGTGCGGCAGTGAACTGAAAGGGTGATTACGTGTAAGTTTCCAGCATTTTCTAAGCTGCCTGTGCGGCAGTGAACGTGTTGTCTAAGTTTGATTATCATTTTTTCCCTTTCTAAGCTGCCTGTGCGGCAGTGAACATTAACGCCAGATTGGACGTCTATTCCAACTTTTTCTAAGCTGCCTGTGCGGCAGTGAACTAATGGCGGTTTCATTTAGACACGGTTCAAATTTTCTAAGCTGCCTGTGCGGCAGTGAACTAACAGTACGTCATTTGCCGTATTTACAGTACTTTCTAAGCTGCCTGTGCGGCAGTGAACCTACCCAAATAAGCATCACGTCTATTTAAAGTTTTCTAAGCTGCCTGTGCGGCAGTGAACTCAGCGGGCATTCAGATAGAACTTGCCCTGATTTTCTAAGCTGCCTGTGCGGCAGTGAACATCAGTTGGCAAAAATTGATGCCATTATTGATTTTCTAAGCTGCCTGTGCGGCAGTGAACGCTTGTCGCCCTTTGTGTATAGTGGGTTTGTCTTTCTAAGCTGCCTGTGCGGCAGTGAACGAATTATTGTTAGCGGTTCTGATGATCAGTTGTTTCTAAGCTGCCTGTGCGGCAGTGAACAAAGAGAGGGTACTGAGTCAGCTTCAGCCTATTTTCTAAGCTGCCTGTGCGGCAGTGAACTAAGAGAGAGTGACACAACTTGCCCTCACTGCTTTCTAAGCTGCCTGTGCGGCAGTGAACAAAGACTTTATTTGCTAACACAATCCTTGCTATTTCTAAGCTGCCTGTGCGGCA
Organism: Vibrio sp. HA2012; assembly: GCF_002812955.1. Classification (GTDB taxonomy): domain Bacteria; phylum Pseudomonadota; class Gammaproteobacteria; order Enterobacterales; family Vibrionaceae; genus Vibrio. Next base: position 396,482 of record NZ_PFXK01000002.1, on the reverse strand, counting down.
GTGAACGTATCCGGAAACCATGCCATGCTGCATGAAGCTTTCTAAGCTGCCTGTGCGGCAGTGAACTTGAGTCGCTTTTACATACTTCTGTTAAAGATTTTCTAAGCTGCCTGTGCGGCAGTGAACTTGTTGATGTGCCACCAGTCTTTATGCAGGGCTTTCTAAGCTGCCTGTGCGGCAGTGAACGTTGATCGCACTCTTTGGCGAACAGTCTATATTTTCTAAGCTGCCTGTGCGGCAGTGAACGGTGTGCGCGTCGCCCCCTCATACGTTTGATCTTTCTAAGCTGCCTGTGCGGCAGTGAACTGGATTGGGGAAAGTGTCGAAAATTCTATCTGTTTCTAAGCTGCCTGTGCGGCAGTGAACGAACTGCTTTGGGTTTTGGCCATAGTCTTTCATTTCTAAGCTGCCTGTGCGGCAGTGAACAGCATCAGCAAACTCTACTTTCGGGGCAGCAATTTCTAAGCTGCCTGTGCGGCAGTGAACCTGCTTAGGGCGTCAATATTGTCTGATATAGCTTTCTAAGCTGCCTGTGCGGCAGTGAACGTGATTACATGTTGGGCAAGAAACATTATCTATTTCTAAGCTGCCTGTGCGGCAGTGAACGTTGATTAATCATAGCTACCAATTTTCCGTTTTTTCTAAGCTGCCTGTGCGGCAGTGAACGGTTAACCGATTTTACAGGCAGTATTCAGAATTTTCTAAGCTGCCTGTGCGGCAGTGAACCGAACGTTAGTCCGTTGGCACATTTAGTAGATTTTCTAAGCTGCCTGTGCGGCAGTGAACAGTAAAAACATTCTTTTACTCAACAAGTTATTTTTCTAAGCTGCCTGTGCGGCAGTGAACACAATCGAATCTAAAACGGCTTAAAGTTGAAATTTCTAAGCTGCCTGTGCGGCAGTGAACGGGAATGGTACTCAAATGTCGAATCACTTGCATTTCTAAGCTGCCTGTGCGGCAGTGAACATGTCGCTCGAATCCGGTACGAGTTCAATTACTTTTCTAAGCTGCCTGTGCGGCAGTGAACGGTTTCTTTCTTGGCGTAACCAGTTTTAACTTTTTCTAAGCTGCCTGTGCGGCAGTGAACTTACATGCAGATTGGCTCGCTGTGTCCGCAAGTTTCTAAGCTGCCTGTGCGGCAGTGAACGCGGGCTAACTGCAGTAAGCAATGACAATGGATTTCTAAGCTGCCTGTGCGGCAGTGAACATTGGCAGAAGTACAGGCAAGACCTTGCGTCTTTTCTAAGCTGCCTGTGCGGCAGTGAACATTATCGATGGAGAACTTGAACAAGCTCGAAATTTCTAAGCTGCCTGTGCGGCAGTGAACGGCGTGTCATTTGCTAAAACGTTTGCTAAGTTTTCTAAGCTGCCTGTGCGGCAGTGAACATTTGCCAAGATAAACCGATTCGGTAACGGCTTTTCTAAGCTGCCTGTGCGGCAGTGAACACGCATATATAACCTTGCTTGCTGCGCGTAATTTTCTAAGCTGCCTGTGCGGCAGTGAACGCAAAGGCATCAAAGCATATGCTTGGTGAGGCTTTCTAAGCTGCCTGTGCGGCAGTGAACTGATGCAGCTTATAAGGGTGGTTTGGCGCTTGTTTCTAAGCTGCCTGTGCGGCAGTGAACATCTCTCGAATACATATTGCGCGCGTTTAGTTTTTCTAAGCTGCCTGTGCGGCAGTGAACAACATGGCCGACACATCGGCGCGCCATGATTGTTTCTAAGCTGCCTGTGCGGCAGTGAACAATAGAATAAATCAATAAAAGAAAGTTACAACAGATAGTTAGGCTAAAAATAATGTTTTTACCCTGTCAAATACCAGCTATTATAACTCTATGTATTTTATACCTATTTTTAAAGAGCAAAAATAAAGGGTAAAAACTTACCCTTTATTGGTTAAAATTGTGGGACAGTCCCCAGACGGCCTTGTTGATTAAGCTTGGCATTCAGTCCATAACAATCAAACTGCCCTTCTTGCTTAATTCCGATGTCATTCATCTCAATAAACAACGGAAATCTACTACTCTTATCAGGCGAACGTTGTTTGGTTTGTTGACTATGTAAATAGATAAACGGTAATGAACAGAGCGAGGTCGGCTTAGTCTTTTCCAGCTCCACAAGACACTCTTGTAGTGACCTGCCAGATTTAGCCGCCCAAAGGTCCGCTTTTTTCTGCATATCTCGTTCAATTCGTTCAGGTGATTTAACTTGTTTCCGAGTAAAGCTAACGTAAGTCACCTCATCGGGAACCATCTTCACCCCTTTAATATGCACGTAGTCTTCTAATCGAGATAACCACTGTTCTATCGACAGTTTTTCTAACCCAGCTTGCTCTTTAGCAAAGAGGCGTAGCTTATTGCCAAGTGGAAACCCAGATTTGCCATACTCAGGGAAGCTCACCGCTATCGCAGATTGATTGTCCGCCACTTTGTTGTCAACAAGAGCAAGGTGTACTTGCTGAAACACATTTTGCCAAATAAAGCCCAGCGATATATCTGCATCAGGTAATAAAGTAATTTCTTGGTAGTAGTTCATCACTGCCACCTACTTATCACTTTCGCCAAATACTCCACCGCGTACGAGTACCGCGACAACATAATGTTCGTCTTCTTCACGGGATAGCGCTTCACCTCGTGCCCACTTATCAAAGAAGGTATAAAAGTCTTGCTTATCTTTAGGAGTACGGAATGCTTTTCCTAAATTGGTAACGGCACCGTAAGGTTCGATAGCAATGGCACCAGCACTTTTATCTGCATCAGAAAAATCAGGGTACCAGGTATCAATCGAGCGCAGCGCGTTACCAATTTTCTGGGAGTGCATAGCGGCATTATCATTCACTGCATACAAGATTTTGCTTTTCTTGCTTTTGCTATTGCCTTTGTCCAATACAAGTTCTTCGCTCGGGTAAACTTCCTGAGCTTTACCAACCTTTGCATAACAGTCAATTTGTAACATTAAGTGCTCAGATTCACTCGATAAAGTTTGCGCAATACGATCAGCTAAGCTTTTGATTTGTTCGTCAGTATGGTCGAAACAATGCACCTTGTATTCTTTTGCATTAAATGTCCAAGTTTGCTCTGAGCCTTTGTTAAGTGCTTTGACTTGTACTTCAATATCTTCCGCACCAACTCGGTTGCGCCATAAGAAACGAGCATTCGCAATGTTGGTGGCATAACGTTGAGCTAATTCAGAACAACCATATTTGGAAATATATTGATTTACCGCAGCACTATAGCTTTGTTTAAACAATGCATTATTACAGGCCGAAGGCTGTGCTAAACCACCCAAGACTTTTAGGGTGAAATGAAGTTTAAGCGTGTCTTGCTCTTGACCTAAAGCACAAGCATCTACTCGTTGTAAATTTGCTTTTTCTACTTCAGCATTCAGCTTCAATGGGTCATTTTGAACTGCAGCTTTCAGGCGGTTGGAAATCGTACCGCGCACTGATTTTTCCTGAAGTACCAATGGAGTAGCTTTATCTTTGGTATCCCAGTTTGTACCATACAAATAGCCATCTGAGGGTACCAATTTTTTTTCAAATGCGAGTACAGAAGCGGTATCGTTATTCTTAGCCATGAGGTTATTCCTTATTGATATTCATTCATTGTGTTAACTTGCTGACATAGGTACAGATCATTGTCTAAATCGGTGCTGTAGCACCAAAGTATCTCATCCAGGTGTTTGATCTTATGCACCATGACAAATTCGCCTAATGTGACAATACTTTCTGCAAAGCGATGGGGAACAGTAGGATCTCGTTGATTTTTCGCCTGCCCAAGCGGAGATATGCCCTGAAAACCCGTTGCAATAGGTACAATCCAGCCCGAGGCTTTACGCTGACTGCGCCAAATGACACTTTCGTCTTCAAGTTGTTCGCTGCTATGATTAACCGTCAGATAACTTAACAAGGCATCCAGAGCATCACAGCCTTCTTTCATTGCATCTTCCATCAATTCTCGTCGTTCAACCAGCACATAACCTGGCATCAACTGGCGCAGTAATTTCGCAGTCTCTTGTTCATCTTCTTCGTCAACTAATTTGCTCACTGGCCTTTGCAGTGACAAGATATCACCACCCGCAATTTTCATCGTCACGACCATATCTTGTAGCCGCTGAGCGAAATCATCACGCTCAATTTCGTCATCATTACCGCGATATTCGATAACAAGGGAAACATCCAGATGACAGCGAGCCTCTTCGATAAATGCCGAACGTGAGCCGTCTTTATCAAGAGGGTTTCCTGTGCCAATAATAGAATGGACGAAATCCCCTTCACCTTTATGCGTTTGTAAATCAAATTGATGGCTCACCACCGCAACACTATCAAACATTAATTCGTCGAGCCCCGCTTGGTTAAGCTTTCGCTCTAACGCATGAGTAAAACCTAACCACGCTGTCATCGCAGGAAAGCCGATAGTGAACGGACTCGATAGTGCATTAGCGTTATGAATGCGGATATGTGGAAGTATTAGTAATCTCATCGTAATGCCTCTTTGTTATCACGAACCACACGTTCAATTGCCAAGAGTTCATCGTCAGCGAGTACTGTAGAGTTATTCGCCACTTTACGGTAATTCAAAATGAGGCTACGAGAAATTTGTCGAATTATACCCTCTAACCACTCATTCTCTTCGATGCGGTATTGTTCATATTCTGGATAGAGCCAAAGCTTTTGCTCTGGTTTCAAATCACTGGGTAATTCACCCTGATAATCAGCTAAGAAAAGTCGCACCTGCCACATTCTATGAATCACCAGATCAACATATTCCTGAATACGATAGTCGCGACCATCGCGTATGTTGATATTGTTGTAATCTGTTTTGAATAATCGGTGTAATGCTTCTAGCGTTTCTTTAGCCTGCCACGCTGTAAAACTCTCTTTAAAGAAATCCGTTGTTGGTAATCGTAAGTTTCGGGGTTTAAGCTCTGGAGGAATGGAAGCTAGCAAATGTGCTTTACCTGCATTTTTATTATTCAGCACGCTTATATTTTGTGGTTTTGTCCCACCGAAACCGATCGTGGTTAAACCAAAAATTTCTTGATAACCATCGGGATGAAACTGACCGTTCTTTCGGCATTCTCTGGCCTGTTTTACTTCTTCACCGAAGCGAAGCGCATCAAGACGTTGGCGCAATTCAAACAAGTGACCGGAATGAGTAAGCAATGACAACAGATGATATTCTCCATCTGCCACCGGAAAATAAACCTGTTTAACTTTAGAGCTTGAAATCGATTCCTGATCGGTATCGATCATCTTTAAAAAACCTTCGCGCAAGGTTTGATAGTCATTATTAGGTTGAGTCAGTAATCCTTTGGCTAATTCGCTCTCTTGTTCTATATGAGTCAGCAAAGAGCGGTTGTCTGCCATCTCTAAACTAAGAAACTTATACACATCTAATGCTGCTGCATTACCTAATGCATCAACTTCCACACTCACATTACCCGAGCGTAAAAATCCATCCGCTTGTGCACGATTTCTTGCAATAACAGATGAAACATAACCATTTTTATTCTTTCTGGCACTGGGATGACTAAATGTACAAGGGTGTGAAGAAATTGATATTTGCCCTGCTCTTTTTGCTGCGTCGGACAACCAGTTTGACAGCAAAAAGTTTTGCTCGCACTCCTGCTTTTTCTCACGCAACTGCTGGTCATCCATAGCAGCACTAATGTTTTTCTTAAGCCATGCCTCTTTGCGCTCAGCAAAAAAGGCTTCTATTGCGGGATCTATCACCTGACATCTCCTTTCATAATCAAGTTATAACTTACTTTAGTACAAGCACAAAAATGATCAACGCCAATATATAATTATTTAAATGTTAAAACTTACGATTCTTTGCAACTTAATTAGACCTGCTGTAATCTGAGCTTGATCTGCTAAAAGCAGCTTAGAAAAATATTTAATTCTTTAAGATGTTAACTACCATGCAGGTAGCTTAAGGCTGGTCGCTCCAGCCTTGTTATTTTCCTTTCTTAACCAACCCAAGTTGATCGTTGTAACAGTATTCATCTTGCTCCCCTCGGTCGGTAAAACTAATCTCACCATACTTAACTGAAGTCTTAAATTCATCATCCGTACTAGAGCTGTATTGACTGACGAGTGCATCATAATCACGATATAACCAAAGCCTTTGCTGCTGCTTACTTGTCAGTGATTGACGTTGAATATTGAGCGTTTGTTCAATGGTATTTAACCCCCGTTGCTCATCACGAATACAAAATTCTGTCGTTCGATGTTTTTTCACTAAATAGAGCTGCACACTCGGTTCGCTTTTTCTAAAGCGTTTAAAATATTGCGGCAGTGCTGTCATCCACCAGTAGCCAGTAATATGACCATGGAGATGATCATTCCAAAAACCATCCGATGGACTCGGACGGCGATGACGAGAGAACCTATCCTGGCGACTTGTGCTACTGACTAGGGGTTTATTGATTTGGTCCACCCCGAGGGTTTTTGCGGTAGCAAAATGTTCCAGATCAGCCAGATTGGTACGTGGTGCCAAGTTGGGACGTTTTTGAATACGCTCAATGGCATTAACGGATTGAAGTAGCAATTTTTCATCAACAAGCTGTTTCAGATCATGAGTCTCCAGTTGCGTTGAACGCTCTGTCTCATAACCTGGATAATTAAATACCCGCTCAACTCCACCTTTAAAGCCTTTATAGTTGTATTGCAACAAACTGATGTTAGGCTCAGTCACTTCGCCATCACGATGCCGTCTTACCCGCCCTGCCATCTGAATAATTGAGCGGAAAGAGGAAGGTTCAATAACCGCCCAATCAAAATCATGATCGCGTCCCACCTCTTCAACGGGCGTGGCAACCAAAATGAATATCAGATTTTTAGTTCGGCAATTATCTATGTGCTGACGAATTAACGGCTCATTAAACGCTACAGGAGCTTCGCCATCCTTTTCTTTTCGTTTCAGAACGATATCAAGGTGTTTTTCTTGCTCATGGCGTAGCAATAACACTTGTTGACTATGGTAAGCCATACATCGAATTTCTATATCTTCAGGCCAATCACAAGAGAGTAAATATTGCGTTAAACCAACGCAGGGTTGAATATTCGCGACCCGAACCACACCGAAAGAAACGTGTGTTTGACTAACTAAGTCGCAAGTAAAATGATGCTGATGTTTCTCTACAATAGCTTGCTGGATATGTTGGTAATATTGCTGCTCCGTAGGTAGGCGATCGTGTTTATCACAGGCAAAAATATCCGCTTTTCGCTTATCTTCTTGCTGTTTTAATTTTGCGACTCTTTTAGTAATAAACTGTTGCTGAAATGCTTGATACTGCTGCCAGTCGCTATCCGCACTACCAATCAGTTCGGCTTGGGTATTAAACTCATCAACGTAAACACAATTAACACTTGAAGCTTGATCACGGCTCGCGGCAAATAACGCCCAGCCTTGTCGATAAGCATTGTATAAACCTAAAGCAAGATCCGGCGGAATCGTTGCTGATGAAATCATGACTTTGCGCCCTAACATCGCCGCCAAGTGCACTAAACGCCCAATAGCAATGAGATCATCACCAGTAAAATCGTCAATTTCATCGATCACTAAATCCGAAGACATAAGGCGTAAGCAAGGCAAAATATAACGACCACCACGTTTAGTCTCAGTGGCTGCCATAATATGGTCGATGGTGCAGGCCAGTACAGGCGCATAAAGCAGTTGTCTCTCTTTAGGATTAGTCAGCACTGTGCTCAATCCATCTTCAGGTAATAGACCTGACCAACGCAGCTCATCATGTTCATCCAGTAGACTTTCTAATGACTCTGACCCTAAATCTGCTTGTTGATACTCTTTTTCTTCCTTATCGATCTGTTGTCCTGATTGATGCAGTTCAAAAATCGCTTTTGAACCTATGAGCACGGCGAGATCATCCTCGGTTAATCTGAGACGCTCTTTATATTCATCCCCTGTTTGCAACGTTAGTGTTCTTAACCCAAGAGCAAGAATAAAGCGCAGGCTTTGTTTATCTTCAGATAAGGCTTGCATGATCTTGGCATTAGCCATGGTTTTACCACAACCGGTGCTGGCCATATTGACCACAAAATAGCCGTTAGATTTATCTTCTCTTGTGTCCCGCCACTGTAAAATCTTCCTGACAGCCTTATCCTGCCATCTAAATTGCTTTGGAGTGTTCGGTTTCGCTGCTAATGCGGATAATTCGGTTGCAGATAATGGCTCAGACTCAAAGTGAGGTAGCAGTTTGACCATATCGTTCGCAGCCTTCGCAACATTGACTAAATGTTCATCTAACTTTTGTTTAAGCGCTTTCGTATTTGGATCGGTATTGGCATATAACTCACTTGGGCTGTTCCAATGAGGATCATTGGGTTGAGAGGAATAATTGTGATCGCCGAGCATCAAGCACAACCGCGCATGATGCAAAATGACTCGCCAGCTTCCGTCTGATACTGCTTGCTCGATCAAAGGCAGATGATGAAACAGATCCTTAGCACGTTTCTGAATTTGTTGATTCCAAATTGATGAGTCTGAAAGTAATCCAAGCGGAAACGAAAAACACTTAGACAACAACTTCTGGTAATCATCAAATTGATTCTCATAACCCCAAGCTTGGGTGATTCTCTTTAATAAATCAGCCAATGATGTATTGTTTTTATCCCTTTGGTTATCACACAGCTTTGGCTCTTTGGGCAAAGGTAAACGGTGGTGTGAGACAATCAGCCAAGAGATCAAACCCGCTAAGGTGGGTAATTCGGCCAAAGGCTTCTCTTTCTCCATCAAACTTATTGGACTGATTACAGGGCTATGAATACCGTCATTAATGATGGCAGAGAGCCACTGCTTATCCTCACCATCAGTTGTTACTGAAGTAACAAACTGATTAAACAACAGACACGAAATCCATTCGTGGCGCAGAGGGTCACCTTTGTGTTTAGTTTGAATGTCTGGATGCAATTTTTCCCGAAACAATAAAGATGCTTTTCCCCAATCATGCAGCAAAGCCGCCATTGAAGTTAGGGCTTTGATAACAGGAAGATATTTCCAGTCACTCTCATACTCACTATTCAACAAATCTTTCTCAGTACTGTTTACCGCCACATACCCTTCCAAATTAAATTTCTTTTTATTTCCCACTACCCACAAAAATTGGCTGCGCGAACGAGATCGGATCCAGTGGCAACTCACTGCAGTGCTGCGACTTGCCGTTTGACGGAGCATTCTTTGCACCGTTTGCAAACCGTCTTCAGTAATGAGTGTCTGCCAAGTGTTATCACCAATACGATTAGCAAAAGCATCCAGTACACGCCGTGTTTTCTTGAGGGCATTTTTCTCGCATTGGGAGACAAAGGTAACCATCATAGTTGCTGCTCCTCTATCTCTGCTGCCGAGTAGTTTTGTAACGCAACTTGCTTCACCGTCTCAAACATAAAATCCATCGCCTTATGCTCGATAAACGATTGCAGGATTTGCTGACGAAATTCTTGCTCTGTGGCATTTTCTTTGGCGCAGACAAACGCCCATGGCAACACGATCGCATCTTTGATTAAATCTGCGACATCAAATACCAAAGCTCCGCGACGAGTTTTGCCGTGCATGATGGCGAAACCATGCGGAATGCCCAAAACCCACAAACAACTTGCGGCCAAACCATAAGCTAAATAGTTGCCATGATTAAGAAAGTCATTAGCTTTGTCAGTAGATTTATGCTGTCGGGAAAAATTCTCTTTACCGGTATTATTGGCTGCGTACTTATAGAGGGATTTGGTTAATTGAGCTTCGGTGAGTAAAAGATCAGAGGGTTTACTAGCAGCATCTGTACGTTGATGAAAAGTATTAAATGATTGCTGAATCACTTCATCCTGAACATTGAATTTTTCTAGTGCTAACTCCCTGTCCTTACACCAAACTCGCTGCAGATAATCAATACGGGCATTTTGGAATATCTTAGCCGCTGTCAGGCGCTTTTCATCATCAAACCAGAAAGATAGCCATCCCTGTAAATATTCAGTTGGACGGTATTCGCTTTGCGGTGTAAACCATTCAACTTCATTTGCCATATACAAGGGTGTACCTCCCCCGCCACAGAATCCAACCAGAACGCCCGATTGAGAAAGCATACGCATTGCAGCCTGAGTGATTGATGTCCCATTACCAAGCAGCAGTACCGTCGTATTCGCAATGGGAATGTTGTAATAAAGATTCTCTTTATCGGCTTCTGTAAGATAAAGGACGCGACCATCTTTTTGCATTACACGGCAATATTCCAGGTAATACATATTGGCGCGTTTTGAATGCAATATCACTTTCAGATCCGAGGGAGATAAGTCATCCATAATTCTGTTCCTTATGTTCAGCTTGACGATGCCATTTTTTACCGTCCGCCCTTATTGTTCAATCCTGCGCATATAATCAGGTAAAGTGACTTTACCTTAGGACTGCTTAGATAAGCGTTAATTATCAAATAACCAAGGGGTTACCTCATGCTGATTAACTAGGATCAGTTGTTGAGCCTCTGGAATACCATCGAGATACTTGATATTGACCTGCATCTCCTTCAATAAATAATCCACCAGAGCCGCTCGTGTAGTAATACTGAATTGACCATTTTGCATGTGATAATCATGAGCAACTACTTCTTGCTGATCAGCGTTCAAACGTGGATCCGGAGCAAATATTAGCGTAACTTCAGTATTCCAAACCGTGTCTTGCTCTTGTGTTTTCTGCGACGCATCAAGCAGTTCAACGTCGCCTCGGCAACGACTCAATACTAAATCTCGATAGTCTTGTGATTTTTCGCAGTAGCCTCGAACGTGCCAGCGTAAACCTGTTTTAACAAAGGTATGTGGATGAAATATCCGCCCTTCCCATTCCGGATTAGAGAGTGAGACATAACCCAGCTCAAGACGTTTCTTTTGTCGAATGGCTTCGGTTAAATGTGCAATAACTTCTGGTGAAACATAACGTTGAGGCACTGAGCATTGCTCTCCAATGGTAGACTTATCGCCATATTTTTGCGCCCAGAACTGTCCGTTTATTAACCATTGCAGATAGGGTTCAAGCGAGTGTTTAGGCGCTTGAGTACGATATTGCGCAGAGAACTGATAAGGTCCAGAAGCCATTTTTTGTAATCGCTCTGGATAGAGCTGCTGGTATGCTTTGATATCCTGATAGGCCTGCTGGCGGGTTATAGTAAATTGTTGTTGTAAATCTTTATTACGCACGTAACCTTGCCACAGCGCAAGCATCTCTAAAAATACGTGTCTTTCCTGAATCGTTTGGACTTTCAATCGTAGATAGACCTTTTCTAAACCAATAAGCATCAGCTATCATAATTTATACGTTAATATGATAAAATCATTAAGTTTATATAGACTTAATTGATGTGATCTATACTCAACTATCCGATCAAGTACAGTCATTCTGGATACCCCACCTAATCTCGCGTACAATGACGTTTATTCAAATTAACCGTGAATAATGCTCTTTATGTGCCCAAGTTGTACTATAGAGTCAGATAAAATTAAGGCTATTTCCCCAATATGGTTAACAACTCAATCCAATGGTTTCCTGGCCATATGCATAAGGCTCGTAAGGAGATCGAAGAAGTCATTCCGCAAATTGATGTCATTATCGAAGTGCTGGATGCCCGTATCCCTTTTAGTAGTGAAAATCCGTTGATTTCTTCTATCCGCGGCGATAAGCCTTGTGTGAAGGTTTTGAATAAACGCGATCTTGCTGACCCGGAGCTGACCCAATTATGGGTTGATCATTTTGAAAAAGAAAATGGCATAAAAGCGATGGCAATTACCACTTCCGTACCTCAGGAAGTGCATAAAATCATGGATCTGTGCCGCAAACTGGCCCCGCACAGAGAGGCTATGGGAAAAAATATCCGCACCATGATCATGGGCATCCCGAATGTTGGGAAATCAACCATTATCAATACGCTGGCAGGCAGAACGATAGCTCAGACAGGTAACCAACCGGCGGTCACCCGACGTCAGCAGCGGATCAACCTGCAAAATGGTATTGTTCTGTCCGATACTCCCGGAATACTGTGGCCGAAAGTGGAAAACCCCCACAGCGGATTCAGACTGGCAGCAACCGGAGCTGTCAAAGATACGGCAATGGAATACGAAGAAGTCGCTTTCTATACGGTTGAGTATCTCGCCAAGCAATACCCAGATCGGTTAAAAGAAAGGTATCAGTTGGATGAATTACCAGAGACTGAGATTGAACTGATGGAAGCTATCGGCTCAAAACGCGGCTGTCTACGAGCCGGAGGCCGGGTTGATTTGCACAAAGCATCAGAAATCCTGCTGCATGAACTGCGTAGCGGCACTCTGGGTCAGATCACTCTGGAACTGCCAGAGATGATCACACAAGAATTGATTCAGGTTGAGCTCGAAACTGCCAGAAAAACTGAAGAAAAAGCCAAACAGAAAGAGGAACGAAGAAAACGTTACCTTAAAAATAAAAAATAAACATGCAAAAAGGCGTACCGTACAAGCACGCCTTTTATTCCTCGTTACTCAATCGTGAGTGTGCGTCGCTGAGATCGCAAAGGTTGTATCCCAACATTTTACGAGGTCTATATGAGTTGATTATGTATCCAACCAAATTGTCTGTAAGGTTTCCATTCCTCCATATTTTCTGGGTCACATTTACCTTACACTTTAAGTTTGGCTTCTTTTTGTGAAAACGCAAGTTAACATAGCAAATTTATGCCCTTATGTGATGCCGCTATTGAATTTCTAATGTAGATAAAATTGTTTAAATACCCGCCGTTTGTGATACTATGCGGCCAGAATTTATTCCTCCGCTCACTTACCCGGATAATACCCATACTGAATTATGCCCAGAATTATCAGGCCACATCGACTCCCTCATTTTTTATCTTCTCAGTCTGATTATTTTACCGTTGTTTTATTATCCGGAATTGTCGGTACCTTAGCCGGCGGCGTTGTGTCTTATTTCAATATTTTTATCAACTGGATAATTGAATTCCGGCTTGACTACGTGCTGCAGGCAACTGACGACGATTTTTTATTAAAAACTACTGTTGCTGTCCTTGCCGGAGCCGCTATGGCAGGACTTGGCTTCTGGCTGACTATCCATTATGCACCAGAAGCCGAAGGCAGTGGTATTCCGCATATTGAAGGGGCACTACTTGGGGAACATGATATTCGCTGGTACAGAGTCCTGCCGGTAAAATTCATTTCTGCCATTCTGGCAATAGGCTCGGGGATGATTCTGGGACGTGGCGGACCATCAATACAGCTTGGTGGCGCCGTTGGCCGGATGGTAGCCAGTCGTTCAGAGAACGATCGGCTAACAAAACATATCTTGATAGCCGCCGGTTCAGCGGCGGGTATGGCAGCAGCATTCAACACCCCACTTGCTGCAATTTTGTTTGTAAATGAGGAAATGCGTCGCCAGTTTAGCTACAACTCAACCTCAATAAAAAGCGTCACACTGGCCGTTGCCTGTGCCACTATTGTCATGGAACTTCTAAATGGTCAGAATGCCATATTAAAAATTCCGAGCTACAGTGCTCCACCGCTCTACACTCTGATTTCATTTGTCATTCTGGGGTTAGTCATTGGAGTCATTGGAGTTTATTTTAACCGCTGGATTCTGTCAGGGACCGCATGGTTTAAAAACCATCATGGTGATAGCAAACTGCGTTTTGTTCTGACCGGTGTGTTATTGGGCGGGTTATTTTCTCTCATTCATCTCTACTTCCCTTTTCTAAGCGGCGGGAGCCTTACCGTTATTTCAGATCTGTTTTATAGTCCCAGCACCTGGATTGTTATGGCCGGGCTATCCATTCTGCGTATGTTCGGTACTATTTCCTGCTTCTCATCCGGGGCTCCGGGCGGGATCTTTGCGCCACTGCTGACTCTGGGAACTTTCTTAGGGCTGACCTTTGGCGGACTGATTGCAGCGTTATCACCAGACACCATATCCGACCCCAATATATATGCGGTTGCCGGAATGGGAGCGTTGATCGCTGCGACACTCAGAACACCATTAACCTCTGTTGTACTGGTTGTAGAAATATCGAACAACTACCACCTTATACTCCCTATTCTGGTCACCAGTCTGGGGGCAAGTTTTATTGCTCATGCTATGGGCGGAAAGCCTCTCTATGCATCATTGATAGAACTTAAACAAAAAGACTGGAAGTACTAACCCGATGTCTCTGAAAAGTAAACAGCTGGCAGGGCTATGCTCCCATCCATAACTTATTTACTTCCGGGTAAAGATTCAGAAACTGAATAAGTTGCGCAGTAAAAACCGTTTCCGGAGCCTTCCAGGCGGGAAGGCATGTGGACTTTGAACGGATCCGGTCAACGACAATATCAGAAATCAAGATGTCACCATTTTCCTGAGTAACCATGGCACAAGCGACCGGGTAAGTATCTACAAATCCTATGTAGAGCTGACATTCTTCGTTAAGAATGATTTGTGAAAAATACTCCAGAATATAGGCCTGTTCTTGTTTATCTTCCCATTTTGATGCCTGAAGCAACGAAAACATGACGGTTAGACGATGAAAATCAACCCGGTATATCTCATCAACGACGGACTCTTCCGAGGATGAGATACTCGCGTCAATTTGAACATATTGTCTTCCCTGCTCTGCAGCCAGATAAAGATCCCGCCCCTTGATGCTTTCCGGTGTCGGAAACTGAACATCTACCTGACTGGTAAGCCAGTTATTTTTCTTTTTAATGATAACTTCCGCATCAGATTCCATTGTAATAAATAGCCTTTTAATTGTGTCGGGGGGAGCAAATGTTCAGTACCCCCAGATATCACATGCTGTCGGAGTACAGATCAAAGCTGCCGGATCTGAGCTGCACGCCGTTAACATAGCAAAAAGTAATACTAACAGCCCTGCTTTTAAAGAAAACCTTATTTTCATTGCAACCCGACCTTTTTAACAATTAAGCCATTATACCGATGTGACCTCTACCCTATCGGCAGGAATAGACTTTTCTTTATGGTAAATTAGACTCAGCCATTTCTCAGAGAAGTACAACCATGAAGAATCGTCTTTTTATTTCAGCTCTGCTCACAGCCTGTGACAGCAATGAAGTCGGTGATGTCAGTTTAGGCCCCATGATGAAAGCAACAATACCAAACTAATTACACTACATAACCGAATTTCTCTGAGTGTGATACACTACCTACACTAGTATTCTAATTTGAGAACTAAAATGAAAAAACTTACGTTAGCCCTTGGTTTAACAGTGCTTTTAGCTGGTTGCTCTGATAATGAAGTTGGTGACGTTGGCTTGGGTTGGTTCACTTTAAAGGATATTTCAATTTCGAGCTTAGTTGATGAAGAAGTTACCGGAGTAACCTGTCATATCGCTTCGATTGAAGCAGACTTGAGCCTTGCAGATCCCAGTGACAGTTCCATTTCTTGCCGTCAAACAGGTGACATTACTCCTGAAATGATAGCCAAGATTGATAAGAGTAAATCTGGTGAAGTGGTCTTTAAGAAATCTAAAAGCATTTTCTTCAAGACAATGAAAGTACGTAGAATTTACGACTCTGAGAATCAAACCCTACTCTACTTGTCATACACCACCAAGGAAACAGACGGTAGTTTTAAACACAGCTTATCAACTGTACCGTTATACGGAACAAAAGCTTATGTGAAACCATCCGTTCAATCTACACCGCAAAACTAAAAGAATAAGCCACAATCGAAAGTTAAGGATTTTGGTGCTAAACAACAAGTTCATAAACCACAGCGTAATCCCCCTAAAAAACCGAATATGGTGTAGCAAAAGCTAGTTGTTGGTTTTTGCTATCCATTATTCCCGAAAAATTAGCTATATAGGGTTGAATCCGCCACTGACCTATTCAGATAATGACAGTGATTTTTTATGGCTAGGCTTAGACAACTTTATGAAATTATACAATAAAATTACCACAGTGGCTGTTACTGCTCTTATCTCATTTAGTTCATACGCAGCGATTCCGACATTTGAAGGAAACCAAGGTATAAGAGTTAATATTGCTGATTTCAATCCTGAATCTCTCTATGGTCAATGGAATCTATCATCAGGTAAAGGGTTTAGTGCAAACTGGTTTAAATCTGAATTCTTCACAATCAGCTACGCTAATATGAATTATTTCAGACAAACAGCGTTAAAAATGGCAGAACAAAATGCATCAAGAGTGGATACTCAAATGATGTGGGATAATGAATCGAAAATAGATGATTCACTGGGTTGGTACGCTAAAGATGTTTATGGTACAGCTGAGGAACATTCAGGTCTACGTGATCATGAGATAACACGTAAAATCATTAGAAATAATAGAGCATACATAAACGATTTTATTAAGCTACATGACCAGCGTTCCTTTCTAATAAATGGATATAGTTCATTAGGTGGTGCTATTTTAAGCCAACCATACGTTTTATATAAGTTTCATCCCGAAAGAAAACGTAGACATGATGCTCAACCTCAGTTTGAAAAAATTTTGGATAACTTAGCAAAAAATAAGCCCAATTTTGATTTATTTAATAGCGTAGACTTACATCTTATTGTTACTGATGTGCTTTATGGACTCGATATCGTTGATAATGACACAATTATTATTTACGAGTTCACCGATAGTAATAACGTTGAACCAGTCGTCCTTAAAAGAATTCCAAAAAATGAAGAACATGAAGTTAAAGGATACAAAGAAATCCTTAATTCAAAAGAACAGGTTAATCTTTTAGATTTTCTAAAATTACCTTGTTCAAATACCATGCAGTTGTCATTTTCATGACAGAGATAAGCGTAGCACTCATAGATGCAAGTTCTCAAACACTGATGTACGTCTCTTACTCAACTAAAGAAACGTCCAGTAGTTTTAAGCACAGCCTTTCGACAGTGTCTCTTTGAGGAACAAAAGCGTATGTAAATCCTCAAACCAAACAATAATCGTAAAGCATCGAGTGTAAAAAATAGTTAAACTACCCCTTTCTATCTTTAACAGCAAACTATGCTGCTAAAAAATCTTTACAAAGAACATTTGCGAGGTATTATCGCTGCGCAAACGTTTGCTTTGCGGTGATATAGGCATATTTTCAGGTAAAATTGGGGTAGTAATGCTTACTGATATTCAAATCTGCCGTGAGGCGAAATTACAGCATATCGAAACGATTGCGGCAAAGGCTGGTTTACAAAAAGATGAGGTAACCTCTCACGGATACCACAAAGCTAAAATAGCATTAACCAGTTTAAAGCGCCTGCAAGACAAACCCGACGGAAAACTTGTTCTGGTTACCGCCATTACCCCCACGCCATTAGGCGAAGGTAAAACCGTTACAACCATCGGCCTTTCTCAAGGTTTATCTAAGTTAAATCAATCTGTTATTGCATGTATCCGCCAACCGTCCATGGGGCCGGTTTTTGGTGTAAAAGGCGGTGCTGCCGGTGGTGGATACAGCCAGGTTGCCCCAATGGAGGAGCTAAACCTGCACCTGACCGGCGATATACATGCCGTCACTGCAGCCCATAACCTTGCTGCAGCCGCAATAGATGCCCGCCTGTTTCATGAGCAAAAAAACGGCTATCAGGATTTTGAAGCCCGAACCGGTCTACGCGCATTACGGATCGACAGTTCCAAAATTCTCTGGCGCAGGGTGATGGATCATAATGACCGCGCCCTGCGCATGGTCACCATTGGTAAAAATGAAGCCGGAAAAACGGTTAACGGTTTTGAGAGAGAAGAAGGTTTTGACATTTCTGCCGCATCGGAATTAATGGCCATTCTGGCTCTTGCCGCCGATTTACAGGATTTACGCCGGCGGATAGGCGCGATTGTTCTGGCCTACGACCTTGATAATAATCCGGTTACGACTGAAGATCTGCAGGTTGCCGGCGCAATGACAGTCACCATGAAAGACTCCATTGAACCGACAATGATGCAAACACTCGAGGGAGTACCGACCCTCATCCACTCAGGCCCTTTTGCTAATATCGCCCATGGTAACTCTTCCATCATTGCTGACCAGCTCGCGTTAAAACTGGCTGACTATACCGTCACCGAAGGCGGATTCGGTTCCGATATGGGATTTGAAAAAGCCTGTAACATCAAAACTAATATGTCAGGAAAAGCACCGGATTGCGCTGTTATTGTGACGACTCTGCGGGGGTTAAAAGCAAACTCTGGTCTTTATGATCTGCGCCCAGGACAGCCACTGCCAGACTCATTGATTTATAGCGACAATAATGCACTTAAAGCAGGATTCGAAAACCTTCGCTGGCATATCCGTAATGTTACCCGTTATGGGATCCCTGCGGTTATTGCTATCAATCGTTTTCCTCAGGACTCGGAACAGGAACTGCACCAGCTTATTGATCTGATAGATCAGATGAACTGTCCGGTTTCTGTTGCTATCAGCGAGGCATATGCAGAAGGAGGAGCCGGCGCAGTTGTTCTGGCAGAGAAGGTTATTCAGGCCTGTGAGGCTCCTCATCAATTCAGCTCTCTATATCACTTGTCACAACCACTGGAAGAAAAACTGATGGCTGTTGCAGAAGTAGGATATGGAGCCAAAGCGGTGATACTTTCTGATAAGGCTAAAGCACAGCTTTCTCTGTACAAAAAGCAAGGATTCGATCATCTGGCAATCTGTATGGCAAAAACACCGCTGTCCATTTCGACAGATTCATCGGTAAAAGGGGCACCAAAGGACTTTGAAGTTTATATCCGGGAGCTGAAACTCTGTGCCGGAGCCGGCTTTATCTATGCTCTGTGTGGAAATGTGATGACTATGCCAGGACTACCGGAAAAACCGGCATTTATGAATCTGGATATTGATGGCGAGGGAAATGTTATCGGGCTGAGTTAATCTCAGCCCTGCTTTAGTTACTGGCAAGGATCAGGGTCAGTTCAACCCTGCGGTTACAGGCTTTTCCCGTAGCGGAACTGTTTGAGCAGGCGGGCATATATTCACCGTAACCTCGGGTATACACAGCATCAGGCGACACCTGCTGAACAAGCAGTTGTTCTTTAACCTGTAGCGCCCGTTTCTCAGACAGTTGATCGTTAACCGTTTTAGTTCCGGTGCTGTCTGTGTGACCGTCTATAACGATATCAACGGTGCTATTTCCGGCCAGAAAGGCACCGATCTGACTTAACCACTGGCGGGAATGTGCCGAAACATAGGAAGAGCCGGTATCGAACTGCACTTTTTGTTTTATCTTAATCATCAGATAACTGCCGGGAACAACTTCATGAGCAATCCCCATCTGATTCAGAAAATGGGTTAGATTATCAATGGCGTCACTTCGTTTTTCACCATTAGGTCCCTGCACATAATAGGTTCTTGTTACCGTATCTTTATCGGCTGGCTCTTCAACGTCTCCCCACTCCGGATACATCACCTGAAATTCGTTCTTAGGTGCAGTATCCAGCATATTATTTGCTATTAATGACTGACACCCGCTGATAGCAAATACCAGTAAACTTATCCATTTCTTCATGAGAAAACCACGCACAATTCCGAATTAACCAGATATCCCCGTATCGGCCTGAAATACATTTTCTTTACTCTGTTTTATGCCAAAGGACAAACGATTCGCCTGCCAGACCGGAACTATGAGGGAAATATCACAGATTATATTTTTTCTCTCAGTGCCTTTACTTGTCTGCACTCCACCAAAGTAACCCCAAGATACAGGATTCATCTTGAGGTTAGTTCAGTATAGAAGGTAAAATCTTGTTAGTTATTATTACAATAAGGATTACTACGTGTCGAAACCAATTTATTATATTCTTCTTGCCCTTCTGGCTGGATTTTTTATCTATCGGGCATGGGGAAACTACAAAGCTGCCGATAAAAACCAGGCATTAGGGAAGGCTTTTTTGCAAGAAAATTCGCAGAAAGATGGTGTTATCACAACGGATAGCGGCCTTCAGTATATGGTACTGAATGAAGGCAGCGGAACTGTTCATCCAACCGCAACCAGTAAGGTCAAAGTTCACTATCATGGCACCCTAATAGACGGTAGCGTGTTTGACAGCTCAGTAGAGCGCGGAGAGCCGATTACTTTTGGTCTGAATCAGGTAATCACTGGCTGGCAGGAAGGTTTGCAGTACATGGTAACCGGAGAAAAAATCCGTCTGTTTATTCCGAGCGAGCTCGGATACGGTAAAGGCGGCTCAGGCCCCATTCCACCAGCATCGGTACTGATTTTTGATGTAGAACTTCTGGAAATACAGTAACCGATCCGCATTTATTATTGTCAGATACCGTCTGTTCCGGCGGTATCTGATGCCCAAAGATTAAGGACGGGGATGGAATTCAAAGTCTTCCCCCACCACCATAAAACAATCCATACCGGCCGCATGTGCCGCCTGTTTACCTAATTCAGTATCCTCAAATACCACGCATGTCTCAGGAGCCAGATTCAGCTTTTCAGCGGCCAAAAGAAAGGTATCCGGGTTAGGTTTATGTCGGGTAACGTCAGTTGCCGTTACGATTTCCTGTAAAAACGGCAAGAGTTTTCTGTCTCCCAACAGCTTCATTGCACCAGAACGCTGGCTCCCGGTTCCCAGCGCTGTTTTAAACAGTCCCTGCGCACTTTTCAGTACCTGAAATGTGTGCGGAATAACTTCTCCCTGTTGCTCAATCTCATCAAAGCACTGCATCTTATAAGTCGCGATAATCTTAGGATCCAACTCCAGACCGTATCTTTGGTTAATCTCAAGGGTAATCTTCGGACTGGGCATGCCTCCCATGCTATGTATCCAGTCTCGATCATAAGGAATATTGAACTTACTGGCAGTCTTCTCCCAGGCATCCAGATGGGCCGGCATCGTATCGATAAGCGTACCGTCCATATCAAAAATCAAACCCTTATATTTTGAGAGATCGAGAGCCATGCTTACTGTTTCCTGTATCCGTTACAAAGGGACACTTTACCATATCAGCCAGCCATTATGCTGAGTTTATTCATTCCTGCCGGTATCGCTTTCACGAATGTTTCCGTTATACTGATGCGGTTTTAACGGAAACGACCGCAGTATAACGGAAACTAAGATATCAACGCCCTTAATCTATTGAAAAACAGGCAAAATAATCAACTGATAATCTTACTGAGAAAATGGAAAAAATAATGCATAAAACAACCCGTACCATGCCCGCACACAAACATATTGCTTTGGTTGCACACGACTCCTGCAAGCCTGAACTGCTTCGCTGGGTTGAAGAGAACAAAGAAAAGCTACAGGGTCACTTCTTGTACGCTACCGGCACAACCGGGTCAATGCTAAGTAAACAAACCGGCCTGGCGATCAAAAGTATGATTAGCGGCCCAATGGGAGGCGACCAGCAGATTGGCGCACTGATTTCAGAAAAACAGATCGATGTACTGATATTCTTCTGGGATCCACTGAATGCCGTACCACATGACCCGGATGTTAAGGCTCTGTTGCGTATTGCAAACGTCTGGAACATTCCTGTCGCTATGAACCGTGCTTCAGCAAATTTTCTGTTCACCTCTTCTCTGATCGGCACTGAAATCAATATAGAGATCCCAGACTACGACCGATACCTGTCCGAAAGAATCTGACACGACCCAATAAGGTAAGACAGGTTTTCTGTCCTACCTTTTCTCTATTGTCGGGTAATCACCTGCTATCAGCTCCTGAACAAATCCTGATGGATGCGAACCGTGTGTTACCCATACTTTTTCTTTTGCCCGTGTCAATGCGACATAAAATAACCGTCTCTCTTCCGCAAAAGGAAAAGGATCACTGGATGCCATTAGGGCAGAATCCAGATGTACCAGTCTTTCCACTGCGGGAAACTGTCCTTCATCCACGTGTAGAATAAAAACATAATCTGCCTCTCGGCCTTTGCTGGCATGACAGGTCATAAAACGGATATCCAATGCGGCATAAGCCTTCTGCCAGTCTGTCAGCAATTCCGGCTTATGGTAATGATTTCGTCCCAGTAACAGTACCGATGTTTTTTTCTGCGCTTTTTTATTCAGCTCATGCAGCTCTTTTTCTATACTCTTTACTGGCAAAATATACACGGCTTTCTGCTTTTGTTGCTTATGGCTACACAAATCTTTAGCCAACTGTTGTGGATTTCTGGCCACAAACCCATTCGCAACCGCACCAATCTGGCTATTAAAACGATACGTTGTATCCAGATAATGAAGTGTTGATGACGGGTAACGTCGGGCAAAACCGGTCGTCAAATCAACATCGGCACCGGCAAAACGGTAGATGGCCTGCCAGTCATCTCCGACAGCAAACAAAGAAGGCTGGTTTCCGGTATTTCTCTGTTCACAAATCGCTTCAATAAGTGCCAACCGATCCGGTGAAATATCCTGATATTCATCCACCATAACGAACTTCCACGGAACCTGAAAATTCCCTTTTCGCACATACTCTGTCGCCCGTGTGATCATTGTATGGAAATCGACCTGATGGTTTTCTTTCAGCATCATCTGCCAGGCTTTGTAGCAGGGCCAGACTAACGATAGTTCACTGTTCAGACGTGGATAGTCCGGATGTTCGACCAGTTTCTGCTGGATCGATTTTTTACTGTCGTGCAGCATACAAAGAATATCAAGCTGGGTTTCCAGCCAACCAATAAGCTTGGGATTCTCTGTCTGACCGCTTAACTCATCGTCACCTTTCAGGTAAGCTATTGGCCATTGAGCAAGATGTTTCTGCCAGCGGTTAAAATTATTCTGCATTGCCCAGTGCTGCTTTAGCCACTGAGAGCACCAAAACTGTTTTTTCTTTGCATCGGTCGCCAGCGGAGAGATGACAACAGGTGCCGATTCTGTCTGGTTAATAATTTTCAAACCAAGCTGATGGAACGTATGGACATTTACTCCGTCTGCAGCCATACCGATTTTACTTTGCAGCCGTTGCTGCATCTCGTTCGCCGCATCTTTACCGAAGGCAACCATCAATATCTCTTCAGCCTGTGTCAGATGGCTTTGCAGAAGATAAGCAACCCTTGCCACTAAAACGCTTGTTTTACCGGATCCGGCTCCGGCAAGAATAAGGTTGTGATCATTGTTTAATAGAACCGCTTTCTGCTGCGACTCATTTAGCGGTGATGATTCTACCTGAGCGAATAACACCTCCCAGTTCTGCCGCTCCTGTTCAAGCCAGTGCTGATTGCGCAGTTCTGTCTGCCGGAGCGGATCCCGGATCCAACGGGAAATGACTTCCAACTCTTTCGGGTAACGTTGCTCTGCTTCTTCCAGACTCATGCGCATGGATGTAAAAGCCTGCTCTGTGTTGTCCAGCCAGACCTGCACCGTTGATGCTGCCAGATATCCAGGTTGGTTAATCAGAAGAGTAAGTGCTGTTTTCCATTGTGGCAATTGCTGCTTCATCTGCTCACACTGACGCTGATCCCACGTCTGATAATACAACAGCGCCTGACGAACAAAAGTACGCAGTGATTTCCAGGCTAACCCCTGAACTACCCACTGCGTAATTTTATCATTCTGACTGAACGAATAGAAAGTCAGTGTTCCCCAGAAACATCCTCTCTCGAGTGTTATTTTTCCGCTCCATACGGAAAACGGGATCCGAATTTCATTATCGACTGAAGCGAGTATCAGGCGGTCATGTTCCAGACGAACCTGACTATATTCGTTCTGAATAAAAAAACGGGCGACCTTACCTGCCCCAATTTGCATTATCTCTTCCACAATAATTCTTAACAGATATTCTTGGTTATTTCTGATTCAATACATAATACCTAAGTATACCTATCCCAAATAATACGTATACTTTTATCAGACTACCGAATACTCTAACTGTATGGCATTCTTGATTTATTAACGGGACAAGCAAGTATCTATGTTCACTTCCAGACTCTGGATCAAAAAATATATCCACTCGCTAAGAAGATTTAACCACAGTGCACTGATCCTTCTGGCATTTGCCGGCGTGATTCTGTCCAGCTGGTATCTGAATAAATTAGTCTGGATCACACCACTAATTCTGGGAGTCATCGCTGCAGCACTGACAGAAACTGACGATAATCTGAGTGGGAAACTTAAGGCTCAAGGTCTGACACTTGTCTGTTTTACTATTGCAACCTTTTCCATAGAATTTCTATTCAGCCACCCTCTGCCCTTTGCTATTGGGCTGTTTACTTCCGCCTTTGGCTTTATCATGCTGGGAGCTATTGGTCCCCGCTACGCCACTATTGCATTCGGCTCACTGCTGATTGCCATCTATACCATGCTGGGTGCAGACGAAAACCAGCATTTATGGTATCAGCCGTTTCTGTTACTTGGCGGAGCGGTATGGTATTACCTTATGTCCATCATCTGGTATGCACTATGGCCGTTAAAACCGGTTCAGGATAACCTTTCCCGTGTTTTCGAACAGTTATCTGCCTATATGGATACCAAGCGAAAACTCTTTCATCCGGTATCGGATCTGACACCCCAGCCTTACCGTATTCAGGAAGCGAATCTGAACGCAAAAACAGTTTCGGCACTCAATCAGTGTAAAGCAACTTTTCTCTCCCGTTCAAAACGCGGACGGGTAGATGGTCCCAGTGACCGTTTCCTGAATATCTACTTTCTGGCTCAGGATATTCATGAGCGAGTCAGCTCCACTCATTACCGTTATCAGGAACTGGCTGAAGCTTTCAGCCGTTCTGATATTATGTTCAGATTCAAGCATATGATGGAATTACAGTCAGAATCATGCCAGATGATTGCCAACTCTATCCGGGAGGGGGAACCATACCACCATAATGAAGCCTCAACCGCAGCGCTGGATGAACTGAAGAAGTCTATACAATATCTGGAAGCACAACAGAATCCGGAGTGGAAAGCACTTCTTCTGCAGCTTAACTACCTGTTTGAAAACCTGCTCACCGTTGAAAAACTTCTTTCGAATGTCAGTAATCCGGATGTAATAGAAGCCATCGAGGATAACGAACTGAGCAATACAGATCCGGGTAATATTACAGCCATGTGGGAAAGAATCACTGCAAACTTCCGGCTCAGTTCACCACTATTCAGGCATGCGCTCCGAGTCTCCACAGCTTTGACGGCTGGTTTTGGCGTTATCCAACTGATGCAGGTAGACAGAGGATACTGGATCCTGCTGACTGTGCTGTTTGTATGCCAGCCAAACTACAGCGCAACTCGTCAAAAACTGGTTTCCCGTATAGGAGGAACCGTTACTGGATTGCTGATTGGCGGACTATTACTAACACTGTTCCCGTCACAGGCCAGCCAACTGGTTTTTATTGTCCTTTCTGGTGTAGCATTCTTTGCTTTCAAAGAAAATAACTACAGCTACGCCACTACCTTTATTACAATTCTGGTTCTGTTCTGCTTTCACCAGATTGGAGAAGGCTACGCAGTGATCCTGCCGCGGCTTCTCGACACGCTGATCGGATGCCTGCTGGCCGTTGGAGCCGTAACCTTACTTTTGCCTGACTGGCAGTCAGGTAAGCTATCGAAAGCAATGGCGACATCGATAACAACAAACCAGCAGTACCTGGCACAAATTATTGGTCAGTACCGTATTGGAAAAAAAGACGACCTTCACTACCGTGTTGCCCGGCGCGATGCTCATAACAGTAGTGCCGACCTGAGCTCTATTATGAGCAATATGCTGACCGAGCCGGGCAGATACAGAACTTCAGAAGAGGACAGTTTTCGGTTCCTTACTCTGAACCATGCATTGTTGAGTTATATTTCCGCGCTTGGTGCTCACCGAACCCGTATTGACAGCCAGGGTACGCACAAGCTGATTCTGGATACCCATAGGATGATCCACCAGCATCTGGACGTACTCAACCAGCAATTATCCGGAGCCAGCCCGAATTGTGTTCCGGATATAGATGAAAAAACGCTTGAAAAACGGCTGTCGCAATGGCGGGATGAGGATGATAATTCCGTCAGGATGATCCTGCAGCAATTGCATCTGATCTACCGAATGATGCCGGAGTTACATGCACTGGCAGGTAAATTTGTACCCAAAGTCAATGATCAGCAGGCAGAACTTTACCCCGCTCAACGTTGAATTTTTGAACAAAACGGATTAGTCTTAAAAGAGGTGTAAAAGGGATCAGTATTATGGCTATATCTTCTGTTCAGTCCGGCTATTCGCTTATGCAGCAATCTCAGTCGCTTGCCCATCAGGCAGCAAGGGATATTGCTGAGCGTTCTGCTGACAGAGGCTATGACCGCTTTGAGCAAAAACAACAGGAAGAACGTCTTACTGATAAACGGGCTGAAGAAGAACAATCTGCTCAGCGTAATACCGCCGATTCCGGAGCGACAGCTAACGATACCCGTTCAGATCAAGGAATGAATTTCAACCGGCTGAATACCGATCCAAATGAACCTCATACCAGAGCGAAAGAACTTACCCAATCACACGTGGACTCTTTACTACAACTGAATCAGGCTAAAACCTATAATCAGGTCGGGGCTAATGTGGTTCAGCGTTCTAACGACATTGTCGGTACTATGCTCGATACCCACGTTTAATCACCTTTATGCTTACTCCTGCGATAGCAGAAATCGTTCTTTCAGGTAACAAAATGCTTCGTACAGCGCCTGTTCTTTAATTGGTTTAACAATCACATAGTCTGCACCAGCGTTAAGAAACTCATTCCTGGTCAATTCGTACCCGTCTGCTGTACAGGCAAAAACCGGGGTCGTCAGTTTCAGATTCCTGCGTATAATTTGGGTTGCTTCCACCCCATCCAGATTCGGCATTTGGTTATCCATCAAAATAACATCATATTGATGCGTTTTAAGTTTATCCAGAGCCACCAGTCCGTCTTCTGCCCAGTCCACATGCATCGCGTACTTTTCACAAAAGGCTCTGGCAATAAAAGCATTCGTCCGGTTATCTTCAACCAGTAACAGCGACAAAGATCGATCAAACAGATCCCGATAATTTGTTTGGCCGTAATGTACGGAGTCTTCCTGCGGCTCATCCACCAATTCAACAGGAATAGAAAGTATAAACTGAGAGCCGGTTCCAACAAGGCTCCTTACCCGGATAGTTCCCCCCAGCAGCGCCACAAGATGCTTAACAATTGTTAATCCCAAACCACTGCCACCATATTCACGTGTGGTCGTTTTTTCCGATTGTTCAAAAGGCTCAAAAATACTTTCCAGCTTCTCCGAAGAAATTCCGATCCCTGTATCTCCGACAGTAATATTCAGGCATTTGAGTTGTGCTTCTGTTTCCTCTTCTGATACGAAATCAGCCGCATTATCTATCAGTTCAAACTGTACCGATACACGACCTTTATGCGTGAATTTCACAGCATTACTCAACAGATTATGCATGATCTGATTTAACCGGACTTTGTCATTGTTCAGATAAATATGCTCATCGACGGTATTGATAATGATAAATTCAAGATCTTTTTCCCGGCAGAGAGGACGATAAATGCTATCAACCGAGCTAATCAGAGATGTAAAACTGAACGGACTGAACACAATATTAAATTTCCCCTGCTCCAGCCGGGAGAAGTCCAGAATATCATTCAAAACCGTGAGAAGATGTTCACCACTCTGACAAAGCACGTCCACTTTTTCACTCTGATCCGGCTGAGTCACAGACTGTTTTAGCAATTGGGAAATACCCAGAATACCATTCAGAGGAGTTCTGATCTCATGGCTCATTTTTGCCAGAAAGTCAGCTCTGGCCTTTGCCGATTTTTCCGCCTCCATCCTAGCCAGATTACTCTGCTGCTCGGCTTCTATCAGCGTTGTTATATCCTGTCCCTGAGTAATAATCGAATGCACACCGCCTTCCAGATCAATCGGTGACAAATTCCAGCGATAAATCGTTTCAAACACAGAAATATTCATCCCGGTGATACTGGCTCCCTCATTAATCATAGAGAGCTGAGGCCGGATTTTGGACTGAAAACTCAGAAATTCCTCACTATAAAACTCCCCATGTCTGTCAAAGATCCGTTCTGCGGCGGGATTCATGCGGATCACCTCTCCTTGAGAATCCCAGACAATGATCGGAGAGAGGGAAAAATTAAACAAATCCTGAAATGAGCGCTCTTTATCCCTCAAATCATTAAAAGTTTTTTCCAAAGTCCTCCCAATATGGTTGAATTCTTTGATCTTTGAGCCGGAATACGTCATCGATTTTTTATCGTAAGAGCAGCCCTGAGCCAATTGCATCAGCCCGGAAAGTTCACCAGCAACCCGTTTTTGAATAAGAAAACGAGCCAGCAGCGCGGCCAGAAAAACCGAGACAACATAAAACAGCAGACTGATTTGATAGTTATATTCCAGAGACAGAATATTAGCATTATCCTGCATGGCATAGACAAGGAGCGGAGTCTCGGCTCCTGCGATATACAAGGGTGTCCGGCTATATAGATATTTATTATCCAGAGGCGACCGGAACTCCGATGACGAATTCAGCGCAGCAATAAAGTTGTCTGAAATCTCTCCCGTTGAAGCAACCGGAAGATTACCTACCGTCAATATCACATGACTGACATCACTGGCGATCTTGAACTGTTCCAGCAAAGCAAGATTGTTATTCAGGACAATTCCGCCATACAGCTTTCCGAGGATTTCGCCACTGCGTTCATCCACAACCGGTACCCGACGGACTAAGAGATGAATAGCACGTTCGCCTGTACCTGCACGCACATAATGCCATTTATTATAAAAAGTAACACCTTTGCTCAGTTGCTCAAGCTCTGCTTCATGCAGACCGAAAAAAGGAGCATTGCCATCATCCCAGAGAATATGGTGTTGCCTGGTTATAAAATGAAAGTCGAACACCATATTCGTGTCCGTTTTTTCCAGATGAAGGAAATAGCCATCCAGCCGTTTTTCTTCATGTCTGACAAGGTACTGTTGCAGAGCTGTATTGCCGGCAATATTATTTTGCAGATGTTTTCCTTGCGCCAGATGGGTATCAAACAGATTCTGCAGAAGACTGGAAGTCTGATGCATATTGCGGAGCATTTCCTGATTAACCGCCCGGGTGGATATCTGATAGCTAAATAACAAAATCATCGCAGTCAACACACTGAAGACAACAAAAATCGAGCGAACCGTAATATTCACCAGTGAGTTACGTTTTTTCACTGTCTCGTCGCCATTTATCATTTGTCTGAATACCTGAATGCCTGTTTTTTTAGCTGAGCTATTCTTTTTTTCTCACTTCCTGCAGGCAGGATCTCGAAGCTACCTGAATAAACGGTCGGTACAGGTTTGCCTTCCAGATCCCATTTAATGGCTTCGGCCATAGCCACTCCCGTATCATCATTCATGCGCATCACAGTAACTGCCAGTTCGCCCCTGCTGATTGCTTCCAGCTCAGCCGACCCTCCCCCCCAGCCGTTAACCCTGATGTCAGTTCTCCCTAAACTTTCTAATGCCTCCACAGCGCCAAGGGCTACATCTGTGGAACAGGCATAAATAAAGTCCAGTTCCGGATACATACCAACCAGTTTATGCGTTGCCTGATAAGCACTTTCTTTATTTGCCCGGGTATAATATGAGGATTGCAGATAGTATCCCCCGGCCTGATTTAAGGCATGCACAAATGTATCCCCCCTTACATCGCTGATATAGCCAGGTGAAAAATAAAGCAAACCATAATAAACCGGAGCCGAATACACCGACTTGATATATTCGGCCAGTAAGCGACTTCCGGTAGCGTGATCAAAGCCGACATACATAAAAGGCTGATGTTCTGACCACTCGACGACCGGCGTGGTGATATTCTGCAGTATTAATTTCGTCTCTGAGTTATACAACACATGTTCGATAAACTTCTTGTGCCGTCCGGTATCCAGAGTAAAAACCAGATAGTCTGCATGACTGCTCAGTGCGTCATTTAAAAACTGGCTTTGCTGATCTATGTCTGCATTTGGACGGGTGAATATCTGCGTTATCCGGTAGTCTATACTCAGCTCATCCATTCTTTTTCTGAAAGCAACGATATTTCTGCGCCAGTAGTCAGAGACCTGATCCCCGGGATAGATCACGGATATATTAACCACCTGTTTTTGTTTCACGGATAAAGGAACCGGCGCTGAGTTAACCACACCAGCCAGTTTTCCTGTCAGCCGGTTCTGCTCGGGAAAGTGGTCAAGAAATTCCCGGTATCCCCAATATTCGCTGAGTACACTAAAATGAACCGGAAGTGGTGCTGAAAATGCGGGAAAAGAACACAGGAAACTGAAAAATATGCTCTTAATAAGATGATTTCTGAAGTTACGCTCAATCATCACGCACCTGTAGTTAAGTGATTTATTAATATATTCGAATGGCCTACATAATGAATGGTAGTAATGAAATATGCGAATGCCACATAATCATGTTCATTATGTGGCATTGAATAGGTCTGAAATCAGAAATTAAAAAGTAAATGCCAGACTTAATGTAGCACCATATTGGTTATCTCCGGCATAACTACCAGCGAGATCAATATTGACCACATCAAACGGACTGATACCAATACCAGCAGTAACACTATTATCCAGATTACTCAGCAGATCAACTTCATATCCGGCGCGTAATTGCAGCCAGTCCCATGCATTACCTTCAACCCCGAAGCGGAGGAATTGAGTATCGTCAAAATCATCATCCAGACCGGATATATTTAGATCTTCAAAACGAGTCTGTCTGGTCAAATCCAGATCAACCGATGCAGTAAAGAAGCGAGAGATATATGCGCCGCCAAGAGTAGCCTGAGGGGCCAGTTCATAAGTTCCATCAATGTTACCCGTCGTATCTTCAACATCAATAGATTGTTTAAACAGATCTTTCACCGCAAGACCGACACGCCAGGTATCTTTTTGCCAGAAGGCACCAAGATCCAAGTTGAAGGTACTCTTACTCTGTTCACTCTCATCATAATCATCAATGTCATAGTCCCTTATACTAATGCTCTGTGCATAGGTTTTCAGACGCTGAAATTTTGGTGACACCCCAAAGGTAATTTCCTGACCTGCAACCGTATATGGTTTGGCCAGTGCAATACCCACTTCCGTATAGGTAAATGCTAATAAATTAACTTCAGAATTGTTGTATCTCGTTAATGGCGTTGAATCATCATCGATATTTGTATCGACAGCCAGCTCGGCATAACCTGCAGCAAATAAGTTTGCAGCAACGTATTTATTCGGAATCGCCACAGCAATACCAGCACCGGCATTTACCGACACAGGGGCATTATCACTTAACTTATCCAGATAGCTGTCTATTGCCGTTGTATCAGAAGGAGTATCTTCAACAATATCCTGCAAATCCTCGATATCTGATAATGTGTCATCATTATCATTCACTGTCGCCTGTAACGCGGGCAATAATAAACCGACATCATCATTCTCCCGGTAAGCACCGGCCAGAGCCGGGTTATAGAATGGAGCCAACAGATAATCCGCTGACGCTACACCTGTATTCCCCATAGCATTGCCCCGTCCGTCTGCCACTTTTGCTGCAGAAAATGCCGTTGCAGAACATAGCGCCAGAGCAATACCCACTGCCAATTGTTTTTTAATTATCATAAGAATAGACCACTAGTTTAAATAACATGCATGATCAAGAATATGCAGAGTTTCGGAGGTTAGCAAGAAAAACGCTAAGATGCAGGACTAACTGAGAGCTACTGGGTAGCCGACACTACCTTATTCTGCTTCTGTATCAGAGTTTCCTTTTTCTGCTTGGTCAGTTTCTTTATGGATGCTTCCAGTTTTAGTGCCGCACTTTTGCTGTCGGTTTGCTGTGTCCAGACCAGTTGCAGAGGGCCTTTTCCACGCAGAGCCTTTGCTCCACGCCCGCTTTGATGAGTTTTAAATCGCCGATCCACATTGTTACTGATGCCGCAGTACAGGGCATCAGTACGGGTTCTGATCAGATAAACCCACCAGGCAGACTGTTCTTCTTGCAGTGACATTACAGCAGGCTTTCCACCAGTTCCCGCAATTCCGCCATATCGGCTTTTAGCTGAGCAACCTCTAATTCAAGTGCTTCCATTCTGGATTGTCCAGATCCGTTATATACTGCAGCCGTCTCATCAGTAGTCAGTGTACTGATATCGACTTCACCACAAAACTGATGCATATAACGGGACTCTCTTTTACCGGCTTCCCTCGGCAATTTCACCACGAGTGGAACCGCATCAGAATCATCCGCCAGCTTTTCCAGAACAGCTTCTACTTCTTTTACATCACTAAATGAGCACAAACGATTGGTACGGGTACGGATTTCACCGGGAGTCTGAGCCCCACGCAATAAAAGGCAGCAAATTACACCACGTTCCTGCTCGGAAAACTGCAAATCACCAAATTCTGTGTTACAAAAACGATGCTGATATTTAGCGACCCGACTGTTAAAACTACTCTCATCATTGACCAGACGGCGGGCTATCAGGGCATCAACCGTATCCAGCACCTCAGATTCAGAAAGAGACATGACCGGCTCTCGGTTACTTTTCTGATTACAGGCAGTTGTCAGACTATTCAGGGTTAACGGATAATGATCCGGTGTCGTTACCTCCTTCTCAATTAAACAACCAATCACACGTGCTTCAACTGGGGACAATTCTATACTCATACTCGGCTCTGCTCCGTTTTGTTCTTTTTTTATTCGTTATGAATACTGTTTGGGTATCCGCTTTCTACATACTATATCGCCTGAATAAAGAAAGACAATGGTCCGGATAATGTTGAAATAGATGCAGGAATAAGTTTAATCATTATCTATGGTTTGCTATGCTTTAGCCATTGCATATCAATGGATTAATAGTTAGGAATCGAGACATATGAACAGCGTATTTGAAATTGTCAATCTGGCGCGTCAAAAGAATAAACTAAAGCGTGAACTTCAGGATAACGAAAAGAAAATCCGTGATAACACTAAGCGTGTTGGCCTGCTGGAAAATCTGCTTGATTATATCAAGCCTGAAATGAGTCATGATGAAATCCTTATGATTATCAAAAACATGAAGGGTGACTACGAAGACCGTGTTGATGATCATATCATCAAAAGTGCTGAAATTTCTAAATCGCGCCGTGAGATCAGCCGCCGTATCCGTGAACTGACCGAAGAAGATAAAGCCACAACGCAAGGCAAACGCTGATTAAATATCAGCTGATAAAATACTCTCGAACCCGCTTTATGGCGGGTTCTTCATTATCTGTAATCTTGCTCATCCTAGTAGAATCAAGGCCTAACATACCTGTTTATACATACTGTTATATCCATATTTACAGTAAAAGTGGTCAAAATGTGGATCTCAAAATTGCACTGTTTCAACTGCGTGTAGAAATCGTGTAGGCAGCAAATTCAGCTGATGAAACAGCTTTATGATGATATTGACTCAAAAATGACTGCATTTAAGCAACGAACAGTCTTTAACTCTGAAATCCTACGTCAACGAACCATACTAAATGCTTAATATGTAACATTAAACTTAGGTATATTTTTATAAAAATACCGTTGAATGGTAAAAATTCAACGGCAACTAATATTCTACAGAATGACTTGAGAACTGAAATTAATATTCTGAATCTCGTAATACTCGTTCGCCATAAATACCATTCTTAGGAATAGGAGTATAGCTAGAGTTAGAAGCTCTCATTACACGAATACCTTCAGCCCCTGCCTGACGTGCAGAGATAATGTCTCCGTCCGCATCACCATAATAAATTTTGATGTCATTTTCTTTGATATATTTGGCTTTGGTATATTCTTCTCTGCTTGACCCGGCAAAGATCACATCGTGCATCTCTTTGATATCAAAAGTGCTCTGTAAATATTTTGTTGTGAAGTCACAGTCAGAGCCGGTACGGCCAGTGATAAAGTAGATTGAGTCACCACGTTTCTGGTGCATATCAATCAGTTTACGAGCAATTTCTTTTGGACGGCTAAAAGCATCCCAACCACAGTTAGCTTGATCCCAAAATTCCTGATTACTAAGGTAAGAATAGCCACCTGGAGAAAACATTTCCTGACCACGGTAAAATACTGGCGTACTGAACAATGTTGTATCATCAATATCGAAACCAACAGCAATTGCTGGCTTATCTCCCAGTTCTTTGGCTAGGTCTTCTACAGATACCATATTTAGATCTGACGGGATGCCAGATGATAACATTTCGATTGTTGAATAACCTTTATGAGTACCAGAAGTCTTTGGATCGGCACTGACATTGGCTGAAATAACACCGCACAGTAAAACCGACATAGCAATTATTGTCTTTTTCATTTCATTTCCTTATCAATGGGAACTATTTACTTTCATGTTCACAGAATTGATGAATGCTACTCACTAGCATTCATAAAAAAAGTGATCACATTCAAATAGTTCTCTTAGAAACGAAATTTTATTGCATTTTTATTACAGAAATTTTTAAGATCACATAAACGATCAAAAACACAAAAAAACGATCTGGGATGATCTCTATATCCCCAATCTAAAACAGCCATTGATTCAGTTCCCACAAGGCTGTGCTCAAATAACCCGACCGAAACTAATTGCGCCTTAGATTGCGCAAAATTGCAGTACTGAATTTTAGTGCCGTCTTGCCAAATCGACCCGAGTACTTTCCTTAATTAACTTTGCCGATGCGTTATTGGAAAGAAAAGTGGGGATCTGTAACTACGGGAAATACAAGCTGACCAACGCTCGGGTAGAAGCAGGAAATATCTCAATTGGCTTACTCAGAAGAAGAGCTAGAGGTGTGAGAGATACAGATTATTTTAAATTGAAAATCAGACAAACATCAGTTCCTGATACTCACTCAACTTTTTACCCAAATATCAAGCTCACCTAAGCGGAGAAGAACCATTTATATAAGGCGAATAATCGTGAATAGCATTTGCATTGGATAAGTTCATCGGTTTAGACAAGGTGGTCAAGTGGATACAAGAAAAAATCGGTAGCTTATGGAACGGCATTAAAAATGCTCATCAACATTCATCCAGATGCGCTCGTTCCCGATGGCTGGAGATCTAATATTGGTGCAGCCGGTAATCAGGTAGATAACCTCGCCATATCCCCCTGAAAAAATAAAAACGTTTGCGTAATCGCTAACCTTCAATTTATCGCCTTCCCGCTATTTTCCTCTCAGAGAACCCCTGCTAATATTGACTCAGTTCACAAAATTTGTGTTATCAAAAACCATTCGGGGCATGGAGCATCCTCGCTTATCTCACGAAGAGAAGAATTGGTACCGACCAGACTCGGCAACTAAAGAGGAGAGAGTAATGGAATTTAGTATGGTTGAAATGATAGGTTACGCTGCATCAATTATGGTGGCAATTTCATTAAGCATGAAACATATTGTGGCATTGCGGGTTCTGAACTTGGTCGGTTGCTCACTGTTTATTGCTTACGGTCTGTATGTCGGTGCACTGCCGGTTGTTGTCGCCAACAGCTATATCGCCTGTATCAACCTGTATTTTCTGTTCAGACAATATCAGGAAACAAAAGCAGCCAGTGCTGATGGTGTAAATGCCTGACCCCTGAAACAACTCACAAACAAAGGCTCCGGATTACCTCTGGAGCCTTTGTTTTTTACAGAGAAATCACTCAGGTTAAATGAACCAGCGATTTACCTAACAGCCATTCCAGTTCTTTATCTGCCTTTTCTCCATATTGTTCATCCATCATACGATATAGCCGGTTCATCCCATTACGGGCAAATGAGTCCGCACAATCAACCATCACAATATGATGGAACAGCAACCTCAGAATCGATGCAAACTCCTGATTATTCAGCGCAACCAGCCAGCTTTCAGAGAATGCCTTTAACCCGTCACACAGGTTCAGGTGCTGAATAAATTTTTCATGTATACGTTCATCAAGTGCCGAAACAAAATCGGTCTTTTTAGGAAAATGATGGCTGATCCCTGTTCGGGATATACCTGTCTGCTGGCTTAAACTTGTATAAGACATTCTGTCATATCCCAGCCGAATCAACTGGTCAATAACCGCATCCATAATAATTCGAATTGTTATTTCGGTATCTTCTTTACTACGTTTTGGCATACTACACGCTCTTCTTTATTAACCTTTATTCTCCCCGTTCATCTCTTTTCTATTATTCCGTATAGCAGCAAAAGCTTATTTACAAAGCGACCGGGTGTGTTGCCTGTCCTTTCGGACTTATCATCGAGTCACACACTCATCGGACTTATACCGAGCCTATAGATTCATAGCTTCGGTATAATCGTTAAGATAAATAAATTTAACCGGTATATTTTACACGATCTATCGAGCAGCCAAATGCGTAATACAAACAATGTTACAAAACATCCCCCATAGAATGGGCAATTGTATATATCTTCGGCAAGGACTACGCTTCTAACAGAAAAAGCTAAAATAATTTGTTGCCTGAGCAGCAGGGGCTAAGATAATCTAAGTGCTTTGTAGGAGGAATGTTATGTCAGAAGAAAATCAAGTCTGCAGTACCGAAGATGGTGTTTGTGAAGCTTGTGGGTGCAGCGCAGAAGTTGGCTTCATTATCAAAGAAGGTGATGAGGTTGCCGAAGTATCTTTATTTGGTGAAGAAAAATCCCAGTTAGAAACAAAGTTTCAGGATTATATTACTCTGGCAAAACAAGTGAATGCTAACGTAGAGTATGATGTCACACCCATGGCCGATGATGCAAAAGAACTGCATGCAAGGTTCAAATTCGAAGTCAGCGCTGAAAAACTGATTTTTGAGTTGAAAACCCGTTCACTTCGCTAATCCGTCAACACAGTTCTGTAACCGGTAAAGCGGGTAACCAGCCATTGTTTACTCGCTTTTACTCTGAAATCAGTTTAGTTCCCCGCTAGCAAGCCGATATAATACTCACTACATTACTCTATTCTACGGTTGGTAAGATGCGATCTATTGTTTTTTTCTGCTTACTGATACTGTTTCGTTCCCCGGCATTTTCTGAGCCACTGGATAAGTATCAGATACTCAATCATATTGATAGCTACGGTAACCTTTATCTGCGCAATAAACCATACACTTCTCTGCCAGATGATCTTGAGGTGAAAGGTAACCTGAATATTGCCAAAACCGGCATCAGAAATTTACCTCGAGGACTGATTGTGTACGGTAATCTGGATGCATCGAACAGTGCGCTGACATCGGTCAGGAGGGGCACCCGGATCCGCGGATTCGCTAATTTTCTGGGTAGCCAGATTGAAGTATGGCCTGCGGGTATTTCTGTTGGCGGATATCTGAACTTTACCGATACCCCTCTCACATCGCTTCCTCCGGCTCTCTATGTCAAAGGAGATCTCAGCGTAATCCGCACACCACTAACCGAACTTCCGGATCGAATTATCGTGGAAGGTAATCTGTATATCGGCGGTTCGGCTATACACAGGTTTCCGGAACATATGACAGTAAGAGGCAATATTTTTCTGGGAGGAAATACCATTTCGCAATGGCCTTCCGAACTGGAACTGGGCGGAGCCGTTGCCCGTTAAAGACCCCGCCCGATGTTAATCTGATCAGCAGCTCTACAGCTACTGCTCTCCACAGTTACGCACAGGGTTTGCGTACATGGCGTTCAGATAAGGATGAGCGCCTTCCGGAATGGACGCCAGTTTTGCCGCAAAAACCAGCTTTGTATCAGCCGGAATATCATCAACATTGACACCTGCAGCCAACAAATTCATCGGATACAGCTTATAGATATTATGTATCTGCCGATCAATTTCTTCGGCTAATGCTTCCGGTGTCTCAAATTCTTGCGTGACGACATCACCAAAGCTGACATGAACACGCCCTTTATAGCCAATAATGCCCTGCACGATACTTTCAATATCTTCAAATTCACTTTTTTCATAGCGACCATGTGCTTCTTTTTCATACAGCTCACAAGCCTTAGCGGTATCACATGGATCATTCTCATAAGAGACAGCAACAGGTACAATTTTCAGCGACTTTACATAATCGGCAAAACTGATCTTTTGTCGGCGCCCTTCCATATAAAACATTTTCAGGATAGCCGGTTCAGTAACGTCATTACCGTCTTTGGCTCGACCTTCCCGTTGAGCAATCCAGATAGAATTTCCCGTATCCAGAGAATGACGAATGTAAGAAGAAAGCAATCCCAATGCCTTCATCATTTCACGTGGTGCCTTTGCCGAACGTTTAACGATAAAACTCTTATTCAGTTTCATCAAATCTGTCGCACATGGTTTCTTCAGCAGATTATCACCAATAGCGATTCGCACAGTTTTATGTGCACTCTGATACAACCCATAATTGACCAGAGCCGGATCCATCGCTATATCTCTGTGGTTAGAAATAAACAGATAAGACGTATTCGGATCCAACTTATCCAGACCGGAATACGTAACGCCATCCGTCGTCGTGTCCAGTGTCTGATCCATGTATTTTTTCACTTCCATCTGAACATCATTCACCGTTTTTAATTTTCCCCATTTGTATTTCAGATACATTCGTACAAACGGTGTCATCAAAGACTGAACCCAGGCGGAACGTCCTTCAAAGCGATGGTTAATAATGGCGTTAATAAATTCCTGATCGTTAATCAGACGGTTAATTGCGTCACTGATCTCATTATCATTGTAGGGACGAATTTCCTGGTAGATATCGTTGTCTGCTGTCATTTGAATATGCTAATAAATAGATTGATAGAAAACCAAAAGGTTACAAAAACAGGGTATTTTACGCTGAGTTATCCAAACAAACAGCTTTAGCATATAAGGTCAGACCAGCCATCCCCAGAAACAGCCCCTGAAATAAAAAAACACAGAAATAAAGAAGAATCGCGGAAATATTGGCATTTTAAGCAATTAACGTTACCCTATGCGCCCAAATAAAAGGTATCCCATGAATTACGCGCTTGAATATCATCTGAGTCAGTCTGCATTTCTTATTAGCACCCCCAGAAAGAAACAGCTAAAACACTCACTTATCACTATTCATAACGGGCTTGCTCTGATCCGATTGGGTAAGTATGAATACGTTTTGGAGCAAGACGACAGTTTCTGGCTTCCGTTCGACTGCCTAAGCGCAATGACTTATTTACCCGATACCCAGGCTTCTGTTGTGGAATTTTCCATACGCCTGACGGATTCGTTTCCGCTTCAGAGTGGCTTTGTTGAGCTGCCGGATGTAACCCGCTCGATTATCAATAAACTTGCGCTAGCACCGGTTCCGGATAGTCAACTAAAAACCTTTCTGGATGCGATCCGTTATGAAGCAACAGAACTGAAACCAGAGTTAATTCTCGGGCATCTCAGCCGCTTGTTTTCCGACTGGACAGCAGAAAATTCCGGTAGTCTGAGCAAAGAAATGCACCTGGCACTGTTAGTTCGGGAAGCTCAGAAACAACGACTATCAGGAATAAAGCCAAGTACCATCATCGATTCTCTGTTTCAAGGGTCAGAAAGTGATTACCTGTGTCTGTGTCAACTGATACTGGGTAAAGTACTTTAGCTGTCCGTATACAGCTTCTTCTGCTGGAGAAACGCTGCAACCGATGGGGTGGTCATTCCACAAACAGAATGATTTTTCTGTAATGCCCTACGAATATCAGTACTGCGAATGGTCACTTTTTCCGGACAAGCCATCACCGACCATTTACGTAGTATCTCATCTGCTTTATAAAATTTATGAAAACTGAAAAAATTATCCGGTCCGATCACAAAGGTAATTTCTGCCATGGGATAGATGGCCTGAATTTTTTCCAGAACGGCAAAAGTCGTTACACTATTCCCCGGTTGATACAGATCTTCTTCTACCGTTGAGCGATACACATTATTCAACCCCAGATCATGAATAAACAGCTCCAGTATCCTGCATCTGAGATCATAATCCAGCATAGGTTTTCCCCATGCATGCGCGATACTCGGCAGCAGCAAAATCCGGTCAAAATGGGACAAAGATTCAATCACACTTTTATGTCCCAAACTTGGAGGATTAAATGCGCTGCCAAAAACGGCAATTTTAGTCCTTTTTGCTGTTATCTCATTCATTCAAACGTTTTCGCTAGTTGATAATCGATCTAATTCGGTATGATAATGCTATTGGCTGTGTTTTTATACCAAAGT
Organism: Vibrio sp. HA2012; assembly: GCF_002812955.1. GTDB lineage: Bacteria > Pseudomonadota > Gammaproteobacteria > Enterobacterales > Vibrionaceae > Vibrio. The sequence continues at coordinate 356,429 of NZ_PFXK01000002.1, read as the reverse complement.
GACCTCTAAATAAGCTCCTTGAGGTTATTTCGGTATACATTGCAGTGAAAAAGGAATATCAATGGAACAGAAAATTCGCGAAGAAATGCGTGTTCTGCCGTCAATCGACCCTGATTTTGAAATCGAAAGACGCGTAGCATTTATTAAACGCAAACTACAGGAATCGGGCTGTAAGGCTCTGGTTCTCGGTATCAGTGGTGGTATCGATTCGACCACTTGCGGTCGTCTGGCCCAGCTTGCTGTTGAAAGCCTGAATGCCGAAACCGGTACATCTGACTATAAATTTGTCGCGGTTCGTCTCCCTTATGGTGAACAGAAAGATGAAGATGAAGCACAACTGGCGCTTCAATTTATCCGTCCGACCTACTCGATTTCCGTAAATATCAAAGAAGGAGTCGACGGTTTACATGCGGCTTCTCGTCATGCCCTGCATGATACCGAACTGTTGCCTGCAGAAGCAGAAAAACTGGATTTTGTAAAAGGTAACGTAAAAGCCAGAGCTCGAATGGTTGCTCAGTATGAAGTCGCCGGATACGTAGGTGGTCTGGTACTTGGAACAGACCATTCGGCAGAAAATATTACTGGTTTTTATACTAAATTCGGTGACGGTGCCTGTGATATGGCTCCACTGTTTGGCCTGAGCAAACGTCAGGTTCGTGCCGTCGCAAAAACACTGGGCGCACCGGAGATTCTGGTCACCAAAACCCCAACAGCTGATCTGGAAGAACTGAGTCCACAGAAAGCTGATGAACATGCCCTGAATCTGACCTATGAACAAATCGATGATTTTCTTGAAGGAAAGCCCGTTCCAGCTGAGGTAACTGAACGTCTGATTGCCATTTATAAAGCAACCGCCCATAAGCGTGAAGCCATCCCGACTATCTATGACTGATCCTGCAACGCTATGATCATATCTTAATAAATACGCCAGTCGCTCCGACTGGCGTTCAGCACTGTCTGAAGATACTCTTCAGGCACTTATTGCAATATCTGTCTTCGGAACAGAGCAGCAAGCCAGAACCCTGCCTGCTTTTTTGTCAACATCCAGCAGACCAGGTGCATCCGGCTGCGTAACTTCCCCGGATTCAAGCTGCACCATGCAGGCACCACAGATACCCGCACGACAACTGTTCATTATAGGCAACCCATTGTTTTCAGCCTGTTCCAGAAGGGTTTCTGTTGTATTACCGGAAAACTGCTGGCCATTAACACTGACCATTACCCTTCTTTCCTCTTTATCTGTGATGTGCTTTTCCGGCTGTTGTTTTTTATCTTCATAAACGGCTTTTGGCTGAGTCAGCAAAACCTCAATCCTGTCTCCGATCCGGATAACCCCTTCGTTTAAAGCCTGCATATTCTGACCAAAGAAGGTACCACCCCGTTCATTGGCTCTGAAGCTGAGCAGTGTTTTCAGCGGTTCTTTCGTTACTCTGAATGCACCTTTTTCCACATCAACCGTCGTCAGAATACAGCGTTCACACGGTTTTACAATTTCAAACTCAACCTCACCTATCCGGATACGTTTCCAGCCATCTTCCACAAACGGTTCATTGCCTGAAACGACCAGATTCGTACGGAACTGATTCATACTATGAGGTTCAGGACTGCGACGGTTTAACTCTTCAAGAGATGCTTCACTGATCACCAGTACAGGGTATCCGTCAGCAAAACTTACGTTATGGCCTATTTTTTCCCGGATACGATTTGACTGTTTACCAGCGAACAATAAATGAACGGCAATACCAAGGACATCGCTGAACCACTGATCCGCAATGTCTGTTGTCCTATACGCAATGAAGGTATCTTTCCATACCGTTGCTGCGGCTTCCGTCATAGCAAAATTATCGTAATTAAGTATCAGAGGCTCTTTTCCGGCATAACTCAGTATCATACCGGTAGCCGTAAGACTGGCAGTAATCTTTATCATCTGCGGATATTTTCTGGCGGTAACCATCCCCCCATCCGCCTGTACCAGCATAAAACGGCGGTCAAAGGCCAGTCCTTGTTTCTCAACCCAGGCATTCGACAAGCTGATACCTGCAATAGATTTCACCGGATAGACATTAATTTGAGACAGTATGTTGGGTGACTTTTTTGACATAGGTTCTCTCTTCGTACCGTTGGGAATAATGCCCTGTTATTGTAACCCTTTTCATGCCTGCCGGCAGATAATTGATGAAATAACACCTGATTTTTACTATTATCCTGACGCCGCGTGAAATCGTTTGCGGCATTCAGGAAAACAGCAAATAAGGTGGGACTTTTATGACAACGCTTACGATTACTCGCCCAGATGACTGGCATGTTCACTTACGCGATGGCGACGTACTTACCGACACCGTCCGGGATATCAGTCGCTACAACGGCCGGGCGATTATCATGCCGAATACTGTTCCGCCAATTACCGATACAGAAAAAGCGCTTGATTACTACGGGCGTATCATGGCTCAGCAACCTTCAGCGACATTCCAGCCGCTGATGACCCTTTATCTTACCGATAACACAACCCCGGATGAAATCCACAAAGCGAAATCTTCCGGCAAAATTGTTGCAGCAAAACTCTATCCGGCAGGCGCAACCACCAACTCAGATTCCGGTGTAACATCGATTGAAAATATGTATCCGGTATTTGAAGCCATGCAAGAGGCAGGCATGTTGTTGCTGATCCACGGAGAGGTCACCTCGCAGGATATTGACATTTTTGACCGGGAAAAAGTATTTCTTGAAACCGTACTGGCTCCGATTATTAAAGCATTTCCTGCACTGAAAGTCGTATCCGAACACATTACCACAGCAGATGCCGTTGAGTTTGTAAAGAATGCCGGTGACAATCTTGCTGCAACAATCACTGCACATCACCTGCTATTTAACCGCAATCATATGCTGGTCGGTGGTATTAAGCCTCACTTTTACTGCCTGCCTATTCTGAAGCGTAATACCCATCAACAAGCCCTGATTGAAGCCGCCACCAGCGGTAACAAAAAATTTTTCTTAGGTACAGATTCTGCTCCGCATGCTAAAGACAGGAAAGAATCCAGCTGTGGTTGTGCCGGTTCATACACTGCTCATGCGGCTCTTGAATTATATGCAGAAGTGTTTGAAACAGCCGGGAAACTGGAGAGTCTGGAAGCCTTTGCATCTTTTAACGGAGCTGATTTTTATGGGCTGCCACGTAACCGTGATTCGGTAACCTTAGTTCAGGAAGCGTGGCCTGTACCGGAGTCCATGCCATTCGGTTCTGACATTGTGGTTCCGATTCGGGCCGGAGAAAGTATTCGCTGGAAGATAAAATAGTTAAAGAAACAAAGATAATAATGGCTCCGGATCCCCGGAGCCATTATTGTAGAAGCTATAATATTCTGTTTTTATACTGTTCCGGGGTTTCACCGGCGTATTTCTTAAACATAGCAATAAACGGACTTGCCTGTTTATATCTCAGTGTCAGAGCCACTTCCTTCACTGACAGCCCCTTTTTCAACAGTGTCATGGAATGTAGATACCGAGCCCGGATCCGCCATTCTGTAAAACTCATACCCAGTTCATTGTGGCAATAACGCGCCAGCGTTCTCTCCGTGGTATGCACCCGACTCGCCCACTCACTCAACGGCGTATCGTCTGTCGGATCGTCTTCCAAAGCCAGTAAGATAGGTAACAATGCCTTATGACTGGTCGTCGGCAAAAAATGCTGCTGTTCCTGACTGATCGCCAGTTGATCAAGCAACACATTCGCCAGTCGCTGATCCGGTATTGACTCTGCTACTGTGACGGAACGTTTCCGGAAATCATCAATTATCGCTGACACAATAGGAGTAACGCTGACCAGACATGTATAGGGAGGCATAGATTGTGTTTTTGCGGCATTAATATTGATAGAACAATAATTCAGAGGTTTACGGTTATAGCTATAATGCTGAACTCCAGCCGGAAGCCAGATAGCAAGATGAGGCGGAGCAATAAAACGCATGCCTTCCGCATTCAGCTCCAGTGTTCCACCATTGATAACCTGTAGTTGCCCCCAGTGGTGTGAATGTAGCCGGGTTTCTGTATTCGACTGAAACGCATCAAAGTTCATAAACACATCAGATGGCGCACTGTCTATCGCAAGGGAAGGATGAATTTTTTTGGATTTAGTCACTGTTTTATCTGCACTCAATACTCCTGAGACAGATTGTACCAAACCCCGCATGCTTGCAACCACTGAAAGGGGTTCTATATAACAAAAGGCAGGAAACATCTCGTATTCCTGCCTTTTGCTTACATTTTACTTAAAAAATGCCCAAATTTTAGAGAACAGAGACACTTTTTTTGGTTCATTCTTTCCATACATCATTTCATAAAGCATTTCGTTTGCAATAATGTGGCTTACATACACAGCAGCAATATCATAACCCATAACAAATCTCACTCTAAATTGTAATAAAATTTCTTTATGAGTTTATTTTACGACAAAAAAATGCAAAAACAAGATGCGTATCACATTTTTTCGTAATAAAAATACACCATCTGCCTGATGTTTATTTCAACCCCGTAATACGCATTTAAGAATCATTATTTAGGGCTGTCGACGGTTAACGACCGAATCACGTGAAACCAGACGACCGGAAATGAGGGCCTGTTCCTGGACAGGTTTACCACTGAGACAAGCATCAAGCTGCTCCATTGCGCTATCCACTAGCTGCTGTGAAGGGTAACTGATGCAACTTAATGCTGGAAAAAGCTGACTGGCCAACGGAGAATCCTCCAGAGACATGATTGACACTTCCTGTGGAGTCGCCAGATTAAAATCACGGAATAACTTCATCGCAACGGCTGCCTGACTGTCTCGCATAACTATAAGTGCAGTAAACGGATGATAGCTGTTTAACAAAGCCATTATCGCTTGTTCACTATTATTGTTCGCCCGGACAATAAGCTGACGGTTAACCGGAATAGATGAGTTCTGCAGTGCAGTCTTATAACCTTCAAGCACCAGTTGTGATGCATAACTTTCATCATCTACAACCAGTGCAATACTGGTATGCCCCTGGCTACATAAGAAACGACAGGCACTTTCGCAGGCAAAACTAAAATCATACCCGATGGCCCAGTGATCAGCATTTGCTCTACCGTCTATTGCTATCACCCTATCGTCGATATCACCGGGTAAATCTCCACCGACAGTAATAATCACATCACAATAGCGCTGTTTAAGATCATCAATAAGACGGACATATTCTTCTTTACTATCAGCAAAATGCACCAGCATATGTTTACCCTTTTCTTTCAGAGATCGGGCAAGCAGAGGCAGATATGTTGATACCTGTCCGGCATCTGCTGAGGAAAGAATAACACCAATATAATCCGAACTTTGGTTTGCCAGAGACTGAGCCGCAACATTCGGGCGATAATTCAGTTCCTCCGCAGCACGAAGCACTGCATCACGGCTTTGTGTCTTTACCCCTCTACTGCCACTGAACACGCGGGAAACCGTCGCTTTAGATACATTGGCCAGTTTGGATACATCAGTAATGGTTGCCATGAATTATCACCGGAAGTCTGTTAATGTTGTGAGATTATGCTTAAAAATATCATTCGGGAAAACGGTTCCCGTTTTTTCCACTATTTTACCTTTTATCGATTGATGTACAAGAATGAATAGACCGAATAGCCACACAGACAGAAGAAATTTCTGCCCGGTGGCTCGTATTCAGGCTTATTAGTTTAAGCGATACGTTTATGCAGCTCGATAAGTTCTGTCACCAGTTCCTTAGCCAGCATGGATGTCATCAAATGATCCTGTGCATGAACCATCACCAACGTCATTTTAGTTTTACCTGACCCTTCATCGGCTTCAATCAGTTTTGTTTGCACCAGATGCGCTTGATTGGCAAATTCCTGAGCTTCTTTCATTAATCCTTCTGCTTCAGTAAACTGACCGTTTTTTGCATGCCGCAATGCTTCATAACACAAGCTGCGGGACTGCCCTGCATTAATGATGATCCCCATCACCTGCTCTTCTAAATCCATCTCCATAATTCTCTCCCGATACCACTATAAATATAAAAAAACAAATAACATCAACCAGATATTACTTTCTAATTAAAACCATTATTTCTGGAAACTTTGGCAAACCATTCACCACTTTTTTTAACCGTACGTGACTGAGTTGTCAGATTTAACCGATAAAAACCATAGCGATTTTTATACGCATTCGACCAGGACCAGTTATCAATAAATGTCCACAGGTGGTAACCAAAACAGTTAGAGCCTTCCTGAATCCCCTTATGCAGCCACATCAGATGATCGCGGATAAATTCAATCCGGTAGTCATCCTGAATCTGGCCGTTTTCCATAAACCTCTCTTCACCTTCAACTCCCATACCGTTTTCAGAGATATAACAGGGCAGATTACCGTAATGTTCCCGAAGATTAGTCAGAATGTCGTAGATACCTTTTTCGTAGATTTCCCAGCCACGGTGCGGATTCATTTTGCGTCCCGGCATCTCGTAATAATCGAAAAACCATTCAGGCATAAATGGCGCATCCGGATGAATCGCTGTGTCACGGGCTTTCACCCGGCGAGGCTGGTAGTAGTTAATACCCAGTACATCAACTTTCCCAGCAGCAATAAGTTCACAGTCCCCCTCCTCGACAGTCGGTAACTGATCAAACTGTCCGAGCAGATGTATCAGTTCCTGCGGATATTCACCTTTTACTGCCGGATCAAGAAAGCTACGGTTAAACATCAAATCACAGATATTAGCAGCGTTGAGATCTGCCTCATTCTGCGAACGGGGATATGATGGTGTCAGATTCAGAATAATGCCGACCCGTCCGTCGAGTTCCAAAGCCTTATAGCGGCTGACTGCTTTGGCATGAGCCAGAATGGTATGATAAGCAACGGTTGCAGCCCGGCGAAAATCTACGACATTGGGATAATGAAAATCATAAAGATACCCGCCTTCAACCGGAACAACTGGTTCATTAAATGTAAACCAATACTTCACTCTATCACCGAACAGCTTAAAACAGGTTTCTGCATAATCGGCATAAGCGTCCAGTACAACACGGTTCTCAAAACCACCCAACACCTGCATAGCCATCGGCATATCGAAGTGAAACAGGCAGATAAAAGGTTCAATCTGCTGGTCAATAAGTTCGTCGATCATCTTATTATAGAAATCGACGGCTTCCTGATTCACCTCGCCGATCCCATCAGGAATAAGACGAGACCAGGAAATTGATGTACGGAAGCTATTGTGACCAATGTCTTTCATCAGTTGAATATCAGACTGATAGTTTGCATAAAAAGTCGAAGCCTCTGTAGAGGGAACACCATCATGGAAACGATTCGGTTCAGATTTAAACCAGTAGTCCCAGATATTCTCTCCTTTACCGCCTTCAAATGCAGCACCTTCACTCTGTGTTGCAGATGAGGCACTGCCCCAAAAAAAGTGTTCAGGAAATTGATATTGCATACTTCTTATCTCAGATAAAAAGGGCAGACAGCACCTGCCCTATTGTGATTTCAACAAATTACGCCGTTACAGGCTTTGCATTACCGACTGCTTTGCCCTGTTCCTGCTCCGCTTCCTGTTGCAAAATCTGCTTTTCATAAGCTTTAAGGAACGGCAGATACATCAGAGCGGCAGACAGCATACAGATCAGACACATAATGACAGGACTGAATGCCCAGTTAGCTGCCCAGGATGCACCGATAGGTCCAGGAGTCGTCCACGGAGTCAGAGAGACAACCCGTTCAACCAGCCCAAGGTCCGTTGCAAACCATGCCAACGTTGCATTCACCATAGGAACCAGGATGAAGGGCAGGAAGAAAACCGGGTTCATAATAATTGGCGCACCAAATAGAATAGGTTCGTTGATATTAAAGATAGCCGGTACGCTTCCCATCTTACCAATGGTACGCAGATGAACGGCTTTACTACGCATCAGCAATATAGCCAGAGGCAAGGTTGAGCCAACACCACCAATCAGCAGGTAATGATCCCAGAAACCTTGCATAAAGATGTGGGGGATAACTTCACCTGAAGCAAACGCAGCCTGGTTTTCCGACAGATTTGCCATCCAGAATGGATTCATAATCCCGGTAACAATCAATGCACCATGAATACCGGCAAACCAGAGCACCTGGCAGACCAGCACAGCCAGAAGTACCGCAGGTAATGAATCGGAAGCAGCAACCAAAGGCTGAACCAGAGCCATAATAGCCTGAGGAATGATCATACCGGTTGCATCTTCAATCAGCAGGTTAAGCGGGTGCAGAGTAAGGATAATAGCCAGAACCGGGATCAGAATTTCAAACGAACGGGCAACACCAGTCGGTACTTCTGGCGGAAGTTTGATCGTAACGTTATTGCGCTTCAGATAAGCGTATACCTCTGTTGAATAAATCGCAGTGATAATGGCCGTAAAAATACCTTGTCCAGAAAAATACTGCATGGAAAGCTGACCGTCTTTTAAAGGTGCCGCAACCAGCAAAAACGCCATCAGAGAAAGCAATCCTGTAGTTACCGGTTCCAAATTGTGGTGACGAGCCAGACTCGATGCGATACCCACAGATATAAAGATGGTCATAATGCCCATGCTGAGATTAAATGGCAGCATCAGTTGTTCACGGTACATCTCCGACAGATTCAGCCATCCCTTCGCAAACCCCCAAGTAGTATCCGGAGAGAAAGGAGGAAAAATAAACACCAGCATAAATGAGCCGACAATCATAAATGGCAGTGCAGCAATAAAGCCATCACGAATTGAAGTGACATACTTCTGTTGCCCCAGTTTACCCGCAATTGGTGTTACCTTTTGTTCGATAACATTCACCATGCGGTCATATAGAGTACTCATAATTATTTCCCGTTGGTTAAAAAATAAAAATATTAATATCCGGTAATTGGTCAGTCAGAAAGAAGCCTGCCAACCAATTGCCAAATCAAGTTAAAAGACTGGATTACCCAATTAATTCCAGAGCAAAATCAAGCACCTTATCTCCTTTTTGCATGCCGTAGTCCATCATATCTATCGGTTCAACCCGAATACCGTATTGATCCGCCACCTTCTGCAAATCGCTTTGCATATATTTAACCTGTGGCCCAAGAAGAACGACTTCATAGTTTTCCACCTGGCTGTTAAATTCTGCCGCTCCGAACGCTTTAATATCCGCAGCAATTCCTCTTTCATCTGCCGATGCCTGCATTTTCTTTACTAAAAGTGATGTAGACATCCCGGCAGAACAGCACAGCATTATTTTTTTCATCATCTATTTCTCCAAATCTGAATGTCTTTTCAATATGCCGAAAATGAAATCATTTGGAAACCGGTTTCCAAATGATTTCCATCACTGTGTGAAAACGGTCACCATAAAACGGAAAATGTCGAAATAAATTGTGACGGAAAGCAAATAAATTCCTGGGGAATAGGGAAAAAGATCATTCTGGCCGGTGATGTGCCTAAAATTTATTTTAAAACAATTAGTTATAGCTAAACGTACCGTTGAAAATGTGTGCCATGCAGCATATTCGGAAAACCGGTTTCCGTATTTCTGAGAGTTTCGTTATTCTTGCCGGGTCAGCTTAACCGGAATCCATCATGAACCACGCCCTAATGAACATGTTTGCCGCAACCGTCGAAAGGTATATGACCCCTTTTGCCCGATTGCTGATGAAAAATTCTCACCTCGTTGCTCTGAGGGATGGATTTCAACTGGCAATGCCATTTATCTTTGTTGGGTGTATCTTTGTTCCGGTGATTTTTCCTCCTTTCTCCGATTCTGGATCAGGCGTTTCCGTACTCTGGACTGATATCGCCAATACTCTGCGTCCGGTTCTTCTCCCAACCTATCAACTGACAATCGGTGTCATTGGTCTGATTGTGTCATTCGGAATTGCATCCAGTCTGGCGAAACAATACCGCCTGCCGGAACGGCTTTCCGGACTGACCGGGTGCATGACTTTTCTGATGCTGGCCGGTTTTTATGGTGATGGCCCGAAAGATATTTACTATCTCGGTGGTGCCGGGCTATTTACTGCTTTGATTGCCAGCATCTACTCGATTGAAGTAGTGCATTTTTTCATCCGCAAAGGCTGGTACATTAATATGCCGGACGATGTACCGATACTTACGTACCAGAGTTTTAAATTAATGCTGCCAATTCTGGCGGTTATGATCTCCGTCTCAATATTTAACCTGTATCTTGAAACCGGATATGGTGTACATTTTCCTCAATTGGTGCAGGAATTATTTCAGCCTCTGGTACTGGCGTCCGATAGCCTGATCGCCATATTAATCGCCATACTGATTTGTCAATTGCTCTGGTTTATGGGTATTCACGGTGCTTTGATTGTCACCGGAATAATGAACCCATTCTGGATGCCGAATATTATTGCCAATCAGACCGCAATGGAAAGCGGAGAATCCGTACTGCCGCATATATTTCTTCCAGCCTTCTGGGACTTCTACCTGTTGATAGGAGGGGTTGGTTCAACTCTTCCTCTGGTGTATATGGCGATAAAAAGTCGTTCGAACCATCTGAAATCAGTAGGAAAGGTTGGCATTATCCCTTCCATATTTAATATCAACGAGCCAATCTTGTTTGGCTTTCCGGTAATAATGAACCCGTTATTTTTACTGCCTTTTGTCTTTGTACCTATGATAAATGCGACTATCGCCTGGTTTCTGACTTCGGCTCAGATACTGGACAGAGTTGTCATCATGGTTCCCTGGTCGGTTCCGGCTCCAATTGGTGCTGCATGGGCTTCTAACGGCAGTATTGCCAATGCATTAATGGTGATACTTGCGATGGTCAACTCTTATTTTATCTATCTGCCTTTCTTTAAAGCACACGAAAAAATATTAATCGAGCAAGAAAAAGAGCGCGCAAAAACAATTACACCCGAACATTAAAACCATTTAATTTATTAAATATCATTAATAACATAATAAGCTGGGGGCTGGCTCATAAAAGAAACAGAGCTGAGATCATAATATATATCCATGTTCAAAAACAGGACACATTCATGATTGTTACTAATGCATCTGAAGAGATAAAACAAGACCCGAAAGCCTGCCAGGATAAGGCATTAAATCATAGCAACGGATTTTGCTCAGAAGTTAACTGCATTAACAAACCGACTCACCGCGTACTGGTCAAACAGAATACCACTCAGGGTGAAGCATTGTTTGTGGTTCCTTTATGTAAAGAACACTATGACAGCTTTCAGGGACAAATTGAACTTGATGACAGCGCAGAAATCATTCCAGCAGAAATAGGTTGATTTAAGGGATTTTGTTGGAATTTTCAGGCAATGGAGATATTTCCATTGCCTTTTTTTATATGATTTAAATAATTTTTTGAACAAAGGAAAGAATATCATCATTATTTTTATGCTGATAATTGAAAAACATTTTCTTTACTTCTTCAATATTCATCTTATCGGCATAATATGCAGCAATATGGACTTTATCTCCACGCTGTAAAAAATTTTCCTCACCCCAATCTGTATAAATTGGAGCCCCTGTATACAAAATTAATTCTTCCGGAAAATTATTTTCAATAATAGCCGGTAAAATTTCCTCATACATACCGTGACGTGACTGATGATTGATACTGTCCACGACCCAATCAATAAGATCAGAACAGAATACTTTTGTATCAGTACAGTCAACCAGAGGGGTTGAGCGGTAAAACAGCCCCTCTCGCTCTATATATGAAATAAGCTTTAGATTTTTACCGTAGTGTTCAGGAGTAAAAGGTTTCATATCCCACCACAGGGTATTAATACCTTTTGACTTTTCACCCCACGCTTTACGCTCAGAAATCTTATCGGATCCTTCCAGTGTCCGAATAGTAAAGTCATTACCTATCGTCATCTGCAGCGGCTCAAGATCAGCAACTTTGCCACCTTCATAGCGAACTTTAAATCGAATTACAAACTCTGGTTCAATATCCACGTTTGATCCGGCCGGCGGATATTTTGCTTCTTGCCCTGTACTCAGAGTCTCTTCATGTTCACGGTGAATAACAAAGATACCGTTGGGAACATCGTGCTCCGCCACATTTTCCGCGCCGCTCAGGTGACCGGTAAAGTTACCGATAATGCCTATACATATACTGTTGGTCATGCCATTCCTTAAAAAAAGTCCCTGCATACGCAGGGAAAACGAGAGTATAACATTTATTGATACAAGTACGCTGCTTTAACTGACGCCTTGCATACCGAAGTGACCCATAACTGATCCTGTAGCTTGAGGCGACTTCGACATATTTTATAATTTCGAACAGAAATTCAACTGAGCCAAAAGCCAGGTAGCAGCCAGCAGATCAGCACTGCCTCCAGGACTGAGGTTTTTATCTATCAGTTTCCGGTCAAATTCCAGAATAATTTCTTCAAAATTATCTCTGGTACTGTCCCCTGCCAGCAAAATATTCTGAGCCTGAGTCTGCACGTACGTCAGCCCTTCCATACCTCCGCGGCTAACCAGATTAGAGTCATTATTTTTCGACATAATTGACAAAAGAGCTTGTGACATTGCCTGCTCTTCTGATTGTCCGGCATTAATAGCCATTTCATAAACGGGAAGGCCGTGGACAAAAATAGTTGGATAGCCATGAGCTGCTTCGCCACGGATCCCTGTCATTCCATATTCCCGGTAAAGTCTTTCTCCTGCTGTTGCCGGAATTTTATCTGAATTTTTCAGGTCATCGGCAACCAGACTGGCACAGCATTCCATAATTACACTGCGAATGTGCAATGCGTCATAGGCCAGACCTTTCCTGTAAAGCCAGCCAACAGCACCGCAAATCAGACCGAGGGTAAAAATCATCCCTTTATGAGTATTAATATTGTCAGTAGCGAGAAACATTGCACGTTCCGCTTCAATTCCCACTTTTCTCAGACCTGGAAGCAATGACTTTGCAGGAAGTTCATGCATATCATATCCGGCCCGGACAAATTTTCTCATATACGGACGCAAAGCATCTGAACTGGCAACAAAAGTACTGATGTCCATATCCGTATGAGCACCAGAAGAAAGACAGTCAACCAGTCCGGCTTTAGGTGTTAAATGAGCTTCTAACATCATAGCGTGATAAGCCAGATTCCCGGCAAGCTCGCAAATATTCAGCTCCAGTTTTCCGCTGGCAGTCTGCTGATACAAGCAACAGTCATCCAGCAACCACTTAATAGAGTTAGTTGCAATCATTTATCATTTCACTCATTTTATCTATCAGTGCAGGAAGTGGATGAACCCGTCCCCGCGCACAGATCTTTGCATCATTTCCGCAGACCAGACATTTCCGTCGTGGTAATCCAAATATATCTCGCGACAGAGCCAAGCCATTCACATCCAGAACATCAATATCAAACAGGCGACCGAGTGGATGGGTATCTTCCACATGAACCATCACACGTTTCAGCGTTTCTGCGTCAATATTTGCCGAAATCAGTAATTCCGGTCCACAGTTACTGATAAATTGTTCCTGACTGACAACCTGAATGTCGTGCGCACCGCATTCAGCAAGTATCGCCTGATACCCCTGTTCAAATGCAGTGCGCGAGATTTGGTTCAGCTTAACTTCACCAACCATATTAATAGTAAAACTAATAACAGGAAGAGAATGGGCTTCCACCCATTCTCTTTGTCGGCTGGCTCTCAGCTCCCGGTTATCCAGAACCTGATGAAGCGTTACCTTGGGTCCTGAATACACAGGTTATTCCTTCACCTGACGGATAACATCAATAACTGAACCGTCACGGTAACGAATATAACCTACAATGTTATCCAGATACTCAATTGGTTTGCCTTTTCCTGTCAGCATTTCTGCACGTTGTTGTAGTTCTTCAATACTAACAACCGGAACACCAGCTTCAACCAGACGAGCCTTAACATCTTCACGAGCTGGGTTAACCGCGATACCATGGTCAGTAACAAGAACATCAATCTGAGAACCCGGAGTAACTACGTTCAGTACTGAGTTCACAACCGTTGGAATACGGCCACGAACAAGCGGAGCAACAATAATAGTCAGGTTAGCAGAAGCTGCCGTATCACTGTGGCCACCAGATGCACCACGGATCACACCATCAGAACCGGTAATTACGTTTACGTTATAGTCAGTATCGATTTCCAAAGCACTCAGAATGACTACATCCAGATGGTCAACTACCGCACCTTTTGATGATGGGTTAGCATACTGGTTAGCAGAAATTTCAAGATGGTTCGGGTTACGAGCCAGAGAATCTGCAGCAACAGAGTCAAATGACTGAACATCCAGCAATGTCTTAATCAGGCCTTTTTCATGCAGATCAACCATAGTCGCAGTGATACCACCCAGACCAAAGTTTGCTTTGATGCCTTTTCTTACCATCTTATCTTCAAGGAAACGGGTTACTGCCAGAGAAGCACCGCCAGAACCGGTCTGAAGATTAAACCCATCGAAGAAATAACCAGAGTGTTCAATAACCTCAGCCGCTTTACGAGCAATCAGAAGTTCACGAGGGTTAGTCGTCATGCGGGTAGCGTCACCACCAATTTTTGATGCATCGCCTACTTCTGCCACTTTCACTACAGCATTAACCTGATCCTGAGCGATTGATGCAGGTGTATTAGGGAAAGGTACGATCTCTTCTGTCAGTACAATGGTATGTTTAGCGTACTGAGCATCAATTTGGGCATAACCAAGAGAACCACAACGTGAACGGCCTTTAATTGCGTTTGCGTTGCCAAATTCGTCACTGCTGGATACACCGACAAATGCCACATCGATATTTAGTTCACCAGACTGAACCAAATGCACACGACCACCGTGAGAGTGAATATGTACAGGTTCGTCAAGCAAGCCACGAGAGATTTCTTCAGCCAAATCACCACGGATACCAGAAGTATAGATCTTGCTAACTACACCATTTTTGATATGACCAACAACAGGGGCATGAATAGCAGACAGAGAGCTTGAAGCCAGTGTCAGGTTTTTAAAGCCCATGGACGCAATAACATCCATTGCCATATTAATGATCTTATCGCCGCCACGGAATGAGTGGTGGAATGAGATGGTCATACCATCTTTAAGACCAGAATTTGCAATGGCATCTTCCAGCGTTTCATACAGCTTACGGCTGCGTTTTGTTTCTTTATTCAGAAGGTGTGCAGTCAGTTCATGCGCGTCAGTAAACGGCTTCATGTTTGCGTGACCTTCTGCGGGAATTTCAATTTCGCGATTAAGCGCATTAGTAATAGTTGTCATGAGGATGCCTTACTGTTTGATTCCTGATTCAGCGCGTTGTAGTGTCCAGCGAGCCCGTTCAATAATTGGTGCATCCACCATTTTACCGTTCAGAGAAACAACACCAGAGCCCTGCTCTTCTGCTTCGGCAGCAGCCTCAATAACGGCATTAGCATAATCCACTTCTTTCTGGGAAGGAGCAAATACGTTGTGAACCATCTCGATCTGACGAGGGTTAATCAAGGACTTACCATCAAAACCAAGAGTCTTAATATGCTCAGCTTCTTTCAGGAAACCTTCTTCGTTATTCGCATCAGAATATACAGTATCAAATGCCATGATTCCCACTGCACGTGCAGCCTGAAGAATCGAACAACGGGCAAAGAATAACTCTGTACCTTCTGGAGTTCGTTGTGTACGAATATCACGAACATAATCTTCCGCACCCAGAGCAATACCAATCAGTCGGTCAGATGCTTCTGCAATTGCTACAGCATTATTGATACCCTTTGCAGACTCAATTGCTGCTAGCATTTTTGTGCTTCCGACTTCACGACCACACTCTTTTTCTGCGGCTACAATAGCTGCTTCCATATCGTGCACATCCTGTGCACTATCCGTTTTAGCCAAACGGATAACATCTACCCCTGCTTTTACTACCGCTTTAACGTCTTCTGGACCAAATTCAGTTTCCAGTCCATTTACACGAACAACAGTTTCAATTTCCTGATATAGCGGATGCTGCAGTGCATTAAACACGAGCATGCGAGCTGTATCTTTTTCACGAATAGAGACTGAATCTTCCAGATCAAACATGATTGCATCCGGAGTATAAATAAATGAGTTGCTCAGCATCGCGGCGTTAGAGCCAGGAACAAACAACATACTTCTGCGTAACTTACTCATTTGATATCACTCCAGACAATTTCTTTGCTTTCGGATGCCCGCATTACTGCAGCCTGAACACGCGCTTTGATCACACAGTCAAGCGCCCCTTTATCATTAACGGCAACAACAGCCGATGTCACACCCAGTTCAACCAGAGTATCTGTAACAACTTTTCTGATCAGATCGTCAAATTGCTTTTCAACAGAGCTAGTGATTTCAATATCCAGGCTATTGTCTTCTGAAGGCATTACTTCAACTAATAGGTCACTGGATTCCAGGGTCCCAGCGTATGATCGCTGACTAATTATCATGTTCGCTCCTCGTGAATCTCGTTTTGGATGGCGGAAAAAATTGATTCGAGGCGGATGGGCAAGGGTATTACCAATTCGTCTGCGGTATATTTTCCTTACTGGGGAAGAGTATTTAGAGATAACTATCAAGTTTCACCGCAAGCTAAAAACCATTAATGATTTTTATGATTTTTACTGCCAGCAGAAGTAAAGAAAAAGAAGTCAGATAAAGCAAGAAGCTGGATCCGGTGCTTCCCATAAAGAACGGGATTATCAGCACCGGAAACAGAACAAAATCAGTTTGTTTTCACATAAACACGTTCAGGTCTACCCACCCGCCCATGTTCATTTTCGGCAGAGAGGAAGCCACTGGCAGAACAGTACTCGAGATAGCGCCTTGCTGTTGTTTTACTGATCCCAACCTGGTCACCCAAACTCTCGGCTGTAAATTTAACTCCACAGTTTTCATTAAACACCTGTTTAATTTTATCCAGAGTCAATTCACCGATCCCCTTGGGTAAGGTACTGGATGTTTTTTCTCTGGCCTGAATATTAAACAGATCATCTACGTGACGCTGGCTGATATTATCATAAGCATTGATTGCACTATGATACTTCAGATATCGATTCAAAGTGTCTTTCAGTCGATCATAAGCAACTGGTTTTAAAAGATAATCGAAACATCCGCAATGCATAGCTTCTTTTACAGTATCCATCTCACTGGAAGCTGTTACCAAAATAACATCCGCCTTATTCGCACTCTTTTCTGCTACGATCTCCCGCAGCAGATCAATACCCAACCCGTCTGGAAGGTAATTATCCAGAATAATCAGGTGGGGCTTATTTACCTTGATCATGGTTCTTGCCATGCTCAGGGTCGAAGCGATTCCAACTGGTCTGAAGCGCATGGTTTGCCTTAGAAACTGCGCATGCAGTTCTGCAATACCAACCTCGTCTTCTACAATTAAAACGTCTATAGAATCCATCATTTGTTACCGTTATTTGGGATAAATATCGAAAATATCGTGCCTTTTGGCTCTGCATCATCCACTAAAATAACACCACCCGCGTTAGTCACATAACGATTAATCAGATACAGGCCAATACCATGACCTTCCTGATCATCTTTACTGGTAACTCCTCGGGTAAAAATAGTGCTGGAAATTTCAGGGTTGATACCACAACCGTTATCTGCAATTTCAATAACAAGTTCGTTACCGGCGTCAGTAATCAGTAGGGTAATTATTTTATTACTATCTGGATTCTTGAGTGTTGCTTCAAAAGCATTATCAATCAAGTTTCCTATCACTGCAGATAATTCATCAGGCTCAATATTTACACCTAAATTATATAACTGACAAGTAGGGTCAAACTGTAATTTAAGTCCCAGTTCTCGTGATCGGGCATATTTACCCAAAAGAATACCGGCGACTTGTTTACATTTTATTCTTGAACTTATAAAGTCAATTAGTTTTTGTTTTTTATTGTTTTCACTGTTTATTAATGCTAAAGCAGCATCACAATCACCTATTTCGATTAAACCAGAAATAGTTGATAGTTTATTTGCATGCTCATGCCGCATTACACGTAAATTGTCAGTGTACTGCTTTATTTGTGAAAGTTCTGCCGCCAACGAGTTGATGTCGTCTTTATGTCGGAAACTTATCACCCAGCCAATTAACGTACTTCCGTCAAATATTGCAACCCGGTTTGCAATCAGTTTCTTACCATTGATGGAGATAATTTCATCTTTGATATTCTCTTCATACGGTGTCTGAAAGAAAAACTGAGTCTGGGTCAGATACTCCATAATGCTACGATTTTTGAGCTCACTGCTTTCTTTATCAGTTCCGAGTAATTCTATTGCCGTTTTGTTTACTGCAAGGATCTTTCCCACCTTATCGATGGCAATTACCCCTTCATATACCGATTGCAGTATGGATTTTTGCAGGTACAGTGCCAGAGTAATCTCTGAAGGCTCCATACCATTCATTTTCTTTTTGATATGGCTGGAAAAAAACCATGCCCCCACCATAGTCAGCAGTAGGATAAGGCCAAGCTCATAAGCAACCGGTTTAGCGTAAAACATCAACCACTGGTCAAAACGGTTCATCAGATAGCCAACCGAGACAACACCAATGACTTCTCCGTCATAGTCAATAATGGCACTTTTGCCCCGAACACTATAACCAAGAGTACCTTTACTGATAGAGGTATAAGATTCTCCTCTTTCCAGTGCAGGTGTGTTGTCATCTCCCTGCATGGGCTGACCAATACGTTCTTTTACCGGATGAGACAGCCGAATGCCTTTTTCATCACCAATTACAATAAAACTAGCATCCGAGATTTTGGTCAGACGACCGATCACTCTCTCTATTGCCGGAATGTTCTTAATCCGGACTTCCTGAATTAATTTGGGATCACTAGCTATCTCTTCCGCCTGAATCAGTGCCCGGGTACTAACCTGATGTTCCAGCGTATCCATCAATGCATTATGAAAATTAAGCCCCATAAAAGCCATCTGCAGGCTCATCAGCGCCAGAATCAGAAGAAAAACTTTAAGGCGAAAAGACGCCCCCGTCTTCATCTTTTCCATCATATTCATACATCTCGTTCCTTATAATTGTATTTTGTAGCCGTCCAGAGTCCGTTGGACAGCTATAAAATAGAATTATATGTAGATTTGTTTTTCGGGTAAGTGTCTATTCTCAAAGTTGTGACACAGTAACCAACAAGAAACAACAAAAGGGAGAACCAGAGTCTCCCTTTTTATTGCTATTTAAGGCCAATATTAGCCAAGCACATACTTGATCATCACACCCGCCGCTACCGCAGAACCGATAACACCTGCAACGTTTGGACCCATTGCATGCATCAGAAGGAAGTTCTGAGGGTTCGCTTCCAGACCAATTTTGTTGGAAACACGTGCCGCCATCGGTACCGCTGATACACCCGCCGAGCCAAGCAGTGGGTTAACCTTGTCCTTACAGACTTTGTTCATCAGTTTCGCCATCAGCAGACCCGCCGCTGTACCCACACAGAATGCGGCAATACCCAAGGCAAGAATACCCAGAGTCTGAGGTTGCAGGAATTTGTCGGCCATCAGCTTAGAACCCACAGATAAACCAAGGAAGATTGTCACAATGTTAATCAGTGCATTCTGAGCCGTGTCTGACAGACGTTCTACCACGCCACATTCACGCATCAGGTTACCGAAGCAGAACATACCCATCAGTGGTGTTGCTGAAGGCAGAAGCATGGCTATCAGGATCAACAACATCAGAGGGAAGCAAACTTTCTCCAGCTTGCTGATTGGACGCAGTTGCTTCATCACAATCTTACGCTCTTCTTCTGTTGTCAGAGCACGCATGATTGGCGGCTGGATCATTGGAACCAATGCCATATATGAGTATGCAGCAACTGCAATTGCACCCAGAAGTTCAGGCGCCAGCAGGCTTGACACATAGATCGCTGTCGGACCGTCTGCACCACCGATGATACCGATAGCGGCTGCCTGTGCCACACTGAAGTCCATGATACCCAATTGGCTCAGACCCAGTGCACCCAGTACGGTAGCAAAAATACCAAACTGAGCGGCTGCACCAAGAAGCAAAGTTTTCGGGTTCGCCAGCAGAGGACCAAAGTCGGTCATCGCACCCACACCCATGAAGATCACCAGAGGACCCACACCCGATGCAATAGCAACACTATAGAAAGTGTAAAGCATACCATCAGTATACTGATACTCTTGAGCCAGCAGCTGCAGTTTCATCGCCTGCTCTGGTGTCGCCATATGTGCCGCATGCTTAATCGCTTCTGGTGCTGTATCTGTCATATTCAGGATGCCTGCGAAAAGTTGCATGACATCCGCTTTACCGGCATGAATAGCCGCATCCACTGCACTGATTGCCAGATTAGCTTCAGGCAGGTTAGAAAGAATACCACCCAGACCAATCGGTACCAGCAGTAATGGCTCAAATCCTTTCACTATCGCAAGATAGAGAAGAACCATCCCCACCACAATCATTACCGCCTGGCCCCACTGCATATGCAGAATACCAAAGTCGTTAATTAGACCTAAAACGCTGTCCATTTTCTACCCTTAAGCTAGTGTTAGTAGTGCATCGCCAACCTGAACGGCGTCGCCTTCAGATACAGCCAGAGATTCAACTTTACCGTCACGCGCTGCTTTGATTTCGGTTTCCATTTTCATGGCTTCAAGAATCAGCAACGTATCGCCTTCTTTTACCATCTGACCGACTTTCGCGTGAATTTTCCAGATATTACCCGCCAGTGGTGCAGAAACCGTTTCCGCATTACCTGCTGGTGCCGCTGGAGCAGAGCTTGGTGCCGCAACCGCATCAACATTAGCGCCTTCACTGATTTGAACCACGTAAGTCTGGTTGTTTACTTTAATTGTATATTCAGTAGTCATTTCTTACCCTTAAGCCAGTGCTAGTAATGCATCGCCAACCTGAACGGCGTCGCCTTCAGATACAGCCAGAGATTCAACTTTACCGTCACGTGCGGCTTTAATTTCAGTTTCCATTTTCATGGCTTCAAGAATCAGCAATGTGTCGCCTTCTTTTACCATCTGACCGACTTTGGCGTGAATTTTCCAGATATTACCCGCCAGTGGTGCAGAAACCGTTTCCGCATTACCGGATGGCGCTGCAGCTGGAGCCGCTGCCGGAGCAGTGCTTGTTGCTGCCAGTACTTCAGGATCCGCACCTTCGTTGATTTGAATCACAAAAGACTGGTTATTCACATTCACGGTGTAAATTGCGTTGTCGTCAGAAACCGCTTTAGCTGCTTTTGGTGCGGCATCAGCAGCAGTCGGTACAGGTTCAAACGCCGCTGGATTGTTGCGGTTTTCAAGGAATTTCCATGCAACCTGGTCGAACAGAGCGACCGTCAGAACGTCATCCACTGAGTTTTCAGCCAGTTCGATGCCTTTCTCTTTTGCTTTTGCCAGTACAGATTCAGTCAGGGTTGCCATTTCAGGCGCAATGACATCAGCAGGACGACAAGTGATGGCTTCCGCGCCATCCAGAACACGCGCTTGCAGCTCTGCATCGACAGGAGCCGGAGTCTGACCGTATTCACCTTTCAGTACGCCAGCGGTTTCTTTAGTGATGGTTTTGTAACGCTCACCCATAATGACGTTGATAACAGCCTGAGTGCCCACGATTTGTGAAGTTGGTGTTACCAGAGGAATATACCCAAGGTCTTTACGTACGCGAGGGATTTCTTCCAGAACTTCGTCAATACGATCCAGAGCATTCTGCTGCTTAAGCTGGCTTTCCATATTAGTCAGCATACCGCCTGGTACCTGAGCAACCAGAATACGGGAATCAATACCTTTTAGCTGGCCTTCGAATGCCGCGTATTTCTTACGCACATCACGGAAATAAGCCGCGATATGTTCGATTTTCTCCAGATCCAGACCGGTATCTCGTTCAGTACCTTTCAGTGCTGCAACGATAGATTCTGTCGCCGGATGGCCATAAGTACCACTCATAGAAGAAATCGCCGTATCAACACGGTCAACGCCCGCTTCAATCGCTTTCAGCAGAGTCATATCTGCCATACCCGCCGTTGAGTGACAGTGCAGATGCAGTTCAACATCCAGTTGTTTCTTCAGTGTAGAAACCAGTTCATAAGCCTCATAAGGAGACATAACACCAGACATATCTTTCAGTGCGATTGAATTTACACCACACTCTACCAGCTGTTCCGCCACATCAACCCAAGATTGCATTGTATGAACAGGACTGGTTGTGTAACAGATAGTACCCTGAGCGTGAGCTCCCTGACGGTTAACAGCCTGAATGGATTGTTTCATATTACGTACGTCATTCAGTGCATCAAATACACGGAATACGTCCATGCCGTTTTCTACAGCACGCTCTACAAATTTGTCTACTACGTCATCGGCATAGTGACGATAGCCAAGAATATTCTGACCACGGAACAGCATCTGCTGCTTCGTATTTGGCATTACTTTTTTCAGTTCTCTCAGGCGAACCCATGGGTCTTCACCAAGGAAACGAATACAGGAGTCAAACGTCGCACCACCCCATGATTCGAGAGACCAGTAACCGATTTCATCCAGCTTGGAAGCGATTGGCAGCATGTCATCCAGACGCAGACGAGTGGCGAACAGTGACTGGTGAGCGTCGCGCAGTACCACATCGGTGATGCCTACTGGCTTAATTGTTTTGGACATTGTAGATCCCCTGTAATCTTACGCTTGTTGACTAAGTTTTTTCTTGTGGTGATGCAGTGCTGCAGCAATCGCCGCAACCACATTATCCTCGGACTGTGCTGCCGAAGCTGAAGAAGCCGGAGCTTTTGCCGGTGGAGCCGGCGGAGCATATTTGATAGCGACTGTTGAGAGCAGGCGTGTGGCACCTACTAAAAGTGCAAGGAAACAGAAGACGAACCCCATGCCTAACAGCATTAGAGTCACGCCTTCAAGAATGATCGGACTTTCGTTCATGATGACTTCAAACCTATCAGTAAAAAATGTCCGGCCAGTCTAACTGAGCAAAGCATAGCTACTTCGTGAAGTGCATCATCCAATTGAAACCATTAAACGTATTAAATGGCGTTAATAAATTTTATTTTAAGTGCAAATTGTTCCTTATATAAAAAAGACAATTTCCGCAGATAATCAAGAATAATTTTGTGTATATCTATCTTCCGTCACTTTTTTCTACGAATAAAAATTAAATTTATTAACACCATTTAAAACACAAGCGCCACATTTTTTTGCATTGAAAGCCTCATCTCTATTTTTGTGTCCCGGTTAATATATGTACGTAAAGAAGAGAACCGTAAAGGAAGAATCCATGCCAAGTACAGTAACATTACGTGATGCGCATGAACAAACAGTGGCAAGAATTAGTCGTCAACAACGATTACTATCACAGCATGCTTTACCGCTGGTTATGGTGACAACTCACCTGCCTAAAGAAATAGCACATCATTCATACGCTAAAGAAATCTATGAAATTGCTTTCCAAACTGTTACTGACAAGCTTCAGGAATTAAATACGCGTATTGTTAACCGTGAAATTACTCATTCTAAAACCGGTAATGAAGCAACACTGGTCGTCGCAGGAATTGCTTCTTCCGAGCTCAAAAGAGCCATGATTCAAATTGAGAAATATCATCCGCTGGGCATGCTGATGAATATTGACATTATCAGTCCAGATGGAAAAACACTCTCTCGCAGTGCCAGCCAGATGGAAGCCAGAAAATGTCTTCTTTGTGATTGCGCAGCAAGCTATTGTGCAACAGCTCACAGCCATACCACAGCTGAAATTGAAGCTAAGGTACTGGAACTATTCGACGCATATTTTACTAAAGATGCAGTGGCATAAATAAGTTAAAGTAAGCGAATTCTCCACAGGAAAAGCCGGGCTCAGCTCATGGAGTCCGGCTCTTTCTTTTACTCCTTATCCTAGTCCTTTCCCAGTGACACACTAACCATAGCAATTAGCCCTTTAGGCAGGTTCTTTTTCAGCACCAGCCTGCCACCGTACGCCTGCGCTATAGAAGCCGTGATAGATAATCCCAGTCCAACATTAGAGCTGTCTGTATCCCGAGCCTCATTCAGGCGGGTAAACGGTTTAACCATTTCATCAAACAAGCGTTCATCAATACCAATTCCGGTATCGACTACCGAAATGGTCAGGCTCTGATGTTCTTTGTTAACCACCAGTGAAATCTGATTATCCTCTCCCCCATACTGAACAGAGTTATTCAGCAGGTTTTCGACCATTCGTCGGATACTCAGTGGCGGGATGTTCCCACTTAACCTTTGCTCCGGCTGATATTGGATAAGAACATGTTTATCTGTATATTCATCCACTATCGTCTGAATCAGGCTATTGATATCACAATATTGCCTATTTTCCATCCGGCTCTCTTCCCGGGCAAATTGCATGGTAGCCAGTAGCATATTTTCCATTACAGAAACCGTTCGCAGCATCTGCTGCTTGTCTTCACTCTCGTCAATAAACTCTAGCCGTAGTCTCAGTGTGGTCAGCGGGGTTCTCAAATCATGAGCTATCGCAGCTAACAGTTTGGTTCTGTCCCGAATATAATCTGCAAGCTGGGTCTGCATCGCATTAAAAGCCTGAATTGTTGGATAAAGGTCTCTAGCACTTTCCGGTTCCACCAGAAATACTTTTTTATTCATTGCAAAATTATCTGCTGCCTCTCTTAATTTCCCTACAGGCTTCAGTGCATGTTGGATAATAAGTAAAGAAATAAAAATAGTGCTGAGCATAACCCCTCCAAGAGAAAACAATACGCTCACAGACCAGCGGGTAATGTCTTCTTGTACCCCGGATGAAAAGTTCAGCCACGCGCCCGACTTCAGCTCTACCGCCCCTTCAACTGTCGCAATATATCCCAGTCTTATATTGTGTATGTCATGCATCGAATGACCAGAAAGCATGGCATTATGCATCTCGTTCATATCAACAGCCGGTCTGGCATATTGCACCATTGATAGATGAACCTGGTTGATACCTGCTTCATTCAGTCTCTTTATCAGTTTTTGTTCCGCATCACTGTTTATTTCTGTTGCTGAAATATGGGGGCTTGAACTGATAGATAATGATAGGTCTGAACTTCTGCTGGCACTAATAATTGAATCGTGTAATTCAACCGGAGTCCGGGAAAGAATATCCACCACAGAAATTACCCTCTGAACGGCTCCTGACGATGATAGCAAACTCATATTTTTCGAAGTTTCAGAAGAGAGCAAACAAAAAGAAAGGAAAAAACTCACTGCAAATCCGCTCAGTATTACTACACCAATCTGATGGATCAGCTTCTGTTTCTGGAACCAGCTAATCATGTCCGACCTCACAACTGAACTGGTATCCTCCCCCCCATATTGTTTTGATTAGTTTCGGAGTTTTAGGGTTCACCTCTATTTTTTTCCGCAAGCGGCTGATCAATGTATCAATCGCCCGATCATAGACATCACCACCCCGTCCCTGAACCAATTTCAGCAAATCTTCTCTTTTCAGCACCACATTCGGATGAGACAAAAACGCGACTAACAACTCAAATTCCGTTGATGTAAGACTCACCAGAGAGCCAGTAGGATTAAAAAGTTCGCGGGTTGTCGCCTCAAGTATCCATCCGGAAAAATGATACTTCAGCCCGCTAGTGGCAATCTGTTCATTAATATTAGGAATAGCAAAATGACGACGCAGTACAGCTCTGACTCTCGCCAGTAATTCCCGGGGGTTAAAAGGTTTAGAGATATAATCATCAGCCCCAACTTCCAGTCCGACTATCCGATCAATATCTTCCCCCAGAGCCGTCAGCATGATAACCGGAATATTTGAAGCAGCTCGGATCTCCCGACATAAAGTAACGCCATCTTTCCCCGGTAGCATCAGATCCAGAA
Source organism: Vibrio sp. HA2012 (assembly GCF_002812955.1). Classification (GTDB taxonomy): domain Bacteria; phylum Pseudomonadota; class Gammaproteobacteria; order Enterobacterales; family Vibrionaceae; genus Vibrio. The sequence goes on along the minus strand of NZ_PFXK01000002.1, from coordinate 330,598 downwards.
TAATCAGATCAAAATGACCATGACCTAACTGAGTATTCATCTCTTCACCATCAGCAGCGACACTGACCTTAAAGCCATGCTGAACCAGAAAACGTTTTAATAGTTCTCTAATTTCACTGTGGTCATCAACAACAAGAATGTTGTAGATCCTGTCCATCTGGTTACCTCTTACGGAAGCGATTTATTATCTATTATGCGGCTTTATCTCTCTTAAAGTGTGGCAAAGTATGTCAATGTTGTCATTTGTCATCAACTATCAGAAATTAAAGCAGTTACGACACACATAGAAACACCATTCCTGCTGTAATTACAGTAAAGAAAATACGCAAGAACAGAAGGAATATATGATGAAAACGACAACGAAAATTTTAACAATTCTTGGTGTGCTGGCTATTTCTGCCGGTGTTTATGCTCACGGTGGTAATGGTGATGGATTCGGTTTTCACCATGGAATGATGGATGAAGACAGCCCGCAGTATCAAACTATGCTTAAACTGCATAATGATCCTCAAGCCATGCGGGAATGGGCGGAAAAAATGCATGATGATCCAAACGCCATGATCGACTGGATGAAAGAAATGCATGCAAACTTTACCGGTAACGGCAGAGGATTTGCCGGTTGTCACAACTTCTGGTCAGACACAGATGACAACGACAGTAATAAGAAATAGCAACCAAAAATAGTATATCTGTTATGAAAAACCGGCTTCATCTTTGAAGCCGGTTTTTCGTTCTTACAAAGCTAAATAACTATCCAAACAAGTAGGCAATAACAAAGATCACCACCCAAAATATGACAATAAGTTTAACCAGCTTACCCATCTCTTTCTTTTCCGGGCCTCCGGCTGGTGGTCGATTACAACATCCCATGATCAATACTTCCTATACAAACTCATCTGCCCCTCTTTATTAAAGGCCACTACATTAAAGTCCTGATAATTTTTATCCCTAGATGCCATACCGGGAGAATACTGAGGCATCCCCGGAACCGCTATCCCGGAGATATCGGAAGGCCGTTCTTCCAGAAGGCGGGCAATATCAGCTTCCGGGACATGCCCCTCCACCATATACCCGTCAATAACTGCAGTATGACAAGAGCTCAATTGTGATGGCATGTCAAACGGATCTTTCACTGAATCTCGGTTATTCATCAGGTGAATATTCACCTCATATCCTTTCTCTTTCATTATGGCAGCCCATTGACTGCAGCAACCGCATGTTGGTGACTTATAAAGTTCAACTACAGACTTAGCAAAAGCGTTTGTACTCAGCATCAGCAGAAAAACGATAGTAATATTAAAAATCTTTTTCATCTTATTTTCCTTTATATTCAGACCATTATCTGACATCAATATCAAGAATATTCTGTTTATACTGCAACCGGATCACGCCAGGTTTAGTCATCCATTGAATGGCTTCGGTTGCGTACGGTTCCACAAATAAACTGAGCCCGGGACGAATAAATTCCAGAGACAGCTCCAGTGGCTCAAATGTCTTATTCAGAATCACCAACTGGCTGACGATTCCTTTGTCTACAGAGACTTTTTGATAGGACGATTCACTATCGATGGTCCACTCAACAAGCCGGGCTTGTCCCAGTGCCTGTAAATATCCGGCCAATAATCTTTTGTCTTCAGCGCTGAGCGCCTTATTCAGTAACTGCATCGTTGGCTCATGTTGAAGAGCATCATTAATTTGACTCAATGAGTGATTTCTGATGTTGCCACCGATATTACCTCCTCCCTGAGCAAACTGACCATGACAAGCCACACAGCCATAGCCACCTGCTGTACGGAATAACGTTTCAGCCTGTTTAAAATCAACATCATCCCATGTAAGAACGGGGATATTCTGGCTGAGTTCTTCAGAACTGACCTTATCATGTTGCTTTCCTTCATGAGCATTTGCTGTAAATACAAAAATACTTAGCAGAATCACACCACCCGTCAGTATATTCACAGACTTGGTTTTAAGAATGTTCACTCTATTTTTCTCCCAATGTATAAATGCTGACTATAAGAGTTCGCTTATACATATCACACCAAATTCACGGAAGTACCGTGTTCATTATAATTGGCCGGGCACTATGTATGCCCTGAAGAGGGATCAGATTATCGGGGGACGGTACAGTGTGCTCGCTACCGAATTGGCATGCTTGACTGTATCCCGGGGAATAAGAATAAGTGTAGACGTCTGATGAACAAGGCTGACTGTCTGAGAAGACATCAGCAAACCGGTGGCACAACTGACAGGGCAGCATTGATGGCTGGTGACAGGAACATCATCATTACAGCAATCGATTTCTGTTGCTATACTGTGCTCCTGAGAAGAAGCGCATGTAATACCACCACTATGTTCAGCCGCAGACATAGAAAACTCACTAACCGATACCTGGTCGGGCATTAAAGGAGCACCAACAGAAATACCGGATAGCACAAAGGCTACCAGCATCAGTCCTGTTACCCAAATTGTTGGGGGGGTTCTCTTATGCATTACAAGTTCTTATTAACTATCCTGTCAGATAAACTATCCATTACTGAAATGTGTCTGTCAAGTCTGGAATTAACCGGATACTCAGAACTCCCGAATCATTTTTTCCAGACAATCAATCAGAATATCTTCCTGCTCCCGGGAAATATTTCGAGTAAGATCTTTAATTAAATCCAGATGCAATAAATTGTGTTGCTGGTAAATAGCCAGCCCTTCATTTGTCAAAGCGACAACAATCGCACGCCGGTCTGTCGGATGAGGACAGCGTTCAATCAACCCTGCTTTTACAAGCTTCTCTATCTGAACAGTCAAAGTTCCGGTCGTGATACCCAATTTCTCTGCCAGTTCTTTCATCCTCAGAGACCCATGAGAACCCAGTACCTCAATAGTATGGATCTGAGCTAAAGAATAACCGGTTTCTCTGACTACCGATTGTTCCCAGGATGACATTTTGTCATAGAATTCAGTCAGCACCTTATTCAGATTATGTATATTTTTCATACTTCTGCCGGATGTATCTCAATTATAAGATGATAAATCTTATCAAACTTTTCTAACATCTGCTTATAATCATCCACTGACTTATTACTGTTCGATTCAATAATTATCGCTGCCGAGTAATGGTGACCGCTGATCTTCCAGATATGCATATCTTTCACCGTTGCTTCCGGAGCCAGTGCCTCGGCAACGGATTCCCGGTACGCCAGATCAATATTCTCATCCAGCAGAATTGGTCCCGTCTGTTTCATCAGCCCGATTGTCCATTTGCTGATCACCAATGCGCCCACGATCCCCATTAACGCATCCAGCCAGTACCAGCCGTAGAATTTACCAAACAGCAGCGCAACGATAGCCAGTACCGACGTCAGTGCATCTGCCAGCACATGCATATAAGCAGCTCTGAGATTGTGGTCGTGGTGATGGGAATGATGATGATCCTCGCCATGCCCGTGGTCATGATTATGGTCGTCCAAAAGGAACATACTGGCTACATTCACCACCAAACCAATTACAGCCACCATTATGGCTTCATTAAAGCGGATTGTCTCAGGATTAAGCAGGCGGTGCACCGACTCAACCACCATCAGCAGGGCCACAATTCCCAAAGCAATCGCACTGGTATACCCGCTAAGCACACTCACTTTACCGGTACCAAAAGAGAACCGGTCACTGTGAGCGTGTTTTTTTGCATACCGGTAGGCAAACAGAGTGATACAAAACGCAGCAGCATGCGTTCCCATATGCCAGCCGTCTGCCAGAAGTGCCATAGAACCAAATACCGTACCGGAAACGATTTCTACACTCATAGTAATAAAAGTCAGCAGAAGTACATAAACTGTCCTCTTTTCACCATCCACATTGTGAGCAACAAAGTTATGATTGTGATCTGTGGTAAAACGCATAACGACACCATTTTATTTGATTATCAAAATATCTAAATAGAGATTAGTTTGATAATCAAACATTGTCAATTCCTTAATGAATCTCGTCTCCTATTCCCTCATATTAAACAAACTATTTTTCTACAACCTTAAGTTTCCCTTAAGTTTCCCTTAAGTTTCGTTGTTTATCGTTGTAATCCCCGAAATCAAACGGAACAACAGAGGAAATTATCTTGGATAGGATCAAAAAAATTCTAGGGGTTACCTACCCAATTATTGCAAGTTGTCTTGCGGTACTCGCGATATTTACTCTATCCCGGATTGCACTCAGCCTGTGGATGTACCCCAGATTTCATGGTTTAAGTGACTGGGTTCATGTCTTTGTTAGCGGGTTGCGCGTCGACATAGCCTCAATCTGTTTTCTGTTTATTTTTCCAGCCCTGCTCACTACCTTACTGTCGTCTGACTCTGTTGTCGGCCGACTCTGGCACATTGTTCTGAGGCTTTGGATCACCGCCGGACTGTGGTTTGTTGTCTATATGGAAGTCGCTACTCCGCCATTCGTTATGGAATACGATTTAAGGCCAAACCGTTTATTTATCGAGTATCTGATTTATCCAAAAGAAGTGTTCAGTATGCTGTGGACTGGCTACAAGCTGGAGCTGTTTATCGGCCTGGTTACCAGTATCTTAGCCGTCCGGTTTGGCTGGAAGTGGTCAAAAAAACTCACGCAGAACCTTTCTTTTCCGAAATGGTACTGGCGCCCGGTTTTAGCCGTGCTGGTTGTTGCCATTGGTTCCTTAGGCGCACGTTCTACTTTAGGTCACCGCCCGTTAAACCCATCCATGGTTGCTTTTTCACCTGACCCGATGTTAAACGATCTGACGTTAAATTCCGCTTATTCTGTGTTGTATGCCGCTAATCAAATGGGGTCAGACGTTAGTGCTTTTAATTATTATCCGAAGATGAAAAAAGATGAGATCATCAACATTGTCAGAAACTCGATGCAACCGCCGACAACATCATTTGATGATCCAAAATCCCCTGCTGCGACTTACCATGAAGCGACTCAAAAAAGTCCATATAAGAATATCGTCATTCTTTTGCTGGAAAGCCACGGAGCAAGATATGTTAAAAGTCTGGGAGGCTTACCGCTTTCACCAAGTATTGATAAGTTGATGGATGAAGGCTGGGGGTTTACCAACATGTATGCGAGTGGAACCCGTTCTGTCCGGGGTATAGAGGCAGTCGTGACCGGCTTTACACCCACCCCGGCTCGCTCAGTGGTGAAACTGGCGAAAAGCCAGAATCATTTCTTTACCATTGCCGAGCTGCTTAAATCCTATGGCTACCATACTCAGTTCATTTACGGCGGGGAAAGCCACTTTGATAATATGAAAGGCTTTTTCCTGGGGAATGGTTTTGTAGATATGCAGGATTTTCCAACCTTTGACCACCCTAACTTTGTCGGGTCGTGGGGCGCGTCAGATGGCGACCTGTATCAGAAAGCAGATCAACAGTTCACCAAGCTGCACCAGTCAGGAAAGCCATTTTTCAGCCTGGTATTTTCGTCATCCAACCATACGCCTTTTGAGTTCCCGGATAGTCGAATCAAGCTTTATAACCAGCCAAAACAGACCCGTGAAAATGCGGTGAAATACGCTGACTTTGAGCTGGGAGAGTTTGTAAAAAAAGCCAAACAGTCAGAATACTGGAAAGATACCGTATTTGTCGCCATCGCGGATCATGATTCGCGCTCTAAAGGTGTGCTGCCCGTACCCATTGATCATTTCCATATCCCGGCGGTGATATTTGGTGGACCAGTGAAGCACAAGAAAGATAACAGACTAGTCAGTCAGATTGATATTCCACCGACACTGTTATCGCTGGCCGGAATAAGTTCATCAGACCCTATGATTGGTTTTGATCTAACTAAACCCGTTTCGAAATCACTGCAACGTGCCATTATGCAACGAGGGGAAAACTTTGGCTGGATGACCGCAAATAACGATGTCGTGGTAATACGCCCGGAACAGGGTATTTCAACCTATCACTATAATCAGGATGAAAATACGTTAACGGATGCTGAAGTGCCGGAAGATATTGTCCGTAAGGCGAACGCCAATGCATTGTGGGGAAGCCTTGCGTTTAAAGAGAACTACTACAGAACGCAATAGTTCAGATAAACAAGGGCGATCTATAGATCGCCCTTTTGGTCTTCGCAGCTACTTATCATTCGTTCAGGTTAAATAATTAAATCAACGTCGTAGCAGATTGTTTTTGAACCAATTGAAAGACAGACTTCATCACCCACTTGTTTACCCAGCATTGCCTGACCTAACGGCGCTTTAGGCGTAACAATAGTCACTTCGATAATATCGAAGGAAAAAGTAACACCACCAGCACAAGGTCCGAGGAAAAAGTACTTTTCCCTATCACCATCATCAATCAGCTTAACCAGCGCACCGAGTGAAATTTTCGAACCTTCTTCAAAATCGTTAACGATTAACGCTTGATACTGACGAATATCTTCTTCACACTCCTGAACTCGAATCGCCTGACCATGAGCCAGATAAGAGGCTTCAAGAGCTAGTGTGTCATACTTGTGCTCAGGGATCGTTTCTTCATCGGTCGCTGTATCGATCGCACGTTGGGTAGCACTTATTGCAACCTTATGAATGGCATAAAGCTGTTCTAATATTGTTTGTTTTAATTGGGATTTATCCATCACAGTATGAATGAAAACGCTAGCAAGGCTAGACAGCATAGATTTGATTACGAGTGGCGGCAATAGTTAGGATGAAAAATGATTGAACAAACTCTAAAACAGTACTTTGGATTTGACACACTCCGCAAAGGTCAGGCCGAGGTGATCCAGCATATTTTAGACGGCCAGTCCGCCGCGGCGATTTTCCCGACCGGTTCCGGAAAATCCCTCTGTTATCAGCTTCCGGCTCTGCATCTTCCTCATCTGACACTGGTTGTGTCGCCACTATTGGCGCTTATCAAAGATCAGCTTGAGTTTCTGCACAGTAAAGGCATTTCCGCCGCCAGTATTGACTCCACTCAGGACAGAGAAAGCACGCAACGCATCATGCAGCAGGCCAGAAGTGGTGAACTGAAAATACTGATGATTTCCGTGGAGCGTCTGAAGAATGAACGATTCCGTCAGTTTATTTCTCAGATACCTATATCTATGCTGGTTATCGATGAGGCCCACTGCATCTCTGAATGGGGGCACAACTTCCGGCCTGACTACCTAAAACTGCCGGACTACCGAAAACTTCTGAACATACCTCAGGTACTCTTGCTGACCGCGACAGCCACACCTCAGGTTATCGATGATATGAGCCGTAAATTCGACATAAATAAAGAGAACATTACGATAACCGGCTTTTATCGCTCCAACTTAACACTGAATGTCATCCCCTGCAGCGAAGACCAAAAATTCAGCAAATTGCAGTCCATCATTCAGGATGCGCCCGAATCGCCCTCTATCGTCTATGTCACTTTACAGAAAACGGCCGAAAACATAGCCGCCAGACTGCAGCAAAATGGCATTCGCGCCACGGCTTATCACGCAGGCTTAAAAAACGAGATCCGCGAATCCATTCAACAGCAGTTTATGCAAGGCTCAGCTCCTTGCATTGTAGCGACCATTGCTTTCGGTATGGGGATAGATAAAGCCGACATTCGGAGAGTTATCCACTACGATCTGCCCAAATCCATTGAAAACTATTCGCAGGAAATTGGCCGCGCCGGGAGGGACGGACAACCATCCGACTGCACGATTCTGGCCAATACCGATAACTTAAATGTATTAGAAAATTTTATTTACGGTGATACCCCCGACAGCTCGTCCATTGAGTATGTCGTTGATCAGGTATATGCCAGTACAGGCAGTTGGGAAGTGATGCTGAATCAGCTATCCCGTGACAGTAACATCCGTCAGTTACCACTGAAAACGTTGTTGGTGTATTTAGAACTGCACAATATTATTCAGGCTCAATACAGTTATTTCGCCGATTACCGCTTTAAACTTACCGACAGTGCAGAAACAATTGTTCACCGTTTTCAGGGTGAAAGGCGTGCCTTTGTTGAAGCCATATTCCAGTGTTCACCAAAAGCCCGAACCTGGCACAGTGTCGATTTTGACGCTCTGTGGACGGCTTACAACGCTGACAGAAAACGGGTGATCGCTGCCATCGACTATTTCAATGAACAAGGCTGGATTGAACTGGAAAGCAAGCAAATCACTGACGTATATAAGGTAATCAATACACAGATGCCTAAATCAGAACTGGTGACGAATCTGTATGAGCTGTTTGCACAGAAAGAACACAGTGAAATTACCCGTATTCATACCATGATTGAGTTTTTCCAGAGTAAACTATGCCTGAGCTATTCATTAGCCAGTTATTTTGCCGACAACCACGCCCCGAAAAACTGTCATCACTGCTCGGTCTGTGCAGGCACGGTGGCTCAACTACCAGGACGAGAGCTCCCGCCTTTGGATTCCCGGCAGATATCGACATGGTTACAGCCATATCTTCAAGCTAGTAAAGCTTCATTGTCGGATAAAGCCCTGAGCCGTTTTCTGTGTGGCATTACCACGCCGTTAAGTACCAAATTAAAAGCCAGCAAAATGGACGGCTTTGGCAAGCTGGAAAAGTACCCTTTTGCTGAGGTCAATGAAAAAATAAAAGAGATAATATAGATGATGCGGGCCGCATAACCATACTCAGTCATGAATATCGCTATGCGGCCCTTTTCGACTCCGAGTCAGCTAGAGCATATCCTAGGGCGTGTTGACGTTTCATATATCGTCCTGCTGAGAGCGATTTTTTCTGATAACAAGGCAGAAATTGCAGTAACTAGTGGGTCTAATGACAAAATTTCTAACGCAGTTAGCAGGGAAAATAGCCTCAGCCCAAAGGGTGATGGCTGAAAAAGCTTTATTCGGCGTTACTCAATACTTATTTAGATGACTAAACATCGTATTTCGTGCCTTGACTAAAGACTTTTTCAGTCATCACAGGCTCGACATTGAAACGTCAACACGCCCTAGGTTTAACAGCCATATTTATCCGCAATATAGCTTTCAAATGTCACACACATCTCCTCATCAGAAATCGTATTAGTGCTCAGCACACGGTCACCATCAACGACCTTTATCGTTGCATTCAACGGCTCAATGTCGACCCGGTTCCGGAAAGCTAATGCGGCTATTTTCTTCTGCTCTGTATCCCACGCTTCTTCAGCAGACAGATTACATGCATCAGCAAGGTATTTGGCATTAAAGCCTTCCCCCGTCAGGCTTTCAATAGACTGATTATGAGACACGCTGTTTCCGTTATGCCAGTAATGTTTCGCCAGTAACGGACCGATTGCTGGGTTATCGGTCAGAAAGCCGAATTTCTCAGTGAAATACGCACGCGTCTGGTAGACCGCCATATGAGCAAGCAGATAGCCCTGATATGAGCAAGCCGATTCATCGGAAAGAAGGTGTGGAATCGCCATTAACGGACGAGGACTGCAAGCCAGACCCAGAACATCTCTTTCCATATCACGGGCAAGTTGAGTCACCCGCTCCGGTGTCAGCTCATCGTCATTCAGTTGGTAAAGAGCGCGTTCGAAATAAGGCACCACCAGAATGCTTCGTTCACCATAGGCTTTAAATGGCTGACGGTTCTCAATCATGCTTTTAATAATGTCATCCGAAACGGGTTGTCCTTCGGCGTTGACCGCATACTGTTTTAACCAGTCAGCATCCGTTAACAGACTATCGCAGAACATCGATTGTGTTTCCGCATAAGCCATCGACGTTGGCGCAAACTCCTGTGAAAAACAGGGGGCATTCATTTTCACGTTTGCGAAATGAGCGGCATGCCCGCCTTCGTGGAACAGAGTGTTGATTCCGTCATAACCACTGCCTACCTGATCTGGCTTAGCATTACTGGTGAAGTTAACCGTCGCAGCCACCCATTTACCCTGATCATAAAACGCCGGGACGGGCCCATGACAGAACCCGTTTTGATATTTTCCTTTACGATCCAGCAAATCAAGGGTCAGCTCAGCACCGGAATAATCAATGTTCAGACGCCCGAAAGACTCGACCCAGCGGCGTAGCGATTGAGAAAACGGCACATACGGGTCTAACTCCCGCATCACATCCCCGGCAAAGGAAAAGACAAAATTATGCCCTACCAATGCCTGCTCACCTTTGTCTTTCGCCAGCTTTTTCAGGCTGTTTTGGTGACTGGCACGGGTCCGTTGCTCAAAATCATCTAAAATTGTGAACAGTTCATCGGTCGTCATCTGCTCTGTTTTGACAATAGAGTAGTCAAAGAACGACTCATAACCGAAGGAACGCGCGAACTTGTTTCTTAACTTAACCAGCTCAAGAAAGCCATTGTGCAGCAACCACTGCTCCAGATCCAACAATGCCAGATGTGCTGACTGACGCACTGCCTCATTATCATTGGTACGAATAACCGAACTCAGTACCGGAAGAGAACCTTCGACTGCGTTGCCCTGTTCATCCATATAAGTCATTACATGGTTCTGTTTCTTTTCAAACAGATCCGCTTCAAACTTAATCAGCTTTTCTTTCAATACCCGAGCTTCGGCGCTTTGAATGGCATGTGCCTGAAACATGACCAACCAGCCTTTTAGCCCGGTGATTGTCTCTTCTTTCTCTTTGGGGTCAATAATTGATTCTGCTTGAGTAAGAACTTGTTCTATCTCTGAAATTTTATCCGGATCACTTAAAAAGTTGATCCATTCCATTTGAGCTTGTGCAGAACCCTCGTGATCGTCACTGGTTCCCATATAGGTTTCCCAGAAGAGATCCTCTTTTGTTCGATGGATAGAGAGGTAGTCCTTATTAAGACCCTCCAGATAGGTTGTAGCTGTCATAAGTACCTGCTTAAATCATTCAGTAAAAACCCGGCCATTCACTTATTTTAAATGTAAGTTCAACAAAAAAACCAGGAAGATTCAGTTTCTTATTTATTATTCTGTTCCACTTGTACAGTCAGGTTCCTTAGCAGTCGCTAACCTTCCAGGGAAATAGAAAGAAAATTGTGATATTAATGCAGAAATTCAGGGGGGTTAGTGACATAATAGTTAGCTCGTCAGGCTAATGTTTTTTCAGGTCGGCTGGCTATCAAATTAAAACAACAAGGATTGTATTTGTGTTACAAAATAACATTTGGCTGGTATTTTATACCGTCTCGCTTGTAATGAGTATAAGTATCATTAGCAATTATTATCTGTTTATATCCCGAAAAAAAATACATCAACAGAAAAATAACTTACTGGATAAAGCCAAATATTTTGAAAATAAAAACACCAAATTAGCAAAGAAATTTGAACAGTCTCAGATAATTAACACTCACCTAGCAGGTCTGGGTTTAGACTGTTTAAAATATAATTCTGCAACTCTGGAAACAGGAAGCCCGCAATATCGGCTGCGAACTCTTCTGGAGCAAATGAAATCAATATCAGCAGATAGTATGAGCTCTAGTGCACAAGAACACCCCGTATTAATTCATCAGTGGGTCTCTTCTTATTCCGAATCATTAACTGAAGAGTTTCCTAATCACAATTTGCAAATACAATATTGTCCCGATCTGCTTGCCTATATAGACACAACATGGCTTGCATTTGCAATCAGCACCATTTATCAGCATAGTTTTTCCGCAGGCACATCTCTTTACCTGATAATTCAGGAAAGTGAGAATAGCCCTCAACACCTTAGCCTGCAATTTTCTAATACTTCATCCTTTTATGTTAGCGACAAAAGCATCCCCCCCAAAATGTCCGTTGAAATGATGCTATTACAGCAAAAAGCTGAATCTTTAGGTGGTGCATTAGACTATCAGGTTTCAGATGCTGGGCAATGGATGATAACTATCCGCTTTTGTTGTTCTTATCGAACCCTTCCTTCACCTGGTGAAGTTTTTCCACTGGGTACTTTACCTGTTGCTCCGGATGAATCACCATTACTGCTCCTGCTTAGTGCAGATACTGACCTGTCTAACTGGCTAATTGAGCAACTCTCTGATTGCTACCGAGTAGTAACTTGCGGAAGCTTAAAAGGCCTTGAACATCAGATAGAAGAGAGTGAGCCAGATCTAATTCTTTCCTCATTAATACTGCCGGACGGGGAAACCATCAACTGGATGAACCAACAAAAACTGTCTGGTCATCCGCTATATATCCCTTTTATTCTCATCAGTGACAATAACGATATATCAATCCAGTATCAGGTCTGGCAAAATCTGGCTGACGATTTTATTTCTCACCCGATTAATATCAATATTCTAAAACTACGCCTTAACGCAATTGTTGCCAACCGAAACCGCCTGCAACAATATCTGCTTTCTCTGGCATTACCGAGCCAGACCCTGACACCGCCGATGCCAGAATGCATACCAGGAACAATGTCTATGGGTAACCAACAAGAACAGGAATTCGCAAGCAGACTACAAAAAGAACTGACCAATCTGATTACTACCGGTGGTATAACTACAGAGTTATTGGCCGAAAAAATGTATATTAGCTCCCGTTCATTACAACGGAAAATCAAAGAGTTATTTGGCATCACCTGTACTCAGTACATCCGTTCACTTCAGTTTCAACTGGCTGTAGAAAAAATGCAGCAGGGAGCCACCATTAAAGAGGCAGCTTTAACATCCGGGTTCAGAGATCAGGCATACTTTAGCCGAGTGTTTAAGAATGAATACAAAATAACGCCAAGTGAATTCAAAAAAAAACTAGAGAAAGGAGACCGCTCTTCCCCGGTTTTTGAAACGGTTCAGGATACTTAGCCGGAACTGTACATAAGAGTGACCGACAACCGTTGGAGTAACGATTTATATTGTTCGTTAAGTTTCAGCTCTGCGGTTGCAGAACGCAGATTCATCAACAATTGTTTTTCACATTTAGTTATAATTTCTTCGAGCAAGATCTCAACACGTTCCTCTGTTTGGGAAGGAAACAGCAATAAAAACTGACCGCCACCTAAACGACCAATGGCCACATCTTCCGCGATCATCCCTTTGACAGTCCTTGCAAATTGCTGGATGCGGATATCAGCTATAGCACTGCCTTGTTCTTCATATATCTTTTCCAGACTGGCAATCTCAAGCAGTGCAGCACTTATCGTGCTGTTATTCTGTCTGGAAGCATTTGTTAGCTCATGCATTTGCTGAAGGATATGACTACGGCATGAAAATCCAGTTAAATCATCAGTTTCAGCCTGCTTTCTCAGTCTGGCCAGCAACAGCTCCCTTTCGGTAACATCCATAAAGCGGATAATAGACCCGGATAAATGATCATTTTTATCCAAAATTGATTGTTGGGAAATTTCATACCAATGCTGATTATCCAGATGTATCAATTTAGGCCAATCATTTCCATCATTTCCAATAAAATCGTATATTTCATATATAGAACCAATATTGGTCGTTATCTCTATATCTGGGAACAGATTCTTAGCAGTTAAATTATAATCTATCACTCGTCGACTATTGTCTATGATCAAATAGGCATCATTCAATTGATCGAAAATATGTGTTCTTGCAATTGGAATTAAATCAATAAACTGATATCGATAAATACCAACAGCAAATGCAACCGCTGAAAAACCATAACCAAAACTAGCCGCATCTAACCCATTAATCCCCCAACCGGAAAGAAAAAACAGATAACAGATCCAGGTAGATGTTGTTCCCAGCATAATTAATACTATTTGAGGTTTTAAAGCTTGAGTACAACTTCTCCACTGGGAATAAAAAATAATCAAAGAAACAATGACAACGATATGTATGAAAAAACTATAAATATAATAGATAAAATTTAAACTAAGTTGACTAAATGATAACCCATCTTCATAACGAATTCCCGTTACCTTGAGTGGTACCAGATGATAAATATCCACATTTTGCAAAATTGCAAAAATAATACTGAACACGATTAAAGGCACTATTTGCCAGGCCGGTGCTTGTCTCGCTTTTTGATAAGTAAAACTCATTAGCAAAATACAGGAAGGAATAAATGCTGAAAATGTTACTTCAATATCTATCCAGTGCTGTGCTTCTTCTACTGATCGGCTGGTAAGTTCAAGTCCATATGCACCAGCGCCAATACCATACCCCAGAGTTAAACCGATAAACCAGACTGTAATAGGTCGATTAATGTAATTGGTGGCTTTTCCTGCCACAATAAAACAGATTGCCGCAATTACAAAAAGACAGTAGCTGTATAAAGTGAAGTCGCTCAAAATCGTTTCAATACATGTAAAAATGAGAGGTTACTCTAAAAAATTTTGCATGATAAGGAAAGCTACAATTCACGTATTTAGCCATCACATATCAAAACTGTGTACATTTGCACATTTACGACAACCACTTGTACAAGTCGGCCATTTTATTGAGAAATTCTGATAATTACAGTATCAATAGTATTTGGGTAATGATCTCATAAAATATGAAATCAGTAGAACACACACAGCAAACAGTTGGTACACAAATGGCAGATTTAGAAAAATCCAAAACCGAACTAGAAATCGAAATTATTAATGAGTTAAAGGTCTCAAATAAATATCTAAAACGTATCTCATTCGCAGTTATGACGCTATTTTTATTCTTCATTCTGATGATTGCATTCGTATTTTTTGTTGACACATACTATTGAGAAAGTAATATGCCTGTTAAAATAACGTCTATATTGATATGTTTTTCCTTTCTATGTGGATACGCATATTCTGGTGAAACAAAGAAAGAATCGCCCTGCCAAGTTTATTTTCCAGATGAACTTGCAGCTAAACAGCTAACCATTGATACCCTACCTAAAGATAAAATTGGTAAAGTTGAATGGGACGGCCAATGTACTGAAGGAAAAGCAATAGGAAAAGGAAAACTATATATTGACCTTCTGGATAAGGGACCATATATCGAGATCAGTGGTAATACTGAGCACGGTAAGTTTGTTAAAAAAGTTGATATTGGAACATATAAACAACCGAGAACGAGTGACATAAGAACCGGTTCATCCGGAAGTTATTGGGTATATGAAGATAGCATCTTTGATTCCGAAGCTGATTACGATAAACATCTTTTAATTTTAGAAAGTGAAAATGAATTTTCAAAACTAAATTTAAAAGATTCAGATATTGATACTCTATTTTCCTTTATAAAGACATACGAGAGCACACCAAAATCTGTAATGATAATAGAGTATCTGTTGGAAGATAGTGAAAACTTAGAATTAATGAATAAGATAGCCGATGTTGATTTTATTCCGAAAAACTATCGCGCAACAGCATCAGAGATCGTAAAGAAAACCCTGAATGAAAAATACAAACTGTCTATATTAACTAACATTAAAGAAGAAAAATCAGGAAGTAGATACATTCCAACTGTGAGCAATACTTACTACACGACAGTCGACGAGAGTTACTATGTAGATGGTCAGTATGTTAGCAAATATAAAACTCAGGAGAATAATGTCGTCAGCGATGGTTATGATGAATCTATCTATACAAAAAATCTCATTTTTGCCATAGACAATCAGTCAGATAAGGCCTACTCCATTCTGTTTCAGGCTAACTGGACATCAACAGAGTATTACTATGAAGAAGAAAGCTACTGCAGTCGTATGGGATGGATATTTTGTAAACAGTGGTCGAAGCGTAATGTTAGGAAAGAAAAATATATTCCTAAACGATATAGACAATACTTCATTATGTCCCCACAGGGAAGAGTCAAAAACAGAATTACTCTGGGAGAAAAAGAACCGGATGATTTGGTATATACAATCACTGAATTCAATATCGTACCTTCCGACATTTTTGAAGAGTATAGCCGTGTTATGGAGGGAGTCAGTGAAGAAAATTTGGCTAAAATCCATCAGCTTAAAGACGAAAAAATTCTGATTCCTTATCTGAAGAACTTAGAGGACAGGGCTTCTGTGATCAGAAGAAAGCTGGATGAAATCTTCTCAGATAAGCATATTGCCGATTCAAGCTTTGCTGTTGTACTACCCCAAAAATATGACCCAGAATTCACCAATAAAGTGACCATTAATGTTATAGCTAAAAATATGCCTCTGAATATAACATTAAAGACGCCTGTCGGTGAAAAACAGGCGGATGCTTATAAGAAAATATCAGGCATAAAAATCTCTGACTACTGCTTCTTCTGCGAATATCAGGGAGAAATTGTGCTTGAAGGCATAAAAGGAATATCCGGTAAACAATGGAATACGGATGTGAGCGTTGGTTTTGTAAGACCCGTTAACAGTACCCATTAAAATTAGTCCCTTCCATTAAAAAATAAGCCTCAGCAGACTTTGGTTGCTGAGGCTTATTATCTATTTTCCAGAAAATGAACCTAACGACTAGGCTCCTATTCCCAATTCTGTCGGCGAGGCGGATTTTAACTGAGCCTGCTTACGCTTAGCGTGGTAAGCCGAGCTTTCTTCGCTGAACAAATCTCTCAGATAATCATAGGTTGTTGGAGGAACAATTTTTCTGATGTCATCCCACTCATTCTGGAACAACAATTTACGCACCAGAGAGGCTGAAATCGGCAATTCCCCTTCTTCGCAGCGAGGGATTTCCACCAGAGTAATTGGAGGACTTTCCAGAGAAGGGGTTGTCAGCCACTGATGCATCTGCTGATTATAGAAGCGGGTAACTTTACAAATAGGCTCAGTACCAACAAAACGATGAGTCACGCCTAATGCAGGACCAATATAATCCCGGAACAGCTGCAGATCAACTGCCGTATGACAATAGTTAATGACACCTTCATCTTTCAGGAAGTAACTCGGAAAGGTCGCTCGGGAGATAATGTAATCCGACCCCGGATGAATAATAACATTACCAAACTCTTCCACACCAGCTCGGATCATATTCAGACGATCCAGATAAGAAAAAAAGGAACGATCTTCTTTTACAACAAACAGGTGTACCCAGTCACACTCTTTTGAGGCATGTTCTACCAGATAACGGTGCCCATAAGTAAACGGATTGGCATTCATCACGATACTGCCAATTTTCTCTCCAGGCTTCCGAACCATCGCCAATTTATTACAATAACGCTGGAGGCGATTTTTGCTATTTTCCAGCAGGATAACCCTGTCCTTTACCGAGGTCAGCAGATAGAATCCCGCATTGCGGAACATCTGATAATTCTCAGGCTTGGTATAAATAAATAGATTATAACGCCCCAGATCATAAGCCTGAGTCACTATTTCGGTTAATAGCTTAGTGGACAAACCATGTCCCTGGTGCGCATCATCGACTGCAATTGATTTTAGTGTATTACCGGCTAACCCTGCACAACCGACAACATTAACACCACTAAATGCAATAACGAATAACTCAACATCAGCATCAACTCCTAACCCCATTCTGGTCAGAAACTCACGCACTTTCTCCATTTTGCTGCTATTTCCATTTTTAATCTTTTCAAAATTGTATGAAATAAGCACTTACATTTCTCGATAATGGGTTTACTGGAAAATTATCGCCTTTATTCTGACTAAGAAGCATGATTTAAGTCATGCCCTTCGGGAGAGATAATATCCTTAATGGCGTTTATGAATTTATTCTTTACATAGTCACGGTGTGGGTCTAGCAACATTTCAACACTGTTATAAAAACAAATTCATAAAAACCGAATAAGTCAGCCTGAAATACACCTCAGACTGACTTAATTTTTTCTTCAGTTAGCTACTGACTGTTATGCAGACTGAGTCTGCTGTTTACGGTTACGCAGCATACCCAGAATCGGCAGGCCAACCGACAACAGTGTGATTGCAATCAGTACCTGTGCCACGGTTGAATGTACAAAGATGGACAGATCCTGGTTCGAAATACGGAATGCCTGGCGGAACGACTGCTCCATAGTTCCACCCACAATACACGCCAAAATCATTGGTGCTGTTGGGATATGTGTACGTTTCATTACAACACCAGCCACACCCAGAATCGTCAGAATATAGAAATCGATGACTGAGTTACTGATAGCAAAACAACCGATGAATGCCAGACCCAGAACAATTGGGTATAGGATCTTAGGTGGAATTGCCAGCACACGAACCAGAATACCAGCCAGAGGAATATTCACGACCGCAAGGATAAAGTTAGCCACAAACATACTTGCAATCAGACCCCATGCAGTTTCCGGATACTGAGCAAACAGAAGCGGACCAGGCTGAATACCCAGCATCAGAAGCGCCCCCATCATTACCGCTGTAGTACCAGAACCAGGTACACCTAGTGACAGCATTGGGATCATTGCACCGATAGAGGCCGCATTGTTTGCTGATTCAGGTGCAGCAAGACCTTCGATCGCACCTTTACCAAACTCTTCGCTACGCTTAGACAGTTGCTTCTCGTTGTTGTAGCACATCAGTGAAGCCATTGTACCACCGGCGCCAGGCAAAGCACCAATAATAAAGCCAACAGGTGCACTGCGCAGGATAGGCCATTTACAACGAGGCCAGTCGTCACCGCTGATCCAGATTCGTTTGAACTCAGTTTGTGCTTTTTTACTGCCTTCACTCAGAGAACGGAAGCTCTTGAATACTTCACCCAGAGCATAGATACCGATAATGACCACCAGGAAGTCAACACCCGTTTGTAGTTCAAGACTACCAAAAGTAAAGCGTTCAACACCAGACTGAGCATCAATACCGATAGTTGCAATAGCCAGACCGAATACCATCGACAAGAAGCCTTTCAGCATATTGCCTTTAGACATAGAAGCTGTCATTGACAGAGCAGTCACCATCAGCAGGAAGTATTCTGCCGGACCAAATTTCAGAGCAAAGTTGGCGACTGGTTCCGCAAGCAGAGTCATCAGCACAGCCGCTATCGTACCACCAATCAGAGAGGCAATAGCAGACATTGCCAAGGCTGATTCTGCACGTCCTTGCATTGCCATGGGATAACCGTCAAATGTTGCAGCCAGAGCTGCGCCGTCTCCCGGAGTGTTAATCAGAATCGAACTACGGGAACCACCGAACATTGCACCAATGTAAACACCGGTCATAGTGATCAGAGCCGCTGTCGGTCCCATTGCAAAAGTCATTGGTAGCAGAACGGCTACACCCGTTGCAGGGCCTAAGCCTGGTAACATACCTACGATAGTACCCAGTACACCACCAACAGTGACCAGAAGTAGATGGTAAGGTTGCAGAGCAACGCCAAATCCATTAATTAAGTTAGCTAAAATATCAGTCATGACAATCTCACCTTATTCCCCGAATGGTAGTGGAGGAAGACTAATGCTTAATAACGTGTTAAATACGAAATAAACACCGACGGAGAAAAGAAGTGCAATAATAATACTTTTCATCCAGGATTTTTTTCCGCTGGTAATAGTCAGCATACAGAACATAAACATAAATGTACTGATTATATATCCCAGGTGTTCAAATACAAGAGCATAACCAACGGCAATAATACAAGTATATAGAATACGACGACGGTCATTTTTTCTGGATTCATCTTCATTAATAAGATTTTTATAAGCCAGAACTGCTGCTTTAAAATCACTTTTAACTAGCACAAGGATGCCAATTAAAACAGACACGGCAGAAACGCCAAGTGGAAAATAAAGAGGATCCATAGGGTTACCGAATGCTGCACGAGGCATTGTATATGTCATATAGCCATATATAAGTCCAAATGCTACCCCGAATAATCCCGTAAATGCATCCCAATTAGGACGAACATTTTTGTTTTCCATAGGATTTATTCCTTATGCTAAATATAAAATAAATTAAAATGTGTGTTTAAATTTGAAATAAGAGGGAATTGCTCCCTCTTATAATTAAAGAAATTACGCATTACTTTTTAGAGAAAATTTCTGCCAGAATTTCTTTATATTGTTCGTTGGTTTTTGCCAGGAATTTAGTGAAGTCTTCACCATTCTGGTAAGCATCATCCCAACCGTTACGCTTACGTGCTTCAGCCCACTCTGGAGTTGCCACCATCTCTTTCAGTGTGTCATTCCAGTAAGTTACCGCGTATGCAGGCATATCTTTAGGACCAAACAGACCACGCCAGTTTTCAAACGTTACATCAATACCTTGTTCTTTCACTGTTGGGATTTCAGCGACAGCACCATCACCGATACGCTTGTCAGCAGTCTGAGCAAGTGCACGCAGGTTGCCACTCTTAACAAGAGAAGTCACATCACCCAGACCAGTAGAGATCAAATCAACATGGCCACCAAGAACCTGAGCAACAGCACCGCCATCCTGGAAAGAGATGTAGTCAATCTGGTTCAGTTTTGGAACGCCAGCCGCTTTAGCAACCATCAGGAACTGAATGTGGTCCATACTACCTGCAGAAGAAGTACCACCAATCTTCACACTCTTAGGATCGTTCTTCAGTGCATCCATGACTTCTTTAATAGAAGTGTATTTAGAGTCTTTTGAAACCACAAAAGCAGCATAATCAGTAATCAGACGAGCCAGAGGAGTCGTATCTTCATAGCTGTATTTACTTGCACCAGTCAGGTTAGTTAGCAGGATCGGTGGTGAATAAACTGAAATCAGATTATCTTTGCCTTTCTGAGTCTGCATGTAAGCAAGGTTTACTGCACCACCACCACCAGGACGGTTAGTAACAGGCATATTAGATTCAACCAAACCTGTATCTTTCAGAGTTTTCGCTACTGTACGGATGGTTAAGTCCCAACCACCACCAGCACCAGATGGCGCAACGAATGAAAGAGTTTTAGGCGGCTGATAATCCTTTGCTACCGCACTGCTCAGAGGCATAACTGCAATAGAAGCTACTGCAGCACCGATCATAACGCTTTTTAGTTTCATGTTCATTGAAGTACCTATTATGGTTATTGATATCATTCAATCTATCGCAGACTCACGTGAATCAACATCAGATTGATATAGGTATTATTGACGAAGACTAAAGTAGGTAATGTGATTTAAAACTCTTAAAGTTAGTTCTTTAATGCTGAAAATGGCGTTTATGACTTTAAATATTAACTAACACGAAAACAGGGAAAGAGACAGGAACTTGCAGGCAAAACACGCAAACATAACGTTTGAAGCAAAAATGGAAATGAGATCTTTTTCTACTTTACTACTTTTCTCCGAACAAAGCGAACAAATTTCATCCCCTTTATCATACTAAATTCTAACACTAAAGCAGCCGGTAAACCGGCTGCAAAGACATCCTTAATACTTTCACGTCACATACGTAAAAGCCCGTTCAGACATCATAAGTCGTTGATGCGGTATCACCACCTGTCCCCGTCCAATTAGTATGGAAGAACTGACCACGAGGCTTGTCAACCCGTTCATAAGTATGGGCACCGAAGTAATCACGCTGAGCCTGCAACATATTGGCTGGCAAACGAGCGGTAGTATACCCGTCCAAAAATGCCAGAGCGGATGTCATCGTTGGCATTGGCAAACCGATTTCCAGTGATTTAGCAGCGACTTTACGCCACCCGGCCATACCATCGGCCAGAATCGTTCTGAAATACGGATCAGACCCCAGGAATTTAAGATCCGGATTGGTTTCATACGCATCCCGAATATTACCAAGGAAAGCACTACGGATAATACACCCCCCACGCCACATCAATGCAACGTTACCGTAATTCAGTGACCAATCATTTTCTTCTGATGCTTCGCGGATCAGCATAAAGCCTTGCGCATAAGAAATAATTTTAGAAGCAAGTAGAGCCTGACGCAGCGCATCAACCCACTCAGTCTTATCCCCTTCGATTTTCACAATGGTTTTACCAAACAACGTTTCAGCTTCTACTCGCTGCTCTTTAAGAGAAGAAAGACAACGCGCAAAAACAGATTCCGTAATCAATGTCAACGGGATTCCGAGATCCAGTGCATTAATCCCCGTCCATTTTCCGGTTCCTTTCTGACCAGCCGTATCCAGAATTTTTTCAACCAGGGGTTCCCCGTCTTCATCTTTATAGCCAAGAATGTCCGTCGTAATATCGATCAGATAACTATCCAGCTCTGTAGACTTCCACTCCTGAAAAATCGCCTGCATCTCGGAATAAGAAAGCCCAAGACCGTCTTTCATAAAATGATATGCTTCGCTGATAAGCTGCATATCACCATATTCAATACCATTGTGAACCATCTTTACGAAATGGCCGGCACCATCTTTACCCACCCAATCACAACAAGCTTCTCCGGCATCCGTTTTTGCCGAAATGGCCTGAAAGATCGGTTTTACATGCGGCCATGCTTCCGGAGAGCCACCCGGCATAATCGAAGGACCAAAACGGGCTCCCTCTTCACCACCAGAAACCCCAGTACCGATATAATAGAGACCTTTCTCTTTCAAGGCCGCCACACGGCGGTTAGTGTCCGGATAGTTTGAGTTACCACCATCAATAATAATATCGCCTTTATCCAATAACGGCACCAGCGCATCAATAAAGTGATCCACTACATCACCGGCACGCACCATCAGCATGACTTTACGCGGGGCTTCCAATTTAGCCACCAAATCTTCCAGTGATGTCGCACCAATAATATTTGTGCCTTTTGCCGCACCCTGCAAAAACTCATCCACTTTAGATACAGTACGATTAAATGCGACAACTTTAAAACCATGATCATTCATATTCAGGATAAGGTTCTGTCCCATAACTGCCAGGCCAATTACGCCAATATCACCTTTCATTTTTATTCCCCTCTCGCAAATAGTTTCGCTGCTGCGGCATCCAGATACCACTCCGTCTTACCCCGTGTAGATTTTACTTTAGCAGCGGGATACGGTAGTGCTTCTTCAGGCATATCATGAATTTCTTTCAAAACAGCGGCTTTACTTTCCCCCAGAACCAGGTAAGTAATACGCTCTGCATTTGCCAGAAGCCGGGCTGTTTTGGAAATACGTAATTGACCACTTTCTGGGTGTGATGCAATCACGGTTAGGTTTTCGTCTTTAAAATCGGTTTTATATGGGAAAAGAGAAGCTGTGTGGCCATCGCCCCCCATCCCCAGCAGGATCCAGTCAAAAACAGGAAGGGTATTTTTATGTGGAATCACCGCGTCCATTTCATTAGCAAAACGAATGACTTCTTTTTCCGGACTATCTTCTCCGCGAATACGGTGAATATTTTCTTCAGGCAGTTCAACATGGCTGAACAGCAGTGTATTGGCTTCGCCATAATTACTTTCCGGATCCGTTGGTTCTACACACCGCTCATCTCCCCACCAAAAATGCAGATTGTGCCACTGAATGCTTTCCGCATACGGAGTCTGAGCCAACGTTTTAAACAGCAATTTCGGTGTACTTCCGCCAGATAAAGAAATATGAACAGGGCGTCCTTCCAGACTCATTTTCAGCATAGTGTCTGCCAGAGAGATAACTACGGCTTCAGGTGTTTCGAATAATTTATAATCCATCATTACAACTCACAATAATCAGTATCAGTCAGGTTCTTACATGGGAAGCGCCAGTCCCGGCCATCATTCTTTAATAACTCATCCGCTTCTTTGGGTCCCCATGTTCCCGCTGCGTACCCAAACAGGTGTTCGCAGTTTTCTTTAAAATTCAGTATTGGCTGAACAAACTTCCAACAGGTTTGTACGGCATCACTACGGGTAAACAACGTAGCATCACCTTTCATACAGTCCAGCAACAGACGTTCATAAGCCGTCAACATGTTGGCTTCACCCATATCATCATAGTGAAAATCCATCGATACCTGCTTGGTCTCGAATCCTGCTCCCGGTTTCTTCAGGCCGAAACTCATCAAAATACCTTCATCCGGCTGAATACGGATAATCAGTTTATTCTCCGGCGAATTCGCACTAAAAATCGGATGCGGTGTATCTTTAAAATGGATGACTACTTCCGTCACCCGGGTAGGCAGACGTTTACCGGTACGAACATAAAAAGGAACACCATTCCAGCGCCAGTTATCAATAAACATTTTCAATCCGACATAGGTTTCCGTTCTGGAATCTTCTGACACCCCTTTTTCTTCCCGGTAACCAGGCAGATACTGTCCGCGGACTTCCGAACCAGTATACTGCCCCAGTATCAGGTTCTGTTTCAGATCCTGCTCAGACAGAGGACGGAAGCTCTGCATCACTTTCACTGCTTCATCCCGCATAGAATCTGCGTTGATCGCTGACGGAGGTTCCATTGCAACCATAGCCAGTACCTGCAGCAGGTGGTTCTGGAACATATCCCGCATCGCACCGGCGGTGTCGTAATAACCACCCCGCTCTTCGACCCCAAGAAATTCAGCTGATGTGATTTCCACATGGTCGATAAAGTTACGGTTCCATAAAGGCTCAAACAGAGCGTTCGAAAAGCGGAAAACCAGTAAATTTTGTACGGTTTCTTTACCAAGATAATGGTCAATACGGTAAATCTGATGCTCTTTAAAATAAGCATGAATGGTCTGATCCAGCTCAGTAGCAGACTGCAAATCGTACCCAAACGGTTTTTCTACAATCAGGTTTTTCCAGCCATCGTGTTCTTCATTCAGACCATGCGCAGCCAGACATTCCGGAATCACACCGTAAAGGCTGGGTGGCGTAGACAGGTAATACACTGTATTACCGCCTGTATTGTGTTTCTTGTGTACCTCTTCGAGTCTGGCTTTTAATGCCCCATATTCTGTTCTATCAGATGTATTAAGAGCCTGATAATAAAGATGTTCACAAAAACCGCTCAGATGAGCCTCATTGGTCTCTGAACCGGCCTGTAAGGCCAATTTCATCTTATCCCGGAACCCCTGATCGGAAAAATCAGTCCGGCTTGCCCCTAAAATAGCAAAATCCGGGGGCAGGAGGTCATTCACATAAAGGTGATAAAACGCAGGAATAAGTTTTCGCTGCGTTAAATCACCGGAAGCGCCAAAAATGACGATTATGTTATTTTCCGGGATCAATACTGTTGGCTTATCATCGTCCCTTCTTTCTACATTAACCATAGCGTTCTCATTGCAGTTAATACTGCTATTGTTTGCCTTTCTCCATCATTATGCCCATGACAGCCATTAAGACGGAGCCCTTAAGTTAACGACTGTCCCTACTATAGGTTTACCGGTAACACAGTTCAACCCATTATTTATTCTTTCTATTTCCTATAAATAGGCCATAGTAATTTTCAGCGGAAGGACTCAGAACTTAGTCCACACATTCAGTTCAAGAAAATAGCCATGCGACAAAAGATAATAAACCTTCTGACTCTTTCAAAGTCGAGTCTGCCTATTGTTTTGATAGGCAAAGCCGTGACACTTTGCCAGATCACACTTTTCGTATCCTGTACCGCAGATAAACAGTTAGTTTATTGCATTGCTAAACCGATTTAGTAAACTATTTTTCAGCAAAAATGCGTAATCAAAGGTTTAAAAATATGAACAGAGTTTGGGTTACCGGCGATGCCGTTGTAGATTTGATTCCCGAAGGCACAGAAACCTATCTGAAATGCCCGGGTGGAGCCCCAGCTAACGTAGCGGTAGCCGTTTCCCGCTTAGGTGGTGACAGTGCTTTCTTTGGTCGGGTGGGTCAGGATCCTCTGGGCCGGTTTATGCAGAAGACACTGTCCGCTGAAGGCGTCGATACTCAGTTTATGCTGCTGGACGAAAAACAGCGCACTTCTACAGTAATTGTCGATCTGGATGATTCCGGGGAGCGTAGCTTCACTTTTATGGTTAAACCAAGCGCCGATCAGTTTACCCAGCTTGATGATATTCCGGAATTTTCCGCTGGTCAGTGGCTGCATGTCTGTTCCATTGCTCTGGCTAACGAGCCAAGCCGCAGCACAACTTTTACAGCAATGGAACAGATAAAAGCCGCCGGAGGCTGTGTCAGTTTTGACCCGAATTTACGTGATGAAGTATGGGCCAATCAGTCTGAGATCAAATCGGTGGTGCTAAAAGCCGTTGCACTGGCAGATGTCGTTAAATTCTCTGATGATGAGCTGCTGTTCCTGACCGATACCAGTACGCTGGAAGAGGGGCTGAAATATATCGGAGCCTACCATAATCCTCTGGTGCTTATCACACAGGGGGCGAAAGGAGCGCTGGTTATCCATAACGGCACACAAGAACTGGTTGCCGGTAAGGCCGTGCAACCTAAAGATACAACCGGTGCCGGGGATGCATTCGTTGGTGGTTTAATCACTCGTTTGGCTCAAAGCGACAACTGGAACAATAAGGAAACTATTTATGATGCAGTTCGCTGGGCAAATGGCTGCGGTGCTCTGGCAACAACTCAAAAAGGAGCAATGACAGCCTTACCATCTGAGTCTGCCCTGCTGAAATACATCGGCTAAGAAACTTTATTTAACAGATAAAAAATTCCCCCCAGAACCCAAATGGCTTCGGGGGAATTGATGCCACAGAGCGTTTATTCCGCTAATGCCGCATCCAGAGCTGCTGTTAAAATAGGGTGATCCGGAGTCATATCCGGAGCAAAATGCCCAATGATGTCACCTTCTCTGCTGACAAGAAATTTCTCAAAATTCCACAGAATATCACCATCTTTTATTTCAAAACCATACCCTTTTAGCTTGTCCACAAAACCGCTATCAGGAGCTGTGGTACGTTCAGGCAGAGCAGAAAACAATGCCTTATACAGAGGATGCCGATGTTCTCCGTTAACATCCACTTTGCTGAACATAGGGAAAGTAACGCCAAAACGAGCGGTGCAGAATGACTTGATATCTGCGTCTTCCCCCGGTTCCTGCGCACCAAACTGGTTACACGGGAATCCCAATATCTCGAAACCTTGCTCTTTATGTGCTTCATACAGTTTTTCCAGAGCCTCATATTGAGGCGTCAAACCACATTCAGAAGCTGTATTGACAACCAACAGTGCTTTGCCTTTATAGTCAGATAATTTTTGTGCTTTACCGTCAATGGTCACTACATCAATATCGTAAATTGAGCCCATGGTACTTTCCTTTCTCATTTGTTATGGATATATATTGACCCTTCCGGCCAACTCACCAATAAAAATAGCGCAAAATTATATTGCGCACAACTTTTATTATGAACTTTCCCATCAACATCACAACAAAAGGCCCGTCAGTGAAAAAACCTGACGGGCTTCGGAGCCAAATAAAATAAACTCAGGACATCTGCTGTGCAAATGGCTTACTGGCTGGATTAAGTGTCCAGATATCCAGTTTAGCCTGACCTTTCAGCCATATGCCCGTGGCTTGCTTCGGTGTATATACCCTGCTGGACATAACGAATTCACCCTGATTAATAAAAATCTCTATCGACGAGGTATCAGCCCAAATACGCAGTTCAACCTGATCACACTCTTCCAGAGTCAGCTCACGAATGGTATCACCTTGTCTAAGCTCAGTTTTAGTGCGGTCAAGTAATAGGGTTCGGGTATCACTATCCAGACAGATATCCAGCTGATTATCCTCATCTTTAAACAGAGAAAGTGTACTGCCCCACTTCAGTGTTGTAGTCAGTTCATACGCCTTAGTCTGTAAATCAAAACCACTGTTATTCAGGTTTAGTACATGTTGCTCCCTGCGTAGAGACTGCATCTCTTTTATCGGCATCTGAAGCAGGTGACCATCCACAAAGACTATTTCACGCAATACTGTCAGTTGGTGCAACCAGCCATTATCCGTTGTCGGTTGATTGTCTTCATCCGGTAATCCCATCCAGCCACTCATTACTCTGCGTCCATCACAGGTTTGCATGGTTTGCGGGGCATAAAAATCAAAACCGTAGTCCAGATTCCGGAATTCAGAGAGTGTGATATCACCGTCTTTGCTCAATGCTGCTTTAGCAATGCCGTTATGATGCGGAATCGTATGATGCGGACTTCCGGATTTGATTCCCTGAGGACCAATCACAACAAAAAGCTGCTCACCTAATTTAAACATATCCGGGCATTCCCACATATAGCCGAAATCACCCAATTCATCTCCGCAAAGCTTATAGAAAGACCAGGTGTATAAATCTGATGATTTATACACAGCAAGACGGCCTTTAAGATCATCTCGCTGTGCACCAAGCAACATCAACCATTCATCATTATGCTTAATGATTTTAGGATCACGGCAGTGCGGAGTAACCTGCGGAGGAAGGTCGAAGATCACCGGTCCCTTTTTCTCAAAATGAATTCCATCTTTCGATACGGCCAGACACTGAGTGGTATGCCGGTCTCGCTGTTCACCCACCCGGACATTCCCTGTATAAAACAGCATCAGTTCATCATCCAGGCTAACAGCATGGCCAGAAAAAACACCATGGCAGTCGAACCAGTCTGACGGAGTTAACGGAACCGGCTTCCATTGCCAGTTGATCAAATCCTGACTGCTCAGGTGAGCCCAGTACTTATCTTTATGTTCACAGGAAAACGGGTGCCACTGATAAAACAGATGATATTCACCATTATGATAGATAAAACCATTAGGATCATTCAGTAACCCTCTTGGTGGGGAAACATGCCACAAGGGGCGATAATCACATTCAACTGGCACAGTAAAATCTTCAGCCATCGCCAGTTGATGTTTTGCAATATCTTTTCCCAGATTCAATAGTTCATCAGATGTCAATGCAGGGAATGTTTGATAGGTTATCTGAGAAAGCCTCTTGTTAAACTGACTATCAGCAATCTTGTTCCTGATAAGAGCCGGATTTCTTACCTCTACAATCAAACGTTCATCAGGAAGAAGGACACGAACGACATTCTCAATACCACCACAATCTTCTATAAATGGGGCTAGCAGCATACTTTGTACTCTCAATACGAATCGGGAACGTTTGCAACTCTATTTTAAGCTATCAGTAAACACAAGCTGAACACCCATAGAGTGGATAAAACTGTGAACTTGAACTGGTATTTTTCCGTATCATTCACTATAGAGAAAGCGTTTTCACCATACTATAAGCAGAATCTTGCTTATGATTTCGCTGACAAGTGCCTATCTGTATCAGATTCCTGTCTTTTTATAGGATATCACCCTTGTTCATTACATTTTCGCAATCGTTCTCATATTTATCACATAGAAACATAATCAACGATCACACAAATACTCTATGGAAAGGTAAAAAAACGATCATAATCACGTTTCAACCCTATTCTCTTTGACGAAAAGAAAAAGATATCGAAAAATCCATTTTGCAAACGTTCCCGAACAAACAATTTTTATCAAGTTACGTCTGTAAGATACGACATCAATAACTGGAGTAAATTATGAACTACCCTGCAGTAGCAAAAGAACTCTTAGAGCTGATCGGCGGTAAAGCCAATCTCGATGCTCTGGCACACTGTGCCACCCGCCTTCGCCTGGCTGTAAAAGATGAGTCTCTGATCCAGGAAGAAGCCATCGAAAACCTTGACGGTGTTAAAGGCCAGTTTAAGGTTGCCGGACAGTACCAGATCATCTTCGGCTCCGGTATCGTCAATAAGGTATACGCCGAAATGGCCTCTCTCACCGGGATGGCTGATATGTCCACCCGTGACGTGGCCGCCATCGGGGCACAAAAACAGAACATCGTTCAGCGGGCAGTAAAAGGTTTATCTGACATCTTTGTTCCTATTATCCCGGCTATCGTGGCTGGCGGTCTGCTGATGGGGCTGTTTAACGTACTGACCGCTAAGGGCCTGTTTATCGATGGCATGTCATTGATCGATGCCAACCCGGGTATGGCCGATCTGGCAAGTATGATCAACACTTTTGCTAACGCTCCTTTTGTTTACCTGCCGGTTCTGCTTGCCTTCTCTGCATCGAAGAAGTTTGGCGGCAACCCATTCCTCGGCGCAGCTCTGGGTATGCTGATGGTTCACCCTGATCTGCTGAATGGCTGGGGATTCGGTGGCGCAAGTGTGGCCGGAACTATTCCAACGTGGAACATCTTTGGTTTTGAGATTCAGAAAGTAGGATATCAGGGCTCGGTTCTGCCGGTACTGGTGTGTGCCTTTATTCTGGCCAAAGTAGAAAACGGGCTGCGTTGCGTTATCCCATCGGTACTGGACAACCTGCTGACGCCAATGCTGGCTATCTTTATTACCGGTTTCCTGACGTTCACACTGGTAGGACCGGCAACCCGTGACATCGGCTTCCTGCTGGGTGATGGTCTGAACTGGCTGTACGACTCCGCCGGTTTTGTCGGCGGTGCATTATTCGGCTTTATCTACGCACCATTCGTTATCACCGGTATGCACCATAGCTTTATTGCCATCGAAACCCAATTGCTGGCCGATATTGCCGTGACCGGAGGTACTTTTATCTTCCCTATCGCGGCGATGTCTAACATTGCTCAGGGAGCAGCTGCTCTGGCCGTCGGTGTAACGACAAAAGATGTGAAAACCAAAGGGATTGCCCTGCCGTCCGGTATCACCGCGCTGCTGGGTATTACTGAACCGGCAATGTTTGGTGTGAACCTGAAACTGCGTTATCCGTTTATTGCAGCAATCTGTGCTGCTGCGGTATCCAGTGCATTCCTGACCATGTTCAACGTAAAAGCTCAGGCTCTGGGTGCAGCGGGTCTGCCGGGTATCATTTCTATCCGTCCGGACAGCATCAGTGTGTATGTTATTGGTATGCTGATTTCTTTCGCAGTTTCATTTGCCCTGACTCTTGCTCTGGGTTCTCGTCAAAAATCAAAAGCGGGTGCATCGAAAGCAGCCACTGCATAATAATATCCCCCTAGACACAGCACATTATTAACCATGTGTCTTTGCAAAAAAGCCTGCCGGGTGGTTTTCTGGCAGGCTTTCTTTTTTATAGATTTGACTTTATTTTCCAAACCTTATTGAACGACTCTTCCTTGCAGCCTATGGCACACCATGACCTTTTGATGCGCCCCAAACCCGGAACCACTGCTCACGGGTCAGTTCGATATTCAGGGCTTCTGTCGCACTTTTTACCCGTTCAATCTTACCGGAACCAATAATCGGCAAAGGTTTTGCCGGCAAACGGCGAACCCAGGCATAAATAACCTGGTCAATCGTTGCAGCCCCCACTTCCTGGCGAATGGTTTCCAGTTCATGGCGAACCCGGACACCCTGCTCCGATTCACCCGAGAAAATCCCGCCACCAGCCAAACACGACCATGCCATAGGCCGGGTACGCAGCATCTGCATCTGATCCAGAGTACCATCATGTGCAACATCAAAATTCAGTGGGTTGATCTCAACCTGATTCGTTACCAGAGGTATATCCAGACGAGACTGAAGCAGTTCAAACTGACGCGGCGTAAAATTTGACACACCAAAGTGCGTTACTTTTCCTGACTGTTTTAGTTCAGCAAAAACTTCCGCAACTTCATCAGCATCCATCAGCACATCCGGACGGTGTATCAGCAGAACATCGATATTTTCCGTATTTAAACGTTGAAGAGAATGATCAACAGACTCAAGAATATGTTTCTTACCAGTATCGTAGTGATTAACCTTACGCTCAGGAAATTTATCGGTGCAGAGCTTAATATCACACTTAGTAACAATCTGAATCTTTTCCCGAATACTTTTTTCCAGCGCAAGCCCCTCACCAAACAAGCGTTCACACTCATAATTTCCGTAGATATCAGCATGGTCAACGGTTGTAATTCCAAGATCAATATGCTGTTTCAGGAAACTAAGGCGCTCTTGCGGACTCATATCCCACTCAGCCATACGCCAGTATCCCTGTACCAGCTCAGAAAATTCCGGCCCTTTCGGCGATAATTGTACTTTTGCAACCATACGGTTGTCTCCTTTCTCTTTAATGTCTGTTTCGGTATACCATAATGCAGATTATCCTAGACGGATTTCAGCCCTGCCTCAACGCTACGTTATCCATAGATGAATCACCGTCACTGTATTCTTTACCATCCAGAAAAGAAAAGGCTTCTGCCCTAAAAACAGAAGCCTTTTCTTTCTTGTTGATTATTAATGAAAAACCTGACTTGCAAAACTCAAATATCGGCTGTGTCCCATAAACTCTTTAAAAGCATTCCTATCCAGCTTAATCAAAGTTTCATGGTCACCGGCTTCCAGATATACATGTTCCAGTTCCGCCAGGGTTGTATCACAAACCATAGACATATGGTAAACATTCCCCATAGGGGGAACTGCACCGTGCCTGCAGTCTTCAAACATGTTATACACGTCATGCTCTTTGACCAGATGGTAGCTGGCACAAAATGCATCATTCAGAATAGACAGACTCACCTTAGCATTCGCCGGAAGAACTGCCATCATGTGTCGTCCTTCGTGATCCTCTAAAATAACCCCTTTTGCAATATGCATCGGAGGTACATGAGCCTCAATCGCAGTATGAAGTGAACTGATACTCGGGCTGTGATTGACGGTTTGATAAGGAATACAATGATCTGACAGATAATGATTTAAGCGGGTTGCAATGGTCATTTTAACCTCCGTACTCCATATACCCTTGTAAGTATAGTGAACAGATATCTTCTTCGCTGTAACCTTTACCATGATATTTTCTACGCCCCTTGCTTGATCCGGATAACGTTTTTAAGGCGTAGACGGCAGAATGATGTTTCTTCTGTATGAGTTATTTATGCTTTCCCGATATACGCTTCAAAAGGGATACACATGAAATATAAGATTCTTGGTCTGACCGTGCTACTGGTTTCTCCCGGCATATTGGCAGCAAACCTGTCTGTATCCACGACTACCAACAGCCGGGATTTCCCGTTATCTGCGGACAGACCACTGGTTATCCCACTTGCAAAAGACAGCTATACAGTAAAAATTTCTGATATCACAGGCGACTGCAGGGCACCAGATAAGCAAAAAATTCGTTTTAGCAAACCCATTGCTCTGAATTGCGGTACAGATACCCGGTTGCCACTTAAAATCCATTTTTCCGGTGACTACGCATTCAGCTATGACGCGGTTGCACATACCCTGTCTGTTACACGTCAGGCACAAAAAGCAACCGAAACTGAATTCAAGCGCCCGCTTCCCAACGTTCAGTGTGAAGCACGAATAAGTGACGTGGTCACAATAATTCTAAATGATACCTTCACTGATGGTACTGAACTCAGAGATGCTTTCACCGGAAAAACGGCCATTGTACAGTCCGGAAAGGTCTCTTTTATACCATCAAAAGAAAGCGGAGGACTGGTCTTACTGGAACCCGTAGAAAAACCACAGGCGAAAACAACACTAAACTGGAGAAATGCCAATATCTACTTTGTCATGGTAGACCGTTTCAATAATGCGGATCATACCAACGACCACAGCTACGGACGACACAAAGACGGTAAAGATGAAGTTGGTACCTTTCATGGCGGAGATCTGAAAGGGGTCACCGAGAAGCTGGACTATATTAAAAGTCTGGGTACTGATGCTATCTGGCTTTCACCGATTGTGGAACAGATACACGGCTTTGTCGGGGGAGGAGAAAGTGGCTCATTTCCTTTCTATGGTTACCACGGCTACTGGGCTCGGGATTTTACTAAAATTGATGAAAATTTCGGCTCAGAGACCGATCTGCAACAGTTAATTCAAGAAGCACATAAACGTGGCATCAAAGTTCTGTTTGATGCCGTAATCAACCATGCTGGATATTCCTCACTGGCCGATTTGCAGTTTGACCATATTGATGTTATCACCCCCGGAGGCACCTGGCCAACAAAGTGGGCCGACTGGACGCCGGAAACGAATCAGAACTGGCATAGTTATCAATCACACATCAACAAACAAAGTATCGCTTGGAAAAACTGGTGGGGCAGCGACTGGGTTCGTTCCAGGCTGCCGGGTTATCCACAGCCGGGAACCAGTGATACCACTCTTTCTCTGGCCGGTTTGCCTGATTTTTTGACTGAATCCGATACATCAGTGATCCCACCAAAATGGCTTTTAAATAATCCGGGAACACGAGTTCTGGCTCGTCAACATTATCGTGTGTCAGACTACCTGATAGAATGGCAGACAGACTGGGTAAAACGCTTTGGTATTGATGGTTTCCGGGTTGACACCGTAAAGCATGTTGAAGGAGATATCTGGAAACGGCTGAAAACCGAGGCCTCACGCAGCCTTAAGCTGTGGCAAAAAGCACATAATCAGACCGAACAGCCTTTCTTTATGATGGGAGAAGTATGGGGACACTCAGCCTACCGCAGTCCGTATTTTGATGATGGATTTGATGCATTAATCAATTTCGATATGCAGAAAAAAATGGATAAAGGAGCAACGTGTTTCAGCCAGATGGCCGATACCTACCAGAGCTATGCCGATACGCTCCGGACTGAGCCGGATTTTAACCCTGTCAGTTATATGTCATCACATGACACAGAACTATTCTTCAGCCGTTTCAAATCGATAGAAATGCAAAAAGCCGCAGCAAATGCCTTACTACTCAGTCCGGGAGCTGTTCAGGTTTACTACGGCGATGAAATAGCCAGAAATATCGGCCCGTATGCTGACGATTTTCATCAGGGAACTCGTTCAGATATGCTCTGGAAACTTGATGACCAACGCAAATCACTTCTGAAACACTGGCAGACTGTCGGTCAGTTCCGCCATTCCCATCCAGCAATCGGTGCCGGAGAACATAAGGTATTGGAGCAGAAAAATGCTTATGTGTTCTCCCGAACGCTGGGAGACGATAAAGTAGTCATAGCCTTTGCCGGTCAATAACATTCAGCAGACGGAGCATCTTCCAGCCCCGTCTGCTTATATCTTATCTGTACCAGACCATCATTTGCACCATCATGACACAAATCACTGAACTCTGCGCACCAAAACAGGGATAAAGGTAAAGTTAAGAACCAGATACACCATAAATATCAGTATATTATCTTTTGGCTTATTCCTTGAAAGGTTTCACTGTTATACCGTAATAACTTAGTGAATACAGGGAGATAAAGCATGCAAGATATAATGGCCGTTGTGCTGGCGGGAGGTGTGGGTTCCAGACTTTCCCCACTGACAGATAACCGGGCAAAACCTTCCGTTCCATTTGGTGGAAAATACCGGATTATAGATTTTACTCTGACCAACTGCCTGCACTCCGGGTTACGCAGGATTCTTGTACTTACTCAATACAAATCCCATTCACTGCAAAAACATCTTCGCGATGGCTGGTCAGTCTTCAATCCGGAGCTGGGGGAATACATTACGGTTGTTCCCCCGCAGATGCGTAAAGGAGAACAATGGTACAGCGGAACTGCCGATGCAATTTACCAGAACCTGTGGCTAATCTCACGTAACGAAGCAAAATATGTCATTGTTTTATCAGGAGATCACATTTACCGCATGGATTATGCCGCCATGTTAGAGCGCCATAAAACCACCAATGCCGATCTTACCATTGCTTGTATGGAAGTGCCTGTGTCAGAAGCTTCCGCATTCGGCGTTATGGCAACTGACACAGAACAGAAAATCATTGCTTTTACAGAAAAGCCAGACAAGCCTTTCCCTACTCTGGAAGATCCTGAAAAGAGTCTGGTTTCAATGGGTATTTATATTTTTACAACAGAGGCTCTTGAAGAGGCTCTGGAAACAGATGCCGCCGACCCTTTATCCAGCCATGATTTTGGCAAAGATATTATTCCCCGGCTGATCACTCAGGAAAAAGTGTATGCCCATCGTTTCGGTGGGCATGAAGGACGGGTTTCTCAAGATGCCTACTGGCGGGATGTCGGAACGCTGGACTCATTTTATCAGGCCAATATGGATCTGCTTAAACCTGTTCCGCCAATGAATCTGTATCAGAAAAACTGGGCAATCCGCACCTATGAGCATCAGCTTCCACCAGCCAGAACCGTGTCTTCCATCACCGGAAATGAAGGGATTTTTATTAACTCTATCATCTCCAGTGGTGTGGTGATCTCCGGAGGCTCGGTACAGAACTCTATTCTGTCTTCCGGTGTCATGGTCGATGATGGTGCAACGGTCGTAGACAGTATTTTACTTGATGATGTCGAAGTCGGAGAAGGCTGCCAACTGGTCAGATGCATTGTAGATAAACACGTAAAAATACCCCCGAACACAACTATTGGTGTCAACAAAGAAGAAGATCGAAAACGTTTCACCCTGTCAGAACAGGGGGTTGTCGTTATCCCGGAAGCGTACCAGTTCTAATTAATTCTTCCAAATACAGACGTAAGATAGGAATGGTTACCAGTATGAAGAATAAACCAGCTGGTAACCTCTATTAATGCTGAAATGCTCAATTATCAATGACGTTATTACCCAGACAAATAAGTACATCTGCCCAGATTGATTCATGCAGAGCGATGTTTACGCTTTTCGAAGTTTCACGCTAATCAACCAGTCTACAGAAATGCGTCCTGCACCAATGACTGCAAGATAAATCGTTACTGCCAGCAAAATTAAAGCAAACTCATATCCATTGTTCTGGACAAATAGTCCATTGTTAATATGAACAGTCATTGCCATCAGCATAGTGAATGCAGCCACAAGTGCAGCGGGACGAGTCAGTATACCCAGTACTAATGCCAGCCCCCCGAAAAACTCGGCACTACCGGCAAGTAAAGCCATCAAAAAACCAGGAACAAAACCAATACTTTCCATCCATTGACCAGTGCTTTCCAACCCATACCCACCAAACCAGCCAAACAACTTTTGGGCTCCGTGTGCCGACAAAATTATACCTAATGGAAGTCTGAGCAATAATGGGGCAATTCCTGCTTCAGACTGGAAAATCCTATAAAATCGTTGAGCGTTCATCATTATTCCTTGTTCTAGAATTATCAATCGTTGATATGAAAAATAACTATAATTGACATATTGATAAAGACACCTAACATTGATTAATTATCAACAATTCATTTATAAAATAGGTATGGACAAACTTTACATGATGAAAACCTTTCTGATGGTTGCTCAAAAGAGTTCTTTCTCCAGAGCCGCAGAAAAGTTAGATATATCACCCCAGTTGGTCAGTAAATATGTAACGGCATTAGAAGCTGATGTCCAGACCCGGCTGTTACAGCGCACGACCCGAACGGTATCACTTACGGAAGCTGGACGTTTGTATGCCAGTCGATGTGCTCAGATTCTGGATGATATTGAAGAAATGGAGAATTCTCTGGTGGACTGGCATCAGAACGTGTCCGGGCTATTAACCGTCAATGCCCCCATGTCTTTTGGACACCGTCATATGCCACGTCTTATTCTCGATTTTCAGAAACACTATCCCAGCGTAGAAATAAAACTCAATCTGACAGACCACAAAATAGATCTTGTTGAAGAAGGTGTTGATATTGCTCTGCGCATTGGTAATCTGAAAAATGACCACATAATTGCTAAAAAGATATCCGACATCAAAATTGCTTTGCTTGCGTCACCAGACTATCTGAAGCGTAAAGGTGTACCGTGCAGGCCTTCAGACTTATCCGGCCACAATTTTTTAAGTTATTCATACACTGATCAGGAGCAACTGATACAAGAGTTATTTGACTTAAATACGGAAACCATAGATCTTCACAGAACCATTTCTGCCAATAACGGGGATTTTCTTGTTAATGCAGCCATTTTAGGGGGAGGAATAACTATTCAGCCCACCTTTATCGCTAATGACGCTTTACAACAGGGGACACTGGTTAAGATCCTTCCGGATTACCAACCCAACCCCATTGGTTTATATCTTGTGTACGCAAACCGGCAATTTCTACCACACAAAATACGAGCTTTTATTGATTTCATCAGTCACCATTATGGTGATACCTCGTTCTAAAAAAATCAGAATATTCGATGTAATAGTGTTGTTGAGAAAAAAATTGATAAAAATTCGGGCCTGCTTCAGCAGGCCCCTGTCACGGTTCAGCAATCGTCCGACTCGAAGTCAATCTCCGGTACTGAATTTGCACTGGTCGGAGAACGGTAGCGTATATAACATTTATTTGCACCAGCATTTTCCTCAATCATGCCGTGCCAGTACACATACCCCCAACCAGCGCTATCGCTGTTATATACAGTACTAGCTCTCTGGTTCCAGTCTTCAGATGTTTTATCCCAGCTTTCTTCTGGAATTGGTATCGAAACGATCAGAGCAATTCCGCTGTCTTTCCCAGCAGGATAACCATAGGTCATCTCAATCGTTGTACCATTGTAATCAATCGTACTGGATTTTTTATTTTCCACACCATCGATAACCGCTTTGGCATGAGCTAATGCGGCTGCACTGTCCAGAGAACCTTTCAGCCCTTGCATGGTACTTATCACTGTTTCACTTTTCATATTCAGATACTTGGGCAATGCCGTCACTGCCAAAATACCCAATATTGTTATAGTGACAACCAATTCAATAAGGGTGAAACCACGTATAACCGATTTCTGTCGCAGAGTGTTTCTTGTCATTTTTATAACCAACTTCTTTAATATTAGTAACTTATTAGAGTTAATATTCTAATTTGTTGTTTTTGAACAGGTTATTTTATTGACTCTCTCTGCTGCCTACAATGTTCATTTTTGAGACAATTATCATTAATCTGAATAAACAGTGTCTTTAAGATTCACTCTCATAATCCATAGTTATGGTAGACACATAGATATAACTACCCGGCACAAGCACAAAAACGAGGAAGATCCATTAAGGTAGCAGTACCACTAACCGTTGTACCGTAAAACAATACCGGTTTTTTACCGAGATAATGAACAATTGAACCGTTTGCACAAGTGCTGCCGGTCGCAATAATAATATCGCACCAGTCAAGCACCTCATCCCTTTTTGTAAAGCCATCTTCAATTTCGATACCAAATTTGATGCTGCCTATCTTATCTTTATCCAAATCCAAATTACGTACCCAAAACTCACCGGAAAGCGCCTCAAGCATGCTGGGCTGTAAGCCGACCAAAGCAACTTTTACATCACCGTAATACTGCCTGATATGCGTAACCAACTGACAGGCACACTCTTCCGGATCGTTATCTTTACAGTGTATGGTTTTGTCTGTAAGACCAAGGTAGGCACATACTGCATTAAGCGAGGCAATCAACACCGCTCTTTCCCAGTTGTTTTGAGGCTCTCTTTCTATAATTGAAGCGATGGTTCCGGTAAATGGCCCCGGCATATCAGAAAATGCCTGCCCCTTGAAACCTTTAAATTCAGCCTGCATCAGGCGCTCTTTTCCGGTTAAAAGAGGGAAATCTTTCCTGTCCGGATTACCGATAGCCTCTTCGTTGGTCAGCACCTTACCTGATACCGTGACTTCTTCACCGGTAATATTATTCTCAACGGCTATCTGTCTGAATTTATCTACAAGACGGGAGAAAAATTGACTCTGTTCCATATTCGGGTGTCCTCTGCATTCTGTTTATTCTTTACAGTATGCATATATAAGGCCGGAGAAAGAAAATAACCCAGAAAATAATACTTCGCATTTCAACCAAATATATTGACCACAACATCATTAATGTGCGCTATGACAAACACTCAGTATCATTTCTATAATTTATGTCTGCTTTACGACAAGCTACCGAACCATCCTCCGCCGGCTAAAGGCGCTCAGAATTTATCTTTTAAACTTCACAGCGGTACCGCTGACACTGACCATCATCATACCGCCTTTTTGCCCAACAACTTCATAGTCAATGTCGATGCCAACAATACCATCGGCTCCCAATCTGCGCGCCTGCTCTTCCAGTTCAGAGAATGCGATTTCCCGGGCCTTACCCATTTCTTTTTCATAAGCTCCGGATCGCCCGCCAACAACATCCCGAATCGCACCAAAAATATCTTTAAATATATTCGCACCCAGAATGGCTTCGCCCACGACGACATCAAGATATTCCTGGATTTCTTTCCCGTCCACTGACGGTGTGGTTGTTTTTAACATAGGGGTTCCTTAGGCATTATCATCAATTTGATTTTTATAAAGTTCATCACGTTAACTTATTGATAAACCAATTCATG
Organism: Vibrio sp. HA2012; assembly: GCF_002812955.1. Classification (GTDB taxonomy): domain Bacteria; phylum Pseudomonadota; class Gammaproteobacteria; order Enterobacterales; family Vibrionaceae; genus Vibrio. The sequence continues at coordinate 290,866 of NZ_PFXK01000002.1, read as the reverse complement.
TACCAATGTAGCCGTCCGTTATAACGTAATCAATATAACGTCGTAATAAATGTGAAAACAGAAATCGGTTATTTAGAGGGTAAAAATAGAAATTTAAGAATATTCAGAATACTTCAGCGGCTTAACGACTGAATCCAGCCCTTCAACTTTTAGAGCCAGACACAACTGCATCAGTTCTCCCAGTTCGCCCTCAGGAAAGGATTCTTTGCGGGCAAACCAAAGCAGGTACTCTTCGGGAAGATCGATGAGTACCCGGCCTGCGTATTTTCCGAATGGCATTTTCATCCGGGCTAATTTAACGATGTTTTCTTTATCTAACATAGCTCAACACAGGCTTCTTTAATCTGAACCGATTACAAATACTCACACAGATAAGCCGTTGTGGCTTTAACCCGGATATCAAATGTAGAATCACCGGCAACATTAAAGGACTCCCCTTCGTTGAAGATAGTCCACTCTTCTTCACCGACACGTTTGATTACCAGAGCACCTTTAATCACCGTCATTTTTTCCGGCGCAGCAGTACCAAAAGTGTACTCTCCGGGAGCCATAACACCAACGCTACTGTCTCCATCCTGTTGGGTAAAGCCCAGAGATTTAACATTCCCGTCGAAGTAGGTATTTTCCTTGATCATTTCTTATTTCCTTTATTATCTATACAAACGGGCAGTTTCCTGCTGCCCGTCTGAATAATATATCCTCAAAGATAGCTTTTACCTACCCTTTTTGTCAGTTTGATCACTAGCTCATAAGGGATAGTTCCAACCTGTTTTGCAACCTGTTCCACCGGCAAATGATTTCCCCAGAATTCGACATCATCGCCGATTTTATCTTCCGCATCGACCCCTAAGTTAACCGTCAGCATATCCATTGATACCCGTCCAACAATCGGTACAATCCGTCCGTTCACCCAAACCGGCGTCCCCTCCGGAGCCAGGCGAGGATACCCATCCCCATATCCCATAGCAATAACACCTATACGGGTATCTTCTTCAGCAGTCCAGATTTCTCCGTAGCCGACTGGGTTACCAGCCTTGTGTTCTCTGACTGCAATCAGTTTTGATTTAAGCGTCATTACGGGCTTTAGTCCCAATTCTATACCAGTTTTATCTTCATCCGGTGAAATCCCGTACAAAGCAATTCCGGCACGAACATAATCAAAATGAGATTCAGGCCAGTACAATGCTCCGGCTGAATTTGCCAGCGTTTTTTCACCGGCATAAGGCGCTGTCATCGTAAGAAAACGATCCAGCTGACATTGTGTCGTAGATGAAGAAAGATCATCAGCACAACTAAAATGGCTGGCAAAACCCGGCTCACCATCCACATGCTCACAAGCCTGAAGGCGAGTGACATACTCTGCAACCTCTTCAGGGTGAACACCCAGTCGGTGCATACCGGTATCCAGTTTCAACCAGACTTTAATCGGCTTATCCAGTACCGTATTTTCAATATCCTGAAGCTGTTCCGGGTGATGAATGATCGTCTGAAATCCCTCGCTTGCTGCTATCTGTAAATCTTCGGCACAAAAGCAACCTTCCAGCAGCAGAATTGGCTGAGGAATACCGGCCTCCCGTAGCCATATTGCTTCTTCAATACGGGAAACAGCAAACATATCGGCCTGTTCCAAAGCCTTCGCCGCCTCAACCGCACCATGCCCGTATGCATCGCCTTTAATAACAGCGATTACCTTATCAGCATGGCTTTTATGCTTAATAAACTGGTAGTTATGCTGCAATGCTTTAAGATCGATAACGGCTTCTGCTGTGATCATGACTGATTCCTTCCAAACAAACAGGTGCACAAGACAGACCTATAGTCTTCAGCACTATAGGTCTGACCTGTCACTGATTAAGGGGGGCTGCTCAGACGAACCTGAACAGCCAGAAAAGATTTATTTTGTTACCTGAACAGAAGAAGATGCCTGTTCTTTCTCTGAAGAAAAATAACTCTTTGTTAAAGCAAATACTACCGGACTTAGTACAGCAAGTGCAATCAGGTTCGGAATTGCCATCATTGCATTCAATGTATCGGCAACCAGCCATACAAAATCCAGATTAAGGGCAGCACCAACCGGTACAGCGACAACCCACAAAATACGGTATGGCAGCACGGCTTTTTCGCCAAAAAGATATTCGACACAGCGTTCACCATAAATCGACCAACCGATAATTGTGGTAAACGCAAATACCGCCAGACCGATAGCAACCATATTACTGCCCCAACCGGGAAGCACGCTATCAAAGGCAAGGGAAGTCAGTGCAGCTCCGGACTCGCCCTGAGTCCAAGTACCAGAGATCACAATCACCAGACCAGTAATGGTACAGATAACCAGTGTATCCATAAACGTCCCCAACATCGCCACCAGCCCCTGCCGCACCGGATCACTTGTCTGAGCACTGGCATGAGCGATTGGCGCAGAACCCAGACCCGCTTCATTGGAGAAAATACCCCGAGCGACACCAAAGCGAATCGCCATGACAATACTGGCTCCGGCAAAACCTCCGGTTGCAGAAGCTGGTGTAAATGCATGGGAAAAGATCAACACAAAGGCATCCCCAATCTTATCTGCTTCCATACCGATAATCAGCAAACCACTGGCTATATAAGCTAACGCCATAAAAGGAACCATAGCTCCGGCAAATTTACCGATACGTTTAATACCCCCGATAATAACCAGACCAACAGCAACCATGGAAACCAGACCAACAACCAAAGGAGGAAAACCAAAATTGGCTTCTAAAACTTGAGCAATCGAGTTGGACTGAACCGTGTTACCTATACCAAAACCAGCTATCGCACCGAAAACAGCAAACAAAGTTCCCAGCCACGTCCACTTTTTCCCCATACCATTTTTGATATAGTACATAGGCCCGCCAACATAGGCACCATTTTCATCTTTTTCCCGGTATTTCACCGCCAATACAGCTTCCGCAAACTTTGTTGCCATACCAAACAATGCCGTAATCCACATCCAGAACAAAGCTCCAGGTCCGCCAATAAAAACGGCAGTAGCCACACCGGCAATATTACCGGTACCCACGGTTGCAGACATCGCTGTCATCAGTGCCTGATATGGCGGAATTTCACCTTCACCAGTAGACGAACGACCATCCCAGAGCAGCTTGAAAGCACTGCCCAGTTGCAGGATAGGAAAAAGTTTTAGCCCCAGGCTCAGGTAAATACCTATCCCCAGAATCAGAATCAGCATAGGCCATCCCCACACTATGCCGTTAATTTGGCTGATCACGCCAGTAATTAGGTCCATTTATCTGTCTCCGAACTATAAAATCTGTATTCAGGCCATCTTCCATATCAAATCAGGTATAGATATAAAGAACCGTTGGTCTTGATGCCCGAATACGTAAAAGCTATTTCGCCATATCGCCCTCAGAGTAGTACTCCCTGATAGCAATTTGCAGACCAAAAATAGAGAAGAGATAAATAGTAAAACCAGAAAACTGACAATGCTATGTTTTTGTTGTGCTATTCAGAAAAAAATGGCGATATCAAACTCCAAGATAGACGATCTAATCGGAATATAACTCCATAAATAAAAGAAAATTAAGAATTTTACAAATCAACCCTATGGCAGATATATTCACTGGAAAAAAACTATTTGTCCAAATATCAGTATCCATACCAACAGAAAAAAATGTCTGTCATGGTGCGAAATCCTGCCATTAAATGCACCAAAACACCCCAATTTGCATGTTTATGGTGCAAACATCAGTAAAATTCCCGGACAATAACCGGCTATTTTTCACACTACCATCAGATACATCTGACTTGCTGCATAAATGTGCAGAAAATTTTTCTGTGTTTTTCTCCCGTATAAAATATGGCATAACACGCAACCCAGTAAAATTATATAAATCCAACTAATCTCTTGTGGAAAGACAATCTCTCCCATCAAAACATCAAATCAAAATATAATCCTGAATTATTACAAAAATAAAGAACATTAAAAAATAAGAAAACAGCACTAAATGGCAAAAAAACAAGCCCACAACCTAATAAAAACAACACTTAAACTAGATAATTTTGTTTTTTTTTGCCTATGATAGGAAAAGTTGTCATGAATTTTGCTCTGCACTTAACACAACATACAACATATATGACCACAACAATCATCGTTCTCAGCTTCAGCATAAAGCCACAACGATATATGGAGAATAAAAATGGAATTACAAAAACCTTACCTTCTTTTTCTTGGCGATGCCGCTGATCCGCTAGCAGCAAAAGTTGCTCAGGGAATAAAGCAATGGCATCCGGAATACTGTGTGGGTCAGTTCCGTCTGAATACTTGTAAGGCTGATTGCGGCCTTGAAGACATGACTATTGAGACCGCCGTAAAAGCCGGAGCAAAAACACTGGTCATCGGTGTTGCTAACCGGGGCGGTATCATTTCGGATGAATGGATCAGTGTCCTAAAAGAAGCTCTTGAAGCCGGAATGGATCTTGCCGCAGGTTTACATAATCGTCTTAACGATATTCCTGAACTGGTAGACATTGCCCGGACCACAGGCAGAAAACTGTTCGACGTACGCTATCCAACTCAGAGTTATCCAGTTGCAAGTGGTAAAAAACGTTCAGGAAAACGCCTGCTGACCGTTGGTACTGACTGCTCTGTTGGTAAAATGTATACCTCACTGGCGATTGAAAAAGAGATGCAGGCACAAGGTTTCAACGTCGATTTCCGGGCAACAGGTCAGACAGGTATTTTGATCAGCGGTAACGGTGTCAGTGTAGACTGTGTGGTTGCTGACTTTATTGCCGGTGCTATCGAGACGATCTCTCCTGCCAATAGTGATGATCACTGGGATATTCTCGAAGGTCAGGGCTCCCTGTTCCATCCTTCTTTCGCAGGTGTCACAACAGGATTGATCCACGGAAGTCAGGCAGATGCGCTTGTTCTTTGTCATGAGCCAACCCGCTCTCATATGCGAGGTGTTCCTGAATATTCACTTCCGGGTCTGAAAGAGTGCATAGAAGCGAACCTTGCCACAGCCAGACTAACTAACCCAGATGTTCGTTTCGTAGGGATTTCAGTAAACACTTCTCAGCTTGGAGAAGCCGAGGCTCTGGCTCTGATGGATAAAATCGAAACCGAAACGGGTCTGCCGACTGTCGATCCATTCCGTCAAGGCGTTGGACGCATTGTAAAACGCGCTACCGGGGAAGCGTAATGAAAGTTCGAATTTACGCAACTGACTGGCCAATACGGGGAAGTTTTACTATCTCAAGAGGGAGTAAAACTCAGGCGGAAGTCGTCGTTGTTGAACTGGAAGCACAAGGTATCACCGGTCGTGGGGAATGCGTTCCCTACGCCCGTTATGATGAATCAGTCTCCAGTGTCCTGACACAATTGGAAAACATTATCCCTGAGCTCAAAGGTGCGATCCCGACAAGAGAGAAGCTCCAGTCTCTGTTGCCTTCCGGAGCAGCCCGTAATGCCCTTGACTGTGCATTCTGGGACTGGGAATGCAAAAAAGCGGGGAGCACTATCTGGGAAAAAACCGGTATTGTTCCACAACCTTTGGTCACAGCGTATACCCTTTCTCTTGATACTCCGGAAAATATGGAAAAAGCGGCTGTCGACAATGCTTACCGGCCACTGCTGAAACTAAAACTGGGCGGAGCAGAAGATCTGGCCAGAGTTCAGGCAGTTCGGAGGGGGGCTCCGGCGTCCAAAATTATATTGGATGCCAACGAAGCCTGGACAGCCGAGCTGTATAATGCACTGATCCCAGAGTTGGTTAAGCTAGATGTTGCCATGATTGAGCAACCTTTTCCGGCCGCTCAGGATGATATTCTTTCCACACTGGATCGCCCGATCCCGATCTGTGCCGATGAATCCTGTCATGACAGAGCAAGTCTGGAAAGGCTGGCCGGACTTTATGACATGATCAACATCAAAATCGATAAAACCGGTGGTTTAACAGAAGCCTTAGCCCTGAAAAAAGAGGCAGAAAAGGCAGGACTACAGGTTATGGTCGGCTGCATGCTGGCTTCTTCACTCAGTATGGCCCCGGCTTTTGTGGTCGCTCAGGGTGCAGATATTGTCGATTTGGATGGTCCGCTTCTGCTGGCAACCGATATTGAAAATGGGTTTGAATACACCACCAGTCAGATGTTGCCATTTTCTGCCAGACTCTGGGGCTGATTCTGAGGGAATGAATCCTTCCCTTTGAGTAGAATTAACGATTAGCGGGTTATGTTTACACAGCCCGCCAGATAGTAAGGATAAAAATATGATGGAACGAATTGTTTACGTAAACGGTGGCTATATGCCTGAATCAGAAGCAAAGATTTCTGTATTCGACCGTGGTTTTCTATTTTCAGACGCAGTCTATGAAGTCACAGCGGTACTTGACGGTAAGCTGATCGATAACGAAGGGCACATCGCCCGGCTTCAGCGTTCCTGTAAAGAACTTGGCTTGAAAATGCCGGTAACGCCAGAAGTACTAACCTCAATTCAAAAAGAACTTATCAAAAAAAATGCCCTGAAAGAAGGCGGAATCTACCTACAACTGACCCGAGGCAGTACTGGTGACCGTGATTTTGCTTTTCCTGCTGAAGACATTGAACCGACACTGGTTTTATTTACTCAAAGCCGTGAGTTAATCAACTGCGCGAAAGCGGAAAAAGGCATTGAAGTCATTTCCGTGCCAGATATCCGCTGGAGACGCCGCGATATTAAAACTGTCGGACTGCTGGCACCTTGTCTGGCCAAACAGGCAGCACTCGCTGCCGGAGCTTACGATGCTTGGCTGATCGAAGATGGCTATGTCACAGAAGGCAGTTCAAACAACGCTTATATTGTAACTGCCGATGGAAAACTGGTTACCCGCCCGCTAAGTAACAATATTCTTCACGGTATTACCCGAAAAAGCCTACTGCAACTAGCCAGTGATACCAATATCGAAGTGGAAGAACGGAACTTTACCATTGAAGAAGCTTATACAGCTAAGGAAGCCTTTATCAGCTCTGCAACCACCTTTGTCTGGCCGGTGATCAATATTGATGGTCACCAAATCGGTGACGGAAAGCCAGGAGAAATTGCCAGGAAGCTGCGTGACATATATATAGAAATCGCACTGTCTACTGCCAATTAGCCTGTTCAATCGGCAGCGGCTTGCCACTACAGGCTGCTGCCAGTGTAGTAGCTTATTCACTTAACTTATATACCAAAAGGTATAATTCAATTATATCTATATAAATACACATACCACTACTGATAACAATATTATTAGTGAATTAAATTTCTTTATTTAACAGACCAGTAACAATTGGTGCTTAAATCCTTACTTGGCCTGTACTTCGTGTTGAACTAGCCTTTTGTTATAACTAAAAAACAAAGGCTAGGTCTGTACTATGGATATGGTGAAATGGCTCCTCCGTTATGGACTACTCTCTGCTTTACTCTTTAGCGTCAACAGTCGGGGCGAAGAAACTCCAGATAATGTTTCTGCAAATAAACTGGTTATTCTGAACTGGGCAGAATATTTGGATCCGGAACTGATCGATAAATTTGAGAAAGAATTTAGTACGGATATTTCAGAAATTTATTTTGAATCTGATGAACACAGAACTCAGATATTAATAGACAACCACGCTTTAGGATTTGATCTTATCCTGACATCGGGTATCAACCTCGAACCTTATGCACACAGAGGATGGATTGCTCCGCTTTCTCCGGATCTTATTCCGAACAGAGCGCATATTAATTCGAAATGGCTGACAGCCTTCCCCGGAGCAAAAGAATACGGTGTGCCTTATTTTTGGGGAACCACAGGTATTTTATACCGAAAAGACAAAATAAAATATCAGATTACCAGTTGGATGAACCTGTTCCGGCCAGATCCAATCCTGAAAGGGAAAATAGGCATGTTCGCTGATGGTAATGAAATTATCAGCCTGGCATTGAAAGCCTTAGGCTATTCCCTTAATGAGGGGAGTCCGGAAGCTCTGGCTCAGACATCTGCATTACTCAGCCAGCAAAAAGAATATGTTCGCTCCTACCAGTATCTGTCACTGAGGCGTGATTCAGAAATTCTCTCCGGTGATTTATGGATGTCCATTGCCTACAGTGGTGATGCGCTGATGGTAATGGAACACGACTCACATAACAGGCTGAACTTCACCATACCGGAAGAAGGGACTAATCTCTGGGTGGATTATTTCACTCTGGGAGCAAAAGCAAACCGCCCGGATCTGGCTTATGCATTTATCAACTTTCTGAACCGGCCGGACAACGCTGCACAGGCAGCACTGTATACCTACTGCGCCACTCCGAATGACAGCGCCAAAACTCTGCTTCCGGATGACTATTTGGATAACCCCATTATTTTTCCGGATAACGATGTACTGATGAAATCTGAACAATTTCGCTCGATCCCACCTAAGCAATTAAAACAAAGAAACTTGATCAGCAATACGTTGGTTAATGGAGGTGAACATGCGCCTGAATTCTAAGATAAGTCTGATCATTATTCCGTTAATCACCATTCCTCTATTTTTAGTGGGTGTTTATTCATATTACCTGCTGTGGCACAAAAACATGGATAACAGCCACACTCAACTTGAATACTATGTCAACCATCTTAAAAAACACGTTAATGAGCAGTTGACTGAGTCCACCATCACACTGAAAACTTTAGCTAAAGACTCACTGGTAAAGCAATATCTGCTAACTGAAAATGAAGCAGACAGGTATATGCTGATGCAAAAACCTATGCTATCTAAACTATCCTCTATTCAGCAATCCAATCCAAAACTGCGGGAAATCAGCCTCCTACTGCCAAATGGATATGAAGAATTACGTATATCCAACAGGAACAGCGTGAACTATACCGAAGACGAATCAGAATCTGGTTTTTTTAAAGCAATGCAAAAAAAGCATGCCGGTTTCTACTATTTTGTCGATAAAGATCCAGATATAAACCAATATGTTATGTATATATCAACCCCTGTTATCTTCAGAGATAGAACCCGGGACACCTTCACAACTCGTCCTCAGGTTCGGGGTTATCTCACCGCAACATTTGAACTGGAACCACTGTTATTTCCACAAATCCCTGCACCATGGGATAAGGGCTCGACATTTCTGAGTGGAAATGACCGGATATATTTATCGCACAGTACGCAGAATCAGGATCCGATACAGGATCACTCTCTGCAACCGTTACAGGATCTACCTGTAAATCAGTGGAGTAGCACTTCTGTTAATAACCACAAAGTACAGCATTTTTCTGTTGAATTAACGGATGGACTCGTCTTTCATATCTACATTCCGGAAAGTATACTGCTGGCCTCTTCTTTGAGTATCAACAGCTTTATCCTGGCTCTCGCCGCGTTAATGTTGATAATATCGGTTCCGTTAATGCTGAAACTATTCCGCCGGCATGTACTTCATCCTATCGACACCCTGAATCAGGCACTGGATCAATTAAAATGCAATGGAACAGTTCCTAACCTGCAGACAACGACCAGTGACGAACTGAATAAACTGGTTGCTTCGTTTAACCACATTAATACCGAGCTTTATCGGTCTAATCAGAGAATACGCAACCTTGCCTACATTGATACGCTGACAGGATTACCAAACCGTACCCTATTTCAGCGTAACCTGCTGCGGGCAATCGATTATGCCGAACGTGAGCATGAGATGCTGGCACTACTCTATCTTGATTTAGATAACTTTAAATACGTCAATGACAATATGGGGCATGCCACCGGTGATACTCTGTTGCAGACAATTGCTAATATCCTCAGAGAATCTTTACGCACCGATGATATGGCTACCCGGGTAGGAGATGATGATCCGAAATCACTCGATCAGAATGAAAGAGATAATTTTTCCAGACTCGGTGGAGATGAATTTACAATTTTGCTACCGCACCTGAAAGCGCCTTATCAGGCAGGACTTATTGCGGAAAGAATCATTGATGCGATTAACAGACCAATCCCTATTGGTGATCACACTGTTTATATTACAGCCAGTATCGGTATCGCCTTATGGACTGATGACACCAATGATTCAGAAGAACTGGTAACCTGTGCGGATCAGGCCATGTATCAGGCAAAACAGAGCGGTAAAAATAAATACTGCTACTATTCCCCAACCATCAGTAAACAGACCAAGGAAAGGGCCAAAATCGAGCAACGTTTGTATCAAGCCACGGAAAGGGGCTGTTTTGAAGTTCACTACCAGCCCATTGTGGACAGTATGGATCTGAAAATTCAATCCTATGAAGCGCTGATCCGCTGGAATGATGAAGAACTGGGTTTCGTACCACCGGATAAGTTTATTCACATTGCCGAAGAAAATGGCCTGATTATGCGTATAGGCTTATGGATCATTACCAACGTCTGCGCCCAAATCCAGCAATGGCATAAAGCCGGTTACTCCAACTTTAAGGTCGGGATCAACCTCTCTGCACTACAGGTCAATAATGCAGATATAGTGAAGGAGATTGAAACTAGCGTAAAACACTATGATATTCCTTATGAAAGTCTGTACGTAGAGCTGACAGAGTCTTCTGTTATCAAAGGCGATGAACAAGTCATGAGGAACCTTAGAAAACTGCGTGAAATAGGAATCCATGTAGCTCTGGATGATTTTGGTACTGGGTACTCCTCACTGGGTTATCTGCGAACCCTGCCCATTGATATCCTGAAAATTGACCGAGCCTTTATTAAGGATCTGCATGAAGGCAATAACAGTACCATTCTTTCGGCAATTGTTACTATGGCTCACGCGCTGCATATGAAAGTCGTCGTCGAAGGTATTGAAGAACATGAACAACTGCAATACCTGCCACAGAAAAGCAGCGTGCTGATCCAAGGTTACCTGTTCAGTCCACCAAAACCGGCAGAAGAAGCCATTCAATTACTGAAAGGACAGCATGAAATAGAAGAGCGACTTAACGAGCCTCATAACCGGTAATTTTCCGGTATATATATCGACAGAACAGGCTCCGGATAATCCAGAGATCCGTTTCATTTCTATTCAAACCCGAAGGTTTGAAAAAAGTTTAAGGAAATGGGTATAGAAAAGTCACTTCCCATACGAAAAGTGACTTAAAACAGTAAAAAACGGCCTATATAACAAATATTGGTTATGAACTATAAAACGTTCTTTTCAGAGCAAGTTCCAAACCTCTGACTTCAGCAAGACCTTTTAACCGGCCGATACAGGAATAACCGGGATTGGTTTTCTTATGCAGGTCATCAATCATCTGGTGGCCGTGATCCGGACGCATAGGGATCAGGCGGGTTTGACCGCTTTGTTTACGGCGATACTCTTCTTTTAGCAGAGCATTAACGACGCTGTACATGTCCACATCACCTTCAAGATGTGCCGCTTCATGGAAATCTTTTGGATTTTCTTCACGTTGAGTCGAACGCAAATGAGTGAAGTAGATACGATCACCATAAGTTTCGATCATTTTTACCAGATCATTATCTCCGCGAACACCATACGAACCGGTACACATCGTCAGACCATTCATCGCACTCGGTACGGCAGTCGTTAACCACTCGATGTCTTCAATGGTTGAGACAATACGCGGCAGACCCAGAATCGGACGCGGCGGATCATCTGGATGAACCGCAAGTCTGAGGCCATATTGTTCACAAACCGGCATGAGTTCCTGCAGAAATGCAGCCATGTGCTCTCTCAGGTTGTCTTTAGATACGTCTTTATAGGTATCCAGACGAGCCTGAAACTCTTCCAGAGTATACCCTTCTTCAGCCCCCGGCAGACCAGCAATAATATTCGACGTCAGCTTATCAATATCAGCCTGAGTCATAGCCTCATAACAGGCTTTTGCACTCTGTTGCTCTTGCGCAGAATATTCATCCTCAGCGCCAGGCCGCTTCAGAATAAACAGCTCAAAAGCCGCAAAAGCACTGTGATCAAAACGCAAAGCTTTAGAACCATCAGGCAGTTCATATTCCAGATCCGTCCGGGTCCAGTCCAGTACCGGCATAAAGTTATAGCAGACGGTATCAATGCCGCACTGAGCCAGGTTTTCCAGTGTCTGTTTATAATTTGCTATCCACTGCTGGTAGTTACCGCTGCGGGTTTTAATTTCTTCATGCACAGGAACACTTTCGACGACAGACCAGACCAATCCTTTTTCGGTTATTAACGCCTTACGTTTCTCTATCTCTTCGATACTCCAGATTTCGCCGTTAGGAATATGGTGAAGTGCGGTCACGATACCAGTAGCCCCGGCCTGACGAATATCATTTAACGATACGGGATCGTTAGGTCCGTACCAACGCCATGTCTGTTCCATACATTTATCCTTTCTATAAGCCTATTTTCAGCAAGCTTTTGAGCCAGAGTTAGTTAGATAATCAATCATCTCTATGATGCAACCTGGTAAGAACTGAACAGATAGCCATCAAAGTTAGGATCATCGACATCAGATAATTCAAACAATGTTTGTTTTACATTTTCCAGGTGCTGCCACATCGCTTTTCGGGCAGCAATAGGATCTTTTCGTACCAGAGCCATATATACTTTTTCATGATCCGCCAGCCAGCGCTGACGGTAATCCTGAACAGAAATTCGTTCATGCAGGCGTTGCCACATCTGGCTTCGGTTACGTCGTTCCCACATATCCTTCACCATGTCGCTCAATACGCTGTTTTGTGTGGCCTCAGCGATAACGATATGAAACATTTCATCACCATCGTAATCGCAACGATTACCTTCCAGGTGCATACGTTCCATATCCAGCGCTTCACGCAAACGGGAAATATCGTTCTTAGTCACCTGAGTTGCCGCAAATTCTGCAACATGACTTTCCAGAAGTTGACGAGCCTGCAGCATTTCGAACGGTCCGACGTCATCATCGTCCTCTACCTGAGAATGCTCATCTTCTGCAACAGATGAAGACAGATTCACAGCCAATTCATCTGTCGGAGTATTGATTACATAAACGCCGGAGCCTTTTTTAACTTCAACCAAATTTTTCAGTTCAAGCATAATAAGCGCTTCACGAATTACAGAGCGACTTACATTCATCTTCTCGGCGATATCCCGTTCAGGCGGAATCTTATCTCCGACGTTATATTCTCCGGAAGCGATCTGGTCGATCAGTCGCTGACCTATTTTCTGATAAAGGCGCGTTGTATTACTCATTTCTACTCTCAAACTTACCTGATAATGGGCTATCATTTCATCTGGTCGGGCATCATATCACTGTCCGGAAATTATTCAATGAATTGGTTGACCAATTTATTATTTACAGCTTTATTCTGGTGTTAATTATGCGGGCTTACCTTGCAGTGATAAGCCCGCGACTGGATTACTTATCCGCTAATGCATCAAAACCTTTTACATATTCTGCAATAGCAGGATTTTGCAACGCGGTATCATGCATTGGTTTTACTGCATCGATAAATGGTTGTTTTTCTACAGTGACGAATTTTACGCCCATTGATGACTTCGCTTTATCGATAGCTTCGTTAGTCATTTCGGTCCATAGTTTTTTGTGGTACATCATGGAGTCACTAGCTGCTTTTTTCAAAGCCTTCTGCTGCTCTTCTGTCAGATCATCCCAAGCTTGAGAGCTGATCAGCAATACATCCGGAATCATAGTGTGTTCATCCAGACTGTATACTTTTGACACTTCACCATGACGGGAAGTTGTCAGTGCTGTTGGGTTGTTCTCTGCGCCGTCAACCACACCTTGTTGCAGAGCAGTATATAGTTCACCATAAGCCAGAGGTGTTGGAGAGCCCCCCATCAGTTTGATCATTTCAACGGCAGTCGGACTAGGCTGAACACGAATCTTCATCCCGGCCAGATCAGCGGGTGAATTGATCGCCTTGTTAGCATAAAAATTACGGGAACCACCATCGTAATAGGTCAGACCAACGAATCCTTTATCATGGGAAGCAGCCAGAATTTTTTCACCGACTTCACTTTGCATTGCCCGGTAGTAGTGGTCGCGGTCTTTAAAAATATAAGGGATGTTAAAGGCACCATAAGATGGCTCAAATGATTCCAGCTCACTGGCATTAGATTTAACCATCTGCAGAGCACCGTTTTGCATCAATTCCATTGACTCACGCTGAGTACCTAACTGGCCATTCGGATAGATACGGATTTTCACCTCTCCATCGGTCAGATCTTTTACTTCATCCGCCATGAACTGCATTGATTTATGCACAGGGTGAGTTCGATCCTGGTTATGGCTTAGTTTCAGAATGGTTGCTGCATAGGTAGGCAGAGAGGCTGTAGAGGCAATAGCGCAAGCAATAAAGGTTGCGATTGCAGTTTTATTCCCAAACATAGTTATTCTCCGTTTTTCATCGTATTTGATGAATTTATGGGGTTAGCTCTTTCTTTAATTTGGTTGACCAAAAGTCATATTCGTTATTGCGTTGTTTAATTTGCCCCAGCCAATTTTACATTTCAAACATAAAATGAGAATAGGTTGACCAATATCACAAACAAAAATCACAATTGGACTGACCAATAATAATGTGATCTTGATCGCTTAGATAATCAGAACAAGTAATTATAATCGCCCCACCTCTGCGGTTTTACCATACGAGCAAATATTGGTATGACCAATAGTTATTAAAAGTCTGATTGGAAGGGACAATGAAAAAACTAATTGCCATCATGGATAAGTCCCTGTCACTCTTTTGCATATCTCTCAGTAGCTTTCTGGTGATATGCGTAGTCTGGCAGGTCTTCTCTCGCTATGTATTAAATTCTCCGAGTACCACAACAGATGAAATTGCCCGGTTTCTGTTTATCTGGGTCGGTCTGATGGGAGCCGCTTATACCTTAGGAAAAAAACGCCATCTGGCGATCGACCTGATGGCGATGAAACTGGAACACCTTCCGGTAAAACAAGCGGTACTTCATTTAATAATCAATCTGATAAGTATCTTCTTCGCAAGCGTCATTATGATCTATGGCGGAGGCTCTCTGATGCTAAAAACATTGGCAACAGGTCAGGTATCTCCGGCACTTGGAATAGAAATGGGTCTGGTATATGCCGCCGTTCCTCTGTGCGGGTTCTTTATGCTGGTGTACCTGCTACAAGATGTTATCGCCAATTTATCAACCATTAGCCAACCTGTAAAAGGGTCATCAAATCTAGAAGGAGAAGTCTGATGGAATGGCAGATTATTATTGTTTTATTTGGCAGCTTTTTCTTTTTCCTCGGCCTTGGAGTACCTATTTCTTTTGCCATCGGTGTAGCCTCTCTGCTTACTGTCATGCTGCAGTTGCCGTTTGATGCTTCTATCGCCGTTATTTCCCAGAAAATGGCTTCAGGTCTGGACAGTTTTGCTCTGCTGGCAATTCCGTTCTTTATTCTGGCCGGTAACATCATGAATCAGGGCGGTATTGCAATGCGCCTGATTGAATTCGCCAAAGTTCTGGGCGGCCGCCTGCCGGGCGCTCTGTCACATGTTAACGTTCTGGCAAACATGATGTTCGGTTCTATTTCCGGTTCAGCCGTTGCATCAGCAGCCGCAGTTGGCGGAACCATGTCTCCGCTGCAGAAAAAAGAAGGCTACGATCCTGCCTACTCAGCTGCTGTGAATATTACGTCTTGTCCAACCGGGCTGCTTATACCACCAAGTAATACTTTTATTGTTTACTCGTTGATTTCCGGTGGTACTTCTATCGGAGCCCTATTCCTTGGCGGTTATATTCCAGGACTGATTATGGGACTGAGTCTGATGATCGTCGCCGGTATTATTGCTAAAAAGCGCGGTTATCCGGTATCCGCTAAACCAACCCGCTCAGAAGTGATCAAAAAAACACTGGATGCACTGCCAAGTCTTGGACTTATCATTGTTATTATCGGCGGTATTATCGGCGGTATTTTTACAGCAACAGAAGCCTCAGCCATTGCCGTCGTGTACACTCTGGTCCTTGCCGTTGTGTTCTACCGGGAAGTGTCCTTTAAACAACTGCCCGCCATCATTCTGGAATCCGTGGTAACCACCTCTATCGTTCTGCTGCTAATCGGTGCATCTATGGGGATGTCATGGGCGATGGCAAACGGTGATATTCCATACATGATCAGTGATGCTCTGATGTCTGTATCAGAAAACCCTATCGTTATTCTGATGATCATTAACCTGACACTGCTGGTTGTGGGTGTATTTATGGATATGACTCCGGCACTGCTTATCTTCACGCCTATCTTCCTGCCTATTGCACTGGATCTGGGAATGGATCCGGTTCACTTCGGCATCATGATGACATTTAACCTGTGTATCGGTATCTGTACACCTCCGGTAGGCAGTGCCTTGTTCATCGGCTGCTCCGTAAGTGGCGTGAAAATTGACCGGGTAATCAAACCACTACTGCCATTCTACGCTGTACTCGTCCTGGCTCTTGCACTGGTGACCTATATTCCTCAGCTTAGTCTGATTCTTCCGCAAACCTTCTTAGGTTATTAAGTCAGGCATTCCTAAGTCATTCTAATGGTTAATTCAGGGCGACTCGCACTCGCCCTGCTGCAAATAAGGTTAATTCAAATGAAATCTATTAAACAATGGCGCTTTCTATCCGAACAGAACAACCGCATTGATATCGAATGTGATGGCCGCCACCAGCTACAGCTTTATATTCTGGAAGATAATCTGATCCGTATTCTGTTTAAGAATAAAGGTGAACTGCGCCTGGACAGAACCTGGACTATTGCTCCCGGAGAAAGTGATGTGCCATGGGAAGGCAGAGACAGACATTCTGCTGAAGGTTTCAGCCTGCCGGCATATCAGCTTCAGCAGACAGAAGATACTCTGCAAATCGAAACCGCTAAATTGCGCCTGACCTTACACACCCCTTTATGGATGGAATGGGAATATAAATCCGGCGATAAATGGCTGCCTTTGGCACATGACCGCAAAACCGGGGCATTCCAGCTTTCTGTTGAAGGTAAGGGTGTTGCGCATTTTATGAACAGAAAAGACAACGAACTCTACTATGGCCTTGGTGAGAAAACCGGTAATCTGAACCGTGGCGGCCGCCGCTTTGAGATGCGAAATCTGGATGCGATGGGCTATAACGCCAGTGAAACCGATCCTCTGTATAAGCACATCCCTTTTTATATAACCCGTGTCACTCAGGAAGATGAATCCGCCAGCTTTGGCCTGTTCTACGATAATCTGGCAAGCTGTTGGTTTGACCTGGGTAATGAACTGGACAACTACCATATTAAATACCGTAGCTACCGGGCAGAAGATGGTGATCTGGATCTGTACTTTGTATTTGGCAACACGATTGGCAATGTCACCAAAGAATTTGTGCGCCTGACTGGCGGTACGGCATTCGGCCCTCGCTGGAGTTTAGGTTACAGCGGTTCAACCATGCAGTATACCGATGCTGAAAACTCACAGGAACTGCTGGAAGGCTTCGTACAGCAGTGTGCAGATAACGGCATTCCATGTGATTCTTTCCAGCTCTCTTCCGGTTACACCTCCATTGGTGATAAGCGTTATGTGTTCAACTGGAACTACGATAAAGTGCCAAATCCGGAAGGGATGGCAGAAGTCTTCCACCGCGCAGGGCTGAAGCTGGCTGCCAATATTAAGCCATGCATGCTGCATAACCACCCTAAATATGATGAGGCCAGAAAGCAGGGGCTGTTTATTCTGGATTCAGAAGAAGATACACCGGAAATTTCCGTATTCTGGGATGACGATGGTTCTCACCTGGACTTTACCAATCCAAAAGCGGTGAAGTGGTGGCAGGATAATGTAAAAGAACAACTGCTGGCAAAAGGTATTGATTCCACCTGGAATGACAACAACGAATACGAAATTTGGGACAAAGAAGCTCGCTGTTTTGGTTTTGGTCAATCCATTCCTGTTGGTCTTATCCGCCCTCTTCAGCCTCTGCTGATGATGCGAGCCTCTTACGAAGCACAAGTCGAATATGCGCCTGATATCCGACCTTATCTGATCTCACGCTCCGGTTGCCCGGGTATGAACCGTTACGTTCAGACATGGAGCGGCGATAACCGCACTAACTGGAACAGCCTGAAATATAACATCCGCATGGGTCTTGGTATGAGCTTGTCCGGTCTGTATAACGTCGGTCACGATGTCGGCGGCTTCTCCGGCGACCGTCCAGATCCGGAACTGTTCGCCCGCTGGGTTCAAAATGGCGTCATGCACCCTCGCTTTACGATTCACTCATGGAACGACGACGGTACAGTGAATGAACCCTGGATGTATCCTCAGGTTACACCAATTATCCGTGACGCAATGGCTCTGAGATATCGTCTGATGCCGTACCTGTATGATCTACTGTGGCAGGCTCACCATGATGATGAACCTATGCTGCGTCCGACGTTTCTGGATCACGAGTATGATGCAAATACATTCGAAGAATGTGATGATTTTATGCTGGGACAGAACCTACTGGTAGCCTCTGTGGTTGAACCGGGACAACGTGAAAGAGATGTCTATCTGCCGGCAAATGCATGTGGCTGGTACGATTTCTACACGGGTCAATGGTTCAGCGGCAATCAGATGATCACGTTACCGGCACCGCTTGAACGTCTGCCACTGCTGGTGAAAGCCGGTTCTGTACTGCCAACCAGTGACAGAATTGCTCACAGCAACAGTGCAAAAGACACGACACGTAATCTGGAGATTTTCCCGCTACAGGGTACAGGCACCAGCACAGCGGCTTTCTTCGATGACGACGGGGAAACCAACAACTATCAGAAAGGACTGTACCTGCAGGTCGGTATCGAAATGACATGCGATCTCGACAGTATTAAGCTTTCTGTTTCCGCCGAAGGTAATTACCAACCAGCTTATGACAGTTATAAACTGCTCCTGCCGGAAAATGAACAGCGTCAGCTCATCATTAACGGACAAGCTTATCAACACACTGACTTACTGCCACTGTCAGCACTTCTGAAAGGATAAGGTAAATAACATGAATAACAATATTTCTAACAGCCCACTCAGCAATGGGATCACGCTTCCGGTCTATGACCGGAGTGTACTGAAAAGCCGTATCGTTCATCTGGGATTCGGTGCATTTCATCGTGCTCATCAGGCTCTTTTCACGAATGAAATGCTGGGAAAAACCAATACTGACTGGGGTATCTGCGAAGTTAACCTGATTGGTGGTGAAGCACTGATCGAACAATTACGCAAACAGGATCATCTGTATTCAGTCGCAGAAAAAGGCGCGGGATCCACTGAAGTGAAAATTATTGGTTCTGTGACAGAATCGATGCACCCGACATTTGACGGCATTGACGCCGTGTTAGAAAAAATGGCGGAACCTCAGGTCGCTATCGTTTCTATGACCATCACAGAAAAAGGTTACTGCACCGATCCTGCTACCGGTAAACTGGATAAAAACAACCCGCTTGTGGTACACGATCTGGAAAACCTGAGCGCACCTAAATCGGCTCTTGGCTATATCGTTCAGGCACTGAAACTGCGTCGCGAACGGGATCTCCCTGCCTTTACCGTATTGTCCTGTGACAATGTGCAGGAAAACGGCCATGTAGCAAAAGCGGCCATTCTGGAATTTTCCCGGTCAGCGGATAAGGATTTAGCTGAATGGATTGAAGCCAATGTCACTTTCCCCTGCACTATGGTTGACCGCATTGTTCCGGCAGCGACCGAAGAGACCCTTAACGATATTACGGAACTGCTGGGTATCGCAGACCCATGTGGTATCGCCTGTGAACCTTTCCGTCAGTGGGTCATTGAAGACAACTTCGTTGCCGGCCGCCCAGAGTGGGATGTCGCTGGCGCAGAATTCGTTGCTGACGTGGTGCCTTATGAAGAGATGAAACTGCGTATGCTTAACGGCAGCCACTCCTTTCTGGCTTACCTTGGCTATCTGGGCGGTTATGATCATATCTCCGATACCATGACCGACCAGGGTTACCGCCAGGCTGCATTCGATATGATGATGAAGGCTCAGGCTCCATCACTTGTGATGCCAGAAGGTACCGACTTAGAAGCCTATGCCCGGATGCTTATCGAACGCTTCACTAACCCTAGCCTGAAACACAGAACCTGGCAGATTGCGATGGATGGCAGTCAAAAGATCCCACAACGTCTGGGAGGCAGTCTGAAATACCACCTGGAAAACGGATCTGATTTCTCCTGGATTGCTACCGGTATCGCAGGTTGGATGCGTTATGTTTCAGCTGTCGATGAGCAAGGCAATGCCATTGATGTGAGAGATCCTATGGCTGAGCAATTGAAAGCGATTTGTGAGCAGCATGGTCTGAACGTTTCTGTCGTCCCTGCATTGCTTGCGGTAGAAGCCATTTTTTCACCGGAACTCGGCCAGAACCCTCAGGTTATTCATGCCGTATCAAAAGCTTACCAGTCATTGGTTGACCATGGTGCCCGAGCCACCGTCGCGGCACTGTAAAAGGAGAAAATGATGAAAGAATTTATGTGCGAAGATTTTCTTCTGAGTAATGAAACAGCGAAACGCCTGTATCATGAACATGCAGCCGATCAACCAATCTATGACTATCATTGTCATCTTAATCCGGCGGAAATCGCCGGGGATCGTCAGTTCGCTAATCTTGGTCAGATCTGGCTGGAAGGTGACCACTATAAATGGCGGGGCATGCGCTCCGCCGGCATTGACGAGCATCTGATCACTGGCGATGCCAGCGACTATGAAAAATATCTGGCCTGGGCGAAAACCGTCCCCATGACACTGGGTAACCCGCTCTATCACTGGACCCATCTGGAACTGCGTCGTCCGTTCGGTGTGACAGGCAAACTGTTCAGCCCGGAGACAGCCGAATCTATCTGGAATGAGTGTAATGAAAAACTGGCCAGTCCGGAGTTTTCGGCACGCGGCATTATGCAGCAAATGAAAGTGAAAATGGTTGGCACCACGGATGACCCGGTTGATAGTCTGAAGCACCACGCAGCACTGGCTCAGGATGACTCTTTTTCTATCGCCGTCAGACCAAGCTGGCGTCCGGATAAAGCCTTCAAAATCGAGCTGGACGGATTCTGTGATTATCTGTCTCAGTTATCTGAAGTCACCGATATTGATATCAGAACCTTCGGTCAACTGCTTTCTGCGCTAGAAAAACGTCTGGATCATTTTGATGCCCACGGCTGTGTGGCTGCCGACCACGGTATTGAAAACCTGCGCTTTGAAGCAATTCCGGATGAAAAAACACTGGACACTATCCTGACCGACCGGCTGTCAGGAAAGACGCTGACCGAACAACAGATAGGCCAGTACTTTACGGCCGTTCAGGTATGGCTGGCCAAACAGTACACCCGGCGTGGCTGGGTTATGCAGATGCATTTAGGGGCTCAGCGTAACAATTCTACCCGTATGTTTAACCTGCTGGGTCCTGACAGCGGTTTTGACTCTATCGGCGACAGCAGTATCGCCTTCCCTCTGGCAAGACTGCTGGATGAGATGGATAAAACCGATAACCTGCCTAAAACCATCCTGTACTGCCTGAACCCAACCGATAACGAAGTGCTGGCTACCATGATAGGTAACTTTCAGTCCGGCGGTATTCCGGGCAAGGTACAGTTCGGCTCAGGCTGGTGGTTTAACGATCAGAAGGATGGCATGATCCGCCAGATGACCCAGCTCTCTCAATTGGGTCTTCTTAGCCAGTTTGTGGGTATGCTGACCGATTCACGCAGCTTCCTTTCTTACACCCGTCATGAATATTTCCGGCGCATTCTGTGCGATATGGTTGGTACCTGGGCTGAACAGGGTGAAGTCCCGAACGATCTGTCTCTGCTTGGCCCTATGATCGAAAATATCTGCTTTGGCAACGCAAAACGTTATTTCGAAGGCGGGAGATCCTGATATGAAGCAGATCGCCATTATTGGTGAATGCATGATAGAGCTGAACGGGAAACCGTTTGGCTCTATGCATCAGACTTTTGGCGGGGATACGCTGAATGCTGCTATCTATCTGGCCCGAAGCAATCAGGCTCACCCGTCGGAAGCCTCTATTCAGGTATCGTATGTCACCGCGCTGGGGCAAGACCCCATCAGTCAGGGTATGCTGACCCGCTGGCAGGACGAAGGCATCGATACGAGTCGGGTGCTGCGCGATCCCCAGCGCTCTCCCGGGCTGTATCTGATCCAGTTGGATGAACAGGGTGAACGTACCTTTCTTTACTGGCGTAACCAGTCGGCAGCCCGTTATCTGATGCAGCATCCGGATTTTGAGCAACGGAAGCAGAGCTTAACACAAGTGGACATGGTGATGCTCAGTGGGATCAGTCTGGCTATTCTGCCTGACAACGATCGGGCTGAAATGTTGATGCTGCTCAAAGAGCTGAAACAAAACGGCGTTGAAATTGCGTTCGACAGCAACTACCGCCCGGCTTTATGGCCCAGCGACGATAATCAGCAAACAGTGAAAGACAGTTATCAGGCCATGTACCCGTTAACCGATCTGGCGCTGGTTACGTTTGATGATGAACAGTTGCTCTGGGGGGATGCCACTCCGGAAGCGACCATTGCCCGCCTCTCTCAGCTTGGTGTCAGTAAGATTGTCGTAAAACTGGGAGCCGATGGCTGCCTTATCGGGTCTGCCGGTTATCCGACCATTGACACCGTTCCGACCATCCCTGTTGAACATGTGGTGGATACCACTTCTGCCGGTGATTCATTTAATGGCGGGTTTCTTTCCGCCTATCTGGCCGGGAAACCAATGGCAGAAGCATGCCAGCGAGGTAACACATTGGCCGGTATCGTTATTCAGCACCGGGGAGCGATTATCCCCAAAGAACTGACTCATCCCATTTTAGAACATTAAGGAAAGGACATGCCAACAATTACACAGCAGCTAACAGCACTGAAAGTGATCCCGGTTATCGCCGTTGATAATGCCGAAGATATTATCCCTCTGGGAAAAGCACTGGCTGAAAATGGTCTACCCGCAGCAGAGATAACCTTTCGCTCTGATGCAGCGGCTGAAGCCATTCGTCTGCTGAAACAACATCAGCCAGAGATGCTGATTGGTGCCGGAACGGTACTTAACCGTGAACAGGTTATCGCCGCCAAAGAAGCCGGTGCATCATTCATCGTGTCACCGGGTTTTAACCCCAATACCGTAAAAGCGTGTCAGGAACTGAATATTGACATCGTCCCTGGAATAAACAATCCAAGTGCTGTTGAAGCCGCTCTGGAAATGGGACTCACCACCTTGAAGTTTTTTCCGGCAGAAGCATCAGGCGGTATAAACATGGTGAAATCACTGCTTGCCCCTTATACCGATCTTCAACTGATGCCAACCGGAGGAGTCACGGCAAACAACATAAAAGATTATTTGTCGATTCCACGAGTAATCGCTTGTGGCGGAACCTGGATGGTGGATAAAAAACTGGTTGCCGAAGGTAACTGGGAAGAAATTGGCCGTCTGACCAGAGAAGTTGTTGCACTGGTTAATGAGTGATTAATCTGCGCTGAAATATCTTATTTTTTAGTTTTCAAGGCGAAATAAATATCGTGCAACTATACTAGTGATGAAGCCAGAAGCAACCACTGCAGGGAGTGTTTTATGGAACTACACAACAAAGCTGGTGATGTGACTAAACTAGCCGATAACCTGACTCTGAAAGAAGTCGCTGATATGGGATTTACTATTGATCTGTGCGATGCCCGATTCGATCCAAACGAACACTGGATGAACGACGAAGAAGATCAGCGTAAAATACGCAAAGAATATCCTGAAAGATAATTTCAGAACAGAACTGACTAATGGCAAGCCAGCTTTATAGCTGGCTTGAATTATATGCCTGTCCTGATAAGTATTTATCATGAAGTTTCATTAACCGGGAAAAGGCTTTTTGTGTATTTTTGAAAGCCGCTTTGCGAGACTGCCTATTCGTTTCACCAAGCAGATAGCTTTCGGCTATCTGATCATATTCAACAGCAGCAGTGTTAAATATTTCTTTAAACTGATCTATCTGCTGCATAACCTGTTCATCAAAAAGTTGAGTTTTTTTCATAGCCATACCAACCTAACCATCCTTACATATTCACATATTCTGACGCCAGCGGTTTACCTGATGATACTGCATTATTGATTCTTTAAGATGAAGTCTAGTGCATAAACTCCCTATCTTCCATCCACAATCTGCTTCTATACCAAAGTAACACCGCAATACTTCTTCAATGAGATCACTTCAGCATAGAGTTAACGATTATATAATCCATTGATTGATTGCCATATAAACCCTTCGTCAGGAGAGGTTTTTAGTTACTTCATGGCAAAGATGTTTAAGTTCCAGAATATCCTGCAGCGATAATTTTACTTTACATAACATCTGTTCTGGAATGGATAAAGCTTTATCTCTCAACTTTGTTCCGGTTTCTGTCAGAGTAATCTCCCGGACTCTTTCATCACTCAGGCTCCGACGACGAATAATCAGTCCCTTTAGCTCCAGACGCTTAAGCAATGGTGTCAATGTTCCGGAATCCAGACTCAGTTGATGCCCAATCTCTTTAACATTCAAGGGTGCATGTTGCCATAAAACAATCATCGCCATATATTGCAAATAAGTAAGATCCAGCTCTTCAAGTAAAGGGCGATAAGCCCGGATAATCGCATTGCTGGCACTGTAAAGTGCAAAGCAAACCTGGTCCTCAATACCGACAATAGTGTCTTTTTCTTTCATCCCGTGCCACTCATCCAAAAAAGATTGTGTGCAATATACTTGTCCGAGCCATAAAAATCCAATATTGACTGCATAATTTTAACACCGACAGGATCACACCAGTGTACCGTCTTCTCTCCTGTTCTGAAGTTTCTATACCTTATTCTTGTTGAGCAATTACTCTATATAGAGCAATGATATATTTAAACTAATTAAATACCATATCTGATTTTCATTATTCTTACTCTGCCAACATATAGATAATGATATATATTCATCACTAATCGGTGAAGAAACTTATTTTTTCACAATTAAAATAAAATCACATTCATTCTATATTTTGCTGTATGCATGGATATTTCTGCTATCAAAAAACAACTGTGATTACAGTCTGACATTCCGACCAATTCACAATTATACTGACTCTGCTTTTTATCGAAATAACAACAATTAATAATACTTGACGTGAAACCTAAGGACTAATATATGAAGACTAAATTAACATTAGCTTTACCCTTAATATCGGTATTAATATCAGGTAATGTTTTTGCAAAATCTCTGACCGTCGGCTTCTCTCAGATAGGTTCCGAATCTGGCTGGCGAGCAGCTGAAACCAGTGTGTCAAAAACAGAGGCTGAACGCCGGGGGATTGAACTAAAAATATCAGATGCTCAGCAGAAACAGGAAAATCAGATAAAAGCAGTACGCTCATTCATTGCACAGGGTGTGGATGCCATCTTTATCGCTCCCGTGGTTCAGACTGGCTGGGAACCGGTTCTGGAAGAAGCGAAAGACTATGATATTCCTGTATTTCTGCTAGATCGGGGCATTACCGTTGATGATGAATCCCTTTATATGACCGCCGTAGCAGCAGACAGTGTCCATGAAGGTAATGTCGCCGGTGACTGGTTAATAGATAAATTAGCTGGAAAACAATGTAACGTTGTCGAACTACAGGGAACTGTCGGAGCCAGCGTGGCAATTGATCGTAAACAGGGCTTCCATGAAGCCATTGCCAAAGCCGGCAACATTAAGATTATCCGTACTCAGTCTGGTGAATTTACCCGTAGTAAGGGTAAAGAGGTGATGGAAAGCTTTATTAAAGCAGAAAACAACGGAAAAAATATCTGTGCCTTATATGCTCACAATGACGATATGGCACTGGGGGCTATTCAGGCAATAAAAGAGGCCGGATTACAGCCAGGAAAAGATATTCTCATTGTATCAATTGATAGTGTTCCGGATATCTTTAAGGCGATGATGAAAGGTGAGGCCAATGCCACAGTTGAATTAACTCCAAATATGGCAGGTCCGGCATTTGATGCACTGGAAAAATATCTGGCAAATGGTACAACTCCGCCAAAACATATCCAGACTATATCTAATTTATATGAGCCTAAAGATGCAGAGAAACAGTTAAGTCTTAAAAAAGACATGGGCTATTAAATACCAACTTCAATTCGTTGTACATCATTAATAATGTCTCTTCAGGTAGCACTGAAGAGACATAAACGGAGTTTCTATGCCTGTAAATAATGAAGACAGCATCATTTTAGACGCCAGAAAAATAAGCAAAGAGTTTCCGGGAGTCAGAGCATTAAGCCATGTCGATTTTTCTCTTCGTCGTGGAGAAATTATGGCATTGCTCGGTGAAAATGGAGCTGGGAAATCAACACTGATAAAAACCCTTACTGGTGTCTATCAGCGGGATCATGGCGATATCTATCTGGATGGAAAACCCATTAACCCGCAAAGTACACTTGAAGCACAACAGTTGGGGATCGGAACGGTATACCAGGAAGTCAACCTGTTGCCGAATATGCCGGTCATGGATAACCTCTTTCTGGGCAATGAACCACTGCGTTTTGGGTTTGTGGATCGCAAAACTATGGCAAAAGACGCGAGAAAACTGGTTAGCCGCTACGGACTTGATATCGATATCACTTTACCTCTGAATCATTTTTCTGTTGCTATTCAGCAGGTGATTGCTATCGCCAGAGCGATTTCACTTTCTGCAAAAATTCTTATTCTGGACGAGCCTACAGCAAGCCTTGACAGTAATGAGGTTCAGATGCTGTATCAGATTATGCGGGATCTAAGTAAAACCGGTGTCAGCCTGATTTTCATTACTCACTTTTTGGATCAGGTGTATGAAGTGTCTGACCGTATTACGGTATTGCGTAACGGAGAATTGGTTGGAACTGAAAAAACTTCCGATCTGCCTCGTATAGAACTGATAAAAATGATGTTAGGCCGGGAGCTGGAAGACGATGCTCTGGAACGGACAAAGGCTTCTGAAACGGTGGCCGGAGAACCGATTGCACAATTCCGGAACTATGGGAAAAAAGGCACAATTAAGCCATTTAATCTGAATATTCATAAAGGTGAAATTGTTGGGCTTGCCGGACTGCTCGGTTCAGGCCGTACAGAAACCGCTCAGGTTATTTTCGGCACAGAGCCAAGTGATTCCGGTGAATGTTATATCAGAGGTAATATTGTTAATATCCGTTCCCCCCGTCAGGCCTCTGCGCTTGGTATTGGCTTCTGCCCGGAAGACCGTAAAACAGACGGCATTATCGCATCGGCCTCTGTCAGAGATAATATTATTCTGGCTTTGCAGGCTCAGAGAGGCTGGTTCAGACCCATTAGTCAAAAAGAACAGATCGAAGCGGCTGAAAAATACATTACTCGGCTCAATATTAAAACACCGGATATGGAGCAGCCAGTCGGACTCCTTTCCGGAGGCAATCAGCAAAAAGTATTACTGGCAAGGTGGCTGTTAACAAACCCGGAATTTCTGATCCTGGATGAACCAACCCGGGGAATTGATGTTGGAGCTCACGCAGAAATCATCCGTTTGATCGAGGATTTATGTCAGCAAGGGTTGGCTCTGCTGGTTATCTCTTCCGAACTGGAAGAACTGGTCGGCTATGCAGACCGGGTAATTGTCATCCGAGATAGAAAACAACTGACTGAAATTGCAGCGGAATCGCTGTCTGTTCCAACCATTATGAAAGCAATTGCTTCGGGAGGAGAATCATGAATACCGCCCCCCCAATTACCCGGCTGCTATCCGGATGGAAATTTCATCGTCCGGCCGGAACCCCGCAGTTAGCCGCACTGATCTGCGTGTTACTGATCAACACACTGGTCGCTGATAACTTTTTCTCCATCCATATTCAGGATGGTCGTCTGTTCGGCAGTGTCATTGATATCTTAAACCGCTGCTCTCCAGTTGCTCTGCTTGCTATCGGTATGACGCTGGTTATTGCTACCGGGGGTATCGACCTGTCTGTTGGCGCAGTCATGGCTATCAGTGGTGCTATTTTTGCCAGCCTTGCCAGTCAGGGCTATGCCATCCCTCTGGTTATTCTGGCCTCAATTCTGGCTGGAGCCGTCTGTGGCTTATGGAATGGTATTCTCGTTTCCCTGCTAAAAATTCAGCCAATCGTAGCAACACTGATCCTTATGGTCGCCGGACGGGGTATTGCTCAATTGATCACCGAAGGACAAATTGTCACCTTCAACAATAACGCATTAGCCTGGATAGGAAGCGGCTCCCTGTTTTACCTGCCGACTCCTGTGATGATTACAGCTTTTGTCGCATTGATTATCTGGGCTCTGACCAAGAAAACGGCCATCGGCCTGTTTATTGAGTCTGTCGGAATTAACATAAGAGCAGCAAGAAACGCAGGTGTTAATACTCAGGCTATTGTGACTCTTACTTATACGATCAGTGGTATTACCGCTGCGGTTGCAGGAATTATCGTTGCAGCAGACATACGGGGAGCAGACGCAAACAATGCCGGACTGTGGCTGGAGCTGGATGCCATCCTTGCTGTCGTTATCGGCGGCACATCTCTGATGGGAGGACGATTTAATATTCTCCTTTCTATCATTGCCGCACTCATCATTCAGGGCGTTAATACCGGTATCCTGCTATCCGGATACCAACCCCAATGGAACCAGATAGTGAAAGCTATTGTGGTTCTGGTGGTGCTCATCATGCAATCCCCAGCCGTGATGAAACTGATAAAAGGAGCAGCCAATCATGATAAAGCGTAACCTGCCTCTGGTTATTACCATTATGGTCTTTATTATCGGATATCTTATCTGTCTGGTTGAGTTTCCGGCATTCGCTACGACCAGGGTCATCTGTAACATTCTGACGGATAACGCTTTTCTTGGCATTGTTGCAGTAGGAATGACCTTTGTCATTCTTTCCGGTGGCATTGATCTGTCGGTAGGCTCCGTTATTGCCTTTACCGGTGTGTTTCTTGCCAAAATGATTGGCGATTATCATATTCCTCCGGGCATCGCTATCGTTATCGTACTGATGCTGGGAACTGCATTTGGCGGTTTGATGGGATGGATTGTCGACAAACTGAAGATCCCAGCATTTATCGTTACTCTGGCAGGGATGTTCTTTCTGCGCGGAGTCAGTTTTCTGATCTCAGAACAATCGATTCCCATCAGCGCCCCATTATTTAAAACCCTGTCTCGGGCAAACTGGCATATTCCGGGGGGCGGCAGACTAAGCCTGATTGCTGGCATTATGCTGCTGGTGGTTGCCGTCGGCATGATACTGGCTCATAAAACCCGCTTCGGTAATAACGTTTATGCTATCGGCGGTAATGAAACTTCAGCCAAGCTAATGGGAGTATCGGTCAGTTTTACCACTGTCAGCATCTATATGCTATCGACCCTGTTGGCCACAACCGCTGGTATTGTGTTTTCCATCTACACATCAGCCGGTTACCCTCTGGCCGCTGTCGGTGTCGAACTGGATGCTATTGCGGCGGTCGTTATCGGCGGAACCCTGCTTACCGGAGGAGTCGGAACCGTATTCGGATCACTGGTTGGCGTGCTGATTCAGGGACTGATACAAACCTACATCACTTTTGATGGTTCACTCAGCTCATGGTGGACCAAAATTATCATTGGGATCCTGCTGTTCAGCTTTATTTCCTTACAACGTCTGCTGGTGATATTCACGGAGAAAAACAAAGTTATCAGCACCGGACAAAAACTGGGACTCAGTCAGGCTCCAGGTACCTAATCACAAAGATGGCAAAGCGAGTAGTCGGCCCTTGGTACTGCTTCGGCAGTACCTTTTTTATTCAAATAACAATATCTTAAAAGAATCCGTTATTTTTATTGCAGCAAACTACCCTGAACGCTGGTCTAACATCTTAAAGCCAGGAGAAAGGAGGCGTTATGTTAATCCGGATACGCAAGAACTGGCAACTGACCGAAAACCAGACAACTGCTGACAATGTTTATCATCAAAGAAGAAAAGTGATTAAACAGCTTGGATTGTTGACAACTACCCTCCCATTTTCGGTTCCGTCCACTGCAGGACTTTTCGATGTATTCAGCTCCAAAGAAACAGTATCGTCTGACCAACGAACCCTTTTAAATCCTGTGTTATCACCTTATTCTTCCCCGTCACTTGAACTCACACCGGAAAGTAAGGTACTGAGTTACAACAACTACTACGAATTCGGTACAGCCAAGCACCAACCAGCCGAAAATTCCGGAAACTTGAGTACCGAACCCTGGCAAATTCGTCTTGAGGGAGAAGTACACCGCCCATTCACACTCGATTTTGCAGATCTACTCAAACAAATGGATATTGAAGAACGCATCTACCGGTTCCGCTGTGTCGAAGCCTGGTCAATGAATATTCCCTGGCTGGGCTTCCCGCTTAATAAACTTATTAATATGGCAAAACCAACAGGCAATGCCCGGTATGTCGCTCTGCAGACACTGTTTGACCCGGAACAAATGCCAGGGCAAAAAGATCGCTACCTTGGCGGCGGTATCGATTATCCTTATATTGAAGCATTAACAATACCGGAAGCCATGCATCCACTCACCATCATCGCTGTCGGACTATACGGGAAAACACTGGCACCACAGAACGGAGCTCCGTTGCGCCTGGTCATTCCATGGAAGTACGGTTTCAAGAGCATCAAATCTATTGTAAAAATAACACTAACAGAACACCGCCCTCCTAACACATGGAATCTACTTGCGCCTCATGAATACGGCTTCTACGCTAATGTAAACCCTAAGGTTGATCATCCCAGATGGAGTCAGGCATCCGAACGATTTATCGGAGCTGGATCCCTGTTTTCCTCCCGCAGAAAGGAGACACTGATGTTTAACGGTTACGCCGATGAGGTATCTTCTCTGTACTCTGATATAGATCTGACAAGGAATTACTGATGCACCTTACTCATACCCAGACAGTGGTCAGCAAAGTGCTGATCCATGCTATCAATCTGTTTGCCCTGCTCTGGCTATATTTTGCTGCTGTTAACGGCCACCTCGGCAGTGACCCTGTAAAAGCCATTCTGCATTTCACCGGCAAAAGTATTTTACACCTGCTCTTTCTGACCTTGTTGATCACACCACTGGCACAGTCATTCGGACTGGGTTTTTTATATAAGTTTCGTCGCCTGCTGGGTTTATACAGTTTCTTCTGGGCGTTAATGCACTGGGTAACATTTATGTGGCTGGAACTGGCCTGGGAATTCAGACTAATTGTAACAGAAATTGCTCTGCGACCTTATCTGGTACTGGGTATGTTCGCCCTGAGTATATTGCTCCTTCTGGCTATCACCTCCCCCCGGAAGGTGCAAACCTATATGGGAAAACAGTGGCAACGCCTGCATAACTGGATTTATATTGCCATCATTGCAGGCACCATACATTACTATTGGTCGGTCAAATCAGGTATTACAGAGCCAGGAATATATCTGGGAATAGCTCTTATATTACTGGCTCTGCGCTACAAGAAAATACGCCGCTGGCTTATGGGATAAGTTTTATTGCATTAGTGATACTATTTTTGTTTTCCCGATACTATCCACATAGCTGAATACAACAGGAATAACAAACAAACTCAAAAAAGTAGAACTCATCAACCCGCCAATCACAACAATTCCCATAGGGGAACGGAAGCTTGGATCACCATTTAAACCAAGAGCAAGTGGTAACATACCAGCCCCCATCGCAATCGAGGTCATTACGATAGGGCGGACTCGTTTACGACAACCTTCGATGATCATCTGCTGTGTCGCAATAGGGCTTCCTTGCTTGGCAAGATTAATATAATCCACCATAAGAATCGCATTTTTTGTTGCTATACCCATTAACATAACCAGCCCAATCATTGCCGGAAGAGAAACAGCCGTATGAGTAACATATAGTAAAAAAAATGCACCGGGTATCGACAGTACCAATGAAAATAGAATAATCACTGGCTGAGCAAATCCTCTAAACAACAAAACGAGTACCGAATAAATACAAAGCAACCCTATAGCTAATACAAGAGTAAAATTATGGCTCAACTCCATCATCATCTCTGCATCTCCCAGCGAGGCCAATATAATATCCTGCGGCATAGACTGTAAAATGGGAAGCTGATCCAACCGGGATTCCAGTTCTCCAAGAGTCAGACTTTTCATTTCGATATTAAATGTAATATTGCGCATCTGGTCAAAACGATTAATTGCAGCTGTACTACTTTGCAAACGGGTATCGACAATATTTCCTAATGCTATTGAGCCATTTTTTCCTGCTACTGGTAAATGACGCAATATATCCAGATCACTTCGGTCATGATCTGACAAGCGAACAACAACCGGGATCTGACGACCTCTCATATTCAGATTAGCTAAATTTTTCAGATAATCTCCAACCGTTGTGATCCGCAAAGTATCTGATACTTCGGTCATCGAAATACCGTATTCAGCTATAGCCGTAACATCCGGAACGATATGTAATTCCTGCCCATTATCTACTAAATCAGAGGTGACAGTTCCCACACCAGATATCAAACGCAATTCTTTTTCAACACGAATTGCGTATTCTTGCAATAAACGAACATTATTACTTGCCAGAACCAAAGTATAGTTCTCTCTGTCACTATCACTACCAACTTTAACTTTTACTCCGGATAAAATACTGAGCTCATCACGAATCTCCTGCTCAATTGCTTTTTTATCTATACCCAGGCGAGCATTTCGGGGGGGAATATCCACTGTTAGTCTGGCAATATTCTGACTTTCGCCACTGTCATTTCCTATAATAGACATAATTTTCAAAACATATTTATTCTCTCTCAATATTCGTTGTGCCTGAGTAACAACTACAGCAGTGTCACCAAGTTCACTTCCTTCAGGCAAAAAAATTGTTACTGTCGTGAAGTCATTATCTTCTGGCGGGATAAAGGTCATAGGCAGGTTAGTGGCAATCCATAATCCAAAGACAGGAAGAATTGTTGCAACAGATAGCGTGATCCTTCTGTGATTAAGGCACCATGCAACAACCACAATATACTGTTCAAGCCATCGGGAAGAAACTGGATAGATCATGCTAACAGGCCGCAAGAGATATGCCGCAATCATTGGTGTAAGAAAACGAGCAACCAATAAGGAAAAAAAGACAGCAATCGCACATGTCCAGCCAAATTGAACGAAGAATCGCCCAACAATACCCTGCATAAAAGCCGTTGGTAAAAAAACAGCAATCAGAGAAAAGGTTGTAGCGACGACAGCAAGCCCAATTTCATTTGCAGCATCCTCTGCAGCTTTCCGAGGACTTT
This sequence comes from Vibrio sp. HA2012, assembly GCF_002812955.1. GTDB lineage: Bacteria > Pseudomonadota > Gammaproteobacteria > Enterobacterales > Vibrionaceae > Vibrio. The sequence continues at coordinate 257,610 of NZ_PFXK01000002.1, read as the reverse complement.
TTCCCATTGCCAGATGACGTTCAATATTTTCAATTTCCACAATCGAGTCATCAACAAGAACACCAATCACCAACGATAACGATAGTAGTGTCACCATATTCAAGGTAAAACCCATGTACTGCATACAGATGAACGTAGGTATCACAGAAAGGGGTAAAGCGATAGTTGCAAGGACAGTGGAGCGCCAATTACGTAGAAAAAGAAAAATAACCACAACAGCGAGAAACGCGCCCTCATAAAAAAGTTCTACTGAGCTGACAAAACTTTCCTCAACAGGCGAGACATGATCCATAACTTCAACAATGGAAATATGTGGATATTGACCATCCAAATCCGCTATTGCACGTCTAACCACCTGTGCAACATCAATCTCACCAAACCCTACAGCTCTGGAAACTTCAAATACGACAACCTCTTTTCCGTCTAAGTAAGCCGAGCTGCTTGGATTAGAAAAAGTATCCTGTATTTCTGCAATATCTGAAAGACGAACATGCTGACCGTCAGAGAGCGGAATAGATAAGTTTTCTACACCCCGGATATCAGTTATAGATGCACCTGTTTTTATTGATTGTTGTATGCCATTTATCTGTATTTGCCCTCCCGAGGTATCACTGATAAGTGAAGCAATTGCACGTGAAATTTCGCCTGCTGTCGTTTTCAAGGCTATGAGTGCAGCCGGTCTCAGCGTAATTCGGATTTCCCTGTCCGTACCACCAATACGCTTGAATGAGCCAACACCCTTTCCTCCTAATATTTTTTTAGCCACAACATCATCTATGTACCATGATATTTCATTATCACTCAGTGTTGGAGATAAAACGGCATAACGTAAAATAGGATCATCTGCCTGAATTTTTTTACGAATGATTGGCTCACTAATATTTGCAGGCAGTTTGGGGCGAATTGTTAAGATAGCATCTTTAACATCATTCAGAGCTTCTTGCAGATCTCTTTCCAGATAAAATTCAACTGCGATAGATACTTCACCTTTATTTAAAGAACTAAAAATATGCCGGACTCCCTGAACGGAAGACAGAGCACCTTCTATATGTTTTGTAATATCAGTTTCAAGTTGTTCTGGGGATGCCCCTTCCAGAGTAGTGGCAATAATTATTTCAGGTAATTCAATATCCGGCAGATCTTGTACTTTCATCTGATTAAAAGCCAAGAGACCCGCAACGCTTAAGATTGCGAATAAAAGAACAACAGGTATTGGATTCCGAATAGACCAGGCTGAAATATTCATACTTATAGCTCAACTCCGTCAGTAGACATCTGTAGCTGTACATTCTTTTCTGATGACACAGATACAATATTCACGTAGTCACCATCGCTAAGGAAACTGCCTCCGGTTAGTACGACCCGATTATTCGAGCTGACACCAGAAAGAATCTCAATATAATTTCCATCCTGAATCCCTGTTTCAACCTTAAGCAATTTTATCTTGCCTGAATCAAGAATCTGAGCAACATAACTATATCCATCACGTAAGATCAAAGCAGAAGTAGGAAGCGAAAGTGCTGGTTTCTGATATATACGGATATAACCGCTGGCAAACATTCCGGCCAGAACGGCTGGCTCTGCAATATCTATGTACACGATCCCATATTGGGAACTCACTGAAACCTGAGGGGAAATTCGTGATACTTTCCCAGTAATCATCTCACCATCCCTAACCCATAAGATAGCCTCCTGACCAGGTTTAATGTCTTTCAATTCTTGAGCCAGTACCCGTGCATGCCACTGCAACCTGTTATCTTTGATGATGCGATACAGTAAATGACCTGCATCTGTCACTTCTCCCACAACAGCTTCTTTTGCTGCAACAATACCGTCATCCGACGCATAGATACGAGTCTGATCAAGACGGATATGCTGTTGTAAAGCAATAGCCTGAGCTGAATCTAATTGCGCTTTGAATGTTTGAACCTCTGTGGAATAACGTAGATAACTTTGTTCCGATACAGCATTCTTTGCCGATAATTTCGCTGCCCTGTCTTTATTTATCTTTGCTTCTTCAAGTAACGCCTGATAGTACGCAACATCAGCTTCTGCCCGTGCAAGTTCTGTTACGATAAGAGAAGAATCAAATGAAGCAAGCAATTGTCCTTTATGTACAGAATCTCCAACATCCACAGTCAGACTGATAAGCCGCAATCCTTCAGTCTGCGAACTAACCACCAATTCTTTCCACGGCACAATACTACCGAACATGGATAATTTCTGGTTCATCAGTTGATTGTCGGGAACGATTGCCTGAACACTGATAATCGCAGGGGGTAACGTTTTATGTTTTTCCAGGGTCTCAGCCTTACCAGAAATAGCGAGCAATAATGTACATATCACACTCAAACTCACTAAACAGACCACAAAACCTCGTATCCAACACTTCATCCTGTTCACCTGCTTATTTTCATTAATATACGATTAAACATGCCATAACTGATAAGTAGCTATAGCAACCAAGCTAAATTGATATTTGCCAGTATGGATTAAGGTGGCTTACAAAAGTCTTACAGATGTAATAATTCAGGTCACCATCAAAATGATGAAAATGACGACAATCCAGGCAAACAGATAAATATCCGAAAATAATTTTTCCGTAAGTTTTCTGTAAGTCTCATTGATAAATGATGTGTAAAACTTATTTTATTAACAAAGGGTTCAGTCAATGCTGACATACATTGCCACCGAGAAAAGACATTCCTATCACATCAAATATATGTTATTGCTCATGGGCTTAGTCACCATATCCACCTCTTATCCCTGTTACGCAAATAAAAAGAACGCTCAATATAGTTCTGATGAAATCTATAGTCTGGGGGGCTTTGTGCAGACCAGTTCCTCTGAATACATAGGGGAAGAGAAGAAAAAGTCTGTTCTTCCTGTTATCGGCTATGAAAATGAGTATATAAAATTCTCCGGATCTTCAATTGAATACAAATGGTCAAAAACTGACATCTCATCGCTGAGACAGGTAAGACTCAGACCATTTATTGAATATGATTTTGCTGGCTATTCGTCATCAGACTCCTATATCTTTGATAAAATGGAAAACCGCAGAGGTACTTTATGGGGAGGAGTATTGGCTGCATTTGAAATCAGTGACTATCAGTTTGAAGGAAAACTTTCGCATTCTATAACCAACGAATTTAGTGCATCATCTGTTGGCCTACAGATTGAAAAAACGTGGCAAGTTAATCAATTCACCCTCACTCCACGACTGAATATTCAGTATAGTACATCCGAATATTTCGACTATTATTATGGAGTTAAAGAAGATGAAGCTCTATCGACACGACCGGAATTTGAAGGAGATGCGGGATTAATCAGCGAGCTAGGGGCTCGACTCACATACTCGATGAATAAAACCAACTTCTTATTTGCTGATGTAAGTACAAAACAACTTCCCTCAGCGACTGAAGACAGTCCTCTTGTCGATAACACCACTAAAAAAATATTTTCAATAGGTTATATACACAGATTCTAATGAACAGAATTTTATTACTTGAAGATCATGACCGTTTAGCAAATCTGATACTGCAAGGACTAACTGCCGGCGGTATCATGGTTGACGTATTTCATAAAATTGATCATGCTGAAAAAGCACTTTTGTGTATTGAATACAGTGTCCTAGTAATAGACCGGGGATTGCCCGATGGAGATGGTTTAGAGTGGGTAAAAAGGCTCAGACAACATGGAAATATGGTTCCTTGTCTCATGTTAACAGCCAAAAATTCCTTGCACGATCGCGTAGACGGTCTGGAATCAGGAGCAGACGACTATCTGAGTAAACCATTTGAAATGGCAGAACTGGTTGCAAGGGTAAAAGCCTTGTTACGACGTCCGGTTATAGCAGTAGTTTCATCACCTGCATGCGGAGATATCACTCTTGACCCGCAAACCAATACGATAATTTGCAAAGACCAGTGCGAAATACTTTCAAACGCAGAAATGCAAATTATGCTTTTACTGGTAAAAAAAGAAGGTCATATTGTAAGGCACGGTGCATTAGAAGCCGCCGGATGGGGACTCAGCGAACCAGTTACTCCCAATGCACTGGACGTATCACTACATCGGATACGACGGAAACTAAAATCTTTACAATCCAGAATGCAAGTCAGTAATATAAGAGGTGTAGGTTATGTTCTCCAGGATAGCATTACTGTTAACCACCAGCATTAGCCGACAAATCCTCATTGCTTATGTAATCGGCGCTTTATTAAGTATCTTTCTCATTATTTCTGTAAGTTATGCCCTACTCTCCTTCAATAAAAACTTCTATGCCCAGCTAGATATTGCCGAATACTCTCATGCAATAACCAAAAAGGTAGAATTCAATGAAAAAGGGAAACCAACCAGTATCGCATCTGATGATGATTATATCATGTCTTGGATGCTACAAAGCCTGCAATCGGAATTAGCGGTAAGGGTATTAGACAGCAAAGGTAATACCGTATTTAAATCGTCATCTTTGCCTATTTGGCCCTCTGATTTACCTTTTACTCCAAATGAAAAAAATATCTTTCACTTTGTCAATCAAGGGATCCCTTTTGATGCCTCAACACATCCATTTGTGCGCGATGGTAATCAGTGGTATGTACAAGTTGCTGTAAGTCGCAGATTTATGCAGTTTTCTCATAGTACCTTTGGCTTCCGGTTTACCGAAGAAGGCATTACTATTTTCTCATTTGTTCTCTTCGTTGTATTCGGTTTATGTGCACATTTAACTCTTAAATATGCCTTGCGCCCTCTACGACGTGTATCTCAGTCAGCACAACTAATTTCCCCTCGTTCACTTCAAGCCAGATTAGATAAGTCGGGGATGCCCACAGAGCTTATACCCATGATAGATAGCTTCAATCATGTCCTCAATCGCTTAGAAAAAGGGTTCAGATTACAACAGGAATTTCTGGCAACAGCAGCTCACGAGCTAAAAACGCCTATCGCTTTACTCAAAACACAACTTGATGTCATGCCGGACAGTGAAGAAAAATACTGGCTGATGAGTGATGTTGACTATATGACAAGACAAGTACAACAATTGCTCATGCTTGCTGAAGTAAGTGAAGAAAATAATTATATATTTACTCTTGTTAACCCGGCAGATATTGCGAATGAAGTTTCCGGGTATCTAAAACGCATGGCAAATGCTCATAATATTTCTATTCATGTCACCGTCACTCCAGTACTTTCGATGTGGCATGCAGATAAAGGTGCACTCTTTACGCTACTGAAAAATCTGGTCGAAAATGCAATACAACACTCACCTTCCGGGTCGCAAGTAGGAATCCTTCTGGATAAGAAATTAATCAAAGTATCGGATCAGGGAACCGGAGTAGCAGAACAAGATTTGGATAAACTATTTGACCGTTTCTGGAAAGGAGCAGAGAGAAAAGATACCGGAGCCGGACTCGGTTTATCCATATGCAAAGAGATCTCTCTGGCACATAACTGGGATTTAATTGCAGTCAACAATACTGTTGGGTTAACAATAGAAATACACGCTAATCCGCATAATTAAGACACAAAACTTATCTCTAAAAGACATTCTGCTCTTTTATTTAAAAACAGCTAAATACCAGCTAAACTTTTTCTATCAGAACAAGATGTTGGGTAGGGGCTGGAGTGCACAAATTAACGGTTATCATCATTACATTTCTGGTGACATTAGCATATGTTCGGCCAGCTTTATCAGCAAGGCCGGCTAATATTTCTGATTCCCGGGTTCTCCTGATCCACTCCTACCATACGACTTTCCCTACCGTTCCCCAAATTTATCAGGGTATTATCAATGGGTTTGGAGAAAATCCACCGACTATTGACGTCGAGTATATGGACAGTAAACGTCTGTATGATGCAACCAGTGTTGAGCTATTCCGTCAGAACCTGACCTATAAACTGGCACACCGCCCACCTTATGATCTGGTGATCACCGCAGACGATAACGCTCTGCATTTTGTGCTGAAATATGGCGACTCTCTTTTTCCCGGTGCGCCCGTCGTTTTTCTCGGTCTGAACAACTATGAGCTGGCGACACAATTGGTTGAGCACCCAAACCCAACGGTTACCGGTGTGGTTGAATCAGTCTCTGTCGGTGAAACAATTGATCTCATCTACCGGTTACGGCCGTCAATGAAGCAGTTGTATATTATTGCAGACGGAACTCCGACTGGACAGTCTGATTTACGCCGGGCACTTTCATTCCAGAAACACTACCCAACCCTGCCATTCAAAGTACTAGATTTGTCCCATCTACGCTGGCCTCAGTTTTTTGATGCTCTGCGACAGCTTTCCCCCGATGATAGTGTTCTGCTGCTGGCGGCCTACCGGGACTCAGTCAATGACAGCTTATCATTTGAAAAATCTCTCAGCCTGATAATGAATTGGGTTAAAGCACCGGTATTTCATATCTATGAACACGGAATGGGAAACGGTATTGTGGGCGGAATACTGGTTAGTCTTGAAGAACAGGGGCGGCAGGCAGCAATAAAAGCCAGGCAACTCCTTGAAGGCTCTCCGGTAAAATCAGTACCGATTCTAATGAAAAGCCCGAATCTACCTATTTTTGATTACCAGCAATTGGAAAAATTTCATATCTCCACATCACTACTGCCATCTGCAGCCGATATTCGTTACCGTGACACCGATAACTCTATACTGACCAGATACTGGAAAGAAATAACAGTCATTAGCATCATTATGCTTCTCTTATGTCTGCTGACCATTGTATTGGCTCACCAGAACCGATTACGTCGTAAACACAACGATATTCTGGAAGAAAAAGAACAACGCCTCAGAACCATTCTGGATAACATTGATGCTTATATCTATATGAAAGATGCAAAAGGTCGTTACCTTTTTGCCAATCAGTCTCTGTGCTCATATCTGGGGCTCACCTTGCAACAGATTGTATCCAGAACCGTGGATCAATTGTATGACCCGGAATCAGCAGCATATATTATGCAGGCGGATGAACTGGTGCTGACAACCCGAAAATTGTATAAAGAAGAAGAAAATTTCTGGAACAATGACCCGAATAAACATCGCAGTATCCAGACGACAAAAGTACCTCTTGTCAATTCAGATGGTATGGTATATGGGTTGTGTGGCATATCAGTGGATATCACTGAGCAGAAAATTCATGAACAACAGTTAGAACATATCGCTCATCATGACCAACTGACCGGGTTGCCAAACCGAATTCTCTTTTCTGACCGTCTCCAGCAGGCAATGAAATATGTCGACAGGGTTAATTCCCGTATCACTATTTTGTATTTTGATCTGGATGGATTTAAGGAAATTAATGATCTGTTTGGACATGACAACGGCGATCATCTGCTTAAAATTATTGCACAACGGGTACGGGATGCCATACGTGCGAATGATACGGTTGCCCGTTTCGGTGGCGACGAATTTATTGTGTTATTGCTCGATTCACAAGGACCAGAGAATGATCTCGAAGTCATTCATAAACTTTTGACTATCATCTCCGAACCCGTTGTGTACAAAAACAATACACTGTCTGTAACAGCCAGTTTTGGGGTAACCAGCTTTCCCCAGTCCGTACGTACAGAAGCAGATATTCTACTGCGTCAGGCTGATCAGGCTATGTATGTAGCTAAAAATAAAGGCCGTAACGGCTTCCACTTTTTTGATGCACAAACAGAAGAAAATGCACTAAAACAGGAAAAACTATTAAACGACATCTCCCGAGGATTAAAACAGAATGAGTTCTGCTTGTTCTATCAGCCAAAAGTGGATCTGGTCAGCGGGAAGGTGATCGGACTGGAAGCCTTGATACGCTGGCAGCATCCGAAAGAAGGTTTACTGCCTCCCGGGACCTTTTTACCGGATGTCGAGCAACACAGTCTGATGGTCGATATCGATGAGTGGGTTGTACAAGAAGCGCTGCGCCAACTGGAACAATGGCGCTGTCAGGGAATATCGGTGCCTGTCAGCATAAATGCCAGCCATCTCTATTTCAGACAGGACAATCTGGCAGAACGCATGAAGAATGAACTGGATAAATACCCGGAACTGAATGCATCCTTACTGGAACTGGAAATTGTAGAATCTCAGGCACTGGATAATCTGACCGGCGTTGCCGACAAAATTCGTGAGTGCCAAAAACTGGGGATCCATTTTGCTCTGGACGATTTTGGTACTGGTTTCTCCTCCCTGACTTACCTGAAACAGTTACCTGTCAATGTTCTAAAAGTAGATAACAGCTTTGTCATTGATATGCTGGACGATGATGAAGACAGAATGATCCTTCAGGGAATTCTTGCCTTATGTCAAGCCTTTAATATAAAAGTGATTGCAGAAGGCATGGAGACCAACGAACACGGTGTACAGTTAAAAAATATGGGCTACCGTTATGCACAGGGATATGGGATTGCCAGACCTATGCCCGCAGGGCAAATTGTAACCTGGTTAAATAACTGGAAAGCCCCAACAGAATGGGGGACAAAATAATATTCATCTGATTTCACTTTATAATGAAATCATTGGCTTATAAAAAAGTAATCGTTTGCATAAAAATGCCGTTAAAATCGGATTTTTATTAATTATTGCTTGTAGTTTCAGTTTATAAGATCCGATACTATAACAATGTACCCGGTTTCATTATTAGTTGGCTAAACTAGGCAGACGTTTAATCCACACTCGTCCTGCTGATTATTGAACCGGATACAGTACATTCCCCTATAAATAAAAACAAATTAAAGAGCTTACAATGAATAAATTCAGACTCCAGATCATAGGTACCTTAAGCGCACTTATCGTCACTATTGTAATTATACTGGCAGCCTTAGATTACAACTCTTTCAGAGAAGAAAGTATTTCTCTGCATAAAGAACTGCTGCGGGAAAAAAATGCCACTGTTGAAGCCAAATTAACAGGAAAAATTAATAGCTACCGCCTACTGCTTTCATCAACTGCGATAACCGAACAAGATTTGCAGGGAGAACAACTTTCCGCATCTGCTGTCTTACAGATCCATTCCCTGCTTCAGGCACAACATAACATTACCGATGGTGTCGCTGTGGTCACAAAAGATGGCGGACTATTTAACGAAACCGGCAAACTGCCAGCCAATGCACGGACTCTGAATCGCGACTACTATAATGCCATATTTAATCAGGGCCGAGATTTCTATATCTCTCCGCCTTATCAATCTGCTACGACAGGAAATACCGTTCTTGCGGTTATCTATAAGCTAAACAGCTCTATGGCTATTTTATCCAATATTAAGGCCGAGGCTCTGCTGGATAGCGTGAATAAACGGGGAGATATGTTTCTTTATACCGGAAATGGAACCATTCTCAGTGCGCCTTACCCAGAGTTAATCGGTAAGAATATCTTCCAGTCCAGACCCCTATACAAAAAATTCAGCAAAAGCACCCCCGAACTCAGTTATACAGCACAAGTCGATGGTAAGGATGCAGACTTTACAGCATTCTGGGACCATATGGATGTCAATGGCTGGAATTTTGTTACTTTTATTGATAACAGCAATATTGAGCAAGGTGCTGACAGTCAGTTGATCTCAGCCGCCATTACCGGTCTGCTTAGCCTTATCATTGCAGGCTTCGTTCTAACCAGTACTATCAACCGTCTGGTGATCCGGCCTGTCGGTGGTATCCCGGAGGATATTGCCGGTCTGATGGAAAAAATGGCCGGTGGCGATCTGACACAAGATATGACTCCTACAGGAAAAGAAACCGGGATCTATCGTTCTCTGGTCAACCTGTCGGCTCAGTTAGCAACACTGATTAAAAACTCACACAATATCTCTGAAAACGTATCATCTGCCGCTCAGGAACTGAATGTGGTCATGAGCGAAACCCAGAACAATGCTCAGGATGAACTCCAGCAAATAGAACAGGTTTCTACGGCTATCAATGAACTGTCTTCAACCTCTCAGGAAGTCAGTGACAAGGCAGTAATGGCAGAGGATGAAGCCAGAAAAGCCCAGTCCAGCGTAGAAAGCGGCAAACAGACACTGGAAAAAAATATTGTTCTGACCGACCAGATAAATGAGTCGGTAACAACAACAGCGGGCATAGTGGATGAACTGAGTCGTTTTGTACTTGAAATCGGCTCGGTAACAGAAGTTATTAATAATATCTCTGAACAAACAAACCTGCTGGCCCTGAATGCCGCTATTGAAGCCGCTCGGGCAGGAGAACAGGGACGCGGTTTTGCTGTCGTTGCTGATGAAGTCAGAAATCTGGCATCAAAAACTCAGGAATCCACTGTCAGCATTCAGGAAATTATCGAAAAATTGCAGTCTCAGTCAGAAAAAGCCAATAAGAACATGGCAGAGAACGTTGGACTGATTCAGGAATCCGTAACTCTTGCAGATCACATTAAAGCTGCGTTCGAGGAGATTACTGCAGCAACGGAATCTATCTCAGATATCAATACTCTGGTTGCTACGGCATCACAGCAGCAATTTGCTGTCACCGAAGAAATATCGCAATCCACCACACACACGTTTGACCTGGTACATAAAAACGTAGCAGCCATTCATCAGACCCTGCAGGCATCGTCTGAACTGGCTCAACTGGCCGAAGCTCAGAGAAGCGAACTGGGGTACTTTAAGATTTAACGATCTCTGAACATAAGATCAGTAGCAAGGGCATAATATTATGCCCTTGTTCATTTATACTCAGACAGCCTTCAGCCACAATACATCATACGCCTCGAGAATAATTTCGTTACCGTAGTCAGCAATTTTGCCCTGCAGCATATCTTCCACACTCCGGGAGCCCAGTACATCACAGATGGAAAGCGGTACACGCTGTTCCTGCTCGCTAAAATTACAGATCGCCAGCATTTTGTCGCCATTTTCATGTTGCCGCACATAGGCAAAGAGATGAGGCTGATAGGTTTCCAGTATCTCAGTGCCAGCCTCTCCGAATACCGGGTTTTCCTGTCGTAGTTGAATCATGTGTTTAAGTTCACGATGAATTCTGGCTTGCGGAGCCTCGCCCTGAAGAGCCAGTTTCAGTGCTTCTTCCGTAATATAGGGGCGATTTACCCAACGGGAATCATCTCTCTTATGCTCATCATTCAGATAACTGTGATCATTAAGCATTCCCAACTCATCTCCCTGATAGATCAGCGGAATACCGCCAATAGACAGACTGATACTGTTCATCAGACGCACCCGCTTCAGCGCATATTCCAGTGCGGTGTGATCACCGGTTGACAATGCCTGTTCCAGTCCCGCCAGAGAAGCCAGAGAACCACAGACGCGACAATCGCCAGTTGTCGGATTTTCCTGAAAAGGCACCCCTTCCGCAAAAGAGCCGGCAAAACGTCCGGTATAGAACCGATTAAGGAATTTACGATGGTCAAAACCATTAATACCCAGTTGTCCTGCGATAGCATCATCAAACGTCCAACCAATGTCATCATGGCAACGGATATAGTTCACCCAACTACACTGAGGTGAAATTGAAAAACTCTTTTTCAGCGAAGCTGTCAGCAACTTAGTTTCACGGGTCGCCAGGCTTTCCCACATCAGAGCCATCATCAGCGGATTATACGAAAGCTGACACTCATTCTTATCTATATATTGAGCGACCTCATCCGGATGCACGATAGCTTCCGATTTAAACTGTACCGCAGGGGCAACAATTTGCAGACAAAGATTAAAACACTGGATTAGAGTATGCGCCTTGGGCAAGCTTTCACATTGCGTCCACTTCTCTTTCCAGATAAACGCCAGTGCATCCAGGCGTAACGCTTCACAACCAATATTCGCCAGAAACAACATTTCACCGGTAATAGCATTAAAAACCGCCGGGTTAGAAAAATTAAGATCCCACTGAAAGCTATTAAATGTTGTCCATACCCACTTCTGCATATCGTCCAGAAAAGTGAAGCTACCACGACGTACCGTAGGGAAAATTTCCCGACAGGTCTGATTGTATTCATCCACTTCTTTTTCATCATCGAAGAAATAATAAAAATCGGCGTATTTATCATCTCCCACCCGGGCTTTCTTCGCCCATTCATGTTCATTTGAAGTGTGATTAAACACAAAATCCAGTACCAGACTGATCCCCGCATCATTAAATGCATCCGCAACCGAGATCAGCTCTCTCTCCGTCCCCAATTTAGGATCAACACTTCGGTAATCAGAAACTGCATAGCCACCATCACTGTTACCCTCCGGTGATTTATACAACGGCATCAGATGCACATAATTCACACCAAGCTCCTGAAGATAAGGGATCTTTTCCTTCAGCTTATTCAAATCACCGGCAAACAGATCCACATACAAAGCCATCCCCAGCATTTTCTCACTCCGATACCAGGTCGGCTCCTTCAGGCGTAGCTCATCTCTGTTCTTTAATTTTCGATTTCGGGAGGCAAAAGAGTCCGCCATCTCTTTTACCAACTGCTGAATATGATAGAAAAAATCATAACGCTCCCCATAAAGCTGATGCAAGTTACGGATCAGTGCCGGAAAATGCAGCTCCAGCCGCTTATGGAATTCTTTTTCGTCTTTCTTGGTTAATTTTGGTAGCTCAACCGACTCTAAAATCAATGCTAGTGCTTTTCTGCCCATCAGCTCTGACTGCATACACCACTCCTGTCTCTTTTGTATCCGTAATTGTTACATCGATATAAAGCAATTTAGCGAACCCCATGCATCGCAATAAGCACAGAATTCATTAAATTGGTGAAGATAAAAACACAATAGAGAGACAGGATAGAACAGGCGAAAAACGCCTGTTTTGGGAACGTTCACAAAAAAGAAAGAAATGTTGAAAATTAGCGGCGGATAATTTTACGCGGGATCAGCTCAATACCGGTATGATACCGTTTGGCTGAAGCATTCAATGCCAACTCCAAAGCACTGTCTGCAATCAATTCAAACTGCTGTGGCAATGAATTAACCTTGGTTGGCAAGAAATCCAGCAAGCGGCTGTCACCAAACGTACCCAGTTTGATCTGGTTCATCAGTGCCGGGTGTTCTAAAAGGACATCCAGCACCCCTTCCAGCAAAACATAAGAGGTCGTAATAACGGCATCAGGTAAGACACCTTCTTTCATCCATTTTTCGAAAATTGCTTTGCCATCATCCCGTGAATAATGCTCACCATAACCAATAATGGATTTTTTCGATTGTGCCCGAAGCACAGCTTCAAAACCAAGCTGGCGTTCTTTAGAAACATTAAGATCGGGTAATGCTCCGATCAGTCCGACCGTTTCAACATTACCGGACAGTACTGAATGGGTCAGCTCATAAGCAGAGCTGAAATCTTCACTGATCACACAGGAAAAATGTTCATCATCCAGTGGACGGTCAAGCGCGATAACCGGAGTTCCTGATGTCTGAATATTCAGGTAATACTCACTGCCATCCGGCAGACAACTGGCCACAAACAGAGCATCAATACGACGGCTGACCAGCGCATCAGCCAGCTTTTCTTCTGTTTCCGGATCGTCATCGGAACAGCCTATCAGAATCTGATAACCTGCTTTACGGGAGTTTTGTTCCAACAATTTCGCCAGCTTGGCATAACTGCTGTTTTCCAGATCCGGAATGATAAGACCAAATGAACGACTGTTTCCGGCCCGTAATGAAGATGCGGTCAGGTTCGGACGGTAGTTATATTCTTCAACAACGGCCATCACCTTCTTCTGTGTTTTTTCACTGATCCGGTACTTTTGAGCCTTACCGTTTATTACATAGCTAGCGGTCGTTTTTGAAACACCCGCTAACTTTGCTACTTCGTCTAAAGTCATATCTTTCACCAAGATCCCGTTAGATTCTCATATCATTCTGTGCGTCAGATCATAAATCTATCGGCCAATTACTAATCTGTATTGAATTATACGCTGAAACGATTCAGTATAAAAGCTGAAAGGATTCAGCAAAACTTGAAATTTGAAGCGTATCACCTACTTTTATTATGTAGATCCTGATCAGCAACACATTGAAATAGCTTTGCTGAATTTTTTTAAAGCTTTGCTGAACCGATTCAGCCAAACCGTTCAGCGATTAAGAATCAACCAATCTCTACCAGGAAACCAGAGAGGCGAACATGCTAAAACTGACAACACAAGACATCAAACTCCACCAGGCCGCAGACGATAAGAAAAATGCAATTCGTGAACTGGCTATCGATCTGGCAGAAAAAGGTCTGGTTGAAGCGAGCTATGTGGAAGGCATGCTTAACCGTGAAGCACAAAACTCAACATTTTTAGGTAATGGTATCGCCATTCCGCACGGTACAACCGATACACGTCACCTTGTAAAAAATACCGGTGTTGCAGTCCACCACTTCCCGGCAGGTGTCAATTGGAGTGATGGAAATACCGTGTATGTGGCTATCGGTATTGCCGCTAAATCTGATGAACACTTAGGTATTCTTAAACAACTGACTAAGGTCCTTTCTTCCGATGGTGTAGAAGAGAAGTTGAAACAAGCCACAACCAAAGAAGAAATTATGGCTCTGCTGAACGGTGAAGTTCAGTTTAATGCCGATTTTGATCTTTCTCTTATTCAGCATGACTTCCCTGCCGGCGATATGGTTCAGCTAAGTGCGGTTGCCGGTGGCCTTCTGAAAAATAAACAAGCCGTGGCAGCAGACTTCGTAGCAGAACTGGTCACTAAAGAGCCAACCCATCTGGGACAAGGGCTGTGGCTGGTCAGCAGCAACACCGCTGTGAGCAGGACTGCAATGTCATTTGTTTCAACATCAACCGAATTTACATTTAAAAACCAGCCGGTAAAAGCACTGATCGCTTTCGCGGTTTGTAACAATGCCCACCACAATATGCTGGAAGCACTCAGCCAACTGGTATTCCAGAAAAAACAAACAGCAATTATCGAAGCTCGCAATGAAGAGTTACTGACATTCTTCAGTGGTGAAGATGAAACCGATGCAGTGGCAGGATCTGAAGGTAACACAGCTGTATTTAAGATCAAAAATGCACACGGACTGCATGCCCGTCCGGGAGCCATGCTGGTTGCTGAAGCGAAGAAATTCGAATCCAACATCAAGGTTTGTAACCTGAATGGTGACGGCAAGCCAGTCAATGCAAAAAGCCTAATGAAAGTCATCGCCATGGGCGTGAAAAAAGATCACGAATTGCAATTCACCGCCGACGGTGCTGATGCACAAGCAGCACTGACTGCTATCGGTGCGGCTATCGCAGCAGGTCTGGGCGAAGCGTAAGGAGAACAGGATGACTACCAAAAAAGTTGTCACCATCACCCTGAATCCGGCACTGGATCTGACCGGTAGCCTGAATTCACTGAATGTCGGTACAGTGAGCCTGGTCAAACAAGGATCCCTGCATGCTGCCGGTAAAGGAGTCAATGTAGCCCGGGTGCTGTCCGATCTGGGAGCAGAAGTTACCGTCACCGGATTTTTGGGTCGAGACAATCAGGAACTGTTCTGCCAGCTTTTTGAACAGATAGGTGCTAAAGATGAATTTGTCCGTGTAAACGGAGGAACCCGTATCAACGTTAAGCTGGTTGAAAAATCCGGAAAAGTCAGTGATATCAACTTCCCCGGAGTACCTGTCGACGAGGCCGCAATTGAGCAGTTCGAAGAGAACCTGTTCCGCCTTGCCGAAAACAACGATTATTTCGTAATGGCGGGAAGCCTGCCTAAAGGCATCTCACCAACACTTTGTGCTTCATGGATTCAACGCCTGCACGAAAAAGGTAAAAAGGTGCTGTTTGACAGCAGCCGTGATGCCTTAGTTGCGGGGCTGGATGCTAATCCTTGGCTGATCAAGCCAAACGATGAAGAACTTTCCGATTTTGTCGGAAAAGAACTGGACACGCCGGAAGCTTGTCAGGAAGCCGCTATGCAGCTTGCTGATAAGGGAATTGAAAACATTGTGGTGTCAATGGGCTCAGACGGTGTTATGTGGTTAAACCAAGGTAAGTGGCTACGGTCTCAGCCGCCAAAAATGCAGGTGGTTAGTACTGTAGGCGCAGGGGATACCTTAGTTGCCGGTCTCTGCTGGGGGCATATGCAGGAAATGGATAAACCTCAGTTATTAAGTTTCGCTACCGCTCTCTCTGCTTTAGCAGTTTCGCAGGTGGGTGTCGGCGTACCAAGCTTTGACGAGCTTGAAACCCTACAAAAAGAAATTCTATTTAAAGAACTTAACTAACATTCTTCGGAATTAACAGATAAGAAGGTCGAGTATTATGAATATTGCCATTATCACAGCTTGTCCGAGCGGTGTTGCAAACAGCATTATCGCAGCCGGATTACTTGAACAAGCCGCTAAGGCACTAAACTGGAACGCCGTGGTTGAATGCCATTCCAGCGTAGTAGAAGGAAAAACCCTTACTGCAGAGGATATCGCAAAAGCAGATACAGTTGTGATTGCCACCAATACCCCAATCGATACAGCACGTTTCGTAGGTAAGAAAGTGTATCAGGCGGCTATTTCCGAAGTCACTGCAGACCCTAAAGCATGGCTGGAAAAAGCCACCGCCAATGCGACTGAACTGACCGCAGCACAAGCAACCACACTTCAGACTGCACCTGCTGCATCCGAAGGTGGCGCAAAGAAAATTGTTGCAATTACGGCTTGTCCGACCGGTGTTGCTCACACATTTATGGCGGCAGAGGCACTGGAAGCAGAAGGTAAGCGCCGAGGTCATCAGATCAAGGTTGAAACCCGTGGTTCCGTTGGTGCCAAAAATCAGCTCACGGATCAGGAAATCGCCGATGCGGATCTGGTCATTATCGCCGCTGATATCGACGTTCCTCTGGATCGTTTTAACGGCAAAAAACTGTACAAAACAAACACAGGTCCAGCTCTGAAGAAAACCGCTGAAGAAATGGATAAAGCATTCGCACAAGCAACTGTTTATTCACATTCTGGCAAGTCTTCAAGCGAATCTGCATCTGAAGAGAAAAAAGGCGTGTATAAGCACCTGATGACCGGTGTATCACACATGCTGCCTGTTGTGGTTGCTGGTGGTCTGATTATTGCCCTTTCTTTTGTATTCGGTATCGAAGCATTTAAAGAAGAAGGAACACTGGCAGCGGCTCTGATGAAAATTGGTGGCGGTTCTGCTTTTGCTCTGATGATTCCAGTTCTGGCTGGTTACATCGCCTTCTCCATCGCTGACCGTCCGGGGCTTGCACCTGGTCTTGTCGGTGGTATGCTGGCATCGTCTATCGGCGCAGGCTTCCTGGGTGGTATCGCAGCGGGTTTCATCGCCGGTTATTCTGCAAAATTTGTTGCTGAAAAAGTTCAGCTTCCACAAACTATGGAAGCACTGAAACCAATCCTGATCATCCCTCTGGTTGCGACTCTGTTTACCGGTCTGGTTATGATCTACGTCGTTGGTGACCCTGTTGCAGCAATCATGAAAGCAATGACTGACTTCCTGACTAACATGGGTAGTGCAAACGCTGTTCTTCTGGGTATTATCCTTGGCGCAATGATGTGTTTCGACCTGGGTGGTCCGGTAAATAAAGCCGCTTATACTTTCGGTGTCGGTCTGCTGGCTTCTGAGCAATATCTGCCAATGGCTGCCATCATGGCTGCAGGTATGGTTCCTGCTCTGGGTATGGGTCTGGCGACTTTCCTTGCCCGCAGCAAGTTCAATGAAGATGAACGTGAAGGTGGTATTGCCTCTTTCGTACTGGGTCTGTGCTTTATCTCTGAAGGTGCGATTCCATTCGCGGCAAAAGACCCAATGCGTGTAATCCCTGCCTGTATGGCTGGTGGTGCGGTAACAGGTGCTCTGTCTATGCTATTCGGCGCTAAACTAATGGCTCCACACGGTGGTCTGTTTGTACTGCTAATTCCAGGAGCTATCAGCCCGGTACTGATGTACATCGTTGCTATCGCAGCAGGTACTGCGGTAACTGGTTTCGGTTACGCGTTCCTGAAAAATCATCATGTAGCGAAAGATTAATATCATATTTTAATGATTTTGCCTCCGCCCCCGTAGGCATTTATTGGGACACTTATCTAAGTGTCCCTTTTTTATATCCTGAGGTGAATGATATTAATGAGCGGCTCCGGCACCACCAGCGTGGCTTTCCGGTTTGCGGTAAACGGTCAGGAAAATGAAGGGGACAAGCACAATAAAACACCACTGTAACAGTTCAAACAGATCCAGCGTTGATAGCATAAATGCCTGATGTGTCACTATATTATTAGCCTGAGTCAACTCGGCAACTCCACCATTTACCCACAGCTGAGCGGCTGGATTATATGGCGATACATGTTCAGTTAACACTGAATGGTGCACACTGGCATTGTGTGTCCAGAACCAGGTTGTCAGTGATGAAGCAAAACTGGCTCCTAACGTCCGAATAAACGTTGACAACGATGCTGCATCCGCAACCTCTGGCCCATGCAGATCAGACAGCAATATGGTGGTCATCGGCATAAAAAATAACGAAATACCAATCCCCATAAACAGCTGGACTAGCGCAATAGTAGTAAAGTCCACATCTGTATTAAACTGAGCGCGCAAATAACAGCTAACCCCCATCACTACAAACGAAAAAGCAGCCAGAATACGCATATCAAGCTTAGGTCCGAAACGTCCGAGCACAGGGGTCAGAAACAGTGGCAGAACACCCATCGGAGCAGCCGCTAATCCCGACCAGAAAGCCGTGTAACCCATCTGACTCTGCAGCCATTGCGGCAGGATCAGGTTGATGCTGAAAAAACTGGCAAAACCAAGAGTCAGAACAATCGTACCAATGCAGAAATTCCGGTTTGCGAACAACTTCAGATTAATAATCGGCTGATCATCAGTAAGTTCCCAGATAACCATAGCCACCAGCATGAGCACAGCAAACACCGTACCGGCAATAATCCACGAACTGTTAAACCAGTCCAGCTCATTGCCTTTATCCAGCACAATCTGCAATACACCGACCCCAAGAACCATAGTACTCAGGCCAACCCAGTCAAGTTTACCCCTGGCTGGCTGATGTGGCTTATCTTTCAGTTCAGAAAGCACAACTGCAATGGTAAAAATACCGATTGGGATATTGATAAAGAAGATCCATGGCCAGCTGTAGTCATAAGTCAGCCAGCCGCCAAGGATAGGCCCCACAATCGGTCCGACAACAGCAACCATTCCGAGTAGTGCCAGCGCCATGCTACGTTTTTCTTTCGGGAAGATGGACAGCAGCAGCACCTGACTCATAGGAAACAAAGGCGCAGCTGCGAGCCCCTGTAGAGTCCGGAACAACACCAGTTGTCCCATTGACTGCGCTGCACCACAAAGAAATGAGGTAATAAGAAAGAAAACCAGCGCCGCCACATACAGCCGGACTTCACCAACACGTCGACTTAACCAGGCAGTGACAGGAAGACCTATCGCATTACTGACCGTGAATGAGGTAATCACCCAGGTTCCCTGATTCAGACTTACCCCCATGTTACCGGCAATCGTCGGCAAAGATACGTTGGCTATCGTACTGTCCAGCACCTGCATAAATACCCCCAGAGATATCGCAAAGGTACACAGTGCCAGGTTTTTAGGTTGAAAATTCTCGGACTGACTCATCTGAAATTATACTCCAGTCGGAATTACTGACTCACACTAATCACGTCATTCTGCTTAATGATCTGTGCCACAATATTCTGTACACCGGCAAGATTCTGCTGATAAACATCCGTCTCAAAACGAGGGGCTTCTGGCGATGACATCGCAAGCAAATCACCATCTTTAGAACGGATATCGACTTCAGCAATCATAGACAGACCGATACGTAGCGGATGTTGATCCAGTTCATCGCGGTCCAGAGTGATGCGCACAGGCAAACGCTGAACCACTTTGATCCAGTTACCCGTTGCGTTTTGTGCTGGCAATACAGAGAAAGCACTCCCCGTACCAATACCCAGACTTTCAACACG
Organism: Vibrio sp. HA2012; assembly: GCF_002812955.1. Lineage (GTDB taxonomy): Bacteria > Pseudomonadota > Gammaproteobacteria > Enterobacterales > Vibrionaceae > Vibrio. Next base: position 237,720 of record NZ_PFXK01000002.1, on the reverse strand, counting down.
GCCATGATACTGAACATCTTCACCATATAGATCCGCAGTCAGAACAACCGGCTGTCCGATACGCATATCTTTCAACTGCGTTTCTTTAAAGTTGGCCTCTACCCAGACATCAGACAGAGGTACAACAGCCATCAAAGCGGTTCCCGGAACCACCCGCTGCCCGACCTGAACATTACGGCGTGCAACATAACCGGAAACCGGTGCGATCAGGTGTGTTCTATGCTGCTCAAGATAAGCTTGTCGCAAGCGGGCTACAGCCGCAGTCACAATCGGATGACTTTCCACTGTGGTATTACCAACCATGGCTTTCTGTCCATTCAGTTGTTGTCTGGCAACGTCCAGTGCTTTTTGTGCCGAGCTGACGGTATCTTTCGCATGGCTCAGTTCTTCGCGGGATAAACCTCCCGCTTCAACCATATTTTTCCGGCGTTCATAATCCCTCTGGGCTTTTTTCAGTGCGATCAAGCGCTCGTCAACAACTGCCTGAGCCTGAGCCACACCGTTAAACTGAGAGCGAACCTGCCGAACAGCCTGACCAAGATTGGCTTCCGCAGCTTCAAAATTTATCTCAGCATCCGCGCTGTCAAAATACACCAGCTCTTGCCCTTTCTCGACATAGTCCCCGTCATCAACCAGAATACTGGTCACTGTACCCTGAATTTCCGGCGTAATCTGTACCAGGTTACCACTGACGTAGGCATCCTCTGTACTTTCACTGCCCTCAAGAAAATTAACGTAGTAGTATCCTGCCGCGCCCGCAGCGAGGATGATCAATAGGAAAAAGACGGTAAAACCTTTTTTACGCTTGCTTTTATTTGAATTCATATGCGTCTCTGGTGTAGTTTGCATTATATGACCTTACTCGTTCGTATCTGCAGAGATTATTGTTCTTCGGAAGCGTTCTGAAAGCCGCCACCAAGAGATTGAATTAACAGAACCTGTGTTTCCTGCTGCTGATTTTTCAACTGCGTATACATAGACTCCGATGCGAGCAACTGCTGCTCTGCCATCAGTGTTTCCAGTTGACTACCCATGCCAGCCTGATATCGCTGTTCTGTAATGTGATAACTTTTCTCCGCCAGCTCCATGCTGCGTTTTGCATCGGTCAATTGAAGTTCAACAGACTGCAACGTAAGAATATTATCTGCGACGTCATTCAAAGCTTGTATCAGGGTTTTGTTATACTGAGTCACCGCTATATCGTAATCTGCAGTGGTACTGCGTAGATCCGCCTTTAATCCAGAGCGAAACAGAGGTAAAGACACGGCAGGAGTCACATTCCATGACCGGCTCACATCTTCGAACATTGCATCACCGAGCACTGCTTTAAATCCAGCCATGGCCGACAGATTAAAATTGGGATAAAAACGGGTCTTTGCTACGGTAATCTGCTTATCTGCGGCTTCCACCCGCCATTTAGCCGCAGTAATATCCGGGCGACGACCGATCAATTCTGCCGGCAAATTTGCCGGTATAGTGATATCACTATTTACCTTAATGACTGGTCGTTGAATAGACTGTGCTGCATCAGGACCTGCTCCGAGCAATGCTGCCAGTGCATTGGTTGTTTTTGCAACGGTTAAGGCGCGGGTTTTCAATACCTGCTGTGCTGCTGCTGCTGCACTCTGTGCTGTATATAACCGGTCTTCTGAAGTCAACCCATTATCCAGAAGTCTCTGCGTGATCAATTCAATATGCTGATTACGCTCAAGATCCTTACGTGCCAAATCTTCCAGCGCATAAGCGCTGGCAAGCTGAACATAGGTTTTCACTACTGCACCGGACAGACTGATCACCGCAGCCTGATGTTCCACTTCAGCTGCATGCAGGCTATCGACACTGGCCTCCCATGCCGCTTTCTTTCCTCCCCACAGGTCGAAACTATAACTGGCATTCAGCCCTAATGAACGGCTAGTACTGTATTGATTACCTTCAAAAGAGTAGTCTTCAAGCCGGGAAAATCGTGAGCGGCGCACACTGGCATCAGCCGACACATTCGGATCAAACTGAGCATCGGCCTGATCAACGAAAGCAGACGCTTGCTTAAGACGAGCATCCGCCAGAGACATGTCCGGATTATCACTAACCGCCTGTTCAATCAGACGATTGAGCTGTGGATCCTGATACTGCTCCCACCAACGGGTAACCGGCCATTCGACAGCACTAAGACGGTTTTGTAATGATTCACTTTGTTCAATCGCACTGGTGTTAAACTGAGCTGTCGGCTGGATATTATCCGGAGCACTGCACCCGTAAATAAATGGCAGCGCAACCAAAGCCATAGGTAGTTTTTTTAACAAACTAAAATCCCTCACTGATATAGTTCTTTAGCCAATACAATGAAATGCAATGACTTTTTTAAGTATATTTCTCAGTATTTCTGTTTCGTCATCAGACAATGGCTGGCATAGCTCTTCGATAGCCATATAAGCCAACCGGACAGCCCGTAAAGTAACATCAAGTCCGCTTTCCGTAAGCTCTACCCGTATTTCACGTCGGTCATGTTCCGACTGAGTACGGGTGATCAGCCCTTTCTTTTCCATGCGATCCAACATACGAGTTACCGCACTGCCATCCACATTCAGTTTTTTACCGATATCGCACTGACGACTCAGCTTACAGCGATAGATCGAAAAGAGTACCTTCGCCTGTGTGCCTGTGATGCCTTCTTCCTGCAGATGTTGATCGAGCAGACGATCTTTTATCCGGTTACAGCTCCCTATCAGTAGACCGATGTTGTCCTCTACAGAACTATTCAGTAACGGACTATTTTTCATAATAAACTTGCTGCCCTTTAGTTAAGTTGACATGTCATTAATTGACTATGCAAGTAATTATCTTGATGTAAATCACAAATGTCAATGTATGAAATTAATCAGTTTCACAATTTCTGATGAATAACGGCGTTCAGCCTGCCGGTAATAAGCGGAGAAAAGATGGAAAAGAAACAGATAAAGCATAACAAGAGAGAGTCACCTCTCTCTTGTAGCAGAATAATAAATTAATGTCGGTGTTTTCTTACCAAAGCCGCAATAAGCAGGCATAAAGAAGAGAATAGCGGGATACTGCCGCCCCCACCTGAGGAAGAGGAAGAAGAGCTGGAACTATATTGGGCACAGCTCACACTCGAACCCGAAATCGTACACTTGTATGTCACCACATCAAGACTGGAGGGCGAATTATTTATCACACCTTCTATCCAATCAGTATAGTCAGATATTTCTGTTGTTACTGTGACAACATCCGAACTCGCCAGCCCACAGGTTGAAGGGCCGAAGCTAACAATCCCTACCTGTTTATAATCTCCGTTATCATTCCAGTATACCGGCCCTCCCGAGTCTCCCTGACACGTTGCATCCTTATAAGTAGTACCATCTTGTTCACCATCAAAACAGAGATGATTTGATGTAATAGCACTACCTAAAGCCGTCTGACAATCACTGGTACTGACATAGATTAAGTTCGTTTTAAGCAAAGTTTCTTCATCGTCAACACCAGTACTTGTATTACCATGCCCAACAGCGGTAAATATTTCAGAAGAGCTTTGGTAATCCGTCTGAGTAGCAACAGGAGATGTACTAGCACTGGTGTTTATTCCCGATACCAGTTCTATTATCGCAATATCGTTCGGCCATAGCTGACTGTCACTATTTACATAATCACCACGATAATAATAACTGGCTACCGTATATTTTTCGGCATTTGATAATGTAGAGCTGCTCTCATCATCAACCTGAACGATAGACGTATAATCCATATAACCGGCTCTAACACAGTGAGCCGCCGTAAGAACATGGGTATCATCTATGATCGTCCCACCACAGTAAATACCACTACTAGTGCCATCGTTATAATAAAGACTGACAAATGTATCGAACTCTGTTGTTGTAGTTACTTCACCATTAACAATATAAGTGGAAACATCTGTAGAAAAAGCCTGAAAGCTTGTAATAAGAAAGGGAAAACTCAGACAACAGGATAAAACAAGTTTCATGCAGTAAGCTCTTATAAATAAATGCAAGCTTTTAATAATACCGGTTTCAGGGATTAAAGAAACCGGTATCTTCCACCAAAATTTATTTTGCAAATAGAACCGACTTGTCCATAACCAAATGACAATTACCCCCGGTAATAACGCTGGGGAACAAACGGCATTTTAGTCACTTTCATCGGTAGTTTTTTGCCCCGGACTTCGGCAAAAACCTGTGTATCCACAGCAGAAAATTCTGTTTTAATATATGCCATCGAAACAGGTTTTCCGGCTGTCGGCCCTGCCGTACCGCTGGTCACTACCCCGATGTCATTATCGGCACTGTCAAACAGTTTACACCCTTCACGAACCGGAGCTTTAGTTTCGCCCACCAGACCGATGCGTTTTCTGGCTGCACCTTTATGTTCAATCTGTTCCAGAATAATACCGGCGCCGGGAAAACCACCTTCTCTGATACCACCACTGCGCCGGGCCGGGCTGATCCCCCACAGCAGGCTGGCTTCAACCGGTGTGGTGGTTGTGTCCAGATCATGTCCGTACAGACACAAGCCACATTCCAGACGCAGTGAATCCCGCGCGCCTAAACCAATCCACTCAACCTCTTCATAACGGGTCAGCTTCTCGGCCAGCTCAGCAGCCGATGCTGCCGGAACTGAAATCTCAAATCCGTCTTCTCCGGTATAGCCACTACGGCTGACAAAACATTCAACACCATCTATAACCAGTTTTCTGGCATCCATAAAAACCATCTGCGCAACTTCCGGCTGAATACGAGCCAAAACCTCTGCGGCTTTAGGTCCCTGTAAAGCCAGCAGAGCTCGGTCATCCAGCAACGTCAGCTCAACATCTTCCGGCAGATGAGTCCGTAAATGGGCAATATCCTGCGCTTTACAGGCTGCATTCACCACCACATACAGGTATTCACCAAAATTGGTTACCATCAGATCATCTAGTATGCCACCTTGTTCATTGGTGAAGAATGCATAACGCTGCTTACCCTCCGGAAGATCCATAATATCCACCGGTACCAGTGCTTCCATTGTCTTTGCTGCATTATCACCACTCAGAAGCAGTTGCCCCATGTGGGACACATCAAAAAGTCCGGCTGACTCACGCGTGTGGATATGCTCTTTTTTTACGCCTAAAGGGTACTGCACCGGCATATCAAACCCGGCGAAAGGCACCATTTTTGCTCCGGCCTGCACATGTAGATCATAAAGAGGGGTTTTCTGTAATGGCTGAGTCATCGCTTTCTCCGTAAAGCTACTTTAACAGAGTTTCCAATAGGAAACTTAATTTACCTTATGCACAGAAATAACAGATTACAGACGAATAATCACGCTTTTTTTGCTGCATTCATCGCCAACATACCAGGTAAGTACCCGAATTATTGAGCGGTAACCCAAAGGATAAGAGCGTCCTGTTCACTGACCGATGTCAGCATATGTCCCATGCTGGCATCATAATAAGCACTATCGCCTTCTCCCAGACGAATAGGCTCGTAAAATTCAGTGTAAAACATAGCTTCGCCTTCCAACACCAGAAGGAACTCTTCGCCATCATGTTTTATCCAGCCATGATAATCGGAAAAATTTCTGGCACGAATACGGGTTTTAAATGGCATCATCTTCTTATTAGAAAGATGTGTCGCCAAAAGCTCATGCTCATAGGTCGGAGTCGGATGAGGCTTTCCCTGCCCGTTCAGCGTGACATCCCTTCGGCCTGTCGCTGAATTTTTCTTTGGCGGTTCAAAGAGTTGCGGCATATCTATCTGTAACCCAGCGGCCAGTTTCTGCATGGCCTGAAAGGTCGGAGATATCTGTTCATTTTCAATTTTCGATAGCGTGGAGCGTGCCAGTCCAGTGCGCTGGCTTGCCTCTTCCAGTGTCAGAGAAAGTCCCATCCGGATAGCTTTAATCCGCTGCCCGAGTTTCAGCGGCTCTATACGTTCGTCCTGGTTTTCTTTATCCAGTAACAGTGACGGGTACTGATCAGTTATTTTGTCTGTCATCATCTACGGCTCATTTCTTCTGATATGGCAAGTGTTACACAGCAGAAGACAATTGCAAACCTCTATCGCCTATACGGGATTACCTCTTAAAAAAATAAAAATAGTTTCCAATGAGAAACTTTTCTATTGATTAGCAATTCAACAATCGGTATGTTGCATAAAAAGACCAAGCAACACTTTCTGCATCAGCTATCCTCTCAGGGAATGGTGAACGCAGATCCTGAATGCTGACTGAACGGTCAGGTAACGAGAACAACCTATTAGCAATAATTCCATCTTCGGAGAATATGTACATGGATATGACACTAAAATTCACAGACAGCCATGAGTGGGTAAAAGACAACGGCGACGGAACAGCCACTATCGGTATTTCGGATCACGCACAGAAAATGCTGGGCGATGTTGTTTTCGTCGATCTTCCTGAAGTTGAGGCAGTAATCGAGGCCGGTGAAGAATTCTCTCTGGTTGAATCGGTAAAGGCTGCATCAGATATATATGCACCTGTTTCCGGTGTAATTATTGAAATAAATGAAGAACTGGAAGACAGCCCAGAGCTAATAAATGAAGAACCCTATGAAGGCGGCTGGATCGTCAAAGTAACTCTGAGCGATCCTTCAGAACTGGATAATCTGAAAAATGCCGAAGATTACCTAAATACCATTGAAGAAGACGAATAACGGATGATTCGGAGTTAGTATGACAGATCGAAACCACCATTCGCTCATAACACATCTGAGTCCGGCCAGTGATTTTACCTCACGTCATAACGGATCAGATGAAACAGCTCAGCAAATCATGCTGAACACGGTAAAAGCAGAGACACTGGATGACCTGACAAACCAGACAATTCCTTCTGCTATCCGTTCTTCTCATCCATTGGGCCTGGATACGCCAATGAGTGAAGCTGATATGCTGAATGCAATGCAGCACTACGCAAAACAAAACCAGTTATTCAGAACCTTTATTGGTCAGGGATACTACAATACTCACACACCAAATGTGATCCTGCGTAACGTACTGGAAAATCCGGGCTGGTATACGGCTTATACTCCATACCAGCCGGAAATATCTCAGGGCAGACTAGAAGCACTGCTTAACTTTCAGCAAATGGTTATCGATCTTACCGGAATGGATATTGCCAATGCTTCACTGCTGGACGAAGCAACTGCGGCTGCAGAGGCGATGACCCTGTGTAAACGAGCAGGAAAAAACAAAAGTAATACCTTCTTTGTTGCCGATGACGTCCATCCCCAGACACTGGCCGTGATTAAAACCCGGGCAGAATTTATCGGCCTCGATGTCGTAACGGGAGCAGCAGACAGCCTGCCACAGCAACCTGTTTTCGGTGCCTTACTTCAGTATCCGGGAACAACCGGTGAAGTACGCGATCTCACTGACCTTATCAGGCTGGCACATGACAATAGTATGTTGGTTACTGTTGCGACCGATCTTCTTGCTTCTGTATTACTGAAACCAGCAGGTGAAATGGGGGCAGATGTCGTCATTGGCAGTTCTCAGCGTTTTGGTGTCCCCGTTGGCTTTGGTGGCCCACATGCCGCATTTATGGCAACCAGAGATAAATTCAAGCGTACAATGCCGGGACGGATTATCGGTGTATCCATTGACAGTAAAGGTAATCCGGCACTGCGTATGGCTATGCAAACCCGGGAACAGCATATCCGCCGGGAAAAAGCCACATCCAACATTTGCACTGCACAGGCTCTGCTGGCCAATATGGCGGCTTTCTATGCGGTTTACCACGGCCCGGAAGGATTGCGTAAGATTGCCCGCCGTACCCATCATATGACAGCAATACTGGCACAAGGTCTGAAAAATGCCGGTTATAAACTGCAGCATCAATATTTCTTCGACACTATCACGCTGGTTACCGGGGACAATACTGAAGCTATCTATACCAAAGCGTTGACAGCACATATCAACCTGAGAAAACTGGACAGTAAACTGGGCATCAGTCTGGACGAAACAACAACGCTGGTCGATGTTCAGTCTTTATTACAGATTTTTGCGGCTGAAGCAGATATCTCTGCTCTGTCAGAGAGCATCTCTGCCAATGAATTCAGTGCGATACCATCTAACTGTCAGCGCAAAAGTGATTATATGACCCACCCTGTGTTTAACACTTATCATAGTGAAACACAGATGATGCGTTATCTTAAGCAACTGGAAAATAAAGATTTCTCTCTGACTCACGGCATGATCCCTCTGGGTAGTTGCACCATGAAACTGAATGCCGCAGCCGAGATGATGCCGATAAGCTGGCCGGAATTCTCCGCTATTCATCCATTTGTGCCGAAAGACCAAACTATTGGCTACACGGATTTAGCCAAAGACCTGAAAGCCAAACTCTGTGCTATTACCGGCTATGACGCTTTTTCACTGCAACCAAACTCCGGAGCATCCGGAGAGTACGCTGGTTTGATTGCGATTCAACGTTACCATCAGAGCAACGGCGAAGGACACCGCAACGTTTGCCTGATACCAGCTTCTGCGCACGGAACTAACCCAGCCTCCGCTTCTATGGTGTCGATGCAGGTCGTTGTGGTGCAGTGTGATACATCAGGCAATGTTGATCTTGCTGATCTTGAAGCAAAGATCAAAAAACACAAAGAGGCACTTTCCTGCATTATGATCACCTATCCGTCAACGCACGGTGTATATGAAGAGCAGGTGAAAACCATTTGTGAGATGGTTCATGCCGCTGGCGGACAGGTTTATCTTGACGGAGCCAATATGAATGCTCAGGTCGGACTGACTTCTCCGGGTATCATCGGCTCAGATGTATCGCATCTGAACCTGCACAAAACATTCAGTATCCCACATGGCGGAGGCGGCCCTGGCATGGGACCTATCGGAGTAAAATCCCATCTGGCTCCATTCCTGCCGGGACACGTTGAAGGTGGAGTGGAAGGCCACGATTATGCTGTCTCAGCAGCCGATTTTGGCAGTGCATCCATTCTTCCTATCTCATGGGCGTATATTGCCATGCTAGGAGATTCCGGGCTGAAAAAAGCAACACAACTGGCGATTCTGAATGCCAACTACATTATGGAACGTCTGCTACCGCACTATCCTGTTCTGTATCGAGGTAATAACGGCCGGGTAGCCCATGAATGCATTATTGATATTCGTCCGATCAAAGAAGCATCCGGAATCAGTGAAGAAGATATTGCCAAACGCCTGATGGACTATGGCTTCCACGCACCGACCATGTCGTTCCCTGTTGCCGGCACTTTAATGATCGAACCTACGGAATCGGAAGATTTGGCCGAATTAGATCGCTTCTGTGACGCAATGATTGCAATCAGAGCAGAAATAGAACAGGTCAATCAGGGACTGTGGCCTACAGATAACAACCCTCTGGTCAATGCTCCTCATACCCAGTTCGATCTGGCCTCTGACGAATGGAATCATCCATACCCTCGTGAACTGGCCTGTTTCCCCTCCCCACACACGAAGGCATTTAAATACTGGCCTACAGTGAACCGAGTGGATAATGTCTATGGCGATCGGCATCTTTTCTGTACCTGCCCAATAATTGAACATTATCAGGCGGGGAATTAAAAGTTCATCCAAGCGTTTAAAATTTGAGCAAGGCAATAAAAAATAGACAAACTGCGGTTTGTCTATTTTTCTTTCGAAGCAATCAAGCCACACTATTGATGAACTTGAATAAACCTACTCTTAGAACCATGACGGCAGACTCCCTCCATTTCCAAATATAGTCAAAGAAACCAAGTAAATCTCTCAAAAAAACGATCAAACCATAAAATAAACGTATTGATTTTCTTATCACTCCTAATATAATGCGAACAATTCTCATTTACATACCGAGAATCATTACCATCTCTAGCCTGTTTTAACTTAATCACCACCAATAGTTTGAACAATCTTCTGAATGGTGGTGGTTTTCTATTCAGAATAATTTCAGATTATAGGGCTATAGGAGAAAATAGTATGAACTTAGGGAAAAGAAAAAACATAATCACAACGCTAATCCTTTCGTCAACAACTATGCTGACAAATCATGTACTTGCTGACGAGACCAGTGATCAAATAACCGAAACGATGGTGGTTACAGCAAAGTCTCTACAACCCATTGAAGATCAAGGCATTTCAGTTGATGTAATAACCTCTGAGCAAATCAGCCAATCAAATGCGTTGTCTATCAAAGACATTCTTGTAGAAACTGCTGGGGTTAACCTGACTATCAACTCCAGTTCTATTTCAGGTCGCCAAAATATCAGTATCCGTGGTTCAAATTCAGACCATGTCCTGATTCTTGTTGATGGTATGAAAGTATCGGGAACTGATGCACAAATCGGACATTCTGATTTTCAATACAATTGGATTCCGATGAATGCTATTGAGCGTATTGAGGTGATCAAAGGCCCGATGAGTTCACTGTATGGTTCAGAAGCACTTGGTGGTGTTATCAACATCATTACTAAAAAATATGCTGGCGAATTCAGTGGTAATATCGATGCCGAGTATGGTGTTAGCAGCGATGACGGTGGTGATCTACTAAATGCCAAGGTTAACGCCAGTGGTAACGTAACTGATAAATTATCTTTATTCCTGAGCGCCGAAAGACTTGATCTTGAAGAGACGGAAGATGAAGACGATTCTACAGAAACAAAAATCGAGGGCAAAGAAGTAACAAATGGCATGGTTCGCTTCAAATATGACCTAGATACCACTCAGTCCATTGATGGTTCCATTTCTGTAGGCAGTGAAGACCGCAAACTTATTAACGATGAGTTGTACTACGAGATTGAACGTTACAGCTATGCTCTAGGTTACAGTAAGGAATTTGATACCGTTTCATTGGATCTGGATGGCTATGTTATCGATTCAGACACATATTATACCACTGGTGCATATACACATAGCCTGACCAATTCTGCTGCGCGTGCAGAAGTCGGTATTAGTTCATTTGACAATCACTATTTAGTCACAGGCGCTGAATATAAGCTTGAAGAGTACGACAAAGTATACGACACAAGTTCTGTCAATGATTTCAACGATGATATTTATACGGCTTCCATTTTTGCTCAAGATGAATATGAATTGACCGATGATCTAATTTTGACCTTGGGCGCTCGTTATGATTACCACGAACGATTTAAAGGAGAATTTTCTCCAAAGGTAAACATTCTTTACAAAATAGATGAGCATCATCGCGTACGGGCAGGCTATGGGGAAGGTTTCAAAGCCCCTACCGTCACACAAAACTCTTCTAGTTACAGTTCTACCAGTCATTTCACTTTCTATGGTAACGATGATCTTGAGGCTGAGACATCCAAAAGTTTCGAAGTCGGTTACGAATACAATTCAACTTCTACTGTTGTTAAAGCTGCGGTCTTTTATTCGGAAGTTGACGATCTTATCACCTCTGAAAAAATTAGTACGACTGAATATCAATATGTAAATGTTGATGGCGCAAAGATTGTGGGATTTGAATTTGAGCTATCTCAGGATATTACTGAGAACCATAATCTTAGCCTCACTTACCACCATCTTGATACGGAAGATGAAGAATCAGGAGAAGATCTTTCTTACCGACCAGATAACACTCTGACGGCTCGGCTGACATCCAACCTTCCTTACGGAATTGAAGCTACATTCGCAGCCAATTATACAGGTGAGCAATACAGTAGTGATGAAACTTACGATGATTACACTATCTATAGTGCCCAACTATCTAAACTGTTCTTCAACAAGCTAACCGCACGTATAGGTGTTGACAACCTGAGCGATGAAGATCTTGACGGTGTACCTTACGACATCAAGGGACGACTGATTTATGCAGGGCTTAATTATGCTTTTTGATTAGCGGCCTTCAATACTGACACAGAAAAGAAGGAGACCTAATAGGTTGCCTTCCAATTATTCTTATTATTTCAATCAGAAAATATAAGATAAACAACCACTAAATATACGGGCATATTTAGTGTCCGGATCAATAGCTTTGAGGCTTAATCATAGCAACAAGGAAAGGAACAAAACATGAACATATTCAATACATTTTTATTAAAGGCTTCTATTTCTACAGGACTTCTTGTTTTTTCATCAATAAGCTTTGCTCATAATCTCTGGTTAAATTCAACTGATTTCAACCCTACATTCAGAGAAAAAACCGGGGCACATTCAAAAATATATTTCGGATTTGGACATAAATATCCTGTTCATGATTTTCTGGACAAAGAGAAGCTGAGAGAATTTAATCTCATCAAACCGGATGGAAAAATACAGAAACTTGAATCGGGAGAAAACGGCTTTCTGGCAACGCCACTCATCCTCAAAAAGAAAGGAGCACATATTGTTACTGCGGCAACAGATACCGGTTTTTACACCATGTATTACGAAAAAGGCAGAGTTCACCATAAACTAGGTTCAAAAGAAGGGCTGGAGTCAGTAATTTTGAGCTTATATTATGAGAACTACACTAAGGCATTGATCAATGTCGGTGAAACATCAGAACATGCCTATTCGGCACCAGTCGGACATAACATCGAGATCATACCTTTAGAAAACCCTTATCTGAAAAATATCGGGGATAACTTAAAGATTAAAGTACTATATAAAGGTCAGCCGGCAGCATTCACCGATATCAATGCAACCTACGTAGGTTTTTCATCTTCTGAAGACTACGCTTTTTCAAATAAAACGGGCTCTGACGGTATTTCAACTATTAAACTTCTGGCACCAGGAGAATGGATTGTAAGAGCCGTTATCAAAAAACCGGCATCAGAAGAAATACAAGATAAATGCATTCAGGAAAAATATTCAGCAACCATGTCTTTTGAGGTGGAGTAAATCATGACATATATTAGGGCGTTAACCATAAGCACAATATGTATGCTTTTACCTATTAAAGCCTCTTTGGCTCATACTCCCTTTATGGCTTGCTTTGATAATACCGACGGAACCATTACCTGTAACGGTGAATTCTCAGATGGCACATCAGGAGCGTGGGTAGATATGCAAGTTATCGATGATAACGGAGGCATTATTTATAAAGGTAAGATGGATGAGAATGGTGAATACACATTCACAATTCCTGATAAGACTTTTACTGTAATTTTCGATGCAGGCCCAGGGCATGTGGTTAAAGAAAAAAGCTCTAACATTATTGAGTAATATGACACCTTAGCCATACCCGTTATGACTTATTTGGGGGTTAATGGATAAACCCCCAAATAAATACGTTTTATATCATTTATTATTTATCTGGTTCTTTATGCCGTCCTTTCACTCTTTTGTTGCACTTATCAGTCGGAAGTTTCATCTATGGGCTGGAATTGTCTTTGCCCCATTACTAATCATGCTTGCTATAACAGGCATTGGATTAAATCACCCTGATTGGATCCGCTCATTGTCTTTTCCTGTCGATGTTTTGCCTGAAAACTATCAATACCATAATTGGAATCGAGGCCTAGTAAGCGCCATCATCAGTGATGAGAAAGGAGGATATTTTGCGACCGGTAAAGAAGGTGTATGGCATTTTATCGATAATGAAGCCAAACGCTTAGACAATCCGTATCAAGACTCTGCCTGGAAAAAAATGGGCTATAGCCTTTATTTAGATAGTAATACTCACCATCTGTTAAGCGGGACGCGTGAGGGGATCTACAGTCTAAATCTTGTCAGTAATGAATGGAAAACTATCTCAGGCTCCCCCAGAGAGCAGTTTGTATCGATCATTAACGGAGCCGATGGACTATTGGCCATTAGCCGAAAGGGACTTTATCATCTTAAATTCCATGGACAAGGTTATCAACTGCAGCCCATTCCTATCAAACTGGCCGATAATGGACAAAGTTCACCGCTATACCGTCTTATTTTTCAACTACACAGTGGAGAACTACTTGGCAAGGTTGGGATCTTTATTATGGATGCGGCGGCTGGTTTGCTAATCTTCCTATCGGTAAGCGGCTTGTATATGTTTGTGTTTCCCCGTTTGGTGAAAAGAAAACTACTCAGTCGCGAAGGACGAATCTCTGGAGGACGGAAGTTTCGCTGGATGCTAAAACATCATAACCACTGGGGACTGGTAATCGCTATAGTATTATTAATCAGCGGAGCTACAGGGCTACTGATGCGTCCCCCCGGTTTACTACTGGTCTCCAACGTCCAAAGTCCAATCAAAATAAAGGATCTGCATTTCAGTCCTCTGCCTCATTCCATTGGAAAAGCGTTATGGAATCCTAAACAGAACGCTCTAATGCTACTGACCAGCGGGGGACTATACCGAGAAGCCCCTGAAATGAAGAACCTTTTTGTACCGGCGGATCTACCAGTTCCCATAAGCGGGATGGGCGCGAACGTATTCCAGCACTATAAAAGATCGTTTATAGTCGGTTCCTTCAAAGGACTCTTTCACTGGGATCCGGCGTCTGAGCGAGTGTCTCCAGTAGCATCTGAAACCTGGCCGAGACGCGTAATGCCTACCGCTTTACTTGAAAATGAGGGAGACATGGCTCTGTTTGATTTCTCTAAAGGACTCCGTTTATCTCAAAACAGTCAACTATCTATCCCTCAGATGCCTGATGATATAAACCATCAGGCTTCCATTTCTTTATGGCACCTTTTCTTTGAACTGCATAATTTACGTTTTTTCCGTTTTATTCTCGGCCCATCCTACCTATTACTGCTTGCTTTAACTGGATTGATGTTAGTGCTGATCTCTATAACCGGTATATATGACTATTTTAAAAAGCGCAGATAAAAAATGAAAACAGAAAAATTCGTTTTTCTGTTTTCTGACTAGAGCATGTATATAAGAGAGGACGCCATTCAAATTATTAAATGTAAATAATTGCAAGGACAGTATATTCCATTCGTCTTAGACGATACCATCATTAGCTTCTGCAATTATTTTTTTGACTAATGAGTGGTATCTATATGGCAAAAATAAAACTTAAATTTTGTAACATTGCAAAATCGGTAGGATTCCTCGCTCTTATTACTTCATCAGTTTCTGCTGCAACAATCTCGAATGATTTTGTGCGCCTAGCTAAAGGTGTTCCGGGTGTAATTTATTCTCCACCAGTACAATCAGACAAAAGTCACATCGCAATTCTCGTCATGCATTCCGATGCTGACTATCTAAATTTTTCCATGTGTGAAGAGATGGCTTTGAGGGGATTCTCTGTTTTATGTGCCAACGTTCACGACCCCTCTGCTCCCCTTGATGATAAATTACTGGATGTTCATCATGCTATTGAATTCTTAAGAAAACAACCAGACATCGAAAAAGTGGTACTAATGGGTCACAGTGGTGGCGGAACTTTGATGTCAGCTTATCAGAATATTGCAGAAAATGGCCCATCAGTGTGTCAAGATAGCCATAAGCTTGTCCCTTGCTCAGCAAAACTGGAAGGATTACCTCCCGCTGATGGGCTCATGCTACTTGATTCAAACTGGGGGATTTCCGCGATGATGCTGTTTAGCATAGACCCCGCTGTAGTAGATGAGAATAGTGGGCAAGAACTCTCACCTGCGCTCAATTTATTCAATCCTAAAAACGGGTTTCAACCAGAAGAATCAGACTTTCCAGATGGATTCATTTCTCGCTTTCAAAAAGCCCAAGGTGAGCGAAACAACCGCATTGTAGACTCAGCATTAAAACGCCTAAAGTTGATAGAGCAAGATAAAGGTCTATATAAGGATAACGAGCCCTTTATCGTCCCTGGTGCTGCGCAAGGGTTTATGAATAACAAGCTATTTGCGCAAGATACGAAACTAATGTCTCACACTCAAAAAGCTTGGCCACTGATTCATTCTGACGGCTCGAGCACAACCCAACTCATTCATTCTGTAAGATCGCCTGCTAACCCTGTGTCGTATACTGATTCTTACCGAGAAGGCACCCTTGTTACTACAGTGAAAAGTTTCCTTGCAAACTACGCTGTAAGAACAACCGATACCTATCATTATGATGCGACCCACGTAATCGGTATTGATTGGAATTCAAGCTACAATACCCCTATTGGTAATATTGGCGGAGTTAAAGCTCCAACGTTAGTGATGGGGATGACAGGGAATTGGGAATATCTCGCATCAGAAACAATTTACAACACATCGTCTGCCAAGGACAAAAGCCTTGCTTTTGTTGAAGGGGCAAGCCATTTGTTTACCACCGCAACAGACAGTGAAAAATATCCCGGTCAGTTTGGCGATACATTAAAGTTAACATATGACTATGTGGCCGAGTGGTTAACTCTGCCCCATCGTTTTATTAATTAGAACGTGTTGATCTTCAGGGTATAAAAAACAACCATTATCATCTCCTTGTTTCGTTAATAGGCATAGCAAGAATAGTATTCCTGAATAACCCACAGAGTTAGCGTAAAAACAAACTAAAGGCGGACTTAAGAGTTCGCTCTTTTACTTTTTACTGAAAATTTCCTCACCACAGCCATACCTATGATTAGTGATCCAGATCATCTTTAATCGATCTAAGTTTTCTCAAAATTTTAGATATTGCTCTAAGTTTAGTTAGAGCTATTGCTCTCCTTAACTACAAAAACAAAAAGGATTCACATATGAACTGGCTGGGTAATATTACAATCAAGAAAAAACTGTATTTGCTGGCTTTTCTATCAATATCCATGATCATAGCTATAGCCGGATATGGATTATTTGAACAAAAAAATTCTTCATTATCAGAAAGAAAGGCCAAAGTTAAAGCACAGGTTGAACAAGTTATCAGCCTGATAAACTTTTTCTATAACCAAAGACATCAGCTTGGAGAAACAGAGGCTAAACAACAGGCTATCGAAGCGAGCAGATCACTGCGTTACGACGATAATAACTACTTTTGGATCACTGACCAGCAACTAAAAGTTCTGATGCATCCAACCAAACCAGCTCTACAAAATAAGGATGCATCTGGTTTTACTGACGGTTCAGGCAAATACCACTGGAAAGAAATGGCTCAGATCAGCCGAACAACCGGAAGCGGTTTTCTTGAGTACACCTGGCAATCGCCCAAAAATCAGTTACTGGATAAAGTCTCTTACGTACATTATTTCTCCGAATGGGACTGGATTATCGGTTCTGGCCTGCTGGTTTCCGATATCAATGATGCTTTTCTGACAAATATTATTCATACCAGTATCGCTATTTCCCTCGTGACCATTTTCCTTGTGTTAGCCAGTTTTGTCGTAGGAAGAAATATTGTTCTACCTATCGAGTACCTGAGATATAAGGTGCACCATATTGCCGAGGGAGATGTTACTACACGCTTTGGTGTCAAACGCAAAGATGAAATCGGAGACATCAGTAATGATATGAACGGCATGCTTGAAAACCTGCAATCTGCGTTAAAATTAGCCAGTGAATCTGCAAATTATTCTGTAGACCTGGTTAGTGATATCTCCTCTTCCAGCGAACAGACAGCAAAAGAAATATTAGAACAACATGTTCAGCTGGATATGCTGGCAACCGCCATGGATGAAATGAACTCAACCACACTGGAAGTTTCCCGGAACGCAGAAGAAGCAGCTGAACGAACCACGCATGTTTGCTCTCAGGCAAACAGCAGCAGTAAGGACATGAATGAAACCATACTCCGGATAAGAGATACTGACGAGCAAATGGCAACCGTTGCCTCTCTGGTTGATGAGTTAAATCTGGGCGTGGAAAGTATTGCAAATATAGTCTCCGTTATTCAGTCAATTTCTGAACAGACAAACCTTTTAGCTCTGAATGCAGCAATTGAAGCCGCTCGTGCAGGAGAGAACGGACGAGGGTTTGCCGTTGTCGCGGATGAAGTACGGACGCTGGCGACCAATACCAATGGTTCCACAGAGATGATTCAGCAATCAATCAGTCAGTTGACCGAAAAAGTAGGTAAAGCAACCAGCGCAGTCACCGTAGGACGACAAAAGATGCAGGAGTGTGTCAACAGCTCGGAGGAAACACAAAGAGAATTAGATAATATGGTTCAGACACTGAATCAGGCCAGTGATATGGTAACTCAGATTGCGTCAGCCGCAGAAGAACAGGGGTTGGTTTCAAATGAAATTAACCAGAGCGTTAATGTTATTAATCATTCAGCAAATGAAGTTAACGTTGTCGCCGAACAACTAGCCAAACACAGTCAGATACTGGTCGATAACTCCATTCGATTAAATACCAGCCTGAAGTATTTTACCGTTTGAATTAATTAACCTGATAGAAAGGAAATTAAGTGTACACTAAAATATTCGGTGTACACTTTTTCCTACCTAAATTTTTAATTTACATATTTAAGTGAGTTATTAAATTCTAAACTTGTGCACTTGCTCAGTTAATTCCTGAGCAAATTTATTTAACATTATAGATTGCTCAGCACCTTTGTACGCTTCCTCGTTTAATTGATCCGAAATAAGTTTAATCAATTCTGTATTACCATTAATTTCACGACTTACCGCAGCCTGCTGCTCTGCTGCTGTTGCTATATGGGTAACCATATTATTTATATCTACTGCAGAATTTCGAATAGTAGAGAACACATCCACTGCATCTCTAGTATTTTTCACGCTTTGGTTCGCCAATTCATGGCAATGATTCATTCCATTCACAGCCTTCGTCGCAGTCTCCTGCAACTGACTAATCATGTGACTAATTTCTTCTGTCGAATTTCGGGTCTTCAAAGACAAACTTCTTACCTCATCCGCAACAACCGCAAAACCTCGCCCTTGCTCACCTGCCCGAGCGGCTTCAATCGCCGCATTCAAAGCCAATAAGTTAGTTTGTTCCGCTATTTCATTGATTGCTGAAACAATTAACGTAATTTTTTCACCTTGTTGATGGAGCTCATCAACAACTAAGCCCGCATTTTGAACTTTTTCCGATAATTCACTGATAGATGCCTGGCTTTTATATACCAGGTCATTAGCATTTTGGCTAATATCGGTCATCTGACGCATACTATCCGCTGTCAATTCAGCATTATCTGCAATATTTTCTGTTGTCGATGCCATCTCTGTCATTGCTGTTGCCACCATAGTAACTTCAGCTTGTTGATTATCTATCTTACTCTGTCTTTCACTTGAAGTATCGGAGATAATGACTGCTTGCTGCTGTACTTCAGTAGAAAGTTGGCTAATTGTAAATATTATATTGTGTAATTTCTTTACAAAAATGTTAAAGCTTTCTGCCAACTTACCAATTTCATCTTTACTTTTTGATCCTATATAAACCGTTAAATCACCTTCCCCAGATGCAATTTCATCCAGCGCTTTGGCCACAGTTTTAAGATTGGATAATAAATATCTTAAAATAATTGTCAGAATAATAACAGATACTAATACCATAATTAATGTTGTTACAATCTGATATATCAATAATTCCTTAACTGGCTCTAACAACAATTCTTTTTGACTCATCATCATTAGATGCCAGTCTGTATTTGGCAC
The DNA here is from genome assembly GCF_002812955.1 of Vibrio sp. HA2012. GTDB lineage: Bacteria > Pseudomonadota > Gammaproteobacteria > Enterobacterales > Vibrionaceae > Vibrio. Next base: position 218,291 of record NZ_PFXK01000002.1, on the reverse strand, counting down.
AGATGAAACAACCCCTAAATATTCCACATCATTAACAGTTACTGGTATCAAACGATTTTCATCATCATTTTCAATAACTGTTTTAAAATACGAATTCTTATTCATGGATGAAACAATATCATCCTTACTAAACTCACTAGAGTGTGAGATTATATTTCCATCATCAGAAAATAACAGGGAGAATCCACCACCAGGTACTGTAGTTGAAAGAATATCGTTATTAATCTTATCTAGTGGTATTGAAGCCATTGCAACCCCACGGAAATTTCCCCCAGATTCTACTTTTTTTGAAATAGTTGTTATTAATTTACCACTAGATGAACCAATGTAAGGTTGGCTTAGATGTGTTTTATCTTTTACCAAGGCAATCTGGTACCAAGGACGTACTGTTGGGTCATAATTTTTCTTAGTATTTAATCCATTTTCTCTGTACGTATCTCCTTCAGGGGTGCTAAACAATACTGAGCCAAACTCTCCGGATCTATTAATAGTCGAAATTTCATTTATTATTGATTGATTATCTTTAATTTCATCTAAATCTGTAACAAATACTTCTAGTACATTAATTTTCTGGTTAAACCATTCCCCAATGGCTTCAGCATTACGTCTTACATAAAGATTATTTGAAATAGTAATATTTTCCATTATTTGAGCTTGTATACGATTAATAGCAATAGCAGCCTGTATGACGCCAAGTATGGAAACTATGCAACAACAAATTATTACAATTTTTTTAGTTAGAGACATATATAATGAGACCTTATCAATCCTGATAAATATTTTTTATTTAAGGTAAATACTCTCTTTATTTATATATTCCATCATCTATAATCATACCACTCAAAAATGGTATGATTATAGAGTAGAATTATGTACTATCCACTTATTTATGGATAGTACATATTATAAATTACACTGTTAGAATATTTAGTTCTTTGTTATAAATCGGATCCTTATCGAAAGATAAATAATTATATATTTTATCTTTGTTTTCTTTTAATCCAGAAACAGATTTTATATACTCATCAACAGTTGGTAAATGTCCAATAATTGCGGTGATTGCCGCCAATTCAGCAGAAGCAAGAAACACATTTGTGTTTGTCCCCATACGGTTCGGAAAGTTACGCGTAGACGTTGAAACTACTGTTGTACCTTCCATTGCGCGAGCCTGGTTCCCCATACACAAAGAACAACCAGGTTCTTCTACACGGCCACCGAAGCGCACAAAAGTATTAAAACAACCTTCCCGACGAAGCCGGATATCATCCATCTTGGTTGGTGGAGCCAGCCATAACTTAGATTTCGCAATTTGATTCTGCTCAGATAATAACTGCGCAGTTGCCCGGAAATGCCCAACGTGAGTCATACATGAGCCGATGAATACTTCCTCCACCTCTGTTCCGGAAACATCTGAAAGAAGTCTTGCATCATCCGGATCATTGGGACAGCAGAGAATAGGCTCTTTTATTTCATTCAAATTAATTTCAATAACTTCCGCATATTCAGCATCTTCGTCAGCCTTAATCAATACCGGATTCTCCAGCCAGGTCTGAATCGCCTTGACTCTATTTAGCAAGGCAGTACGATCACCATAGTCATTTTGGATCATCCAGTTCAGCAGAGTAACATTCGACTGCATATGCTTTATTACATTTTTTTCTGAAAGAGCAATAGTGCAGGCAGAAGAAGAACGCTCAGCAGAAGCATCTGTTAACTCGAATGCCTCATCGACACTTAAATGCTCAAGCCCCTGAATTTCGATAATACGTCCCGAGAATACATTTGTCTTATTCGCTTTTTCCAAAGTTAGCAGCCCCTTCTGAATAGCAAAGTAGGGAATTGCATGTACCAGGTCACGTAGAGTAATACCCGGCTGCATCTCACCGGTAAATTTAACCAGCACTGACTCGGGCATATCAATTGGCATGGTACCGGTTGTCGCTGCATAGGCAACCATCCCGGAGCCTGCCGGAAATGAAATTCCTACAGGAAAGCGTGTATGACTATCACCTCCGGTTCCCAAAGTATCTGGTACTAACATGCGATTTAGCCATGAATGTATGACACCATCGCCAGGTCGAAGAGCGATTCCTCCGCGAGAGTGAAAAAAGCCCGGCAAAGACTCATGCAACTTACTGTCAATAGTCCTAGGATAAGCGGAAGTATGACAAAATGATTGCATAACAAGATCCGCGCTAAATTTTGTACAAGCTAAATCCTTAATCTCATCCCGAGTCATTCCCCCCGTTGTGTCCTGTGACCCTACTGTAGTCACTTTCGGCGTACAAAACATACCGGGTCTAATACCCTCAACACCGCACGCTTTTCCGACAATTTTTTGCGCCAGTGTGAATGGCCCGCTTACAGCTCCTTTACCAGCCTCTTCTAATGGAAGATGTAAAGCACTGCGCACTCGATTTGTCAAAGACCGACCAATTAAATAAGGAACCCGGCCACCAGCTCGAACCTGATCAAGAATAGAGCTATGTTTTAACGTAAATTTCGCAATTTCTATATCAGTCCCGTGTTTACAGATACCCCCCCGATACGGGTAAATATCGATTACGTCACCAGTATTAAGCTGCGTTACATCCACTTCTATTGGTAAACTACCTGAGTCTTCTAGTGTATTGAAAAATATTGGCGCGATTTTTCCACCAAGAACAACACCACCCGCTTTTTTATTTGGGACAAATGGAATTTTGTCACCGATATACCAAATAAGTGAATTAGCAGCCGATTTACGAGACGACCCGGTACCAACAACATCACCAACAAAACAAATCGGATATCCTTTAACCTTCAGCTCTTCAATCTGAGATACAGGACCAGTGACCCCCTCTTCATCCGGCTGCACGCCTTCTCGTGGATTTTTATACATACTCCGGGCATGTAAAGGAATATCAGGTCGTGACCAGGCATCAGGGGCAGGGGAAAAATCGTCAGTGGTACTTTCTCCCGTAACTTTAAATACTGTCATCGTCAAACATTCCGCAACTGCCGATCGATCAGTAAACCACTCTTCACTTGCCCAGCTATCAACAACCTTAGCTGCAAACTTATTACCAGATTGTGCTTTTGCTACAACATCATCAGCCTTTTCATAAACTAAAATGATACTTTTCAGCTCATCAGCCGCGGTTTGTGCAAGCTCGTCATCTTCAAGAAGCGCAATTAATTTATCAACACAGTACCCACCGACCATACTACCGAGCAGTTTAGTTGCTTCAACAGAGTCAATACCATTCACTCTCAGTCTTTTTTGTGCAATAGCAAATAATTTGTCCGCCTTAATAAAGGCTGCATCATCCACCCCTGCTGGTGTCTGATATGTAATAAGTTCAACGAGAGTTTCTACCAAAGAAGTGTCAGATTCAGTCTCAAGTAGTGTAAAACATGCTTTAACTTCTTCAGCCGTCAGTGAAGGCTTATCCACCCCCATTGCTGCACGTTCTTCACATTTATTAAGATATTGCTTATAGATTGTATTCATAATACCGTTCCTGTCTCAGTGAGTAATAATATTGTCATTACTTTGCATTATCAGGAACGTGACAAATAACCAAGTGACCATATGACAAAAAAAACAGTATGTACTTTATGAACACAATCATGAAAATCTGATACTTGAGAGTTTTATCATTAATTCAATCCGTCTGATTAATAATAACTGGAATATATATACTAAATAAAGCTCCTCCCAATTCCGATTCATCAACAATAATGGTTCCATTAGCTTCAGATACAATGTTTTTTATTAGATTCAATCCTATACCGTGGTTCGGTCCATCTTTTTTTGTGTATTCTCTATCAAATATTTTATCTACGTCGGATTTTGTGATACCGTTACCACTATCTTCAACTTCTATGATTAAATCATTTCCATGACTAATGTATAGTCTTACCAATTTTTCATTTGGCTCTGATGATACAATAGATTCGAAAGCGTTATTCAAAAGATTTCCTATAATACAATTCAATTCATTTTCACTAATAGGTAAGTAATTTTCGTTAACAGTGCATAAAGGATCGACTTCTAGTGTCACACCTAGCTCTTTCGCTCTTGACACTTTACTTAATATGAGAGCGACGAGAGTAGGCACTTGAAAAGATTTAGAAAAAGTATAAATATCACTTTGTTTACTCTTATGTTCAGAACGAATAAAGTCCATTGCTTTATCGTATTTTTCCATCTGAAGAAGTCCATAAACTATTGACATTTGATTATTAAATTCATGAATTATTGCTCTAAGATTTTCTTTATCATTATTAGCTGTATTTATTATTTGTTCTAATTCTTCCACTTCCCTCTTTATTTTAAAACTTATCACAACACCAGTTTTATTACCTTGAGCATCGAACATAAACTTTCTATTAGCAATTAATATTTCCCCATTACAGGTTATTGCTTGATTCGTAACTTCACCGTCATTATGAACATCAAAAAAATCCGTAGGATAAATATATTCTGATATATGAGAACCTTGAACTTTTTCTCGAGCATCTAATATATGTAAGTCTCGAAGAGCAGAATCATTAAAAACCAAAATTTGATTTTCTTTGTCTACAGCTGCAACCCCTTCAAAAACTGTGTTTAATATCCCTTGCCTTAATTTCAGAGCCATCTCTATTTCCTGAGGACTCTGATGGTGCATCTTATTACGAATATAACTAACAAATCTTTGGCTAAAAATAAAAAATGCCAACAATAAGGACACTGACAATATGAATATCAGCCAATATCTTTGATAGAGGTCACTCAACGCCTTATCATAATTTATACCAACAGATACAACCCCAGAAAATCTACCGTTATAAAATACCGGAACTCTGGCTTTGATAAGTAATTTATTTTCTATACCTGTACTAATAGAAGTTACATCATTTCCAGACTGGACTTTCTCAAAATCAACATTAACCAATGCCTGACCGACCCCTCTTCCTTCACTATGAAAAAGACGGATCTGATTGGTATTAGAAACTGATACATAGTCAATATTTCCAGGCGGCTCGTAATTCTCCATTAATCGGCTAAGCATTGCACTATCTTCATTATAGACCGCATATCTCAAATTCTGATTAGACGCAATCAGTTTAGCCTGACTCAACGCAAGAGATTTCATACTATCGACTCTCACAGAATTAATATTCTCATAAAGAATAAACTCAAAAGAGAGTACAATACAAAATGCAGCAAATAGCATTAAAAATAGAATCTTATGGAAAAATGATATTGGTTTCAAAATGCGCCTCGGTGTAAGAAAACCACAAAAATAAGTATACACATATTTTTTATTTTGAAAACTTGTTTAACTCACAACATTATATTGTTATTGTAAATAATAAACATGACCACAAATAACCTATAAAAACATATGGTTACATAAGAATTATTTTTTGTGCATAAACACCATACTGTCTATTATGTTCCGATTCGATATCCATAACCGTCACAATCCTTATATTATTAAGACGATATTATTACCTCCAGATTCATAATTTGAATCAGGTTAAAATCCATTAGTTTAAGGATGTAATATATGAACAAAGTTATTGCTTTATCCGGCATAGCAGCTGCATTAGTGCTTGCAGGTTGCGGACCAGAAAACAAGGTTGAAGATACAGCTGCATACCCAACAAAACCTATTGAAATGATTATTCCTTTTGGTGAAGGTGGTGCCAGTGACACTTTTGCACGTAAATTTTCAACTCTGATGGCTAACGATATGCCCCAGCCAATTCAGGCAGTCAATAAAAAAGGTAGTAGTGGACTCGTTGGAATGGTTTATGCCGCACAAAAACCAAACGATGGATACACACTTCTTGAAGTTACACCATCAATGGTTATAGCTGATGCTCTGGGTGTAAGTAAGGCCGTTAAGTTTATGCGTGACTTTGAACCACTTGCCCGTATCCAGTCAGATATCTATGTTTTGTGTTTACCGGAAAACAGTCAATTCTCTTCTTTCGAGGAATTGGTGAAATACGGACAAAATAATCCTGTAACATTTGGCGGTATAAGTCCGGGAGGATTAGACGACCTGACTCTTAACGCGCTGGCTGATGAAACCGGCGTACAAATAAAGTTCATTCCATATCGTTCGGGCTCAGAAGTTAAAGCTGCCGTACTTGGAGGCGAAGTTGATATTTATCTGGACAAAATTGTATCCGCAGTTAACTACATCAAAGATGGCAAAGTAAAACCTGTCCTCGTATTGAATGAAAAGCGGATCACTGAAATAGATGTATTCAAAGACGTCCCAACAACAAAAGAACTTGGCTATGACGTAACTATCGGTTCATGGCGTGGTTTTGTTGTTAAAAAAGGAACATCTCCGGAAGTTAAAAAATACCTTATTGATAAAATGAAAACAGCCTATGACACTCAGGAGTACAAAGATTTTGCAGAACTAAATTTGGTAAATATTCGTCCTGGTTATCTTGATGCTGAAGGTTTTTATAAGCAATGGGAATCTGAATATAAAAAGTTTGATGCTGTAGCTAAAAAAGTTGGGCTTAAATAACGAGGTTTATCCAAATGGGTGAAATAATTTTTCATATATTCCTATTAGCTGTAATGGGTATATTTTTTAATGAGTCAATGGATATAAATACAGCACGAATGACAGACCCAATAGGTCCTGCTGGTTTCCCACAAGTGGTTATGATTCTGGCAATTCTACTTTTGATTCCTTCGCTTTATAAAGCATTTAAGGCTTATAAAATAAGTCAGTCTGAAAAGACTGGTAAGAAAGAAAAAATTAAAGAGCTTGATCCAGGTTTCCTCGCTGTTCTTGCTGTAATTGTTGTCTTTGTTCTGGTTATAGACTTTGTTGGTTTCTGGTTCGGAGCAGCTATTATTGTTTCTTCGGTGATGTATATCCTTAACCAAAGAAAACCATTGCAAATGGCATTAACAACTGTAATTAGCGCGATCGCCTTTACTGTTGTATTTGGTAACATTCTTAGTATACCTCTTCCAAGAGGGGTCGGTATCTTTGAATCAATTAGTTATCTACTCTATTAATATATAAATCCGGAGTAAAATAATGGACATTTCATTATTGCTGGACGCGTTACAAGTTATCTTTGTACCTGCCAACTTTATACTAATTATTGTCGGAATGTTTTTGGGGGTGTGCTTCGGTACCCTTCCAGGGATCAGTTCCTCCATGGGTATCGTTTTGATGATCCCATTTACCTATTACATGGGTATCTACCCTTCGATTATTCTGCTGGTTGCTCTATATGCAGGTTCAGCATATGGGGGTTCCATTACAGCAATACTGTTTAATACCCCTGGTACTGCAGAATCTGTAGCAACAACATTCGATGGCTATCCAATGGCTCAAGCTGGTAAAGCCGGTAAAGCTCTTGGCCTTGCTATGTCTGGTTCTTCATTCGGTGGTATTTTCGCTGTACTGGTAATGCTCTTTCTTGCCCCCGCTCTTTCTACAATAGCACTAGAAATCCAAAGTGCAGAATACTTTGCCTTAACACTTCTTGGTATGGCATGTATATCCTCCGTAGGCTCGAAAAACCTGGGGAAAGCACTGGCCACTGGTCTTATTGGTATTCTTATTGCTATGGTTGGTATGGATCCAATGACCGGTGTTTCTCGTCTTACATTTGGCAGGCTTGAATTTCTTAATGGTATCGAATATATCCCGATCATGATCGGTTCATTTGCCATGGCTGAAGTATTCAAACAAATCATCAATCGTGCAAACAGTAATGAGAATACAACTGGTGATACAGGAAAAGTATCTCTGGAAAGTATCAGCCTAAAAGAATTCTGGTCATACAAAGCGACTGTGCTGAAATCTGCTATTATTGGTACTGCTGTTGGAATTCTGCCAGGTACAGGTGGTTCAATTGCTTCCATTGTAAGTTATGGTGAAGCCGCTCGTTCAAGTAAGCACAAAGAACAATTCGGTAAAGGTGCAGAAGAGGGAGTACTGGCTCCAGAAACCGCAAACAACGCAGCCGGTGGTGGTGCGATGATTCCTACGCTGGTGCTCGGTATTCCTGGTTCACCAACAACAGCCATCATTCTTGCAGCTCTTGTACTGCAGGGTCTGCAACCCGGCCCACAATTGATGACGGAACAACCACTGCTTTTGTACTGCATCTTCTTTTCAATGTTGATTGCAAGTATCATTGTGTTCTTCAGTGGTCGTATTGCTGTTAAAGCATTTGCAGCCGTACTTAGATTACCATATGGCTTGATCGCACCAATGATTGTTATGTTCTCAATTATCGGTGCTTATGCAAGAACGAATGATGTGTTCCAAATCTGGATTATGTTGGCATTTGGTATTTTCGGTTACTTTGTTAAGAAGTATAAGTTCTCTTCTGCCTCCTTAATCTTAGGTATTGTTCTAGGGAACATGATGGAAGAGACATTCCGACGCCAACTACTCATTTCAAATGGTGATTATTTGTCATTCTTCCAACGTCCAATTACTGTAATTATCCTTATTGCTGTAGTTGGAATGATTTTCTGGCCAATGATTAGTACAAAATTGGCCAAGAAAAAAGAGTCCAAAGCAGCTTCTGTATAATACAGTCAACATATATTATTAATCTAATTAACCGCCACATTTCTATGTGGCGGTTTTTATTTATCTAGAATTATTTTTGGCCATTATGGCTATAGTGTTTTTTATTTTCAGAAGGTCTCGCTTATCTACTCTCAATTCTTGTTTTTTATTTAGGAGAATATGTCTATAGCGTCAAAAAACACTAATAAAGAGAGGACACTATGACTCAGAAAAATATTCCGTGCACCCTGATGAGAGGTGGAACTTCACGCGGTCCATACTTCTTATCAACCGACCTACCAAAAGAACATGATGAAATAGCAAAAATACTAATGACTGTTATGGGGTCAGGTCACGAACTTCAGGTTGAAGGTATTGGTGGTGGTAACAGCCTGACCAGTAAAGTAGCCATTGTCGGGCCTTCAGAACAGCCAGATGTTGATGTTGATTATTTATTTGCACAAGTAGGTATTGAAGAAATGAACGTTGATTTCTCTCCTAATTGCGGCAATATTTTATCTGGTGTAGGTCCTTTTGCCATTGAAAAAGGACTTGTTCAGGTTCAAGGCGATATTACTACAGTCCGAATCCGAAACGTCAATACAAATAAAATTATCCACGCTGGTGTACAAACACCAAATGGTAAAGTGAATTATCAAGGAAATACTTATATCAGTGGAGTTAATAACCCGGGAGCTCCAATTGAACTTAATTTTCTTGGTGTTGAAGGAGCAAAAACCGGCAAACTCTTTCCAACAGGAAATCCAACTGACCAAATCGGAGAGTTTAAAGTAAGTTGTGTTGATGCAGCGATCCCTGTAATGCTTGTTGATGCTGCTCAATTTGGAAAAACAGGACACGAATCACCAGCAGAGCTTGATGCTGATACAGAATTCACACAAAAACTGGAAACATTACGCTGTCAGGCTGGCGAGATGATGGGTCTTGGTAAGGTCTCTGACAAAGTTATTCCCAAACCCGTACTCATTTCCAAACCAGCGACTGAACAGGGCACAATTTGTGCTCGCTACTATGTACCCAAACGTTGTCATAAAGCTATTGCAGTAACCGGAAGTATCGCTATTACAATGTCACTTTGTCATAAAGGAACCGTCAGCTCAGAGCTACTTCAATCAGAAGACGACCTCATTGATTGCTGTATTGAACACCCATCTGGCTTTATTGATCTGAAAGTAACTCGCGAAGACGGTAAGATATCTTCTGTATCATTAATTCGAACTGCGAAAAAGATTTTTGAAGGAACTTTATCTCTTTAATAAGAAGAATCATCCTTTTCAGTTACAAGTCACTTCCTATGACTTGTAACTGAAAAACATTACCTACAACTCTTTATTATCTTTTTGCTTGTTATAAATTCGGCTAAAGATCCGTTGTGGCCGACCTACTCTTCCATGCTCAATATCGGCATTCAGCTGACCTATATTTGTTGCATATTCAAGATAGCGCCTTGCCGTCGTTCTGCTAATAGCTGTTTTCTCACTTATTTGACACGCAGTATAACTTTTTCCTTTTTCGAAAGAATCAATGACTCTTTGTAAAGTAATTGAGTCAATCCCCTTAGGACGTTTTGTTATATTATCGGGATTCAGATGCGTATTATAAATTCTTTTTACAAAAGACTGATTAATATTCTCACCCTTCTCAATATGTACACTACGGTTAAATTCAAAATAACGTTCAAGCGAATCTGTGATCTGCTCAAGGGAAAACGGTTTTAATAGATAATCAAAGGCTCCGTAGCGAACGGCTGTAACTGCTGTTTTTGAATCATTTGCTGCTGTAACAAAAATAACATCTATCGGATTATCTTTCGCTCTTAAGCTCTTAATCAAATCAAGCCCTGTACCATCAGGTAAAAAATTATCAAGAATAAGGAGGGATGGCTTTAGGTGATTAATCATCATACGAGCATCAGCTATCGTTGGCGCGATACCCACAATTTCGTATGGGTAAAGGCCAGAGATATGCTCTGAAAGCAAACTAGACATTTCTTTTATGTCTTCAATAATTAAGACTGGAATTTTAAACATCTTTTGTAGATCCTGAGTGTGTAGTTAAGCGTAAGGGAAAACCTATTTTGACTTACGGTTACTTTCACCAAACGCTCTAGTGGTCATCTTTCAGATCTGAGTTTAGTATATATAATTCATAGAAAGCTTGATTTAGGTCTGCTGCCACCAAGCCAAAAAAGACATTATGGTTTTAATGACCAAAACATAGATATCGGATCCAGTTCGACATATCGCTCAGACTCTCAGGTACTGAGACACCACTAATCTTTCTGGAGTTTATTGACCAGCCAACATCAGCTTTACCAGAAAATCTTCTTTCTTCTTTTCAATAACCGGACCACTCACCTTCTCAATCAGGATGTAAGGTTCGAATTCAAATCCAGCGTCTTTAGCATATGTAATTAACTGAGAAGCATAAGGATTATCTTCCATACTCTGTGTGCAATACATGCACAAATAATCTCCGGCAGGCAAAGTAAAAGGAGCTTTTCGGGCAACTTTAGCATTTTCTATGTACATCGTATTCAGTGGATAACCTGTCTCCGATATTTGCTCTACCGGAACCATCATCCCGTGAGTGTTAAAATGTAACCAAGAGGGATTACCGATAATTTCATCACCAACATCAAAAAAATCTACAATATCATGAGGATTTTTCGGCTGAATTAAACCAACGATTTTTTCATCCCGATGTTCCCAGAATGGTTTATTAAGCTGCTTACGGACAGACAGTAAATCTTCCAGGTAATCAATATGTTCACCCATAAATTTATAGACTTTACGTAGGCTAAGAATTTTCTCTCTGAGTTTCATATGGTTGGCTTTCAGACAATCTACCGTCTGAGCCGAAGTATAATCACTAAGCAACGCCTTTATTTCCGCATTACTGAACATCGCCTGCTGTAATAAAATAATGCCTTCAGCAATAGAAACTTGTTTCAGAGAATAAACCCGATACCCATTGTCTTTCCTTTCCGGGCACAGTAAACCCACTTTATCAAAATACCTCAGAGTATGCGCACTCACCCCGGTCACTTTCTCAAATTCTTTAATTGTATATGTACGCTGCAAAATGGCCTCCGCCGGATCTCATCTATAAATAGTGATTAGTGCCCACGTCAGAATATATACTTTAAGATAAACAGATAAAATACAAAGTGCCCCGACGTGCAGGGCATAATGATGATTATTTATCTGTAGAAGGAGAACATGTCAGTTTGTTGTCAGTCACTTCACATGTCAGTGTCTTACCAGGCTGATAATATTCAGCCCCAACCCAATCATAGGAATCTGGTCCATAGACACCTCTTTTAGATTCAAAATTCCTAGCGCTATTAATAGAGCCTGTTCCTTTGTAAAACGCAATATTAGGATATGGATAAACAGGGCGGGAACGATCAATTGCTGTTTCATTATTAGTGATATTGTCTTCATCACCGGTCTGAGCTTCCGGAGCACCGGCTGCATTAAAGTGGATCGGTTCACTGCTTTGACTTGCGATAATTTCATCAGGAGCCATCCCCTGTTCAACCCAGCGCATTATTGCTGTAGTTAAATCAAACTGGTAAGGTCCATCCCCACCAGAACAATGATACATGCCAGGGAACAAATAAAATTTCATGAAATTATCTGTTACCCTCTTCCCCATCAGCTTTTCCACTGCTTCATAGTAAGCAATGCTATTAACAGGAGAAATATGTGGATCAGACCAGCCATGCCAGAGAATCAGCTTACCGCCCTGAGCATTAAAAGCATTCAAATCAGGGTCAACAGCACTGTATAACCCATAAAGCTCGCGCACCTTATTAAATTCAGCTTCAGTAAACCTAAGGTCTGAAAGTTGAAAGTGTTCTGGATTTTCTGCATAGATAACACCCCGCAGTGCTTCTTCTGCAACACGCTTACTAAAAATATCTTCACTGCCCGCCTGAGGAACAAAAACCCCCGGCCATGAAAGCTCAGAACCTGGCATTGGAGCTCCCAGAGCCAGTGCCTTACCTGTTTGTGCATCATGCGGACCCGCATATATTTTTGCAGCCGCTTTGACTTCTTCTTCAGTCAGACAGTTATCTGTTGCTTGCCCCTGTTCGCACTGAATCATTTTAGGGTCAAAATGACACTCCCTTGGATCTTGAATCAGATCATCTTTCAGTCCGTCAATCTCATCACATAAATCTAAAGCTGCCTGATGAAGCAAAGGCATTTTTTCTGCGTGCAGAATAGCATTACCGTCTTTCCCTCTGTTGGACAACGCTAACCAGCCATGGTGAAAAGAATTCTGTACCGAAAAATTCATTGCCGGAGCTCCGGCTATAATACCGTCAAAATCATCAGGAAAACGCTGAGCTTCCATCAAAGCTTCTCGCCCACCATCAGAGCAGCCATTAAAATAAGAAAACTGCGTATCCTGACCATAAAATTCATTAATTAATGCCTTTGCAACTACGGATGTCAGGTGCATTGCCCGATAGGCAAAATCGATTCTTTTCTGCGGATCATGACCAAAATCACCCGAGCCTCCTTTGTGCCCCATATCTGAAGAAGCTAGGACAAAATTGTTATTATCTACCGCCATGCAGCCATCTGACGCTCCCGCCATCAGACCCACCCGACCACATAGTCCTCCACAGCCAAGCTGCATATAACGTTGAGTCCAGCTTGTCAGAGGAAGCTGAACTTTAAAACCAATTTCAGGAGCCAGGGTTCCTTCTACAATACAGACAGACCCGCTTGATTGCTCTGCAACACCAGCAGAGGTAATAACACTACCTGCACCACCAATAGATGTGATATCCACAGAAGAAAGTTCCGAGCATTGTATAACTGGAAGCCTAACTGCCAACGAACTGATAACACTATTATCTGTCACCGCTTCAGGTGGTAAGGCATCCCCTCGGGTACAGCCAGATAAAAGAGTTACAGTCGCCAACATAAATGTAACTATGAATTTAGTCATCAGATGTCCTCTTAAAAACAAAAAGATTCAACTACTAATACTTATCCTAAGGGTTGAAGTCACTCTAAGGTCAACGTATTTCTGTCATGGACAGCACCTGCGAACTTATACGTAAATATAAGTAAAGTTGATAAGTATACTTTGACATTAGAGTAGCTCTAACCATTACACTTTATCTCAGTTAACCATACTCAGTTTATACGAGCATGCATCAGGAGAATGCTTATGAATAAGGTAAAAAAAATCACTCCCCATTTCCTAACCTATTTAGTAACCAGTATTCTGTTATCCGGCAGTACGCTTGCGGCACACGCAACGTCCAGTTGTGCCGGATTATCCGGATGTAACCGAAACATTTGTGAAAAAGAATATGAGCTGGAAAAAGCGAAAGAATACGGTGATGTAGGGAAAATTCTCGGACTACAAAATTCTCTGGTACACCTTAAAGACAGTTGTGCACAGAATCCTGGACTGGCTCAGGAAGAATATCAGGAAGAGCTGGAAGAATTGAACGACGAATACAAAGAAGATCTGGATGATGCCCTTGACGAGTATGAAGATGATCTTGCTGAAGCAAAGTCTGACGGTAAAACAACCAAGATCTTAAGAGCAAAAGAAAAATATGACCTTAAAATTCAGGAAATAACAGCTGAATATGAACGTAAATTGAAACAACTCCAGGTGACGAAATAAGGACATGACCATGCCCCTTACCCGTAATGCAATCTCAGGCTTCATAGCTGTTCTTCTGTTACTGACCGGATGCAATACCGTGAAATCCACAGATGCAGACTACATGACCTTGTATGAGCAGGCTAATTCAGCTGGTCAGGATGATCTAGCTTTAGAATATTTGAAGCTCGCAGAAATAGATGGCAATCGTAATGCTATGGTTCGTTTAGGTGAAGCATACTGGCACGGCAGATATGGTCTGAATGACCCGGAAAAAGGTTTTGCTTATATTCAAAAAGCAGCTTTACAGGGAGAAGCCAGAGCCATGACAGATTTGGGTATTCAGTATCTGTACGGAGAAGGGGTGGAACAAGACTACAGCCTCGCCCGTGAATGGCTGGAAAAAGCGAACTATGCTGGGGATATGAAAGCTTCCCGCTATATCGGCCTGATATATGAAAATGGCTGGGGAGACGAAGTCAACTATACAAAGGCCGCGGTGAACTATCAAAAAGCAGCCGACAAAGGTGATATTACAAGTCAGTACTATCTCGGCAAATTATATGAAAACGGTCTGGGCGTTGTTCAGGACTATGCCAAAGCGTTAGTGTTATATAAACAGTCTGCTACTCGTGGGGATATCATCAGCCTCCCGGCAATACTGGCTTTGGGAAATATATATGAACAAGGACTTGGTGTAACACAGGATATTTCTATTGCTTTGGACTGGTACAGTAAAGCTGCAGTTTTGGGCGATGAAGGTGCTAAGCTGAAAATAGGAAAATACCAGTATCCGAATACCCCCTACATCATGAATGTTACCGCTCTGGTGAAAGTAATCGGCGATGGACAGAAAATTGCTGGTCTTGCCATTGAATACACGGCGGATGTTATATTGCAGTCTCTTACTGTTAATGACTTTAACGTAGCTGGTCGAGAAATCACGTCTGTGTATCTCAGCCAATCAGCTATTCTCGGTCAGCCATCAACGACAGGTTCTGTTGTCATTATAGAGCTTAAAACAGACATTGATCCCACCAGCAGTCAGATGGGGGGAGGCCCTCAGAAAGAGGGAAATGCTTCACAAGAAGCAGGAACAAATAAAACTCCAGGAACCGGAGGCCCCCAACTAGGACAAGTTTCAGATAAATCAGCAGATCCGGTTATTTTAACGGCGACAATAACTCAGACTGGAGAGATCAGCCTTGCATCCGGTGAAACCGCTACTGCAAGTGGTACTGTACTAACCAGTAATATTACCCTGAGTCCAGATACTGAAGGCTTTCAGCAACATGTATACCACGACGTAAAGTTCAATAAAGATCTGATGTATAACCTGTTTGTACCCAAGAACTATGACCCAGCAAAATCTTACCCCTTAGTTCTGTTTATGCACGATGCAGGAGTCGTGAGTAACAACCCAACCGAGACACTGACCCAGGGGTTAGGTTCTGTTATTTGGGCCTCTGAACGGGATCAGGCTCTGCATGAAAGTTTTGTATTAGCTCCCCAATATAACGCCATTATGGCGGATGATAATTCGAAGACATCAGATGATATGGATGTAACCGTTAATCTACTGAAAGATTTAATGACCCGGTACTCCATAGATGCAAATCGTTTATACAATACGGGTCAGTCCATGGGTGGCATGACCTCTATTGCAATGGATATCAAATATCCCGATCTCTTTGCCGCATCACTGCTCGTTGCTTGTCAGTGGGATCCAAAACAGGTTACTCCACTTAGCGGCAAACCATTGTGGATTGTCGTTTCTCAAGGTGATACGAAAGCTAATCCGGGAATGGATGCGATTACCGCAGTACTTGCTGATAATGGTGCCACTGTTGCCAAAGCTACCTGGAACGCAGAAGCGGCCCCAAATAAACTAGATAAAAATGTCAGAGACATGCTAAGCCAAAATGCATCGATAAATTACACCATTTTTACAGGAGGAAGTCACCGTTATACCTGGCAATATGCGTATTCTATTGACGGCATCCGGGATTGGTTATTTAATCAGCATAAGTAATCCCCTCAGATAGAAGAGATTTACAATCCACAGTCCCTGTGATTAACTACCTAAATACTATGTGGTTATAGGTAAGCCTACGGATTTATCTGTACGTGATGATTCAGGTAATGCAATGGAATATGTCTCTACCCTGCTCACTTTTACCGGGCTGATCATACTGATGTACAGCCTGCGTCCGACAGGCGAAATATGTGATAAAAGCCAGCAAACAGGATGGCGGATTCTGTACAGTCTTATCCTGTTTTTTATTCTGGTCTACCTGATCTCAACCATACGCTTTTTCACGACAACCGAATTCCGCCTTGATTATCTGATTCATGCCATTATTCTGTTCAGCGGCAGTATCTTTGTTCTTATGGTCACTCAGCTCAGTCAGCGAAGCCTCCGGCAGATAGAAAAATCCATTGCCCGGGAAAAATATAACGCATTGCACGACGGCCTGACTTCTCTAGGTAACCGGCGAGCCTTTCTCAAAACCATGACCGGACTCATCGAGAAAAAATCCCCTTTTACACTGCTGATTATCGATCTGAATAATTTTAAGCAGATCAACAATGCCATGGGCCATTATTATGGAGATGAATTTCTACGGGCAGTTTCCGATAAGTTCCGCACCCATCTGCCCAAAGAAAGTACTCTGCACCGCCTGGGAGGAAATGAATTTGCGCTGTTATGGGAAGACAAACATAACTTTCAGCTGAAAAGTATTGTGGACGAAATTCACTTTCAATTAAGCCACCCTCTTAATGTTCAGGGCTATTCATTATGTTCCGGAGCGGGTATTGGCGTCAGCAGTTATCCGCTCTACAGCAGCGATGCCAATGAACTTCTCCAGCAGGCGAATCTTGCCATGTACGCGTCTAAACACAAAAAAGCAGATTTTGTCGTTTTTTCTGAAGAACTGACTCAGGGCATTCAGGAACGGCTGACCATTGCAGCAAAGCTAAAAGATGCGGTACAAAATAAAGAGTTTCAGCTTTATTATCAGCCAATAATAGAAGGCAGTGGTAACTCGGTTCACGGTGCAGAAGTTTTAATCCGCTGGCCGCAAAAAGACGGTAGTTTTATCCCGCCGGATCAGTTTATTTCTGTCGCAGAGCAGAGCTCTGTTATTCATGACATAACCTGCTGGGTCATTCAGCAGTGTATTTCTGAGTTACCGGTATTAAAAAAGGCTGGGTTTACCGGTTGTCTGCATATCAATCTGTCAGCAAAGGATATGCATAACCCATCTCTGCTGACCATCCTTAAAGGTGCGATAGCCAAAGGTATACTACAGCCCGGCCAGCTGTTTTTCGAGATAACAGAAAGCACGATGATGACCGACATTTCGCAGGCCAGAAAAATGATGAATTGCCTGGCTCAAAGTGGGTTTTCATTCAGCATCGATGATTTTGGAACCGGCTTCTCTTCATTGTCGTTACTCAAACTACTGCCTCTGGCTCAGATAAAAATAGATCAATCATTCGTGACAGACATGCTGCAAAGTGAATTAAATCAATCTATTGTTAACTCCATTATCTATCTGGCTAAATCACTACAGTACAGTGTCGTCGCTGAAGGTATTGAAGATAATAATACGGCACGACAACTGCAGAGTATGGGCTGCCATTATCTGCAGGGATATTATTTCAGTAAACCTTTACCATTAACTATCTTTACCCGGTATATTCAGGATCAGGTGTATTCTGCCGATGTTTCGTTGCTCTAAGCTGATTCAGTTTTCCTTTCTTTCCGTTCTGCTGTCCCTGTTATCCTGCTCATTTACGCCAGTGCCGGACAATAACAGCCTGCCTGAAAACATGACCTCTGGCTACCTTACTTCAAAGAGTATCGCCGAAGCCAGTGGTATTGCCGTGTCGAGGAAACATCCGGGGTTGCTATGGCTAAACAATGACAGTGGCAATTCGCCCGTACTCTTTGCCGTGAATACCGATGGGAAAGAGCTTGTCCGGATGACAATAAACGGAACTAAAAATAAGGACTGGGAAGATCTGGCTATATTTGCTTATAACCAACACACCTATATTCTGATTGCCGATACAGGAGATAACGGAGCTTCCCGCTCCAGCTATCAACTGCACTTTATCCGGGAACCCGAACTGTCTGATATCGCATTGCCAGCGAATATATCAGCAGAACCGGAATGGAGTGTCACTTTCCGCTACAATGATGGCAGCCATGACTGCGAAGCCGTCGCCGTAGATATAAAACACCAGCAAATCCTATTACTCAGTAAGCGGGAGGACATTCCTGTCTTGTATATGTTGCCATTCACTCCCGGTAGCAGCACAACGGCCACAGCAGTAAAGCAAGGTGTTATCCGACCATTTCCTCAACCAGAAAAAAAACATTTCCGACTTATCGACTTATTCGGTTATACCCTTCAGCCAACTGCGATGGATATCCGTTCCGATGGCTTGGGTATCGCGATACTGACCTATGGTGATGCTTATTATTATCCGGCTTCAGAACATGATAGCTGGCTCAGCGTATTACGCCAAAAACCAGAAATCATAGCCCTTCCTGAACTGGCGCAGGCCGAAGGTATTGGTTTCGATGCACAAAGCCGCAATTTGTTTGTTGTCACAGAAAAGCTACCGGCTCCGTTACTCAGAATTAACCGGTATTCCGGCCAGCCATAATCCTTATACAGGAACATCTGCCGGTAATGCTTTTTCCGTAGTAAATACATTAGGTTGAGTGCCTGTTTTATTCTCTCCAACATATTGCTCAATATCGACTGCATCTATCTGTTCATCCGGCAGATATTTTTCGGCATAGCGCAGGTAAACTCCGCTTTCCAGAAACAGGCGGAATATATCCATATCAATATGTTCATCCAGTGCCATATGATACAGAATATCAATAGCCACACTCAGAGGCTTGGCTTTTTTATATGGACGATCCGCAGCGGTAAGCGCTTCGAATATATCAGCGATAGCAAGAATCCTCTCCGGTACGGAAAGTTGGTCTCCGGTGAGTTTTCTCGGATAACCACTCCCGGTCAGTGTCTCATGATGGGTTGATGCATAGCGGGGAACCCGACTTAGCTCAGCGGAAAATGGCAAGCTTTCCAGCATCTTAATGGTACTGATAATATGTTCATTAATGATAAATCTATCTTCATCAGTTAGCGTCCCCCGCCCAACCGACAAGTTATACAACTCGCCATGATTACTCCTGAATTCGGGCACATCCATCCGGATACCCAGTTCAGGCGCATATTTAACTTCTCGCGCCCATTCGGAATAATGCTCGGCCTTATCCGCTAAGAGTTGTTCGCGAGCCGGTAAAGGCGATGGACTACGGGGACGTTTCTGTTCCTCCACCGGTGACAAACCTAATGAATCATCAAAATTCCTGAACCATTCCTGCAGGGATATCTGCTGCAAACGAGCCAACGTCTCCTCACTGACGGATTCACTACCAACATTGACTGAAGCGATAAAAGCAAAATCATCTTGCAACTGCTTTCTGCGCTGTTCCATAACCTGCCGCGCGGAAGTATCATCCTCCCCCTGCTGATACACCGCCTGCAGATACCCTATTTCTGCATCCCTCCATAACACCTCAAACCGGGTACGGATTTCATTAATCCGGTTACAGATACACTCAAGCTTTGTGCCTTTATCAACAATATACTCCGGAGTAATCAACTTACCACAATCATGCAACCAGGCGGCAATCCGGAACTCGCGCTTCTCATCTTCATTATTGAACTGAAATGTCTTCAACGGACCATAAGATGCCCGTTCAGCAGCATCCGCCAGCATCATGCCCAGCTCAGGAACCCGATTACAATGACCCGCAGTATAAGGAGACTTGTCATCGATAGCCTGTGCAATTAAACGGATTAATGCTTCGACAAATTGCTCCTGTTCATTCTCTCTTTTTTGGATCTCTTTCGACATCTCTACAATAGAATCCGATAACTCCCATACCTCTTTTATCCGGCTGTTTACCCAGCTAACCTGCCGGAATTGCCGGGCTTTTACTTTTTTTGTTTCGGCCCGAAGTTGTCGTATAGGGGTTACGATCGGTGTACCGAAAAACCATGCAACTGGCAGCAGAGCCAGCATTGCCAGAACCGTCAGTATCAATGCACTCAGTATCCTCCGGATGGTCTTCTCCAAGATCAAATCCGCAGGCACAATAACCGCAAGAAATTCATTATTCGCTAGCTTTGAATTTATCTTTTCAACATAAAAATAGCGGGACTGCCCATTCACCTCTGAAAGGATCAACTGCTTATGCTGATCCGGTTGTCCGGTCAAAGAAGATATTTCCTGATATGGTACAGAAGCCTGCCAGCCCGATTCGACACTCAAAGTATGCAACCAGCGGGTGTTCAAAGCCTGCCACTGCTCGGACGAAATATTACTTACTGCCATATTAATCACACGAATAACCGGGTCATCAGCCTCTGCCATTACCAAATAATAAGACTCAGATTTATCGCTCATCGGTACTTCAGGAACAGAAAAAAGCGGCTGACTGGGTATTCCGGTTAAATCACGAATGGCACTACCGGGAACAGCGTTCAGAATATCCAAAGCTCCCTGTCCGAACTGCTCCACCAATTCAGGCAGAGTAAAGCCATTAATAAACTCAAAATGCAGCCCCGTCATTTCAGAAACCAACCGGAGTACATCTACGGCATATCCCTGTGGCTCTCCGGCCAGAGCAAAATCTAACGGTGTCCGGGTCATCTGATTGGACACTTTTAATGAACGGGTATTTTTTATCAATGTCTTCTGTTCCTGACTTAATGTCAGTGCTTTTGAAGGAGGGATCCGTATTTTCTGCTGCGACTGAACATTGGTAGAGATAATGTCTCCCTCACCATTAAAAATAAAAATTTCTGTTCCGGAATCTGCCCCGAAATCAGCCGACAGGCCAATCAAACGCTCTAATAATGAAGACAATACACAATCCAGTCCCAGAACAATATCGGTACCAGGTACTCGTTTAGAATAGGTTTGTCCGGTAATCTTCAGGTGCTGAAATAAATAAGGCTGTGTCTTAAATGTATTCAGTTTATTACCGGAACGAAACCATGGCCGCTCTACCGGAAAATAGTTACTGGTCTCAATGTTTTTTTTCGTCAGCTCCAGATCTTGTGTGTAATAGCTGTTTTCTCTGATACGATGCTGATTATCACCATAAATTTTGATGATCACCCAGCGGTCATTATCACCCGCCTCAATTCTTCTCCGGACGACAGGGGAAGAATTCAGATTAATAATCTGATAAAAATCATTGGTATCACTGCCCAGATACAGGCTGTAGAAGAGAGGCGCATTTTTCAGTGCCTGAATAAGAATATCTCTTTTGGTCACCTCATCAATCGATTCGTACCGGGTACTGAAAACTTTCGTCAGCAGTTCAATTGTGTGGATTGCATTGGTATCAATATCATCAATATATTCACCGGCCTGTTCTGAGATAGACGAAAATTCCGACAATGCATTCTTCATCGCCATCTCTTTACTGAAGTGATACTGCAAAGCAATAGCAAACACACTCATTAATGTCGCGGCGATTAAAAACAGACTGCCTACAGTAAAGCGGATCGAAAACCTCTTCTCTTTTAAGGTGAGATTATTCATAGTCATGTCCCTAGCCATAGGTCGAGATAATTATGCTTATGATCATCTTATTGACCATAGTGCATATCAGACAAATACGCGAACAAACCGGACAGAAACTAGGGATAAAAAAAGAGCCAGGAACCGAGAGAACCTGGCTTATGGAGCATTAATAAAGAACGAAATTAACTTTTGTAACTTGAATAAATCAAATATTGTAACCATCGAGAGTGGTTGAGGCGGACTTTAGCACATCAGAACCCAGAGTCGAGTTTTGCACTATAAAAACTATTGAAGATTTAAACTCCGGAGAAAATAAACCTTCACTACAGATTAAAACTCAGACTCGCATGTTGACCTTACAATACTCAATCTTTCCCTGATTCAAACGGATAATGTGGTCAGCCAGTTTTTCTGTCTGACGTTCCGAGTGAGAGACCATCACGATAGTGTATTTCTGAGCCAATTGCCCAATACACTGCTCCACCAGCTCTTCCGCCACCGGGTCCAGCGAAGCCGTCGGTTCGTCCAGCAATAAAATCTCCGGTTCCAGAGCAAGCGTGCGTGCCAGACAGAGACGCTGCTGCTGACCACCGGAGAGAGAAGATGCCGCCATATCCATTCGGTCTTTAATTTCATCCCATAACGCGGCTTGCCGGCAAGCCTCTGTCACCCTCTTCTGAGCTTCAGCTCCGCTTAGACCGGCAACCACTTTTAACGGCAACAGCAAATTATCAGCAACCGTGCCGGGCAATAGCTGAGGATGCTGAAATACCATTCCGACTCGTCGCCGCAGATCCGGAAGCGCACTAGAGTGAAGACGATTAACCTGATAAACACACCCACCCAATTGCAGTGCAATCTCTCCCTCTGTATGGCAGCCACCAAAGCAGTCATTAAGACGATTCAGTGCCCGTAAAAAAGTACTCTTCCCAGAACCGGAAGGACCACACAAAAGATGAATCCGGTTTGGGTATAATTTAACGCTGACATCGGTAAGTACCCGATGCTGACCAAAACTCACCGTCAGCCCGGAAACCTGCCCCGCAAGTAAATCGGGTAAGGAGGAATGTGTCACGCTTGATCTCCTCGAATAAAACGGCTGCGCTCAACCAGCGCAAACAACGTTGCCGTAATACAGAGCAGAGTCAATGCAGCGCCAAAGGCCATCTGCAGTTCGTTCTCACTCTGATACTGAGCACTGTAATAAAAAATGGTAAAAGGAAGCGCTTCATAACGCTCAAAGAGTCCGGCAGGCAGACCGGCACTCGCTACAGCGCCAGTCAGCATAATCACAGCGGTATCCTCAGCGGCACGCCCGGTAGCAAGCAGGATCCCCCCTGCAATGCCACGAGCAGCCTGCGGCAGTAATACCCTGCGCAATGTTTGCCACGGAGTCATCCCCAGTGAGAGAGCCGTTACCGTTAACTGTTGCGGTAATGCCAGCAGTGCCGTACGAGTCGCAGCCGCCAGATAAGGTAGGATCAACATAGCCAGACAAAGTGCCGAAAGAAGAAGACTGGCATTAGCAGCAGGTAATAACGTACCTCGCAGAAACAGAAGCAGCGTAAAACCAAATAATCCCATGAGCACCGAAGGCAACCCGGCCAGAATATCGACCCCCAGTGTCAGCCAGCGTCTGAAACGGGAATCCTGACTGGTAGCCAGCCATATCCCGGTGGCAATTCCCGGTAACAATGCCAGCCCCAGAGCTCCGGAGACCACACTCACACTCCCCACACAGGCAGGCCAGATCCCCCCCCATACCGGAGAAAGCCCAAATACAGCGTCTGTCACTGGCGTATCACCAAAAAAGAGAGACAAACTCAGCGCCGGTACACCACGGTAAAAAATAAATCCGATGACATAACCAACACTCAGGATCAGAGCAAACACCGAGAGCAGGCACCAGAGGTAGAATAATCGTATCTTCATCTTCACCTCTTATCACTTTGACGACGTTCTATTTTTCTTAGCAACAGAGTCGTAGAGATGCTCAGACTAAGCAGTAATAAGCCTGCAGCAAATAATGAATTATAGGCATCACTGCCATATTCAGTCGCTATCACAAGGCCAATGTGTGCTGTCAGAGCACGTACGGAATCAAGCAGGCTACCGGTGAGTTGTGGTGCATTACCGGCCAGCATTAACGGCAACAATGTATCGCCAATGGCGCGGCTGAATCCCAGTAATGCCGCAGAAAAAAAGCCCCGTTGAGCATTAGGCAGAATCAGATAGAATACCTGCTGAGTTTCACTGAATCCCAGTGCGGTTCCGGTCAGTTTTAACCGGGCAGCCAGCGGACGACAATGGCTATCGAGCATCATAACCATAACCGGCAGAATCAATAAAACAACCATCACCATCGCAGCAAGCAGACAGTAACCGGATCCCGAGCGAAATGTCTCACGCAGCAGTGGCACCAGTAAAAAAAGTGCAGCCAGACCATAAACGACCGTCGGGATACCAGCCATCAAACGGATAAGAGACCGGATCCAGACCGCAGCACTCTGGTGTCGCTCATGCAGACAGAAACCGACAATACCCAGTGCGACAGGCAAAGCAAGCACTAATGCCCCGATACCGATCATCGCCGACCCCACCACCATGGGGACAATGCCGTAATGTCCCGCCTCCGGACGCCACAGTAAAGAAAAAACCGCGAGATCACCGCTAAAAAATAGCGGTAAAGAAAACCAGAGAATAAATCCCAGCAGAGTAAGGATCAGAGCGAATACGACCAGCACCAGCGCCAGTACTATCCGCTCTGCATTAACAACCTCTCGCATCAATTACTGAGCAACAACAGGAATATAGCCTGAAGCACTGATAAATTCCGCACCCTGACCAGAATAGATAAAATCAATAAATGCCTTGGTCAGCCCTTCAGGTTCACCTTTAGTATTCATATATAGCTTACGCACGACCGGATATTCACCCGATGCGCATGCTTCGTTACTAGGCTGAACGCCATCCAGAGCCGGTGCCTTTATCATGGAATCAATATAACCGACACTACTGTAACCCAGCGCTCCCGGATCCCGGCTGACTGCTGTTTTCATCGCACCATTCGAAGGCACAACATTGGCACTGTTTACGATAACGTTATTGTCCAGCAGCTTGCTCATAAATACTGCTCGTGTACCACTGGCTTCATCACGGGTGAAAATATTAATTGGACGATCTTCACCCCCCAAAGCCTTCCAGTTAACAATATTGCCGCTGTAGATGTCGATCACCTGTTGTTTTGTCAGCGCATCAACCGGGTTCTCTGGGTTGATAATCACTGCAACCCCGTCGATAGCAAAAGGAAAACTCACCAGACCTTCCGCCTCGGAAGGCTTCAGGGCACGGCCTGTATTACCGATATCAACCAACCCCTTAGCCACCTGCTTAGCTCCGACACCAGAGCCGCCACCTGCGATGGTAATACGAATATCACTGTTTGCCTGCATAATGACTTTAGCCGCCTTTTGCATAACAGGAATATGCGCCGTACCACCAGCAATATTAAGCGAACCAGACTGACCATTAAATGAATCAAGATCTGATGCCATTGCCGCAGTAGCCAGTAACCCCAACCCTAAAACTGCCCGCCGAAATAAACCGGAAACAGAAAACATAAAAGCTCCTTAACTGATATGAAACGATAAAAGGAAGGAAGTATAGCACTTCCAACTTACAGAGCGACAAATTGCTTTTGGAAAACAAATCATCCCCCGTGAGGGAAATACTCAAAAATGCCGGACGAATCAAGCTACTATTATTGATAACTGCCTACACTTGTACCTGAATGACCTAAAGATGCAGGATAAACTTTTCAGTGGAGTCTTTTCATATGAAAACGACATTAAAGATACGCTTACTGATCGCCGGACTATTTTCTGTCCTGATCACGGCCATAATGATGGTAGCACTATCATCCTACATGATCCGCTCGAATGAATTTGCCAATACCCAAAAAGAGGTGCAGGAATTATCCAATACCTTTGCCAACGACAAAGGACAATGGATAGCCGACAGAAAAAGTGCGATTAAAAGCCTTGCCCGCACACTAGAGAGGCACCTTGACGAGCCCCCAGTTCCCTATCTTTTACTGACCCATAATGCAATGGCATTTGGCCTGACCTACTACGGTGACGAGCAGGGAAATATGCACCGCCAGGATCCTAAATTAAATAAGGCCGGCTACGATCCCCGCGTACGTCCCTGGTACAAAGGCGTAAAAAGCAACCAATCCATGTTTGTCACCGAGCCGTATGTCAGTACTACCATGAAAACATTAGTGATTACTATCGCTGAACCGGTGTTTCAGGGAAGTGAAATGAAAGGTGTCGCTGCAGCTAACCTGGCAATTGACGGTCTGACCAAAGCAGTGCGAGAACTCAAACTGCCGGGCAACGGCTATACAATTCTGGCACAGAAAACCGGTGTCATTATCAGCCATCCGGATGACAACTATAACGGCAAAGAGCTCACCGAACTGGACAGTGCTTTTACCAGCCGCTGGCAGCAGACCCTGACTCAATCCGGACAGATAGAAGAGCGAGTTTATCAGGGGCACGATTCTTTATTCTATGTTAACAGTCTGCCAGATACAGACTGGAACTTAATCTACGTAATGGATAAAGATATTATCATGCAGCCGGCCTCCGATCTGGCCTGGCTGATGCTGGGAATTGGTCTGATGATCATGATCCTCTCTGCAGCAGTTCTGTGGGTGATATTCCGAATTCAGTTCCAGGATTTAGAAAAAGTGGCAGATGCACTGCAGGATATTTCACATGGAGACGGAGACCTCACTGTCCGTATTCAGACCAAGCACGAGCATGATGAGCTTGGCCGTCTCGCATCCGGGTTCAACCAGTTTGTAGAGCGCCTGCACGATATGGTTGTAAAAATGAATGATGTCTCCGCACAACTGGCCTCTCAGGCTCAGGATACCCGCCAGTCATCAGAACAAAATAACCAGAATATTGCCAGACAACAGGATGAAGTCACCATGGTGGCAACCGCTGTCACTGAAATGGCGACCGCAACAGAAGATATTGCAAGCAATGCAGAGCTGACCGCCAATACCTCTGAAAATACCGTGGGATTAGTCACTGAAGGGCTGGGGCAAGTTACCCAAAGTCAGCAGTCAATTCGTAATCTGGCAGACGAAGTGAATAATGCCAGCAATATCATCGGGGAGCTCAACAACCATGCCAAACAAATCAATACGATTCTGTTAACAATCCGGGAGATTGCTGAACAAACCAACCTGCTGGCACTGAATGCAGCAATAGAAGCCGCTAGAGCCGGTGAACATGGCCGTGGATTTGCTGTTGTTGCGGATGAAGTTAGGGGACTGTCAAAACGGACCCATGACTCAACCGAAGAAATTCAGTCTATGATTGAAACGCTGCAACAGACAACCGCAAAAGCGGTCGCCTCAATGGCAACCAGCCATACCATGGCAAATACCAGTGTAGATGATGCTGAGGCCGCTTATACCAGTCTTGAGCAAATTTCTCATGCAATTGCGAAGATTTCCGATATGGCAACACAGATCGCCACCGCAGCAGAAGAACAAACGCTGGTAACATCAGAGATCAACCGTAATACAGAAGGCATTCGGGAGGTTTCCCAGTCACTATCAGATGAGTCAACCGTCGCGACACAAAAAGCACATAAACTGTCTGAACTGGCACAAACACTTCAGCAGGAAGTTGGTAAATTCCGACTCTGAGCCCCCCCAAGCAGCCACACGACTTTTATTGGTCGTGTGGCTTAAAGTACAACTTACTTGTACTCTTCTTTATTAATACTCAGGTAAGTACCTGACTTACACTGAAATGAATAATAGCGACGGCTTTCATTAAACTTAGCCAATCCTTCTCCCGTACAGTAATCGATATTGATATCCCGCATCACTTCCAGCGTCTCTTCACTATTCATGGTAAACTTAGAACCATCAGCACAAATAATACGCACACGGCCATTATCACTAACCGAATAAGTCTTTACTTCGGTATTACAAAGCTCGAAAGAAGCATCAAGATAATTATCGTTCTGAGTCTGGATATCGGAAGAGCAAGCAGCCAGAAAAACCGTCAATATTCCTAGCGTGGCTAGTTTTTGCATATAACGCTCCTTTTCTTGATCTATCAGTTCTCTTTCAGCTTAATTGAAAGCCAGAAACTATACAAATGAATCGCTTAAATTATAAACAGAAATTCTCTCAGCTCACCTTTAAAATCAATAAAATATAGAAATTATTACTCGCTTTGATTAGTATGTCTCTAATTGATTCAAAGTTGATGCTTTTATCATTATCAACTTCTTATGTACATCATACTATTAGTTTATATATAACTATGTTCATGGTAGCATTCAGAAATTAACGCTATCATGGAACCACTTAATATGTTCAAAAAATACACTACCATGCTAACAACTTTGCTACTTGCTGGTTGTGCAAATAATGCTATTGTTGAATTACAAAAACTAGACACAAAAAGTGTCGAAAATAAACAAATATTAATAATTGATGATGGTCAAACTAAGGATTCAATTAAGCAAATCATTACAGCCAAATTGGATGAATACGGCTTTCAATATCAAGTTTTAGATATTTCCCAATCAAATGATAAAAATAGCGAAACGCCTAAACTAACCTATTCAGCAAGTTGGTGGTGGGACATGGCTAGCTATATGCGATATCTGAATATTACTATCAAAGACAACGGTCAGACTATCGCTCTTGTAAAAATTGACACTGTAATGTGTGGTGGATTGGATAAATTTGGCTCAGCTAAAAGACGTACTGAACTAACTTTAGACGTATTGCTAAGTGATCTAAGCAAAGAAGAGGCCAATGAATTAATCTGTCTTGGTGGTCAACCAAACAACTAAAAGAAATGGCCTCGGATCAATGAGGCCATTTCTTTTACAAAAGAGACACAAAAAGCGCTCCAACCGGAGCACTTCAAATTCAATATTCACTTATTCCCAATCAAGGATAACTTTCCCGGAAGCCCCGCTACGCATGGTCTCAAAGCCTTTCTGGAAGTCATCAATTTTGTAGTGATGAGTGATAATTGGGGTCAGATCCAAACCTGACTGAATCAAACTTGCCATTTTATACCAAGTTTCAAACATTTCACGGCCATAAATCCCTTTGATAACCAGCCCCTTAAAGATAACCTGATTCCAGTCAATACCCATATCTGTTGGCGGAATGCCCAACAGAGCAATACGGCCTCCGTGGTTCATCGCTTTCAGCATACTGTTAAATGCAGAAGGAACACCGGACATTTCCATGCCGACATCGAAACCTTCCGTCATCTTCAGTTCGGCCATCACTTGCTCTACAGACTGTTCCGCTACATTCACCGCTCGGGTTACGCCCATTTTGCGAGCCAGATCAAGGCGGTATTCATTCACATCGGTGATGACGACATGCCGGGCTCCAACGTGTTTAGCAACTGCGGCTGCCATGATCCCAATAGGACCGGCTCCGGTGATCAAGACATCTTCCCCGACCAGATCAAACGAAAGTGCCGTGTGAACAGCATTGCCAAACGGGTCGAAAATAGAAGCCAGATCATCAGAAATCTCATCCGGGATCTTAAATGCGTTATAAGCTGGGATCACCAGATACTCACAGAAAGCCCCGGTACGATTTACACCGACACCGACAGTGTTACGGCATAAATGAGTACGCCCCCCACGGCAGTTACGGCAATGTCCACAAGTGATATGTCCTTCTCCGGATACACGGTCACCAATACTGAAACCACGAACTTCCTGCCCAATGCCGACCACTTCACCAACGTATTCATGGCCAACAACCATTGGCACAGGGATTGTATTCTGTGCCCAGTTATCCCAGTTATAGATATGGATATCCGTACCGCAAATCGCGGTTTTCTTTATCCGGATCAGAATATCATTATGACCGACTTCCGGCTTCTCTACCTCGGTCATCCAGATCCCCGGTTCTGCTTTAAGTTTTGCCAGTGCCTTCACTTTCATCAGATAATTCCCATTTCCTGACCAATTTCAATAAAGACATCAATCGCCTTATCCAATTGTTCAGAGCTGTGAGCAGCCGACATCTGCGTACGTATACGAGCCTGACCTTTGGGTACGACCGGGAACGAGAAACCAATAACATAGATACCTTTTTCCAAAGCTCGTTCTGCAAACTCAGTCGCTACTTTCGCGTCACCCAGCATAATTGGAATAATAGCATGATCGGCACCTGCCAGCGTAAATCCGGCAGACTGCATACGGGAACGGAAGTGAGCAGCATTATTCCACAACTGCTCACGCAGCTGAGCACTTTCTACCAATAGATCAATAACCCGGATAGATGCTGCGACAATAGCCGGTGCAACCGAATTAGAAAACAGATAAGGACGAGAACGCTGACGCAGCCAATCGATCACTTCCTTTTTACCGGCAGTATAGCCACCGGAAGCGCCTCCCATGGCTTTACCCAGCGTACCGGTAATAATGTCGATACGCTTCATTACATCATGATATTCATGCGTTCCGCGTCCGTTATCTCCCATAAACCCAACGGCATGGGAATCATCCACCATAACCAGAGCATCGTATTTATCCGCCAAATCACAGATAGCAGGAAGGTTGGCTACCACCCCATCCATAGAAAAAACACCATCCGTTACAATCAGCTTATTCCGGGCACCCGCTTCACCTGCGGCGATTAACTGCTGTTCCAGCTCCTGCATATTATTATTGGCATAACGAAAACGCATTGCTTTACATAAACGGACACCGTCAATGATCGAAGCATGGTTCAGTGCATCGGAAATAATGGCATCTTCTTTATCTAAGATTGTTTCAAAAAGGCCGGTATTGGCATCAAAACAGGAAGAATAAAGTATAGTATCTTCCATGCCGAGAAAAGCTGATAACTTCTGTTCCAACTCCTTATGGGCATCCTGAGTACCACAGATAAAACGCACAGAAGCCATACCGAAACCATGCTCATCCATACCCGCTTTTGCCGCTTCAATTAAAGCCGGATGATTTGCCAACCCAAGGTAGTTATTCGCACAAAAGTTCAGTACTTCCTGCCCGGTTGAGACAGAAACCGCAGCTTTTTGTGCCGAAGTAATCACTCGCTCAGATTTATACAGACCTTCAGCTTTAATGTCTTCCAACTGCTGTTTGATCTGGTCATAAAATACAGATGCCATGTCCTTGTTCCTTCCAAAAGGTTCACTATTTAAAACGCCATGCTCGTTTTGTATTAAATACTCCGGCTATTTCTCCGAGTATTTACACTGTAAAAGCATTCTAATTCATCCTGTTAAAAGCGATTAGCCCCTTACCGGGAAAAACAGGCGTGCCTGACAGGAATAAAGCATCATTATCAGCACCAATTATCTAACCAAAACTACACTCACGGCTGCATACTGCGGAGCCACTGCCCGTTTTTTACAGACTGAAAATCGACGCCGGCAGTATCGAATAGCGATTTGTATTTCATCAGTTCCTGGTATACATAGCTACGATATTTTTTAAGACGTTCACTCCCATCGTAGATCTCACCAACTGAGTCACGGATAAGGATCTCACCTCTGAAGAGTACCTCTGCTTGCTGCGGACATTCGCTCTTCAACCTTGAAAACTTTGAGCCGTATCGTTCGGTATCTTCCATTGCATCATCAATATCGTCAATTGCTGAATCCAACTTTTGAATAAAACGTGAAATCTGTTGTACGTGTTCTGTCAACGTCTTAGCTACACTTATGTCTGAAGATTGAATTCTCATAATAACGTTGGCACGCTGCTGATCCGACAGATCGTTCAACTTGGGTAAGTTTGCATTTTTAGCGAGATTGGCCGCGTATTCATGCTCATCATACATATTCTCAACAACGGACATGGCATCTTCTGCAACTCCAATCACGTATGACTTTTGACAACTTGCATAGCTATAAGGTATTGCACTAATAAAAAGGAAGCAGACAATAGCAGCAGAACACAGTAGCTTATTTAATTTCATAATATATTCAGTCTTAATAAGTTATAGAGGTTAATAGTTATATTCTGACGGATAAATTCCTGAGCCTTGCGCCATTCAAGAAAATATCACTGACTATTTTAGCCCAAATCCAATGAGGTTCGAACTAAGCCTTGAATTTTTTCCAGTACACCGTCTACCCGCTTTACTTTTCTGTTCCTTACAACTATCATCCGCTGCCAACGGGATAACATTGATGAATCTCAGGCACAAATACTTGTATGCTTTCCTCTAAATTAATCGCACTTCTGCCAGATCTTGCCTGCTTCAATACGGTTGTTCAGGAAGGCAGCTTTACCGCCGCAGCCAAAAAGCTGAATGTCACGCCCTCCGCTCTGAGTAAAACTATCACTCGTCTGGAGAAGTCGCTCGAAGTAAAACTGTTTGAAAGAACAACCCGAAAACTCATCATCACAAGAACTGGAAGTAAGATTTATGATCAGTGTGTAATTATGCTGAATGCTGCTCATCAGGCCGTCGATATTTCCAGCACAGATCATACCGAACCAGCTGGCTCGATTACCGTTGCCGCACCGGAAGCATTTTTAAATGTGGTTTTGCAGCCCTTTGTTATTCCGTTTCTTAAACAATACCCGAATATCCAGTTGAAACTGCGCGCTGCAGACGGCGATATCGATATTTTCAAACAGGGAATTGATATCGCCTTCCGGTTGACAGATCAGCCCGATGAAAAGTTAATCCTTCGGGAAATAGCCAAAACCAATCTGATGCTCTGTGCCAGCCCGGATTATCTTTGCCAGAGAGGCGCACCATCACACCCGCAACATCTAGCAGAGCATGACTGCCTGTATCTGGCAGAAACGGACACTGACCATATCTGGGATTTCTTTAAAGATGATGAATTTCACAGCATCGCCGTCTCCGGACGCTACGCGGTTAATCATTCACAAATGCGCCTGAACGGCGTCATCAACGGACTAGGTATCGGTATCTTTCCGGATTTCGTGGTAAAAGATGCTATTACTGCCGGCCAGGTTGTCAAAGTTCTGGAAGACTGGACCATAAAGAGCAACTATCAGGGCGTTATCGCCCTGCAGTATGCCCAGACCCAGTACATGCCAGCAAGGTTACGGGTATTTATCGACTATGCTACACAGCATTTTCTTGTTGATGAAGGTTATAACCCGACGAACTCGGTGACAGGCTGATGCCCCCTCAGCTCAAGAAAATCCAGAAAACGGCGGGCCGATGTAGTAATCACCTGTTCTTCTGGTACTCCTACCGTTTCCAGCAAGATTTCCGCCTCAGTGAACTTACCTATCGCATCACAAAAATGGCAGTCACTTCCTGTCGTAATATATGCCCCGATCTCTTTCGCAACCCGGGCAATTTCATAGCAACGCTCTTTGCTGCCTTCGCGGCTGAACCCTTTCAGTGAGCTGTTGTTAATTTCAATGGCAACATGGTGATCTCTGGCACAGGTAATTACCTTTTCAAAGTCAAAATCAAACGCCGGATTACCCAAATGACCAAGAGCATCAACATGACCACTTTTGATCACATTAATCAGTGTTTCCGTATGAGTTGCTTTATCTGTCGGAGGACAAACCGGCGGATGGAAACTGGCAATCACCCAGTCAATATTAGGGTACACTTCCGGATGCACATCAATCTCACCCTGAACATTCATAATATTCGCTTCAATTCCCCGAATAATGCCGACCCCTTCAATAAAACGGGATAACACTTTCTGATTGATAAAGAACCAGTAATAAGGCGCACCCGGCATTGACGGGGCATGGTCTGTGGTGCAAAACAGCTTAAGACCGTGCTCTTTTGCCGCTCTGGCGTTTTCAATCAGTGTGCTGTAAGCATGACCACTGGCATACGTGTGGGTATGGGTATCAACTGCGAATTTCATAAAGCCTCACTTCTTTCTGTCGTTATGTGGCAAGTGTACCAATTTATGACCACACCTTCAGCGAATCATTTCCTTAGTTTTGCAACCGCGGGGAATTCGACAATACTTATATCAATAATATATTGCCAAGTCAGTGACCATATGACCGAACGAAGATACCCACTCAGTGTGCATATCACTAGCCTGTTTATCATCCTGGTATTGGTACTGGGTGGTGGACTTATCACCATCAGTTATTTCTACTCACAACAGTTATTTTTCCGTTTCTCCCAAAATATCAGCCATGAAAACAGCCAAAAGCTGGAACGTCACTTTGAAAAAGAAATCTCCCCTATTATTACCACCCTGGATTTAATGGCAACCCGAATACTTCCGGTGCACCCGGATAGTAACGAACAAGAACACAGCTGGTTGAAATCTATTCAGTTAATCTTTGCCAAAAATCCCAATCTGGTCGCCTTATACTACGGATCCCCAAATGGCTCGATGACCCAGTTCCACCCCCTGCTGGATCCAGCTATCCGAAAAATGTCCGGAGCACCGGCCAACGCAGATATCGTACTGAATTACACCGATGTTGAGGGCAGAAACGATTACCTGTTCTACGATAAGGACCTGCAACTGACTAATGTCCGTTCCGGTACGGATAATCATTATGACCCACGTATCCATCCCTGGTTTCAGAATGTCAGCTTTGACGGTGAAATCCGGTTAACCAACCCTTATCAGTTCCGCTACCTGAAGACGGCAGGG
This sequence comes from Vibrio sp. HA2012, assembly GCF_002812955.1. Lineage (GTDB taxonomy): Bacteria > Pseudomonadota > Gammaproteobacteria > Enterobacterales > Vibrionaceae > Vibrio. The sequence goes on along the minus strand of NZ_PFXK01000002.1, from coordinate 183,784 downwards.
ATCACACTGTCACGCATGGCAATTGATGGAGGTACCGTTGTTGCTGCGGACTTTACCCTGCAGCACCTTTCAGAACTTCTGGGAGAAGTCGCTTATTCTGATACAGCAAAATTGGCACTGTTTGACACCCGTTTCCGCCTGCTTGCTAGCCATCAGTTAGGGGTCGATGCACGCCCCGGCCAGGAACAGACGGATAAAACCATGCTCAGTTCTATTTTCTCAGATGTACTGAACCGTAACAGCAGCAACACTATCTATGAACAGGTTTCCTATCAGGGCGAGGAATGGTCAATCACCCTTACCCCCATCAATCTGACCAGTAATGTCCGGCTGTTTCTGGCAGAAGCCATTCCTAATAATAGCCTGATCAGTGAACTGCTATCCATGAGAAATTATCAGATAGCTGCCGGACTCAGTCTGCTATTTGTCTGTCTTATTCTGATCTGGCAAATTACTACCCGGGTCGCTCAGCCTCTGAATACGCTGAATATACTCACAGAAAATATTCGCAGCTTTAACTTTAAAAAAACCCGCTATCCCCGTAGTGCAATTAAAGAGATTAACAACCTTACTCATTCCATCCAGTTGATGGAACACGCTTTGCACGATCTGTTGGGGCTGCTGAGAGATACTGCACGTAATCATGAATTTTCGGATCTGGCGAAAACAATTAGTAAGCAGAGCTACCTGATCACCCGGGCAGAAACCATCATGCTATACATGCTGAACGATAAAAAAGAGCGTTTCACCATTGCTGCCAACCACGCCATTATTCCACTCAAAATAGACATGAATCAGCTATTAGATGAAACGCCCTGGCTGCGTTCCCGACTGACAAAAGGCAATATTGTTCGTATTAATAAGCACGACAATGCCGTTAAAAAATACAAAGATATCTTTTACAACACCGACCTGTATCTGTTCCCTCTGCTTAACCGGGAACAAGAACTGATAGGCATTCTGGCTCTGGGGTATGAACGTCCTATCGAACGAAGTCAACAGGATAAACATGCCTTCCTGCAGGAATTACTCAGTTTTGCCGGTATTTCAAAAGACAATATCGATCTTATGCATAAACAAAAACAGATGCTTAAATCTTTTATTGAATTAATTGCATCAGCTATCGATACCAAATCTCCTTATACCGGGCTACATTGCCAGCGAGTGCCGTTTATAGCCGAGCATTTGGTCCGGGCAGCAGACAGCGACCGGAAATATTTTCCTGAATTCAGCATGGATAAAAAGAAATGGGAGGAACTGAATTTCGCTGCCTGGCTACATGATTGCGGCAAGATAACCACACCGGAATATGTTGTAGACAAAGCGACCAAGCTGGAAACCATTTATAATCGGATCCATGAAATCCGTATGCGCTTTGAAGTATTAAAAGCACAGGCTGAAATTCGCTACTGGAAACAATTAAGTGAAGGAGGCGATAGTGTCCGCCTGAAACAGCATCTGGATACCGAACTCACAACACTGGATGATGAATTTGCTTTTGTCGCCAGGTGTAATAAAGGCGACAAACCTTTCACAGAAGAAGATAAGACCCGTTTACTGCAGATCGCCAAACGTACCTGGACACGCACGCTGAATAACAGAATCGGCACCTCATGGCTGGAAAAAGAGCTGGATACATCACCAGCAGAGGTTCCGACAGAGGAACCTCTGCTGGCAGATAAAGATACTCATATGATCCCATGGAGCGACACAGCCAATCCGAACACTAACTGGGACCATAACTTCAATCTGAAACCCGGCTTTCTGCAATATAACCGAGGTGAACTCTATAACCTCATGGTTCCCCACGGAACATTAACGGAAGAAGAGCGGTTCATGATCAACAGCCATATCGTTCAGACAATCACTATGTTGCAGCGCCTGCCCTATCCGGAGCATCTGAAAAATGTACCGGATATAGCGGGTAACCACCACGAAAGAGTCGATGGTGATGGCTACCCAAGAGGGCTGAGTAAGGAATCTCTCTCCATACAGGAACGGGTTATGGCAATTGCAGATGTATTTGAAGCTCTGACGTCCAATGACCGTCCATATAAAAGAGCCCATACTCTGGGGGATGCTCTGGAAATCATGACAGAAATGGCCACAACAGGTCATATCGATGCCGAGCTCTATTTGCTATTTCTTGAGCAGGGAATCGATAAAGATTATGCCGCGCGCTTTCTGCAACCCGGCCAACAGGCAATGAGTACAGAGGTCCGGGACAACCAAATCAGAAAGATAAAGCATTACCTTTCTGATTATATGTAATCCTTCCGGATACTACGGATAGCCTCAGGCTCGCCGGGTTTTAGCATGAAAAAGAAACTTCAGGATCCTGGCAGCAAAACTATTCATCAGGCTGGCGGTAATAATCAGAGCAATACCGGCAATCTGATAATCAGAAAAATGTACATCAAAAAACACCAGCTGTAATGCTGCTGTAAATAGCAGATTAGTAAAAATCAACGGAGCTATCTGCGAATTACTTTCTGCGAGTTTATATGCCCGGGAACGGAAAAGCTGGTTAAGAACAATCGCCACAGAATACAGCAGCATTATTCCCCAGACCCATATATGTTTGTCCGCAGAAAACAACAGTTCCTTATCACTTCCCGACAATCCGGAGAAAAACAACACAGGAAAGATACTGATAGCACCGAACAGGAACGTCCATGCATTCAGTGATGCCGGTGACATATCCCCTTTGCTGGCCCGAAACAGACTAACCTGAGACCCGGCATTAAATACCCCGGCAGCCAACCCCAGAAGAAGCTCTGGTTTGATCTGTATACCCGATACGTCCCCGGCCAGCAACATGACTCCGACAAACGTAGCTGCCAGTGCAAAACCAGTCTCAATACGGATTTTTACTTTAAAAAACAGGCGTTCCAGAACAGGAATAAAAAGCGGTCCTGTCGCGAATAGCACCACACTCTCGACCAGAGACAGGCTACCCAGCGATATCAGAAAACAGAGCTGACAACCGACAATGCATAGCGCCCGGATAATTACCGGTTTCAGCATCTTACGGGATGGCGGAGCCTGCTTCGCCGGTGGTATGGTAAGAAAAAGCAACATAGACGGGATAAGCAAACGCAAAAAACCCAGAAATTCAACACTCATCAGACCGGTAAGTTGCTTAGCAAAAAAACCGGAAAAAGACAGACTGAGCGTAGAAATCAACATAAACAGAACAGCACGGTTATTGACTGACATTATATACTCCTTTCAACCCAGCCAATATTAAAGCAATGACGACAAGTAAAAAAACGAGTAATATTAACAAAACCTGTTAGCAAAACTTACATATGAATAGAGCCCTGCCGTTAAAATCCCTGTATACATTTATTGCTGTTGCCGAGAGCGGAAGCATGACCGAAGCGGCAAAAGTGCTCAATGTCAGCCACTCGGCGGTCAGTCAGTCTGTCAAAAATCTGGAAGCTCAGCTTGGACAACCACTGTTTCAGCGGGTAGGACGGCAGGTACAGCTCAATGGCCGGGGCCGTAAATACTACAACGAGGTCGCTCCGGCACTGAAAACCATAATGAAAGCAACAGAAAGCTTTCTGAACCCGCCCAATTCAAACCGCATTATGCTGAATATGATCAACTCACTGGCGATACGCTGGTGGGTACCCAAAGTGGAAGAGTTTCAGCAATACGCCCCGGACATTGATATCCGCCTTTCTAATCTGGTGGGACCGTTTGATCTGGAACAAGAAGGCGTGGATGTAGCTATTATTCATGGTGATGTCAGAGAATGGGAAAGCTATTATTGTGAAAAACTGGGAGATGATGAGCTGCTTCTGGTATGCAGTCCGGAACTGCTACGGGCAGAAACAGATATTGCCCCTCAAACCCTGATCGAGCACTTTCCGGCTATATACACTGAAAATCTGCGCCGCAAAAATGACTGGAAAATCTGGTGTCATGCCAGCCAGCTACCGGTTCCTCAAGTGAGAAAAAACCTCAGTTTTATCACTTCAGTACAAGCTGTTCAGGCCGCTATCCGCAAACTGGGAATTCTTGTCACCCACCGGCTGTTTGTCCGGGAAGAAATACAGCTGGGATTTCTGGTCGAAATTGGCCAGGCAGTCAAAAACCCTTATCAGAGCTTCTACTTTGCCTGCCCGCCGGAAAAACTCCAGCAAGAAAGCATTCTTATCCTGAGAGACTGGCTGAAGGAAGAATTTAAGCATATCACTACACTGGATCCCTGAGTGACTAGTCCTGAGTATCAATCAGGTGTTCAAATTTAGGGTTCCCTCTCAGCAGTTCAAAATCGGTCTCTTCAGCAGCCAGATCACGGATAGAGGCACTGGCATCAATCGACTTTTGCAGATCATAAATAGCCTGCTCCTCAGCACCAAGTCTTGAATAGGCACAGGCTCGCTGATAAAGCGCATGGGCGTTGGAATCATCAACCTCAAGCACCCGGTTACACAAGCTCATCGCCCAGTGATATTCCTTAATATCCATAGCAGCATCAGCTTTATAAGTTAAGGCTTCAAGATCACCCGGACGAATTTTCAGAATTTCATCATAAATCTCAATTTTTTGCTCGGCTGTCTGAGCATTCTGAGCCCTCAGCCACAGGTTATGTACCTCATTAATGATCTCGATTTCCCGGTTATTTTCAGTAATAATCCGGGTTTTACGCTTCAGATCCCGTTCCAGAGCCAGGAATTTTTTTTCATAATCACGGGTGATCTGATCCAGACGTTTATCCGCCATCTCTTTAGTATTCTGTTTGATATCTTTCAGTGACTGCCAGCCAATCAGAGCCACCAAAGAAGCCACACCGGCAATGATATAGAAGAAGTAAGTTACGGTCACATTGGCGTAGTTTAGTGACTTATCAGCAACAGACAGTTCTCTATCTGTGATCTGCAATGTAAGCCTGCGTTCCAGATCCTGCTGATCCTGCCGGAGCGATTTCAGTTCATCCAGAATGTACCGCTCCATCAACGGGCGGTCGAGGATTTCACTCTCAGAATAACTTTCTTCCGCAGTAGAAGAAAAGGAGAACAACGCCATCAGTAACATCAAAATTAGGTGTTTAGCCATAGTGCTAATCCTGTTCAGCAAGAACATCAAATACATAACATAAACGGTAAATCCGAATTGATCTAGCGGCAATGCCAGTATTGATACAATTTGGCTCATTTGCTGTATGATAACTCTCACTTAAAACTGTTAATCAAAGTGACAGAACATGTCTATTCCAGCCAATATCATCACAGGTTTTCTCGGTGCAGGAAAAACCACCGCGATTCTGAGCTTGCTGAAAAACAAACCCGACCATGAAAAATGGGCGGTACTGGTCAACGAATTTGGTGAAATCGGTATCGATGGTGCCATCATGGCTGACAGCGGAGCCATGATAAAAGAAGTACCGGGAGGCTGTATGTGCTGTACGGCCGGAGTTCCGACATCCGTCGGCATAACAACCCTGCTGCGACAAAATCCGGATCGTCTTCTGATAGAACCGACCGGGCTTGGCCATCCGCATAAGATTATCAGCCTGCTGACTTCTGGGCAGTTTAGCAATTATATCGACCTGAAAGCCACTGTCGCACTGGTTGATCCGCGTAGCCTGACAGACTCCCGCTATACGGAAAACCAGAACTTCAATGACCAGTTGGATACAGCTGACATTATCATTGGGAATAAAGCCGATGCGTGTACTGATCATGAAAAACAATATTTTGAACATTGGGCTGCCGCTCAGCAACCTGCTAAAAGTATGAATCTGCTGGTCAGCAACGGAGAATTTCCGCCGGAATTACTGGATACAGAACGCCTTCTGTCCGGGCAGAGTAACGCTATCGCACCTCATCACCATGAACACGCAGCTATGGAACCACAATTTCAGTTGCCACCGGATAAGGCCTTTATTCGTAAAGAAAACCGTGGTCAGGGATATGTCAGTTGCGGATGGATATTCGGTGCAGAAATCGTATTTGATTTTGACGGCCTGTTTTCTCTGATGTATCAGTTAGATGCAGAAAGAATTAAAGGTGTGATGAATACCAGCAAAGGCTGCCATGCATTTAATGTTCATAACGGTGTAGTGTCGGTCAATGAGCTGTCACTGGAAGGATTTGAAAGTCGTATTGAAATCATCAACAGCAAGCCACTGCCGTGGGAACAGCTGGAAACGACCTTTATTCAGCTTTCAGAAGGAAATTGATCCTTTTCCCGGAATGCACTCGGGCACTGGTCTGTCTGTTTGTGAAAGAAACGGGTAAATGCACTCTGTGATGAAAATCCAAGCCGATCGCTGATTTCACTGATCTTGCTACCGGTACTTCGCAGGTAATACTTTGCCCTCTCAAGACGGATTTCATCCACCATAGACTGAAACGTATAGCCTTCATCTGCCAGTTTTCTTCTTAATGTCCAGCGGCTGACACCCAGACGCTGGCAAAGCTCATCATGGACAGATGTCCCCATACCATCTTTTCTCTCAATAGAAATGATCTGTTTTCTTACCAAAGCAGAAAAACTGGAATGAGAATGCAGGTAGTCATACTCACTTTCAACCTGTTGTTGCAAGAAATCCGTCAATGCAGGATTAAGCATTCGGTTCCCGGTCTGAAGCAAAGAAGCATCAAAACGCATATAGTTTTCTTCCTGATTAAAATGCACAGATCCACGGAAAAACCGCCGGTATTTATCGGCCGGAAAGATGGGGTCATGAACCAGTTCAATATCAAACTGATGAGCTTCATTCTGAAGATAAAAGCGCAGGATTGTTGCCAGAATAATAAAGTTTGCCAATGCAGAACCGGCGTAAAACTCAGGCATTGAACGGGAAAAGCTTTCCCCGGAAAACTGAATGGTCACCTGCTCGTTCTCCTGACTGCACAGCAGATAATCCGATTCACCAATCAGTCCCCGATAGCGAACATAAGCATTCAGTGCACTTCCGGCATCGGGCTGGTTTACACACAGAGCAGGCAACGCCCCCAGTTCCCGGACTAAAGTTTCTATGTTTATCTCCCATATTTTCCCTTCCAGTCCGCCATAACCATGCAACGCCAGAAATTGATTAAAACGCAGATAATTGGGATAGGAAATACGTGTACTTTTGTTATTGACCTCATCCTCACTGATACCGGTACAGCGATAGATATAATCAGCATCCAGCCCTGCATCCAGCAGTTTTTGGTAACGATATTTGAGTATTCGGCTTGAAACAGTTTTGTTTTTTACATCCATGGCAACAGACACGTATTTTGTTTATCAAAAAAACGAAGTAGCGTATTTTATAACCAATCCGGAAAGTAAGAAACAAAATAGTTAATAATTTGTTGCCAGTAGAATTGAGAATGGTTTATATACCCAAATAACATCAACATATACTCGTATACTCAAGTGACCTCAAGATGCCTGGGTATATATCCCCCAGCAATAACCTGCTGGGGGTGCTCACAGTATGAAAGACAGATCACTGGTGTGTAATACTGCCTATCCGGGTATAGTCATCGGATGAATGCCCCAGATAAATGGCGCGTTCACCTTCTACCGGCATCCATTGATGGTTGTCAACATCCCAGAAGTTCAGCAATTCACTGTCGATATTAATATCGACGGACTGAGACTGACCAGCCTCCAGTGCAACACGTTCAAACCCGGCCAGAGATTTTACCGCCACTGGTACATGGGTTTGTTCAGGAGCACCGAGATATAACTGAGGAACATCAACACCAGCCTTTTCACCTGTATTGATCACCTTAAATTCAACCCGGTATCCGCCCTCATGCTGAGTGATATGGGCATCGGAATAGCTGAATTCGGTGTAAGAGAGTCCATGACCAAATGGGAACAGTGGTTTCAGATTCTGCTTATCGTACCAACGGTATCCAACATAAATCCCTTCATCATAAACAAGCTGACCATCCTCTCCCGGGAATTGCTTCACCTGCTGCATAGGCAGATCAGACATACTGGCAGGGAAACTGACCGGTAACTTACCGGAAGGATTAGCATTCCCCAGCAGCAGATCGGCGGTAGCTTCTCCCCCTTCCTGCCCCGGATACCACATCTGCATAATAGCAGGGACGTTATTTGCCCACGGCATGGTGACCGGATCACCGGTATTCAGCACAACCACCGTATTCTTATTCACTGCTGCAATCTGAGCAATCAGCTCATCCTGATTGTTTGGCAGAGAGAGGTCTTTACGGTCAGCCCCTTCTGTTCCTTCGTTGTAACCAAAGACCAGTACGGTTTTTGCTTTTTTTGCGGCCTCAACAGCTTTGGCAACATTCATTTTTCTCTGTGATGGTGTCTCCCAGGCCAGACGAAGCTGAGCTGGCGCTGTCTTATCGGCCACAAGATACGAGAATGCACCGACTTCTCCGGCCGTTGCGACCAAACGGATTGATTTTACTTCACCGGCGTTCAGATGCACGCGAACGCTCGAATTCTCCAAACCATCACGGGTAGGAATAACAGAATTAAGAGGATTAAACGCTGAAGCACTATCCAGAATCACGGTCTCACCACCATCCAGACTCAATTGCACCACGGCATTTTTCGCCTGTACTTTGATGTCATACTCCCCGGTTTCCGGAGCGACAAGTTCACCGATCCACTCAGTTTTACCATGTGCAGGCAGCAAGCTGTCTCCGGTCAGATTAATATTTACCGCTTTCTGTTCCTGACCATCCTGGTCTTTACGGACAAGATCCTTAAACAGATCAGCCGGAACGGTTACGCCATCCAGATCAATACCCGGCAAATAATGAATCACAGCATTGTCGCCTGCGCGGTTGGTCAGCGCCTCATAAGGGCTTTCCAATGCAGTCATAGGCTTCACTCTGGAACTGCCTCCTCCACCATAATTCAGTACACCGCCGGTTGGACCGATGATCAACAACGAGTCCAGATCAGTAGAAGAGAGCGGAAGTATTTTATTATCATTTTTCAACAGAACCGCGCCTTCGACTGCGGCCTTAAGTGCCACTTTTGCATGATGCCGGGCCAATGCTTCAATATCTGCCCGCTCAGGAGCTGAGCCGTCCAACAGTCCGAAATGTGCCATCTGCGTCAGGATACGGGTCACGGAGCGATCAATGTAAGTCTCCTCAATATCACCATTTTTTACGGCATTAAGCAGCAAATCGCCAAACATAAACTGCGCCGGCATCTCCACATCCAGACCCGCCAAAATATGAGTTGGTGTCGGTTTCATCTCCGGCGTAAATACCCCGGGGATCCCGGCAAACCAATCGGTCATCACAAAGCCCTCATACCCCCACTCATCACGCAGAATATTCGTCAGAAGCTCTTTATTGGCACACGCATAGGCGCTGTTTTCACCATTGATCGCCAGCTTGTTATAAGCACACATAATGCTGGCAACCCCGGCTTCCTGTACTGCACGTTTAAATGCCGGCAGATAGATCTCCCGCAGAGCCTGCTCGTCGACAAGGGTATCGATCGTCATCCGATCCGTTTCCTGATTGTTTGCCACAAAATGTTTGACCGTTGCCATAAGCCCTGCATCCTGAACCCCTTTGATCTCTTCTGCGACCATCTTACCCGCCAGCAGAGGGTCTTCGCCCAGAGTCTCAAAATTCCGTCCGGCCTGTGGTGTACGCACGATATTGACCATTGGAGAGAGCAGCACATCCTGCCCCTGAGCCCGGGCCTCCTTACCAATAACCTGCCCTACGTGATATGCCAGTTCCGGATTGAAAGAAGAAGCAAGTGCCACAGGAGCCGGCATAGCGGTGGCTTTATAGTTAGAATTACGAGCTCCAGCCGGCCCATCAGTCAGCATGATAGAGGGGATCCCAAGCCGCTCGACCCCTGCAATCGTCCCGGCTCCGGCCAGATTATTTTCCACGCCATGCAGCATCTGAATTTTTTCTTCCAGCGTCATCTGGCTGACCAGAGCTGCAATAGTATCAGCGGAAGCCGGAATATCGTCCCCCGAAGCAGAACACCCGGACATGGCAGCCATAATGGCTCCGGAAATCAGAATATTACTGGCATTACGGGCTAGAGGATGCGGGATCAGAGAGGTATTTTTTTTTGATAAAGTCATAGCAATTTTCCATGTTGTCTTTGTTATTTGCTATGACTATAGTCGCTGAATCAGAGAAAGACTTACCCTAAAGGGGCATAAATTATACTTATGGGTGCAGAAATTCAGTTTAGTGATAATTGTCGAATTTTACCGTCACCTTTTGAGCTTAAACATCAGCAATGCATCTTTATTCTTTTCTGCCAGAGTATGCATTTCCCGGGTTGCCTCTGACATTGACTTCCCTTTCTCTATAGAATCACCGGATAACAAACCCAGTTGTAAGACATTTTCCCGGATAAATGCTGTTTTCTCATTCTGCTCAGAGACAGAAGTACTTATATAGTGGTTCTCTCTGTTAATCTCTTTAACACTGTCATAAATACCCGACAGGCTTTTTCCAACCAGTCCGGAATGCTCAACCGTTTCATTCAGGAAATTCACGCCATCTTTTATCATACTCATGGCCTGATCGCTCTCAGACTGCAGTTGAGTGACTGTCTCCAGGATTTCTCTGGTAGCATCTCCGGTGCGGCTGGCAAGATTCCGAACCTCCGATGCAACAACAGCAAACCCCCGCCCATTCTCTCCGGCCCGAGCCGCTTCAATCGCGGCATTGAGCGCCAGCAAATTGGTCTGTTCTGAGACTTCCTGGATGGCATCAGTGATCTGGCTGATATTATGAATCTGTGCACCCAAAGAATTAATCGAAGTAAAAGCATTTTCCATCTGTGCCGACAAATGACTCATTTTATCCAGATTCTCTGCAACCACCTCTTTCCCTTCCACTGAAGCCTTTTCAGCCTGATCAGCAAACTCCATTGCACTCGTTGTGCTGATATTAATATGTTGAATTTGCTCCTGAAAACTATCCATTGCAGAAGAAATTGAAGCTATCTCAACCTGCTGTTTATCTATGGTATTCAGTGTTTCCACGCCAATTTGCAGACAACGGGATGCCACTTCACAAAGCCCCTCATTAGATAAAAGGCCTGCCGATATCATATGCCTGAAAGCACCTGTCATCGTATTGACAGAACAGGAGAGTTCATAAAACTCATCCCTGCCCCCAAGTTCAACATTTCCACTTAAATCCTGAGCCTCAACCTCTGCTGAAAGGCAACTGAAAGCCTGTCTGGCTTTCTTAAACCGCAATGACAGACGGATCAGAAACCACATCAGAATCATAATCGACAATAAGCACAATCCAACAGATAACCATTTGAATTTAAGATTAAATTCAATAGATTCCTCATACAGATTTTCTCCGGATGCTGTCTGAATAGATAAAAACTGAATCGACAGCTCTGAAATATGATTTATTTCCTGTTCCAGATCCGACAATAACTGCAGATAAGCCTGCTTTTTTTCATAATCGGTATAATAAGTGTTGCTGCCTATTTTTTTTAACAGTGTATCAAGAGCACTCAGAATAGATTGTTCCTGTGTATTCAGCCCACTATCCGTTATCGATGGAATAAGCTCTCCCCGGAGAAACTGTATTTTTCCTATTGCCTGATTTTTCTGTTTTTCCCACCGCGCCAGGTCATTCAGCTCTTCTGGCTGTTGTGCTGCATAATAGGCAATTTTCAAGCTATCAAGAGCACTATTACTTTCCTTAAGAATAAATCCCATCTTATTGCTATTGTTCATGGTCTGGTTGTACAGTGTTTTAATTCTCTCGGAGTGTGATTCAACACCGTAAATACCAATGCCCGTAACCATACCAATAGACAGCAGAACCATTGCCGTTACTAAAATCAGTTTATTCTCAATTGTCAGAGAAAGTTTCATTATCGCAGCTCAACCCGTTTAATTTATAAAAGAGACAGACAGAAAAGAGTATGCTTCTCTGTCTGTATACCAACGTGGAAAAACAGAAAATAGATATGCTCAGACAGCGAAGTCAGACAGATCGCTGAATACAATATCTGCCTCTGTTAGTACATCTTTACTGCCGATACCCACGGTATACATACCGGCATTTTTTGCCGCAGTAATACCGGCTATCGAGTCCTCAAACACAATGCAGTTCTCATAAGGAACGTTCAATGCTTCCGATGCTCTGCAAAATACTTCCGGATCCGGCTTAGCTTTAGTCACATGATTTCCGTCTACGATCACATCGAAGTAGTGTTTAATATTCAGCTTATCCAGAATATATTCAGCATTTTTACTAGCAGACCCGAGACAAATATAAATTCCATCATCTTTACAGCGATCAAGTAGAGCTTTCACTCCCGGTAGTAAATCTGAGTGAGTTAACTGTGCAATAAAATCCAGATAATAATCATTCTTCCGGCTGAGAATATCGGCCTTTTCTGCATCAGACAGTGCAATACCGGAGTACTTAATCAGGATCTCCAGACACTCAACCCGGCTAACCCCTTTCAGACTCTCATTCAGTGCCTCATCAAAAAAAATATCCAACTCATCCGCTATCTTCTTCCATGCCAGATAATGATATCTGGCGGTATCCACAATGACGCCATCAAGGTCAAAAATATACGTATTTTTCATCTTATAACCTCGTATCCCAACGCCCCATAAATGCATCCACCGGGCTGATGCCACAAAACTCAGCGCGCCCCAGAAGGCAGTCCGTCACCGCTTTAATAGTGGCTTCTGTCGCGGTATAAGCATTGATATATGTCGGAACTTTAGGGACATCCAGAAGGTGGTAAGGATTACCAAAAGAGACAAATACCGTCGGCAATTCAGTACTGAACCATGGTGCATTGGCTCCCATCGGTCTTGCCCAGTTCAGCCTCAGGCTGGTTTTGTTACTGGCTGGCTTTTGATTAGCCAGATAAAGCGCAAAGTCATAATTTTTCGTGACAGAAGAGATAGACAGCTTGGTATCACGGGACATAAAGTCTTTGGGGTCAAATAAAGTCACTTCAAACCCTTCCGCTCTCAGTAAGTCCACGGCTGTATCGAACACTGAATTCTTATGTCCGAAGAAATCACCGTCATCACTAAGCGTAAAGACCAGAATGCGCTTATGGGTATTGATATCAACCGGTAAAAACTGTGTTCTGTCCTTGACCAGAGTAATGGCTTTATTTGCACACTCTTCTGCCATACGCTTATGCTGCTCACATCCGACAACTTCCAGTTGCTGACTAGCAGGAACACGCTCTTCTTTACTCTGATGATGCAGACCAAGTGCCGCTTTCATTGCCAAAGTGCGGGTAACTGCTTCATCAACTCGTTCAAGGCTCAGCAGACCGGTTTCGATACCGTTCAGCATAAACTGAAAATCTTCTTCCAAGTCTTTATTAAACAAGAAGATGTCACAACCTGCAGCAATGGCTGACGGCACTGCTTTTTCACGCGGCATCGCCGTGGTGAAACCAACCATCGCTGTCGCATCAGTAACAATAAGGCCGTTAAAACCCAGCTTATCCCGCAGAAGTCCCTGCAATAGCTCCGGAGCCAGACTGGCAGGCATCAACTGGTCAATCGCAATATCCGGATTGAAATGCCGACTATAAGCAGGAAGAGAAATATGCCCGGCCATAATGGACAGAACACCGCTTTCAATAACCGCACGGTAAACCTCACCATACGAAGCATCCCATTCTTCACACGACAGTGTGTTATAGGTCATCGCAATATGCTGGTCTCTTGAATCAACACCATCACCCGGAAAATGTTTAGCCGCTGATGCAACACCATTTCCCTGCAGCTTTTTAATATAAGCCGCAGCCATTGATTTCACTCTTTTTACATCCGAACCAAATGTTCTTACATTCGTAATCGGGTTTTCCGGATTCAGATCAAGATCAATCACAGGAGCGAAAGACCAGTTGCATCCTAATGCAGAGCCTTCTGTCGCACACACCTGAGCGAGATTTTCTGCCTGATAAAGTTCATCAGTAGCGGCCACCTGCATCTGAGAAGCAAACTCAGTTCCGTTTATGGATGAACCATTGCCACCACTTTCAAGATTTGAAGCAATAAGCAAAGGCAAATCGCTGGTCATTTGTAGAAAACGGTGTGTTTCCTGTACTTCTTCAGACGGCCCCGGGCGAAACATCATACCAGCTGGCTTAAACCGGGTAATCACCTCTTCCAGTTCAGCATGATCTGAACTTAAACCTACAGGGAAAAATAAATGCCCTATTTTTTCTTTCAATGACATTTTATTTAGTGTGGCTGTTACCCAACGAATACTGCTCTCATCCAAATTAAATGGCGCCGTTTTAAGATCAACCATAAATCCACTCCTGATCGATAATATGTTAAAATAATTTATCTATAAAAATCACAGAGGGACGATTGAATATCATCAGTCCCTCAATATTTATATTGGTTAATAATTAAATGGCTACTTTAGTTTCTTCAGATTCTTTTTCTTCATAAGAGACAGTATCTTCAGAATTTATCTTTTCTTTCACTAAATCCCGTTTAAGTGGCGAACCAATTTCAGGGATAGGGAAAACAACTAAAGCGGAAAGAATCGCAAAACAGGCTAATACCAGGAAGAAAAATGTATAACCATCGTCATTTAGCAGAAAAACGCCAAGAGAAATAATGGCAGGAGCCATAAAGTTAACTAAAGAAGATGTCAGATTTGTTGTGACATTCATGATAGAAATATCTTTGGCATAATTTTTCTTCGATGGCAAAATCCGGTTCACAAGAGCATTATCTACCGCATTATACATACCAAAACCAAAGTTAAATATAAAGTTAGCGATAATAACTAAAGTGATATTATGTGAAAATGCAAAGGCAATCATACACAAACCAGTAATTAGTGCGGAAAGAATAACAAATGGCTTTTGCTTTTTAACTTTATCTGAAAGAAATCCACCTAAAATCCCAGAAAGAACCATTAACGCGATACCAGTAGACATTAAAGCATTCAGTTCAAAAATACTTTTTTCGTCCATATGGAAACGGGCGATATAAAACAATGTCGTCATTGACAAACCGGCATTAGTAAAATTAATAAATAGTTTTGTCAGCAGTGCAAGTGTGTATTCAGGATATTTTTTTATACTTGGATAAAAACTGTCTTTTTGAACAGAGTTACTTATATTTTCTTCAGCATGCGTAATTTCTGGCTTTCTTGATGGTGGCTCAATAATCATTATTGCGGCAATAAGACCAGCAACAACTTGTGCTACTGCAATCATAATGATTTTGTTTTGTACGGATACTTCTGAAAAATACCCCATCACAATCATACTACCTAACATTACAAATACCGGTGGCGCGGCACCAATAAAACCAGATACACGTCCGAACTTTTCCTGGTCAACCTGCTCAGGAACAATAGAAAAACAAGCGGTAGTCACCATACTGTAGAAGAACTGCGCAGCAATCCAGCCAATAGTCAGTTGTGGGATATTCTCTGCCTGGGAAAACAAGTACATACAGACACACCCTCCCAGACTACCCACAAGGATCCAAAATCGTCTCCGTCCGATAGTCACATAAGTATGGTCAGCAATCCAGCCACCCAGGGGGTTCAGGAATACAATCGCAAAACTGGCGATACCGGCACATATACCAAAAGTTGCAGTGACCTGGCTCTCACCCACCAGACGGATAATGTTAAATTGTATGATACCGAACATCAGTAGAACCAATGGTGCCACAGAGGTACCAACCCCCAGCATCGCGGCTATAACTAATCGGAGGAAAGGCGTTCTTTTCATAAAGTGACCTGCTAAGAATTATTGGTTAATAGTAAAAAAAACATACAACCAGCTGTGTTGACACGATAAAATCTATCAGACCCACCTTAAGCGTTTTTTCCATTTTTGTGCATTTTTTTATTAATTTTTATTTTCATCCACTATCTGTGATTGCCATCACAAATGAAAATTTATACTTCTGTTAATTTGATAATATATTAAAATATAGTCAGACCATCCCGAAGTATATAATGAATAAATCTCATAATAAAAGCGTATCAGGAAATCTTGCTAAGCGATTAATAGCAAATCTCCTTGATTTAGGTTACGCCTGGAATGATATTACAGAGAAAACTGGAATTTATCCGGAAGAACTGAACGGGGATGGGCAAAGAATTGATGCTGACCGGCATTATAAATTATTAAGATTACTCAATGAACACGACTGCGATTTGGAATGGTTTTTGAATCAGTCAAATTTCCAGATAAGTCTTTTATTTGACAGGGATAATATCCTAGAATCATTAGCTAACGACTCTACCTATCTGGCATTACTATGCCTTAATTCCAGATCACTACGCGAATCATTTCAATATTATATTAAATATCGGGGTGTTATTGCCAATACAGACAATCTTTCTATTCGGGAAGACAATAATCAAGTATCTATTGCTTACTTTTACGAATATCCAGAAGTGAGTTATCAATTTGTGCCTATGATTAATTTTATTTTCATAATTTCATTCATTGAGCATTATACGACACCTAAGCTTCCATATCATATAAAAACCAAATCAAAGAAAACCAATACTATTAGTACTATATATAGTTACTGGAATTGTGAAGTAGAATGGGAATCTGACATTGATTCTATTTCTTTCGAAAATACAGGTATGGATGAAGAGTTCACTCAGTATAATTCTGTTGTACAAAAATTCCTCCTGTTTAAAGTCAATTCTGAATATAATTCTATTTTTCAGGAAAATAGTGTTAAAAAAATGGTTGAAGATTCTGTTCGTGAGATTATCCGGGACAGCTCTGTCGATTATAAAAGCAGTTTCGTTGCAACACGAGTCTGCCAAAGGCTGAACGCCAGTAAAACCACTCTATCCAGACGTCTGAAAGACGAAGGGACTTCTTTTAAGGCTGTAGAACAGAAGGTTAAATTAAATGAGAGCATCAATCTGCTGAAAAATACCAATACGTCCATTGGTGATATCGCGTTCAGTTTAGGCTTTTCAACCCAATCGGCATTTAACCGTTTTTTCAGTGACGCCATGCATACTACCCCACTAAAATTCCGTAGACATTAGTGACGTCAATCTCTGGTTAGTTGTCTTTCAATTTCTGGTGATAATACTTAGGATTTACGCCAGTTGCGGCCTTAAATCGGGTGCTGAAATAGTTACTGTCACTGTAACCTACCTGATAAGCCGTTTCTGTTATCGAACAGCCTTGCTCAAGTAAATGAGTTGCCCGTCGGATCCGTAAATGATTAATAAACCGGTTGGCTGACATACCGGTTAAGTAAGTCAGTTGGTTATTCAGTGCCTTAGCCGTGACGTTAAACATATCACAAACCAAACTAACCGACAGCTCCTGATCACCATAGTTATTGCATAAAAAGATAATGGCATTCATCACCGGAGCGTGATTAACACAGGCCATATCAATACGGTCAATACACAGTAGCAACTGTTCGAACAGCAGTCTGATCATCTGTCCAGAATGTTTATCCCCAGTCTGCTGCTCCGCTTTTATTCTTTCTGCAATAGCAAGCAAGGGAGAAAAACTTTCCGATGTGACAAGACGGTTACTCGCTTCACCTTCAAGACGTTTAATCGCATCCACAGCCAGACGGCTGATGCTCAGTTGCTGTTTATCATAAAGCACATTGAGCAGGGTAACGCCGTTATTATCTGCATACTGATGATAATCATGTTCACTGACACAGGCGATCATATTCGGAAAAACCACCGACTGTTTTCCATTTACGATATGTGTTCCACTCCCTGCTGTGACCAATATCAATTCAGAAAAATCATGCCCGTGTTCCGGGTAATCTTGCTGCGGATCCCGGCTCAGAACCCGGATATTTGAAGAAGAACTTACGTATTCATCAGATTTCAGTAAAAGCATGTGTAATGTTTATCACCTAATTTAATAAATAAAAGCCCTTTCGACATACAGCCAAAAGGGCCAGAATGAACAGCTACCGTCGGTTACAAACCATGCTTAAACATAATATTACTTTTAAGCAACGCAATCTGTCTTGCCACTTCTTCATCTGGTGCATTACGTTTAAACTCTGCTGTATCTCTGTTATTCATGACCATACAAAATACTTTATAGTCATGTTTCTCAGCCAGATCATAATAATAATCCAGATCCTCATTTTTCGAAAATGAGTTTGTCACGGCGATTGTTTCCGTTCCTTTATCCATCATATCTTTTACACTGGTACGACAGTACTCATCAGAATGTGGCTTAAGGTTTTTATCCCACTGATTTTTTCCATATCTGGCATAATAGTCCCAGCAAGACACGACGTTATCAGTGATGATTCTTGCAAACTCCGTTTTGCCCGTACCAAACGGACCACGAATAATATATAAGTTTTTCATAAAAGTGCCTTATTGATTACTGAACAACGATTGACGAAATTTCATTATGAATATCGGTTAAAACCTGCTTGTCATGCTTGTAGAACGGTTTATTCGATATAGCAACCAGAGATTCATTTTCCAGCATACCTAAGAAAGGCAGCGCCAAAACATCCGAAATATATTTATCCAATACCGCTTTTGTTGCAGTATTACCCAGCAGCTCACGCATCGGCATATCAATACCATAGTGAGAGATATAATCCCTGACAGGCTGGTAAATAAAGAAGTAGCTACCAGCATTAACGCTCACTACGGTTTCTTTCCCTTGCTGGGTATGAGCCAGTACGTCAGCAGAACTCGTTACCCGGGAAAAATCACCGGCATCAGGAAGATAAATCTCGGCGCTGCAGTCAAACGGAACCGTAACACCCAGTTCGATAGCTCCTTCTTCGGTAATTGCCCAGTTAACCTTGTAGCAACCTGCAGCCGTATCAGATTCCAGGCTGACTTCCCTAAGCCGGTAACTGGGAGCGGGTTTGATAATAGCTTTTCTAAAACCAGTGTGTTCTTCAGACGGATTGAACCCGCATACATCTTTATACAGCCAGTCAATGACTGAGCCCAACGCATAATGGTTAAGAGAATTCATACTGTCATCCGGATGAATGACCCCATCATTGACTGAATCCCAGCGTTCCCAGATACTGGTTGCCCCTTGAGTAACTGGATACAGCCAGCCCGGCTTTTCCGTACTCAGGAAGATTTTGTAAGCAAGTTCATTTAAACCTACTTTAGTCAGAGCACGGCAGAAATATGGTGTACCAACAAAGCCGGTTGTAATTTTAAACTGATCTCTGGCCAGTTTCGCCTCCAGTTCTTTCGCGGCTCTTGGCATAAACTCTGCGGGATAAATATCAAATATAATTGCTAGGATGTAGGCTGTCTGAGTTTCCAGCGCTAACTTCCCGTTTGCAGTCAGATACTCTTTACGCAACTCAGTAAGCACCTGTTCAGAAAGGATTTTATAGTATTCCTGCTCAGTATTCAGCCCCAAAATACCAGCACTTTTGCTGACAATAAGTGCCGAATAATGATAGTAGACAGAGGCAATGAATTTATCTTCAGTCTTACCTTTGAATGTTTTGATATGCGGTTCGTTATCCATCGCCAACCAGTCACCAAAATGGAAGCCGCTGTCCCACAGATATTCAGAACTGTTCTGTGCACTGACCTGTCTCTGAATGTAATCCACCCAGGCTTTCATACTGTAAAACTGCTGTTTCAGAATGCTGCTGTCGCCATAATGTAACCACATATTCCACGGGATAACCGTTGCAGCATCCCCCCAGGCACAACTCCCTGCTTCCAGAACATCAAACATAGGCACAATAAATGGCACGGCTCCATCCATTTTCTCCTGCTCGATAGCCACGTCATACAGATATTTACTCAAGAAAGCATACACATCCATATTACTGCAGGCCGCCGATGAGAAGACCTGAATATCTCCTGTCCACCCCATACGTTCATCCCGCTGCGGACAATCGGTCGGGATATCCAGAAAGTTATCTTTCTGACTGCGGATAACATTACTAATAAACTGGTTAACCAACGGATTAGGTGTTTCCAGTTTAGATATCTGTTTAATATCTGAATAGATGAAACAAGCCCTGAATTGTTTCAAACTTTCCATATCAGTGATACCGGATACCTTCACGTAACGAAATCCATAAAAGGTAAAATGAGGACGAACATCACACTGACGGCCATCAGAAATATAAGTAAACCGGGTCTGTGCTGTGCGTAAATTCCCAGTATAAATATCACCATCTTGCAGGATCTCTGCATAGCGCAGATTAATTTCTGTTCCTGTTTTTTCATTGACCGGGAAAGTAACCCATCCAACAATATTCTGCCCGAAATCAAGAATAGCACTGCCATCTTCACACGACAGGATTTCCACTGGAGCAATTTGTTCGTGAATCACCACCGGCAGGCTTCTACGCGCTTCCAGCCGAGACGTCAGAGATTGAGTACTCAGTTTTGCCGCCGTATAGTGACAAGACTTAGTAGCATCAAACACTTCACCATCATAGATATTATTAGCGCCGATATGGCCATCAGCCACCTGCCAGCTTTCATCCGTGCAAACAACCTCTTCCGTTCCATCTTCATAGGTGATGACCAGCTCTCCGATCAACTCAAAGTCACTCCCGTACTGATCCTTTTTCCCACCATGATTAAATCCGATACGTCCTTTGTACCAGCCGTTACCCAGCATAACCCGAATTTCATTGTCCCCCGGCTGCAAACCGGAAACCTCATAGGTTTGATACTGAATCCACTGATCGTAAGCATTACAGCCAGGAGTAAGGTACTCATTGCCTGCTTTTTCTGCATTTACATACAACTCATACAGGCCGACTCCGGAAAAATAAGCACGAACACTCTTAACAGGAAGCTCCGATAACCGAATCGTTTTAACAAATACCGGCGCTTCAGTAGTCAGATTATCAGGCGTGATCCACTGAGCTTTCCACTCTTCATCCATTTTGGCAGTTTCAAACCATGCCAGATCACTCGTGCATTGATCACCGGCATCACCTTTTACACTCACCCGCCAGAAATAGCGGGTACGAGGCTTCAGTACGATATCCAGTTCATAGCCAATACCAGAAATATCTGCTCTCCAGCCCGTATCATGTTCCATCGTCTGAAAGGATGGATCCACAGAAACTTCAATGCGTACAGACTCCCGGAATTTTGATGATGTTTCAACAACATGGTAAGACAAAACCACTTTATCGAACTGAAAGCCGAGCGGATTGTGGATCTTATTTGTTTGCAGATTGATTATTTTCATAAAAAACTCTTATTCTAACTGATTCTTACGACACTATTCCGGTAAGGCTATGCTGTAGCAGTGAATTCGAATCTTTACTCTTATTACCGGCTACTGTCATTTGCGACATTACAGAATCTTTTCATTGCTAACCTTATCAATCATCAGATTATTTTTTTTCTTTTTTCTTTCAGATTTTTATCATTATTACCCATCTAACTAATTTCGTGAATTAACTCACACTGTCTGCGTCATAATCTCATAAGTAAAAAAAGCGAGTCATCTGACCCGCCATAAACAAAAAATACAAGGATAAGTAATAATCGGTGATCAGAATTGATTTTTTAGAATCATATCTCTGTAGGCATAGGCACTTGCCTTTGGCGTTCTCTCAAAGGTATTACGATCAACAGAGCATAATCCGAACCGCAGACCATACCCATGAATCCACTCAAAATTATCCATTAATGTCCAGTGAATATATCCCAGAACAGGAATACCCTCTTCAACAACATCCATCAGGTGTACCAGTGACTGGCGCAGAAATGTCTCCCGATGATTGTCATTATCCGTTCCCATACCATGCTCGGTAACAAATATCGGCTTTTGTGTTCTTTGATAAACATAAGCGACACAATTAGCCAGAGAAGTGGGATCGATCCAACTGCCGGTAGCATTTTTCATTGCATCATCCGGAACCGGCACAGATCCTTTGTCATCCCACACCACCCGCTCATAATTCTGTATCCCGATAAAATCGGCAAATTCAGCCGCATCAAACCAGTCACCATAACTCTCTTTGCGCTTCTGCTCTAACAGACTGTTTTCACCCAACGGCTGGTCATCCAGCATTGCCAGAGAGAACCCTACCTGCATATCCGGATTATGTTTCTTCAGCGTTTCGCGAGCCACTTTATGACCTTCAATCAGCAATGACATCATCAGTTCAAAATCTTCTCTCCTCGCAACATTAAGACCGGAAAACGTCTTACTGTCGGTTAACTGAGCAGCTTCGTCTAATGTTTTATCCTGGATCTCCCACACTTCTTCAGGCATCCCCATAGCCTTGAGGATTCTGAGAATATTGGGTTCATTGAATGTCATCGCATACTTGATTTTTTTACCAATGTGCTCGCCAATATAATCACAGTAACGGACAAAGAATTGAGAGGCTTCCGGGTTAGTCCAGCCACCTTTACGAGCAAACCAGACAGGATTAGCAAAATGATTCAGTGTTACCACAGGAACCATATTACGGCTTAAACAACCATCAATAATCGCTTCATAGTGCTTTAACATTGCAAGAGAGAAACAACCACATTCAGGCTCAATTCTTGCCCACTCTATTGAAAACCGATAAGCTGTAAAACCCAGTTCTTTCGCCAGATCCAAATCCGTTTCCCACAGCTCAAAACTATTACATGCATCTCCAGACTTGCCGCTGAATATTGAGTGTGGAACATGCTCCATCAGCCATATATCGGCATTAACGTTATTGCCTTCTATCTGGTGTCCAGCACCAGCGGCTCCCCACATAAATTTATCAGAAAAAGCTCTGTTACCTGGCTTATGATTAAACATTTTATTGATCTCCCCCGCTATGGAAATTTTCCTTCGATTTATTATATTTTTTAAATTATGCCAATAGAGACACGCATAAATTTATGCGTGTCTTTCTGCATAGTTAGAATGTATATTTCACCGTTGATACAACAGCTCTACCGTGGCTATCGACAGTCTTTCCATCCACCAGTAACGGTGTATTATCAAAGCCAACTTTAATATTATGATCCCAAGCAATAACCGTCGAAACACTCAGATTCGGTATATTTTCGGGGTGCCATACACCGACAAGTGTAATTTCATCTTCCACCTGATTCTCACCGGCATAAGTAAACATACCAGCACGATAATCCGCACCGACAGTAAATGATGGATTTAAGTCATAAAACGCCATCAATGCAATCATATGCTCATCATCATTATGGTAATCAATAGCATTTCCACTGGTCAGAATATCCTGACTCCCCTGAACACCACCGGTTTCACTGCTTGCCATATTGATTTCATATTTCCCAAACCCATCATCTCGATTAGCTTCCGTATAATAATAAGCAATCTTGGCAAACCCTGAATCATAGTAGAAATCAGCATCTAAAGAGTAGATAACCGCATAGTCATCAAACATTCTGTCACTGGAATCCATTGCTTTATAATTCGATAACGCCTCTTCATATAAAACTGTAGCCGTTATTTTAGCTGGACCCACCCAGCTATCAGGGCCTAAGGAGTGAGAATAACGGAATTGCTGCTTTCTTAAATAATCCTGACTTTCGGTAATATAATACCGATAAGAATCGGCCCCATTTTTGTAGGTCGCATCCGCTGTAACCATATAATCAATATCTTCCCCATCCGCGGTAAGAAAATCAGCATCTTCAATTTCATCACTGTCAGAATAGGCCAGAAGATAACCTAGCTTGATATCCCATTGTTCCGATTTAATCTCTGACGTAATACTTTTATAAGAACTGGTTGCAGCATTGTCTTCCGCACTGGTACCGCCATATTCTTTCAAAGTGCGTCGCCCTTCAAACAGCTCAACAGAGAAGTCATTGATCATAAATTTTTGTTTGAGAACTGCCTGAGGCAACTTAGTAAATCCTACCGGGTCACCATTACTGTCTGCTCTCACTACTTCACGAGTAGCAAATCCCTCCCCTTGAGGGCCAATTGGATCTACCGCATACAGATCCAGATCAAAACCAAAATGATCATTATAATATCCGGACTTATAGGCGACCTTACCTGACTGAGCCCAGGTACTCTGATTATAATCAGACCAGCCAGATTCATCACTGCCAAACCCATATTTATCAGAATTCAGATAAATATAATCCATTCGATAAGTAAAGCTAAGATCACCATCCTGAATAAATTTATCAAAATCAGCATTGGCATACGATAATGCAGGACACATAGCTAAAACTAGTAACGCTCTTTTCATAAGAACCCCTTGATTGTTATCACATAGATTGTACTTTATTTTTATAAGATTTGTTTATTATTATTAGACAATAAGAATTCCTATCTTTAATAAAAGACAGACAATAAACTCAACTGCTAATGCTTAAATATAAATAAACAGATAACACGAAAATAATTTATTGTTTAACTTGACCTCCATCCATATTTTTATCATGTATTTTTATTATATCGATAGCCAAGAAGCGTATTGTCCTTTTTTTTTCACTTTTTTATCATTTTCTATCATAATCAGTAACTGTGAGAACAATCACAACACGAGGCACGTTCGTGATCATAATCACAGATTAAATCTATTTTATTTATTGTGCTATGGATAAATAATGTCACTTCCAGCCTTTGCCTGCATTAGCTGGCTAATTTATTAACAATCTTTATTAAGAAGATTTATTAAAAACCTGAACAGTTTTATGAAAAAAATCATATATATCATTGATACTCTATGATTCATGAATGTCTTACTTATAAGTCTGCCAATATGAATAACATAAATCCAATTCTGCCCGGGTTTTATCCAGATCCATCAATCTGCCGGGTTAATGATGACTACTATTTGATTACTTCTAGCTTTGCATTCTTTCCCGGAATTCCTATTTTCCATAGTAAAGACCTGGTCAACTGGACACAGCTAGGCCATGTACTAGAGCGTCCAAGTCAACTGAACCTTGATGGCAGCAATTATTCTGGCGGCATATTTGCACCAACAATCCGTCACCATGACGGTATATTCTATGTCATTACTACCAATATGACATATGGAGGGAATTTTCTCGTTTATTCCAAAAACCCATCCGGACCATGGAGTGATCCTGTCTGGCTACCAGACGCACCGGGAATCGACCCTTCTCTATTTTTTGATGATGATGGCCGGGTATATGTCACCGGAACCCGAACAAAGAAAGATGCACAATATTTTGGTGATCACGAAATATGGATACAGGAACTCGATCTTTTATCACTAACACTCATCGGAACGCAGAAGGTCTTGTGGGATGGGGCAATGAAAAATGCCATGTTTGTAGAGGCTCCCCATCTCTATAAAAGAGATGAATATTATTATCTGATGATTTCTGAAGGAGGAACCGAACAGTATCATTCAATAACTATTGCCCGCAGTAATAACATCATGGGTAAATATATTTCTAATCCAGCCAATCCTATATTGACTCACCGTCACTTAGGAAAATCACATCCCATCACCAATATTGGACATGGTGATCTTATCCAAACATCAAAAAACGACTGGTATATGGTTACTTTAGGATGCCGTCCCTGCCATGGTTCAATTAATCTTGGCAGGGAAACATTTATTACCGATGTTATCTGGGAAGATGGATGGCCAGTTATTGCTCCCGGGATAGGTTGCGTAAACCTTTTCTTGGATAAAGATACACCTCTCCCCGCAAAGGCTTACATTGACTATCCGCGGGATACTTTTGCCAGTAGAGAACTTAGCAATGAGTGGAATTTTATAAGAACCCCCCGCGTTCCTTTTTGGTATTTCGAAAACAAACAGAATGGGATAACGATAAAACTAAAAACACAAACATTGCTCGACCATTTAACTTGTCCATCTTTTGAATATAAAAAACACACAGATAAAACGACTTTTATTGATGATTGTCCAGCATTTATAGGCCGACGTATTCAACATCATAGCTATTCAGTTATAAGCCATATTGTATTCACCCCTGAAAGTATGGATGAAGAAGCCGGTATAGCTATTGTTCAGAATTCAAATCATCAGTTTAGATACTATATAACTCGAGAAAGCGGTAGCACGATTCTTGTATTAGTTAAATGCTATTCAAAAAGAAATCTGAATTCTGACACTCATGATTTTAACTATAAAAATATAGAAAAAGAGCTGGCAAAAGTTCCGTTTGACGGAGATGAACTAAGTCTTTCTGTTAATGTTACTGATGGTATATATGACTTTTACTACACAGAAAAAAACTCTGAGAAAAAAATGCTCACGGGGAGTATTGATTCCAAATTTCTTAGTGTTGGAGCTGCCGGTGGTTTTGTTGGAAATTATATTGGATTATATGCAACCAGTAACAATATGGTCAGTTCTAATACCGCCAGATTCGAATTCTTCGAATATAAGCCAACATATTCATAACTCAATACAAGGAAAATATAATGTCAAAATCCGAACTTTACCAGATCCATACTCCGGTTTTACTCTATCCTGACGGATCTCCGTCACTGGATAACTGGCCCGGAAAACTGGAACATCCTGTAGCAGAAAGCATCACTCCTGATGGAGAGATGATCTACAATATTACTCAACCATCACTGACTGCTTACCTGCCCGTTCCCGAAAAAAATACCGGTACAGCCGTATTAATTGCACCCGGAGGGGCATTTCGCCTGCTGTCTATTTATTCAGAAGGTACACAGGTAGCAGAATGGCTGGCAGAACGAGGTATTGCTGCCTTTGTCCTAAAATATCGTCTTGTTCATCTACGCGATGAACACATACAAGAGCTTGTTTTTCCACGCATGGATGAATTTCCTATGTCTGTTGCCGGCCAGCCGGCTATTGAAGATGGCTTCCGAGCCCTTGAACTTATTCGCCAGAATGCATCCCGATATGCTATCAATCCGGACAACGTCGCTGCAATCGGCTTTTCCGCTGGCGCAAATCTGGTGTCGAACTTAGGCATAGCAGCAGAAACGACAGCAAGACCAGACTATGTTGCCTCTATCTACGGTGCTCCAGCCTTTCATGTTGGCAGCCAGCCCGATTTACCGCCAGCAGATAGCGAACAGGCTTTGCCACCATTTTTCTTAGCATTCGCTCAGAATGACCGCTTAGTCGGTACCGATGTCAGAGATTTTTATACCAGCTTACTGAGTGCCGGCTATTTTCCGGAAGCGCATTTTTATGTGAATGGAGACCACGGATTTGGTATGCATAAACAAGGTACGACAAGCGATCATTTTATCGAACAGTTTTATCACTGGCTGCAGACTTTGGGATTAACACAAAAACCCGGCGAGCCGGAACATTATGTAAAACCACCATTTGATTATCCAATACTAGAAAATTAAATGGTGGATATATAACCGGCAGGTTCTGGCGTTACTTAAAATACCATGTCAATACCTGCCTTATTCACCATAGTGATAACGTATTTTTGTAAACATATCTTCAAGGATAACCCGACTGTCAATGCTATGGTGTACACGAATTGTACGTTCTTCACCCACAAATTCTCCGTAACTTCCATCTGAATTCAGAAACTGAGCTGGTCTTATTTCACTATTTTTGAGCTGCGGCGTAATAAGCACTCCAACAGCAGGATTATCCCCCAGAGACCACCCTTCTCCCGAACGAATTATCATTGTTTTTGCTGCCTTACTACTGTTCCTGGCAAAAGGAAGAGCATCAAAACCTGAGGCACATTCAAGATCGCTGACACGAAGTAAATTATCAACCAGATAACGACCAATATTTCCGCATGGTCTTACTCTGTCAAATAACTCATGGAAAGAAACTTCCATCATGGTATAAGCCGTCAGAGGAATCTGCCATAATTCCATCTGTGAACCCATAATAATATTCACAGCATTAATATCATTAGCAGAATTAAAGTCCATATGTCCTTTCGGATAGGGTCCGCCACCAATCCATACAGCAAGTAGTTTATCCTGAATATCTGGGTTAATTAAATATGCAGAAGCTAAATTGGTAATTGCACCAATATTAAGTACAAATAATGGACGTTCATCAATTTTTAAAGCTTCTTCTACGATAAATTTTGCACCGTCAGATATTTTCGCTGTATTTGTATTGGCCAGAGCCTCTTCTGCTCCTCTAAAAACCGGAATTTTATCTTCCAATTCCATTAAAGTCAGAATTCTGATAATCTCATCGTAGCTTTTCTCCATGCTGCCATTTTCTCCGAATTGCTCAGCAATAATGCCAACCACATCGAATTTAGGCGTTAATAATGCATGTACAATAGCAAATTGATCGTCACCTTCTGCATAAGCATCTGTATCAATGATTACTCTTACTTTTTTATTGTCTGGTACTTTATACAAGTGCGGTTTCATAACTATCCTTCGAACATAATCATATGTAAAATAATAAATTCTCACAATAATATTGTATACATATCAAGGCCTGATTCTTCTTATTATAGACCTCTTTTTTATTATTATAATTCAAATTAATTTTCACTACAGGCAGATAAAAAATCAATAATAATATTTAACAATCTATGTGATGTTGAATTTTTCCGGGCAAGAAATTAATTTTCTTATCCTATAAGAATATATATACCATCTCACTAATCATTATTAGTGAGATGGATAATCATTTATTGTTTAATATATTCAATTACTTCCAGACCAAACCCTGAGAGAGAATGATAATGTTTAACAGAAGATGATAATAACTTTATTTTTCCCACTCCAAGATCCTGCAGGATCCGTGAACCAATACCAACTTCCTGAGAACGAGTCGGTGCAACAGGTTTATTGACTATCTCTGGGGCAAAAATATCAATATTTCCCTGAGGCAATACTTTACTGATAAAGACAAAGACACCACCTTCATCAGCAATTTTCTTCAATGCCGAAGTCATCGACCAGTTACTGCTCTTAACATGAAAAAGGTCAACCCATGTATTTAATGTATGGACACGAACTAGCGTCGGTTCTGCTTTGCAGATATCCATACCAGATTGCGTCATAGCATAATGATAACAGCCATCGATCGAGTCCTGATATGTCACCAAATCAAATATGCCAAACTCAGTCTCTAACTGTTGCTCTCTGACCCGTGTTACGACAGACTCAGTCTCTAAACGATATTTAATCAGATCAGCGATAGTTCCAAGCTTGATACCGTGCTGCTTTGCAAACTCTTCTAACTGTGGGCGACGAGCCATAGTACCGTCAGGATTAAGCACCTCAACAATCGCACACGCAGGCTCCAGACCAGCCAGACGAGCCAGGTCACACCCGGCTTCGGTGTGCCCGGCACGAACCAGTACACCACCTTCACGAGCAATGATCGGAAAAACATGACCCGGAGAAACTAAATCAGCAGCCTTTGCATTCACAGCAACAGCGGCTGCAATGGTCATCGCACGGTCGGCAGCAGAGATACCTGTAGATACACCTTCTGCCGCCTCAATGGATACCGTAAAGTTAGTGCCAAACTGTTCCGTATTATGTTTTACCATAGGAGCCAGATTAAGGCTTCGAGCCCGCGCTTCCGTTATAGTCAGGCAAATTAGCCCTCTGCCCTCTTTTGCCATAAAGTTAATATGTTCCGCCGTTATTTTTTCAGCAGCAATCAGTATATCCCCTTCATTCTCTCTGTCTTCGTCATCCATAAGGATAACCATCTTACCGAGGCGAATATCTTCGATAATATCTTCAATTCTATCCAGTTGCATAAAAACTCATTTCCCGTGCAGCAATAACCTGCTGCATTACCATTTCAACTAATTAAACAGATACACCACTAAGATTTTATCCTGCTGTTTCACTCATATCAGAGTAATTGTACTGCTGTATGACAATCAACAATCAAGATGTCCACATATCCACCATTAAGAGCACCTTTAATTGCCTGTGTTTTTTCAAGACCACCAGCAAGTGCGACAACTCTGGGACAATGTTTAACCAGCTCCAGTTCCATGCCGATAACAGGATCTTCATCGGGAGAAAGTACTGGTTTGCCATTGATATCAAAATAATGCAGACAAATATCTCCAACAGCTCCCCGCTTCGCCAATTCTTCTAACATTTCTTCTTGATAGTAGTTACCTGAAGTTTTTAGTAATTGTGACGGCTCTAACATCCCTATTCCCATCAGAGCAATATCTACCCGACCGAACATATTCACTACCGAGCTGACTTCTTCAGTACTAAGCAGACTATTTTTATAATCTACTGTTCGTTCAATACTCTGTGATGGCAGCAGATAAGGTTTACAATTAAGCAATCCGGCCAGCGAGTGAGTTAACATGGATGCTTGTGCATTGCCATTAATACCAACACCACCCAGCAGCTGTACCACACCTTCGGCTTTTATGCTTAAAGGATGTAATTGCTCAACCATTTCACGAATAGTTCCACTCCAGGAAGAAACCCCAACTAACGCATTAGCAGGCAACGATGTCTGTAGATAATGAGCAGCAGCTGAACCAATAGCACGTTTAATCTGGCTGTCATCGGAGTCTTTAGCAACATCAACAACAATAGCCTGTGCCAACGAATACTGGTTTTGCAACCGGGATTCAATATCAAGGTACACATTACTCGGCTGAACAATACTAATTTTGACAATACCTTCCTTAGTACAACGAGATAAAGCACGAGAAACAAAGGACTGTGACAAATCAAGCTGTTTAGCTATTTCTGACTGTTTTTTACTTTCGTCATAATACAGCGTAGCAATCTTCACCAATAAACGTTGCTCATCGCGCTTTAACATATTCACCTTCAAACAATTTGTACAATTAACACCAGACTCTGGTAAGTATATTCAGCTTCGCATATAAATTCATCACTATTGAGAATAAAAAAGGCTGATCCGGGTATATGATCAGCCAAACTCAACGCTACCAAACCAATTTAAGTGCCAGAGTATCTTTCTTTTCCTAAAGTCAGCGGCTCTTATCTTAAATTAACTGTGCTGATAACAATCGACACCCAAATACTTAGTAAATGCTTCATACAATACATCACCCGTAGCAGAATGATTCAAAGCAACATGATGCTCAAAACCTTCTGTACAGATATGGGCAAGAAGCCCCTCCAGCGCGTTAACCTGTACCACCGCCCGGCACCCCACAGTATCCAGCTCATCATCCACAAAACGGCCTTCTCCGACATACGCTTTCACTTTGCCGGAAAAATCATCAGTAGACAGACGGAAATAAGTAAGAGGGCCAGCTTTCATTCGTCCGTTAATCGCACCACAAGTGTTACCACAACCTACCGTAGTACCAATAATATCGGCCGTACTCATGAACGGGTTATCCAACTCTGATGTTGCGAAGTTGCCGCAGTGGAACAATACACACTTATCACGATCATCACCAAAGTTATTGTTCCAGTCAGCGATGGAGGCTGGCTTCTGAGAAGCCATAGATAATGCGTACATTGACAGAGCCCCCATCACATCCACTTCGCAAGCGCTAGGAATCAGTTGACCAGACATTACACTCATAATTGAGCAGACATTCACACCCAAAGTCTGCTGCAGCGACGTCCAGCACTGAATAGCCGTTGTATCTATGTCGTTTTCAGTGATCCACTGGCTAATCACCACAAACAGTTTCGCCATGATAATAAGCTTATCTTCAGCAATATCTTTCGTATCTGCATTAGCTTTCAGCAGTACTAATTTTTCATTGATCCGCAAATCATCATCTTTTATGTTATTCACACTGGTGAAAATCTCAGACAGGTCAATGGTCTCAACCGTGATCCCCATACGTTCCAGCATTTTTTCACTATAACGAACCGTGTTAAAGCTGGATGGACGAGCACCAATCGCCCCGACACGACAACCTTTCATATTATCGACCACGCGACAGATATTTTCGAACTTCGCCAAATCCTGCTTAAAGATATCGCTACTCAGTTCACACACATGCTGAGTAGTTAGTGTGTAAGGAATTCCGTACTGACGCAGGTTATTACACAGAGAAATTTTACCGCAGAAGCTGTCACGTCGGGTTGCCAATCCCATTTTATCCAGAGAATCCGCTTCCGCCTGAATAAGAACCGGAACGTTCATACCAGCCATACGAAGTGAATCGGCGACGGCCTTCTCATCACCAAAATTAGGCAATGCAACCACTACCCCCTGAATTTCATTCTTATATTCTTTCAACATTTCTGCCGCAACTTTGGCGTCCTGATATGTTTCAACACCACCATACGGTGTTTGCTTGTCCGTCAGCATAATAGCCCGGATACCCATCTCTTCAAAAAGAGTTTGGATCTGTTGACGCGCTTCATCCAGAAGATAACTTGGAAAAAAATTCCGGTTACCGAATAAAACGGCAAGAGTGGTTTGTTCTAGTGTACTTTTCATTATAAGACCTCTGTGTTATTGGAGCGGAAGCGGGCTCTTTCGACAGCAAGCTTCCAGGCTTGGTAGTTTTTATAAGCTAACCTTGTATCTGAATTCGGAATAATCACTTCACTCGGAGGCAACAGACTGGACAGTACTGCATAATCCGGCCACCAACCTATAGCTTTACCGGCCAGAAATGCCGCCCCCAGTGCAGACACTTCTGCAATATCTCTTTTTACAATCCGCTTCTGCAGTACATCAGCCTGAAACTGCATAAGTTGATGGTTCTTGGTTGGACCACCATCAACTGACAGCTCATTTAATTCCATATCTACCGATGCTTCCATCGCAAATAACAGATCCGCGACCTGATAGACAACCGATTCAAATGCAGCCCGGGCAATATGAGCCGGCGTCACCGCATCAGTTAGCCCGGTGATGAGTCCACGGGCTTTGGCATCCCAGTGCGGTGCGCCTAGCCCTGCCAGAGCAGGCACAAAGAACACCCCATTAGTATCCTCAACAGACCAGGCAAGTTCACTCAACTTATCAATATCCGTATAACCCAGCATGTTAGAGATAAACTTAATTGCTGAGCCGGTATGCGTAATATTTCCTTCCATTGCCAGACTTGGTGTCCCATCATCCCAAGCAACTGTTGAGCAAACACCAAAATCTGCTTCCGGTTGTTTATCAATGCGCACCATCAACGAACTGCCCGTACCATACGTCGCTTTGACTACTCCGGGGTTAAACCCACCCTGTCCATATAGCGCTGCGTGAGAGTCACCGGCCTGAGCCAGTACCGGAATATCATCAGCAATAAAACCAAGTCCCGATGTCTTCCCACGCAGACCACTTGACGGAATCACTTCCGGCAGGCACTCCACCGGTATTTCAAACAGTTCCAGTAGCAGAGGATCCCATTCGAAGGTATTAATATTAAATAACTGGTATCGGGATGCATTTGATGCATCAGTAACAAATTGCCGTCCGCCAGTTAATTTCCACACTAACCAGGTGTCAATCGTCCCGGCACAGAGTTCACCATTGGCAGCCCTATCCGCTCCATTGTCCAGACTGGATAACAGCCAGTTAATTTTAGAAGCCGGGTAAAGTGGATCGATGACAGAGCCGGTTAATTGCTTAACCTGTTCCGCCTGCGGTTTTTCTGCAATACGCTCGCATATCTCTTCCGAACGCCGGCACTGCCAACTAGCCAGAGACGTCAGAGCCTTACCTGTTTTTCTATCCCAGATCAGTACCGATTCACGCTGATTACTGATCGCAATCCCCGCTAGCTTGTTATCCGGAATCTGAGCAATACACTGCCGGATCGCCCGTTGTGTTGCCTGCCAGATGGCTTCAGGGTCTTGTTCGGCCCATCCCGCTTTTGGATGAGTGAGCACTACCGGCTCACTTCCCTTTGCAAGAACTTTCCCATCCTGGCTCACAGCAATGGCTTTCGCGTTGGTAGTGCCTTCATCAATAGCTAAAATAAAAGGCTGAGCCATATTAATGTTCCTTAATGAGACTATGTGCCTGTGCAACAATTCCGTCTGCGTCCAGACCGTGATATGCACGCAGCGATTTACGATCCGCAGCTAACGCATAGCCACCGTCCTGAATACCCTGTCTTTTCAGTTTGGTATTCGTACCGTACTCAGCAATAACTTCCGCGACCAGAGCGCCGACACCACCGTTGACGTTATGTTCTTCTACGGTAATGGCGTATTGTATTCCAGATAATTTATTGGCCAAATCCGCGACATTACATGGACGGATAGAAGCAAGACAGATGACTTTCACAGAGACACCTTCTTTCTCCAGCCGCTCTGCGGCATCACACACTTCATGCATGACTGAACCCATTCCGATCAGTGCAATATCAGTACCATCAGAAAGTTGGTCGATCTGTCCGGGATTAAATGTATAGCCGTCCTCAAATACTTCCGGCAACTCTTTACCATCCATTCGAATATAAACCGGGCCGACTTTATCTATTGCATAATCAATAATCTGACGGCACTGCATCGGACTTGCCGGAGCATAAATCTCTATATTGCCGAACCCCCGCATTATACTGATATCATCGATACTGTGATGTGTACTGGCTAACGGTCCATAGCTGGCTCCTGAGTTCAGACCAAACAGCTTAACGTTCGTGTTGTTATAGCAAACATCAACTTTGACTTGCTCATTGGCACGTGAAATAAGAAATGGTGCGGCATTACAGGTCACTGCTACCTTTCCTCCCAAGGCCAAACCAGCGGCTGCACCGATGAGAGTCTGTTCTGCAATCCCCACATTAATAAGACGGTCAGGAAATTCTTTAACAAATGGCGCAATTTTAGCTGTTGAGGTCGAATCAGCAACAACAGGAACCAAATCGATCCCCCGGTTAACTGCAGAAATAAACCGCTCAACCATGATATTTGCAAAATGTTCAGCCTTACGCATAGTTCAGTTCCTCCAGTGCCAGGTTAACTTCTTCACCTTTAGGTACACGATGATGCCATTCCGGACGTCCCTGAATAAATGAAACTCCGGCTCCTTTTATTGTGTTGGCTATTACAACATGCGGTTTACCTTCTGGCTTTAGGCCTTCCAGCGTTGTAACCACTGATTCAACATCATTTCCTTCACATAGAGAGACTTGCATACCAAATGCTTCCCACTTTTTATCCAGAGGATCGGTTTTCATAATATCGTTGGTAAAGCCCGCCAACTGAAGTTTGTTCTTATCATTAATAATTATCAGGTTATCCAGTTTATAGTGGGCAGCAACAAGAGCTGCTTCCCAATTACTGCCTTCAGCCAGTTCACCATCACCAGTAACCACATAGATTTTCCGCTTACTGCCACTTTTTTTTGCCGCCAGAGCAAGCCCTACCGCAACAGGCAGACCATGTCCCAGTGCACCGGTATTTAGCTCAACACCTGGTGTTTTATGTCTGACGGGGTGACCCGGTAATTTGGAATCAGCATGCTGATACGTCGGTAACCAATCTACAGGGAAATAACCAGCCTCAGCCAGACAGCAGTAATAACCGCCAGCAGCATGTCCCTTCGACTGAATATAAATATCACGCTCTGGATCATCGAGACGATCCGGTGCACAGTTGAGCACCCGGAAGTATAGCGATGTGACTATATCTACCTGAGATAAATCGGCTCCGGTATGCCCGCCAGCCGGACTTTCCGAGTTCAATACCACAATTCGCTTACGAATATCGGTGGCTTTTGTCTTTAGTTCATCAATTGATAAACGATACGGATTCATAACAACCTCCAATATATTCAATGCTGAATATATATTCAAACAAGGCAAAAAAATAGTCTTGTTAACTTAAACTTTGACCACGGTATACTTTTGCCCTTCCATTAACACTAGTTCACTGATTTTTGAGAAGTAATGGCAGCTTTGTACTGCATTCTGCTCTGCATTTGATCAATAATAACAGCAATAATAATTACGATACCTTTAATCACCATTTGCCAGAATTCACTGACGCCCATCATGACCAGCCCATCTGCCAGGATACCGATAACAAACGCACCGATAAGAGTACCGGCAACTGTGCCCCGACCACCGGCCAGCGATGTACCACCAAGTACAACCGCAGCAATGGCATTCATTTCAAAGGCCGTACCTGTTGCCGGATGGCTGGCAACGAGCTGCGATGTAACAACCAGCCCGGCGATTGCAGCACACAGACCGGAAATGGTGTAAACCCACACTTTGACATTCTTAACCTTGATACCCGATAGCTCTGCCGCTCTTTCATTATCACCGATAGCGTAGACATGGCGGCCAAATGGCAGCTTCTTAGCAACATAAGCAATGATCCCGGCTACGATAAACATCAGCCAGATTGCATAAGGAATACCGAACAGATAACCAGCACCAATCACTTCAAAGCCTGTATTACCCAGCTCAGGGTTACCTTGCAGCCCCGGAAATGTTTCACCACCAGAAAGCAACATGGCTGCGCCACGGATGATATACATGGTTCCCAAAGTACAGATAAACGGTGCAACGTTATAGCGGGTGATAATCAGACCGTTCAGAGACCCAAGCAGCCCACCGATAACCAATACCACGGGTACAATGACCCAGACACTCGGGAAAATAGCGATACCAAATATCGGAAGCACAATCCCTTTGGAGATCATGTAACCAGCCACCATGCCGCAAAAACCTAATGTGGCTCCAATGGAAAGGTCTATCCCGGCTGTAATAATCAGGAAAGTGATTCCCAGAGCTAAAAAAGCATTAATTGATATATGCTTGATCATAATGATCAAGCTTGCCGGCGCCAGAAAGCCATCAACCATAAATGAGAAAAATCCCAAAATGATAAACAGTGCAATAAAGGTTCTCAACTTGAGCAGTAGTAACCCTAAACTGGCTGAATTAAATTGAGATGCAGACATAGTCATTCCCTCATCAATTGCTTTCATTTTCATAATTAAAACCCTTGCGCACTTGCTAGAACTAATTCTTCTTCCGTTGTTTCCGTACGTATTACATCGGCGGTCAATTTTCCATTAGACATCACCAAAATACGGTCAGAAACAGCCATAATCTCTTTCAAATCGGAGGTCGAAAACAATACGCCAATACCTTGTTCTGATAATTTAACCATCATCTCAAAAACATCCCCTTTTGCACCGACATCAATCCCCCGGGTAGGCTCATCCAATAACAGAACCTTAGGCTCGGTTAACAGTGAACGCCCGATCACGACTTTCTGCTGATTACCTCCACTTAAAGCCTGTATTTCTACCTGTGGTGATGATACTTTGATAGAAAGATTCTTTATGGCATTTTCAACAGCGTTGTCTTCTTCCTGGTCAGAAATGACCATTCCTTTCAGACGCTTCCAAAGACTTGAAATTGTTAAATTTGTTGCAACAGAGCTGATAGGGAAAATGCCTGATTCTTTACGGTCTTCCGGTACCAGACCTATCCCCATTTTTATGCGATCAGGTGTACTGGTTGTCGGACTAATGATCTTTCCATTCAGAGAAAAACGTCCGGAGTAGGTAGATTTACCAACCAGACATTCAAATAACTCGGTTCTCCCTGCCCCCATCAGCCCATAGATACCCACTATTTCACCTTCTTTTACGGCAAAAGAAACATCATCAACCAGATGAGATTCATTTTCACCAACCAGTAAAATATTATCGGCTTCCAATACCTTATGCCCAAACTGTCGGTCAGCTGGCAGAAAATCCGTGACAGGGTCGCTACCCAACATTTCCCGCACAATCCATGGCACATCAATATCTTCTACCGCCGCTTCCGATTGAAACTTACCGTCGCGAAGAATAGTGATATAGGTACCAATCGTCATCAATTCTTCCAGACGGTGAGAAATATAAACAATTGATACACCTTGGCTGGTGAGATCCCGAATAACATCGAACAAAATTTCGACTTCTGTTTTACTCAATGCGGAAGTAGGCTCGTCCAAAATCAACACATCTACGTTGCCAGATAAAGCTTTAGCAATTTCAACCAGTTGCTTTTGTCCTACTTTCAGATTTGAAACCAGTTCATTAGGGTCAATATTCTGTTTTAGCCGCTCCATCAACTGTGCAGCAACGGCACATTGAGCTGCATTATCTATCGGGGCAAGTCCCTTTTGCTGCTCTCGCCCAAGAAAAATATTCTCCGCAACAGACAGGTTTTCCGAAAGATTCAACTCCTGATGCACCATTCCAATACCATGGTCTGCTGCACTACGAGTACTATCTATAGTGACTGGTTTATCATTAATGTATAACTGTCCTTCCGTTGGTTGCTGAACACCCGCCAGAATTTTCATCAGAGTTGATTTACCTGCTCCATTCTCACCGATGATGACATTAACTGCCCCACGATAAACGTTATACGACACATTATCTAAAGCTTTAGTGCCTGGAAAAAGCATAGATATATGCTCAGCATGTATTATTACGTCAGATTTAATA
Organism: Vibrio sp. HA2012; assembly: GCF_002812955.1. Taxonomy (GTDB): domain Bacteria; phylum Pseudomonadota; class Gammaproteobacteria; order Enterobacterales; family Vibrionaceae; genus Vibrio. Next base: position 145,560 of record NZ_PFXK01000002.1, on the reverse strand, counting down.
TTACCCATGTCTATTACCTCTTAATAATTTCAATGGGAATGACTTCAGAAATTTTCTGCTCCTTCACAGTAACTGCAGCAATCATATCAACATCACTATCAGTCCAGGATTCATCAGGTCTGACAAAAGAGGTCATCGCCTTCTTATTCAGCTCCTTAGAAAGTCTGGCAAACTGAACCTGATTTTTAAATTGATCAAACGTGAGGAATGATGCGGCATCCCGGATAGCATTGCCTCTGATAATAGGCCCTATCTGCACAGTGATTTGTTGAGATAATGCTTTAACTGTCATCGTGGCATTTTTACTGGAAGTATCAACCTGAATAATTTTTCCCCTCAATTTGATAAAGGTACTGGTATTATTTTCCAGAGAGAGGAGATCGAAATTTACCGATTTCTGTTTTGCCTCAGTTAATACATCACCCCAAAATTGTTCTGCTAACGCTTTTGGTGTCATATTTTTTATCGATGCAGCTTCCTCTGCTGACATTGGAATGATGGGATTACCATTCGCATCGAGATCAACGACTTCACAAGCTGAAAGAGATAAACAAAATAAGGAGATAAGTGATAATTTTCCTATTTTTTCAATACTTATCATCTGAATATTCCTTTCCTGATACATTTCTGTAAAAAAGAGCCAGATATTTCTGGCTCATAACAAGCTTAATTAAGAGCAAAGGTATCCAGTTTCTTCGCATTATTTTCATCAATAAGAATACAATCCATAAGTTGTTTCTCATCCAAACCTGTTTTACCTGTCTTAATATATTGATCAGCCTGCATAACAGCCATTTGAGCTTGATCCCAGGCTGGCTGTAAAACCGTCGCTTTAATATTAGAATCCGCAAGGATAGAATCTCTTACATAGTCACTACCATCAAAGCCAACTACAAAAACATCTGTCCTTCCTGCCGCCCGCAACGCAGCTTCTGCACCGAGAGCCATTGTATCGTTACCTGAAATCACTCCCTTGATATCAGGGTTAGCTTGCAGAATGGATTCCATACGAGTAAATGCTTCTGTCTGACTCCAGTTAGCAGACTGCTGAGCCACCATTTTCATATCAGAGTAATCATCTATAATATCGTGATAGCCTTGTGACCGAACATGTGCGTTGGTATCGGATTCACGCCCGAGAAGTTCTACATAGTTCCCTTCTCCTCCCATCAGCTCAACAAATTTTTCAGCCCCAAGTTGAGCCCCCTGATAGTTATTAGATACAATCTGAGAGATGGCCACACCCGTTTTATTGATTTCTCTATCAATCAAAAACGAAGGAACCCCAGCTTCTTTTGCTTTTGCAATAGAACCAATAGTTACATCAGATCCAGCGTTATCGATAATAATCGCTTTAGCCTTACGGGCGATTGCCGTCGTGATGAGTTGATCCTGTTTATTCGCATCATCATCATGCGAGGCAACCAGAGTCGTATACCCCAGAGCTTCTGCTTTCTCCTTTGCTCCCATAGCTTCGGCTTTAAAAAATGGGTTGTCATGAGATGGAGTAATAATTGCTATTAATCCGTTGTCTGCTGAGGCAAAGCCAGAGAAGGCTACGGATAGAGCTAATAGGCTTGTTTTTAATAATTTATTATTCATTGCTTTTGTCCTTCTGAATATTTATTCAGGTCACGTTATATATTCAGGGTAAATGTAAGTATGTCGATGAAAATTGTCCACCAAGATGTGAACAAAACCTGAACACCATCACAAAGTTCATAAATAGAGAAGGAAAGATATGCATCGACTCAATAGACCGGGACTCAAAACCATAAGTCGCGTAAATAAATGACATGACAAAAGCAGTGAAATCCCACGGTCAGAAAGTCATTAACCAATGGCTATAAAACGCTGAGTTGGCATTACGGAAAGGCAGATAAGGGGCCGATATTCGGGGATATGCTATTTTTCGCGACAAAAAAAGCGGAGAATGGAGCCTCTCCGCTTAACCGACTTACAAAGATTTACGATATAATTCAATCACCTGCTCGCGGCTCATAGGTTCCGGGTTACCGCCGGCACATGGGTCAGCCATCGCATCATCTACCCAACTTAGGGTATCTTCAACGGTTACACCCAATTCACCGAAACCAGCCGGAATACCAACGCGTTTATTCAGTGCTTTTAGTGCATCAATCGCAGCGATACTGGCTTCTTCAACCGACATTGCTGATGTATCAACACCCAGAGCCTCTGCCACTTTCGCGAATTTTTCTACCCGGAACGGACGGTTAAATTCAGACACAATAGGCAGCAGAATGGCGTTACATACACCATGCGGCAGATCTTTTTGCGCGCCAGCCGGGTGAGCCATAGCATGCACCATACCCAACCCAGCACTGTTGAATGACAAACCAGCAATAAACTGACCATAAGCCATCATTTCACGCGCATCCACATCCGACCCGTCGTCTACCGCTTTGGGCAGATTTTCAGCAATGGTTCTTATCGATTCCAGAGAAATATAGTCTGTCAGTTTATGTGCTCCGACAGAAACGTAAGACTCTACTGCGTGAGTCAGTGCATCAATACCGGTTGCCGCCGTCACTGAAGCCGGAATACCCAGCATCACGCTAGGATCGTTAACCGAAATATCAGGAATGATCTTATCGGAAATAATTACATGCTTAACGTGAGTCGCAGTATCAGTGATCACTGCGTTACTGGTTACCTCAGCAGCAGTACCTGCAGTGGTATTGATAGCGTACAGAGGAGCGCCCAGAACCTTAACCTGTTCAATACCATTGTATTTGGCAATCGGGCCTTCGTTCGCTGACAGGATCTTAATCGCCTTTGCCGTATCAATCGAACTGCCGCCGCCAAAACCAATGACATAGCCAGATCCAGAACTTACATATAAGTCATAAGCACTGTTCACCGTATTCGTATCCGGGTTAGGCCGGACATCACTGAACAGCGTCAGATTCAGTTCACTCTCCATCAGTTTTGCTGTAAAACCAAGCTCAACCATTGCAGGGTCACAGATCAGCAAACCTTTTTCCTGCCCGTGTTCAGCCAGCAGACGCTCAACCAGTGCTTCAATAGCACCAACACCGGAAAAGTTTATTTTGGGAAATGCGAGTTTAAATACACTCATAGTTAATTACCTCATAAGTTAAATTCTTGCTTAAGAATCTCCATGTTTTCTTTGGACACACCTTCGGGCTCATAACCGGCGGCTGTACACATCAGGTACAGTTTTGCGCCTTTATTTGCTACGTCGATGTAGTCGAATGCTTGTAATACGTCTGCGCCGGATGCAGTTGCGCCATGTTTTTCCCAGATAGCAACATCGTTTTCCAGCAATGCTGCTGTTGTTCCGTCAGCCAGTTCTTCTGATGATGGAAGACAATATGGGATCATGCCGATGCCCCGGGGAACGAAAGCGCGCACTTCCGGCAGCATCTTCCAGCAAGTATACGTAAACAGTTCGCTGCTCTTGGCAATGTCCGGATGATGAGAAAGTGCGATCAGCTCCAGTGGATGAGTGTGAACAACAGACTTATGGTCAGAACCTGTGTTTCTTTTTGCTACAAGGATTTTAATATGACTGATAAATTCCGATGTCGGTGCAAAATCTGTGCTGGCTTTCCCTCCCCAGATAATTTTATAACCATCGGCTTTATTATTAATCTGCAGGATACAGCCGGCATAATCCGGATCTCTCAGTTCACGAATACGCTGTCCGGTACCTTTGACATAATAAATTCTTCCTGCACTTTCCATTGGTAATTGCAGTGGCAGTCTCTTTTCCGGAACCTGTATATCTCCGACTTCACCAAAAATGTCTGTCAGATCGACAGAAATATTACCGCCGTTGCGCTCGGCCCATTCTCTCTGCCAAAGATATTGAGAGACTTCTCTGACTTTTTCTACTTCTTGTTTAACCGCATCATTTAACGTAATCATAAGAATAAACCTTTCTAAAAACTGAGTTATCGTGAAAAACCGGTATCCGGATAAATCTCTTCGAATCGAATGAATTCCCATGCCGGAGCATGGGAATGTATTCCGTCATTTTCCGGATAAAAACAGATGACTTAACGGGCAACCAATACCGTAGCTTCGTAATCTTTCACCTCATTAATCCAGTCAAAACCGACAGGTACATTGTTTTTCTGGCAGTAGTAATCCCATACAGCAGACCATGGCAAAGCATGCGCTTCTTCGATAAGACCAAAACGAGTGGTGTAATCAAAGGAATCTTCTGCTGCTTTCAACTGAGCCTTCGGCTCCAGCAAGGCTTTCAGCAGAGCTTTCTGCGCATTACGGGTACCGATAACCCATGCTGCAATACGGTTGATCGAAGCATCGAAGAAATCCAGACCTATCGACACCCGGTCAAGTAGATCGTTACGTACGATTTCGCGCATGATGGCCTGAGTTTCATCATCAAAGGAAACAACATGATCAGAATCCCAGCGAATAGGACGGGTAACATGCAGCAGCAAATCTTTCACGTACAGTGAACAGGCACTGATTTTATCGCTGATCATCTCTGTCGGATGAAAATGTCCTGCATCCAGACACAGTCCGGTGCCACGACTGGTCGCATACGCCAGATAGAATTCATTACTGCCTACGGTGTACGCTTCAGCGCCAATACCAAACAGCTTACTTTCCACTGCATCAATGTGATACGCCGTATCAATTTTTTCTTCCAGAGCCTTATCCAGTGAATCCATCAAGCGCTGACGTGGAGACAGACGGTCAAAAGGCTGGTCTTTCATGCCATCCGGGATCCAGATATTCATAAAGGAAGGCGTTCCCAACTGGCGGCCAAAGTATTCAGAAATCTTACGGCTTGCTTTTACGTGTTCAATCCAAAAAGCTCGGATTTCTTCATCCGGATGAGACAGCGTCAGACCATCATCAGCTTTGGGATGTGAGAAGAGTGTTGGATTAAAATCCAGCCCCAGATCCTGTGCTTTCGCCCATTCAACCCAGCGGTCAAAATGTTCCGGTTTGATCTGATCTCGTTCTACTTTTTCGTCCGTATCCAAATAAATAGCATGCAGGTTGACACGTTTTTTCCCCGGGATAAGAGAGAAAGCTTTTTCCATATCAGCACGAAGTTCAGCGGGTGTTTTAGCCGCCCCCGGATAATTACCCGTAGTCTGAATCCCGCCACTCAGTGCCACATCCGGAGATTCAAAACCTCTCACATCATCGCCCTGCCAGCAGTGCATAGAAATAGGAATATCTTTTAACAGTTCTAACGCTTTATCGGTATCTACCCCGTATTTTTCAAAAACGCTTTTTGCCTGTTCATATGCTGAAGAGATCTGCTCTTTACTCATCTTTCTTACCTACCTAGTTATCTGTTGATAGCGGGATTTGATCTGCTCCAATCCCTCAATTGTATTTGCTGTGAAATAGTGAACTTCGGAAGACGCATCGATAATCTGCCGAGCTTCTCCCAGCGATGTGATGACGTCAGAAGCAATAAACTGGTTAATCACATTGCCCAGTGCCGATGCTTCTGTCGGTTCTGTCGAAACCTTTATCTGACACACATCCGCACAAAGCTGATTCAGAAATTGATCTTTAGTGCCTCCGCCAACAATGCGCAGTTCCCGTATATCCCTTCCGGAGACCTCAGCGATCTGATTCAGAGCATCGTCATAAGCCAGCACCAGACTGTCATAGACACAGCGGACAACTTCTGAAAGCGTCTCCGGACCGTCTTGATTTCGCTTCTTAAACCAGTTCTGAATAGCCTGAGTCATGGAAGACGGATTCAGGAAATCATCATCGTTCGGATTAACAATGTACTTAAACGGTTCAGCCTGACGCGCCAGCATGGCGATATCCGGAAAAGTCAGTGACGGATTCTCAGCCTTAATTCGCTGGATCAGCCATAGACCCATAATGTTCTTCAGTACCCGATAGCGCCCATCCACCCCACCTTCATTGGTCAGGTTATAGCGATACGCAAGCTCACCGGTATACGGTTCTTCACTTTCAATACCGACCAGTGACCAGGTACCGGAACTCAGATAGGCAGTGTTATTATCAGGGATTGGCGTCGCAGCCACCGCTGAAGCAGTATCATGACTGGCAACCGAACAGACCGGGATCTGAATATCGCCCAACTGATACTGACCAATAATCCGGTTTGGCATTTTGGGTGGCAGGAACCAGTTCATTTTGGCTCCGCTGGCTTTAATTAGGGTCTCACTCCAGGTTTTTTCCTGACAGTTCAGCAGTTGACTGGTTGACGCATTGGTGTATTCACAATGCTTAACGCCACACAGTTTGTAATTCAGATAATCAGGAATAAACAATAGTGTATCAATAGCGCCATACCACTCAGGTTTCTGGTCATAGATGGCCTTCAACTGGTTGATGGTATTAAATGGCAAAAACTGAATACCCGTGATGTTATAGATATCATCCAGACTCAGTCCGCTGTCGAGAGTCAGCTTATCCAAGATACCGTTCGTCCGGGCATCCCGGTAACTGACGAATTCCCCCAGATGCTGACCGAATTTATCCAGAAGTACAAAATCAACCCCCCAGGTATCAATCCCCAGCGAACAGACTTCGATTCCAGTCGATATCACTTTATTGATACCCACTTTGATTTCTTCCAGGATTGAATAAAGATCCCAGCAGGATTCATTCCCCTGTATCACCTGCTGGTTCTGAAAACGGTGAAACTCTTCAAGGCGAAGTTTTTCCTGCTCCAGATAACCGACCATCACGCGTCCGCTGGACGCGCCAAGGTCTATTGCAATCACAGCTTTCATAGTGTTTAACACCCCTTGTTATTTAGGACTATTAAACTGCTTCTCATAAAAAAATAACTTCAATTTTTAACCCTCAGAATCGGGTAACTGGCCTTTTTTTCAAGAAAACCCTGCGGCATTTCAAATTTTCTGATATTCAGTTGACCGATGCTCGATCCACCGCAGACACCTGATGGTGACAAGACCGGATCCAGGATACAAAAAAGCGCCGGAGCCAGGAAAACATCCCGGTTCCGGCGCTCTTTACACGATTAATATATCTGAAATAGCTAATGTGCTTAAAATAACGGCAAAAAAATAGTGGTTATTCCAGATAAAACACGTTTTTCAGTTCCAGAGAAACCGGTGAGTTATCCGGATTGGTTGCCATGATATCTTTCATAAAGGCCCACCACTTCTGACACTCTTCTGTATCAGCGACCTGATTCCAGCGCTCTTCACTTTCTATTTCGACATAAGCAAACAATTGACTGCTGCCCGGCTCCAAAAATATGGAGTAATTTCTCGCTCCGTGTTCTTTCAATACCCGAACCAGTTCTGGCCATATCTCATCATGCCTCTTTTCATATTCAGCATGACAACCTTCATTCACAGACATTAAAAATGCTTTTCTGATATATTGATCAGACATAATATTCCCTTGATTTATCAGATTTTTACACGATTTTTTATTTGTTTATATATTTTTGGTAAAGCTATAACACTGATAAGCATCATACCTATAATAATTGACATAACAATCCCTGGTATATTAAGCAGTCCAAGTCCGACCGTAACTAATCCCATCAGGAATACAGAAATAACCACACCAATAATAGTACCTGACCCTCCAAGAATACTCACTCCACCTAAAACAACCATTGTAATGATGCTCAGTTCCCAGCCAAGTGCAATGGTTGGCCTTGTACTGCCCAGCCGTGAAGTCAACATGATTGAAGCAATACCACAAAACAGCCCCACCAGACTAAATAGAATTAACTTATGTCTGGCTACATTAATTCCAGAGTAATAAGAAGCTGTCGGATTATTGCCGATGGCATAAGTACGCCGGCCAAAATTAGTTCTCTGTAGAATCACATAAAATACCACCGCTAACAGGAGAAAGCTGATAAATTCAAAACTGAGAACCGATACAACATAACCTTGCCCGAAATAAGCGAAAGATTCCGGATAATCATTCAGGGCATTATCACCCAATAAGATATAAGTGATTCCTCTGAACAGGCTCATGGTTCCTATCGTTACAACAATAGAAGGAATATTCAACCGGGTCACCAGTAACCCATTAAATAAACCACATAGAGTACCGACAGCAAGTCCTGCCATACAGATCAAAAATAATCCCCCTCCCCACTGGGCAACAAATCCCATGGCTGTAGAACTAAGTGCAATAATAGAAGCAACAGAGATATCGATTTCTCTTACAATAATAACCAAAGCCAGTGGCAAGGCTATAATTGCTTTCTCTGAAAAGTTAAATGTAGCATCCGATAATGACCATGGATCCAAAAAATAAGGGGATGCGAAACAATTTATAATAAATACAATAATGGCAGTGATCAGCAGAAATGATTCCCAGCCAAACATCCATTCCGGCAGATTTTTTGTCCCTGAAGGCTTATTTCCCAGAGACTGATTATTTATTTTTTCCATTCTCAAGTCCTCAGTTAATATCAGGATGCATTTTGTACGGCTTTACGCAATATAATCCGACCGGCTTTACGCTCCGAACGAGAGTTTGCAATCACCGCAATAATGATGACCAATCCGGATATCGCCATTTGCCAGAATGGAGAAATACCGATCACAGGTAATGCATTATTAATAATGCCTAAGAAAAGAGCCCCCAGAAGACAACCCACAACGGTTCCGGTTCCTCCGGCAATACTGACTCCACCGATAACACAGGCAGCGATGACCTGCAGCTCAAAGCCATTCGCAATATCAACGTAAGCGACGGCATAACGAGAGATCCACAAATAACCGGAGATCCCCGCCATAAAGCCGGAAACAGTAAAGGCGATAAACTGTTTCTTACCAACATCCACACCAATATAATATGCGGCGGTCGGACTATTTCCGGCTGCGTATATTTTTCGTCCTAGCTGGCGATGTCGGGTGAAATAGTACATAACACCGATGATCGCAACAGAACACCAGCCAAGAACAGGTAATCCCATTATTTCAAAACGCGGGATCTCTAAAAAATGAGCGCTCATCTGATGAGCATTAATCCATGCGCCTTTACTGATTAGAAATACTGTTCCCCGATATATAGCCATAGTGCCGAGTGTAACGACTATCGCCGGTATATTCATTTTCCATACCAGCCAGCCATTAATCATTCCCAGTACGGTTCCCAGACCCGCCCCCAGCAAAATCAGCAATGATATGGGAAACTCAGGGTACAAATTATTAATAGTGGCAACAACCATACCGGTTAAGGCCACATTAGCGGCAACTGACAAATCAATACAACGGGTGATAATCACCAGCATCTGACCCAGCGCCAGAATGATGAGTATTGATGTATCGTTATACACACTCAACAAATTACCAAATGCTAAGAAATCAGGAATGATAAATCCAATAGCACCGAGTAACACAAGAACGACCAGTGCTAACTGGGATTCCCTGCTTTTGAATAAATGTTTCACTGAACACCTCCGGTTACCCCTGTCGCGGCACTCACCAGCTTTTCTGCTGTAAATTCATGCCTTGCAAACTCGTCCACAATTAACCCTTCACGCATCACAATGATTCGATCCGCCATTCCCATCACTTCCGGTAACTCAGATGAAACCATAATGACACTCAGTCCGAGAGTCGTAAGTTCAGACATAAATTCGTGCACTGCCGCTTTTGAACCAATATCAATACCCTTTGTCGGCTCATCTAGAATGATCACCTTAGGCAAAGTGGCCAGCCATTTACCAATAACCACTTTCTGCTGATTACCCCCGGACAGATTTTCGACACTTTCATGCCAGTCAGGAGCTTTGACTCTTAGTCTTTTGGCGTACTCATCCGCTAACCCATACTCAGCATCTTTATTAAGAAGTCCGCCTGAATTAATTTTATCTAATTGCGGCAAACCGATATTCTGGTAAATAGGAAATTCAAGAACAACGCCCTGACTCTGCCGTTCTTCCGGAACGTAAACAATGCCGTTCTTAATTGCATCAGAAGGGGATTTTATAGCGATATTTTCGAAATCGACTTTAATTGTGCCTTTGGAATTTTTTGTTACCCCAAAAAGAGATTGCATCAATTCGGTACGACCTGCGCCAACCAAGCCGTAGAAACCCAGTATTTCACCCTGATGAAGATCAAAAGTGATGTCATCAAACTCCGTTGGATGCGAGTAGTTGCTCACTTCAAGCACCTTATGACCAATCTCTACATCCGATTTAGGGTAGGCATTATCAATGGTTCTGCCGACCATCATGGACACTAACTCAGATTCTTCAACGTCTTTTAATATACCGTCGCCGATATAACAGCCATCTCTGAAAACCATATACCGATCTGCAATCGTATAAATTTCATCAAACTTATGACTGATAAACATGATTGCACAGCCTTTATTCTGCAACCGTCGTACAATCTGATAAAAATCTTCAATCTCCCGGTGAGAAAGTGCGGCCGTCGGCTCATCTAATATTACGACTTTGGCATCAAAAGAGAGCGCCCTTGCTATTGCCACCATATGTCTCTGGCCAATACTTAATTCTTTCAGTATCTTTCCGGGCTCTAGAGGAGCATCAATTTCTTTTAGGATCCGGCCTGCTTCCTGCTCCATTCGTTTCCAGTCCAGACTGCCTGAGGCATTTGCCAGATAGTGTCCGGCAAAAATATTTTCCGCCACACTCAGTTCATCAAACAATACCGTTTCCTGATGTATTGCTGTAATACCAAATTTACGGGCATCATCCGGTGTATCCAGATGAATCTCCTGCTGATCTAAAAACAGTTGGCCTGATGTGGGCTGATGAATACCGGTCATGACTTTAACCAGCGTTGATTTACCAGCTCCGTTTTCTCCGACTAAGGCCGTAACCTGTCCCGGATACAGATCAAGCTGAACTTTATCCAGCGCTTTCACTCCGGGAAAATGCTTACTGATATCCCGCAATGAGAAAATGGGGGTTGACTCTGGCATGACTATCCCTTTCTGTCACAAACTCTCTAGAAATAAGGGGAGACAGGCAAAAGAAACATTTCTGCACCTGTCTCGCTTCTTCACTTTATTCTTCCGTTACGAAATACCGACTCAGAAAATTTTAGCGAATTTCTCAACGTTGGTGATGTCATAAATAAACGGAGAAGCCATAGCTGCGTTACCGTCTTTATCCAGTTTTGCAACACCCATACGTCCCATTGCAACTTCAGTTGCCGTTGCATCACCTTTAATCAAATGGTAAGAAATCATGGTAGCGGCATAACCAAGATCAATAGGATTCCAGATAGCAAAACTCTTAACTGCTCCAGATTCCACATGCCCGGCTAATTCGGAAGGAAGGCCCAATCCGGTAACATAGACTTCACCGGTTTTCCCCATATCCGTTACCGCCTGAGCGGCAGCTACAATTCCTACAGATGTCGGTGCAACGATAGCTTTCAGGTTTGGATAGGTATTGATCAGCCCTTTAGTTTCACGGTAACTCTTATCTGCCAGATCATCCCCATATACCGTCGCCACCAGATTGAGTTCAGGATGCCCGGGCAGTACTTTTTTCATTTCATCGATCCAGATGTTCTGATTAGTGGCTGTCGGACTGGCACTTAAAATAGCAATGTCACCTTTCTCACTGTTTGTTGCTTTAACAGCAACAGAAGCCAGATCAACATTAATTTTACCAATAAGTTCATTACTGGAAGGATTTAGATGTACCGCTCTTCCCGGTACAGCAACACCAGAATCAAATGACACGACCTTAATTCCGCGCTGTTGTGCTTTTTTCAGGATAGGAACCAGTGCATCGGTATCGTTAGCAGAAATGACAATTGCATCAACTCTCTGTGCAATCAATGAGTTAACAATTTCTATTTGACCTTCTGCCGTAGGAGTCACAGGTCCGGTGTAAATAATCTTCACATCCTCGGCAATTTCCTGAGCGGCCTGCTCTGCCCCCGCATAAGCAGCTTCAAAGAAGCCAATACCCTGCGCTTTGACCACTAATCCAATACGCATCTCGGCGGCATGAATTAAGCTGCTGGATAACAGACAAGCTGCCACCAGAACAGATTTAAATAGGTTTATCACTTTCATTGTTTTGACTCCGTTTCATTAAGAGTTAACTTCACGTTAATTAGTAGATTCAGATCGGTTAACAGCCATTATCTTGTTATTTTCCCTGCTGTCGGATCCGAATAGTGCTTTTTTCATTTTTAGTTATGCCATCCATTACCCGGAAAACCTCCTGCTTCCAGGTTATCTCTGCATGTTTATCGGTAAGTTAGTAGAGCCTCCGCTTTCTCTGTATAAATTCAAAAAGATAGACTTAAACTCACATATTGATATTACCTGACTAATCATAAGAGCAGTCATCCTGACTTACCTTTGAAAAAACACCATAAACATCTCAAAGACAGGCGTATTTTTACAGTTAGTCGTTATCTGATTCACATTTTCATAACCATACAAACATCGGTGAATTTTTAATCTGCTACTCTGACATCAGAGCAATAAGCAACCTGTTTTCAGATGTGTATCCCAAGTCAATACGGAACTGATGCATGATTCATTTACAATCCAACGAATATTTTCTGAATTCAAAAATGTCTGTTACTACTGAACCCCGCTCTCCACAGCAGGTGTTTCCGGAACATGACCACTCATTTGATGAGATTATTGTGGTGTCTAAAGGAAATGGCATTCATGTGGTCAATGATATCCCTATGAATTTAAGCAGAAATTATGTTTGCTTTGTCGGGAAAAAAGACCGGCATTTGATCGAACAAGTTGATGAACTATTTTTATGCAACATACTGTATAAAAAAGATCAACTCAGTTCTTCTGCTCTGCTGGAAAAGTACCTCCCTCAGCCAGAAGAAGAGACCGTTGACTGGTTTATTGATGATGAAACCGCGCTGAGAGTCAATTACATCATAGAAAGGCTGGATCACGAATCTCACACCCACTGCGCAGAATCCAGGGCAATGTCCGAGCTTCTGTTTCAGCAATTGGTTGTAGAATTGTGGAGAGGCCGAATTCAAGATGAGCGGATCCTGACACAGGAAGACAGGCTTCTTTCTTCTATTGTTTTTATGAATAAAAACTACGACCAGCCCCTGAATATTGATGAGATTGCACAACACGTTAAAGTTTCTTCACGTCTGTTATCCAAAGCAATCAAAGATATAACAGGTATGAGCTTTAACCAGTACCTGCATTTTATCCGGGCAAAAAATGCCATTTCTTTACTGATCAATACCGATATATCCGTAACAGATATTGCCTTTATGGTCGGCTATTCAGACAGTAACTATTTCTCAACAAAATTCAAGCAAACCATGCACCGTAAGCCTAGCGATATCCGGGTCGGATAAGAGTACTTCTCCTTATCCATTTAAATAGACATCCCAGCGGCTAAGGAGTATCCTTAGCCCGCTTAATATTCAATCACCAGTTAAATTAAGGAAAAGCCCATCCGGAACGACGAGATCGTAAGACGGTAATTCTGGAACTGTAGCAAAGCCAATACAAAACTCAGTCCCCTTTAACTTAACGGTTACCGCACTGCGGTGACTTTATTTTGATTTATTACGTTCAGACGTAATGATGGGGTGTATCTGATGCTTTGTATGGGTCTGTCTGCAGGATGGCTTCTTCAATGCATTCCCCTCTTCCCGTAGTATAAACCCCTCTTTGCTGTCAGCACCTCATCTGTATTTTTTCAGGAGGATTCATGCTAATCGGGCATGAGACTAAAATACAGCTGGCAGAGTTTTCGACCCATTTCGGATTGCTCCTGCCACAGCAAAAACAGTTCCAGGATAAGAGTAAAAAACTGGAACAGATCCTGGCCTATTTAGAAACTATACATAGCCAGCTAAGACATTACTCAACAAAACGTGAACTGGTCATTATTGATAGCGGAGCCGGAAACTGCTATCTGAGTTTTATCGTGTATTACTTTTACCAGATAATCATGAAACGGCCCGTCCAGTTGCATTGTATCGATATAAATGAACGGCTGATGGATAAAAACCGTGAATTTGCACAACAGCTCGGCTTCAGTGACATGTTCTTCCATGCCTGTGATATTGCGACCTACCAACATCAAGGAAAAGTGGATCTGGCTTATTCACTGCACGCTTGTGATACTGCAACAGATAAAGCCATCCTACTGGGGGCACAGAATCAGGCCAGACATATTCTTTCTGCATCCTGCTGCCAACACAGCATAAAAAAATCAATGCAGACAATGAAAACGACTAAAGGTATAACACGTCACACCATATACCGGGACAGAATGCTGTATATGCTGGCTGATTCCATGCGTGCATTATTGCTGGAGATGCTCGGTTATCAGGTTGATGTTATTGAATTTGTCTCTTCCCGGGCAACGGACAAAAATACCCTGCTCAGAGCCCATAAGAGGCAGTGCCGAGATCCTGAAGAACTCCGGCAACAATATCAGGATCTACGGAATGCTTTCCGGGTAGTACCGGCACTGGAAACCTATCTGAAAAAGGCTGATTTATTGACGTTATGTGGTATTTCTGCAACTAAATAAGCATCCCCATACTGACTTTTTCTTAATGCAAAAGCCCGTATGATTTCATACGGGCTTTTTATTCGATGACTAAATGATCAGAACGGAATGCTGGTTAGTGTGCCGCCCCCGGGTCAACCGAATGCTTCGGTTTCGGAGCCAGCCAGATAACACAGGCGGCTACTGCAAATATCACTGCAATAATCACAAACAATTGATTCGTCGCAACCATCACACTTTGCTTTTGTACTATCCAGTCAACGGAACCCCGGATCTGATCCATAGACATCCCAGTGGACTGCATTGCATGAGTCGCAACACCATGCTGATCGGTCAAACCTGACAGTTCAGAATGCACATACCTTGTTTCCCGCTCCCATGACGTATTAATCATAGAAGTAGCAAAGGCACCAGAGAGTGTCCGGATAAAGTTCATCAGGCCAGCCGCCGACTCCATCTCATTCGGATTAACACATCCAAGAGCTATTGCTGTCAGGGGGACAAAGAACAGCGGCATGCCGATCCCCTGAAAAAACATCGGCCAGCTTACCTGTGCAAACGTCATATCTAAATTGGCATAACTACGGATAAAGGTCCACAACCCCAGCCATAATACCCCGGCAAACACAAACGGCCTCGGGTCAAATTTACTGGACAGATTTGCAATCAACGGAGCCAGAAATACCGCCAGTATCCCCATAGTTGCTGTTGCATAGCCGGATATCGTTGCCGTATATCCCATATAGATCTGTAACCAGAGCGGTGTGATCACCGATATTGCAAAAAATGCTCCGAACCCTAAGGATAAGGTCATCATTGAGGTAGTAAATCCCCGGTGCCGGAATACCTTCAGGTCAACCACGGGTTTACGTGCCGTCATTTCCCAAATCAGGAAAGAAGCAAAGCCAATGGCTGCAACGATACCCAGTGTGGTTATCCGGGCAGATTCAAACCAGTCGTGATCTTTACCCTCATCGAGCATAATCTGCAGTGCAGCAACCCACACAACCAACAGCACCAGGCCAACCACATCAATACCGGACTTGTCTGTTTTAGTTTCAAATTTCTTCAGCAGCTTCCAGCTTGCATAACCCGCAATGATCGCAAACGGCACCTTGAAAAAGAAAATATACGGCCAGCTAAGCTGGTCACACAACACACCACCCAGTATCGGCCCCATAATAGGTGCAACCAGAGTAGTCATACTCCAGATACCAATAGCAGCATGACTTTTATCTTTCGGAAAGATACGGATCATCAACGTCTGCGACAGCGGCATCAAAGGACCACCAGAAAATCCCAGCAGAACCCGGAACGCCACCAGAGACGTCATATTCGTTGCCATTCCACAAAAAAGTGAAAAGATCCCAAACATAATAAAACAGGTTGCAAACACCCGGATTGAACCGAAACGAGACGCCAGCCAGCCAGTCAGTGGTACAGAAATCGCTTCTGCTACCGCATAAGACGTGATGACATAAGTGCCCTGACTGGTTGATGTTCCGAGGCTTCCGGCAATGTTCGATACAGACACGTTCGCAATCGTCGTATCCAGAATGGCCAGAAAGTTGGCCATCGCCAGACAAAGAACCCCGAGAAACAGGGCTCCTCCGGATAACGGCTGAACTTGGTTTTGATCAGAAGCAGAACTCATACTTCACCTTAACCCTGTTCAGATCCGTTCACTGCTTGGTACTGTGCCAGTACTTCTTTCGCTACCTGTGATTTTGTATCCACCGTCACTTCCATAGACAAACCAACCTGCAGTGGGTGAGCCTGAAGTTCGTTGGCATCCAGTTCGATACGCACAGGAAGGCGTTGTACCACTTTAATCCAGTTCCCTGTTGCATTTTGTGCCGGGATCATAGAAAACGCAGAACCTGTGCCGCCAGAAAGACCCGTGATAACACCATGGTAAACAACGTCATCACCATACAGATCAGAAGTGACTTCCACTTCCTGACCAACCTGAACTTCACGCAGCTCAACTTCTTTAAAGTTTGCGTCGATATGCATATCATGCACAGGGACAACTGTCATCAAAGGAGCGCCAACCTGAACCCGGCGGCCGACCTGTACTTGACGTTGAGCAATCACACCACTGATCGGTGCTCGGATAACCGTGCGTTCCAGATTGATTTTAGCCTGATCAAGCTGAGCTTTAGCCAGCAAGACTTGTGGGTTATTATCCACTGTTGTGTTATCAATCAGTGCAGCATTGGCCTTTTGATTACCAATAGTAGACATGCGGTTAGCAACCGACTGATTTACCGCCGCTTTTGCCACATTCAAATTTGCCTGGGCCTGAGTAAATGCTGTTTTGGCATTAGTCAGTTCTTCTCCGGATACCGATCCTGATTTAACCAGATCTTCACGACGTTCCAGATCGATCTTAGCGCGCTGGTAGTTAGCCTGTGCTGACTCCAGTTGCGCTCGAGCTCTTTTTTCATCTTCTTCTCGAGCATTGACCAAAGCATCCAGACCTTCATCATTGGCCTGATAGCTGCGCACCCGACGCTTAGCCAACGCATAATCGGCTTCAGCCTGAGCCAGTGCAATCCGGGCATCAGTATCATCGATAGTGACCAGTACATCTCCCTTATTGACATACAGGGTATCAACCACATTGACCTGAGAAACGATACCGCCGACCGCTGGAGTTACAGCTGCAATTTCAACGGCAGCATAAGCGTTGTCAGTACTGATATAACGGGATCCGATAAAATGCCAGTAGGCACCATAACCACCGGCTGCAATAACAATGGCTGCCGCCAATCCGATAAAACCTTTTTTGCGTGACCGAGCCGCTTGTGCCTGATCGAACTGTTCGCTGTTTTGAGTGTTGTCTGTTGAACTCATTATTAAAAACCTTCTAGAAACCTATTAAAAACTTACAACGACTGTTTACTTATCCTGTGCCTGAGTCGGCGTAGATTCATATCCGCCCCCCAGAGCATGTATCAATGACAGATCCAGACTGAATGACCGGGACTGCAGGTTAACCAGCGCCCTTTCACTGTTCAGTAATGCATCTTCTGCCGTCAGTACGTCCAGATATCTTGCCAGTCCCCCCTTATAGCGGTTACTTGCAATCTGATGAGCCTCTTTCGCAGCGTCTACTGCCTGTCTGGTTTTACTGATCTGTGCATCAAGAGCTTTGGTACTGGTCATGGTATCTGCTACTTCCTGCAGAGCATTCGTCAGTGTAGCGTTATAGCTGCTGACTGCGGTTTCATAGTCTGCTTCTGCAGAGGTCAGTTGCCCTTCAAGACGTCCGCCATTAAAAATCGGCAGATAAATCGCCGGACCGATACTGCCGGCATCATTACCGTCATTGGTCAGGTTATCGATACCGAATGCCTGAAAACCGATAAAACCGGATAAACTCACATTAGGATAAAACTGACCTCTTGCGACACCGATGCGCTGAGCAGCCGCTTCTGCTCTCCAGCGGGCAGCGGTGACATCAGGACGATGTCCAAGCAGTCCGACACCAAGGTCTTCCGGTAAGCCAAACGTATCCGATAGTTGCACAGTAGGACGGCTGATTGTACGTCCACGATCCGGGCCTTTTCCCATCAAAGCCGCCAGCGCATTTTTTTGCAGTTCGACCGACTCTTTAATACCTAACAATTCGGCTTCAACACTGGCAGCTGCAGCTTTGGCCTGACTGACGGCACCTTTGGTTTCCAGACCGTTATCAAAACGTTTTGTCAGCAGTTCCACCGTTTTCTGCCGCACTCTAACAGCCGCTTCTACGGTATCCAGATTCGAGTACAGTCTTGCCAGTTCTGCATAAGCATTAGCAACCGAGGTAGAAAGCATCAGTCTTGTTGATGCATGCTCTGCTTCTGTTGCAGCATAATCTGAGGCAGCCGCCGCAACGGATGCCTTATTTTTACCCCAGAAATCAAATTCATAAGAAAAGTTCGTCGTAACTGTGCCGAAATCATTCCAGTACATCGGGTAATGATACGCCTGATAGCCATAACTCACTTTAGTCAAAGATGCAGTGGCTTCTGCACCAACCTGAATCTTTTTAATTGCACCAATTTGCTGAGCGATCCCCTGAGCATGCTTTAGCCTGGATTCAGCAATACGTAGTGTCGGCGAATCTTTTAGTGCTTCCTGAATGAGCAAATCCAGTTGCGCATCCTGATAACGGGCCCACCATGCATCGTTTGGCCAGTTCATGGCCTGAATATCTTTAAATGTCTGGGTATACCCCAGCTCTTCTGCTGATTTTACTGACTCCATTGTGTAGTCAGACGGCATTGAACAGCCGCCCAGCAGCACTGCACCGGCTACAGCTACCGCACAGGCATGAATTCTTCCCGCTTTCACTGATCGCACTAAAAGTGTGTTCTGTATCACCTTAAAAACCTCATAACTAAACCGTACGGTACAGTTATAACTTGACAGACGGCGTTCGTCAAGCGAAACTAACGCCGTTTTAATCAGGCAGGTGGATACATGCGAGTAAAGAGTGAAGAGCGTCGACAGGCTATTCTGGACACGGCAAAAGAAGAGTTTACTAAACATGGATTTAGCCAGACATCTATGTCCGCCATCGCGAAAAAAGTGGGCGGGTCTAAAGCCACGCTTTATAACTATTTCAGCTCTAAAGAAGAGATTTTCACTGCGGTGATGGAATCAGTTGCAGAACAGATGACCATAGCTTTTCACAGCCTGTCTACGGTCATAGATATCAAGCCAGCTCTGACAGACTTCGGCTGCAAGTATCTGACATCTCTCTATTCTCCGGAACTGGCCATGGTAACGAAAATGGCATATACCGAAGCGGATCGTTCCGACCTGGGCAGACACTTTTTTGAAAACGGCCCCAAAAGAGGCCTGACACATTTGCAGGACTTTTTAGCTTACCATGTGGAAAATGGAGCACTGAAAAGCTGTGATACCTGGATTGCAGCCTTGCAGCTAAGAGCCCTGCTGGAGGCGGAACTCAGAGAACAATTTGCACTGGGAATCATCAAACAGCCCGATGAACAAGCTATCTGTGAAGTGGTTGAAAGAGCGGTGAACAGTTTCCTGATACTCTATATGGCCTGAAATTATCTCAGATCCTGCGTTGACTCTTTTGCCAGCAAGATTCCCTGATACTGGTAATGTTTTTGCTCTATACCTTGTTTTTTGTTCATCGCCAAGGCTATTAAGATTGCATCTCTGGTTAATTCTACGATAGGTAATTTAACCGTAGATAAACGTGGTACAGCATAAGCTCCGGCAGGTTCACCATCAATACCGATAACCGACACCTCTTCGGGAACCTTTACTCCTCTGTCATGTAAAGCCCGAACAGCGCCCATTGCCATTGAATCGGTACAGGAAAAAATAGCAGAAAACGAGATACCGCTATCAAGCAAAGCCATCGTTGCATCATAGCCACTCTGCAAAGTGCTCTCACCTTCATAAATCAAAGCGTCATCTATCGCAACCGAGCGGGATTCCAGACTGGTTTTATATGCCGCCAAACGCTGCCGTCCGGTATCGCTGGACAGAGAAGTTGTAATACAGGCAATCTTCCGGTGGCCAAGATCCAGCAGATAATCCGTTGCAAGATGTGCTACTTGGTGCTGATCAAAACCAAAACTGAACAGGTTATCATCTGATAAAGAACGGTTAAGGATAATCAATTGTGTTTTGATATCTTTTTGAATGTCAGATAATTGTTGTTCTGACAAATGACGGCTGTAAATGATAATGGCATCACAGTAATGTGCTTTCAGGGAACGGATCGCATCGATTTCCCCTTCGACACTATTATGGCTGTCCATCACAAACAGTTTTTTGTCTGCTTTTTGCATATCCTGTGCAGCCTGCGTCAGCATAGAACCGAAATAGTGGCTTTCAAAATGAGGCAAAATAAGGCCAAACGTATTATAACTGCTGGTTGCAAGTGCCCGGGCAAAAGCATTGGGCTGATACCCTAAAGAGTCCATTGCTGCCAGCACTAACTGACGAGTCTGTTCTTTCACATGTTCACTACCGTTAATCACTCTGGATACGGTCGCCTTAGACACACCGGTAGCCTTGCATACGTCATTGATTGTTGCCATTTTTTCCTGTTCCCCAAGCGGTCGGACACTTAGTCTACACCATTTCAGGAACAGAGAATAACGGATTGCCTCATATCCGTCACATTCTCAACAATGCTGAAATAAACACAACAAAAAAGTTGCATAAAAAAGCCTGCAGGCAAGGCTTGCTCTGCAGGCAAATAACGCTAATTACAATCAATAACGTGGATTACAATAGGTACACTATTGGTGAGAAATTACCACCAGGCTTCAATCTGAGCACCGATTCGGATATCGCTGTCATCACGTCCACCATTGAATGAATCTCTTTCATTATTTTTCACATAAGTAGCATAAAAACGCATTTCCGGACGCGCCAGAATATAATCGCCAGCACTGATCACCTGAGCAATGGTCAATTTTTGCCCGCTGTTTTCATAGTCTCCCCCACCGACTAGATCCTGAGTTGTCTTGTAGTAACCAAGCTCAAAAAGTGTTTTGTTGTTTTTCGACCAGTTATAAGCTGGACGAACAACCAAAGAGAACAGTTTTTCAGAATCCACTTCTTTCCATGTTGTAGCCGGAACAACTTCCGCCCACGTAGTTTCATGATCCTGAGCATAGCCAAGAGTCAGAACATGCTGGAACATAAAGTTATCGGTAAGCTTGATATCACCGGTATTAATTAAACGGTACCCTTTCGCTTTATTTACTTTCTCAATCTGGTCAGTCGATGCTGTAGCCCAGTTGTCATACCATCCCCCCCCCTGGGTAACCATATTCTGAGCCAGACCGTTGTCAGCATACTGAAGTACCGTTTTGTTATAGCCTTTTGAAAAACTCTGACTAAGCTCTGCTGTCAGCATCACGGCATTATCAAAGTCCAGATCAGCGTCTTCCTGATCATCGGTTGGATTAGGCATCGCATAATCAATACCAAATTCTGTCCAGGCTCCGTCCCACGGCTTAAGACCGGCATAGCGAATATCAACATAATTAATATTAATATCGTTCTGATCACCCCGAATCAAAGCCGTGGATAAGGTTCCCGGACCAGCATTAATACCTTCTAAACCAAATCCATAGCCAGATATATTCCAGTATTTTGTATCAATAATATGCAGATCATGTTGCTGATAAAAACGTTTACCTGCCCAAATAGTAATATCCGGAGCCGAAGTAATAAAACCTTTCGCTTTCATATTCAATTGTTTAATTGCAAAGTTAGCAGTATCATCTTCTGTTTTTTCTGTTTCCAGATCTCCATTAGATGACATTTCGAACATACTTTCGAAATATATACTCTTGCCATCTTCATTATACAATTCCTGCCCTAATGCAAGCTCTGCATAAGTATCAAACTCGTTTCCCAGACGCCCTAGTTTATTTTTTTCATATTCATCGCCACTTTCATTACCTCCGCCATTGTTGGAAATACTGTAGCCAGAGCGGGCATAGCCATAAAAATCAACAGCCATTGCCTGAGTTGATAGCAATCCGCATACAATAGCGAATGATAAGTATGTCTTTTTCATATTACTGTCCTTATGTTTACGTATTATTGAATCACATGATTTATTAAAATTAAGACAATAGGAATCTATGGAATTTAAATTCCATATAACTTTTGTTTAATTAAATCAAATCGCTCTAATTATTTAGAGCGATTTATAAGTGTGAATTATTTTAATTTAGAAAATACTAACACTTCATATGGATTTAAATTGATTAACTCAGAATCAGACATATTCCCTGTAATCAAATTAGTCCAGTTTGAATCTGGTAGAATTATTTTATTTTCTTCCCCTTTAAAGTTCATAATAAAAATATATTCTTTCTCTTTATCATGCCGGGTTGTAACAGACACGCCATACGGTACGTGTTCCATTATTCTATATAGCTGGTGTCGCTTAGCTATATCCCGGTAGAAATGGCGGTTGAATTCAGGTTCCGTTCTCGCTGCCAGATAATATGCGACCCCCTGTCCATGCTTATTTCGAGTGAGAACCGGCGTACCATCAAACAGATCCTCTGTATACGTTGCCAGTGATTCTGCCGTTTCAATATGAACATGTTCCATCAGATGTTTCACTTTGAATTCACCGTCAAAATCCAGTTCACCTGATGTATTGATAGCAAATGTCACCCGTTCATCTTCATACAGAGAATCAATCTCTTCCGCCCAAATACCCAGAGTTCTGCGCAGAGGGCTATTTTCACCACCAGGGAAGCCACCAAGGAAACAAAGATCACTTTCGTTCACAATGCCACTCCAGTAAGTCGCTATCAGTGTTCCTCCCGCCTTCACAAACTGCTCCAGACGTTCGGCTACCCCCGGCTTAATCATATACAGCATTGGTGCAACAATAATCTTATAAGATGTAAAATCACACAACTGTTCAATAATGTCGCAGTTGATGCCCTGTTCCCAGAATCCCCGATAGTGTTCCGCAACCGTCTTTTCATAGAACAGACCTTCGTTCCTCGGTCCGGAAGCATCATCCATTGCCCAGCGGCTTTCCCAATCAAAGATAATGCCGACCTCTGAATGTGTACGACTGCCACAAGCAGAAGAAATACCTTCAAGCATTTTTCCAACCTGGGTCACTTCTCTTCCTGAACGGGTATCTGCATGACCGACATGGTCAATAACCGCACCGTGGAATTTTTCCACCGATCCCCGGCTTTTACGCCACTGGAAATACTGAACCGAATCAGAACCGTGAGCGATTGCCTGCATTGATGAAAGAAGATGCATCCCATTTTTTTTCAGTTTAGTGATTGGCTGCCAGTTGGTCTGGCTTGGCGTAGATTCCATCAACAAAAATGGCTGTTGCTTCAGAGTACGCATTAAATCATGATACATAGCGATATAGCATGCTAACTCCGTTTCATCGTGGTCACGATGCCACAATGGGTAGTTGTCCCATGAAACAACATCAATGGCTTCACTCAGTTTCCAATAGTCATAGTCGTAAAAATACTCCATAAAATTGGCAATCACGGGTAAATTCGGATTGAGTTCTTTCAGAGGCCGGGTTTCCTGGCGACAAAAATCGGCAACCCGCTCCGTACGGTAACGTTTCCAGTCAAGGTTTAACCCATGCACAGATCCTTCTCCTATTGGCGAAGGCGACTCTATCTGTAACCAGTCCGTAAACGTATGACTCCAGAATGCTGTCCACCACTGAGCATTCAGATTCTCCAGTGTCCCGTAACGCTCTTTCAGCCATGCCCGGAAGCTATGCTGGCAATGTTCACAATGACATTCACCACCATATTCATTGGAAATATGCCAGCCAATCACGGCCGGATGATGACTATAGCGTTCGGCCAGTTTACGATTGATAATACCAACCTTTTCCCGATACACCGGGGCATTATAACAATGGTTGTGCCGTTCCCCATGCCGTTGCTTCACCCGATTCTTGTCGACACGTAGTACATCCGGATAGCGCTGAGATAACCAGGCGGGACGAGCCCCGCTTGGTGTTGCCAGAAATACCGAGATATCGTTATCCGCCAGACGGTCTAACACATTATCCAGCCATTCAAAATGAAACTCGCCTTCAGAAGGTTCCAGAGCGGACCAACTGAATATGCCCACAGACATCACATTACAATGCGTCTGTTTCATCAATTTAATGTCTGCTTCCAGAATATCAGGTCTATCTAACCACTGCTCAGGGTTATAATCTGCACCATGCAGAAACGTAGTGATATTCGGAATAATTGGTGAATACTGCGACATTACAAATAACCTTATTTTGAATTAAATACATCTAGTGACGGGAATGCATTACCATTAGGATCAAACATCGCTTTATTATCCCAGGCGTTTCCTTCTTCCCAGTGGTCATCGATATAGTCCATACCGGCTTTCGTTGCCCATGTCGCGTCCTGACCTAACCAGGCAGGCTCCCAATAGAAAATACCTAGTCCCATGTTATTTTCTGTTGCATTAACCATCTCCATCAGATCTTTCAGATATTCAGCCTGACCATTCACCGATACTTCATAGCCTTCAATCGGCCCCTTGTCGTCATTCCCTTTAGGCACAAAAGGAAAAGCAGTTTCAACAATAATAACCGGCTTGTTATACCGCTTTATCACATCGTCAATATTTTCCCGGACTTTTGTCAGCGGCCCATGCCAGAACGGATAATAAGACATACCGATAATGTCGAAGTCGACATCATGCTTAGTTATTTCATCAAACCACCAGCGGAACAAACCGTTATCGCCCGCTTCCGCCAAATGCAGCATAATTTTGATGTCTTCACCAGCAAGCGTATTATCCTTAACCCCCTGAATACCAGATTTCAGCAAGCGAGACAGGCGGTCAAACTCCTTACCATCACCACCCCAGCTTTTACCTTCCGGCCACAGCATGCCACCATTCAGTTCATTACCAACCTGAACCATATCCGGTACAATTCCAGCATCCCGATGTGCATCCATAACAGCATCCGTGTAGTCATACACTTTTTGCACCATTTCATCAAAATTCAGGCTGCTCCAATGCTTGGGTTTGAACTGTTTCTTCGGATCTGCCCAAAAATCACTGTAGTGAATATCCAGCAGGTACTTCATACCATTCGCATGTGCTCTTTTACCAAGCTCAATCGCACGTACCAAGTCAGAGTTACCACCACCAAATCCAGTACCGTTCACTGACTGAGGGTCAACCCACAGGCGGGCACGAATATAATTGACACCATGGTCGCTCAAAATTTTTACTAAATCTTTTTCTGAGCCTTCGTCATAATATTTTGTCCCCATAGATTCCATTTCAGGAAGCATGGAAATATCCATCCCTTTAATAAAACCTTCCGATACGTTAGCTGGCTGGATATTATATGTTTTTATACTTTCTTCTGTATTTTTTCTGGTTACAGAATCTGACTGACAGCCGATAAGAGCCGCACTCAGGCCTAACACAGCCCATGTGATATAAGATAATTTCATTATATTTCCTTCTTAATTATTAACCTTTTGTACTTCCTGCTGTCAATCCGGAAACAAAATATTTCTGTAATGACAAGTAAAGTAATGCAACCGGAATAGAAATAAGAACTGCACCTGCTGCATAAGTTGTATAACTAGCACCCATTTTTTCCACGACCAGGTTATATAAACCAATTGGCAAAGTGTAATATTCCGGTGACCTGAGTATTGTTGTCGCCAGAATAAAATCACCTAATGGCCCGGTAAAAGAAAACAGTGCAACGACAGCAATAATTGGCTTTGATATTGGTAAGATAATTTCAATAAATATCCTGAAATTACCGGCTCCATCCATTTTGGCCGATTCATCCAAATCTTTTGGTATCGCATCCAAATACCCTTTCATCAGATACGTATTCATCGGAATCATCCCTCCGACATAAACCAAAACCAATGCCAAATGGCTATTGATCAGTCCCATCATCTGCGCCAGCACAAAAATCGCAATCAGCGCAGAAAACTGCGGGATCATCTGTAACAGCAAGAACAGCATCAACCCGTTATTTCTGCCTCTAAAACGAAACCGGGAAAAAGCATAAGCAGTACAGCAAACACTAATTAAAGTCAGAACCATGGTCAGGACACTTATTTTCAGACTGTTCCAGTACCAAGTCAGATAAGAAACCTTACTGTTTTCAAACAAAGTCAGATAATGCGACCATGTCGGTTTATCCGGAATAATAGAGTCACCCATGATGCTGTTACCTGGATAAAAAGAGGCACCGACCGTCCAGACCAACGGATAAATAATAATAATACAAACCAGAAGTATCAGAAGATAGCTCAGAGTAAGTCTGATTCTGTTACTGCGTTTAATACTCATAATCCCTCTTATCTCCCTTCTTCTTTAAATGATTTTGTCATCCGGAACTGCCATAAAGCGATACCGACAACAAAAATTGAAAGCAATAACGTAATAGCAGAAGCGATAGAATATTGTGATGACGACATAGTCAGCTTATAAATCCAGGAGACTAAGATATCTGTCCCGCCGGCATTACTGCCAACAACAGCAGGTTCACCATTATTAAACAAATAGATAATATTGAAGTTATTGAAATTAAACGTGTACTGGGTAATAAGTATCGGTGCAATTGAATACAGAACTAGTGGTAAGGTAATAGTTCTCAATTGCTGAAACTTACTGGCACCATCCATAGTGGCAGCCTCATAAAGATCCCCCGGAATAGCCTGTAATACACCAGTGGTCATAGCAAATACAAACGGAAAACCAAGCCAGGTCTGTATCATAATTAATGCCGTCTTCGTCCAGAATGGGTCGGTAAGCCAAGGTTTTGGCGCGATACCGAAAAAGTCCAGAATGACATTGTTAATTACACCAAATGTGTCATTAAACATACCTGTAAAGATCAGAATTGTAACGAATCCTGGAACTGCCCATGGCAAAATAAATACAGTTCTGATCAATGGCTTAAATTTCAGATCCTTCTGATTAACCAGAATAGCCAGCAAGATGCCAACCGAACATTGCAATGTCGTTGCCAAAAATGTCCAGATCACTGTCCACTGTAAAACGTCAAGAAATGTTTTTCTCCAGAGATTAACTTTAAATATATTAATAAAGTTTTTCAGACCTACCCAATCAACTAATTTAGCTGGTGGAGTATTATACAAATTGTAATTAGTGAAACCGATAGCAAACCCGAATACAATAGGAAAAACCACAACAAATACCAGCAAAATAAATGCAGGTGTTGTCATTAAATATGGAAATCCGGACTCAACAATATTTCTGAACTGCTTTCTTATAGAATTAAGTGCCTTACCTTCATCTCGTAGCCTGCCATTTTGATAAGCATCAAATATACTGAAAGCATACACAGACAGACCAAACAATGCGATGATAAGAGAGATGATCCCTTCAGCCAGAAGAAAAATTGAGTTATCCTGAGGAAGTTTTTCACCTAATGTAGTTAACCCCCAAAAACCATGCTGAAGAAAATCACTACCTATTCCCAGGAAACTAAAAAGTAATACAGAAAAAATACTCCCTTTCATCAGTTGCCGGTTATAAAACTGACCGAATCCGGGTATAACCCCAAATAAGACAGCAACAACTCTATGAGAACTGTATTTCTTCATATTAAGAGATGGCTCCCCATAAAACTCTGACATTAACAAAACTCCACACTCTAGATATCAGCCTGACAATTATTATCAGGCTGGCACCACTTTTTATATTAATTACCCATCATTGCATGGTTAGCTTCAATCTGCATACTGATTGCTTCTACTGCGCCATCTAAAGCCTCTTTCGGCCCCTGTTTTCCAGTAGCAATCAGTTGAAGGGCACTGTTCGCTGGATTCCAGACTTCATTCATTTCCGGAATAGATGGCATCGAGGTTGCGTTAACAGACTGTACTGCAACAGCTCTTGCCCCCATATCATTCTTGATAACAGGATCATCGACCAGTTTCTCAACGGCAGGTACTTCACCGGTTAGCTCAAAACGACGTTTCGCATTGTCATAACTATTAATGAATTCAATATACTTTTCTGCCAGTTCTTTATTCTTCGAATAAGTAGAAATACTGTAGCTTTTCACCCCCATAAAGGATCCCATCGGTTCTCCGTTAGGAAGTGAAGGTAAAGGGGCAACACCGTAATTAATTCCCGCTTCTTCATACGGTTTGAAAGACCATGGACCCGTTTCTACGATGGCCGCTTTTTGAGAAGTAAACAAGGAATCAATGGCATTTAATCCGTTATTGCCTACAATGCCCGTAGGGAAAAGGCCATCACGATAGAATTTTTGAATATACGTGGCACCCTCAACGGCCCCATCAGTATTTAGTAAAAGTTTATTCGGATCATAAGAGCCATCTTCTGCTTTAGCAAAAATGTCACCCCCCATACCTTTTATGATGCCATACCCGTAATATAATTCGTCCCACTTCGCTAGAAGACCATATTTATCTTGTTTTGAAAGTGCTCTAGATAATTCATATATTTCTTCAATATTAGAAGGAAGAACATCGATAAGATCTTTATTATAGACCATTACAACTGTTTCAACAGATTTAGGAATTCCATAAAGAACACCTTTATATGTCAATGCATCCAAAGATGAATCCGTAAATGTATCTAATACCTTTTGATCTGGCTTTATAGGTGAAATCAGACCCTGAATAACAGCACCACCAATTTGATCATGAGGAATAAGAACCACGTCCGGACCAGTGCCAGCAGGGCCGTCCATTCTCAATGCCTCAATCTGACCACCATAAGGAAGCTCTTTAACCTGAACATCTACATCATATTTTTTTTCAAATAACTCAACAGCCTCCTTATTACCAAATGATTTTTGAATATCCTCCCATACAAGGAGTTTATCTTGTGCAAATACAGAAGAGGAACCTATTAAAGCAGTATAAATTGCAGAGCAATACACCACCTTTTTTAATTTATTATTTTTCATATTTTCCCTTGCTTTTACCAATTAATAATCGTTAAACTAAATTTACTTTAAGAAGCTACCCTGTTCGATATATAAAATATGCTTCAGCACCTGGCTTCATCCATAGAACTGCTAAGCATTTGTGATCTCTGTCACTAGAAAACATCGGATTTGTGATTAATTTATTACAAATCAAGTAAAAATTTACTAACTACTGATGCGTTTATCACAAGAAAGTTGTGATTTCAATTTTCAGAATAAAAAACAATAGGTTACCTCATGGCTTCAATTAATTTATCGAATATCATCAAACGCTTTGGTGATACGCAAACTATTCATAATGTTAATCTTTCTATCGAAAGTGGCGAATTTGTTGTCTTCGTTGGCCCCTCTGGCTGTGGTAAATCAACCCTGCTGCGTATGATCGCCGGACTCGAAGAAATAAGCCTGGGAGAACTAAAGATTGGCGAGCAAGTGATGAATGATGTTCCTCCTTCACAGCGTGGTGTCGCCATGGTGTTTCAGTCATATGCTCTATACCCGCATATGACTGTTGCTGAAAATATGGGGTATTCTCTTAAAGTAAAGAAAACCCCGCCAAAAGAAATTGAGCACAAAGTAAAACTGGTAGCGAAAGCGTTACAACTGGAATCTCTTCTGGAACGTAAACCCGCTCAGTTATCAGGAGGACAGAGACAAAGGGTTGCAATCGGCCGCGCTATTATCCGGGATCCGGATGTGTTCCTGTTTGATGAGCCTTTATCTAACCTGGATGCAGAACTGCGGGTAGAAATGCGGCTGCACATTGCCAAGCTTCACAAAGAGCTGCAGTCTACCATGGTTTATGTCACCCATGATCAGGTAGAAGCCATGACGCTGGCTGATAAAATTGTAGTGCTGCGGGATGGCCGTGTAGAGCAGGTCGGTACGCCGATGGAACTGTATTACCACCCGCAAAATCTGTTTGTTGCCGGCTTTATTGGTTCACCGAAGATGAATTTTATTCCGAGTAAACTCATATCCTGGGAAACAGATAGTATCACTGTAGAACTGGGGTATAACGGTCAGATGATCTCTTTACCAGTATCCGTTCCCCCAATGAGTGCAGGCGAGCAGATAACCATAGGGATCAGACCGGAACACTTATCCCGGGAAGAGGCTGATATCGCACTCAGCTTTGATACGGAAGTCGTCGAACGTCTGGGTAACAGCACTTACATTTTCGGCCAGAGTTGCGGCGTCGATAACTTTAAATTCCTGCATCAGGGTGATTGCATTGTCGAACCGAATAATTCTCTGACCCTGTATACCTCAACAGATCTTATCCATATATTCGATAACAATGGGCAAGCACTGGTTGAGAAAAAATTTAGTAAAGCTATTTAAGAGAATGGCAGTCAGGGGAAAATCCCCTGACTGCTCAGGCTTTAATAACAAAAATAACAACAGGATAGGTACAGTTTGGCAACGCTAAAAGATATTGCGGTTTTAACTAAGGTTTCAACTTCAACAATTTCCCGGGTTATTAATCAGGATCCGACACTTTCTATTACCAGCACAAAACGAGACGAAATTTTGCAGGCGGTAAAAGAACTGGACTATGTATCGCCAAAGCAGAGGAAAGCGCAGCAAGAAAATGACATTCCCTCGTTTTCCGGCTCCTGTGTCACAGCATCTGCTCAACTGGAAGTTGTAATCGTCAATTTTCTTGACCCTGTACGGGAAATCTCCGACCCCTATTTTACGTCAATCCGAGTCGGAATTGAGAGCTGCTGTTTTAAAAATAAAATTGCAGTCAGAACCCTGCGCCGGGATCAGATAGAAAAGAGTGGTCATATTCTCAGCAAGCCTAAGGCTGTGATCGCCGTAGGTCACTTTACCGATGATGAGATCAACCAAATGTATCGGTATAACCGCAACCTGATTTTCATCGACTCAAATCCTCTCGGCAGGCACAGCGATGCCGTTCTGTTTGACCGCCATGCTGCGGCTCGGGAGTTGGTCGGATATATCATTGACAGCGGAGCCAGATACCCGGCTTTTATCGGTAATGATGAAACCCGGTTGCATGTATTCAGGGAACAGACAAAGCTACATAACCTGTACAGGGAAGAACACTGCATTGTCAGTAAAGAATTCTGTATAGAATCCGGCTACAAGGCAATGCTAAAAATTCTGGAAAGCCCCCAGATACCGGATGTTGTTTTTGCTGCAACAGATATTATTGCGGTTGGTGTCTACCGGGCTATCTACGAAAAAGAACTGACTATTCCCGGAGATATTAAGGTCATTGGTATGAATGATATTTCTACTTCAGCCCATATGAACCCCGGTTTGTCCACTATGCGTTTATATCCGATGGAAATGGGAGAAACAGCCGTTGAGCTGTTTCTGGAACTGGTCAATGGCCGTAAAGTTAAAAAAATGATTCATCTGGGGTACGATTTTATCCAGAGAGACAGTTTTTCTCTGTAAAAACATCCAGATACACCACATTAAATCTTCATCAGCGGCCAGAAATGATGTTGGCCGCGCTTCTGATTAGATCTTAATCACATCTAAAAACAAAAACTTCGTAAATTTTATGTAACAAATCACATTTACACATCAAAACTGTAACCGGTTACTGTAACCGGTTTCTCAAGTTGTTATAGTCAGTTACGAAGTAACAACAAACCCTACTCTACAGATAGAACAGGAACTTATTATGAAAAAAATATTCCTTTGCTGTGCCGCCGGTATGTCTACCAGTATGGTGGTAACTAAAATGAAACAAGCTGCTGCGACTCAGGGCATTGACGTTGATATTACTGCGGTTGGCATGGACGAATTTGAAGCAACGCTGCCGGATTATGATTGCTGCATGCTCGGACCTCAAATCAAATACAAAGAAGCAGAATTCAAGGCCAAAGGTGAAGCCGCAGGTAAACCTGTCGGGGTCATTAATGCTATGGATTACGGCATGATGAAAGGGGATAAAATACTAGCCGATGCTCTGGCAATGCTGGAAGCATAAGGGAGGATAAAATCATGTCTCATCCGTTTTTCGATTTTATAGAACAGAAAATTGCTCCGATAGCCGGACAGGTTGGCAGCCAACGTCATGTAGGCGCAATTCGGGATGGCTTTATCGGTGCAATGCCGTTTATGATTGTTGGCTCATTTTTACTTGTATTTGCATTTCCTCCTTTTTCAGCCGATACCACTTTTGCGCTGGGACAATGGTGGATTGAACTATCAAAAAACTATTTTAACGAGATAATGACTCCATTCAATATGTCGATGGGAATCATGTCTTGCTATATTGCTGCAGGCATTGCTTATAATCTGGCACAAAGCTATAAGCTAGATTCCTTTCCTACTTCCATGTTGTCATTGATGACTTTCCTGCTAATTGCAGCTCCAATGGAAGACGGTAAGCTTTCCGGTACATATCTTGGCGGCACCGGTATTTTTACTGCTATTATTGTTGGCATATATGTGACGGAATTAACAAGAATTCTTAAAGAACGTAATATCGGAATAAAAATGCCGGAACAAGTCCCGCCTAAAATCCGTCAATCTTTTAATCTGCTGATTCCAGCCCTATTTGTTATTCTGACAATTTATCCGATAAACCTGCTTCTTAAAGGACAAGTTGGCATGTTAATGCCTGAAGCAATCATGGCTATATTTACGCCTTTAATTTCAGCATCGGACACTTTACCAGCAATTTTATTTGCTACTTTCCTTGCACATACATTGTGGTTCGCAGGTATCCACGGGGCAACCATTGTCGGTGGTATTATGGCTCCTTTCTATCTAATCAACCTCGGAATGAATCAGGAAGCTCTGGCAGCCGGCCAAGAACTGCCTGCTATTTTTATTGAACCATTCTGGTCTTTCTTCATCGTTCTTGGTGGTTCAGGGGCAACCTTTGCATTGGTTCTGCTTTATCTGCGTAGTAAATCTGTACACCTGCGTTCTATTGGTAAAATTGGTGTTATCCCTGCAGTATTTAATATTAATGAACCGGTAATTTTCGGCAGCCCAATAGTCATGAACCCGATTTTATTTTTGCCTTTCGTTGGTATTCCGATGATTAACGCCATCATTGCATACTCTGCAGCAAAGCTGGGTCTGATCGGTAAAGTGATCTCTCTTGTTCCATGGACAGCACCTGCACCTATTGGTGCCGCATGGGGTGCTGGCTGGCAAATGAGTAATGGCCTTCTGGTTATTGGTTTAATTGTGCTGGATCTGATTCTTTACTATCCATTCTTCAAAATATATGAAAAACAGCTGCTTGCTCAAGAAAAAGCAGAAAGTGAAGCGACTGAAACAAGTTCAGCCTCTGAACTTAATCCCAACACTATTTAATCATTGATTACGGGGAACCTGCCGGGCAGGTATCCCCTGTCAGAATTCAGAATATCTAACGGAGTACTCTAATGGAGACAGAATCAGCAGTTATGGATATGGAATCCACAGTGATGGAACTGATCATTAATGCCGGTGAAGCCCGCAGTTGTGCGATGCAGGCACTGTATGCTGCCAAGGCGGGAAACTGGAATGACGTCGATCAGCTTCTTCAGGAATCCACTGAAGCTTCAAAACGCGCCCATACGGTACAAACTCAGCTTATCGGTATGGATCAGGGTAGCGGTAAGGTGCCGGTTAATCTGATTATGGTGCATGCACAGGATCACATTATGACGTCTATGCTGGCTCGAGAGTTGATCGAGGAAATCATCGAGCTGCATAAAATGGCTAAATTAGGCAGCCAGAATGCAGCTTAGTGACGGTTATTCTGTCAGAAAAGATGCCTCCGTTTACTGCAAATGATAAAATCACAGACCCGGCTTTCGCCGGGCTAACTAATCAAGATAAAGCACAAGGAAATCAATGAGCACCATTGTTGACGTATGTAAACTGGCAGGCGTATCCAAAGCAACCGTGTCCCGGGTAATGAACGGAACCGGACAGGTAAAAGAATCAACCAGAGAAGCCGTCTATGCTGCAATGGAACAGCTCGGATATCGGCCTAATAAGATTGCTCAGGCTCTTGCTACCAGTAAAACAGATACGATAGGTTTCGTTGTTTCCCATTTTGACGGTGCCTATATCGGCAGCCTGCTGCAACAGGCATCCGCCAGTGCTGAAGCGGTAAAAAAACAGCTGATTGTCACCGATTGCCATAATGACCCTGAGCTGGAATACGAAACCGTCCGGCAACTCGAAGGCCGCTGTGACGCTATCGTGCTTTATAGCAGAACCCTATCAGATGCTCATCTCAGAAAATTACACCGGGAACTGTCTACACCTTTGGTTTTAATCAACCGAACCCTGCCGGAGCCGCTATTTCATACCGTAACCTTTGATCAGGAATCAGCAAGTACCATGATGATGAATCATCTGATTGGTTACGGTCACCGAAAAATTGCCTGCATAACCGGCTCATTGGATAACCCGACAGGCAAAGCCCGTCTGGCCGGTTATATCAACACATTGAAAAGACATGCTATTCCATATAAACCTTGTCTGGTAAAATACGCGGATTATCAGATAGAAGGGGGCTATCGAGCCTGCCAGGAATTACTAGAAGAAAAGACTTCATTTACCGCCCTCTTTGCTTTTAACGACTATATGGCACTAGGTGCACTTAAAGCATTAACTGAAGCCGGTATCAAAGTTCCGGAGCAGGTGTCTCTTGCCGGTATTGATAACAATATGCTGGCAGCGTATGTTTCTCCGGCTCTGACGACAATTGAGCTACCGCTCAATGTAATGACCAGACAGGCTATGGAACTAGCCGTACAGCTGATCAATCATAAAGATAGCGGTTCTTCTCATCAGTTTAAGGGTAAGCTTATCCAGCGAGAATCAGTGATGCCATTTCATGCAGCAGAAAGCTGGCTTACCTGCTAATAAAAAATCCATTCACCCACAAAGTTATAGGACACGATTTTGATTGAAACAGTCATTTTTGATATGGACGGCGTACTCGTTGATTCCGAACCGTTCTGGCGTAAAGCCAAAGTTAATGCCGTAGCTCGTTTTGGCGGCACCATCACCGAACAGCTCGCTTATCAGAGTACCGGACTGCGTATTGATGAAATAGCCAACTACTGGATTCGTTATTGCGGGCTGGATCCGGCCTGTAGTGCCGATCTGGCCGATGCGATTCTGGACGAGGTCATCGGGCAGATAAAATCTAACGGAACCCTATTACCGGGCGTCAGAGAGTCTCTGGAATGGCTGGCTGAAACAGACCTTAAGGTCGGTCTGGCATCTTCCTCTCCTCTTCGTCTTATCGAAGCTGTACTGGAAACATTCGGACTGGGTAAATATTTCTCTGTTTATGTTTCAGCAGAGCACCTTACCTACGGTAAACCCCATCCACAGGTATATCTGGATGCAGCACAAAAACTGGAAACCGAACCGCATCACTGTCTGGCTATAGAAGATTCTATCAACGGTTTAATCGCCGCAAAATCGGCCCGTATGACGGCTATCTGCGTTCCGGAACCGGGTCAGGAAACCAATCCCCGTTTTGGTATTGCTGATATCAGACTGGCCTCGCTGGAAGAGTTCGTCACCTCAGCCGAGGTACAGAAGACTCTGGAGAAATAGTACCAGTCATATGCTTAAGTGACCTCAAAGCGCTTGAATATAACTGGTATGCCGGATTGAGATTACTAAGATGTCAAAAGTGGTGCTCCCTGTGAAGGAGCACCTTTTTTCTTACAGTTCGTGCTCGGTACGAGCAATAATATCATCCTGAGCATCCGGAGACAGAGCCGTAAAGAAAGCCGAGTAACCCGCAACCCGCACGACCAGATCCCGGTACTGCTCAGGATTCTTTTTCGCTGCCAGCAGGGTCTCGCGTGAAACAATGTTATACTGCACATGCCAGCCTTTATGATGATTGAAGAAAGTTCTCAGTAACATGGAGAGTTTTCTCTTATCGGTTTCAGAGGCAATGGTTGCCGGTGAAAGCTTCTGATTAAGCAGCACACCGCCCAGTATCTTGTTAACCTGAATTTTACCGACAGAATTATAGACCGCAGTTGGACCTAAGCGGTCTGAACCGGAAGCAGGGCTTGCCCCCTCTGCCAGAGGTGTTTTCGCCTTACGACCATCAGGAGTTGCCATGGTAGAGGCACCAAACGGAACGTTAGCTGAAATACTGGATGTCCCAGCATAGTACTTCCCTCCGACAGGTCCTCGTCCGTGGCGGGTATTAACAAACTGTTCCAGCTCATCAATATAAACCTGATAAGCTTCTGCCAGTAACGTATCAACTGCATCATCATCGTTGCCGTATTTCGGAGCAAAATTGATCAGACGCTGACGAAGCTGCTCGTTTTCCGTCCCTTCAAAATCTTCTGCCAGTGCTTTGGCCAGTTCCGGCTGACTGATCTGAGCATGATCAAACACCAGATGCTTAATTGCGGCCAGGCTGTTACCCAGATTAGCGATACCGACTTGCAGACCGGATACCCAATCGTATTTCGCGCCACCTTCTTTTACTGTTTTACCCCGCTCCAGACAACAATCGACCAGAGAGGAACAGAAAATATCTTGTGCCTGCTGTTCCAGCACCGTATCGACAACCGTATCAATTTCGATAGATTTTCGCGCATAGTAACGGATCTGATCCGCCCATGAAGAGAAAACCTGTTCAAAGTTCTCAAAATTACCTTTTGCCAGCGATTTTTCATGCGGAAGAAAAGCCTTACCACTTGTCGCATCAATGCCTTCATCCAGTGCCGCCAACAGAATACGGGCAAAATTCATAAAGCTCATACCGGTACAGCGATAACCCCATTTACCCGGTATTGCGGTTTCAATACAACCGATGGAGGCATAGTTATAGGCATCCTCTTTTTCAATACCTAACTTAATAAATTCAGGAATCACAATTTCATCATTATTGAATGCTGGCATACCAAAACCACATTGAATAACATCAATGCAACCCATCAGAAACTCCTGATTAAGTCCAGCATGATAACGAACACTCAGGTTTGGCTGCGTTGAACGCAGTTGTCCGCAGGATTCAAGGATTGCCCAGGATAACGGATTAACCGCATCTTCGGCTTCGCCATTCGCGTTCAGCCGCTGACCTCCGATACAGACATTCTGATAAAGCGGAGAACCAGCCGAAGCCTTCGAGTGAGCCCCGGAGCGGATCTTATTGACTTCCAGCAGCTTCAGCCAGCAGGATTGCAAGAGTTCAAGAGCAAACGATTTTTCCAGGCAGCCACCATCAATATCATGTACATAGAACCGGTTTAGAAATTGATCCATACGGCCAAAAGAGACTGAATGGCCATTGGATTCGATCTGTAACATTAACTGCACAAAATAGCTTAACTGCAACGCCTGCCAGAATGTTTCCGGCGCATGATAAGCAACATGACGACAGTTAGACGCTATCGTCTCCAGCTCTGCACGACGTTCCGGACGAGATTCCTCCTGAGCCATTTTTGCAGCCAGCTCTGCATAACTGACCATGTGCTCCTGAATAGCCAATAATACGATCTCCACAGCTTTGTAGAACTGCTCTTTTTTCAGTCCTTCAAAGGTAGACACATCATTCTCTGCCCGGTAATGGCGTACTTCATCGATCAGGCCACTCATTCCCAGTCGCAGAATTTTTTCATTATCAACCGCAAGATGGGCATCTCCGGAAGTCATATTTCCTTCGGCTTTAATAATGGTAGTTGCTAAGATTTCTTGCTGTTCATCCGTATACAGCCCATAACAGCGATCCTGTACGGTTTTTCCCCGCCAGTATGGCGTTATGCTGTGGATCTGCTCTTTATCCTGTGCGCTAACCTCGAAACCCGCCCCCGGACGATCAGCCAGCCCGTCAATTTCAGCTTCAATCCAACGTACGGTATATTCAGGAAATATCGGGGCAGCGCGAACTTTACTTGCCTGATTACCGACGATCAGTTCATCATGCTTAATCCAGATAGTACGGGTACGCAAATGCTCCTGTAATGCTAATGCCCGTTGCATGATGACGGGTTTGTCCTCGTTTGCCTGATAAATCCGGGTATAGGCTTCAGCACGTTCAGTACAAACCGGTGGCGTCACGATATTAACCAATGCAGATTTATGCATTTGAATTCGTTCCGGAAGATAGTTTAAGTCCATGATTAACCTCTGACAATTACATTAAGTTGGGTATACCTGTTCGCATATTGCTGTGCATTTTTGAGTAGTTCCGGATTGTTCAGTGGCTGATCGGAACATTCATAAGGCATATCGAGCAAACGGTATTTATTTATGCCGAGAGTGTGATACGGCAATAAATGAAGCTCATGACAACTTTCAAGTGAAGCTGCAAAATCAATAATATTTTTCAGTTCTTCAATCGTGTCGTTAAAATCCGGAACCACAGGAACACGGATAACAATACGTTTTGCCACAGGGGCAAGTTTGCGCAAATTACCTTTAATACGTTTCAGGGAACCTTTAGCCCAGTTAAGAAACTTTTCCTCATCGGTATGTTTCAAATCCGCCAGCCAGCAATCAACATCCGGGGCAACCTGTTCAATATGTTTCCACGGAACATGCAGGCAAGTTTCAATGGCTGTCGATACGTTTACAGCTTTAAGTCTGCTGGCAAGCTCTGACACTAAGTCAGCCTGCATAAGCGGCTCTCCACCAGAAAAGGTTACTCCACCCTGACTTTCCTCATAAAATGGCTTATCTTTCATAAGAATATCAAACAACGCATCCGCTTCCGCATCCTGTCCGCAAACCGTCAATGCTTGTGTAGGACACACGCTCTCCAGTGCAATCAGTTGTTCATCAGAAAACCGTTTTCGGTCAATGTGCACTGTCTGTCCATCATGCTCAATATGAGGGCAAACCTGTGAACACAGACGACACCCTTCCATACAGGTACGTGGGTCAAACAGCAGAGAACGTTTATCACTCCGGCTTTCCGGATTCTGACACCAGGGACAAGCCAGACTACACCCTTTTAAAAAGAGAATTGTGCGAATACCATCACCGTCATGGGTAGAGAATCTCTGAATATTGAAGTACATATCCGCCTCTGATCGTTACCGGGAAACACTTTATCTAACATTTAATCTTTACTTAATGAAAGTATATTGGTTTCGAATGAAAGATCAATTGACAAAGATCAAACTCATGAACAGAAAACAGATCTATAGTTACAACAGTTTCATAAACCAAGAGATAACGTTAATGATAGAACTGTATCTGGACACAGCCGATGCTGAACAAGTTGCACGCTTTAATAAATGCATGCCTCTGAAAGGAGTAACAACAAACCCAAGTATTCTGGCCGGTTCAAAGCAAGGTCTGAATGAAACCCTCAGTGCTATACAGGCTGTAGTAGGCGGAACTCCGCGCTTTCATGCACAGGTTGTCAGCCAGACAACGGAAGGAATGCTCACAGAAGCCCGCAAAATCAGCGAACTGCCTTACGATATGGTCGTAAAAGTACCGGCAACAGAAACCGGTATGGCCGCCATTAAGCTAATGAAAGCAGAAGGAATTAGCGTTCTTGCAACAGCTATCTATTCTGCACAGCAAGGACTTCTGGCCGCTTTATGTGGTGCAGATTATCTGGCTCCCTATGTTAATCGAATTGATGCAATGAATGGTAATGGTGTGGAAGTGGTTGCCGACCTGCAACTGCTGTTGGAAAACTACCAGCTACCGGCAAAGATACTGGCTGCAAGTTTTAAAAATACACAACAGGCAATGGAAGTCATGAAGCTGGGCATTAAAGCCATTACACTACCGGTCGATGTGGCAGCCCAGATGTTTGCTCATCCGGCCGTTCAGCCTGCAGTCGCACAATTTGAACAAGACTGGAAAAATACGTTCGGTGATAAGCTTTCATTCGAAAGTTAAATAGACGTAATTGCAGCTATGCAATCACACAGACCAGCCATGTATAACCAAAACAGTAAACGGAAGTGATATCAGTTAAGAATCACTTCCATTCCTTTTGCTCTCAGCCAGTCAATATCTTCCCGGGGAGCCCACTCATTGGTAATTAGTGTAGAAAACTGTTCAATCGTACCGATACTGGTCGAATAAATCTGCCCGAACTTACTCGCATCCGAAAGAACGATATTACGCTTATTTTTAGCCAAAATAGCTGCAGCAATGTCAGCCCGCATCATATCCCGGCTGGTAAATCCCGTATCCCGGTGATAACCGTCAATCCCTAAAAATGCCGTACTGAAATGTACGTTTTCAATACACAGGCGAGTTAAGGGTCCAACCAGACTTTCGGACTGATGCTGGTACATCCCGCCTAAAATAATCACATTCGCCTGGGTGTTACGGATAAGGTGGGAAATATATACACTAGGGGTAATAATAGTGATATCACCACGGTTTGCCAAAATCCGGGCCAACAAGGCATTAGCACTACCTCCTTCGATCAGGACAGTCTCTCCATTACCAATCAGCTTAGCGGCCTGCTCTGCTAGCTTCTGCTTAGCATCAAACTGAACTTCCAGCCGATCACTGACATCATCGCTCTGTAGTGAAACCGCCGCACCATGCACACGTTTAAGATGGCCCTCCTTCTCCAGAAAATTCAGATCTTGCCGGATAGTCACTTCCGAAACACCAGTATGGACGGATAGTTCCGAAACCATGACTCGCTTTTGTTGGTTCACTAAATCTACTATCTGGGTCTGTCTGGCGTTCATTCATTATCCTGTAAAACGGTATCCGGGTTTCAGATGAAACCTTGTTCTCTCAGCATTCTACTGGTTAACCCCGACACAGGCAAACAGGTCATAAAAAAGCCGCTGGTCAACAGCGGCAAATATCCTCACTATAACGGGCATAGCCCGGATTTATACAACGTTACAGTGCATTTTTACGGATTAATTCCTGATACCAGAAAAAACTTTTCTTCTTCGAACGCTTTAGATCTTTCAGATCAAATTCGTCCCGGTTAACATGGATAAATCCATATCGCTTTGAACATCCCTGATGGGTACTGACCAAGTCGATAGCCGACCACGGGCTGTAACCAAAGACTTCAACACCGTCAGTAATCGCCAGTTGGATCTGCTCAATATGCTGTCTCAGATATTCAATCCGATAATCATCATTAACAGACCCGTCTTCCTCTACCGTATCGAAAGCCCCAAGACCATTTTCAGTAACAATCAGAGGCAGACAGTAACGACTGTACATTTCACGCATGGTAGTACGGAAGCCGACCGGGTCAATCTCCCAGCCAAATTCATTTTTCACCAGATTCGCATTGGAAGTACCTTTGTAGATCCCAATTTCACCGATAGTAATCTGCTGGTCTCCGGTAGAGCTAACATCGCTGTCATCCCCCGTGCTGGCTGCTACGGTCTGACTGTTGTAATAGTTAAAAGCAATAAAATCAGGTTTAGCCTTTGCCAATACTTCCATATCACCCGGTTCAATATCCGGGATAGCGTTACGCTCTTCAAGGAAACTCCAGGCAACATTGTTATAGCGCCCGTAGACCGCCATATCCAAATACAGCCAGTTCCGGATTGCAGAGAAATTATTCGCGGCCAGAACATCTTCCGGTTTACAGGATGCCGGATAAATGGCTGAAATATTCGGCGCGGGGCCAATTTTCGCTTCAGGCAACATTTCATGACACAATATCATGGCTTTCGCTTGAGCCAGCAGCATATGGTGATTCTGCTGATACAGATCTTTCACCGGATCGTTATTATCCACATTTTTCGTACCAATCGCATCCCCGTGCAGAATCATCATGTTTTGCTCATTGATAGTCAGCCAGTATTTAACCCGATCGCCATACAGCTCAAACAGCGTTTTAGAATACAGCGCAAATGCATCCGCTGTGGCACGGTTAGACCAGCCGCCTTTTTCCTGCAACGCATATGGCAAATCGAAATGATACATGGTAACGATAGGTTCAATATTATTGGCTTTCAGTTCATTAATCAGATTATTGTAGAACTCAACTCCTTTCTGATTGATTTCCCCGTCTCCTTTAGGAAAGATCCGGGTCCAGGCAATAGAAAAACGGTAGGCTTTAAAACCCAACTCAGCAAACAAAGCCACATCTTCTTTGTAGTGATGATAATGATCGCTGGTCACCTTAAAATCCGTGGTTCCCGGAACGACATTGGCCATATCGATAACCGATGGACCTTTACCATCTTCATCCCATGCCCCTTCGACCTGATACGCAGATGTAGAACCACCCCAGAAAAAATCTTGTGGGAAATCTTTCAGCTTTTTAT
Source organism: Vibrio sp. HA2012 (assembly GCF_002812955.1). Classification (GTDB taxonomy): domain Bacteria; phylum Pseudomonadota; class Gammaproteobacteria; order Enterobacterales; family Vibrionaceae; genus Vibrio. The sequence continues at coordinate 103,364 of NZ_PFXK01000002.1, read as the reverse complement.
GTTGCATACATAATCCTTATTGCAGAGTACAAATTTCATTTATAGAGAAAGACGCTTTCCACGCCCGTTCACTATATGTGCTAAGTTCATACGTCTTACCATTACCAGTGGTATGTCCTCCGGACACAAAAATGTAACCGGTAACATTGCAATAAAGATTAACCTGAAACCGGTTACACTGGTATCGAATAGACCAAGCATTGTGATAATAATCACAAACAATATGATAGGTTAACTGCCCAAATGGTAGTGACTGATCAAGTCACCTGTTCGCGATAATGCTTAGGACTGACTCCGGCTTTGCGCTTAAACACCCGGGAAAAGTAGAGAGGATCGGTATAACCGACAATACGTCCTATATGGTTGACTGAATAGTTAGTGGTTACCAGCAAATGCTTGGCCCGGCTGATACGCTGATCATCACGCCATTGGGTCACTGACATATTCATTTCGTCCCGGAACAGGTGTCCCAGACGGGAGGGTGACAAACAGATATGTGCCGATACATCTTCAATAGTAAACTCTTCATTCAGATGCTGAGACATAAAATTGGTGGCATCAATAACTCTCGGATCCAGGGGCTTATTGATCACATCCGGCTGAATGGTTTTACAACGGATAAGCAGCTGTTCCAGCAGATTAATCGCCAGATCATTCTTATATGGCACATCCGATTTGGCCGTATATTCAATATCAATGAACAACTTTTCTATCTGCTGAATACTTTCAGGCTCCAGCCCCCGGGTCACATACACTCCGTTTTTTTCTTCATGCCAGTTCAGCCATCCCTCCCAATACGCTCTAGGACGAAAATATACCCAACGGTGAAACCAGGATGAGCAGTCTGATTTGCGATGATAATAATGTGCAGCACTGGGCGGAAACAGCAGAATGTCACCATACCCGACATCAAAAGCATCACTACCGGAAAACACCGTTCCCTCTCCCCGGCTGGTGATATTAATGATGAAACCTTTCATCCCATTGGGGCGATCAATGATGAAATCGAGCTCATCCCCTTCAATAATAGGGGTAAGACCCGCGACTAAATGGGCATCAAAGTTATATCCAGGCTTTAACGGATCATCATTCTGCATAAAAAGAGTAACTATATTAAAAACTACTTTGTTAAAAACGGCGATATCTGTATCTGCATGCACTTTACCTTTTCGTCGGATCAGACTCACTGGCAGGGTTCACATTTTCTTCCAGAAGAATCCATTGAGTACTGTAAAACGCTTCACGAAACTCGCGCCTTCCTGATGGAACAGAGCTTAAATGTGCCCGGGTATTACTCTCATGCTGCCAGTCGGTCAGTTTGGTTAATGTTTCCTCAGCTGGTAATCCGGACTGATAATCAGGATCAACCTGAGTGATAGCATGCAGGACATCCAGCTGTGCTGGTATACCGCTTCTTGCCAGATAATCGATACATAGCGCATTATTCTCAAAAGCATAAGTGATACTGACAGAAAGAGATGTTTCAGAGCGAATATTACACCACTGTTCCAGTTTATTGTTCCGCATCCGGAACTGCCAGACGACCGTATCAAGACTGAGCGAATTACTGTTGTTGATCAGATTAAGTTCACCACGGAATACAGCTGCTGAGTTCTTACTCAGTGAAAACTGTCCCGGTGTATTGCTACTGATATTTAAACACCATTTCCCGTCACTAAGATAATAACCAGAGGAGTCTTCCTCCGCCTTTGTTGATGTTTTATTCACATTTGCACCCTTAAAGGCTCCCTGGATGGGAGCCTCCTTATGTATGGGTTACCTGCTAGCGGTAATACGCCATATTATTTCTTAACTCTGTCTTGAACTGACGTAGCTTAGTATCATGATCAATAACCACCATTTCAATACCGGCAATATCCGCATAATCTGCCAGCATATCCAGCGTTACTGCCTGACTGTAAACCGTGTGATGCGCCCCACCAGCATGGATCCACGCAGCGGCTGCCGTTTCAAGACTTGGCTGAGGATTCCACAGAGCATGAGCTACTGGCAGATGTGGCAACGCCTGAGGAGGCTCAACCGTATCAACCATATTAACAATCATGCGGAAATGAGTACCCAGATCGATAACTGACACATTCAGCCCCTGACCCGGTTTGGCACTGAACATCATACGCGGAATGTTACAGTCACAACCGATAGTATGACGGTGAATTTCGATCTTAGGTTTGACACTGGCAATCGTCGGACAGACTTCCAGCATATGTGCGCCCAGAACCTGACTCTTTTCACCAAAGTTATAGGTGTAATCCTCCATAAAGGAAGTACCTCCGCCCTTACCTTGCCCCATCACCTTCATAATACGGGTCATAGCTGCTGTTTTCCAGTCACCCTCACCACCGTAGCCATACCCTTTTTCCATCAGACGCTGTGTGGCAAGCCCCGGCAGGTTAGTAATACCAGTGAGGTTTTCAAAGGTATTGGTGAAGGCTGACGCCCCTACAGAAGTCAGAAAGCGTTCCATACCCAGTTCAAGTCTGGCTTCCTGACACAGAATTTTACGGCTTTCGATATCGTCAAACAGAGCCGGAGCCATGGTATAGGTTGACGCATATTCATCCAGAAGCGCATTCACATCGTTATCAGAGACTGCGTTCACACTTTCAGCCAGCTCCCCGAGTCCGTAAGCATTCACTTCGTAGCCAAACCGGATCTGTGCAGAAACTTTATTACCCTCCGTTACAGCAACCTGGCGCATATTGTCGCCGAACCGGGCAACTTTCAACTGTTTTCCTTCCTGGATACCAACGGCAGCACGGCACCAGTCATCCACCTGCTGATGAACCACCGGGTTTTCCCAGTGGCCAACCACAACTTTACGGTCAATGCCCATACGGGTACCGATAAAGCCAAACTCCCGACAACCGTGCGCACTCTGATTCGTGTTCATGAAATTCATGTCGATATCATCCCACGGCAATGCAGCATTAAACTGAGTGTGAAGATGCAGGAACGGCTTATTCAGCAGGCCAAGTCCGGCAATCCACATTTTGGCCGGAGAAAACGTATGCATCCACAATACCAAACCGACACAATTCGGGTTATTGTTCGCCTGACGGCAAACCTCTGCAATCTCATCGGGTGATTTTACTGTGCCTTTTTCTACCAACGGTACAGAGATAGTTGCAGACTGGTTCAGTCCATTGACGATTTGCTGGCTGTTTTGAGCCACTGTCTTCAGTACTTCAGGTCCGTACAGATTTTGAGAACCGGTAACAAACCATACTTCTTTCGTAGAAAATTCTTTCATTGTAGCCTCTTATTCTTAGGTTATTTTGCTGATTCTGACTGGCCGTAGTAAGCATTGGCTCCGTGTTTTCTCAGGTAATGCTTATCTAACAGCGCCTGATTAATAAAACTGGCCTGTGGGTTGATCTGAAGTGTCTGCAGTGCCATTCCGGCAACCACTTCCATTACTACCGCATTGTGTACGGCATTGTCTGCGTCCTTACCCCAACTAAACGGACCATGTTCTTTGACGATAACACCCGGTTTTTCCATCGGATCCGCAGTACCGATTGTCTCGATAATCACCATTCCTGTATTCGCTTCGTACTCTGTTGCAATCTCTGCATCGGTCAGAGCACGGGTACAAGGAATACTGCCGTAGAAATAGTCTGCATGGGTTGTACCCAAAGCCGGAATAGCACAACCGGCCTGAGCCCATGATGTCGCATTGGGTGAGTGAGTGTGTACTACGCCGCCAATATCAGGATATTCACGATAAAGGGCAACATGTGTTGCAGTGTCTGAAGAGGGTTTCAGTGTGCCTTCTACGACATTCCCGGCCAGATCCACCACGACCATATTGTCAGCACTCAGATTGGCATAAGCGACGCCGCTGGGTTTGATCACAACGAGTCCGGATTCATGGTCAATAGCGGAAACATTTCCCCAGGTAAATGTCACCAGATTATGTTCCTGAAGTGCCATATTGGCTTTCCAGACCTGATGCCGCAGCACGGCAAGACGCTGTTCAAGCTTACTGTCAGATACGACAGAGGAATTCACATTCATTAATCACGCTCCTGAGAAAGTCTGAATTCAGATAATCCTTCAATTTGCTGCCCCAAATGGGTGTAAGCTTCAGCTCGTCGGCGTCGGATTTCCGCAACCTGACTGTTTGGCTGATAGGTCCGGCTTATCGGACTTGCCATAACTTTTTGAGCCTGTGCCGTATTCTCATATACCCCGGCGGCTACTGCTGCGAAGATAGCTGCACCAAGTGCACAACTCTGTTCCGATTCAGCGACGACAATCTCACGTCCTAGCACATCAGCACAGGTCTGCATCACGAAAGGTGATTTCTGTGAAATACCACCGATAGCCACTACGCGTTCAACCTTCACGCCCTGATCAATAAAGGCATCAGCGATCGCCTTAGCGCCGTGTGCGGTTGACTCAACCAAAGCACTAAACAGTTCTGGTGCATCCGATCCCAGATTCAGTTCGGCAATCGCACCTTTCAGGCGCTGATTAGCGTAAGGGGTTCTGCGTCCGTTATGCCAGTCCATTGCAATAGCACTATCAATTGTCGTTGCGCTACTGGCTTCGGCAAGCATAGGAATCAACATCTTATCCAATTCATCCACCGGAATAGCTACATCCGGATTCAGTTTCATGTACTGCTGGAGCGGCCACATCAACAAGCGTTTATACCAGGCGTAAATATCCCCGAAAGCAGACTGTCCGGCTTCCAGAGCCATTAGCTCAGGTGTTGCACTGCCTTTCACCTGGCCACAGATCCCGTGAATTGTCCGGTCACCGATATCCTGCTCATCCACCATCAGGATGTCACAGGTTGACGTACCAATAACCTTAACTAAATCGTATTTGCCGGCGCCGGCACCAACCGCTCCCATATGGCAGTCAAATTCACCAATTGCAATGCTTATTCCAGCCGGAAGCCCCAATGTTTCAGCCCATTCCGGCGTCAGTTGCCCTGCGGCCTGATCAGCGGTATAGACTTCGGTAAACATACGATCACGGATACCATCCAGAGTCGGAGAAATAGCAGAAAGAAATGCCTGAGAAGGCAGCCCGCCCCAGCTATCATGCCACATAGCTTTATGCCCGGCGGCACAGATTCCCCGCCGGAATTTATCCGGATGCTGATTGCCCGCTAGAATAGCCGGAACCCAGTCACACAATTCAACCCATGTATACGCTTTTTCTGCAACGGCAGGATCCTGTTCAGATATCCAAGCCGCTTTTGCCCAGAACCATTCGGACGAATAAATCCCTCCGATATAGCGAGTGTAATCAGGGAAACGCTCAGAATGTGCCAGTTCATTGATCAACTCAGCTTTTTCTACCGAAGTATGGTCTTTCCACAGGATGAACATCGCATTCGGGTTATGCTCAAACTCAGGAAGGAGTGCCAATACATTACCTTCCACATCAACAGGAGCCGGAGTGGAACCTGTTGAATCAACCCCGATCCCGACTACCGATCTGGCTACCTCTTGTGGAACCTGCGCCACAGCTTCCTGAATAGCCGTTGTCATCGCCTCGATATAGTCTTTAGGGTGATGACGAAACTGAGACTGCGACGGTATGTTGTATTGACCTTCCATCCAGCGTGGGTAGTAGGTCACAGCCGTAGCCACCTCAGCACCGGTTCCGGCATTCACGATAAGTGCACGCACGGAATCGGAACCAAAATCCAATCCGATTGTGTATGTCTGATCTGTTTTTATTTTGTCCATGTGTGCTCCACATAAAGTCTGCGATTTCTTTTTAGTTATAACGGGGAGTACAGCCAGCATCCATGAATTCACCGGCTATAAATATGGACAATTTCGCCACAACATTCATTATGTGCAGATGCTTACAACTCAACCAAATCACAGATACATCGCTAACAAATAGCAAAAACCAGGACAAATAAAGCTTAAAATATGTAATAAGGCTCACAAAAAACCAAAAACGAGATCAGAATCATAGTCACTCACGCTAAATGCATGGACTAAAACGCTACAAAAATATGATGTGATTCAAATCACTTCTTTCTTGATTTTGGACTCTAATAATAAATGCGAACATCAACCCTACCAGTGGATGGAATAACAAAATGACTAAATTTAAAAAAACACTTGCTCTTGCGGCGTTAGCCGGAGCGACCCTGCTAAGCTCGTCTGCCAATGCCTTTTTTGGCGGTGATGATGATGAACTCAAATTAGGCTATTTGGTTAAACAGCCAGAAGAACCGTGGTTCCAGACAGAGTGGAGCTTTGCGGAAAAAGCCGGTGAACAGTTTAATTTTGAAGTGATCAAGATGGCAGTACCGGATGGCGAGAAAACTCTGAACGCAATCGATACTCTGGCGGCCAGTGGTGCTAAAGGCTTTGTTATCTGTACGCCGGATCCGAAGCTTGGTCCTGCAATTATGGCGAAAGCAAAAAGCTATGATCTGAAAGTTATCACTGTTGACGATCAGTTCTTAAATGCGAAAGGGCAGCCAATGACGGATGTTCCTCTGGTGATGATGGCAGCCAGTGAGATCGGTTACCGTCAAGGTTCTGAGCTGTATAAAGAAATGACAAAACGCGGCTGGAATATAGCAGAAAGTGCAGTAATGGCGATCACGGCTGATGAGCTGGATACGGCTCGCCGCCGTGTAGACGGTTCCGTTAAAGCTTTACAGGAAAAAGGCTTCCCTGCGGATCAAATCCACCGTGTCCCAACTAAAACCAATGATATTCCGGGTGCCCTGGATGCCGCTAACTCACTGTTAGTGCAATACCCTAGCGTGAAAAACTGGCTGGTTGTCGGCATGAATGATAACACAGTTCTAGGTGGTATCCGAGCAACAGAAGGCCAGGGATTTGCGGCTGAAAACGTCATCGGTATCGGTATTAACGGTGTGGATGCCGTTAACGAACTGGCCAAATCAAAAGCGACCGGTTTTTACGGCTCTCTACTGCCAAGTCCGGACGTGCATGGCTTCAAGAGTATTGAATCTCTGTATAAATGGGTGAAAGACGGTGTGGCGCCACAGAAATTTGTGGAAGTTACCGACGTAGTGCTAATCACTCGTGACAACTTCAAAGATGAACTGGCGAAAAAAGGACTTTAACCCAAAGTAAGGCAGCGGTATAGCAGTACCGCTGCCGATGCAACAGGAGACAGGGTATGACAACTTCACCCTCATATTTAGAATTTAACAATATATCCAAGCACTTCCCCGGTGTTAAAGCTCTTTCCAATATCAGCTTTCGTACCAATTCAGGAAGCGTGCATGCGTTAATGGGGGAAAATGGTGCCGGTAAATCCACGCTGTTAAAAACCTTAAGCGGATTACACCAGCCAACAGAAGGCGAGCTTGTCATCGACGGTAAACCTGTAACCTTTTCGTCCACTGTCGATGCACTTGAACACGGTATCGCCATTATTTATCAGGAGCTGAATCTAGTACCCGAGCTGAGTGTCGCTGAAAATATTTTTCTCGGCCAGCTACCAACCAAAGGCGGCAGAGTCGATACAGAAACACTGAATAGGAAAGCCCGCGAACAATTATTACGTCTGGGGGAAGACTTCGATCCTTCTCGACCGCTGAAAGAATTCTCCATTGGCCAGTGGCAAATGGTCGAAATTGCCAAGGCACTGAGCCGGAATGCGCAGATCATCGCTTTTGATGAACCCACCAGCAGCCTTTCCCAACGCGAAATTCAAAGCCTGTTCAAAGTGATTCGCGAATTGCGGGATGACGGCAAAATCATCCTTTATGTTTCTCACCGGATGGAAGAGATTTTCGAACTCTGTGATGCCATCACCATCTTTAAAGATGGTACCCATGTACAGACGTTTTACGATATGTCTCAGCTGACTCATGATCGTCTGGTTGAGCTGATGGTCGGCCGGGAAATTAATGACATCTTCAACTATCGTTTCCGTTCTCATGGAGAAACCGGGCTGGAAATCACCGGTTTGATGGGGCCGGGACTGGCATCGCCTGTTTCCCTGTCTATTAAGCGGGGAGAAATTCTGGGCTTATTCGGTCTGGTCGGTGCCGGACGAACAGAACTTACTCGGCTTATCTTCGGCGCCGAACATACCACCAGCGGCGTGATAAAGGTCAACGGTAAACAAGTGACCATCAATAGCCCTAAAGATGCAATCAAAGAAGGAATAACCTTATGTCCGGAAGATCGTAAGGCTGATGGCATCGTACCGATCCTTTCTGTTCAGGAAAATACCAATATTAGTGCCCGTCCATGGAATCTAAAATCCGGTGGCCGGATCAATTTCGAGTGGGAAAAAATTAATGCCGATGATCAGGTTAAGGCGCTGAATGTAAAAACACCATCACTGGATCAACTACTCGGAAACCTCTCCGGAGGTAACCAGCAGAAAGTTATTCTGGGACGTTGGCTGTCAACCAATATGCGGGTCATCTTACTGGATGAACCAACCCGTGGAATTGACGTTGGTGCTAAATCTGAGATCTACGAGCTGATCTTCAAACTGGCTGAAAGTGGTGTAACCGTACTGGTGATTTCCAGTGACTTGCCGGAAGTCCTCGGCATTTCAGACCGTCTGATGGTCATGAAAGAAGGCTCTGTCACCGGCGAGCTGGCTCGCAACGAATTTAACGAACAAACAGCGCTAAGACTTGCCATGCTCGGCAAAGATTCTGCAGCAGCATAAGTGAAAGGAATATTAATATGTCTGTAACTAGTTCAACTAAAATAGTAGATGCTGAGAACAAACGCAGTTCTCTGAACCTTACACAGATTTGGGACAGATTCGGCATGCTGATGGTCTTTGTTGGCCTGTTCCTGCTGTGCTGCTTCTTCGTCCCTTATTTTGCTACCTTCATCAACATGAAAGGACTTGGTCTGGCGATTTCTATGAGTGGCATGGTTGCCTGTGCCATGTTGTTCTGTCTGGCCTGCGGAGATCTGGACCTGTCAGTGGCGTCAGTTATCGCCTGTTCTGGCGTAGTAACGGCTGTCGCCATTAACGCAAGCGGCAGTGTCATACTTGGTATCGGAGCCGGTTTATTATCCGGCGCATTTTTCGGTTTTCTGAATGGCTTTGTCATTGCTAAATTGCAAATCAACGCTCTGATCACCACACTGGCCACCATGCAGATTGCACGCGGTATGGGCTATATTATCTCTGATGGTAAAGCTGTTGGTATCACAGAAGAAAGCTTCTTTGCTCTAGGAAACTCTTCCCTACTGGGAATTCCGACCCCTATCTGGCTGACTATTGTGACTTTCGCTGTGTTTGCATATCTGCTGAACCGTACTGTTTATGGCCGTAACACACTAGCCATCGGGGGTAACGAAGAAGCAGCACGCCTTGCCGGTGTTGATGTTGTAAAAACCAAACTGATCATCTTTACCGTGCAAGGTTTTATCTCCGCACTAGCCGGTGTCATTCTGGCAGCGCGCATGACATCCGGCCAGCCGATGACATCCGTCGGTTTTGAGCTGGTCGTTATCTCCGCATGTGTACTGGGTGGTGTTTCCCTGAAAGGCGGTATCGGTAAAGTATCTTACGTTATCGCTGGGGTACTCATTCTGGGGACAGTAGAAAACGCCATGAACCTACTGAATATGTCTCCTTTCGCACAGTATGTGGTTCGAGGTCTTATTCTGCTGGCCGCCGTTATCTTCGACCGTTACAAACAAAAAATCGGTAACGCCTGATTATTTGATAGGATTACTCTAGCATAATGACAGCCCGGGATCCCATCCCGGGCTGTTGTTTTAAAAACCTCGCATCTGAATACGCCGCAGAAATTCCGTCATTATGCGGTCATACAAAAGATCCCCCAGAAATGCATCTTCCACATGGTAGTCAATACTGGGATTATCATTAACTTCAATCACGTAGACCTGACCGTCAATTTCTTTCAGATCCACACCATACAAACCACCACCGATAAGATTGGCCGCTTTCAACGCCACGTCTACCACATGCTTCGGTACCTGTTTCAAATCCAAGGTTTCAAAGCCGCCAGAAGAAACCCTTCCGCTTTGATGATGCTGATAGATCTGCCAATGCCCACGGCTCATCATATACTTACAGGCGTAGATCGCCTGACGGTTCATAATACCGATCCGCCAGTCAAAGTCAGTAGGCATAAAAGCCTGAGCCAAGATCAACGCACTTTTCTCAAACAACACACCAGCTTCCCGTTCCAGTTCATCCGGATCCCGTACTTTTACAACACCACGGGAAAATGCTCCGTCCGGAATTTTCAGTACCAGAGGAAACGTCAGTTGCTCCAGCAACCTAGCTTTCCAGTCCGGATCAAAGCTTTTGACAATCACGCTCTTGGGAGCCGGAACATTATTATGCTCCAGCAGCTCGGTCAGAAACACTTTATTGGTACATTTCATAATGGACTCAGAATCGTCCATAACTATCAGTCCCATTTTTTCTGCCATCTTGGCAAAACGGTAAGTGTAATTACTGATATTGGTTGTCGCCCGGATAAATAGACCATCAAATTCCCCCAGCCGCGATAAGTCATCCGGAGAAATCATCTCCAGATTCATCCCCAGTCGATTGGCCGCCCGCCGGAAACGTTTTAGCGCAGGCATATCCGAAGGTGGCATTTTTTCTTCCAGGTCGACCAGCATGGCAATATCATAACGGTACTTTTTCTCCTGACGGGGTTTCCTCCACACTTTAGTGGAGAACAGTTCCAGTGACTCGATAAAGAAATCCTGTTCTAAATCATCCAGTTCCTGAAATGGAAACGGGGCAATCTTATTGATTTGCCAACGTCCCTGAAACCGGTGCATTTTCAGCTCAATCACCGGTACCATAAACTGTTCGAACAAACGCCGAGCCAGCTTATCCAGTCCAGATTCCGATGTCCGACCAAAGTAAATTTTACAATGGATCAGCTCCGTATTTTTGCACAACTTGTTCAGTTTCAGCAGCCCCGATGAAAGCAGGAACGGCTGATAAATATCGTTGATCGCCATTACCCGGGGGATAACCCGGTGGCCTCTGGCTTCCGCCATCAGCGAACAATAATAACCACTGCTCATATAATCATAATCGTGACATAAGTTAACTACCTGCACACTGCGGTGATTCTGTTTCCAGTCGGCATCAAGATACTGATCCACACTAACGACTTGTTTCGACGGAAAATAATGCTGCCAGTCACTGGCCTGATCCGTCACGATTAAAAGGTTTGCCATCTCTAATTTCTTCCTACAACAATAGGTGTATTATTATCTGACAATATTGCCAACCATAACCCGGTTTACCCAGTAAGGACATCGTATGGACTTTCGTCTTGCGAACAATGCCGACCTCACTGCGCTTAATGCGCTGGAACAACAGCTGTTTGACGGAGACAAAATCTCTCCGCGTCAAATGAAGCGCTTTCTGCACTCTGACCAGTCAAGTATTTTTGTGGCAGACGCCGGGGAGGAACTGGCCGGATATGCATTATTGTTATTTCATCAAGGTACACAGCTATCAAGGTTGTATTCAATTGCCGTTAAACCTGATTTCAGAGGCCGGGGGATTGCTCAGACATTAGTCGAGCAATGCGAGCGTGCAGCTCTTGATCAAGGCTCGACTACATTACGCCTGGAAGTACGCGAAGACAATACAGCGGCCATCAATTTATATGAAAAAATGGGCTATAAAACCCTGAAGCTGCTCATCCACTATTACGATGACTTGTGTGACGGTCGTCGACTGCAGAAGCGTCTGACACCCCATGGTCCTAAGGTGTTACTTCCGATGCCACTGTATATTCAGACAACGCCTTTTACCTGTGGTGCAGCCTGCCTGCTAATGAGTTTCTCCTGTCTGGATAAACATTTTGAACCCAGCAGAACGCAGGAATTACAGTTATGGCGTGAGGCAACTACCATTTATATGGCAGCCGGTCATGGTGGCTGCAGTGGTCAGGGGCTGGCACTAGCTGCAGCCAGAAGAGGCCTGCATGTCGAACTGTGGAACCAGTCCAGAACGACGCCGTTTATCGACAGTGTACGTAGCCCTGATAAAAAAGAGGTCATTGAACTGGTACATCAGGATTTCTGCCGTCAGTTAGCAGACGAAGGCATCAGCAGCATGGATATTCCCCCCACTCAGGAACAATTTGAAGAGTGGCTCCGTCAGGGAGCTTGTGTACTGCTGCTTATCAGTACCTACCGTTTTGACGGGAAAAAAGAACCGCACTGGATTATTCTGAGTGGTATGAGTGACAAATTTTTCTTCTTTCACGATCCACATGCAGAATCGGAAGATCACGCTGTCGCTTCAGCCTATATACCAGTAGGGAAAAAAGCCTTATCTCAGATCATTGGCTTCGGTAAACAAAAACAGATTGCCTGTGTCGTTATCAAACAGGAACACCGGTAAGAATATCATTAAATCCGGGCATAACATCCCGGATTGATTTTTATCATTATTTCCCCATTTTCCTCTTTATACTGGTAAAAAGGCTAAAATATGAACCAATAATAAAAAAGAGGAATCTTCCCTGTCCAAATTTGTCCATGTTTTATTATTCTGTTTTATGCCATCCTCAACAGGAAATTTATATTCAGGATAGTCACGAAGGAGTCGTTATCTATGTCCCGTCAGATAAACAAAGATACCACTGTATGTATGTCTCTTGCCGCCAGACCGAGCAACTTCGGTACCCGTTTTCATAATTTTTTGTATGACCAGTTAGATCTTAACTTTCTGTATAAAGCATTCACGACCACAGATATTGTTGCAGCCATTGGAGGAGTAAGAGCCCTTGGTATTCGAGGCTGTGCTATTTCAATGCCTTTCAAAGAGGCCGTGATCCCTTTGGTAGATGAACTGGATGCTTCGGCAAAGGCTATTGATTCCGTTAACACAATTGTTAACGATAACGGTTATCTGAAAGCGTATAACACTGACTACATCGCGATTGCGACGCTATTACAGCAATACAATGTGTCACCTGATTTGACTTTTGCCTTGCGAGGCAGCGGAGGGATGGCCAAAGCAGTGGCCTGTGCGTTAAAAGACACAGGATTTACTAATGGCTATATCATTGCCAGAAACCAGGAAAAAGGCCAGGCATTAGCGGATTTATACGGTTTTCGGTGGCAGGCAGAAATGGACAATATACAGGCCGATATGCTGATTAATGTCACCCCACTGGGTATGACCGGAAGCTCCGATGCACAAACACTCGCATTCAGCGAACAGGATATAAAAACGGCTTGTATTATATTTGATGTTGTTGCACTTCCACCGGAAACCCCGCTGATCCGCTACGCCAGACAGCAAAATAAAACTGTCATCACCGGCAGTGAAGTGTTCGCCTTACAGGCCGTTGAGCAATTTAAACTGTATACCGGAAAACAACCAACTCAGGAAGAGTTCGAGCAAGCCGCAAGCTATGCCAGAGGTTAGATTGATAGCTTCTGCCTATCAGATGAATAAGTTTAATCAACTTTATCCTTATAAAGGAAAGGGCTAATATACACCCATAGCAAAGAAAACTTTAATTCAATATAAAAATCAACCGGAGGACGGTATGGAAAAGAACATCATTGGACTAGACAAAGTCAAAGCAAATGAACTAGCTGGCGATCTGAATAATCTGCTTGCAGACTATCAAGTTCTGTACACCAATGTTCGTGGCTATCACTGGAATATCAAAGGACGTGAATTCTTTCAGTTACATGCAAAATTTGAAGAAATTTATAACGATCTGGTCGAAAAAGTAGATGAAATCGCTGAGCGGATCCTGACTCTGGGAGCAACTCCGGTACACGGATTCTCCCGCTATCTGGAAATTTCTTCTATCAGTGAAACACTGAATGTAACCGGAGGTACAGAAGCGGTAAATAACATTCTGGAAGCTTACGGTATTTTGCTGACCAAACAACGTCAAATCCTGGAAGCAGCCGGTGAGCTGGGCGATGAAGGGACGGCTTCACTGATGAGTGATTACATCAGTCAGCAGGAAAAAGAGACCTGGATGCTGAATGCCTTCCTGCAATAATCATACGTTAATGACTTTTTAGCCCGCTAACGCGGGCTTTTCTTCAGGCATTCAAACGTCTTCTGTCCCACACGGTTTTGAGCCGCGCACCAAACACATTAATCAGTGCCCCGGAGACAATTAATGCTCCGCCAAAGTATGTCCATATCGACGGAATTTCATTAAAGAAAATGACCCCAATCAGCACAGAAAAAATAATCTGTACGTAAGAATACGCTGAGGCCTGCCCTGCCGCCTGTGTCTGCATCGCCTTTGTCAGTCCGAACTGTCCAACCTGAGTGAATATACCAACCAGAACCAGAATACAGGTCAGATAAAGATCCGGCTGTACAAATCCGTCCCCCATCAATATCAAAGATACCGGTAATGCCACCAGCGGGAAATAAAAGATGATCACCGAGCTGTCTTCCGTTCTACTCAGCTTGCGCACAATGACATATGCAATAGAACTACCAAAGGCACCTATTAGTGCAACCGCAACACTAAACAGTGGCAAAACAACCGGAGCGTTTCCATCAATCTCCGGTTTGACAATAAAAAACAAACCGACCAGACAGAACAAAATGCAGATAAGCGTAACCCTTTGAATGCTTTCTTTTAAAAACAACACCGCCAGTAGTGCAGTAAACACAGGATGGACATATTGCAGAATCGTAGCTTCAGCCAGCGGCAAAGTGGTAACAGAGTAATACACACACATCAGAGCCATGGTTCCTACCATGCCTCTTGCCAGTAGCAGGGATTTGTTATTCCCCCAGACAGAAAGCTTTTTACGTTTTACATCCAGATAGCTGATAACCAGAGAAACCAATGCCCGTGCAGCAACGATTTCAAACACTGGTATATGATAATTGCTGACATGCTTTACACAGGCTGACATCAGGGCGAACCCCAAAGCAGACAACAGCATAAATTGCACTCCGACCGGAATAGCAGAAGGTTTATTTGTGGACATAATAGTATGTGTTAATGGGAATTATTTGAACTTTATCACAGCATCGACAATATAAGATACTAAGAAATAAGCAATCTGATGAAATTTTCTACGCCATCGTTTTTACACTGTTGCGTGCGACTAACACCGGTTCCAACTGTACAACCTGAGCATCCAGATTCCTGTTCTCCAGACGGGCAAGCAAAGCTTCAACGGCAGCCTTGCCCAACCGGTACTTAGGCTGGTGAATGGTCGTCAATGGCGGTGTCATAAACTGAGCAATATGGATATCATCATAACCGACCAGTGATATGTCCTGCGGGACAGATATCCCCTTCTCATAGGCCGCATTCGCAACCCCCATTGCCATCATA
This sequence comes from Vibrio sp. HA2012, assembly GCF_002812955.1. Taxonomy (GTDB): domain Bacteria; phylum Pseudomonadota; class Gammaproteobacteria; order Enterobacterales; family Vibrionaceae; genus Vibrio. The sequence continues at coordinate 88,057 of NZ_PFXK01000002.1, read as the reverse complement.
TCGTTACAGACAAATAAAGCACTGGGCAGTGTTCCCCGCATCAGCATCTGCAAAAAAGCGGCATAACCACCTTCACAGGAGAAATCACCTTCAGTGATCCAGTCAATATTCATCTCCAACTGGTGTTCTGCTAAAGCACGCTTATATCCTTCATAACGCATTTTGGCCTGATATTGGTTCAGGGGTCCGGTAATACAACCTATGTTCTTATGCCCGGCGTCGATAAGATGTTGGGTTGCCAAATATCCGCCCTGAAAAGAGTTATCCTGAATTTTATCTGAGGCGTACTGCAACGGTCCCCAATCCATTACAACAACAGGAACATCCGGGTAACGCTCGAATGCTTCGATTCGTTCCCCGGCCAAAGTCGTACACATCAGAATCAACCCGTCAACCCGCTTTTGCAACAGAGTATCAATGGAAGATTTCATTCGCTCACTGTCCCCTTCGGTATTACACAGGATCAGGTTATAACCGTGATGGTAACAACTACGTTCAACCCCTTTGACTACCTCACCAAAGAATGGATTGGTTGATGTCGTCATCAGCATACCGATCGTTTGGGTTTTGTTCATCTTCAGGCTGCGTGCCAGCGCAGATGGTGCATAATTCAATTGTCTGGCAGCATTATTTACCCGTTCAGAAATCTCCTCACTGACATAGCGGGTTTGATTGATCACATGGCTTACGGTCGAAGTAGAAACTCCAGCCAGTTTCGCAATGTCCTTCATCGTCGCCATATCATCCCCTTTCTGAACCGGCGTTAATACTATTCAGTATACAGTGCTAAGAAAAATCAGTGTGCTGCTTAAGAAAATCCTCCACCTCTGCACTATTCGGGATAGAAGTCTGTGCTCCGAAACGAGTTACTGATAGTGCAGCAGCAGCATTAGCGTATGTTATCGCGGATTCGGCAGATAAGCCATTTAGCAGACCGGTAACAAAAGCGCCGTTAAACGTATCTCCTGCGGCAGTCGTATCCACCGCCTGAACCGGAAATCCGGAGATCCGCTGCCCACAGCCACGCTGACTGAGCCATACTCCCTGAGCCCCCAATGTGATGATCACAGTATCAATACCTTTTGCGTGCAGTATATCGGAAGCATTCTGTGCAGACTCATCATCACTGACCGTAATACCGGTCAGGACTTCGGCTTCGGTTTCATTCGGCGTAATAATGTCGACACAGCGCAGCAATGAGTCTGATAACGTCTTTGCCGGAGCCGGATTCAGAATAACTTTAGTGCCGGATACACAAGCTTCTGCAGCGGCTCGCTCAACCCCATCCATCGGTGTTTCCAATTGCATCAGCAGATATTCAGCCTGCCTGATAGCAGAAAGATCTGTTTCGATTGATTCAGCAGTCAGTTTTGCATTGGCTTCAGCCGAAATACAAATACTGTTTTCACCACTCGCACTTACCTGAATCATCGCAATACCTGTCGGACAACCCGGCTGAATTTTTACGCCACGGGTATTAATACCATCACATTTAAAATTTTCCCGCATTGTAATACCAAAAGCATCGTCCCCAACACATGCTACAAATCCGATATCGGCATTCAACCGAGCTGCAGCGACCGCTTGATTGGCACCCTTCCCTCCAGGAAGCACCTGATAATGGTGACCATGAAGCGTTTCCCCTGGACGCGGGAACACAGGCACCTGCAGCACATGGTCTGCATTAACACTGCCTAAAACCACTAATCTATTCATAAGACAATCCTCAAACTGCTGCAAACCTTAATTCGTATAACCGAAAATCGCCCCAGCTCCCGGAGGAAAAGGGGCGGCATACCGGAAACTTACTGAGTAATAACTTTTAGCGGAACCGGAATATATTTATCAACCGCCTCCCCTTTCAGTACCTTATCTGCTGTTTCTACACCCAGAGCACCAATCAGCTCCGGCTGCTGAGCAATCGTCGCAGCCATATCACCACGCTTCACTGCAGCAATACCATCATCAGTACCATCAAAACCGACAATCATTACCTCTTTACCGGAAGCCTGAACTGCACGCAGAGCCCCCAGAGCCATTTCATCATTCTGGGCAAAGACCGCTTGTGCATCAGGATTAGCGGCCAGCAAGTTTTCCATCACATTCAACCCTTTTGTACGGTCAAAATCAGCAGGTTGACTTGCCAGCAGATCCATTTGGCTGCTTTTCACAACATTCATAAAACCTTCGCCACGTTCACGCGCAGCCGATGTTCCGGCAATCCCTTCCAACTGGATAACTCTGGCTTGTTCGCCCACTTTTTCCACAACAAAGCGACCGGCCATTTCACCTCCGGCTACGTTATCAGAAGCAATATGACTCACTACATCACCACGGCTGGCACCACGATCCAGTGTCAGTACCGGAATATCGGAACGGTTTACCATACGGATTGCATTCGATACAGCATCAGAATCGGTCGGATTGATCAGAATCGCTTTTACACCACGCACAGTAAGATCTTCAACGTTCGACAGTTCTTTACTTGGGTCATTCTGTGAATCCAGTACAATCAGGTTATAGCCCAGTTCCTCAGCTTTAGCTTCTGCACCATCTTTCATAGTCACAAAGAATGGATTGTTCAGTGTCGACAATACAATAGCAATCGTATCTTTTGCCTGTGCCGACACAGAAACAGTGGAAGAAAGCAAAGCCGCAGAAATCAGTGTCATCATTTTTTTCATGATTATGATCCTTTTATTTTTATCAGCCGGTTTAGTGCTGATGAGTAGGGTTGAGGGTTACTTGTTTTTGTTATCTACCAATACTGCCAGCAAGATCACACTTGCCTTAGCAATCATTTGGTAATAGGAAGAAACATCCAGCAGGTTCAGTGCATTATTCAGAAAACCAATAATCAGAGCCCCGACCAGCGTTCCCATAATCCGGCCTTTACCGCCGGCTAAACTCGTACCGCCAAGTACGACGGCAGCAATAGCATCCAGCTCATAACCCATTCCTGCAGTTGGCTGAGCCGATGAAAGACGAGAGGTCACAATAATTCCCGCCAAAGCAGAAAGCAGACCACAAATGCTATAAACACCTATCTTCACCCGGTCAACATTGATTCCGGACAAGCGGGTAGCCGATTCATTACCACCAAGTGCATACACATAGCGGCCAAAACGGGTGTGATGCAAAAGGTACCAGGCTGCAGCAAAAGAGAGCACCATCAGCCAGACAGGAACCGGGATCCCCAGAGTATACCCCGTACCAAACCAGGCAAATGTATCCGCCGTATCAGTAAAGCCGGTAGAGATGGGCCGCCCATCAGTAAATACCATAGTGACACCACGCAGCAGCGTCATCGTCACCAATGTGGCAATAAAAGCCTGTACCTTGCCTTTTGCGATAATGATACCGCTAATGGCTCCCAGTATGGCTCCTGCGAGTAATGCAACGGGGACAGCAACCAGAACGGGTATTTCCAGCGCAATCATACTGGCAGCAAAAGCACCACACAGAGCCAGAACCGAGCCAACACTCAGATCAATGCCGGCAGTCAGGATAACCAGCGTCATTCCTACCGCAATAATGGCATTGACAGAAGTCTGACGCAGGATATTCAGCAGGTTATCTATAGTAAAAAAATTAGGATTCAGAAACGATACCACTACGATTAAAACCAGAAGGGCAATCAGTGACTTCTGCTCGATCAGCCACTCTTTACTCAGCCATTTCTTTCCCGGTTTATCGTCCTGGTTATTAATAGCTCTTGCATTCATGCTGCTTCCTCATCAATATTTTTTCCGACGGCACAGGCCAGCAGTTTTTCCTGATTGGCTTCTTTCACGTCAAATTCACCCGTGATCCGTCCTTCATGCATAACAATGATACGGTCACTCATTCCCAGCACTTCCGGCATCTCCGATGACACCAGGATGATGCTCATACCTTCTTCTTTAAACTGATTGATCAACTGGTAGATCTCTTTCTTTGCTCCGACATCCACTCCTCGCGTCGGCTCATCTAAAATAAGCACTTTAGGTTTGGTCATCAGTCCCTTAGCTATAGCCACCTTTTGCTGATTCCCTCCGGACAAGTTGCCAATAATCTGATCCCGCCCCGGTGTTTTAATATTAAATAGCCGGATGAAGTCTTCTACCGCAATAGCTTCATCCTCATGACGAATTTTTCCGTGGCGGGTGAGCTGAGCCAGTGCACATAACGACATGTTCTCCTTAACGGATAAACCCAGCACAAGACCGTCACCTTTACGATCTTCTGATATATATGCAATACCGGCATTCAAACCATCATAAGGTGTTGCAGGGTGAATATCTTTCCCGTTCAGGCGAGTCACCCCGGATTCTCTTGGCAGGGCTCCGTAGAGAACTTTCATCAACTCTGTCCGGCCAGCTCCCATAAGCCCCGATACACCGAGAATTTCACCTCTCTGCAGTAAAAAACTGACATTGTGTACTCCTGAACCGGTCAGTCCCTGAACCTCAAGACAAGTAGCACCATGCCGGACATCAACCCGCGGATACTGCTCTTCCAGTTTACGTCCCACCATCATTTCAATCAGACCATCTTCATCGGTCTCACTGACTGCGCATTCAGCGATAAACCTCCCGTCCCGGAGCACAGTAATGTCATCACAGATTTCAAAGATTTCTTTCAGACGATGGGAGATATAAACAATGCCACGCCCTTCTGCACGCAACTCATTAATGACATTAAACAACGATGCGGTTTCGTTATCGGTCAAGGCATCCGTTGGCTCATCCATAATGATAACTTTGGAATCAAAAGACAGAGCCTTAGCAATTTCGACCATCTGCTGCTCTCCCAGACTCAAAGCTCCCAACAACGTCTTTGAACTGCGTTTTACATTCAGCCTGGCCAGTAGCCTGTCTGCCTCAGCATAAGTTTTTCCCCACTGAATCTTTCCTGCGGCTCCGGTAAATTCCCGACCCAGAAAAATATTTTCCGCAATAGTCAGTTCTGGGATCAGGTTAAGTTCCTGATGAATAATACTGATACCGGCTTCCTGTGAATCTCTCGGCCCTTTAAATGCCGCCGGTTCTCTCTGGTAACGAATATGCCCGGAATCACAAGAATATATGCCAGTCAGCACTTTCATCAGTGTGGACTTACCGGCACCATTTTCTCCCATAAGCGCCATCACTTTCCCGCTGTAAACATTTAGACTGGCTTTATCCAGCGCTTTCACCCCGGGAAAGGTCTTTTCTATTTCTCTGAGTTCCAGTATGGGTTGAGTCATAATTTATCCTCACTTCTACCGGTTAAAACACCACACCAGAACAGAAAATCACATTAGCATATGGCGTACACTCACCAGTACGCACTATGGCACGACTCTGCTGCGTACGTTGTTTGAAAGCGTCATGGCTCAGGTACTCTCTGGTGATCTCTTTTCCACTGTAATTCTTTTCCTGATCCAGCAATTCAACCAGGGCAGCATGCAGATCAGGGCTCACCAGCATAAACTCCTGAGCCATCACCACCGATTCAACTTGTGTTTCAGCCAGAATAGTTCTGGCAGTATCAATAAAACCCGGAATACCCTGCGTCAAAGCCAGATCAATGCGCTTAACTCCTTCCGGCACAGGTAATCCGGCATCACACACGGTTAGTTCATCTGTATGCCCAAGAGTAGACACCAGATGAGAAATCTCAGAATTCAGTAATACACCTTTTTTCATGTTCAGCCTCTTATTTATGCCACGGCAGAATTATTCACCTGGTTTCATTATTTATCCGGCATTTAAGCCGGCATTCATATCGCTCAGGAAACCCATCGAAACGTTTCGATGAAATAATAAAAATAATTTCAGCTTTTGCATCTGTGAGAAGTTATTTGTGTGAATTGGATCATTTTCTCAACTGAATAATGCACAAAATAGCGACAGCTATCGCTCTGAGCTAACAAAAAAATACCCTCGGAACCAAAAGGTTCAGAGGGTATGTCATCACTGGCTATTTTTTACAGATTTTCACCATTACTGCTGATCACCTCTTTGTACCAGAAGAAGCTTTTCTTGCGGCTACGCACCATTGTCCCCGTACCATCATCATGGCGATCCACATAGATAAATCCATAACGTTTACGGTATTCACCGGTTCCATACGAAACACAGTCAATACAACCCCACGGCGTGTATCCCATCAGATCCACACCATCATGGACAACCGCTTTTTTCATCTCTTCGATATGCGCTTTCAGATAGTCGATCCGGTAGTCATCGTTGATCTCACCATTATGTTCAACAACATCCAGAGCACCAAAGCCATTTTCAACAATAAACAATGGCTTGTTATAACGTTCATAAAGCTCACACAAGGAGTAGCGCAAACCCACAGGGTCAATCTGCCAACCCCAGTCAGACGCCTGAACATATGGATTTTTAACGCTACCGGTAAAACCGCTCATCGAACCTTCTGCTGCTTCCTTAGCTCCGGCCTGAACGGCCACAGACATGTAATAACTAAAGCCCACATAATCACAAACTCCCTCTTTCAGGATCTCAAGATCACCAGGTTCCATCCGAATGTTATACCCTTTACGTTCCCATTCTTTTAATGTGTATGCCGGATATTCACCTCGCATATGCACATCACTGAAGAAATAACGGTTACGCATGGCTTCCTGAGCCAGCATCACATCATCAGGCGCACAGGAATACGGATAAATCGGCACCCAGGCAACCATACAACCGATCTGAAACTCAGGATTAATTTCATGACCAAGCTTAACCACCTTAGCACTGGCAACCATTTCGTTATGTACCACCTGATACATGCACTCTTCCGGATTGTCTTCAACCGTATAATCCACACCCGAGTTAGAGTATCCCCATAACGGCAGATGCAGATCCCGCTGATTATTAATCTCGTTAAATGTCATCCAGTATTTCACTTTGTCTTTGTATCGACGCATCACTGTTTCTGCATAACGAACAAAGAAATCCACTAAACGCCGATCTTTAAATCCACCATACTCTTTTGACAGATGCAGAGGCATCTCAAAGTGAGACAGAGTAATGACAGGTTCAATACCGTGCTTCAGCAACTCATCGAACAGATCATCATAAAACTTCAAACCTGCTTCATTAGGTATCAATTCATCCCCTTTAGGGAAAATACGTGGCCAGTAAATAGAAGTACGGAAACATTTAAACCCCATTTCAGCCAACAATGCCACATCGCCTTTGTAATGATCGTAGAAGGCTGTCGCTTCATGGTTCGGATAATGGTATTCCTTAAGTACACCATCAGTGATTTTACGGTGAGTGTTCACATCACCACCTGATAGTACGTCAACAATACTCGGGCCTTTTCCGTCCCGATCCCATGCCCCTTCAACCTGATGAGCGGCAACTGCGCCACCCCACAGGAAATTGTCAGGAAGTTTATGTGTCATGTCTCACCCTTTACCGTTTATGTGTGTAAAAAACCCAATTTGGAACCGGTTACATCATAGATGTAAAGCATATCTTCTTCAATAATTCAGAGAAACATCAGAGAATTTGATCACAAAAAGAGAAAAAAGAAACCATCAACTCTCTGCGAAAAAGTACATATTTTGAATATAGTTATAAACATTCATTTCACCAGTTCTCGCACATTAGATACACAATTCGGGCTCATTAGGTTGAAAGGTTCACTTTTTCGATCTATTATGAGCCATACCACTAAGTGAGCCAAACAAAAAGGAGTCATTATGACTGTATGCTATGGTTATATTCGTATCTCACCGAAGATTAAAGATATCGACAATCGGATAGATGCACTCAAAAACTATAATGAAAACATTCAACTAATCATGGAAACAAAGATCCGGGGGAATATTCCTCTGCTGGAAAGACCACGATTCTCTGAACTGAATACAAAACTACAGCAAGGCGATGAGCTGACCGTTTGGTGGATCGATGAACTAGGAAAAGAATTTGCTACCTGTGTCAGTAACATTAAGCATCTGATTAATCGAGGTATAACCATCAAGACTCTGGTTCAATCTCTGGAGTTCAGACTTGACGATTCAATCACGGATTCTCTGATAAAGATGCTACAGGGGTATGCTGATTCAGAGCATCATCGTCGTATTTTTGCTGCAGAAATGGGCAGAAGAGCGTTGAGAGAAGATCATGAAAACTGGAAAGCAAAATTCAGAGGACGCAAAAGAGACGAAGGAAAACATAGAGAAATTGCTCAGGCTCTTTTCGAGGGGAAAACTCTTCAAAACGTTGCAGAAGAAACGGGAGCCAGCCTGTCTACAGTAAAACGGGTAAAAGCGAAAATAAAAGATCAAGATGAACTAGGTCATCTGCGAGAGAGAGGACATGGCAGAAAACATGGCGATAAGCCTCACAGGAAAGGACTCGTTAGAAATAAACACCATCATAATAAAGAACACCTTTAAATTTAATAAGGAACCCTATATGAAAAAACATCTGTATCAAATCGATATTGCACCGGTAAAAGACAAAGACGGTATTGACTGCAGCCATCTGAAACACATTAAATTCGATTTTGCCTGCCACGATGACCTTTTCCAGATCTTGGACAAAGTGGGTCAAATTGATGGCATAACAGAACAAGAAAAAAACAATTTTATTATTGGAATTAAACTGTTAGGCGAAGTCATGCTGGAACACAGAAAACATCCGCTTTTTGAAGAACTTGCGAAACCATTCGACCAGTTCATGCGCCGGTTAAAATCACAGGCAAAGCCAACCAAAAAAAGAGTATAAACAGACTTTTATTCATCATTTATATGTCTTGTCCATTGTAAGTTTATGTAAATATTGAAACTTACATATTTTATTCTGCTCCAAAACAAGGTTCATACATACCACTCAGGAGAGAATGATTTTGAATAAAAATATCGCCATATTAACTATGATACTCGTATTAGCTTCGGCTCAGTCATCTGCATTCCCTAATGACAATTCACATAATCCTCCAGAACCCCCTAGCTTTTCAGCTATGGATAGCAACGGAGATGGGGTGTTAGATCAAGATGAACTTAAAGGGCCAATGAGGAATGACTTTAACCAAATCGATGCAGACCACAATAAAGAAGTAACAGAACTGGAATTGAATACATTTATGAAAAATCATCAGCCACCGATGCCACCAGAGCATTAATCAAGGTGTACTAATTATTTTAAGCGCTTTTTTCAGCAGACCATCGTTAGTAACGGTAATACTCAGATCCTCTTCCAGATTACTTCCCAAAGAAAATTCAGGCAGGTATTCTGCCTGAATCTGCCGCTGTTTTTTAGCAGACATATGCAACCATTTAAATCCATTATCCCCCAAAAACTGCACGATATTTTCCGCGGTGATTCCGGCTCCCGGCATAATCGTCAAACGTTCACCGGCCCGGTTTTGTAAACGGATAAGGGTCTGTAATCCTTCCAAGGCACTGGCTTTTAAGCCGGAAGTCAGCAGAGTATCGCATCCTGCACTGACAATGAGTTCCAATGCCTGATCAGGATCTTGGGTATAATCAAATGCACGATGGAAAGTGATATGATGCCCAGCCGCCGCTTCACATAACCTTATCAGTTGTTCAATATTAACTTCACCTCGAGAAGTCAACGTACCAAAGACAAAACCCTGCACACCAAGTTTACTCAGACAGCTAATGTCATCGAGCATGATCTGTAGCTCCGGCTCCGTATAGATAAAATCTCCAGCCCGTGGACGGATCATACAGTGCAGCGGTAATCCGGAAAGCCGCTTTGCTGCCATCACTAATCCAGCGGTTGGCGTCAAACCACCAGAACTCAGAGCTGAACACAGCTCAAGCCGGTTTGCTCCACACTCCGTTGCAGTCACTATTGATTCAACGTTATCCACACACACTTCAAGCTTCATCAACATTTATCCTGTTTACTGTCTTGTTCGGAATACATTTACTATACAGAGATCCCCTATCAATAAATACAGCATGTGCCAACTCATCACCATAAATCAGGTCAATAACAACCTATACTGTAAAAGTAAGGCTACCAATGTCGTGATATTAGTTACCATAAAGGAGGCTGATGTGACTCTGCAATTTGCATTCCTACTAACATTTATCGCCGGAGGGGTATCTGTATGGATATGCATGCGAATGTCTGCTCAGGTTAAACAAGAGCGGATTGATACCATTAAAAAATATATCAGGTCTATCGGTGGGAACACACTCAATATAGACCTGACAGACCGGAAAGATTGCCCTTTCAGCTCAGAATATACGAACCCTGACCGAGTCTATAAATTCTATAAAATACGTTACATAGCAGACCATGAACAGAAGGTCTGCTGGGCGGTTCTGGAAATGAAACAACGCAGCTACGGGCCAGGAGGTGCAATTACAACCCACTGGATATGGCGTAATTAAAGTAACACGTATTTCATTACGTATTTAGCCGATAAAGCCCCCTGTCTGCCTTGCCCAAAGTTGGGCATAAATCCCTCCGGTTTGCAGCAGTTCCTGATGGGTGCCTTGCTCCGCAATATTCCCACCATCCATAACTATCAAACGATCCATTGAATATATCGTTGATAAGCGGTGCGCGATAGCAATCACCGTTTTATCCTGCATCAAAGTCTGCAGATTTTCCTGAATAGCAGATTCTGCATCCGAATCCAGTGCTGACGTCGCTTCATCCAGAATAAGAACCGGAGCATCTTTCAGTAATACCCGAGCAATCGCTATACGTTGCCGCTGACCGCCAGACAGCTTAACACCACGTTCACCCACCTGCACATCCAGTCCGGTTCTGCCCTCACCGTCCTGCAGCGTGTCGATAAACTCACTGACATGCGCCTGTTCACAAGCCTGTGACAATTGTTGCTCATCTGCATCCGGTTTACCATACATAACATTATCACGCACACTACGATGCAGCAGAGAAGTATCCTGAGTCACCATTCCTATCTGATGACGTAGTGATTCTTGAGTTACCTGAGAAATATCCTGCCCGTCGATGGTAATATTTCCCGAATCGATATCGTGAAAACGCAGTAGCAAATTAACCAACGTGGATTTTCCTGCCCCGGAGCGCCCGACGACACCCACTTTTTCCCCCGGCCGGATATGCAGATTCAGGTTATCAAATACCGCTTCAGTATTGTCATATCGGAAACTGACAGCAGAAAAACAGATCTCACCTTGCACAACTTTCAGAGGCTTCGCATCAGTCCGATCTTTGATTTCCACATCATTTGCAATAGTATTCATACTATCGATAACCGTACCGATATTCTCAAATAATGCCCGGATCTCCCACATAATCCACTTAGACATCCCCTGCAAACGCAGTGAAATGGTGATCCCCACAGCAATAACACCAACACTCACCAGCTCATCCAGCCAGAGAAAAATAGCCAGAGTCGCCGTTGAGAACAACAATACATAATTCAGGATATCCAGGCTAAACAACAATCGGGTAATTGTGCGCATCTGCCGGTACGTTGCCTGTAGAAAACTCTTCATACCCGTTTCAGCATAATCTGTTTCGCGCTGAGCATGAGAGAACAGCTTCACCGTCATAATGTTGGTATAGCTATCAACAATACGTCCAGTCATATTCGACTGTGCATCTGCTAACTCTGTCGCATTTTTCTTCAGCAAAGGAACAAAATAGAGCTGAATAGCCATGTAGATAATCAGCCAAACTAGCACCGGCAGCACCAGGAGCCGATCCGCTTCTGCCAGCATAAACAACACAGAAACAAAATACACAGCAATATAGATCATGATATCCATCATTTTCATTACTGTTTCTCTGATAGCATTGGCATTTTGCATCACTTTAGTAGCCACTCTTCCCGAAAAATCACGCTGGAAAAAACCGATACTCTGCTTGAGCAAATAACGATGTGTCTGCCAGCGTACTGACATTGGGTAATTACCCAGGATAGATTGATGCATGATCATCGAATGAAAAAATGCCAGCACAGGCATCACCACCAGAACCAATAAGGCCATAGAAATCATTCGTCCTCCCTGCTGCTGCCAGAAATGTTCCCTGCTCTGGCTGCTGAGAATATCCACCAGCTCACCCATATAACGAACCAGAGTCACCTCCGTAACCGCGACACAAGCACTCAGAACAGAAAGAAGAAGTAACGGTTTCTCAAAACCTTGAGTGTAATAGCGACAAAATGCAAATAAACGATTTGGCGGCGTTTCCGGATCATTTTTCGGGAACGCCTGAGTAAGTTTTTCAAACCACTGAAACATGGAGAACAGGCCTAAGTTAGCAACAAGAGAAAAGGAAGTTTATTGATCTGAACGACTTTTCATTGTTCAAATTATCAGTAAAATACCGGCAAATACTAAATACAATGAAAACTATTTTCAATACCATTGATAGTTGATAAATGCTATTTTATCGCTTGTCTGTACCTGTAACTTTCTCTGACATATTAAGACAGAGGCTGATACAAGTACTGTTTATTGCCGTAAAAGTAAGATGCTATGTTTACACTGAATGACGTACAAATGGTTCGCGGAGGGCGACAAATCCTTTCCGTCAGCCAGTTGTCCATACCCACCTCTGACCTCACCGTTGTTCTGGGACATAATGGTTCCGGAAAGTCCACACTGGTCAGTCTGCTGTCCGGACAAGCCGTTCCGGATCACGGAAATATATTATTCCACGATAAAAAATTACAGACACTCAATGCAAGAGAATTAGCCAGATCCATCGCTTTTCTGCCACAGAAACTGCCGGCCAGTTCAGGTCTTACCGTCAGAGAATTGGTACGTTTAGGCCGCTTCCCATGGCGTGGTGCTCTGGGACGCTGGCGAAGCGATGACGAAGCAATTATCGACCAATCTATGGAAAAAACCGGCATTCAGTGCTTTGCCAATACCTTTGCCGATGAATTATCCGGTGGTGAACGACAACGCGCTTGGGTTGCCATGTTGTTGGCACAGCAATCCCCGGTACTGATCCTGGATGAACCAACCTCTGCACTGGATATTCACCATCAGTATCAGTTAATGGAGCTGCTGGCCGATCTGCATCAACACCACAATCGTGGCATCATAGTGATCCTGCACGATCTCAATCTGGCACTGCGTTATGCCACGCGGATTATCGCTCTGAAACAGGGTCAGATTGTCTTTAACGGCTCAGCAGATCAACTGGCAGACGAACAACTTCTTAGCGGGCTATACCACACACCGATCCAACTGATTGATCATCCTCAACTGGAAAAAACATATTCAGGAAATAATAAGGTAGCAATTGTATGCGGATGATGCAGATTTACTGTCAATATGGGCTGTTTATACTTTGGGGACTGATGACTATTTCTACCACTCAGGCTGCAACCGTCACCGATAGCCGTGGTACACATACCCTGCAGAAAACACCGGTACGGCCTGTCGTTCTGGACTGGGATGTTCTGGAACAGGTCATTGAACTGGATATAATCCCTGTCGGTGCAACAGAATTGGAAAGCTATGCCGAATGGGTTGTCCAACCAGCCATTCCGCCGGTTACCGAGAATGTCGGCACCAGAAGTGAGCCTAATCTGGAGAAGATTGCGTCTCTTAAACCGGATATTATTATCGCCACACTCAGGCAGAAAGAGATACTGCCACAACTGGAAAAAATCGCACCAGTACTGGTTTACACGAATTTCTCGGCTAATGTGCAACATGCCGATATTGCTATAAAACAATTCAGGCAACTGGCTGAAGTGTTCAACAAAACAGAGTATGCAGAGCAGAAACTGACCACTATGCGGGAAAAATTCCAGCAGCTAAGCGTGAAACTTCACACGGCTTTTGCTGGTCAATTACCAGAAGTTGTCACCATGCGCTTTGCCAATACCACGTCTACATTTATCTATACCGATAACTCAACGGTGCACTATGTTCTGGATCAACTTGGGCTGAAAACAGCGATGCCATTACCTGCTGAAAAATGGGGAATTATCCAAAAACCCATTGCTGATTTGCAGCATATTAATGACGGCTATGTGCTCTACATACTTCCCTTTGCTGAAGAAAAAATCCTGCAAAAATCCATTTTGTGGCAAGCAATGCCTTTCGTCCGTTCAGGGCACATACATTCCGTACGCTCGGTCTGGAGCTATGGTGGCGCTATGTCTCTGCTTTACACCGCTGAAGCTATAACTGAAAGCCTGCTTGAACTTGGATCGGGCTCATGACAGCAAAACATTTTCTCTTCCCTGCTCTTCTGCTGGTATCTGCTGCTATTCTGAGCCTGCAGATTGATCAGGTATTAAGCTGGCAGCATCAGTTTGCCCTGGCTTTTACTCCGGTTAAAGCAGAATCATTCGCGGATTTTAACTTTGTCTATGCCCAGTTACCACGAGTCATTATGACTCTGCTGGTCGGTGCTACCTTGGGATTCGTCGGCAGCCTGATGCAGCAACTGACCCAAAACCACCTGACTTCACCTTTTACGCTGGGAACGTCTTCTGGTGCCTGGCTGGCTCTGGTACTCCTTAGCGTATTTTTGCCGGATTCACTACCCGATTTCAGTGCACTGGCAGCAATGGCAGGGGCGCTGATTGCTTTTATTTTCATCCTGCTGATCACCGGTCTGAACAACATTACCGGCCTGCCGCTGGTTATTTCCGGGATGGTGATCAATATCCTGTTTGGCTCACTGGCAACGGCCGTTATTCTTCTGAATCAGCAATTCGCGCAGAATGTCTTTATGTGGGGAGCAGGAGATCTGGCTCAGAATGGCTGGGACTGGGTGCTCTGGCTGTTACCTCGTCTTACTGTGGCTCTGCCGTTGTTGATTGTTGCACCAAGAATACTCTTACTGCTGCGTTTAGGCCAAGAAGGTGCCACAGCGCGAGGTCTGCCGGTTATACCTGTATTTTTGTTACTGATGGTAAGCGGGATCTGGCTGGTTTCAGCAGCCATTACAGCAGTCGGTCTGATCGGCTTTATTGGCCTGCTGACCCCAAATATAGCCCGTGCTCTGGGAGCCAGAACCGCAAAAGAAGAATTATATGCCAGCCTGCTGCTCGGAGCTTTATTACTAATGGTGACCGATATCATTTCTGTCACACTGAGTCAGTGGCTGGGGCAACTGATCCCCAGCGGAGTAACGACAGCGGCTATCGGTGCGCCAGCACTGATATGGTTTAACCGAAAAAAACTTAAGGCTCAGGATAGTATCGCAGCTCGGTTACCCGACAGCCGTTCACAAGTCAGCTTATTTTCTGTTTTGTTGTTATTCACTTTATTGGTGACAGTTGCTCTGCTCTATTTGTACGCCCAACCCGACGAGCAGGTATGGCAGTTTGCACTGTCTTCTGACTACCAGTGGGCTCTGCGCTGGCCGCGGGCACTGACTGCACTGAGTGCTGGAGCAGGACTGGCGGTTGCCGGAGTCATACTGCAACGGCTGCTGTATAACCCTCTGGCCAGTCCTGATATTTTAGGCGTGTCTTCCGGTGCAACCTTTGCTCTGGTATTCGCCACGCTGTTTCTCGGGCAATCACTGGCCGCTACCCACTGGGTTACGGCAATGGCTGGTAGTATCCTTGTTCTGGGACTTCTATTGATTTTGGGTCGCCGCAACCAATATGCACCATCAGGTATGATCCTGTCCGGTATTGCTCTTTCTGCATTGCTACAGGCTTTGATCCAATTTTGTTTGGCAAAAGGTAATCAGGACAGTTACGAAATTATGCAGTGGATGGCCGGTTCAACGTACCATGTGACTCACACTCGCTCATTACTGCTCTTCAGCTTTGTCGCTATGTTGATGATCGCAGCTTTGGGAACGTCCCGATGGCTGACACTCATATCGATCAGTCGCAGTTTCGCAACAGCACGCGGTGTGAATCCGCAGATCTCTTCACTGGTACTGCTTTCCATTGTTGCACTCTTATGTGCTGTAGTCACAGCAACACTGGGGCCGGTTTCTTTTGTCGGCCTAGTTGCTCCACATATGGCTATGATGCTTGGCGCACAAACCGTGAAAAAGCAATTACTGCTTTCGGCTCTGATTGGTAGTACAGCACTACTTTGGTCTGACTGGTTGGGACAGGTCATCCTCTACCCCCATCAGATAGCAGCGGGAACACTGGTCGCCATTGTCGGAGCCTTATATTTCCTGGCATTGCTCACTTTGCAGCGTTGCAAAAAATAGCAGTTATCTCCCCCTCGGTAAGGCATATGAACCAACCTCATCAGGGGGAAGTCCTCCCTGATACATATTCCCTGATAAGAAAATTGAGACACACATCACACCATTGTTTCGGGAATAATTTTTAATTTATTGACAGTCATCACACAAACCCCTTCCTTATTTCTATTTTTATCATTAAAATCCACACAACAATACCAATGATAATTATTTTTATTTCTACTTAGGGGTTTTTATGCTGCCGTTTCACCATTCAAAGATAAGACTTTGTGTGCTTGCCGCATTAATCGCAGGAGCATCACTGCCAACTGTGGCTCAAGAAGAAACATCAACAACAGACAATATGGAAGTGATCACCGTCAACGGTTCTCAAGTAGAGCTGGGTGATGAATATGAAGGTGGTCAGGTTGCCACTACTGGCCGTGCCGGTATGCTGGGTAATATGGATACCATGGACACACCATTTTCCAGCACTAACTACACCTCAGAGCTGATCAGCAACCAGCAAGCGCACAGTGTGGCGGATGTGCTGCAAAATGATCCAACAGTACGTACGACCAGAGGATACGGGAACCTTCAGGAAATCTACATGATCCGTGGTCTACCCGTATTTTCCGATGATATGCTGGTAAACGGCGTATACGGTATTCTTCCCCGTCAATATGTTGCAGCAGAAATGCTGGAGCGGGTGGAAGTGTTCCGTGGTGCGAACACCGTTCTAAACGGTGCAGCCACCGGAGAAAGTGCGATTGGGGGCTCCGTTAATGTCGTCCCTAAACGCGCAGGTTCTGAGCCACTGACTCGTGTCACGGTCGGCACTGAAACAGGCGGACAAGCCTACGGTGCATTAGATTTCGGTCGCCGCTTTGGTGATAATCAGGAAAATGGTATCCGGGTTAACCTGATCGGCCGTAACGGTGAAACCTCGGTAGAAGATCAGGATCGCGAATTGGGTGTTATCTCTGTCGGTTTTGACCATGATGGCGAACGCTTCCGTTTCTCTGCTGATGTGGGTTATCAGGATCACCATGTGGATTCGCCCCGGGAAAGTGTGTCACTTAGTGCTACATCCGTTCCCTCTGCACCAGACGCTTCATCAAACTATTCTCAGGATTGGACTTACACTGACGACAAACAACTGTTTGGTGTCATTCGTGGCGAATATGATTTCACTAATAATACCTCTGGATGGCTGGCAATTGGCGGGAGAAAAGGTAAAGAACACAACCTGTTCGCCTCATTAAGTAGTGATGCGGATGGTAACTTAACTGTGTCTCCTTATGAAAATGTTCGTGAAGACACTATATTTTCCAGTGATGCAGGTATCCGCCACGAATTTACTACCGGTTCCGTAGAGCATACAGCCGTAGTATCCGGCTCATATTACACATTGACTGCAAAACAAGCTTATGCCATGGGCTACGATGCAAGTGGCTGGGGAGGTGAGAATTTATCTATATCAAGTAATCTGTATTCCCCTGAAACCAGTGCTAACCCAGGATACAATTGGTCTCGTGGGAATATGGATGATCCAAAAGAACAACTAAAAAACGAACTATCGGGTATATCGCTGGCAGATACCTTAGCGTTACTGGATGAGCAATTGCTCATCACACTAGGTGCTCGTTATCAAACTATCGAGCAACAAAGCTCTACCAACTATGATGGTGTTATGGATGTCCAATATGATGATTCCGCAATCAGTCCATTTGCAGGAATTGTTTATAAGGCCACAGACAACATCTCGCTGTACACTAACTACGCAGAAGCATTAACTCCAGGTGAAACTGTAAACGCAGATGGTAGCACCTACGCCAATGACGGAGAGGTACTCGAACCTTATGTATCGAAACAAGTAGAACTTGGTGCCAAATACGATAACAGCTTTTATGGTGGTAGTATCAGCCTGTTTAGAACGACGAAACCCGGTAAACTCGTTGATGGAGACAACAACCTTACCCAAGATGCTGAACAGATCAACCAGGGTATCGAACTGACTATGTTTGGTATACCTGTTGACCGTCTAAAAGTATTGGGGGGGATTACTCTGACAGACGCTGAGTTGAATAAAACAACTGACGGTACTTATGATGGCAACACCGTTATTGGTGTACCTGAAGTACAAGCAAACCTTAATCTGGAATGGGACACACCGTTTGCTGAAGGCTTAACGCTGGAACAACGCACCATTTACACAGGTTCCCAATACGCGGATCAAGCAAATACACTTAAAGTCTCATCCTGGACCCGCTTCGACCTGGGGGCTCGTTACCAGATAAAACTGGATCAGAATGACCTGACTCTGCGCGCACGGATAGAAAACGTGACCGATGAAGATTACTGGGCTTCTGCCGGTGGTTACCCCGGTTCAGGTTATCTGGTTCAGGGCAACCCTAGAACCTTCGTGATATCTGCCAGTTACGATTTCTAATCTGGATATCATACCTTGTCCTCCCTTCTCTGGGGAGGACATCCCCAAACCTGATTACGTTCGATATAAAACCTTCACCACATGAAATCCAAAGCGGGTTTTTACTATAAACGGTTTTAATATTTCATTCTTAAATACCGCCTTATCAAACTGAGGTACCATAGCGCCCTGATGGAACTCACCTAAATCGCCACCTTTTTTGCCGGAGGGACAAGTTGAGTATTTTCTGGCAAGGGTCTGAAATTTTGCACCTTTTTCCAATTGCTGCAAAATATCTTTTGCCTGTGACTCATGTTTTACTAAAATATGCAGTGCGGCTGCGGTTCGAGCCATAGTGGATACCTCTCTATCATTGAAGCGCGGATTCTAACGTAATCTGCATGCAACCGACAATAAGTACGCTTCTTTAGCTTGTATACCGGAAACAAACTTAATATTGGCGGTCTTCATTCCGCCCTGTATGGTATAAACTAAAACACCAGAATTTACAGAAAACAGGAATTGATATGAAAAGCAAAGCGAACCAGTCTCAGGGAATGCTGTTATTTAAGCTGTCTTTACAGCAGCAGAGCTTTGCTATCGGCACACTGAAGGTACGGGAAATCGTACCTTATATGCCAACAACCCAAATTCCGTATTCTCATCACCACGTAATCGGAACCGTAACTATCCGCAATCTGACTGTACCTGTTATCGATATGGCTGCCGCTATTGGCTTTCGTCCTATTGCAAAAGAAGAATACAGCCACTGTTACCTTATCGTGACCGATTGCCTGCGAACCGTTGTTGCCTTTATGGTTCGGGATATCGATAAAATCATCGATTGTGACTGGCACGCCATTGAACCGGCACCGGAAACTGCCGGGCACAATATTTTCGTAACCGGTATTACCCGACATCAGGATAAAGTTATTCAGCTTCTGGATGTTGAATTACTGCTATCTAAAATCTACCCACAGGATGCTTCAGCCCGAATTCCTATTCTGACTGATGTGGAAAGAGAAAGACTTAAACCACTGAACATACTATTGGTTGATGATTCAACCGTAGCCCGTAAACAGCTTTCCGATGCTCTGGACAGCATCAATATTCCTTATTTTGTATGCAAAAATGGTGCAGATGCTCTGGATCTAATGCGCAACTGTATTTCTGAAGGCAAACCTATTGATATTCTGGTCAGCGATATTGAAATGCCGGGGCTGGATGGCTACGAACTGGCCTTTGAAGTTCAGAACGATCCGCAACTAAATCATGCGTACCGTATTCTGCATACCTCACTATCCAGTGAAATGAGTGCAGACAGAGCACATCAGGTTGGTGCCCATGAAGCCCTAACTAAGTTCGATGCAACTGAACTGATTCAGGCTATGCTCCGAGGCGCAGAACTGCTGGAAAAAGAGGCGGTGAAAAGTTAGCCGTTAAATTCCGGCTAAATTATTTTTACTTGCCCTATACGCTCTATAAAATGCTATTATCCTCGTCCGGTTTATTTCTGCACGATAAAAAGTAGGGAAAACCGTTACTGGAAACAATAACACAGCAATAATAGCATGAACTTACAATTTGAATTATTCTCTCCATCCCTGCTGACATTCGGGGTGATTTTTCTTGCCGAAATGGGGGATAAAAGCCAGTTAGTGTGTATGACTCTGGCCTCCCGACACAGAGCCAAACCTGTTGCGGCAGGAGCCATTGCCGCTTTCTGCCTGTTAAATATACTGGCAGTTACTCTGGGGAACAGCCTAACTCACCTGATCCCGCAACACTGGCTTACCTATATTGCAGCCGGCTTATTTGCCGCTTTCGGTATTCAGGCCTTACTGTGCAAAGAAGAACCAGAAGATGACGTCAGCGATGAACCCAGAAAATCCGGGCGGAGTATTTTTCTGACCACCTTTATGCTGATATTCCTCGCTGAGCTGGGTGATAAAACGCAGCTGGCGGTCATTACTATGGGTACCACCTATTCACCACTCTCGGTCTGGCTGTCGGCAACTCTGGCTCTGGGTGCAACCTCATTAATTGGTATCTATGCCGGAAAGAAATTTCTTTCCCATATAAATATTCAGTGGTTACACAGAATTAATGGTATTTTCTTTATCACTCTGGCAGGAATGTTAATTGCAGAGCAAATATAAAAACTATAAAACAAATGGTTAGGCAGAAAATAGAGCGTTTTTGTCCACTGGTGTATGTATTTCTAATTGCTCAAGCAATTTTATATAACGCAGACCTAACCAGCCAATGACCGTACCGGATATACCAAGCAAAAATGCACTTAAAGTAAATACATCCAGTGGGCTTTGATCTGTAATCAGATCAACAAACAGAAGCAACAGAAAAAAAGCACCAAGAAAAGCTGATAAGCCAAAAATTCCGGTTACAACAATCCGGACGGTTTCCGAAAGATGAAATAGATCCATCTGATACAAATTTTTCATATAGACACACCATCTGCTGCTCTTTTTATATTATTACGGATAACGCCGGCCAACTGCCGGAATATCCACTTTAACCGGTTTCATCCCTAAACGTTATTCCACTTAACAGATAATGAAGTTATAGAGGGATCAGGTCAATCAGGAACAGAAATGATGTATTGAAGTTGCTGCATGCAACACACTTTGAGATGAACAAAGCCACATGCAGCAATATGAGCCCGGACGTGCATATCAAAATGATTTACATATCAAAACATAGAGCAATGGCATCAGCCAGTTCATCAATGAACTCTTCTTTTAATGAACTCGTGGCAATACGTATGTAATCTGTTTCCGGAGACTCTACAGACAAAAAGCGGGAACCATGAAACACTGCAAATCCGTGTACAGCCAGTGTAACCAAAGCAAACCGCTCTGAAGGTACGGGAATCCATAAGCTGAAACCTTCATATCCCAAGTAGTTAATCCCTCTCTGATCCAGCGCATCAGTGAGCCACTTTCTTCGCTTTGTATATTCGTTACGAACACTATTAATATGATCCTGATACTTATCAGATTGTAATAAATAGGCCGCTGCATTCTGCAGAATACGACTGGTCCAGCTTGCACCGAAATTTCGGTAAGCCTGTATGGACTCGGCATTCTGTTTCGTTGTGGATATTACAGCCAGACGTAAATCCGGCCCTAACGTTTTCGAATAACTGCGTATATGAACCACTTTTTCCGGAAAGCGGTCACCAAAGCTCACCGCCTTGGATCCGGAAACGGGCCCGATACCATCATCTTCTATAATGAAAGGAATCTCCCCCAGCAGAGATGTAAGTTCATCCATTCGCTGTTCCGACAAAGAAACTCCGATAACAGAGTGACTTCTCGGCTGAAAAAGGAAACCAGAGAGCTTCTTTTTCATGGCCTGAGCTAATGAATCAGGAACAGGCCCCTGTTCATCAAACAAAACCGGCACAGTGCGAATACCAAGATTATCCAGAATATCAAGTACACGAGCCGTTGTCGGCTCTTCCACTGCAACATATGTTCCCGGCTGAATTAAAGAACTGAGGACTGCCTGCAACCCATCAAATCCACCGTTACTGGCGACAAATGCTTCTGCTGTATACGGCCAGTCATATTTTACTGCTTGTTCCAGTTCT
This sequence comes from Vibrio sp. HA2012, assembly GCF_002812955.1. Classification (GTDB taxonomy): domain Bacteria; phylum Pseudomonadota; class Gammaproteobacteria; order Enterobacterales; family Vibrionaceae; genus Vibrio. The sequence goes on along the minus strand of NZ_PFXK01000002.1, from coordinate 65,919 downwards.
TTAGTAATAACTTCACGCTGATAACTATGCAGGTTATCCGTTTTGCAAGAATAAGCCAAAGCATTTTCCAGTGGTGGAAGCAGCGCAGGATCCGGACCGGAATACGTTAAATCTATTTTGGTCTTGTTACCAAAATTACCCACACTTTCAAACCGCCTCGGTCTTGGGGATGGGTCATCGCCGCAGACCCAAACACCATTCCTTCCTGCACTTTCAACCAAGCCACTTTTTTTCAGTGTATTCCAGACTATCGATACAGACGTTGGACTAATGCCCAATTCTTCTGCTAACTTCCTGACCGATGGTAGCTTTATCCCTACAGGCAAGGCTCCGGAACGAATCAAGGCTGTCATTTCGACCGTCATTCCCTGGATGCCCAATCCTTTTAATGACGCGATCAGATGCTCATCAACGTTTTCACAACTCATAAAATAATTTTTGTACAGTAACAATAAATGCATTGTACAACCCAAAAAACACAATTAGTATCATTTTAAAAGGGAATGTTTGTGATTTGTTAAAGGAGTTAACTTTGAGCGTGCAAATCAATCTGGCCGTTAGAGATTGGGACTATCTGACCCCTCTTCTTCTTAATGAAATAGAAAGCGATGATCTCAGTATGAAGATTACTCGCGTTAACACACTCGTTGATGACTGGTATCAGCATCCGGAATTTGACGGTGGTGAAATGTCACTGAGCCGGTATAGCCAACTGAAGGCTAAGGGTGATGAAACACTAATCGGGATCCCACATTTTCTTATGAGAGGATTCCGGCATCGCTGTATTCTGACCAATAAAAACAGTGAGCTAACTGATATCAAATCATTATCTGGTAAAAAAATTGGTTTAACCGGTTGGCAAGATTCAGGAAACACATGGACCCGGGCTATTTTCCGTCAAGCGGGTGTCGATATGAAAAATATCCACTGGTTTGTCGGCAGATTAACCAAAGAACATCCGATCACAGACAGATTAGCTGGTTTTGGTCAGCCCGGATGGATAGATAACTGTCCTGACGACATGCCAATGATGGATTTACTGGCAATGGGAGAACTAGATGCGGTATGCACACCTTTTATGCCAAAAGGTTTCTTTGCGGATTCTTCTCCATTTCGTCCTTTACTCACTGAGTATCGTGAAACCGAACGTCTGTACGCAAAGCAGCACGGCTACATTCCCGGAATACATATTCTGGTTCTGAAGCGAGAATTTGCAGAAAATCATCCGGGTATCGGCAAAGCAGCCAGTGACATGTTCACTTCTTCCTATCAATTATGGATGGATAAGAGAACAAAATATGCAGACACCACCCCCTGGCTACTGGATGACATAGCCAGAATGCATCAAGATCTTCCGTCAACCTGGAATAATCAAGGAATAAAAGCCAATAAAAACATGCTGACTGACTGGTGTCAGGAACTATTTGAACAGGGCATTGTTTCAGCCCCTGTATCAATAGAAATGTTGTTCTCAAAAGAAAACTGGTAAGGGGTCACCATGAAATTAATTGTTGGATTAGGACAATTTACGGTTGCAAATAACTGGGAAGAAAACCTGAACATTTGTAAGAAATATATAGAGCAGGCTGTAGAACAAGGCGTTGAGCTATTGGTACTTCCAGAAGGTATTCTGGCCAGAGACATTGCAGATCCAGATCTAGTCAGACGAGCTGCTCAGCGTTTAGACGGACCATTTGTTAATGAGTTACTGGCATTCACCCAGACTTTACACATCACCGTACTAATGACTATTCATGTTCCCAGCGATGAATCCAGCGAAAAAGTCTGGAATATTCACCTTGGTATTCGGGAAGGCAGGATTATTGCCCAGTATAAAAAACTGCACCTTTATGATGCATTCACTATGCAGGAATCAACCAACGTTGTTCCCGGAAATGAAGTACCACCCTTAATTGAGGTTAAGGGATTTAAACTTGGCCTGATGACCTGTTACGATGTCCGCTTCCCTGAATTAAGTCGTCGTCTGGTTCTTGATGGTGCCGATGCGTTAGTACTTCCTGCTGCTTGGGTAAAAGGCCCGTTAAAAGAACATCACTGGGATACCCTTGTCACGGCTCGTGCTCTTGAGAATACCTGTTACATGTTAGCCATCGGTGAATCCGGCCCAAGAAATATCGGATTAAGTAAAGTCATCGACCCTTTGGGGGTTGTAATTGCCAGTGCAACTGAGCAGGATGGATTGGTTGTCTCAGTGATAAATAAAGAACGTATTGAATATGCTCGTTCAATTTTGCCGGCACTGGTGAACCGACGTTTTGACACACCTCAACTCATTGAACTTTAACATTCAAAAACTACAAGGATAGTAGCCATGAAAAAAAACCATTTATTAGCTTCCGTTATATGTTCACTGTTATCAGTGTCTTCATTCGTCAATGCTGATTCAGATATCCCGGTGCAGACATTTAACCCTAAACTCCAAGCCATGCTTCCTCAGGACATTAGAGACGCAGGTACAATGACAGCTGTCGTCAATGGTTCTTTCCCTCCGTACACCATTGTAGAAAACAGTAACAATATCAAAGGCGCTGCAATTGATTTTGATAACGCAATCAGTCAGCTACTGGGTATAAAAATAGAGCACAAAAGTGTCAGCGGTTTGTCTGCAATCCTGATGGGCATAAAATCTGGCCGGTATACCTATGATTCAGGACCGGTAGGTGACTTTGCCAGTCGGGAAGAAAGCGTAGATTTCGTTGATTATGTGCAAGAATATGTGGTCTTCGCAGTCAAATCCGGTAACCCGCAAAAAATTGAAGGACTTGACTCTACCTGTGGAAAACGCATATCTGTGATGGCCGGCGGTTCTGCCGAAAGAGTCATTCGTGGCCAGTCAGCGAAATGTGTTGAACAGGGAGAGCCTGCCATCAATGTACTGTCGTATACTGATCAGCCAACCTCTATTCTGGCAGTAAAATCTGACCGGGCAGACGCTTTCTTCTCCTCTCAGGCTCCTTTGTCTTATTTTGTTTCTGTATCAAATGGTGAGCTGGAATTAACGGGTACCGGTAAATCAAATGGCTTTGGAGACCTCTACCAAGGAGCTGTTGTACCAAAAGGCTCTCCACTGGCTCAAGCTATCAAGGCCAGCTATGAAGAACTGCATAAAAACGGAACATATGATGCCATTTTAAATAAATGGAATTTAGCCGGAAACCGCTTAGCTCAGCCTGGTATTAATCTGGGTACGACAAAAACAAAATAACAGGGAGTAATTGGAATATGTCTAGTGGAACAACCACCAATATGTCCAATCACCCTCGAAATGTTGCTAATGTAAAACGTAAAGTGCCGTACGGCACTTTAATTGCTGCATTTATCGTCGGTTTATTGGCATTGAAAACTCTGCATCTGATTGCAACCAATCAGAACTTTGAATGGTCTGTTGCCTTTCAGTATATCTTTAGTCCGGCTATTACAAGTGGACTGAAAATGACTCTGGCTTTAACCATTGTCGGTATGCTGATTGGTATTGTTATAGGGTTATTTCTGGCCATAGCTAAAATCTCACAGAATCCTGTCCTACAGGCTCTCTCTTCCATATATATATGGATATTTCGCGGAACACCTTTATTGGTCCAGCTACTGTTTTGGTACAACTTGTCCAGCCTGTTTCCGCATATAAGTATTGCGATTCCATTCGGTCCGGAGCTGGCTCAATGGAAAACAAATGATCTAATTACCCCTCTGACTGCAGCCATCGCAGGTCTCGCGCTTAACGAAGCCGCTTATATGGCCGAAATTATTCGTGGCGGATTCCTGTCTGTAGATGAAAAACAGTTCGAAACAGCACATTCTTTCGGCATGTCATTGGCCAGAACATACCGGAGAATTATCATACCTCAGGCAATGCGTTCTATCGTCCCTCCAACGAGTAACCAGTTGATTAACATGGTTAAAGCAACGTCCATGGTGAGCATGATCGCTATGGGCGACTTACTGTATGAGGTACAAAATATTTACAATAGCAACTTCAAGGTTATTCCATTACTTATGGTGGCCGTAATGTGGTATCTGCTGATCACTTCAATTTTGAGTGTTGTACAAAGTGCTGTAGAAAATTATTACAACAAATCTGATCGTTATGCTTCCAGAAGGCACTGGCTATTAGTGCTGATAAATAGTTTTAAGAAAGAAAAAGTTCTCGAAATAAAGGAAGTTGCTCATGAATAATATGGTCATAGAAGCACGCGACGTTCATAAAAGTTTTGGTGATGTTGAGGTACTGAAAGGCATAAATCTAGATGTAAAGCAAGGTGAAGTTGTTGTTATCCTTGGCCCTTCAGGATCAGGCAAATCCACTTTTCTGCGCTGCATAAATCAACTTGAGCAAATGGACAGCGGTTATATCACCGTCAGTGATGAACAGATCGGATATTACCTGAAAGACGGGCAGTTACACCATGCCTCAACAAAGCAGATAGCCCATCAGAGAGAGAAAATCGCAATGGTTTTCCAGCAGTTCAATTTGTATCCACATATGACTGTATTGGAAAACTTAATTGAAGCACCTGTGGGCGTTCATAAATATCCTAAAAACGAAGCCATCACATATGCCCGTGAATTGCTCTGTAAAGTGGGATTATCTGAAAAAGAAAACGATTATCCAAGCCAGCTATCCGGAGGACAGCAGCAACGGGTATCCATCGCCAGAGCGTTAGCCATAAAACCCGATGTAATCCTGTTTGACGAACCAACCTCCGCACTTGACCCAGAATTAGTTGGCGAGGTTTTGGAGACAATGAGGACTCTTGCCGACCAGGGGCTAACCATGATAGTGGTGACTCATGAGATTGGTTTTGCAAAAGAAGCCGCTGACAAAGTAATATTTATGGATGGAGGAGTCGTCGTAGAAGAAGGAGCTCCTGAAGAAGTTATCCTAAACCCCAGAGAAGAACGAACACAAAGTTTTCTTTCCCGCTTCATATAATCACCAGACAGATAGCAGGCACACATAAATACACCGGGTTTCCCCGGTGTATTTTTACGCACTCTGCAGTTCCGGACGACTCTGCCGGGCTAATTCATGACGACGCATTTCCACATTGCCAGCCATTAACAAAAACGCACCAATGATCTGATATTCATTTAAAGACATATCCAGTATCCACCAGTTAATGAATACCGCAAATACAGGAAATGTCATTTCAGCCATGGTAGCCACCTGTGCAGGGATTCGAGTCAAACCCTGATAATAAAGCCACATACCAGCCAGACCACTCAATACTGCCATCATAATAAGCGAGCCGAGGTCAGAAACAGAAATGACCGAAATTTGCTCTTGATTAGCTAAAGCCATAGCGGTCAACACCAGTAAACCCGTAGTAAAACGACCGGACATAATGGCATTAGCCGACATACCAGATCGGGACAAATATTTACCGCAAACTGTTGCCATCCCCCATGAAAATACTGCCAGTAGCGTATAACCATAACCAAGCAAAATATCATGGCTCTGTTCGCTGTAATGCAGATTCTCAAAAGTTAAGCGGCTAACATCCGGGAAAATCATAATAATGCTGCCTGACAAAATAGCCAGAGCACAATACACAAAGTGCCGGTGTATCTGTTCTTTAAGCAACCAGAAAGCACACACTATTGCTACCAGCGGCTGCAGTTTCTGCAATAAGATCACCACCGTCGGATTTAAATATTGAAAAGCCTGCGTGAATGCCAGTGTACCGACTGCTGAGCCAATACCACCGACAAACATCAGACTGACCAAACCCAGTCCCGACAGGTGCCTGAACTCGGCACGATGACGAATCAGTAACGGTAATGTTAGTAAAAACAAAATGATATGTTCCAGAAAAACAATCTGAAGCGTTGAATAACCCGCCCCTAATAAAGGATAACGGATCAGTGTATCTACTGCCCAGGTCAGACATGCGAGCATAATGAAGAATGTACCTGCCATCTTAAATTTCCTCTCAAATAAAGATGTACAGGGGTGATGATTGAAAACATAAAGACGGCAAAACAGCCCCTAACCTTATGGAACGATAAACCATACGGATAATGGCTTCACAGTCGATCTTCTTTCATCCGGACTATAACCGTCGGCTCTGGAGTCTCACCAGATCTGCTGACCTTAGAAAGCATAAGCTACTAAGCGCTCGCGGGCTTTTGCCATACATGCAAATCACCGCCGGTAGGGAATTTCGCCCCGCCCCGAAGTTCGATTAAATAAAAATTGGATCTGGATCACTGTAGGGATTTTTGCGGCTAAATTCAACCTGGAGTTAAAAGTTTATACAGAAGATAGCCGCTAGCCAACAGAAAAAGCAGCCTTAAAATACGTCACCATTTTCTACATTCAGATAAATCTTATGCTGAAGATCAGTACCACGGCAATAAATAAAGTAGACCGGATCATCTGCGTAGGTAACGGAACGAACCCACCCTCCCAGAAGCTCAAAATCGTCTATTTTACATTTGCCGGAATTGAGCAATTCTTGGGTAGCCTGAATAAATATCTCTTCATATTGAACAAAATCATCCGATTTTTTAATCAATGCAACCGTAGTATTCCTCCGTTCTTCATCTGTAATCACAGGCTTGGTTGCAGAAAGATAATTAAGATGCACCCACTGAGCCATGTCTTTACCACTAACATGAACCTCATATCCACCAATACGCACCCATTCGCCCTTAATTTCTTTCGCTGTAATCATATCAGTCTTGTATAAAACCGCCCGGATGCCGGATGTCGCTTCTGGATAGGCACGGACATTCAGCCGGGATGACATCACATAATAATTCTCGCCCACCCGAATACGCGGTTTGGGTGCTTCGGCTACCGGTTTTTCTCCTGTATCACCAGCGACTTCCTGTTTCTCTTCCTGAACTGGCTCTTCAGGCACTTCTTTATTCATCATAAAGAAATAATAATAAGCTCCTCCACCACCACCGGCAAAGATAAGAAGTAACACAATAATGATCACCAGTTTTTTCATAGCCGGACAGTTCTCCTCAGAGGACAGGTATCTCTATATATACCACTATGACGTTATATCGACTATCTGACAGTGAACTTGAGAAATTGAACCGTAAAGTGAGGAACAACAAAGTTAGCGTGGTTTCACCTGAATAAGTTTAACCATGCCGTGAGGCTTACCATTAATATATTCCGCAGCAGAATGGATATTACTCAGGGCATTACCGACAACCCGGTATTCCCATAACGTCTGCTCATCCTGAAGCTGAATAAACAAAACACCATCCTGAATATTCCAGCTTCCCGCAGAAATACCAGTACCAAACAGACACTGAGCGGTTGCTGAACCACTGGGAGTAAGAGCAATTTCTATTGCTTCACTAGCAGCTGCCACTTTCACCCAAGGCTGGCTGTGTGCCTCATGTTTAAGTATTTTCCTACGGGTACTATACCACGCATGCAAATCACTTTTCTGTCTTAAGGACAATTCAGCCAGTTCAGGCAATTCATCCAGACCCAAAAATGTTTGCTGGCTTTCGCCCCAAAAGAGCTGTAAATGAAGAAGAGTCATGATTGCGCTCAAAAAAGTGATAAATATTCCATATTTTGAGCGAATCTTGATACAAGAAAGCAGGGTTGTCAATCCGTCGTCATTGCTCCGGCAGAGACTTCCCTTGCTTGGGTTCTATACTGCAGCCCGAATCAACTGTGGGAAAAGCTCTGGTGTATCTGCCAGACCACAGGCTTGATTTAATCGTAATTGAGCCGTTTTAATATTTTCTTCCCAGTGTTCATCCTGAGCCCACATCTCAATCACCATAGGAACAACACAACCGATATTTTTCAGTGTCCGGAAAATAGCGCTGAAATCAACTTCACCATCCCCGATAACCAAATCCCGAAATTGTCCTTTATAACCATCCTTCACCTTATGTGTATCTTTCAGATGGATCTGAGTAATATGCGGAGCACTTAGCGTCAGTTCGGTACAGGTGTCGTAGTTCCATCCGTTGATATTACCTACGTCGGGATAGGCGGTAAAAAACGGAGAATTAACCTGTCTGTTGAGTATCTCAAACTTGCTGAGAGAGTTCAGATAGTCCGTATCCATGATCTCGACGGATAACATCACACCGGCACGCTCCGCTAGTTTGGCACACAAACGCATACCTTCGATAAAACGCTGGTGAGTATCTTCGTTAGCAGGTTCGTAATAAACATCGTATCCCGCCAATTGGATATTTCTGATCCCCAATTTATAAGCCAGAGAAATAGCTTTCTCCATATGAATAACCGCCTGTTCACGAGTCGTCGGATCAGCCGAGCCAAACGGAAACTTCCGATGAGCACTCAGGCACATGGATTGCAACGGCATATCGTATTTTTCGCATAAACGACGCAGCGCATAGACCTCATCATCGCTCCAGTCCAGACGAGCACGACGCTCGTCCGATTCATCGACAGAGATTTCCAAAAAATCAAAACCCAGTTCTCTGGCTTTGATAATTTTTTCTTCCCAAGAAAGTTCATTCGGTAAGGCTTTCTCATACAGGCCGATACGATTACGTTTCAGGTTCTTCAACATAATTACCCCCTCAGTTGCAATTACCAGAAACGCTCAATCTGTTCACGCAGAGCCGCTGCGGTTTCTTTACCTTTTTCCCCGGCCAGAGCTCGGCCAGCAATAAAGGTTTTGGCTTTAATGCCCTCAAACAAATACAGATCTTCCGGAACGATTCCCCCCGTAATGGACAATTCCAGCCCCAGAGCTGAAAGCGCACGCATTTTTTCGATATCAGCATCGGTCCAACCCACACCCGCCAGCTCTGCATCACGGGAACGATGATAAATAGCCTGATTAATGCCTAAGTCTGCCCATGCCTGCGCATCCTGCATGGTCCAGTTACCATAGATCTCTATCTGAATTTCACCGCCAAATTCATCCGCCACTTTTTTACACGCTTCAATGGTAGCAATATGTGCTGCTGCAGAAACCGTGATCCAATCTGCACCCGCTTCAAACGCCATGCGAGCCAGTATCGCCCCACCGTCCGTTGTTTTCATATCACACACAATAATGTGTTCCGGGTGATTATTACGCAGTGTTTTTACTGCTGACATACCTTCAGCAAACGCCAGAATCGTACCGATTTCAATTACGTCTACAAAGCTCTCTACATTGTTTGCTACTTCAATTGCTGTAGTAAGATCTGTCTGGTCAAGTGCAATTTGGATCATTGGTCTAGTCATGATGCTACCTTTTAATTTTTTCTCTTATCAGGCGGGCAATTCCGTCTGAATTATTGTCTGTAAGACATATCATGTCAGCGGCCGCTTTCACGGTATCATCCGCATTTTTCATCGCGACACCCAGCCCCGCCAGTTGAATCATAGATATGTCATTATGGTTATCGCCAATAGCAATAACTTGCTCCGGCAGATAACCTTTCTCTTGCAGATACTCCGCCAGTCTTCCGCCCTTACTGTTACCCTTTCTTGCAAAATCAACCCGGTTCAACCAGGAACGCTCTCCGGAAAAATATTCCTTTACCAGAGCATGCCCTTGTAATCGGGCAATATTTTCCGGTTCACCTTCAATCACAAACTTCCATACATAGTCTGCGTTATTGATTTCTTCCTTAAAGGAATCAATCTGACGGATATCCGGCCGTATATGCTCTCCATATTGTTGAGCCCACTCGGCCAGTTCATGCATATAATCAACAGGTTGTGTTCTGGAATACATCATGGCATGGGTGGTATACAGCACCATTTTCATACCATGTTCGATAGCCAAATCGTGAAACTGTCTGGCAATGTCTTTTTCCAGAGCACTTTCTTTTATCACCTGATGATGTTGATAATCGTAAATATAAGTTCCGTTACAGCAGATCACTGGTGTATCCAGCCCCAGTTCCTCATAGTAAGGCTTTACCGCTGTGTGATGCCTTCCGGTGACAATCACCACATGGCAGGCCTCCTTCGCAGCCCGAATAGCAGCTTTCACCTCCGGGTGGATTTTATGTTCGTGGTTAAGAACGGTTCCATCAAGGTCAAGGGCTAATACCTGATACATAGAGATCTCCTGTTAGTTACAGTTAAGGCTGACCGTAGTAAGCATTCGCTCCGTGTTTGCGTTTATAGTGCTTATCTGACAGTTCAGGCTGAATTTTTATTTCACGATTAAGATGTCTGGTTTCCAGCGCCATGGCCGAAACTTCTTCCAGTACGACAGCATTATGCACCGCATCTTTGGCATTTTTTCCCCAGGAAAATGGGGCATGTCCGGACACAATAACACTCGGGACGGCCACGGGATCCAGTTTTCGTCGGGTAAACTCTTCCACAATCACCAGCCCGGTATTTCGTTCGTACTCCCCATCTATTTCTGCTGGTGTCAGGTTCCGTGTACAAGGAATATCACCATAAAAATAGTCAGCATGCGTAGTACCTAAAGCCGGAACATCGATACCGGCCTGCGCCCAGATCGTTGCATTACGAGAGTGGGTATGAACCACACCACCGATTTCCGAATACGCTTTATACAGTTCCAGATGAGTTGCCGTATCACTGGACGGATTCATGTTGCCTTCAACACGTTTGCCGTTCAGATCAACCACCACTATATCATCAACTTTCATATCATCGTATTCGACCCCGGACGGCTTAATCGCAATAACTCCCAGCTCCCTATCGATTTCTGAAACATTGCCCCAGGTAAAAGTGACAAGTCCATATTTCGGTAACTGCAAGTTGGCATTTAATACCCTTTGCTTTAATGCCTGATACATATTAATTACCCTTATTTCGGATGAAATAAGCCACCGCCAGCTCACTGAGAGCTGCGGGTCGCTTATAAATAATTAATTCAGAGAGTTTAATCAGCGGTGAATAAGAAAAAACACCGCCAAAATTTTATTCCGCAAGCGCCGCATCAATAACGGCAAACACATCCTCATTACTGTTACATGCCAGTAATTTTTCCACATCAACCCCGGTTTCGCTGTCTTCATCATCCAACACCTGAGTCACTTCCATCAAACCTTCCATATGTTCGTCGGAAGAACTGCCAGCCAGAGTAACCATGACTTTAACCTGTTCCCCTTCAATATCCAGAGGCTCAGCCAGCGTCACCAGTGCAAATGCCGTACGGTTAACACCATCTTCAGGACGGGCATGCGGCATAGCAAAATCCGGAGCAATACAAATATAAGGACCTAGTTTTTCAATACTGCTGACAATAGCTTTATAATAACTCGGTTCAACCGCACCAGACGCTTCCAGCATATCGGTACTGACTTTAATCGCATCCCGCCAGTTGTCTGCCTTCACATTCAGTTTGATGGATTGATTATCGATAAGTGATTGTTTAAAGCCCATTGCATTATCTCCAGTGATAATGGTTGCCGCTCCAACGGCAACCGTATGTATTTATTATTTTGTAGTAACAGATTATTTCTGCAGTGCGAAGTTCTGGTTAATAATATCGACCAGTTCGTCACCAAATGAATTTGGATTGAGCATATTTTGTACACCCAGAATAAACTTACCTTCTCCGACCTCCATCTCACCAGACAGATGCTTTGACGATACGATGATATCGGTAGATGCCAGCTTGGATTTATAATCTGAGACGGCGCAGGAATCCATCACATGTGGGATGCCTTTTTTCTCCAGATATTTACCTATCTTCATTTTCATCATCATTGATGACCCCTGACCATTACCGCAGACCGCCAGAATACTGACAGGACGCATCCCTTTGGTCTCTTCCATAACCTTTTCCACCGCTGCAGCAATCTCAGGTTCTTCTGCCAGTGGAGAATTATCCGCAGCATCTTCTTCTGCACGTAATTGTCTGGATGCAAAGAACATATACACACCAGATAATGCTACCAGCACAAAGAAGAAAGATTTGGATGCAGACAAGCCAGCAAAGATTGGCGGGAATACCAGAGCCCAGTCAGCCATACCCATCCAGCCGTTAAACTCAGCACCATAACCATTGATCAGATGAATAGCCCAGGCAGAACCGACAACTTCAATAATACCCATCACGAAACAGATCTTCATGACCGCTTTCCAGCCACCGAAATGGTTAGCGAACACACCGATGGTTGCGTTAGAGAAGAACATAGGAATAAAGCCAGGAATGATCATAATCGGAGCATCAAATGCCAGCATTGCCAATACTGCCGTAAACTGACCGATAGCACCCCACATGAAACCAAAGACCATTGCGTTTGGAGAGAATGCATAGATAGCCGCACAGTCTATCGCCAGAACAGCATTAGGGATAACACGCTCAGAGATACCCTTAAATGCTTCCGACAACTCGGCAACAAACATACGCACACCAGCAACGATAACCTGAATAGCCACAGCAAACTTAAGACCTGTTTCAAGGATATAGATAGTCCAGTGAGTTTTTCCAGCCATGTCCTGCAGATTATCCAGACCGAATGACAACAGGATAATGCCGAAGAAAACCGTCATCACAATAGCTGTTGCAGCAATACTGTCATGGAAAATATGCAGCCATTTGGGCAAGTCGATATGATCGACACTGTCTTCTTTATTACCCAGTTTCGGAGCTACTTTTGTTGCAATCCATGACGCAACCTGCTGCTGGTGGCCGATAGAGAAACCAGCCCCGCCAGTAACTTCTTCCGTCGCCTTAAACATAATATTAGAGGAGATCCCCCAGTACAGCGCCATCAATACCGCAGAGTAGATGATGGTCTCCCACATAGAAGCACCCATAATAAGGTAAAATACCGCAACCAGTCCCGCTTGCTGGAACATGATGTGTCCAGTCAGCATAATGGTACGAATACCGGTAAAACGGCGGAACAACACCAAAAGAATGTTAATGCCCAGAGCCAACAGTACCGCATACCCTACCCATGAATATTTATCATCCATGGTTTCCATGGTCGCCATCATGGCTGTGTACGGGTCAATGACAGAACCGGTTAAACCGTGGTATTCGGAAAGTTTTTCAATAACAGGTTTGAACCCTTTAACCAAAGTACCGGCACCAACTTGAACCAGCATAAAGCCAACAATAGTTTTAATCGTACCCTTAATGATTGTAGTTGGATCGCGGCGCAGCAGCCAATAACCAATACAGGTTACCAAACCCAGCAACAGCGGTGCTTTTGTCATTACCTGACTGTAAAAAATATAGAAAGCGTCGTAGAGAAACTCCATATTTTTACCCCTTTTAATAATTTAGTTATTTGTAGGACAGAGTGGACGGACTTTATGCACTAAAAATCAGATCCACTCAACTTTTGCTCACGCAACCAATCCTAACAATCACAAATAATCATTCAATGCTCACTTTTGATTATTTTGACGACCATCAAGTTTACTCATTTCTCGTATTAAAATCCGTTGTTCTGATCACTAAATTTCCATCCAACTAATCAAAAAACCACCAGTAACAATAAAAATCAATGAGTTACAGAACTTGGTGATTCAGATCATATTTTTGATCTATCACAAATTGACGAATCCACCCATGAACAATAGAATCAAAACAAATCATGAATAATCATATTGCAATCATAAAGAGATAACCCATGAGTAAATATGAACATGTGATAACAGAAAATGATTATTTATGAATAGTATGTGAAAATAGAGTGATGAAAATAGAAGAACCACAAAGGTTGTGGTTGATAAACAATTACTGGTTAATGCTATGAACGAGTCCCAAAGACATAACGGAATCCTTTCTCTGCTGGATGAGAAAAACTCTATCAGCGTCAATGCCATTATTGATGCTTTTAATGTTTCTCCTGCAACAGCCCGACGAGATCTGACCAAACTGGATGAGCAGGGAAAGCTGAGAAAAGTTCGTAATGGGGCTCAGCGTCTGGAAACTCGGAAAAAAGTTTGGTCTCCGTTAAATATGGATAATACAGAAAATTTCCGGGAGAAATCGCTCATAGCCCACCGTGCCGCACAGTTATGCGGCAAAGGGGACAGTGTAGTTATTAACTGTGGTTCAACTGCTTTTATGCTTGGTCAGGAACTTTGTGGCCAGGATATCAAAATCATCACTAACTATTTTCCGCTAGCCAGCTATTTGATTGAACAGGATCACGAGTGCGTCATTATCACTGGTGGTCAGTACAACAAATCTAAAAATATCTTCCTCAATCCAACACCTGAGCTGTCAGGAACGTATGCTGGACACTGGATGTTTACCAGTGGTAAAGGCCTGACTGAACAAGGACTTTATAAAACAGATATGCTCACAGCGGTCGCTGAACAGCAGATGTTGGAACAGGTTGGTAAACTGGTTGTGGTTGTGGACAGCTCTAAGGTTGGGCAACGTTCGGGCATGTTGTTCTGCCCCGCCACCAAAATAGATATCGTGATAACGGGTAAAGATGCGGATGAAAATGTCATCGAAAGACTGAGAGACAGAGGCATCGACGTTATTTTAGTTTAGTGAAATGATAGGTAGATAACATGAGCAAAGTAAACGAGATCACTCGCGAGTCCTGGATTTTAAGCACATTCCCTGAATGGGGTACCTGGCTTAATGAGGAAATTGAAAAAACCGAAGTACAGCCTGGCACATTCTCTATGTGGTGGCTGGGTTGTACCGGTATCTGGCTAAAAACAGAAGGAAACACCAATATTTCCATGGACTTCTGGTGTGGTACCGGAAAGAAAACCCAAAAGAATGCGCTGATGAAAAATCAGCATCAGATGATGCGCATGGGTGGCGTCCGCGAGCTGCAGCCAAACCTGAGAACCTCAATTTTTCCGATGGATCCGTTTGCGATTAAAGAAATTGATGCGGTACTGGCTTCTCATGACCATGCCGATCATATTGACGTAAACGTTGCAGCAGCTGTACTGCAGAACTGCGGCGATCACGTTAAGTTTATCGGCCCTCAGGCGTGTGTGGATCTATGGATGGGCTGGGGTGTACCGGAAGAGCGTTGTATCGTCGCCAGAGTTGGGGATGAAATTCAGGTCGGTGACGCTCTGATAAAAGTACTGGACTCTTTTGACCGTACAGCACTGGTAACCCTTCCAGAAGGAACATCTTCTTATGATAAAGAAATTCTGGACGGAATGGATGCCCGGGCAGTGAACTACCTGATTGAAACTACTGGTGGTTCACTCTACCACTCTGGTGACTCTCACTATTCTAACTATTATGCCAAACATGGTAATGAATATAAGATTGATGTTGCCCTGCTTTCTTACGGAGAAAACCCTCGTGGCGTAACAGATAAAATGACTGCTTCCGATATTTTGAGAGCCGGAGAAGCACTGGACTGCAAAGTTGTTGTCCCATTCCACCACGATATTTGGGCAAACTTCCAAAATGATCCGCGGGAAATCGAAGTACTTTGGAATATGAAGAAAGAACGCCTGCAATATGGTTTTGCACCATTCTTCTGGCAGGTTGGCGGTAAATACACCTATCCGACCGACAAAGGCCGTATGTATTATCAACACTTCCGAGGCTTCCGCGACATCTTTACCGACGAACCGGAACTGCCGTATAAAGCTTTCTTGTAAGATCTTCCGGTTAGAACCGACACCCCTTCCCCCTCAGGGGAGGGGTGTTTATTTTCGTTTCGGTTGCCGGTAAGTCTTACCTGCTGCCTGATACGTTTCTTTCTGTTTGACATCGAACATAGAATAAAAGAACCAGGCTACAAAAATAATAATATCATCACCTTCATTCATAACGTACTCGACAAATTCCTCTTGCTCACCCTGAGCATTTTCCTGAACCGTCATATGATAGATACGTTTCTCTCCTTCGGCTTCTGCCAGAGCAAACTGCCCGGCCAGAGAATGAGCAGCTTCAGCAATTTCTGTATCATCACTGGCTTTAAGTAATTCCAGCGCCTGAGGTAGGTTTTCCTGTGCACATAGCTGTTTTACCAGCGTTTCAAATTCATTCTGTAACATGTATATCCACTATTTACCGGAAGATTAAAAAAGGCTGCCAACGGCAGCCCAATACACACACCTGATTAATTAAGTCTGGCTATCACCTGCTGATCAAGCAGATTATTATACTCTGCTATTTTGGCCTTAAACGATTTCAAATCTTTCTGAGCCACTGAGCTTGCCATTGGAATTTTCGCTTTCATCGCATTAACCGGACGACCACGAATAATAAATTCATAGTGCAGGTGAGGTCCTGTTGAACGCCCAGTGTTGCCAGAAAGTGCAATACGCTGACCACGGGAAATTTTTTGTCCTTTCTTCACCAAAATCTTGCTCAGGTGCAAATAACGTGTCTTATAGGTACTACCATGCTGAATCACAATATATTTACCCGCATAAGGATGATTACGGGTCAACACAACCGTACCATCTCCAGTAGACAGTACCGGAGTACCGATTGGGGCTGCGAAATCCGTACCGTTATGCGGTGAAATACGCCCGGTAACAGGGTGACGACGATTCGGATTAAATGGTGAAGAAATCCGCCACCGTTTCGTTGTAGGGTAACGCATAAAGGCGCGCTGCAGACTTTTTCCATTTTCATCATAAAACTGACCATCGGTGTGCAGATAAGCGGTTATCTCCTGCCCTCTGTTATGGAAACGGATTGCCTGAATCTCTCTCTTCCCGGTCGGAACTGAATCTACAAACTGTCGTCGCTGTACGATTTCAAAACGATCACCGGCTCGTAAATCACGACCAAAATTAATTTTATCTTTTAGCAAGGTATTAATCTGGTCAATTTCCGCAATATTCAAACCTGCACGATTCGCTGATATCGAAAAATTCCCCTGAATTTCACCAATAAGAGGCATAACCTCCCAAGTCCCGGGAATAGAGATATCAGCGAATTCAAATTCATCATCACTCAGGCGCGTATACGCTACCTGATCAGCAATATTAAATTTAAGCACCATTTTCTGCAGGCTTTTTCCATCTTCTGCACGCCAAAAAAGCAGATCATTTCCCGGCTGTAGAGTATCCAGCATCAGATAGTTAAGATCAGCTTCCATCACTTTCATCATATCGCCGTATGCGAAACCCAAACGCTCAAAGATGGAGCTTAAATTATCACCTTTACGGATGGTATAAACATAATGGGGAAGTTCAGTTGCCCCTGTAGCCGATGCGGACTCTGTCGCCGCCTCATAAACAGGCATATCTTTAAACTGAATAGGAATATCTTTTCGTCCATTGGAGCTGCTTAGTAAAATAAATAAAAATGCTGCAGCGACAACAGGAAAAGCAAAAACAGTTATTTTTGTTTTTGCCGGCATCTCAGCAATTGCTGTATTGGCAAAAGAGGTTTTTAATTTCTTATACACGTGATCAATCCAATCAAAACGGAAAATTGGAAAGGCTAAAGGATAGTATAATCTACTACCTTTTTATCAATCCTCTGTCATGGTTGTGCAGAGTATAGCAAATTTTCAGAGGTAATCCTTACTGATTTTGGTTCAAACACGCCTTATTGCCCTTGTATTGTCGGGTCTGTAGCATATTTTCTGAGTTGTAGCTTGGCTATCCGTTTACTTAATGTATAGACACGCTTCAGTTGCTCAACCCATTCCATCTCATAACGAAAAACCAGCAGGCGATTCGGATCCTCTTCAACCAGCCTTTCGGCCTGATGTGCCAAAACAGCATCCAGCAACGCATTAAGCTCTCTTTTAGCAATCAATACCTGCTGGGCAAGAGAGTCATCTCCTCTTCGGATCGCGTTCACGCAATCCAGCATGGCCTGATTCACCCTCCCCTGAACATCATCCAGAGTGTGTCGCATCATAGGACTGACCGAAATATTGGCATTAAGTGCTTTATATTCCAGAGGAAGTAAAGCGTCGACGATTAAATCCGCAACACTCTCGAGTTGATCCGTCATGCTGATCAGACGGATCTGACGGTAGCTCTGAATATCCGACAACGGCTGCTTTCTCAGGCTGCCGAGGTACGACAATATCTCCGCATGCAATCTGTCCACTTCTTCCTCGATCTGTTCAATCTGATTAAGTTGCTCCCGTATTTTCCCCCTATCGTCTGCATCCGGCAGCTTAAATGCCAGAGGGGGTAGAATATTCAACATATTACACACCCTCCGTCCTACACGTCCTATCTCCAGTCTAGCCTGATCCAAAGCAATATCTGGAGTATGCAGAAATTCCTTACCCAAGTATTTAGGCTGAATACCTTTGGCTTTTTTGTCGGTCACGGATTTAGACTGATATGGAATAATCTTTCGGACAACAAAAATAAACACACCACTAAACGGCAACATGACCACTGTATTTATCACATTAAATAGCGTATGTGCATTGGCGATCTGTCTGGGTAGCTCGGCAGAAAGACGATCTATACCCGATAGTTGAGCATAATCAGGAGACAATTCGATACTCATACCAGCCAATATACGGATAAAAGGAAGCCAGATAATGACTCCGGCAATATTAAATAATATGTGTATTGTTGCTGCCTGAATCGACTCCCGGCTCTTACCAATCGAAGCCAGTAACGCCGTCACACAGGTTCCGATATTCGCTCCCATAGTCAGCGCAATTCCGGCTTCCAGAGAAATCAACCCCTGCCCTGCCAATACCAGAACAATACTTGTCGTTGCCGCAGAAGACTGCACCAAAGCCGTGAACAAAGTTCCGGCTACAATAGCTAGCAACATATTATCGGTATGAGCAAATGCATCAATAAACGGCTGATAGGAACGAACCGGAGCCATCGACTCCCCCATCATGTTCATTCCCAGAAAGATAAGACCGAATCCAAAAAGGATATCACCGTAATGTTTGCTTCGTTCCAGCTTGGCATTAAAACGAATTAAAAAGCCCAGAGCCACCATAGCCAATGCTGACTGTGTAACTTTAAAAGCAATAATCTGAACCGTTACCGTAGAGCCAATGTTGGCCCCCATAATTACACCGACGGCCTGCGAGAGTGACATAAAGCCAGCAGAAATAAAACCGACCAATAATACAGTGGTAACCGATGATGATTGCACAACAGCAGTAATTCCGACGCCGGTCAGAACACCAGTAAACCGGTTGGTCGTCAGTCTGGCAAGAAGCGTTTTCAGTTTATCTCCGGCCACACTTTTCAGTGCATGTGACATTTTCTCCATACCATAGAGGAAAATCGCCAACCCTCCCAGAAGCCCGATACCCATCGTCAGATAATACATAAGCTACTGTCTGCCTTATTGTTGTTATACCGTAAACCTTTGTAATGCCGATACTGTAAGCATAGTTCTGGAAGTCTGTTTTTTTCTTTTTGGATCGTGACCAAACGAACGTTTCTGATACTGATATTTATTTTATACGCAAAAAAACCGGTCAGAGACTGACCGGCTTGCGCGTAATAACTGGAAACAATAATAATGTCTGATTAAGCACTCTGCTGAGCGGCTGACAGTTCCGCCACCAGATTGTCATACAGCGCATTATCCAGGAAATTAGATAGGGAAATATGCTTCGCATTTGCGGCATGTTTACGTGCACGGTCGGTCAGATCCTTGTGCGTAACAACAATGTCCACATCTCCTGGCAGGTTGTTGATAGCCAGATTAGTCACATCAATATTCAGGTTAGCTGCTTCTACTTTCTTACGCAGCAGGCTTGCACCCATTGCACTGGAACCCATACCTGCATCACACGCAACGATGATTTTGCGTACATTTGCCATGTTAATTTCAACTGCAGGAGCCATACCTTTAGAAGACGCTTTCATGTCTTGCATCTGGTTTGTTGCCTGCTCCAGTGAATCGTCACCTTCTGTCTGCTTTTGAGTTTTCAGCAGGAAGGACGCGATCACACAAGAGACTGCCGCAGAACAGATAACCGACAGAATCACACCCACAAATGCAGATTTAGGTGTCATCAGCAGTACCGCAAAGATAGAACCCGGTGAAGCAGGAGAAACCAGACCAGATTCAAACATAACGTTGACAAAGACACCCGTCATACCGCCACCGATCATTGCCAGGATCAGACGAGGGTTCATCAGTACGTATGGGAAGTAGATTTCGTGGATACCACCCAGGAAGTGAATGATAGAAGCACCGGCGGCAGATTGTTTTGCACTGCCTTTACCAAACATCATATAAGCCAGCAGCAGACCCAGACCCGGACCCGGGTTCGCTTCAATCAGGAAGAAGATTGAACGACCCATTTCTTCGGACTGCTGAATACCCAGTGGCGAGAAGATACCGTGGTTGATCGCGTTGTTCAGGAACAGGATCTTTGCAGGCTCAACAAAAAGAGAAGTCAGAGGAAGGATGCCCGTATCAACCAGAACGTTTACACCAGACGCCAGAGCACTGGATAATGTTTTTACTGCAGGACCGATGATCATATAAGCGATAATCGCACAGATCATACCGATAATACCGGCAGAGAAGTTGTTGACCAGCATTTCGAAGCCGCTTTTCACTTTACCGTGAATCGCCTGATCGAATTTCTTAATCGCAAGACCACCAAGAGGACCGGCAATCATCGCTCCCATAAACATTGGGATGTCCGTACCAACGATAACCCCCATGGTTGTTACAGCACCGACAACGGCACCGCGGTCACCGCCGACCATCTTACCACCGGTATAACCGATCAGCAGTGGCAGCAGATACATGATCATAGGACCAACCATGGAAGCCAGCGTTTCGTTTGGCACCCAGCCGGTTGGAATAAATAGCGCAGTAATGAAACCCCAGGCGATAAACGCGCCGATGTTAGGCATTACCATGTTAGAGAGGAATCGGCCAAAGTTCTGGACTTTAACCTTCGCTTCTGGTGATAACATATTCAGTACCCCATTCGATGTTCTATTATGTTTATGTATATGGTTTTTGCTAAAAACCGTTTGTTGTTTGCTTAAGACACAAACAAATTAACACACTAGATAACGAAATACTCTCAAGCGGGATTTTTGTGATATAGATTACACAATCTTTACTATCAGAGTCTTTTTATCGTGACTACTCTCACATCAGCGATGTGTAATTTAATTACACGAGCCTATAATTTAATTTATCAACAATTATTTAAGAGCAAAGATCACATAATTAAAAAAATCAAGCCAACCAAAATAGAGATGAACATCACATTGTAATTAATTAAAAAAAATCACAAAAGAATAATTGTGATCATCATCAATATCAATCAATGGCTTTCTTCCTCTTTGGTAACCAGAAAGAAATGCTTAGTAACAAAGTGTAATTTTGCGACAAAGATTCCGCTCAGGATAAGAAATAAAAAAAGGGAGCCAACGGGCTCCCCAAACTTAATACCGGTTTATAGTTATATTTTTATGACTACTATTACTACAACTCTATTTACGCTATCTGCGTATACAGTGCTTCTATCTTAGCGACTTCAACACAGTCCTCTGCCAAGCCAGTATATTTTTCCAGTGTTTTTCTGACCCCTGTATCAATAATCGCCTGCTGCAGTTCAACCGCCTGTGGGTCGCCGTCATTAGTATATTTAAGAGCAGCTGCCACTCCTTTAAGCAGGGTTTCGTTGCTTGTGCTGTATTCAATTGTACCGCGTAAAGGTTTAATCAGACGGTCATCCTTACTTAGTTTTCTGAGAGGCTGACGACCAACGCGATCAACTTCATCCACCAGATAAGGGTTAGCAAAACGGCCTAAGATTTTTTCAATATAGGCAGCATGTTTTTCACGTTCAAATCCATAACGGTTGATCAGAACTTCACCACTTTCTTCCATGGC
The DNA here is from genome assembly GCF_002812955.1 of Vibrio sp. HA2012. GTDB lineage: Bacteria > Pseudomonadota > Gammaproteobacteria > Enterobacterales > Vibrionaceae > Vibrio. The sequence goes on along the minus strand of NZ_PFXK01000002.1, from coordinate 44,236 downwards.
TTTTTTAACATCGCTACGAATAGCCAAATCTTCAATCGCTTCACGAACTGTTTTATGGCCTTTCAGATTCCCCAGATAGGCAGTTACACAATGACCAGTGTTTAAGGTAAACAATTTACGCTCAACAAATGCCATCAGATTGTCAGTACGCTCCATACCCTGAATGTCGGGGATGTCACCTTTGAACTGAGTTTCATCAACGATCCATTCACTGAAAGTTTCAACAGTAACTGCTAACGGATCTGTTTCACCCTCTTCAGCTGGCGGTACAATGCGGTCGACCGCAGAATCGACAAAGCCAACCAGTTCTTCACTTTTTGCTTTCACTTCATCAGACAACAGCTCAAACACTGCCTCTTTCAGTTGGCTGGTACCACGTACCATATTTTCACAAGCAATAATATTCAGTGGTGTTGTAACACCGGCTGCCATTCTTTTTTCCAGACCTGCCGCCAAAGTTTTTGCGATAATTTTCAAAACCGTCGGACCAACCGCCGTTGTGATCATATCAACAGATGCAATACAGTCTACAACTTGTGGATCCATAGAGTTCAGGGCTGTAACACCGGTAACTTTTTCTATAACGCAGTCAGCACCAACGACCTTTACCGGATACTCATTACGTTCGATAAGAGCATTAACGACCGTTTCGTTGACATCAGCAAATGTCACTTCCACACCGGCATCCGCCAGTAGTTTACCAATGAAGCCGCGACCTATGTTACCGGCACCAAAATGCAATGCTTTCATAATATTTACCTAAGAAAATTGGGAATTCGAAAAAGAAGGCCGGACGGAAGTACCGGCCTAAAGTCCACTTGGGTTAGGAGCATAGACTCCAAAGCTAAATCACGCGTTCAGAATACGTAGTACGTCTTCTGGATTATTTGTCGTTTTCAGACATTCAATAGCTTCTTCGTCATCAAGTGAATTTGTAATGGCCGTAATGACCTGAATATGTTCATCGCCTTGAGCAGCAATACCGATAACCATTTTGGCAACATCATCTTCATCTTCTCCCCACTGAACACCATCAGGGAACTGGCAGAAAACGATGCCGGTCTTTTCTACATACTGCTTGGTTTCGATTGTGCCATGAGGAACCGCGATAGATTCGCCCAGATAAGTAGAAACCAGTTGTTCACGTGCCAGCATACCGTCGATGTATTCAGCCGCCACATTACCCAGTTTCACTAACTGCTCACCGGCAAATTTAATCACGTCTTCTTTTGTTGTCGCTGTCATTCCCAGAAAGATATGTTCATGGGTCAGTTTTAATGTTTTCTCTTCACTAGCAACATTTGTAGCGACTGGCACAGCAGGCTGTGCTGTAGCTGACTGAGCAGACACCAGTTCTGCCACCAGATTGTCATACAGTTCACCATCCAGGAAGTTAGACAGAGAAAGGTGCTTCGCATGAGCCGCATGCTTACGAGCACGGTCAGTCAAATCTTTATGCGTAACAACAATATCTACATCACCCGGAAGGTTATTGATAGCCACATTGGTTACTTCGATATTCAGGTTAGCAGCTTCGACTTTCTTACGCAGCAGACCCGCGCCCATCGCACTGGATCCCATACCGGCATCACAGGCTACGATAATTTTACGCACAGCCGCCATATCAATATCCGCAGAAGCAACTGCGCCCTTAGCACTGGCTTTCATGTCCTGCATCTGGCTGGTTGCTTTTTCCAGAGAATCATCGTCTTCAGTCTGCTTCTGAGTTTTCATTAGCAGTGAAGCAACAAAGAACGACACGACAGCAGAACAGATAACAGACAGAATAACACCGACAAACGCAGCCTTAGGTGTCATCAGTAGTACCGCAAAGATAGAACCCGGTGAAGCAGGAGAAACCAGACCGGAATCAAACATAACGTTGACAAAGACACCCGTCATACCACCAGAAATCACAGCCAGAATAAGACGAGGATTCATCAGTACATATGGGAAATAAATTTCGTGGATACCACCTAAGAAATGGATAATAGATGCACCAGCAGCAGACTGTTTAGCACTGCCTTTACCACACATCATATAAGCCAGCAGCAGACCCAGACCCGGACCCGGGTTCGCTTCAATCAGGAAGAAGATTGAACGGCCCATTTCTTCTGACTGCTGAATACCCAGAGGAGAGAAGATACCGTGGTTGATCGCGTTGTTCAGGAACAGGATCTTAGCAGGTTCAACAAAAAGAGAAGTCAGAGGAAGCACGCCAGTTTCAACCAGAACATTTACGCCAGAAGCCAGAGCACTGGACAATACTTTTACTGCAGGGCCAATAATCATGTAGGCAGCAATGGCACAGATCATCCCGATGATACCGGCAGAAAAGTTGTTGACCAGCATTTCGAAACCACTTTTCACTTTACCGTGAATCGCCTGATCGAATTTTTTAATCGCAAGGCCACCAAGAGGACCAGCAATCATTGCACCCATGAACATTGGGATGTCCGTACCAACGATAACTCCCATGGTTGTTACAGCACCGACAACGGCACCGCGGTCACCACCAACCATCTTACCACCGGTATAGCCGATCAGCAGTGGTAGCAGGAATTTGATCATAGGGCCAACCATGGAAGCCAGCGTTTCATTTGGCACCCAGCCGGTTGGAATAAATAATGCGGTAATGAAGCCCCAGGCGATGAATGCGCCGATGTTAGGCATTACCATGTTAGAAAGGAATCGGCCAAAATTTTGTACCTTAACCTTTGCTTCTGGTGATAACATATAACTACCCCGTTCGATGTTCTGCAAAAATGGTGTGTACGGTTTCTGGTAAAAACCGTTTGTTGTTTGCTTAAGACACAATCAACTTACCACACTAAATTTCAATTGACTTCTGAACGGGGTTTTCGTGAAAAAGATCACACAGCAAAAAGCAAAAAACAGATTTTGAGTGATCAAAATCACAAACGGGAAATGTAAAAAAATTCCAAAATAATCACATTCATTTAGTCAATAAATTTTTTTAAATAAAGATCACAAAAACAAAAAACCAATAAGAAGAATAAAGGTGATAGGAATCACATAATTTACATTTAAAAAATCACATTGAAGAAATAACGTGATTACGATCTTATTTTGTAATTTATTTCACACTCCAAAATAAATTACCGCTTATTACAGAATAAAAAATGTAATTTTATGACACATCTCTTTCATCATAGGAGCCTGCTTAATATGCAACCACAAGCCGTCCGCTGGGGAATCGCCGGCATTGGTCAGATCGCACATCGCTTTGCCGCTGATTTAACTCAACACTGTCCGGATGCAATGTTGTATGGTGCTGCAGCCCGTTCAGTGACACGAGCAACTGAATTTATCTCCGAATTTCAAGGTATCAAAAGTTATGCTTCTTATGAGGAAATGGCTGCAGATCCTAATATTGAAGCTGTATATATCGCCACCATCAACCCGACCCACAAATCATTAATTGAACTCTATTTGCAACATGGCAAGCATGTACTGGTTGAAAAACCAGCACTCACAAATACCGCAGACTGGGATGAAATGTTCACTCTGGCACGAAAGCAAAACCGACTGCTAATTGAAGCTATGAAAACAATTACATTTCCAGCCTATCGCTCACTACGTCAGTTTATTCAGAACAATCATATTCAGATTAGCCATATTGATGCAGCTTACGGCGGGGCTGTTCCTTTTGATATCAACAACCGGGTATTTGCTCCTGATTTATGTGGTGGTGCTTCTCTGGATGTCGGGGTCTATCCCTTGTGGCTATATGCCGACTTATGTGACTGCCTTGGTCTGTCAACCGGAGAACTGACAACGCAATTTGTTCAGAATAATCCGCAAACCAGAGTCGATGAAACGGCTATTTACCAGTTTTCCGGTCCGGTATCCGGCACGATAGGAGCCTCCATTACAAATGATATGGAAAGAATAGCAATTCTGAGCGGCCCGAATGTAAAGATTGTGATTCAGGATAAATGGTGGAACCCTAAAGTAATTGATATTGAGTATCAGGGAGAGCAGTTTCAGATATCCCCTCAAACACAGGGGGGCGGGTTTGAACATGAAATACAACACGTATCCCGGTTAATCCAGAACAAAGCCAGCAGTTCCGATATTATTAAAGAATCCACCAGCCGAACCGTGATTGAAATTGTAGAAACAAGCCTGATCAAAAATGGTTTTACACACCTGACGGCCAGAAATATCTGATGTTCTACTTCGCCGTACGCTGCCGGGTAAAGAACAGCCCGGCACTCAGTGTGCCGGCAATACCGACACAGACCCATGTGCCGTAAAACATAGGCTCATTGTGGAATGCCACAAAAAAAGTAGTCAGCCATAAACCTACCGTCATTGAAATAAGATGTTGTCTCATGTTCTATCCCTTCTATTGATGTGCCGACTAAAGCAACACTATAAACCAGAAAATAATTCACCATATTAGATCACATAACATCCGCTTTGCGGTAAAGTTGTTGCCCAAAAACATAAACAAGATCAGAAAATCAATAATGAACTGGATATTATTTACCCTTCTTGCAGCTTTTAGCCAGTCTTGGCGCAACGCATTTCAAAGTCAGTTAAGTAAACATCTCAACGTTACGGGAGTAACGCTGGCAAGATTTTTATGGGCCAGTCCGTTAGCACTCATTTATCTGGTTTCGCTTTACCAGTGGAAACCAGCAGATCTTCCACAAATAACCGGAGAATCCACCTTCTTTATTTTCGGTGCTTCAGTAATGCAAATAGTTGCCACCTCGCTCATGGTGGTGTTATTTAAACAGAAAAATTTCGCTATCGGTGCAGGGCTGGCCAAAAGTGAAGCTCCGGTTTCGGCCTTTCTGGGTGTTTTATTCTTTGGCACATCACTCAGCCTGATAGGATGGGCTGGAGTTCTGCTCGGCGGTATTGCCGTATTGATCCTGAGTTGCCCACATGGCTTCAGAAGCATTTCTCTTTCCACCGCTCTACTGGGGCTGGCATGTAGCAGTTCTTTCGCACTCACTTCCCTGTGGGTCAGAGAAGCAAGCCTGAGCCTGCATCTCCCCTTTCCTCACAGTGCTGCATGGGTATTGTTTTTGGTGATCTCCATCCAGACTATCATGCTGGTCAGTTATCTGATGCTCCGCGACAGAACCACGCTGCTCACCATGTTTAGAAAACCCAAGCTGGTTATCATGACCAGTATTGCCAGTTGCATCGGCTCCTTTGGCTGGTTCAGTGCCATGTCTCTGCAGGCCGTACCTTACGTTAAAACTCTCGGTCAGGTGGAAGTATTTTTCACTATGCTGATCTCTTTCTTCTGGCTGAAAGAAAAGATTAAACGCAAAGATATTACTGCGCTGATACTGATTGCCATTGCCGCCATACTGGTAATGTGGCAGTAACAGGAAAGCCATTCAGAACAGCAACGGCAGGTAAAAATCCAGTATAAAGCATTCATCATCAGCCAAAAAATGATTCTTATGGTAATGCACATAAGCGGGGGTAGCGCCCATCTTAAATCCGGAGGAAGGCAGCCATTGCTCTAGTATATGACTGATTTGCGGTAATAACTCACCATAAACACCTTGCAGAGAGAATACGGCATGCAAGCCTCCAGGGATTGTCATCTGATTTACATTGCCACGATACCTCAGAGGCTGATCAATTTCGATACTGGCAACATAGCGGCATTCATTTAACGCTACCCATGCAGGATTAGAGTGATGCAAGCCGTACTGCACGGAAAAATCTCTTCCCTCCGTCTTCGCCCACGCCCTGAGCAACAACCATGCGCTCTTAATTGAACGGTTATATCCCAGATGCCGAACATAGGCGACGATCCGATCCGGCACTTCTGTGATTTTCGGTGCCGGAATACCTCTTTTGGTCGCACTTTCATAGCCTCTGGCAATCTCCATATCGGCTAGATATGGCTTGGCACCCGACTGCAAATCATGCTTGCGCCACTCTCCCGGTGACATATGGAAACGACGTTTAAACATACGGCTAAATGACGATGCAGAATTGAACCCACATTTGTTGGCGATCTCTAATACCGGTGAGTCCGCATCAAACATCAATTGATTAGCTGCATATTCCATCCGGGTACGCAGAATATATTGATGCACGGATTCTCCAACCGTCTGCCGGAAGATACGATGAAAATGCTGTTCAGAATAAGCGGCTACATCCGCCAGAACAGAACCGCTGAGATCCCGGGTAATATCCTGATGGATATAAAACAAAACATCATTAATACGCGAAGTATGTTGAATATTCATTCGTAAAAAATCATGAATGGACAATTTTATAAGCATAAATGGACACTCATTATTACGCAACACACGATATGCTTGAGCAAACTTATTTCTTCATCCATTAATCATCGGAAAGTCACATGGAAATTGCACAGTCATTACAACAAATTCAGTCTTCATATATACGGGAAATTCTCAATGCCACCAGCGATGAGCGGGTTATCTCTCTGGCCGGAGGACTACCGGATAAAGCAACCTTTCCAGTCGAACTGATGAAACCTACACTCGAGAAGCTTGTGGACATGCCCGACGTTTTTCAGTACGGAAACACCGCCGGATATCAGCCCCTGATGGACTATCTCAGCCAATATTATCAGCTTCCAAATACGCATAAAGTAATGCTCTGTACCGGTTCTCAACAAGGGCTGGATCTGCTTGCACGGGCATACATCAATCCGGGGGATACCATTGTGATGGAAGCACCAAGTTACCTTGGTGCAATGCAGGTATTCAGACTGGTACAAGCGAATATCGTGACCGTTTCACAAACAGAAACTGGACCGGATCTCGATGAGCTGGAGACCTACTTTGCCACTCTGTTGCCAAAACTGTTTTATGCTGTACCGGATTTCCATAACCCAACGGGTATATGCTGGCCGTTGGAAACCCGTAAACATGTAGCAAAGCTATGTATCAAATACAATGTTACACTGATTGAAGACGCCCCTTACCGGGAATTACGTTTTTCCGGAAAAACTCTCTCTCAGGCTGCTAATTTCTGTCCTCAGCATTCGATTGTACTGCGTTCTTTCTCCAAGATAGCCTCCCCGGGACTGAGACTAGGAGCAGTAACAGGTAAGGCAAGTTATATCGACCCAATGATAAAAATAAAACAAGGAGCCGATCTTCACTCAAGTACTCCAATGCAGGCTCTGCTGCTGGGTTTACTGCAACACAAAGATTTTCCGTTACATATAAAACGAATCCGCGAACTGTACCAGTCTCGCTATAAGGTACTTCTGGCCGAATTACAGGAAAAACTCCCAGAAAGCTGTAACGTCACCCCGGTTGACGGGGGTATGTTTGTCTGGTTATCACTACCGAAATGCAACACTTTTGCACTAGCAAAACTATTACTCTCCCGCTATGTCGCTGTGGTACCCAGTCCTGTTTTCTATCCTGAAGAAATGCAGGCAAAGTCAGCACTACGCCTGAACTTCACAAACTCCACACCGGAAGAGCTGAAAACGGCAGTAACCACACTTGCAGAAACACTTACTGAGTTTCTACAAGTGTGATTTAATCTTCTGTGTTCGCTGGATAAGGTGTACTCTATTATCTTGGCAAATAATCATAAATCATTACCATTACTTACAGGGGTCAAAATAATTTTCCCCTGTAAAGGGGTTGCTTCTGACTCAATGAGATCAATAGCCGATTGAATGTCATCTAGTGATATGTAACGGTCAACATCCAGTTGTATTCTATTAGTGATGAAATGATCTAACATCAACGTGAATTTTTTACGTCGGACATCTTTACCAACAGCATCTTCCCAGTAGCGTAAGAAAAATGTACTAAAATCGATATCCTGACTTTTCACATATTCGAAAAAACAAGCCTCATAAAACTCCAGAGAAAGAGTCCCATAGTTGATAAACCGGCCTTTATTACCGACGGTATGCATAAGTTCTGTTCCTGCTTTTCCACCGATGGCATCAAATGCGATATTTGGTCTGGGTAAATCAAGTCGCTGAATCTGGTAAATTAAATCTTCTTTTGCATTCAATACGTAATGTGAACTATATGGATAACTTTCGGCTTTCGATGTTACAGCAATAAGAGTGAACCCCAGTGAAGATGCTAACTGGGCAAAAATCTTACCTATTGCTGAACCTGCAGCATTAATAATGACAACATCATCTTTAGTTAACTGAGTAATTTCAGTGGTCAGAATCCAAGCAGTTAATGCATTTATATATAATTGGCATGCGTAACCATTGTCCAGATCGTGAGGAATATGAAATAGGTTGTCCGGCGATGCATCAATATACTTTTGCCATGTTCCACTCATTGCCACAACAACTCGCTGGCCTACGACAAATTCCACATGACTGGATTCTACTATCTGCCCGACGGCTTCAAACCCAGGAACTCTGGGTGGTTGATGACTATGTCTGTATTGACCGACGCCATAAATCGACAATAGGTCGCTTGGATTAATATTGGTTGCCTCGATTCGAACCCGGATTTTATCTCTGTTAAGCGGTTCTAAAAGAACATGCTCCAACCTCAGAGACTTTTTCGGTTGGCCGAAATGAAGCTGGTTAATTCGTGTATTTATCGTGGTATTCGTCATCTATAGTTTACCCAAGCCACTCCTGGCCTGACAGATTCAGGAAAATTCGGCCTCGGATTCAATACAGATGACATCATGTCGCCAGTATTCCAGACAGCAATCAATCAGAGTGCCATGCTGATCATAATTGAATTTCTTCACCAGCATAGCCGGGCTGCCGGATGTAGCTCTCAGGGCGTGCGCCATATCCCCGACCAATGACGTAATACTGATGCAGTAGCGAGTTCTACCGTAACAAATATTAAAGTATTCGTGATAAACATTCGTCAGAGACACCGAAAGGTCAAAATTCAGCAGATTAGGAAATGGATCCGACTTAATAAAATGGGTCATATATACAACCGGACGATCATCCAGATAACGCACCCGTTCCAAACGGTGAACCTCACTGAAAGGGGGCAATGCCAGTAATTCCGATGCCTGCTTTGTTGCCAGAACTGTTTTCGCGGATATCAGTTCAGAGCCGAACTTGCGGTTGGCCGCAATAGCAATATCCTCAAATGTCAGTGCCAGTGCCGGGTTATAGCAGACTGGCTGCGGAGAGATAAACCAGCCCCGGCGATCTTCGCGATAGATACGCCCTTCAGATTCAAGCAATGAAAGAGCTTCACGTAAAGTAACCCGCGTAGTATCAAAGGTTTCTGCCAGTTTTCTTTCTGCCGGCAACTTTTGCCCCGCCGCCAGCATCCCGGTATCAATTTGCTCCAGTAGCGCTTCTTTAATCTTAACGTATTGCACACGCATGCCCCTTTTGCCTGCTTCTGGCAGGAAAAGATACCATGATGCCGCCACTGATTGAAATAACTTCTAAGCTCTTCAAACCTTATATAATAACTTATCCTGCTGAATACCATTGCAGCTTTTCATGCAGCTTTGTCACACCTCCCACAACGATAAGAGCCGGGCTTTCAGCCTGTTTTGCTGCCTGCGGTAACTCTACTAACGTAGTTAAAAAAACTTTCTGCTGAGGTGTCGTTCCTTTTTCAATAATGGCACAAGAGGTACTTGAATCCAGTCCGTTCAGTAATAGCTGCTCACTGATATAACCACTCTGCTTCAGCCCCATATAAAACACCAGCGTATGATTACTCTGAGCCAGAGATGACCAGCACAGATAATCACCATTCTGTTTAATATGACCGGTAATAAATTCAACCCCCTGAGAATAATCCCGGTGGGTCAGCGGAATCCCGGCATAAGCCGTAGCACCGGCAGCAGCGGTGATTCCCGGAACAATTTCAAAGCGGATCTGCTGATCAGCCAGATATTCAATTTCCTCTCCGCCACGACCAAAGATAAAAGGATCCCCTCCTTTCAGACGTACCACATGCTTTCCTCTTCGGGCATGCTCTGCCAAAATCTGGTTGATCTGACCCTGTGGTATAATATGATAATCCAGTTTCTTACCAACATAGATCTGCTCAGCTGATGGATTAACCATAGCCATAACCTCCGGAGAGACCAAGCGGTCATAGACAACCACCTCTGCCTGCTGCAGTAATCGGCAGGCTTTCATTGTCAGTAGATCAGGATCACCCGGTCCGGCTCCAACAAGCGAAACCATTCCCTGCATACCTCGTGATATATGACTTATAACTGGACATTCAGACGTGTCCGCCATACTTTTTCCTTATACTTTACCCGTTACCAGTGAATGAATGACCGCTTTTTCAACGGCAACCGGACGCTCTTCTTTTGGTGTTGCATACCAGTACCCCAGCCCAATAAAAACAATGCCGGATACCGCATTACCCAGAGACACCCATAACAGGTTATGGCCGATGCCTGCCAATGAATAACCCTGAGCACTTTCTCCAAACCAGGACAAAGCAAAAATTGTCATATTTGCAATTGAATGTTCATAACCACTGCCGATAAACGCCAGCAGACACCACCAAATAGCGATAAAACGGGCGCTGCCTTCGGTTCGTTGACACATCCAGATAGCCAGACAAACCAGCCAGTTACACAGGATACCTTTAAAAAACAGAACTGTCGCCGGAGCGCTGGTTTTTACCAATGCAACTTTATGCACTAGGCTGGATGCATCCGGAAGCAGTTTACCGCCACCAGCGTACATAAACAGAGCCGCAACAGCAACAGAACCCATCAGATTACCCAGCCAGGTCTGAGGCAGAATCTTCAGGTTATCCATCCAGCTAATCTGTCCGGTTTTGGCTCCCAGAGCCAGAAACATAGTATGACCGGTATATAACTCAGAACCGGCAATGATCACCAGTGTTAATGCAATACCGAAGGTTGCCCCCATAACCATCGGTCGCATAGCCGGATCCACCAGATTCCCAAAAGTAAATATCAGAATAATACCCAGTCCAACATAAGCCCCAGCCATCGCGGAGCTGATCCAGAATCCCAGAGGGTTCTCTTCTGCTAAACGTTTAATCCGGGCAGCGGTGTCACCACACTTTTGAATCGTATCAGTAAACATGTTTGTATCCTTAAAGTTAAGACACTGATAGCGGCTCATGCTCTGACCTACGAGCCACTATGGATCTCTTAACGCAAAGACAACCAAAGGAAAAGAAACGGATTACACCAACATCTCAACCGAACCGTCTGTCACCCGGACCTCAAATGAGGAAACACTAAAGCGTTCATCTTCAAAACAGTACCCATCTTTAAGCCTAAAGCGCTGCTTTTTCAGCGGACTGGCGACCCACAGTTCATCCTGATGCTCACAAATAATGCCTCGGGACAGGACATTCGACTTTGCAAACGGATCCATATTGTGGATAGCAAACACCTGCTCATCAGCATAAGGGCGAAACAGAGCAATCTGTTCACCATTAATCAGTGCACATACACCGGTTCCCGGAATAATGTTCTTTACATCACAAATTTTCTGCCACTGATTCATGATTGACTCTCCAGTTCTATATGTAGGATATCGCCTCTTATTTCCGGATGTTTTTCCGTAAAAGTGGCAGGCCGGTGCTGCTCACGCTGCGATACGAATATCACGTTATCGTCACGCAGATCACTGTTAATAAAATGAGCAAAACGGTGATGCTGAGAACTGTCCTCAACCGTGTCTTTCCACTCGCAGCGATAGTTTTCAATCAGGCTGGCCACATCGGCTTCAAGCTGATCATTGATCCCCAACTTGTCATTGATGATGACCTCTTTCAGGTAATCGATACCGCCTTCCAGATTCTCCAGCCAGACCGAGGTGCGTTGCAGTTTGTCGGCTGTACGGACATAGAACATCATGAAACGGTCGATATATTGCAGAAGGGTTTTCTCGTCCAGATCCGATGCCAGCAGATCCGCGTGACGAGGCTTCATGCCACCGTTACCGCAGACATACATATTCCAGCCCACATCGGTCGCGATGATGCCCAGATCTTTACCCTGAGCTTCAGCACATTCGCGGGTACAGCCGGAAACACCAAATTTCATTTTGTGCGGGGTGCGGATGCCTTTGTAACGGTTCTCGATCATAACACCAAGGCCAAGACTGTCCTGTACACCGTAACGGCACCAAGTGCTGCCAACACAGGTTTTTGCCATGCGCAGTGCTTTAGCGTACGCCTGCCCGGTTTCAAACCCGGCAGCAATCAGCTTTTCCCAGATCGTTGGCAGGTCATCTTTCTGCGCGCCGAACAAACCAATACGCTGAGCACCGGTTACCTTGGTATACAAATTGTATTCATCTGCCACAGCAGCCAGTGCACCCAGTGCCTGTGGCGTCACTTCACCACCCGCCATACGCGGAATAACAGAATAAGTGCCATCTTTCTGCATGTTACCCAGGAAGTTATCGTTGGTATCGTGCAGTCCTACATGCTGAGGCTTAAGAATATGTTCACCCCAGCAAGAAGCCAGAATCGAGCCGATAGCCGGTTTACAGGTTTCGCAACCGTAGCCTTTTCCATGCTTTTGTAACATCTCATCGAAACTCTGGATCCCTTCAATACGGATCAGATGAAACAGTTCCTGACGCGAATAAGCAAAGTGTTCACAGATATGGTTACAGACATCAACACCTGCTTTTTCCAGCTCAGCATTCAGCACGGAAGTCACCAGAGGGATACACCCACCACATCCGGTACCAGCCCCTGTTGCAGCTTTGACTGCCGCAATAGTGTGGTGTCCGTCTGCCACAGCCTGAGCAATTTTCTTCTTAGTCACATCAAAACATGAACAAATAACCGCAGATTCGGGCAGAGCATCCGTACCAAGAGTCGGCTTTTCCGCACCAGCGTAAGCAGGCAGGATCAAAGAGTCAGGGTGCTCCGGCAGTTCAATATTGTTCAGTTTCAGCTGCAATAAATCGCCATAGTCAGAAGTGTCCCCGACCAATACGGCTCCCAGAAGATGTTTGCCATCTTCAGAAACAATCAGACGCTTATAGGTTTCATCATCGTCATTCAGATACACATAGCTTTTACAGCCCGGAGTCCGGCCATTGGCGTCACCGATACTACCGACCTTCACCCCCAACAATTTCAGCTTGGCACTCATGTCGGCACCTTCAAAGCGACTTTCGTTACCTAACAGGTGGTCAACAGCGACGGTCGCCATTTTGTATCCTGGGGCAACCAGACCAAAAAACTGACTGTTCCAGGATGCACATTCACCGATAGCATAAATGTTTTCATCTGATGTCTGACAATGATCATTGATAACAATACCGCCACGGGGAGCAATCTCTAGCGCCATCTGCCGAGCCAGTTTATCTTGTGGACGAATACCGGTAGAGAACACTATAAAGTCCACTTCCAGACTACTGCCGTCAGCAAACTGCATGGTATTACGAGAATTATTACCGGAGGCGATAATCTCCTGCGTATTTTTGCAGGTATGAACCTTCACCCCCATACTTTCAATTTTTTTACGCAGTTGTATGCCCCCCTGCTGATCCAGCTGTTCAGCCATCAGTACCGGGGCAAACTCAATCACATGCGTTTCCATACCCAATGCTTTTAGGGCTCCGGCAGCTTCCAGACCCAGCAGACCGCCACCGACAACAACTCCGCTTTTACTCTTCTTAGCGGTGGCTTCAATCGCTTTCAGGTCTTCAATCGTACGGTAGACAAAGCAGTCTTTATTTTCTGAACCTTTAATCGGAGGTACCCAAGGATAGGATCCGGTTGCTAATATTAATTTATCGTATGCAACTTCACGTCCACTGCTAGAAAAAATAATCTTTTTTCCCCGATTAATATTAACGGCTTTTTCACCAACTAAAATATTAATTCCGTTATTTTCATAAAAACCAGATTTGACTAACGATAGTTCCTCAGAAGTATGGTGAGAAAAATATGAGGATAAATGTACCCGATCATAAGCCACCCGAGGTTCTTCACAAAAAATGGTAATTTCAAAATTTGAGATATCTGCTTTTTCAACAAAATCTTCAATATAGCGATGACCAACCATCCCATTGCCTATGACGACAAGTTTCATTTTTTCGCACATAAATGTCCTGCTCCCGGATACATAACTGGGAGCAGTTTTAGTGAAGAAATCGATCGAAATATTGATTTAAATCAATTTCAATCAAAAACACCTCTAAAGAGGTAGGGGATATATTTCGGGGTTAAAATTATAAAAACAGACAAAAACCATTAAAATTATCATCGAGTTACATTCCGACTATTGAGCGTCTTGTGCCGATAAAAAAATCGCACCCTCGGATCCTGTACCGTCTGCTGTCTGACGGCTTTTCTCTGTTTTTTCTGCTGATAAAATCACTATCCGAATACCTGATTTTGCCAATTTATCCGCCCGGCTCCACAGCTGCCCGGAAACAAATTGTTCCCTGTCAGCATCACGACGGCAAAGATCAACAAAAATATCCGGACAGTCCTCGCTGTATAAAATATATTCCGCCTGCTGCATCAGGCGCAGTGCTTTTATGGTCAGTAATTCCGGATCCTGACCAACTTTAATATAGATAATATTATTCTCAGGAAGATTATTTTCCTCCAAATAACGGGAAAATATATGTTCTAATTCATGTTCACAACGAATATTTTCCAGTTCTGGAGAACGGAAAAAACGCTCCCAGAATTTACGCCGCTCATCCACACAAAAATAATGGTGTTTTATCCGATCTCGTTGTTTTCCGGCAAATGCGGCCAATAAAGATATATTTTGCGGTAATAATATTTCCAGACTTTCCCGTAAATAACGTACCAATACAGGAGAAGCACCGCCACTGGAGATTGCAACCTGAACCGGGCTGCGATCCACCATGGAAGGAGTAATAAAATGACAATACTGCGGATCATCCACTGTATTCACCCACAAACCACGAGCAGTCGCATCTGTATAGATCCGGCGGTTTACTTCTTTCTGATTGGTTGTCGCCCAGATTTGATCAAACCCGTCTAAATCACTTTGCTCATAAGCTTTACATATATAACGGATACGGCCGGATCCCGCATAAGCAGTCAGATACGGATGAAGCCCAATAGAAATAACCGTCACGTTTGCATCTGCACGCAACAGAAGATCTACCTTGCGACAGGCAACATCACCACCACCAACCACTAATACCTGCCTGTCTGACAAACGCAGAAAGACCGGAAAATACTGCATCACGACACCTTTAACCAAGTTAAAAAACAGACTTAGAATATCATAACAACATAAATGAAAAACTCATATCCCGTCACCACAAGCCTTTCTGTGCCTCTGCATTGGCCAGTAACTTAGTAATCAGATGATCCAGTTGCGCTACTTCAGCCTCTGAGAAATTATCCAAAATCTGATGATGGATCTGCTGATAATGACTGACAACCGTTTCAATTAATCTCTGACCTTCTTCCGTCAATCTGACCATCTTACTCCGGCGATCAGCCTTACTGGAAAAACGGGTGATAAAACCTTTATCTTCCAGACGATGCAATACCTTTGTCAGACCACCGGAGCTGAACAGCATAAAATCATACAGTTCTGTTGGTTTTAATTGATAAGGTGCCTGCCGACTGCTGCGCCTCAGTGCCGTTAACAATTCAAAATCTGAACCACATAAACCATATTCCATCATCAGACGGCTTTTAAAACCATCCATATATTCAACAACCCTGCGCATTCTGGGAAAAAGTGGGTACAGCGTCTGATATGCACTCGGCCAGTTTTCCTGCATAAGATTGATAAACCCTTCAAAGGGCAGGTTTTTATCAGACATAACATTCTCGCAACTAATTTTTTATTCATATTATCTTTCCAGAAAGATAGTTTCAAGCTATTATCTTTCTAGAAAGATATATCCATAAAAATAATATTAATGAAGAGTGAGTAAAGATGTCTCAAAAAACTTTTGTGCTGCTGATGGCCATGATCATGGGGGTCTCTCCATTTGCAGTTGATGCTTATCTGCCGGCTATGCCGTATATGTCCGACTATTTCAGCGTCGGTCCTGATAAGGTGGCAGCAACAATAAGCTTTTATATTCTCGGTATGGCTATCGGTCAGATATTTGGCGGTCCGCTGGCAGACACCTTCGGTAAACGCCGTCTAATCCTCTCCGGGTTGTCATTGTATATCCTCTCAACCCTGATCATTGCCCAATCTGATTCCCTGCTGCCTGTTCAGATATTCAGAGTGATACAAGCCATTGGTGGTGGCTTTTCTATTGTTTGTGTTCCAGCTCTGATCAGAGAACGGGCTGTAGGCAATGAAGCCGCTAAGATTTTTGCTCTGGTCGCACTGATTATGGTTGCGGCTCCAGCGCTGGCTCCCAGTGTCGGAGCTCTGATCCTACTGGTCGGCAACTGGCAGATGATCTTTTATTTTCTGGCCATATACGCCCTGCTGGTTCTGGTGTTCGCGGCGAGCAAACTGCCCGCAGATAAACCAGAACAGATACAGAAAACCTCTGCGGTTAAACGGTATGCTTATGTACTGCGTAACCGTCCCGCACTGCGTTACATTGCTGTACAAGGCTTCGGCCAAAGTGTGATGATGGTATTTGTCACTAACGCTTCGTTTATCTATCAGCAATACTTTGGCTTAGATGATCAGGTGTTCGCGCTGGTCTTTGCGATGAACGTCGTTATGGTCGCTATCGTTAACCGGATTAACAGCCGCCTTCTGGCAAAGTATCCGGCTCAAACCTTGCTGGGATGGGCACTAAAAGTTCAGGCTATTTTCGTTGCGCTGTTTGTGGTTTGTATTGTACTGGATGCACCAGTGCAAATACAGGCAATCAGTATTATCTGTATGATCGGCTCACTCGGAGCTGTAATGCCAAATTCTAATGCCGTGTATATCAGCCACTTCAGAGAACATCTCGGCTCAGCGTCAGCACTGTTCGGAGCAAACCAGTTTCTGACCTCATCCATTGCAGGCGGCCTGACTACGGTATTTTATAACGGCACACTATGGCCGATAGCAATTATGATGATCTTTCTGACCGTTACTGCCAATCTGATGATGCCGGCTAATAAACATTAAGCAGTAATAAACCGTAAGAATAGTAGATTCAGTGAAGGGCAACGGGTATCATAACTAGTGACGTTTATATTGGAACAAAAATACTATAAGCAACCTCTTGCCCTTCAAGAGGGATAAATATCTCTGACCTCACCTTAGATAACTTCCAATATTTCCCAACATAATACTTAGTGCAGGAGAAACAGCATGATTGGACCATTAGTAAATGGTGCTGCGCTGGTCGTCGGCACCCTTGGTGGTGCGACAATAGGCAGCAAAGTTCCCGAACGTATCCGACACAAAATGCCGATGATTTTCGGCCTTGCTTCAATGGGATTGGGTCTGGCGATGACAGTCAGGGTAAAATACCTGCCAGCGACCATTTTGGCATTGTTGCTTGGCTCTATTCTGGGTGAAATCATCGATCTGGAACATAAAATCCAGAAAGTAGCCGGTATGGTGAAAGGGCTGGTTGAGCGATTTGCTCCATCGATTCCTCATGACCTAACACAGGAAGAGTACATGGAGCAATTTATCGCATTGCTGATCCTGTTCTGCGCCAGCGGCACCGGCATCTTTGGTTCAATAAACGAAGGGATCACCGGCGATGCATCCATGCTTATCGTCAAATCTTTTCTGGATCTGTTTACTGCCGGTATTTTTACCATAACTCTGGGTCTGCCGGTGATCGCTCTGGTCATCCCTCAGATGCTAATTCAGGTCTTACTCTTCTCTGGTGCTCAGTCGATTATGCCGCTGACTACCCCGGATATGATCGCAGACTTTTCAGCGGTAGGCGGTCTGATCATGTTTGCTACAGGTTTCCGTATCTGTGGCATCATGTCCTTCCCGACCGCCAACATGCTACCGGCGCTGCTGCTCGTAATGCCTTTCTCTCATCTGTGGATGATGTACACAGGCTAGCTGACCGACTGCAGCGACTCAATCAGATACATCAGAACCGGTTCGATCGTATTGTCCGATATATCAAACCGGTAATGAGGTGTCTGCAGCCATTTCCGTTCAACCAGCTCATCAATCAGGTCATGATATTTCCCGCTGCATTTTCCTATCAGAAGGTTATCCAGCGAACGTTGCTGTGAGCGGCGCAACATCTGAATAAAACCAACCAAATACAGATAATCCTTGGTCAACCCACCACCACGGTAAACCCGGGTTGTAATGTTAAAGGCTGAGTCTCTATCTAATCCCAACTCATCCAGAAGATAAGAATAAGTCTGATAAAAATCCTGTTCCTTCAGCATCGAATCAACCGCTAGCACTCTGACTGATAGCGTCTGCAGGCGCTCGTGCGACATATGGCCGGATTTATATTCTGCCAGAATTGCCAAACCTTCCTGCGTTGCAGTTGAACCGGGCAGACCCAGACGGAAAATATTCAGCGGCTGCATTCTGGCATTCAGCGTTGTCGCCATATGCACCCCAAGCTCATGCTGGATCAAACGATTCGTTTCAGCCTGAGAAAAACTCGCACCGTTGTTCAGATACAATGTCGGTGGTACTGAGGAGACCATGGCTCTGGCAGCCAGTGAACTGGTCTCAACAATACGGCATTTCATATCCCATGCTTTCGCCGCTTCTGCCATTTTCACTTTCGCTTCGGCAGAAGTAAAAATCTCTCCAGCCTCTTCTGCAAGCGTCTTTGCGTACAGTAAAAATTGCGCATTTTTTATCGCAGTAGTGTCCGGCCTGCCGTGATATTTCAATGAATTATACAGAAACGATTCCTGCCCGACACTTGTCAGTAAATCAACCTGTTCACTCAGCTTATTAACCATATCACTGTATAAAAGCCGCATATCCGGATCGGCGATATTATCAATCGGCAGTTTATACAACTGATGTTTAAAATCATTGGCTTTAATCGGTAACTGACGGTAACGATAATCAGGCCGGTAACGACCCGGGGCAGCAAAGAATCGGGCTCGTTCCTTTACCAGATTAGTCGGGTTAACGTATTTCAGTGTTTCGACTTTCTGAGCAAGGCGGTATAACGCCTTGTCGACCGACAGAACAGAAGGCTCTATCTGTGAGCTCAACATATCCGCTTTGCGTACCCGGGTTTTCAGATTAAACCGACGTTGAAAATAAGCGCTGGTATTGCTGATAGCCTGCTTCAATCCGATCTGAACAGCCTCGAGTACCAGAGGGTATTCTTCTCCGCTCTGCTCATCCATAAAGATTTTCTTTACTTCTGTCGGTAACACTAGTGTCCGGTCAAAATGCGCATTGGTGTGCGAAATCAGATAGCCCCGCCCTTCAAATACAGCATTCACTTCTGCAGTACAGGTCAGGTTAGGTAGTGAGATCTGCTTCAGTTCACCGGTAAATTTCTTCACTACGGCTCCCCAGCGTTCCATATCGATCTGAGCACTACCGATATTAAAGACCGGAGTCTGCTTATCAATACGCTGGTAATTGTATGAATGCAAATCAAAAACAATCACCAGACCAAACTTAGTTTCCAGCTTTTTGATCAAAGCCTTATATAAAAGATAAAATAGTTCATGTTTACTGTGACTCTTTTGTCTTTGTGCTGGAGAAAGTGGTTTCGTCCAGACCTTTTTACTCCAGGCCGATTTGTAATATGTGCTGAGAGTCTTAGGTCGGTTAAGATCGTATTCGAAGCGGGAATCCAGTCCACACAATGTAATAGGCTGAGAAGCAATCATCTCATCAGTAAACGGATCTTCCTCGAAAAAACGCTCCTGTGCTGAAAGCTGACACTGTTTTTCCAGTTCTGGACGCATACCGCTACCGGCATGAATAGCGGTACAAACAACTGGCAGGTAGGCTTCAATTTTCACCTGACAGCCAGAATCGGCCAGTTGCCCGGAGAAAGGCTGCTCCAGCTCAATAAAGCGGAGCATCTCCTCCAGAGGATAACTCTGATTAGTGTTCAATATTAGAATCTTCCACTGCTCTGCGGAACGCGCTCTTACGCTGAAGAATCACATCTTTAGAATGAACTATGTTTTCAATAAAATCAATAACTTGACGTTGAAGGCGTACCCGGTTTAGTTTATTGATACGGGTAATACCTCCCGGACTGAGTACATTAACCTCAACCAGCTTATTGCCGATCACGTCTAAACCGGTAAAGTACAACCCATCACGTACCAGCTTCGGTCCGATAGCCGCACACAACTGCCGTTCTTCTTTGGTGATCACATGCTTAACAACTGAACCGCCGGCATGCACATTGGAACGAAACTCATCCTTAGCAGGGATCCGTCTCATTGCGCCAATAGGCTCCCCGTTGAGCATCATGATACGTTTGTCTCCTTCTTCCGCACCTTCTATGTAATCCTGCAGGATCACATAGTTGCTTTGCTCACCGGTTCCGATATAGAAATCCAGTAGCGAACGGAAATTCTGCCGGGCACTTTTTTCAATAACGATCACACCGTGACCGCCATAACCGTTCAGCGGCTTCAAAATCATTTTCTCACAGTTGGTTTCTTCCAGAACCCGCTGCAAGTAATCACGGTTTTTCGACACGTGAGTTGTCGGAATATAATCACTGGCAACCCCCTCCATACTCGCAGTATAGAGTTTATTATTTGCCATACGCAGACCTTCCAGATCATTCACGATAAGGGTATCGCCTTTGATGGAATCCAAAAAATTCAGTGCCAGATTGTCCAGTGGCGGATTGGCCCGCATAAAAATCACGTCAAAACCAGCCATAGGCAGTCGTCTTTTCTGCAGCTCGACCTGACGGTAAAAACGTGGAATATTCTCGGAAATTCTCTGGCCTTTTTTAATGACCTGACAAAATCCATATACTGTACTGTCCCGGATAGTCAGTCCACTGGTAGTCGTTATCGCCACAGTATGACCCCGGGCAGCACATTCGTGAACCAGCCTTAATGTGGTATCTGTTTCTGGGTCAACTCTGTCCCACGGATACATTAAAAAACAGATATGCAATGATTAATCCTCATAAAGGCTGCTAGGTTCATCTTCAAGTTCAACCAGACTCTGGCTGGCTGACGGTTTTTTACTATTCAGGGTATGAAACTGCTTTCTCCCACGTGCAAATTTAACGTACTTCAGCCAGACTTTTTCCAGTTTGGTTTTGGCCTTGCCGTGATCTTCCAGTACCTTAACAAAATGCTCTTCTTCCTTATTTTCAGGCTGCAGTGTTCCTGCCTCCAGACCGGACATGGTGTCACCGTAATAAATAAGAAGCTCTTCTTCCATAATGGTGAAATTACCTGATTTAGCAAAACCGCGCGGAAATGCTTTATTATCGTAAAAACGCTTTTCGCCCATGCGAAGTTCTATCTCAGCGTCAGTACTCATAATGACCTCATATTTCTTGTCTGTGTTGAAGTAAGGCGAAATTAGGGCTAATCCTTGTAAAAGAAAATCAAAACATTTTTATCGTCACAACAAGGAATTATTGTTAATCTCCGCTCTGAGCAATTTGAGAATTTCACTATGGATGTAAAAGTATTTCGTACCTTTCTGGAAGTGGCTAAAGTACGTCATTTCGGGCGCGCAGCTGAGAACCTGTATATCACTCAGGCCGCCGTCAGCGCCCGTATTAAACAGTTGGAAGCCTACTTCGATACAACCCTGTTTATCCGGGACAGAAATGCCATAAAACTGACCTCTGCCGGTGAACGTTTGATCGGCTATGCAGAAGTGATGGTCACCTCTCTGGAGCAGGCCAAATTCGAACTTTCACTGGAAAGTGGAAAAGCCTTGCAACTGACAATCGGCGGTTCACCGAATATCTGGGATGCCTATCTGCAAAACTGCCTGAGCGAAATTACCGATACGTTTAACGGCTATGGTTTTATTGCAGAGGCACTAACCCGAGAGCAACTGAACCGAAGCCTGATGGAAAGAACTCTGGATATCGCGTTTATGCTGGATCCACTGAAATCAGAAGAACTGAAATGCCGGGAAATTGCAGATCTGGTGTTGACGCTGGTTTCAACAACACCCTGCCATGTAAATGAAGTATTCCAGCAAAAATACGTCTACATCGACTGGGGTACGCGTTTTTCCTCAGAACATGCAGAGCGTCATCCCGGTATTCCGGCACCTTTCCTGCGTACATCGTCAGGGAGAATCGCTCTGGATTTTATTCTGGAAAAAGGCGGAGCCGCCTATCTGCCAGCCACAATTGTCGAACCTTTTCTTGCATCAGGTCAGTTACACCGGGTTGCAGGTATTCATGAATGGCACCGGCCTATCTATCTGATCTACAGAAAAAATAGTTCAACCATAGAAGCGATCCGACAGGTAGAAGATCTGGTTATGGGTATCGACCCGTTAACCGCATTCAGCCTACAGCAAGCGGGAGAAATGAATTAGACAGAAATTCGGTTATTACGTACCAAGGCCCGGCGGATATTTTTACACATTTTACCAAATTGATAGAGCTCATCGAATGTCGGTGGTATTCCCCTGTTAATTTGGTGCTGCCAGTACTGAAGTTCTGCATCAACCATTTCCATCAGTTTCTTAGGGCAGCCAATGCATGTGTTATCCGGGCCACATACAAAAGTATCTTCCTGATATAACGGAAATTCAGCTTTTACAGCATCAATAATCTGCTGCATGGCAGTAATCCTATCCGGCTTGTTAGCCATAACACTCCCCCGTATATAAAAAACCATCGGATAGCCCGACAGAAAAGGCTATAACGATGGTCTGAAACAATGCTGAGTCAGCGACAAAATATCATTTATATATCCGTTGGCAAGTGTTCAACAGCAAGAATCCATTCTTTCTTGATAACCATTACCTCTTAAATGCTATGATCAACACCTTGATCCCACAATAACCTACTAAACTGATGCAATTAAACGAGACTATCGCTAGGCAAATCGTTGCCCGAACCATGAAAATTATACCTTATTCTATTAACGTCATGGATGACAAAGGACGGATCATCGGCTCAGGCGATCCTGCCCGTTTATATCAAAAACACGAAGGGGCTGTTCTGGCAATTACTGAATGTCGTATAGTCGAAATTGATCATGCAACCGCAGAAAATCTTAAAGGAGTTAAACCCGGCATTAACCTGCCGATACTTTATCTGGATAAAATTATCGGCGTTATAGGAATTTCCGGCACACCAGATCAGGTACATCACTATGGCGAACTGGTCAAAATGACTGCAGAATTGATTGTTGAACAAGCCGCACTAATGTCCCAGGTTCAATGGAATAAACGTCATCGTGAAGAACTGGTTCTACAACTGATTCAGGGAACTCAGCTTAACGATACTCAACTTAGCTCTATTGCTGAGCGTCTCGAACTCGACCTGTCACAGCCTCGGATTGCAGTTCTGGTTAAAGTCATTCCTGATAAAAATACCGCTTTTTCACTAGAACATCTTCAACATCTGGTTCACCTTCTTGAATATCCGGAACGAGACAACCTTGTTGGGATACTATCGGTTTCTCAAAAACAGGTTGTTGTACTAAAACCCATTTCTCTGACTAAAAATGATTGGTCGAGAGATACGGAAACGAAGCGTATAAATCAATTACTTAAACGTATATCTAAAGAAGGAAACTTCACTATAAAAATGGCTCTGGGTGACTATTTCCCAGATGTCGATGGACTGGCAAAATCTTTTGAAACCGCTCAGCTCACTATGCAGATCGCAGCAAACAAACTCGGTAATGTTTTCTTTTATCAAGATCACAAACTGCCGGTACTGATGAGTAGCCTTCTGTCAGAGCCATGGAAAGCATCGCAACTGGAACACCCTTACAAATTACTTCTGCAACACGACACAAAAGGTACATTAGTCAAAACCCTGAATGAATATTTTAAGCAAAATTGTGATGCATGTCTAACTTGCCAAGTTCTGCATATTCATCGGAATACTCTGAGATATAGAATGGACAAGATAGAACAGATAACATCCTTAGATATCAACAAATTAAGCAACTTACTCCAACTCTATCTGGCACTAAGCTTATTTTCCAACGAATAGAACATTTTGTGCAAACGCACAAAATACAATCTCTAAAAACAGAATAAATTTGTAGTAATCTCTAAAGACTCTACTGACTTTAGTCCCTATATTCGACACAAAATAACTCTTACCTACATTGTGGAAATAAAAAAATGATTGAAGTCTCTACTCTCGGAGCTTTAGCTGCACTGGTTATCGCTATCGCTCTTATTCTAAAAAAAGTTCCGCCAGCTTATGGCATGATCATTGGTGCTCTCATCGGTGGGGTAGTTGGCGGGGTATCCCTGACTGATACCGTTGGACTAATGATTGGTGGTGCACAAGGTATCGTTACCGCAGTACTCCGTATCTTAGCTGCTGGGGTTCTGGCCGGAGTTCTAATCGAATCAGGAGCAGCAACATCTATTGCCGAAACCATTGTTAAAAAAGTTGGTGAAACACGAGCCCTTCTGGCTTTAGCCATAGCAACCATGATTCTGACTGCTGTTGGTGTGTTTGTGGATGTAGCAGTCATTACTGTGTCTCCAATTGCACTGGCTATTGCACGCCGTGCCGATATTTCAAAAACTGCTATTTTGCTGGCTATGGTTGGCGGAGGTAAGGCTGGTAATGTGATGTCTCCAAATCCAAATGCCATAGCTGCCTCTGATGCATTCAATGTTCCACTGACTTCAGTAATGGCTGCTGGTATCATTCCAGGTTTATGTGGACTATTTTTGGCTTATTTTATTGCCAAGCGATTAATAAACAAAGGCAGTAAGGTAACAAAAGAAGAGGTTATTGCTGTTGACCTATCTAAATTACCTAAATTTAGTACAGCTATTATTGCTCCACTGGTTGCAATCGCTTTACTGGCACTTCGCCCTATTGCTGGAATTAATGTTGACCCACTAATTGCACTACCTTTAGGCGGTCTGCTTGGCTCAGTCGCTATGAGCCGCTTTAATGATACAAATCATTTTGCAATATCGGGTTTAAATCGTATGGCTCCTGTTGCCGTTATGCTTCTTGGTACTGGTACTCTAGCCGGTATTATTGCAAATTCAGGCTTAAAGGATGGCCTGATCAGCCTGCTAACAGCGTCAGGTTTACCGTCTTATCTTCTGGCTCCGATTTCAGGTGCAATGATGTCACTTGCTACAGCATCAACAACAGCAGGTACTGCTGTTGCTTCAAATGTATTCAGTCACACCATTCTAGAGCTGGGAGTACCGGCATTAGCTGGCGCTGCGATGATCCACTCAGGTGCAACCGTATTGGATCATATGCCTCACGGCAGTTTTTTCCATGCGACTGGTGGCGCTGTTCATATGGATATTCGTGAGCGTCTAAAGCTTATTCCATATGAATCAGCTGTGGGTCTAATGATTACCTTCATTTCCGTAATGATGCTTGGTGTATTCGAACTATTTGTATAAGTTTTTGAGGTTTAGAAATGAAAATTGTAATTGCTCCTGATTCTTACAAAGAAAGCCTGACAGCGATGGAAGTCGCGACCGCAATAGAACATGGATTTAAGCAAATACTTCCCCATGCAGAGTATATTAAGTTGCCTATGGCAGATGGTGGTGAAGGAACTGTACAGTCACTGATAGATGCGACTGGCGGAGAAATAGTTAAACATACCGTAACAGGTCCTTTGGGTGAACAAGTCGAAGGTTTTTATGGTCTTCTTGGTGATGGAAAAACCGCTATTATAGAAATGGCTGCTGCATCTGGGCTTCATCTTGTAGAACCCGATCTGCGTAATCCCCTGAAAACCACAACCTATGGTACAGGAGAGCTGATTGTTGCTGTTCTTGAAAGAGGAGTAGAGCACATCATCATTGGTATTGGAGGCAGTGCAACCAATGATGGAGGACTGGGAATGGCTCAAGCCTTAGGTATCCGAATGCTGGACAGTTCAGGAAATCAACTTGGTTATGGTGGAGGTGAATTGAATAAGCTAGCGACAATTGATATGTCGGGGTTAGATCCTCGCCTTATCACAACTCGCATAGAAGTAGCTTGTGATGTTGATAACCCTTTATGTGGACCAAAAGGTGCTTCACATGTTTTTGGTCCACAAAAAGGTGCCACACCTGAAATGGTCAGACAGTTGGATAATAACCTTGCCACTTATGCAAATGTTATCAAAATACAACTGAATAAGGATGTGAAAGACATGTCCGGTGCCGGTGCGGCAGGTGGTTTAGGTGCAGCTTTACTCAGTCTGTTATCTGCGGAACTTCGCCCTGGCATTGATATTGTCATGGATGCGGTAAATTTAAGTAATGCTGTGGCCAATGCCGACCTTGTTATTACCGGAGAAGGACGAATTGACAGTCAGACTATTCATGGAAAAACACCCATCGGTGTTGCTCGGATGGCAAAAAAATACAACTGTCCGGTGATTGGTATTGCCGGCTGTCTGTCTTCCGACTGTGGAATTGTTCATAATCATGGTATTGATGCCGTGTTTTCAGTAGTCAATAAAGCCATGGATCTGACCACCGCCCTTGAAGAAGCAGCTAGAAATATTGAGTTAACTTCACGAAATATTGCAGCTGTTTATTGCATAAAATAAAGATGGCTATCCATCCAAATATAATTAATGACTCATTTTGATCAGCAAAGCCGGTTCTGATGAACCGGCTTATGATTTATTCGCAATAATTCAGCCTATTAGGCTGTAACCTGAGTGCAGCATCAATATCTGCCGCGCAGTGACGTTCTTTAATCGCTTCCCAGGGCTCACCCATTGGCTTATTAACAATTCTTCCTCGCTGCACCGCTGGTCGTCCTGCAATCATCACAGCCCAACGCTGCACATGCTGATAGCTCTGCACATCCAAAAACTCAGCAGAACCACCATATAATCTGTCCAGAACTAAATTTCCGTACCATGGCCATACCGCAATATCAGCAATACTGTATTCCTCACCAGCAATATAAGTATGCTTAGCCAACTGCTTATCCAAAACATCCAGTTGACGTTTAGCTTCCATCGCAAAACGGTTAATCGGATATTCTAGCTTTTCCGGAGCATAGCTATAAAAATGACCGAATCCCCCCCCCAAATAAGGTGCAACCCCCTGTAACCAAAACAGCCAGTTCATTACCTGAGTCCGGGCCTGTATTTCTTTCGGCAAAAAATAACCAAATTTTTCGGCCAGATAAAAGAGGATATTGCCAGACTCAAAGACATCGACTGGCTTATCACCAGAGTAATCCACCATCACTGGAATTTTAGAATTCGGATTCACCTTAACAAACCCGGAGCCAAACTGCTCCCCTTCTCCAATTTTAATCAAAAACGCATCATATTCAGCTTCCATTACACCAAGAGCCAGTAACTCTTCCAGCATAATCGTAACTTTCTGTCCGTTAGGTGTCCCCATTGAATACAACTGAATAGGATGCTCACCGACAGGGAGCATTTTTTCATGCCGGGCACCGGAATCAGGACGATTAATACTCGCCCATTGCCCACCATTGTCGTCATTCATTGTCCATACTTTGGGCGGAATATATTGGTTTGCCATACGATATCCTCCTCTAAATACATCAAAATCAAAACCTAACAGGTTTCTCTTTCAACAGCCTGAAAGTTCAGTACTACTTTACTGGTGTACTGCTGTTTACCTTCAATCAGATCCAAAAGAACATTAGCTGATGTTTCTCCTGCAGAGTCAAAAGCATAGTTGAATGTCGACAGTGAAGGACGAGAAATAAAGCCCAATTCGTCATTACCAACGCCCAGTACTTTAATGTCTTTCCCTGGCTCTTTTCCAGCTTCCAGAATAGCCTTAATGGCACCGACAGCAATACGGTCCGTAGCACAAAATACCCCATCCATCTCTGGGTGCTCGATGACTAACTGGCGCATCTGCTCATAACCGGACTCAACAAAGAATTTACCACGACTGTGAAACAGCGGATCCCCCAAACCAGCATACTGCAATGCCTGAGCCAGCCCCTGATAACGCATAGAGTCAACGGCAATATCCTCACTCTGTACCCCGATAAAGCCTATTTTTGTCGCTCCGGCATCCACCAGTCGCTGTCCCGCAGCAAAGCCAACTCGGTTATCATCATGAATGACACTCGGAATATCAAAAAAAGAACCATCCTGACCGACAAGAACAACCGGCGCCTGAGACATTTTAATGACTTTGACCAGATCCTGATCCAGATGTGTCGCATACAAAAGGATCCCTTCTACCCGTTTTTGATTAAACAACCGGATAAATTCAATTTCTTTTTCATTATTCTGCTGACTGTTTGCCAGAAGAACATGCTTATTGGCTTCTTCAAATATTCGGCTTAAGCCATCAACACCCTGAGAAACCGCACTGGATGATACCCGGGGAACAATTACCCCAATAAGATTGGTCTTCTGCGATTTCAGATCTTTCGCCACCTGATTAACGACATAACCACACTCTTCAATGGCCTTTCTTACCTTGATCTTAGTACTTTCTTTGACACCATATTCATCATTGATTGCGCGAGATACAGTAGATTTAGATACCCCAGCCAACTTAGCCACATCATGCAAACTTGCCATGCTTCATTCTGCCTTTATTATTTTATCTGCAATGGATTGCAATTCTGACAAGAATTCTCTGCAAAAGATAGCAGGAATGACACGCACTCATCCGCCAGTCTGCCTGAATAAACAGATCATGCTCACACTTTATTAGAATAAATCCCTATTTTTCGCTATATTTCAGCAAAGCTCGCAATGGGAGCGTTCCCAGAGATTGACCATAGTCACACCTTCGTTCAGAAATAAGCAATACTTAAACCAAAGAAAAATTAAAGTAACTCATATCATGAACTACCCTGCAGTAGCAAAAGAACTCTTAGAGCTGATCGGCGGTAAAGCCAATCTCGATGCTCTGGCACACTGTGCCACCCGCCTTCGCCTGGCTGTAAAAGATGAGTCTCTGATCCAGGAAGAAGCCATCGAAAACCTTGACGGTGTTAAAGGCCAGTTTAAGGTTGCCGGACAGTACCAGATCATCTTCGGCTCCGGTATCGTCAATAAGGTATACGCCGAAATGGCCTCTCTCACCGGGATGGCTGATATGTCAACCCGTGACGTAGCCGCCATCGGGGCGCAAAAACAGAACATCGTTCAGCGGGCAGTAAAAGGTTTATCTGACATCTTTGTTCCTATTATCCCGGCTATCGTGGCTGGCGGTCTGCTGATGGGGCTGTTTAACGTACTGACCGCTAAGGGCCTGTTTATCGATGGCATGTCATTGATCGATGCCAACCCGGGTATGGCCGATCTGGCAAGTATGATCAACACTTTTGCTAACGCTCCTTTTGTTTACCTGCCGGTTCTGCTTGCCTTCTCTGCATCGAAGAAGTTTGGCGGCAACCCGTTCCTCGGCGCGGCTCTGGGTATGCTGATGGTTCACCCTGATCTGCTGAATGGCTGGGGATTCGGTGGCGCAAGTGTGGCCGGAACTATTCCAACGTGGAACATCTTTGGTTTTGAGATTCAGAAAGTAGGATATCAGGGCTCGGTTCTGCCGGTACTGGTGTGTGCCTTTATTCTGGCCAAAGTAGAAAACGGGCTGCGTTGCGTTATCCCATCGGTACTGGACAACCTGCTGACGCCAATGCTGGCTATCTTTATTACCGGTTTCCTGACGTTCACACTGGTAGGACCGGCAACCCGTGATATCGGCTTCCTGCTGGGTGATGGTCTGAACTGGCTGTACGACTCCGCCGGTTTTGTCGGCGGTGCATTATTCGGCTTTATCTACGCACCATTCGTTATCACCGGTATGCACCACAGCTTTATTGCCATTGAAACCCAATTACTGGCCGATATTGCCGTGACCGGAGGTACTTTTATCTTCCCTATCGCGGCGATGTCTAACATTGCTCAGGGAGCAGCCGCTCTGGCCGTCGGTATAACGACAAAAGATGTGAAAACCAAAGGGATTGCCCTGCCATCCGGTATCACCGCGCTGCTGGGTATTACTGAACCGGCAATGTTTGGTGTGAACCTGAAACTGCGTTATCCGTTTATTGCAGCAATCTGTGCTGCTGCGGTATCCAGTGCATTCCTGACCATGTTCAACGTAAAAGCTCAGGCTCTGGGTGCAGCGGGTCTGCCGGGTATCATTTCTATCCGTCCGGACAGCATCAGTGTGTATGTTATTGGTATGCTGATTTCTTTCGCAGTTTCATTTGCCCTGACTCTTGCTCTGGGTTCCCGCCAGGAAGTGAAATAGCCCCCATAATTCAGATATAAAAAGCTCCGGATATTCCGGAGCCTCTTGCAAAGGGTCACTGAAACCAGATATCAGTCAGTATAAGGATACTTACTGCATCCCAGTTTGCTGGAAATGCGGGCAGCAGCAGCATGTAGCTCCGCAATATGGGTCTTTTTATTCTCTTCGGTAAAACGGATTGTCGGGAGTGAGATACTTAACCCGGCAACAACCCGATTGAACCGGTCATACACCGGTACAGCCAGACAACGTAATCCGACTTCCTGTTCTTCATTATCTTCACCGTACCCCTGCGTTCTTACCTGTGGAAATTCACTCAGCAACGAATCAATATCGGCATGAGTCCGCTCCGTTGACTTAGTAAATTCCACATCCGCCAGTATATTCCGGACTTCATCTTCTTCTCTTCCCGCTAGCAAAACTTTACCAATTGCCGTGGAGTAAAGTGGATTACGACGCCCAATACGTGACTGCATACGCAGGTTGTACTTAGAATCAATTTTATGAATATAAATAATACTATCGCCATCCAACGCACCAAGATGCAGGGCTTCCATAGTCAGATCAGAAATACGGCGCATCTCAATATCCGCGATATCAACAAGATCAACATACTCTAATGTCGTTGCCCCCAACTCAAATAACTTCAGGGTAAGAGAATAATTTTCACTTTCACCTTCCTGAGCAACATAACCCAAAGTCTTCATGGTCTGGAGAAAACGGTATACCGTACTTTTAGACATCATCAGACGCTGAGCCAGTTCACTGATCCCAATGTCTTTTTGTGTGCTCAGAGCTTGCAAAATCCCAAATGTTTTTAGTACAGAAGAAACGGATTCTGGCTGTTTACCGTTTGACATTATTATTTCCTATATTACTGAATTACTTCTTATACGCCCGCAGGGCTGTAACAAACACCGCTGAATTACAACAAAACAAATCATGCAATCAACAAAATAAAAAACAAATAAGACCTGATTCCGATGGCGATGCAAGTAAATCCTCGCAGAACAGCCATCTTAAGTACCTCAGGTCTCATGCATAAGTAGAATCAATTTAAAATAATGTTCTACAAAAAAAAAGGTATTCGTACCATTATTTTGCTATACCACTCAATTATTCAGGGCGTATATACCGAAGTGGCTTCAGACAAAGCCAGAATCACTCCCTGCCGGGCATGGATGTCTGTCGTATCGTACAAAGGAACAGCGGTATCCTGTTGGCTGACAAGCAGTGCAATTTCCGTACATCCCAGAATCACAGCCTGTGCACCCTGTTCATAGAGCTTATTGATAATATCCAGATATACCGCTCTGGACTCAGCCTTAATGGCACCCTGGCATAATTCACGGAAGATAATATCATGTACAACAGCCCGTTGAATTTCATCCGGCACAATCACATCAATGCCAAACTTCTCGTTCAACCTGCCTTTATAAAAATCCTGCTCCATTGTAAAACGGGTACCTAACAAACCGACTGTCTTAATACCATCCTTAAGCAGGCTACCTGCAGTAGCGTCTGCAATATGCAAAATGGGAATTGAAATTGCAGCCTCAATCTCCGGAGCCACTTTATGCATGGTATTGGTACAGATCATCAGAAAATCAGCCCCGCCCTTCTCTACCGCGTTAGCAGCATCCGCAAGAATTTCTGCCGCTTCAGACCAACGGTTTTGATGTTGAAGTCTCTCAATCTCTTCAAAATCAACGCTATACATGCAAATTTTCGCTGAGTGCAAACCACCCAGTTCAGACTTTATCCCTTCATTGAGGGCTTTGTAATAACTAACTGTAGATTCCCAGCTCATTCCGCCTAATAAACCAATTGTCTTCATCTTATTTTCACACCTACACCTTTAAATTCTATCGATATTCTTAACACATTTTCCGATATAACCTCAAGATGCACAAATGTCATGATCTGAACATTCAGGTATCAGCTATCCCGTTGTTTTGGTTTAAAATATAAAAACACAAGAACGATAAATAACAAATAAAACAGTAATTCAGTTATTTAACTAATAATAAAAACCTAGCGAGATCAAAAAAAACCAATTAAATACATAATTAATTTGCGAGTGAAATCACGCACAACGCAACCGGTTGCTCTTTCGTGTTTAAGATAGCTTTGCTAGAATTTTTTCTATCTAGTTTGCTTTATATTTGTACTAACGGGAGAGAATGATGAGAAAAATTTTACTGTGTTGCAGTGCTGGAATGTCTACCAGCATGTTAGTTAAAAAAATGACGCAAGAGGCTGAAAATCAAGGTATTGAATGCAAAATAGATGCGTTACCGGTTAATGCATTTAATGATGCCATTCAAGAATATGATGTGTGTCTGCTTGGTCCTCAGGTCAGATTCCAGCTTGAAGAACTGCAAAAGTCAGCAGAAGAATATGGAAAAAGTGTCGCTGCAATTTCATCCATGGATTACGGAATGATGAAGGGAAAAGAAGTTCTGCGGCAAGCCCTGGCTTTAATTAAATAATAATTTAAATTCAATAAATAACGGAAACACTTGTCACTATAATTAATTTATGGTGTTAGGGTTATTTTATCTAAATAAATATAAGGACTGACTCTATGAAACTTTACGATGCGATAATAAATTTCGTAGAAAAGCGTATTGCCCCACTGGCTGAAAAGGTAGGTAATCAGGCTCATGTAAGAGCAATGCGTGACGGTTTTATCGTTGCCATGCCATTTATTATTGTGGGTAGTTTTATTCTAATTTTTGCTTTTCCCCCATTTGATGAAAATACACAAAATTTCATTGGCAAACCATGGCGCGATTTTTCTCAGACCTATTTCAAAGAGATTATGATGCCATTTCAGATGTCAATGGGCATTATGACAATATTCGTCTCTATCGGTGTTGCTAACAGCCTTGCTAAAACCTATAAGATGGATGGTATAACCTGTGCAGCTTTATCACTGATGTGCTTTTTGCTGGTAGCCTCTCCAGTTAAAGACGGCGGATTACCGGCAACCTTTATGGGCGGAACAGGTATCTTTACCAGCGTAATGTGTGCTTTCTTCTCAGTCGAACTGTATCGTTTTATGAAGAAACACAATATTACTATCCGCATGCCGGAACAGGTTCCACCAGCGATAGCTCGTTCTTTTGAAGCACTGCTGCCCGTTGTGGCCGTATTCCTGACCTTATACCCTCTCAGTCTGTTCTTCCAGAATCAGTTCGGTATGCTGATCCCTGACGCAGTCATGGCTATGTTTAAACCACTAGTCAGTGCATCCAATACTCTTCCGGCCATTATCGGGGCTCTGCTTGTTTGTCAGATGCTATGGTTTGCAGGTATTCATGGTGCAGCTATCGTTGTCGGCCTTTTGTCACCGATTTTCCTAACCAATATCGGTACCAATATCGATGCTTTTATGGCCGGACAACCTGTTCCAAACATCTTTACACAACCATTCTGGGACTTCTATATTTTCATCGGTGGTTCGGGAGCAACGCTGGCTCTGGTGATTATGATGGCATTCAGCCGTTCAGCACACCTTCGCAGTGTTGGCCGTATGAGTGTGGTTCCTGGTTTCTTCCAGATTAATGAACCCGTGATCTTCGGTAGTCCAATTGTAATGAACCCGACACTGTTCATCCCGTTTGTATTCGCTCCAATCATTAACGCAACTATCGCCTACTTTGCTGTACATGCCGGATATGTTGGTATGGGGATCGCAACAACGCCATGGACAGCACCGGCCGTCATCGGCGCCTCTTGGGGTGCAGGATGGACGTTTGCTCCGGTGTTATTGGTAATTGCACTTCTGACCCTGGATTTCTTTATTTACCTGCCTTTCTTCCGCATGTTTGAAAGGCAAATCCTGAAACAAGAAAACCAGATTGAAAAAGATAAAACAACCCAATTAGAGGCTTCCGGAGAAAGTATCCCGGCTTAACCCTGTCAGGCTGTCCTTAAGGGACAGCCTTTAAAAATAAAGTGAGGAAAAATATGGAACAGGAATTCATCGTAATGGAGATCATCTGTAATGCAGGTGAAGCAAGAAGTCTCTGCTATGAAGCCTTACGACTGTCCAGAGAAAAAAACTTCTCTGCCGCTGAGGAAAAACTTGCAATGGCGAAAGAGTGCCTGAATAAAGCGCATCTTATCCAAACACAACTGATTGAAGCAGATCAGGGTGAGGGCAAAGTGCCAATGACCCTGATTATGGTACATGCACAGGATCACCTGATGACAACGATTCTGGCACAGGAAATGGCTTCCGAAATGGTAGCACTGCATAAACAACTGACTAAGTAAGGAGAAAATCATGGCAAAAGAAACATTAAAGCTAGCAATCATCGGCGGTGGAAGTAGTTATACACCCGAACTGGTTGAAGGTGTATTGAAACGCCTCAATCGGCTACCGGTTAAAGAAATGCACTTTGTAGATATTGAAGAAGGCGCGGAAAAGCTTCATGTTATTCAGGCTCTGACGGAAAGAATGATTAAAAAAGTCGGAGCGAATATTACCGTCAAAGCTGACTTTGACCGTCGGGCAGCAATAAAAGATGCTGACTTTATAATGACTCAGTTTCGCGTTGGAGGATTAGAAGCCCGGGCTTGTGATGAAAGAATCCCGCTAAAATATAATGTTATCGGACAGGAAACGACCGGCCCGGGTGGCTTTGCAAAAGCATTAAGAACCATACCTGTTATCCTAGATATCTGCCGGGATATCGAAGAACTGGCTCCAGATGCCTGGATGCTGAATTTTACCAACCCGGCAGGTCTGGTCACTGAGGCCGTAAGCAAGTATACCAACGTTAAAAGCATTGGTCTGTGCAATGTTCCAGTGTCCATGCGCATGATGATTGCAGAAATGATGAAATGTGAGCCACAGGATCTTCAGCTCGAATTTGCCGGACTCAACCATTTGGTCTGGGTAACCAAAGCCTGGCTACATGGTAAAGATATTACTGATCTCGTTCTGGAAAAAGTCGGTGATGGCGCCAACTTCAGTATGAAAAATATCTTCGAAGAACCATGGGATCCTCAGTTCCTGAAAGCACTCGGAGCCATTCCCTGCCCTTACCACCGCTACTTTTACCAGACAGGTGCTATGTTAGCAGAAGAAAAAGAAAGTGCTGAAGAAAAAGGAACCCGGGCAGAGCAGGTAATGAAAACCGAACAGAGGCTATTCGATCTCTATCGGGATGAAAGTCTGGCCGAAAAACCTAAAGAGCTGGAAGAAAGAGGAGGAGCCTATTATTCCGATGCATCACTAAATCTGGTGGATGCTATCTACAATGACCAGAACAGTATCCATGTAGTTAATGTTCGCAATAATGGCACTATCAATACTCTACCGGATGACGCAATCATCGAATGCAGCTCAGTCATTGGTCGTTGGGGAGCAAAACCACTGACAATAGGCCAACTGCCCGGCAAACTGAGTGGCCTTCTACATCAGGTAAAAGCTTACGAACAACTGACTATCGAAGCCGCGGTCCACGGTGACTATGGTCAAGCTCTGATGGCTCTGGCAAGTAACCCTCTGGTTCCGGATATCAACTGCGCCAAAGCGATTCTTGAAGATATCCTGCGGGAAAATTCAACTTACCTTCCGCAATTTAAACTAACCACTATTTGACAATAACAGGCAGTGAGCTTTAACGCATATGAAAGTGATATTTAACGCAGACGACTTTGGTCTGACCGAAGGTGTAAACGACGGTATTATAGACTCTTTTATTAACGGTGTTGTACGATCAACCACACTAATGGTCGGTATGGGGGCTGAAATGCACGCGCTAAAACTGGCACAACAACACCCAAAACTTAAAATTGGCCTGCATTTAAGGTTCACTGCCGGTGCTCCTCTGACTAAAAATCCGCTTCTGACAAGAAAAGATGGTAATTTTCCTGCTTTATCTGATTTCTGGAAAAAACAGTTTTTTGATCCACAGGCAGTACGTAATGAAGTTATTGCTCAGATAGAACATTTTCTCGGACTGGGACTGAAACTCAGCCATATTGACAGTCATCATCATGTCCATACACACCCACAACTGGCTCCCATCATATATACAGCAGCTAAAGAATATCAGGTACCTCTCAGAGGTTCTGGCTTCTCCAACGGAAAAAAAGCCCTCCGTTATAGCTTTACTGATAAGTTTTACGACAAAGGGGTGAGTCAATATACACTGATACAACACCTGACCGAACTGAAAGAACATTTTGATATCGTTGAAATAATGTGTCATCCGGCAATTGCGGATAAGGCTCTACTGTCAATAAGCAGTTACTACTTCCAGCGGGAAGAGGAACGTCGCCTGTTGACCAGCCCTGAATTGAAAAGGGCATTACAGGAAAATGCGATAGGAATTACCGATTACTCTGAATTACTTTCTTCATAATAAAAAGAAATAAGTTCCGATTTTATACTCAAACAACCTGAAAATGCTGGTAGGCGATAATTAAATAAGCCTTATTAGACACAAATACATTCTGTGTCAAAGACAAGTAACGTAGCCAGCACCACTGCAACTTCAGGCCAGAAGGGTATACTGTCAGTATAAAAGTCCCCCTGTAGAACGGGTTGATGTTTTATTTTTTATATAGTCAGCAAGTGCATCATCCGTACTAATTTTCTGTATACTGACAGTCTTTTATTTTCATTAAATAGTAAGTTGAATCAGACAATGGCCAGAATCAAAGATGTAGCGGAACTTGTAGGTGTGAACCGTTCGACGGTATCCAGAATCATTAATGGTGAAGGCAAATTCCGGGAAGATACTGTCCGGAAAGTTCATGAAGCCATGGCGCAGCTCAACTACAGACCCAGCGCCGTCGCACGCTCTCTTGCGACTTCGTCTACGAATATGATAGGGCTTCTGGTGACTTACTACACCGGCGGATTCTTCGGTGAAATGATGGAACAGATTCAGTCTGAACTGGACTTGCATAAGAAATTTCTGATCACCGCACAAGGACACCAATGTCTGGAAGGAGAAAAAGAAGCGATACAGCGATTCCGTGATCTGCGTTGTGACGGATACGTTCTGCACAGTCGTTATCTGACAGATGATGAACTACGCAGTTTGGCAACACAACCAACACCATTTGTACTGCTGGACCGCTACGTAGAAGGACTGGAAGAGCGTTGTATTACCTTTGATCACTGTAAAGCAAGTTATCTGGCCGTTCAGCATCTTATTACTCAGGGGCATAAAAAAATAGGCTGTCTTACCGGCCCGGTTAACCGCAATAATGCCAGAGAAAGAGTGAAGGGATACCTAAATGCGACTGCAGACGCAGGGTTACCAATGGATATTTCATGGTCTGAGGCTGGTGACTATGGCCGCAGAAGCGGCTACAAAGCAATGGACATACTGCTTAAACGACATCCGGATATCAGCGGCTTGTTTTCTTGCAGTGAAGAAATGACTTCCGGTGCGCTGCAGTATTTACATGAGAACAATATTAAAGTTCCGGATCAGATATCGATTATTAGCTTTGACAGCGTTGACCTATGTGAATCACTGTACCCGTCCGTATCCGCTGTCCACTTTCCTATCAGTGACATGGCTAGATCTGCAGTGCAGGTACTAACAGGATTAATAAGTAATCAACCCTGTCCGGGTATCCGCCAGTTTGAATCAGAACTAAGACTCAGAGACAGTAGTGTCACCTTATAATCCTAGGTCTCGATAGCCCAAACAACACTCAACGGTGATTTAGACAAAAGAAATTTAAAGCACTTTCTGCCAGAATAGAGCCTGACCCATTTGTGGATCTAATTCATAACCGGCAAAACCAAATTTCCTATAAGAATGACGGGCAATCTTATTACCTTCAAGAACTTCCAATGTCATTTTACAGCACCCTAGTTCTTTGGCTATTTCTTCTACTTTGCAGAGCATTTTCTGACTTAAACCCAGTCCCCGAAATTTTTGATCAACTACTACATCATGAATATTGATCAGGGGTTGGCACTTAAATGTTGAAAAGCTTTGGAAGCAATTTATTAATGCGGCAGCTTGACCATCAACATAGCATATCACACTAAAAGCATGCGGTATTTTAGATAGTTCTTCAATCAGATTATTCTGTACATATTCTGAAAGAGGAATGCCACCACCCATAAGGTCTAAGGCATATTCGTTCATTAGATTGCGAATATCTTTTCCATGTTGCGGATTTGAATAGTCTGCAACAATTACTGCTACTTCCATAATTTCTCCAAATCTAAATTTTCTTCAGGCTCTGTCTGTCCCGCCAAAAGGATTTATCAAACTATTACTCAACTAACTCAATACCTAAGCTTTCTAACAAATTCAACGCTTCATAGCGTGAAAACTTCGCCTTTTTAATATTATTTTCTAATACATCAATTTCGTACGCTATTGATTCACTGAAATCAGCACCTTGCAAATTTGTTCTCATAAATAAACTATGACTAAAATCACTATAAATCATTGTTGAACCTAAAAAGTTACCTTCCCGAAAATCAACATCATGTAGCTTGCATTCATCAAAAACTAATTCATTTAAGGTCAGACCAAAGAAAGATGAGTCATTTAAAATACAACGCTTAAAACTTAATTCAAAGTCTGAGTGATAAACTGGCCATATCGCTTTCGTCCAATCGACACCAATTAACTTACTATCTTGAAATTTAAGCTCAAATAATTTTGAATTTAGAAAATTAACCAAACTTAAATTACAGCGTTCAAATATGCAATTTGTAAATTTACATTTTTGAAATTTAGCCCCTGAGAAATCACAATCGGAGAATTGGCAACCTTCAAATTCGATATCGCTATACAGCTCATCAGAAGAGAAAAGCTTCTCAAAAGAAATGTCGAAATAATGCTCATTATTTTTAAAACCGGTCATCATATCCTCTGAATAAATTAATGTTTCGCATAACCGAATCCGTCGGAACATCAAAAACGAATCGGACCAAAAGTGGCACGTATTTTCCCCTTTGAGTTGTTTGTTATGTGCTTAAACTCATTGTGAACTCTAGATGACCTGTATGCGCATCTTTTTGCTCACTGATAACTTTAACTCCTTGAGTTAAATAGAACTGATAACTGGCCTCGTTGCTGATATTGACACAGGATCCTGCTCGTAAGCCAAAATGTTCTCAAAGGCTATTTTGCTTTATATCCTTGCAACATTTAGTCCACAGTCAGGTAAATAGAACACCAACAAGTTATCCTACATGGGCGCGCGCCCAACGGTTGAACCTTTATGATGGGTAAATTCAAGATGATAGCTATGAGTCTCATTCACGATAATCGAACCGTCAAAGCCATTATGATTCTTAAAAGTTCCCAGTAACTTGGGACTAAGTCCGAGAACACACATTTCCGTAACTTTAGACAAATTATCTGTCGGTCGAGCCACTCTCAGCTTTGCTGATTTAGGTATCATTGATTTCTCCATTAAAAGCACATAACGCCCTGCTAGTAGGCAAAAAACAAACTGAACCAAAAATCGTACGCATTTTTGTCCCTTTGAGTTCTTTGTTATGTGGTGATTCCCAAAACCATTATGGAGCTTGATTCACCTTCTAAGTGTAAAACTTGAAAACCATGTTTTTGATAAAGCTCTATATTGTGGCTTTCACATTGTAAATAGAGCTTTTTAATGCCTAGTTCTACAGCTTTATTTTTAGATTTTTCAATTAGATGATTTGAAATACCTTTACACCTATGTTCTGGCGCAACAAAAACACCCCCCAACCAATGAACATAATCAGGGTAATTCCTGTTTTCGTGATACTTCAGCTCAGCTACGCCAACAAGCTTATTATCTTTGCGGGCGATAATAGCCAAAGGAATTTGACTGCTGCTAACCGATTTTTTAGCAACATCTTCAAATACCATTTCTTTTGAAACATTGGAAGCATGACAAGCCCACTCATCGTAATACCATTGGGCAATCTGCTTTGCTTCATGCGGATAATCCACGAGTAAAGTTATCTCCATATTTCCTCTTAGCCACATCGCGCCCGCCTAAGGGGCTGGCAACGCATTACACCAAACTCAAACACAACAACCGAAACCACCGCGGCTCAATGGGACTGGAAACGCCGCGCGTTGACAGTCCCTCTTGAGGCGTTTGTTATGTGTGTGTTCAAACCATCAAATTTAGTCAGGAACTACTATTAAACCTAATTGCTCTAAAAGTTGTTCTTGCTGCCACGAACAGATCTTTACACCTGTAAGGTCAACTTTCCGAGGGTCTAAACCACACAACTCCGAGTGGCTCAAATCACAACCTTGCAACCTACACTGGCTCCAACACCCTTCAGAAAATACTCCCCGACTTAAATCAGACTCTTTAAATGATGCCCCACTCAGATTTGCACCAATCCATCTATTCTCAAACAAATCACACTTTTCGATACACTGCTTTTCAAAGTTGGCGTATGAAAGATTACAACCTGTTATATAGGCTGAACAAAAATACATTCTGTTCGATACCTGATTCATGAAGCTAGCTTGAGCAAAATTGGCACCCTTTAAATCGCATTCTCTAAACTCGATACCAAAGCAATTTGCACCTTTGAAATACGACATTGAAAGACTGCAGTTTTTAAAAGATGCATCTCTAAGATCCGAGTAAGAAAAATCACACCCCTCTAATTCTCCTCGTTCAATGAAAGAACAGTCTACAAATTGAGTGTCGCGGAGGTTTGCTCGTTTAAAGGAACAGCAGAAAAATTTGCAATTTTTAAAATACTGGCCACTCATGTCTTGATGTAAAAAGTCTGCTTGTACATATAACTGATCTGTTTTATCCATTTTCTAGCCCTTTTTTTATTTGAGTCGAAGACTAACATTTACCAACCAGTTCTCAAGCAAAATAAACACCTTAAAAACAGCAACTTACAGACACTTAAAATCGCAAAAATAAGGCGCCAAATTAACGCTCTAAGGCACTGCTTTTTGATCCACCCATGCCGCATGGCTAGAAAAAAGTTTTGACCAATCACAGCAGTCACAAGGAAAGAAAACACATAACGCCCGGCTAATGGGCAAAAACCAATATCATATGCACCCAATTTAAACAGCCGAAACCCCGAAAGCAAACCGAACCAAAAATCGTGCGCGTTTTTGTCCCGTTGAGCCGTTTGTTATGTACGGGCTAAAGTTACCCCCAAAAACACCCGAATTCATCGGTATCAATCACGCCAATAAACTGCTCTAGTGTTTTTACCGTTGAATCTGGCTCATAACCGTGCCACTTTAGATCCGCTCTCATCCAATAGATTTTCCAATTATTCTTGGTTCTGACATAAGTCGCTTTGGCTATCGGGTGTTCATGAATAATCGATGAATCTCTCCAATTTGGCCGCACTTCAAAGACTTCTATACTCTGACCAGAAATTCGATAGCTGATATCAAGCTTATCCCTTATCCGGGGTTCAGGACGACGTGTTTCTATATACGAGCCGACAATTTTCTCGTACCGTTTTTGTTCAAATTCAGAAAATGCCATAACCATCCTGATATTAACTAATTTAAGCCGCTTACCAAATTATTAAGAGGCAAGTACATAACGCCCAACTAAAGGGCAAAAACCAAAGCCCATTCACTCAACCGAACCAGCCGGAACCCCGAAAACAAACCGAACCAAAAATGCCGCGTGTTTTTGTCCCTTTGAGTTGTTTGTTATGACGGCGGCTCCGAACCGACCAAAAACCGCTGATTCAAAGAATAAGATGAACGAGCATCAACGCCAAGATTCAGGACACCGCATTTTCGAGCGGCTTAACCCTTTTCAATTATTGGCAATTAAAGCGGTGAGCCAACGGACACAAATGCCCATTTTGCACCAGTGAGAGCCTACAGCCGCACTGAAGATGAACCTAGAAAATCACCTGCCAAACGAAACGCGGCAGCCTACTAAAAACTAAAAGAAAGACCGACCTCATAACGCCCGGCTAATGGGCAAAAACCAATATTATATGCACTCAATTTAATCAGCCGAAACCTCAAAAGTAAACCGAACCAAAAGTGCTACGCGTTTTTATCCCGTTGAGCAGTTTGTTATGACGGCGGCCCCGAACCGAGCAAAACCGGCTGACCCAAAGAATAAGATGAACGGGCATCAACGGAAAGATTCAAGACACCGCGTTTTCGAGCAGCTTAACCCTTTTTAATAATTGGCAATTAAAGCGGTGAGCCAACGGATAAACAAGGCCCATTTTGCACCAGCGAGAACTTACAGCCGCAATAAAGACAAACCTGGAAATTACCCAAGAAACAGAACGCGGCAACCCACTGAAACCCAAAAGAAAGCCCGACCTCATAACGCCCTGTTAAGGGGTGAGCAACGCAATACCGAAGCCGCCGCATACCACCTTAGTCACTTAAACCAACGCATAGTAAAAATGCCACGCGTTGCGAATCCCTCTTGAACAGTTTGTTATACCCTTTCTGCATCGATACGGGTTTGTAGTTTTGAATAAAGTTCAGCAAAGTCCGCTTTTTCCGGATATGCAATACCATCCGAAGGAGCTAGCATCATTAAGCATTCCCACAAAGCTTCGCAAGAGCGACGTGGATGACGCGCTAATAAGCTAGTGTAAAATGAATTGGTTGTTCTGTAATGATGTGTATGGATAAAGTCGTCCCACCTGTCGGCTAACTCATCCCCAGTTAGGACATCGATAACTTCAATTTCTTCTAGTGATTTTTCATCTTTAGTACCCCAAGAATCTTTTAGCAGTTTTACTGCTTCTATATCAGATACAGGTGCACCATAGCCAAAAATAGTAAAAATATAACCCGATTTTAGGACTCTCTTAAACGCAGCCCACTCAGCGCTAATAAATGAATCACTTGTGTAGTTCTTTTCAGTAACTGGGTAAAGTATTTTCGAGTTTTCAAAATTTTCCCCACATTTAGCACAAACCATATTTGCATAACTCTTAATTTTACAGTTATGACATATTCCTAGTGCAACCGAGCCATGCAAGTAATAAGTGCGAGGCATTGGAGCAAAGTGGCGATTTCTTTCGATTGCTTGGAACAAGAACGGATCCCAATTAAATGTTGCTATGACATCCTTTTCTCTGAGTGATAATACTAAGTGGTCATAAAGGGTTGGATGATCTGGTAGTTCCATTCCAGAAAAATAATCATAGATTATTTTTTCAATATCTTGAGTAATGACTGCGAGAGACGGATCACTAGATATTTGAGCATAAATGGCTTCAAAATCATCATAAGGCGGTTCGACTCCAG
Source organism: Vibrio sp. HA2012 (assembly GCF_002812955.1). Classification (GTDB taxonomy): domain Bacteria; phylum Pseudomonadota; class Gammaproteobacteria; order Enterobacterales; family Vibrionaceae; genus Vibrio. The sequence goes on along the minus strand of NZ_PFXK01000002.1, from coordinate 806 downwards.
CTTTTGCTAAGTAAGACTCGATACCTAGAGTTTCTACGAAATTTTTCATTACCGGAAGTTTCCGACCATTTCTGTCGCCATAAGGAAAAGCTGCTAAGCTCGCTCCCGCTCCTAACAAGACGCAGTGAGGACGCTCAAAATTTACTTTTGCTACTTCCTCTTCTTCTGAAAATATTCTCATATCTATCACCTACCTTGCTCAAAGGGTATAACGCCCAATTAAGGGGTGAGCAACGCTACCACCCAAACCTAAAGCATTGTGCCATAAACACTATATTTGAAGTAGAAGCAAAAATGCCAAGCGTTGGGAATCCCTCTTAAATTGTTTGTTATAACTCAGTATTCTGACTGCAATTTCTTATGTAGCTTCAATATATCCGCCGCAATTTTGCTCGCTGTTTTATTTTGGATCTTAGTCATTGTATGAGCGACAGCACCTTCAACCATTTTGCCTTCAAAGTTAGTTCTAGGACCACTTTTAGTCATACGTTCTTGTATTGATCGCCAGTCACCAAGCAACTCTTCGGGAAAGTGAATATCTAAAAGACTTGAAATCACCTCATTGGCACTAAGCAAGCGACTTCTCGCATCACCAGCTCCAATACACAACTCTTCTACTGCATCATCAATACGACCTTTAACATATTGGTATTTCATGTATAAATTTCCTCGGAACTTGAATGAGTTATAACGCCCTGTTAAGGTGTGAGCAACGCAATACCGATGCTTCCGTACACCGCCTTAAACACTAAACGCAACGCATAGCAAAAATGCCGAGCGTTGCGAATCACTCTTAAACAGATTGT
>NZ_PFXK01000019.1 GCF_002812955.1 Vibrio sp. HA2012 | reverse complement strand
TTACCACACACCTTCAACGGCTTACAGAACGCTCCCCTACCCAATACATAAAATGCATTGCCGCAGCTTCGGTTGATTACTTAGCCCCGTTACATCTTCCGCGCAGGCCGACTCGACTAGTGAGCTATTACGCTTTCTTTAAATGATGGCTGCTTCTAAGCCAACATCCTAGCTGTCTGAGCCTTCCCACATCGTTTCCCACTTAGTAATCATTTGGGACCTTAGCTGGCGGTCTGGGTTGTTTCCCTCTCCACGACGGACGTTAGCACCCGCCGTGTGTCTCCCGGATAGTACTTACTGGTATTCGGAGTTTGCAAAGGGTTGGTAAGTCGGGATGACCCCCTAGCCTTAACAGTGCTCTACCCCCAGTAGTATTCGTCCGAGGCGCTACCTAAATAGCTTTCGGGGAGAACCAGCTATCTCCGAGTTTGATTGGCCTTTCACCCCTAGCCACAAGTCATCCGCTAATTTTTCAACATTAGTCGGTTCGGTCCTCCAGTTGATGTTACTCAACCTTCAACCTGCCCATGGCTAGATCACTCGGTTTCGGGTCTATATCCAGAGACTAAAGCGCCCAGTTAAGACTCGGTTTCCCTACGGCTCCCCTATGCGGTTAACCTTGCCACTGAATATAAGTCGCTGACCCATTATACAAAAGGTACGCAGTCACACCACGAAGGTGCTCCTACTGCTTGTACGTACACGGTTTCAGGTTCTATTTCACTCCCCTCACAGGGGTTCTTTTCGCCT
>NZ_PFXK01000018.1 GCF_002812955.1 Vibrio sp. HA2012 | reverse complement strand
GGTCTGTGTTATGCGGCTCTGTACTTCTTCGTATTCACTGCTCTGATTAAGGCTCTGGATCTGAAAACTCCTGGTCGTGAAGATGAATCTGAAGCAAAAGTTGTGGCTAACACCAGCAACGATGAACTGGCTAAGAACATCACTATGGCGTTCGGCGGCAAAGAAAACATCAAAGACCTAGACGCTTGTATCACTCGTCTGCGTGTTACTGTAAACGATGGCAGTAAAGTAGATACAAACCGTCTGAAAGAGCTGGGTGCAGCCGGTGTATTTGCTAAGGGTGATAACTTCCAGGCAGTATTCGGTACTCACTCTGAAATCATCAAGGGTCAGATGGAAACACTCGCTTAAGTATTCCTCTCCCTGAAACTCTCAGATTCAGCCCGGACTCAGGTCCGGGCTTTTTCGATTCACGATTTATCCAAATAGATAAGTGCCTCAGATCACGCATTACGTAAGATTTGCGCTATGTTACGTTATGTTACATTCGGCGTGACTCTGCGCGCGGAAAAATATCATCGGACCAATTAATATTCTTATCGTCAATTAAAGACATTAACTTTGGAATATTAATTTCAGTGTAGTTAACTTTTTATTAACGAGGTTGTTCCTCTAATCCGTTTATTTAAACACACTGGCAATTAATACATTCCTTAAATATTACTTATTAACCAATAATAAGATTAATTATCGGAGGTTCGTATGAACATATTTGGTACTATGCAGAAAATGGGACGCAGCCTGATGCTTCCTGTTGCCTGTATGCCTGCTGCTGGTATCCTGCTGGGTATCGGTGGTAACTCAGAAGTCGCTAAATTCCTGCCTGATATTGTCGCTCAGGTTATGAGCGAAGCTGGTCTGGGTGTATTTGCTAACATGTCACTGCTGTTCGCTATCGGTGTGGCACTTGGTTTTACTAAAAACGATGGGGTAGCCGCTCTTGCTGCTGGTCTGGGTTACCTGACCATGGTTCGTGTTCTGGGTGTTGTCGCTCCGGGTACTGAAACGGGTGTTTTCGGTGGCGTTATCATGGGTCTGGTTGCCGCTCAGCTGTTCAATAAATACCACACTATCCAGTTGCCAACCTATCTTGGTTTCTTCGGTGGTAAACGTTTCGTTCCTATCGTGACCTCTCTGGCTGCGTGTGTGGTTGCTGGTATTCTGGCTGTTATCTGGCAACCAATCGGTGCCGGTATCGCTGCATTCTCTGAGTGGGCGGCTTATCAGTCTCCTGAAGTGGCGTTCGGTATCTACGGTATCGTTGAACGTTCTCTGATCCCATTCGGTCTGCACCACATCTGGAACGCACCTTTCTTCTATGAAGTAGGTCAATTCACTACTGC
>NZ_PFXK01000017.1 GCF_002812955.1 Vibrio sp. HA2012 | reverse complement strand
AGAGCCATATTCTATTCGATGGTTTTTACCATTTATATCTGTCACGTCTAGAATGCCACTTTCCCAATCATCGTACATTATCTTCTCCTTTTTAACTATATATCAAACACCTAACGCCCTGTTAAGGGGTGAGCAACGCAATACCGCAGCCCACGCATACCACCTTAATCAATAAAACCACCGCATAGTGAAAATGCCACGCGTTGCGAATCCCTCTTGAACAGTTTGTTATGAGCCAGCAGCTTCAAGCAGAGACTTAACCTTCTGTTTTGCATAGCCTTTAGCAAGATCTTTTGCTACAGAAATCGTTGTATCTAAACTTGCATCTTTAAAGTTTGCTTGTATTTCTTGCCAAACATTAGGTTCGTTTAATGATTCAATAAAGTCATGCCCAAAAGCTGTTAGCCTTAAAGGAACCACCGACCAAACCCTTTCACCGTTGCCCAACAGCTTATAACCTGCACCACGTGATTGAGTAGCAAACGATTCTATATACCCTTTATCAACAAGGAGATCAGTGTGAAAAGCGAACTTGTCGTCATCATAATGAAATCCTTTGGCTTCCAATTCTCGTATATTGGTTAAAGGTCCCTCTGCACTCTCAAATGCTTCAAGCAATGATTTTAAATATTCTTTATCGATCTTCATTGAGACTCCTTGTTGGCTCATAACGCCGCATTAAGGGGTGAACAACGCATTTCACCCGACCTAACCCATTGTGCCGTAAACACTAAAACCGATTCAAACCAAAACTGCCAAGCGTTGTGAATCCCTCTTAAATGCTTTGTTATGAGTATTTGGGCTTACGTCGCTTTTTCCTTTGCTCCAACCAAAGCTCATATTTTCCTTTAAACAGAACCTTCAGTTCTTGATTTGATAAAGGCTTCATTTTGTCAAAATCAGCAGGTGGCACACCAACTAGTTTTTCATCCCAACTTTTTGGATAGTCTTCGTTAGAGATACTAAAACCAGCCCCTCGTACTTTTGAAAAGCCTTTTAATTTGGCTATACGCAAAGTGCATTGAGTTTCTACCAACTCAGTTTTCCACTTAGTCTTTGGGAATATTTCACTACAGTGGACAACTTTAATCAGCTTATATTTTTTAGTCCAAGCCGAACCAACTTTGCTGCCCATTTTAAAATGAGTCCAAAGCCTCAAGCCAATATCTTCAGCGATGCCAACGTAATAATTTTGATTTTCTAATTCTAAAACATAAACGTACATACTGATAAATACTCATAACGCCCAACTAAAGGGCAAAAACCAATCCTATTCACTCAACCGAACCAACTGGAACCTAAAAACAAACCGAACCAAAAGTGGCACGTGTTTTTGTCCCTTTGAGTTGTTTGTT
>NZ_PFXK01000016.1 GCF_002812955.1 Vibrio sp. HA2012 | reverse complement strand
ATTTTGCACCAGCGAAAGCCTAATGCCGCAATAAAGACGAGCCTGGAAAATCACCTGAAAAACGGATTGCGGCACGCCCTCAACCAAAAAGAAAGCCCGCCTCATAACGCCCAACTAAATGGCAAAAACCAAACCCATTCACTCAACCGAACCAGCCATAACCTCAAAAATGAACCGAACCAAAAGTGGCACGTGTTTTTGTCCTTTTAAGTTGTTTGTTATGTGAAACTTACTCGTACATCTTGCCCATGTGTTTTAACCAGCCATTCGCATGCTTGTTTTGCGGGTCTTTATGAGTCCAGTGAATTACCCCACCGTTGTGGTTCCATTCATATTCACCATAAAACTGCACATGGTCACCAACACTCAAACTTGAAATTTTTGGCGCAAGGTCAATGTTATGAGCAACCAACAGAGTTTGCTTGTTATTGAGTTGCAGTATGAATCTTTGATGCCTTGAGCCTTTATTATCATCTGATAGCAAGCGAATAACCTTTCCTGAGCCCATAATTTGAACATTACTTTGCTGATTTTCGAAAGCCTGCATGAGCTGAAAATCATTAGCCTGCGCATTAAAAGTAATGACACCGAATACAATTACCAATAAGGCTATGAAGTTTTTCATACTTCCTGATTTCTCCGTTTCACATAACGCCGCATTAAGGTGTGAGCAGCGCTTGGCTATACTTGAGCGAAGCGAAAGCGCCAAGCGTTGCGAATCACTCTTAAATGCTTTGTTATGTGCGCGGCTATATGGTCACCGAACTAATTAATCTCCATTGGTGTTAGTCCGGATATTAAGCTTCCACTTAACAGCACCCTGTGAAGTCGTATGTTGATGATGATTTTGGGGAGGGAAAGGATCACCAGCATTAGAAGTAATTTCCTTTTTACAACCGATGCAACGATATATCCCCGACACAGGCACTTCACTTCCTGGACCGTATGAGTTAGTCCAATGTGCTTTATCAGCCACAGCCTGTGTTAAATTTGAAGTATCGATATACCAAGACATATTATATTCCTTTGTAATTAAGTAAGCCTAAGACACTAAACCATTGTGAAAATTATTTCATAGGCGCATCACACAATTAGAGCACATAACGCCGCGTTAAGGGGGGAACAACGCCAACCACCTAACCTAAACCATTGTGCCGTAATCACTTAAACCGATTCAAACTAAAAATGCCAAGCGTTGAGAATCCCTCTTAAACGCTTTGTTATGTGAATTCCCGATTGAAACGCCTAACTTTTGTACGCATATTTTTCATAGGTGATGATGTATTAAACTGAATCATGCGCCCTAGAGTCCATAGCTCATACCACGCTACACCATACAACTCATGATCACTTAAACTTGAAATGAGTAGAAGTATCTCGTTAATCGTAAACTCTAGTTCAACAAGCAGATCACTGTATTTCCAGTCACGATATTCTTCGTGGAAACTTTCGGCTAGCAACCCAAGTTGGTTCCATTTATAGCCAGTTTCAGGAAAATCCACATGCTGATTTTGAGATTTTAAACGGTGCCATTTTAGAACGAGTTTTCCCCAACCAATCAAGTAAGCGACTGTATCACTAACGCTAATAAATGTGCCTTTAACGTTCCCTTCTACGCCGACTTTGCGGGCTTTACTTTCAGGGATTGAGCGATAGTCGACCATTAGTTTGGGAAATATTGAGTTTATGGCTAACTCCAATTCATCCTTATTTTTTGGTACAGAAGACAATTTCGACCTCCATTCACATAACGCCCAACTAAAGGGCAAAAACCAACCCCATTAACCCAACCAAACCAGCCGGAACCTCAAAAACAAACCGAACCAGAAATGCCGCGTGTTTTTGTCCCATTTAAGTTGTTTGTTATGACGGCGGCCCACACCGAACAAAAACCAGCCAATTCAAAGAATTAAAATGAACCGACCACGGAGAATAACTTAAAGACACAGCGTTTCGATCAGTTTAACCTTTTTCGATGACACAAAATTAAAGCGGTGAGCCACCGGAGTTCACAAGCTCATTTTGCACCAGAGAAAGCCTAATACCGCAATAAAGACGAGCCTGGAAAATTACCTGAAAAACGGATCACGGCACCCCCTCAAACCCAAAAGAAAGCCCGCCTCATAACGCCCAACTAAAGGGCAAAAACCAGACCTAATTTACCCAACCGAGCCAGCCGGAACCTCAAAACCAAACCGAACCAAAAATGCCGCGTGTTTTTGTCCCTTTGAGTTGTTTGTTATGACGGCGGCTCCGAACCGACCAAAAACGGCTGATTCAAAGAATAAGATGAACGAGCATCAACGCCAAGATTCAGGACACCGCGTTTTCAAGCGGCTTAACCCTTTTGAATAAAATAATCAAAGCGGTGAGCCATGAAATGAAAATGCCCATTTTTCACCAGCAAAGGCCTACAGCCGCAATGAAGATGAATCTGGAAAATCGTCTGTAAAGCGAAACGCGGCAAGCCCCTGAAACAAAAAAGAAAGCCCGACCTCATAACGCCCTGTTAAGGGGTGAGCAACGCAATACCAAAGCCACCGCATACCACCTTAACCACTAAATTCAACGCATAGTAAAAATGCCACGCGTTGCGAATCCCTCTTGAACAGTTTGTTATGTGAACTGCTACAACAAGCGACTATAAAAAATGCTTAGTTCATCAAGGTAAATTTCACTAACATCATCTTCGTTCCAAGCCCATAATTCTTTGGGAACGAGTTCGAACACCTTGTGGTGAGGTGCATTTAAAGTGGGGACACAATAAACAGGAAGATATAACCTGCGAGTTTTGATTTTATAACTAAGTTCGCTGTCTTCAATGAGGTTAAATTGATCAGCTGTTATATCAACCAAAATACCTTCACTTTCTACCCACCAATGCCCAACTTCACCGCCACGCTTTTTAGATATACCAAAGACAAGGTATATAGGCTTACTATAGCCTTTTTGGGCTAAGTGGTAGCAGAACAACATTGAAGCATGTTTACAAGCATTAATTGGAAAATCAGAACCAAAATAGAACCAGCCTTTATCAACAACTGATTCTATTTTACTTCTTACCCAAGCCGCTTCTTCGTGAAGGTTTATCATTTTTCTCCTGTTCACATAACGCCCAATTAAGGGGTGAGTAACGCAATACCAAAGCCGCTGAATACCACCTTAATCACTAAAACCAACGCATACCAAAGATGCCACGCGTTACGAATCCCTCTTGAATTGTTTGTTAGTACGCTGCCCTCAAAGCCTTTGGCACTCGCCAAGATATTGAAATATAGCACGAAAACTGAAGCCTAAAACGCTGAAGCTAAAGGGACAGCTGCCAAACTAGAACTCAATCTCAAAACGCAAGTTGGCGAGAAGAAAAACTTGCTTAGCTGCCCTATTTTCGCCGTGTTCAAATTAGCAAAGGATACGGGCTTTAGAACTAAACGACCGCGCCAAAGAAATTCGTTCTTTGACGAAAATCTCTCAACACCAAAGAAGCCGCACCAGAGAAATAGCCCGAAAGTTAGAAACCGTAAACGGTGAAATCAACGCGTACACAACTCATATAGTGCCACCGGAAAGAACGTGAAAGGCACATTTGACCAGGTGTAAAGCAAGGACAAGAAACCAATAAACACCAGAAATTTTACCTTTGATGCCAATCCAGTACTAACGCCGCATTAAGGTGCGAACAACGCTAAACACCTAGCTTAAACCATTGCACCTTAAACACTAAAGCCAAGTTTAAACTGAAACCGCCAAGCGTTGTGAGTCACTCTTAAATGCTTTGTTATACGTGTATTTATGTGACTCATAGTCCGTAGATATAAAGTCTACAAACACCGATCATTGCCTACTGCATAGAGGAGCGTAGCATGGTTGAAAGTGCATTGTTAGATTCATTTGGACTACGAGTTAAAGAACTGAGAAAGCAACAAAAAATAAGCCAAGAGAGGCTTGCCGAAATTTCCGAACTAGACAGGACTTACATTAGTTCAATAGAGCGCGGTCAACGAAATGTCAGTTTGTTAAACATAGTCAAAATCGCTGCTGCATTAAAAACCACTGCTAGCTACTTGCTTGAAGGAATTGAGGTGAATAATGAGCAGTATTAGCAAAGCATATGATTTGTATTCCAAGCACATTTATGACGAAGAAAAAATAGAACTATTAAAAGCACATGGGTTAAAAGTCGCTGGTTCTGTATCATCCGTAATGTGGGAGCTTTTTGGTGCAATGCTGACTGGTCGCATAGCGACCGGGACAACTGGTGCCGATTTAAATGGATGGGAAGTCAAGTCAGCCAAACAAGGAGGATCATTTGAGTACCAGTACCACTTGAATACCGGTGAACAGAAATTAAACGAAGATTGTGAAGTTAACCACCTTTTTTGTACATACTCTGAAAACTACCAAGATGTAACTGTCAGAGTTTTAAAAGGTTCTGAACTTTCTGAGCCATTTTTCAATAAATGGAAGCCTCTGTATTTTGCTAACTACGACAAGTCAGCACCAGATGGTAAGCGTAGACAACGATTTAGAAAAAACATTCCTTATCGATACGTAGAGAACAACGGCACGCTAGTATTAGAGATAAAAGAAGGTAAACTGCTCTTCCGAGACGATAGCGTAATTGATAGGTTTAACTGATGAAAACATTTTGCGAATTTTTTGCTGGTGTAGGGCTTGTTCGCGAAGGACTCCACTCGCAGCATTGGCAGTGCCTATGGGCAAATGATATATCCGAAGATAAACAAAAAACCTATGAGTCTAACTACGGTAGTCAAGACTTCTGGTTAGGTGATGTATGGGATCTTGTTAATGAACCAGAACAACTCCCTAGCGATGCTTTTTTATATACTGCATCTTTTCCATGCACTGATCTTTCTGTCGCTGGTAACAGAGCAGGACTCTCAGGTTCAGAGTCTGGAACTCTAAACGCACTATTTGAAATTTTACGTAGTAAAAAAGAAACTGATTCGTTGCCTAAAGTTGTTTTACTTGAAAATGTCAAAGGCTTCCTAACTAGCCACAAAGGCGAAGATGTTAAACACACAGTCAAGGAACTATCTAATCTAGGATATTTTGTAGACATCATTGAATTAGATGCTATTGATTTTACTGCTCAAAGTAGACCTCGAGTTTTTTGTATTGCAGTGTTAGAACCGTTAGCGAAACAGACAATGAAATTAAAAAGCAAAGTAACTTTGCTTGATTCTTGGTGGAGTGATTTTGATAAAAATCCTCGTTTACGCTCAAAAAAAATTAAGAACATTATTCTAGATTCAGAAGAGCTTAACTGGGGTTTGTTTGACATAGCCCCTCCTACAGCATCAAACCAACGCCTAAATGATATTATTGAAGTAAGTATCAAAGAAGAATCTAACCTATGGTGGAATACCGAAAGACAAGAACACCTTTACTCTCAAATGTCTGACTCCCATAAAGCTATCTTAGATAAAATGACACATTCAGATAACTACCAATATGGAACTGTCTATCGTCGTATGAGAAAGGGAAAGTCAATGGCAGAACTTAGAACTGATGGGTTTGCAGGTTGTCTACGTACACCACGTGGTGGTTCCAGCAAACAAATAGTGATACAAGCAGGTAAAGGGGGGTGGAAAGTAAGACTATTGACCCCGAGAGAGTACGCTAGATTGCAAGGAGTACGGGATAGCTTTATTTTACCAGATAACGCTAACAAGGGATATTTCGCTATGGGAGATGCTGTATGCGTTCCCGTAATTGAGTTTATCGCCTCTAAGATATTAGAACCGGTATTTACTCAACACTTACTTAGTGAACCTAAACTGCATAGTGCGGCTTGAGCTGCCGCACGTATAACGCCCGGCTAATGGGCAAAAACCTATACCATATGCACTCAATTTAACCAGCCGAAACCCAAAAGTAAACCGAACCAAAAATGGCACGTGTTTTTGTCCCGTTGAGCCGTTTGTTATGACGGCGGTTGCCGACGCTACCACTTACCAACTAACACTTGAAAGTCGCTCACGCTCTCGGCAAACCATGGTCAGCAACAACGCATACCTGTTGTGCCATTGGTAAATTCCGTCCAATAAGCCGGTAAACTTCGCAACACCAAATAATATGAACTAACCAATAAAGGAAAAACAACGTTGATCTATGAACTGAAAGCGTTGATTCTGCGGGATAATCGAAGCGCAAGCAAAGCCAATAATGGATACGGTAATACCGGTGTTCAGCAGAGCTTACCTATATTTGAAAACCGACCTCATAACGCCCAACTAAAGGGCAAAAACCAAGCCTATTCACTCAACCGAACCAGCCGTAACCTCAACAACAAACCGAACCAAAAGTGGCACGTGTTTTTGTCCCTTTAAGTTGTTTGTTATGACGGCGGCCCCAAACCGTACAAGCCATGCCGACCAAGACGATAATATGAACGAACGCTGGCACAAAACCCAAAGACACCGCTATTTCAATCAGCTTAACCTATTCCGTTATGTGCATAAAGCGGTGAGCCACTGGGTTTCAAAAGCTCATTTTGCATCAGCGAAAGTTTACAGCCGCAATGGGTGTAAACCTGAAAAATTTGCGGAAAGACGGAACGCGGCGAGCCCCTAAAACCAAAAGGAAAGCCCGACCTCATAACGCCCAACTAAAGGGCAAAAACCAAACCCATTCACTCAACCGAACCAGCCGGAACCCTAAAAACAAACCGAGCCAAAAATCGTGCGTGTTTTTGTCCCATTTAAGTTGTTTGTTATGACGGCGGCCCCGAACCGAACAAAACTGGCCGACCCAAAGAATAAGATGAACGAGCATCAACGCCAAAACTCAAGACACCGCGTTTTCGAGCGGCTTAACCCTTTTTAATAATTGGTAATTAAAGCGGTGAGCCAACGAATGAAAAGGCCCGTTTTGCACCAGCGAGAGCTTACAGCCGCAATAAAGACAAAACTGGAAATTACCCACAAAACGAAACGCGGCAACCCACTAAAATCCAAAAAAAAAGCCCGCCTCATAACGCCCAACTAAAGGGCAAAAACCAATCCTATTCACTCAACCGAACCAACTGGAACCTAAAAACAAACCGAACCAAAAGTGGCACGTGTTTTTGTCCCTTTGAGTTGTTTGTT
>NZ_PFXK01000015.1 GCF_002812955.1 Vibrio sp. HA2012 | reverse complement strand
CATGCCGAACTCAGAAGTGAAACGCAACAGCGCCGATGGTAGTGTGGGGTCTCCCCATGTGAGAGTAGGACATCGCCAGGCTTTACTTTCTTGTTTTCAGATTTTGACCTTTTTATTAAAGGGAAGTCTAAAAACAAAAAAACTTAAATGAAAACCTCAGCGCACATGCTGGGGTTTTTGTGTTTCTGCGCTTATAACTATTTTTCTGCGTTTATAACTATTTTCTGTACTTATAACTATCTTTCTATGTCACTCAGGCCAGGTCGATGGCTGCTTATGGCGCTTTGTTTGGTGCTGTTTCTTTTATTGAGTACAGTTTCCCCTCTTCAGCATTTTTCCCATTCAGAGCTATCTGAGCGGCTATCTTTCGTTTTTAAATGGGTCGCCTAGAATGGTGTTTATCGCGTCTCCAACGGCCAAATACGGGTGGTATTTAAGGGGGTTTAGTGTGGTTGTACGGGGGCTTATATACGCTATAGCTTGAACTTATCTGACCTAACAGGTCAAAAAACTCGTTTAAGTATAGAAAAGCACCAAACGCACGTTTTTTTGCAATTTTGTGTTGACCCGAAAGCGGAAAAAACGTTTAATACACCTCGTTGCCCGGATAGCTCAGTCGGTAGAGCAGAGGATTGAAAATCCTCGTGTCGGTGGTTCGATTCCGCCTCCGGGCACCATAATTTAACTTATCGGATGTTGTTTATTCTGGTGAGATAATGAAAAACAGAAAGAGCCGACTTAGCTCAGTAGGTAGAGCAACTGACTTGTAATCAGTAGGTCACCAGTTCGATTCCGGTAGTCGGCACCATTTTTCATTAAAACAATTTATTCCCCCTTAGTTCAGTCGGTAGAACGGCGGACTGTTAATCCGTATGTCGCAAGTTCAAGTCTTGCAGGGGGAGCCACTTTCCCATAGAGTGTTCCGACATTCTTTGGAAACGGAGCCGACTTAGCTCAGTAGGTAGAGCAACTGACTTGTAATCAGTAGGTCACCAGTTCGATTCCGGTAGTCGGCACCATTTTAGGTAAAACAATTTATTCCCCCTTAGTTCAGTCGGTAGAACGGCGGACTGTTAATCCGTATGTCGCAAGTTCAAGTCTTGCAGGGGGAGCCACTTTAAAGAAGCCCGCTCATAATCGAGCGGGCTTCTTGCATTTATCCCTTTGAAACATTCCTCTCTCTATGAAACATCCTTGTGCAGAATAAAGATCATTAGCGTGATGGCTGCAAAATATGCTACTATCCGGTGTTATTCTGCCTATGGTGAAATACTACTATTTCATCACTATTTTTAATTTGTAAGTGTACTGGAGGACTCAATGGCTGTTGCTGCCAATAAACGTTCTGTGATGACTCTATTCTCAAGCGCATCAGATATGTATAGTCATCAGGTTCGTATTGTTCTGGCTGAAAAAGGGGTCAGTGTTGAAGTTGAGTTAGTGGATGAAGCGAATCTTCCTGATGAACTGATCGAACTTAATCCATACAAGACAGTACCGACTCTGATTGACCGTGAACTTGCACTGTATGACTCCAAAATCATTATGGAGTATCTGGATGAGCGTTTTCCTCATCCGCCACTTATGCCAGTGTATCCGGTCGCTCGTGGTAGCAGCCGGTTGATGATGTACCGTGTCGAAACCAATTGGTATTCTCTGGCCAGAAAGATTTTGTCTGGTAATGCTGAGGAAGCTGAATCAGCCCGGCAGAGCTTGCGTATCGATTTGCTGACACTGGCACCTATCTTTGCTGAATACGAATACTTTATGAGTGAAGAATTTAGTCTGGTTGACTGTTATCTTGCTCCGCTTCTGTGGCGTCTTCCGTTGCTTGGTGTCGAACTGACAGGCCCGGGTTCGAAAGAGATTAAGGTATACATGAATCGTGTATTTGAGCGGGATTCATTCCTGGCGTCACTGACTGAAATTGAACGTGAGATGCGTCTGGTTCGTTAATGGATATTGAGAATATGACTCCTCGCCGGCCTTATATGCTGAGAGCTTTCTATGACTGGTTGGTGGACAATGATCTGACTCCTCATCTGGTGGTTGATGCTACCATGCGGGGAGTGCGTGTTCCGGTTGAATTTGTGCAGGACGGGCAGATTATTCTTAATCTGGCTCCGAGGGCTGTTGGTCATCTGGAAATGAGCAATGAGACAGTCACTTTTAATGCTCGTTTTGGCGGGCGGCCCCATTCTGTGATTGTCCCTATGTATGCTGTTCAGGCTATTTATGCGCGTGAAAATGGTGCAGGTACTATGTTTGAGCCTGAAGATGCTTATATGGATGCTTATGAAGAACCGGGTATTATCGCTGCTGATGAAGATATGTTTCTTGATGAACCGGCAGAAGATTTACAGCATGGTTTCTCTGAGGATGAGGCTCCAAGGCCGAAGAAAGGCAAACCAAGTCTTCGTGTCGTGAAGTAACCGTCTGTTATGAAGTGACAGGCTGTTATCTGTTACTCTTACAGCCAGAAAAAAGCAGCGGATTTCGCTGCTTTTTTATTGGTGGACAGTTATCTGGAGAGTCGTGACTGCTTGGATCAGTTAGTTGTTCTGTTCCTGATAGCTGTTCACTTCTACCGGTTCGATATAAGGGATAATTTCCGCGTTGCTGTCCGATGCAGCAGAAGCCTCATTACTTACCGCTGCTGAGGCACTGACGGCAGACAGCTTTGATACCGGAGCTGGAGTCGGAGCCGGTTCTTCCTCCTGTATCCGGGATTCATTCACGCCATAGCGGAAACCCTGAATGACTTTTTTCACGCCGGATATATTGCGGGTGATCTCAATGGCTATTTCAGCCTGTTCCCGGGTGACGACGCCTAACAGATAAACTTCTCCGGCTTCGGTATAGACTTTGATCTTTATTCCCCGCAGCTCTTTTTCCGTCAACAGGCGGGATTTCACTTTTGTGGTGATCCAGACATCATTACTGACTTCACTCATCGGCAGCAGCGGTCTGACTTGCATCTGGTTGTTTACCGATTTAACACCATCTATGTTCAGTACTTCTGCCGTTAAGGTATTTTTGACCTGTTGATCAATGGCCTGACCAAACAGCAGTACTTCTCCCTGATAGGCACTGGCGGTTACGCGGGCCTGCTCTGTAAAGGGGGCTTTGTTGCCCAGTCCGCTGACGTCCAGTTCTATTCTGTTATCAATAAGGATATCTCTGTTGGAACGGGGATCTATGATGACATTCGCGGTTGCGGTAGCCGCAGCGCCGGCAATAACCACACCACCGACACAACCGGATAAACTTAATGTTATGGCTGATATCAGTAGAATGTTCAGATAGTTTTTCATTGTTTACTCCTCATGAGAAGGGAACAGAACCTGATCGATCAGATCACACAAACAGTGTAGTGTGACCATATGGATTTCATGGATACGGGCTGTCCGCTGGGATGGAATACGGATTTCAACATCATTTTCACCCAAGAGGCCAGCCATTTCACCACCATCTTTACCTGTCAGGGCAATGATGGTCATATCTCGGGTTACTGCCGCTTCCATGGCTTTAATGATATTTTTGCTGTTACCGCTGGTTGACAGTGCCAGCAGAATATCGCCGGGCTGACCCAGAGCGCGAACCTGTTTAGAGAATATCTGATCATAGGCGTAATCATTGGCAACAGCAGTCAGCGTAGTGTTGTCTGCGGTCAGAGTCATGGCCGGCAGGCTTGGTCTTTCGGTTTCGAAATGGTTCAGCAGGCAGGATACGAACTGCTGTGCATTAGCAGCGGAGCCGCCATTGCCGCAGCAGAGTATCTTATTACCGTTCAGCAGTCTGCTGACCATGGCTTGTGCGGCGTGAGTAATGACATCGGGCAGGGAATCGGCTGCCACAATCAGGGTCTGAATACTCTCACTGAAGTTTTCTTTAATGCTGTCTTGCATGGTTATTCCTGAGTTATTGCATTTTTTATCCAGTCGATCTCTTCGCCTTGCTGATGAATAGCAACGACATCAAACCGGAAATCGGTTGTATAAGGTGAAAGACGTTTTTTTTCCAGCCAGAGATAAGCGGTTTTTATTAGTCTCCGGGTTTTTGGGTAGGTGACAAATTCGGCAGCGTGTCCGAAATCAGCCTGCTTTCTGTACTTAACTTCAACGAATACGATGACTTGCTGATCTTGCATGATCAGATCTATTTCACCACATTTGGCTGAAAAGTTTTGTTCCAGAAAAGTGAGTCCCCGGCGTTTAAGATACGTTTTTGCCAGAGCCTCATACTGATTTCCTATCGCTTTCCGGTTATAAAGCATCAAATTCCGCCCAGTTGATTTCCCGCTGGATCACACATTGGTCATCAAGGCTGAGTATGCCGGTTTTGCCCTGAACCCGATAGTCCGGTGCCACTTTCATCTGTGGCAGTTCGTTAATTAACTGGTAGGCATCCATACCCAGCGCCATAAGGCGTTTTTCATCATTACTCTGGTTCGGCCACAGTTCATCCAGATGATGGTTTAGTCCGGAGTCGCTGCCTGTCAGCATTGGGATATCACTGAATATGACCCCGGAAAGGTCTTCAAACTGACGTTTTCCTCCAGAGTTACTGCGTGAATTAGCAAATAACTTGGGTGGTTTCGCATCCGGGTTCACGGCGACTTCGATAAATGGCTTGATCAACGTCAGATCGGCGCTACTGGCAGCAATATAAACTGAATCGATATCTCTGCGGCTGCGAGCCTGACTTTCAAGCTCCGTTCCAAGCAGGTTTTCCATTTGTGCAATGCGTGCCTGACTGTCCTGCAGACCGAAGACGCTGTTTACATTCTGTTGCAGTTGTTCGCGGCTGCCGAAATAACTGACAGCGGCAGGCGTGCGGCTGTACTTTTTCCATTCGCTTTGAAACGCGGTGGCAATGCGCTCGCCGTAACTGCCCTGAGGAACAAAAATCAGTGGATACTGAAATCCTTCAGAGAACAGGTGCCGGGCTCCCTGTGCGATTTCCTGTTCGGGTGATAAGGTCAGATAACAGAAGTCTGAACCGGCGTCCGGCTGTTCCGGAAAGTTCAGTGCCAGCATCGGAATGCGCTGCTCATTTTCCCCCTGCAGTGTCTGCAGACGCTCAATGTTGTCTTTAATCAGCGGGCCAACAATAAAGTCGATGCCTTTTTCTTTCAGCTCCTGATAGATGTCATCCATAGTCCGGGCATGGGTATCGATCACAGTCAGAATAGCGTCTTCCTCCCGATCACTATCATCCAGCATGCTCAGCAAAAACCCGCTCCGGACCAGTTCGGCCTGTTTGGCATATTTTCCGGTTAGGGGCAGCAATAAGGCGGTGCTGCTTGGCTGAACGATTTCCAGATCAAGTATGTCCCGGATCTCTGCCGGGATATACCTTGCAGCCAGATGCTGAGGGTTTTCCTGCAACCATTTTTCCAGCGTATTTTTCAGTTGCAGTACGTTTCCGCTCATGGTCTTCATATATACAGCGAGCTGTAACCAGCGGCTCAGTTCTGGTTCCTGCTCTTCGGCAGAAAGCGAGCTGATCTCATACTGCGAATAGTGAGAAAGGTTCTGCCACACCTGAACGGCCACTTGTTCCTGTTCTTCGTCGCTTAGAAATGAAGCCAGCTGTAGCCATTCGCGACTGACATTCACATAGTCATTTAGCTGGCTCAGCATCTCAATGCGCAGAGTATGGAAATCCTGCCACTGCTGATCGGGTAGCTTCCACCAGTGCTGAAAATGCAACTGGGTAAGGGCTTCTTTTGTCTGTCCTTCCGCAAACAGCAGTTCTGCCCGGGCAAGTTGCCATTCTGCCTGCTGAGTATCACTCAGATTCTGCTGAGCCAGACGCTTGATCAGCAGAGCGGCCTGACGTGAGTTATTCTGTTTCAGATCCGCTTTCAGAGCCATGATCAGCCAGTCGGACTGAAGGCTGCCCTGCATGGTATCCGCTTTCATCAGATAGGCCTGTGCTGACAGCGTCGGTTCTGATGTGATATCCACCTGTTCCGGCTCTGGTGGTTTGGATGAACAGGCCGCCAGAGTGATTGCCAGCGCGATAGGCGTCAGCAGACGTGATATACTGCCTGTTTTACTGGCAGTCTGACCTTCCCGGCCAAACTGCGGATAATGAGTTCGCTTGTGCTTGATTCTGATTCTAGCCATGAGTTCTTAATCAACTATGTGTAAACTTGTCTCTATATTAATCGTTGAAGTGATGGTAAACAAATGACAGATAACAAAACCTTCCCGTCAGAGATCCCAACTCTCTACATTGTGCCTACTCCGATAGGAAATTTAGGCGATATCACTCAACGTGCTCTGGATATTTTATCGACTGTTGATGTTATTGCAGCAGAAGATACAAGGCATACCGGGAAATTATTATCACACTTTAATATTCAGACAAAAACCTTTGCCCTGCATGATCATAATGAACAGCAAAAAGCTCAGGTTCTGGTTGACCGGTTACTACAGGGGCAGCGTATTGCCCTGGTTTCCGATGCCGGTACGCCGCTTATCAGCGATCCAGGATACCATCTGGTCAATCAGTGTCGTCAGGCGGGTGTCAAAGTTGTTCCGCTTCCGGGAGCCTGTGCCTTTGTCACGGCGCTCAGTGCATCTGGTCTGCCTTCGGATCGTTTCAGCTTTGAAGGTTTCCTTCCGGCCAAAAGCAAAGGTCGCCGGGATAAATTTGCTGAGATTGAAAAAGCAGAACGCACCTGTATTTTCTACGAGTCTCCACATCGTATCATAGATTCACTACAGGATATGCTTGCCGTACTGGGACCGGAGCGGGAAGTGGTACTGGCTCGGGAACTGACCAAAACCTTTGAAACCATTCAGGGGATGCCGTTGGGTGAGCTGATTGACTGGATTAACGAAGATGATAACCGTAAGAAAGGTGAAATGGTGCTGCTGATCCATGGTTATCGAGAGAGTGAAAGTGAAGCCTTTTCACCGGAAGCCATACGTCTGCTGACCCTGCTTGTAAAAGAGTTACCACTGAAAAAAGCCGCTGCGGTTGTCGCTGAAATGTACAATCTGAAGAAAAATGCGCTGTATAAATGGGGGCTGGAGAATCCGCAATAACGGAATCTTAGTTGCTCCTTGGTGGATGTTCCTATACAATCCGCCACCGGAACTGACCGGGTAGTCGCTGCTTCGTTGATGTCCCTTCTTTCTTCGGATTGGGGGAGACTGACGGAGGGGAGGAAAGTCCGGGCTCCACAGAGCAGGGTGCCAGGTAACGCCTGGGGGGCGAGAGCCTACGACAAGTGCAGCAGAGAGAAGACCGCCGATGGCCCGATTTCTTCGGAACGGGCACAGGTAAGGGTGAAAGGGTGCGGTAAGAGCGCACCGTGCGGCTGGCAACAGTCCGTAGCAGGGTAAACTCCACCCGGAGCAAGACCAAATAGGCCCTCACACAGCGTGGCTCGCGTTAGGGGGCGGGTAGGTTGCTTGAGCCAGTGAGCGATTGCTGGCCTAGACGAATGGCTACCACCGCGTTAGCGGTACAGAACCCGGCTTACAGGTCAGTTCCCCTTATCTGTATATACAATGGCCTCGTAGTAATACGAGGCCATTGTGTTTTTCTCTTCTGAAGAATATTTTCCTGTCTCAATATTGCCGGTTCTAGGGCAGAAGTTTGTTGTGTTATACTCGGCGCTGATTATTTTACCCACTGCACACCGGGTGCAGTGGTTTTTTGTTTTTTAAACCGGTCAGCGGAAGGAAAATAGTGGAACCCCTGTCACTATTGACAGAGAATTTACCGGGCAGACAAGCAATGCTCTGGTATCCCACGGACAAATCCAATAGGCTAACTGGTTAACTGAGCCCCCTTTTTGGGATATGAGCACACATCATGACTGAATCTTTTCAACATATCTCTGTTCTTCTGAACGAATCAATCGATGGTCTGGCGATCAAACCGGACGGTATCTATATCGACGGAACATTCGGCAGAGGTGGTCACAGCCGCAAGATTCTTTCTCATCTGGGGGAAAACGGCCGTTTGTATAGCATCGACCGGGATCCGACGGCCATTGCCGAAGCCAGAAAAATTGATGATCCGCGCTTTACCATTATTCATGGCCCGTTTTCCGGTATCGCTGAATATGCACAAGAGCAGGGTATTGCCGGAAAGGTTGACGGCGTATTGCTGGATCTCGGTGTGTCGTCTCCGCAACTGGACGATGCTGAACGCGGCTTCAGTTTTATGAAAGATGGCCCGCTGGACATGCGCATGGATCCGACTTCCGGTGTGTCTGCGGCAGACTGGCTGCAGGAAGCAGATATCGATGATATCACCTGGGTATTGCGTGAGTTTGGTGAAGAACGTTTTGCCCGCAGGATTGCCCGCGCCATTATCGAACACCGTGAGGATGAAGAAAAAGAACCACTGACCCGAACCAGCCAACTGGCAAAACTGATCGCGGATGTATCGCCATCCCGAGAGAAGAAAAAGCATCCGGCGACCAGAAGTTTTCAGGCCATCCGCATCTATATCAACAGTGAGCTGGAAGAGATCGATACGGCGCTGCAGGGGGCTCTGAAGATACTGGCACCGCAGGGGCGTCTGTCGGTCATCAGCTTCCATTCGCTGGAAGACCGGATGGTCAAACGCTTTATGCGCAAAGAGAGTAAGGGGCCGGAAGTCCCGCACGGTATTCCGCTGACGGAAGAACAGATCAAAGCACTGGGCAGTGCGGCACTGAAAACGGTCGGAAAAGCGATTAAACCTTCCAAGGCCGAAGTGGATGTGAACAGCCGCTCCAGAAGTTCAGTGCTGCGGGTTGCAGAGAAACTGTAATCCCTCTCCGGTAAGCTTGAGTAGTTAAACGATCATGACAGCCCAAAAGCCCAACCTGGCCAAAATTATTCTGCTGGATATTCTGTCGGCGGGACGATGGCCGTTGTTGATTTTGGTGCTGATCTTTACAACCGCAATGGCGGTTGTGATGGTTACGCATAGCACCCGTCAGGTGATCACTGCCAAAGATGCGGCACTGGCTGAACGTGAACGTCTGGATGAAGAGTGGCGTAACCTGCTTCTGGAAGAGAATGCACTGGCCGAGCATAATCGGGTACAGAAAATGGCCGTAAAGGAGCTGGAGATGAAGCGTCCGGATCCGGATAAAGAAGTGGTGATTTCACTGAAATGAGCACCAGAACCCCAAGCAAAGCCGGAAAGAAAACGGCGGACAAAAAAACAGCCAATAAGCGTGTTCAGCCGGAAGAAGGGTACACCCTGATCCGCTGGCGCTTTTACGTCATACTTTTCTTCGTATTCTCTGCTTTTATTATTCTGACCGGGCGGCTTGCTTATATTCAGATCATCAAACCGGATAACCTGATCCGGCAGGGCGATATGCGTTCTGTCCGGGTGAAATCTCTGCCGTCTGCACGGGGGATTATTTCTGACCGGCATGATGAACCTCTGGCTGTCAGTGTACCGGTTCAGGCCGTCTGGGCGGACCCGGTTGCGATATTCAAAGACGGCGGTCTGGAGGAAAAAGAACGCTGGTATGCGCTGGCCGATGTGTTAGGTCTGGAACGGAAAGCCTTGCTGGAAAGGATCCGTGATAATCGTCAGCGCCGGTTTATCTATCTGCAGCGTCAGGTCAGTCCGGCGATGGCCAATTATATCCGCGAGCTGAAACTGACCGGCATCGGTCTGAATAATGAATCTCGCCGCTACTACCCTTCTGGCGAAGTCAGTGCACACGTCATCGGGGTGACCGGTATCGACGGTCACGGTCTGGAAGGGGTAGAAAGCCGTTACGACTCCTGGCTGTCCGGGGAAGCGGGCAAAAGAACGATCCGTAAAGACCGGTATGGCCGGGTGGTGGAGAATATTTCACTGGAAGAGCGTGAGCCGGGTAAGTCGCTGCAACTGACGATTGATCAGCGCCTGCAGGCGATTGCCTACCGGGCGATCAAGCAGGCTGTCGCTGATTATCGGGCAACGTCGGGTTCGATCGTGATTATTGATGTCGAAAGTGGCGAAGTGCTGGCCATGGTCAACGCACCTTCCTATAACCCGAATAACCGTGAAGATCTGCAAAGTTTCCGTATGCGCAACCGTACGATTACCGATGCCATGGAGCCGGGTTCAACCATGAAACCGTTTGTGGTGTTGGCGGCACTGGAAAATGGTATTGCTGATAAAGATACCGTGATTGATACTGGCAACGGTATTATGCAGATCGGCGGCAGCCGGGTGCGGGATTCCTCCCGGATCGGAAAAGCTGACCTGACCACCATTATTAAGAAGTCCAGTAATATCGGCGTGGCCAAGCTGGCGCTGGATATGCCGCTGGAAGCCCTGCTGGGCATGTACAACTCTGTCGGACTGGGTTCTCTGAGCGGGGTCAACCTGCTGGGCGAGACGATGGGGCTATTCCCGGATCGTCGCCGCTGGTCACCGTTTGAGATAGCAACACTGGCCTTCGGATATGGTATTTCCGTGACCCCAATCCAGCTGGCACATGCCTACGCCACACTCGGCAGTTATGGGTTGTACCGTCCGCTGCATATCATCAAAGATAATGAACAGCTGAAATCCACACAGGTGGTGAGCCAGAACAATGCCCGCAGCGTGCTGAATATGATGGAAACCGTAACCCAGAAAGGCGGTACGGCCACCAGTGCAGCGGTTGCCGGCTACCGGGTTGCAGCCAAAACCGGCACCTCTCGTAAGGCAACAGCCGGAGGATACAGTGACGAATATGTGGCGCTGGTGGCCGGGATTGCGCCAGTCAGCCAGCCTAAGGTTGCCATGGTGGTGGTGGTTAATGAACCGCAGGGGGATGACTACTACGGCGGTAAAGTGGCCGGGCCGGTATTCTCCGAGGTGATGAAAGCAACACTGCAACTGCTTAATGTTGCTCCGGATGCACAATAAAACAAACATACAATGAGGATGCATATGGCACAGTCAGAAGGCTTGATTTCACTCTTGTCTCCATGGGTGATCCTGGATGACGAGCGACTGACACAGATTCAGGTTCATGCGCTGGAACTGGACAGCCGTAAGGTTTTACCCGGCACAACATTTGTCGCGGTTATCGGCCATGCCATTGACGGACGCTCTTTTATTCCTAAAGCGATAGAGAACGGAGCCAATGCCGTGATTGCTGAGGCCTGTGCGCAACACCCGCATGCCTCGGTTGAATATAATATGGCGATCCCGGTGATCTATGTTCAGGATCTGAACCGGCATCTTTCACAGCTGTCTGGTCGTCTGTACCGGCACTCATCCCGTCTGATTGGCGTGACCGGCACCAACGGTAAAACCACCATTACTCAACTGATGGCACAATGGATCGGACTGTTGGGAAAACGTGCCGCGGTGATGGGAACCACAGGCAACGGTTTTTTACCGGCTCTGCAACCGGCAGCAAATACCACCGGCAGTGCAGTCGATATTCAGCGAACCCTGAGTGAGTTATCGCAGCAGGGAGCGGAGTATACCGCTCTGGAAGTCTCTTCCCACGGTCTGGTTCAGGGGCGGGTGCGGGCACTGGATTTTGCAGCCGGAGTCTTTACCAACCTGAGCCGGGATCATCTCGATTACCACGGCACCATGGAAGAATATGCACGGGCGAAACTGTCACTGTTTAAGCAACACCAGTGCCGGGAGGCCATTATTAACGCCGATGACCCGGTTGGTGCACAGTGGCTGAATGACCTGCCGGACGGTGTGGCGGTTTCCATCACGGCACCACAGACCCATGTCCGTTCACTCTGGGCGCAGCAGGTCAGTTATTTTGATACCGGGATACGTATTATGCTGGACGGTTACTGGGGAGCAGGTGAACTGAATGCACCACTGATTGGCGCTTTTAATGCCTCTAATGTGATGCTGGCGCTGGCAACTTTATTATCACTGGGGTTTGACAAAGCCGCGCTGCTGGCCTGCGCGGATGAATTGCAACCGGTCATCGGCCGCATGGAGCTGTTTCAGAGCGCAGATAAAGCCAAAATGGTTGTCGATTATGCCCACACCCCGGATGCGCTGGAAAAAGCCCTGTCTGCTCTGCGGGTACACTGCGAAGGTCAGTTATGGGTGATCTGCGGCTGTGGCGGCGACCGGGATACCGGCAAACGGCCTATGATGGCGGCTGTGGCGGAACAACTGGCTGACCGGGTTATCCTGTCTGATGATAATCCGCGCAGCGAAGATCCGGCGCTGATTGTGCAGGATATGCTGGCCGGAATGCAGCATCCGCAAGCGGCGATAGTGGAACATAACCGCTTTAATGCAGCCCGTATTGCCGTCGAGAACGCAGATAAAAACGATGTGATCCTGCTGGCCGGTAAAGGACATGAGGAATACCAGATCATCTGCGGCGAGACGATTCATTATTCCGACCGGGAATCCGCGATGACGATTTTAGGACTTAAAGCATGATAAGTACGTCACTGATGCAGATGAGTCAGATACTGCAGGCCACACTGATCGGCGCTGATTGCCCGGTTAACAGTGTGTGTACCGATACGCGGACGATAGAGCCCGGAGCTCTGTTTGTCGCCCTGAAAGGGGAACGTTTCGATGCCCACGACTTCTGCCAGCAGGCAAAAGAACAGGGGGCTGGTGCACTGCTGGTCGAAAGAAAACTGGAGGTGGCCTTGCCTCAGTTGGTGGTTAAGGATACCCGTATCGCACTCGGGCAACTGGCGGCGTTTGTGCATAAAGCCTGTGCGCTTAAAACACTGGCAATCACCGGCAGCTGCGGTAAGACTACGGTTAAAGAAATGACGGCAGCCATCCTCGGTCAGAAAGGCAAGGTGCTGTATACCGCCGGGAATTTTAACAATGATATCGGTGTTCCGCTGACCCTGCTACGCTGTCAGCCGGAGCATGATTACGCTGTGATTGAGCTGGGAGCGAATCATCCGGGGGAAATCGCCTACACCACGGCACTGGTGCAGCCGGAGATTGCTCTGGTCAATAATGTTGCGGCGGCGCATCTGGAAGGCTTTGGTTCTCTGGATGGTGTGAAAAATGCTAAAGGTGAGATCTATCAGGGATTGCCGGAACAGGGCACTGCCATTATCAATCTGGACAGTCATGGTGAAGCGCTGTGGCAGGACGTTTTACAGAATAAGCAGGTTGTCACCTTCTCAATGCAGGATCCGCAGGCGGATTATTTCGCTTCTGATATTGGCCTGAATAGCGCCGGTTACGCTGCATTTCTTCTGCATACCCCGCAAGGTGAGAGCCGGGTACAGTTGAATATTCCGGGTAAGCACAATGTATCCAATGCCGCTGCTGCCGCTGCTTTAGCCGCTAATGCGGGGGCGACGCTGGCCGAAATCGCCGCAGGACTGTCTCTGGCATCTGGCGTCAAGGGGCGGGGAGAGGTGATCGCTCTGACAGATTCTGTTCGTCTGATTGATGACAGTTATAACGCCAGTGTTCCGGCCATGAAGGCTGCGATTGATTTACTGGCCACTTATTCAGGGGTTAAATGGTTAATTTTGGGTTATATGGCCGAGTTAGGGGAGGAAAGTCTTGAACTTCACCGGCAACTCGGGGAATATGCTGCCCCATTCACATTTGATTACGTACTCACTTATGGGGATGATACCCGAGTGATTAGCGAACTCTGCCACGGACACCATTTTGCTGACCACAGCTCGCTTATTGAGTTTATCGGCCAGCAACTCGCGCTCCGGGCAGATCAGAAACACACTCTGTTAGTAAAAGGGGCCAACAGTGCCCGTATGAGTAACATTGCCGCTGCTTTGAAGGAGAAGCATCAATGATCATCTGGCTCGCTGAGCTGTTACAGCCATATTTTTCATTTTTCCGTCTGTTTGAGTATCTGTCTTTCCGTGCCATCGTCAGTATTCTGACCGCTCTGGGCTGTTCTTTATGGATGGGACCCCGTTTAATTGAACGCCTGCAGTTGCTGCAAATCGGGCAGGTCGTACGTAATGACGGCCCTGAATCGCATTTCAGCAAACGCGGAACTCCGACCATGGGCGGAGTAATGATCCTGGGGGCGATTTTTATTACCACGCTGCTCTGGGCCGATTTGACCAACCCGTATGTCTGGACTGTTCTGGCGGTACTGGGCGGGTACGGCGCGGTCGGGTTTGTGGATGATTACCGCAAGGTCGTGCGCAAAGATACTGCGGGCCTGATTGCCCGCTGGAAATATTTCTGGCAGTCGGCGATTGCGCTGTTGGTGGCTTTCGGCCTGTATGCCTATGGTAAAGACACTGAAGTGACCCTGCTGGTGGTGCCTTTCTTCAAAGAGATCATGCCGCAGTTGGGGCTGTTTTACATCCTGCTGACCTACTTTGTGATTGTCGGTACCAGTAATGCTGTGAACCTGACCGATGGCCTGGACGGTCTGGCAATTATGCCGACGGTACTGGTCTCCGGTGCTTTTGCCTTTATTGCCTGGGCAACGGGCAACGTCCATTTCTCCGAATACCTGAATATCCCGTATATCCCGTATACCAGTGAGCTGGTGATTGTCTGTACCGCTATCGTCGGTGCCGGGCTGGGCTTTTTATGGTTTAACACCTATCCGGCTCAGGTGTTTATGGGGGATGTAGGCTCTCTGGCTCTGGGTGGTGCACTGGGTACGATCGCCGTACTGGTGCGTCAGGAATTTATTCTATTTATTATGGGCGGGGTTTTCGTCATGGAAACCGTGTCGGTTATTCTGCAGGTCGGCTCTTTTAAACTGCGTGGTCAGCGGGTGTTCCGCATGGCACCGATTCATCACCATTATGAGCTGAAAGGCTGGCCGGAACCGCGTGTTATCGTTCGTTTCTGGATTATCTCTATTGTGCTGGTACTGATTGGACTGGCGACTCTCAAGGTGCGTTAAGATGCAACGCTGGAAGAATATCAACAAGGTGGTTGTGGCAGGGCTCGGTATTACCGGGCTCTCCGTCGTTCATTATCTGCAGCATTTACCCCTGCCGCTTTCTATCCGGGTGATCGACACCAGAGAACATCCGCCGGGACAGGATAAACTGGATCCGGCGGTTGAGCTGCATACCGGCGGCTGGAACATGGACTGGTTGCTGGATGCCGATCTGCTGGTGGTCAATCCGGGGATTCCGCTTGCAACGCCGGAGATCCAGCAGGTCATAGAACAGGGTATTCCGGTCGTCGGAGATATCGAGCTGTTTGCCTGGGCTGCCGATGCTCCGGTGATTGCGATTACCGGCTCCAACGGCAAAAGCACGGTTACCGATCTGACGGGCGTACTGGCGAATGCTGCCGGAGTCAAAACGGCTATCGGAGGAAATATCGGTGTTCCGGCGCTGGATCTGCTGCGCGAACCGGCGGAGCTGTATGTGTTGGAGCTATCCAGTTTCCAGTTGGAAACCACATCCAGCCTGCATACCGTTGCCTGTGCTTTTCTTAACTTGTCGGAAGACCATATGGATCGCTATCGGGGGATGCAGGATTACCGGGAAGCCAAGCTGCGTATCTTCGATAATGCCCGTAATATCGTTGTTAACCGGGATGATAAAGCGACCTATCCTGACCAGTCGGAAGCCAATCTGGTGAGTTTTGGCTATGACAGCGAATCGTTCGGACTGGTGGAGCAGCAGGGGCGTTTGTGGCTGGCGGATGAAGGGCATCCTGTCGTGGCGGCAGATGAACTGGCGCTGGTCGGTAAACACAATATAGCCAACGTACTGACGGTGCTGGCACTGCTGACATGTGCCGGTGTGGATTACCGTCCTGCGCTGGACACGTTAAAAGGCTATACCGGTTTGAGTCATCGTTGCCAGTTGGTGGCTGAAAAGCGTGGGGTGAAGTGGGTTAACGATTCCAAAGCGACCAATGTGGCCAGTACGCTGGCCGCATTATCCGGACTGGATTGTGCGGGAACCCTGCATCTGCTAGTTGGTGGTGTGGGTAAGGGTGCAGATTTTTCTGAGCTGGCACCTGCGCTGGCGGCACTGAATGTTCGGCTTTACTGCTATGGTCGCGACGGCGATCAGTTTATATCCCTGCATCCCTCTGCCAGCCGCTGGGAAGGCGTGGCGGACATTATTGCCGCCATTGCCCCGCAGTTACAAAGCGGTGATATGGTCATGCTGTCTCCAGCCTGTGCGAGCTTTGACCAGTATCAGAACTTTATGGCGCGCGGCGATGCTTTTGCCGCACTGGCTCAGCAGTACGCCTGAGCAACGGGAAGTGTAACGTGTCGATAGTGAGCAGAATAACGAACCATTTCAGTTACCGGAACCGGGCCGCGGTTCCGCCGGTGCTGTATGACCGTCAGCTGGTCTGGATCGCGCTGGGACTGATGCTGACGGGGCTGGTGATGGTCACCTCGGCCTCTTTTCCTATCAGCCTGCGTCTGACTGGACAGCCATTCCACTTTATGCTCAAACATGCGGCACTGCTGGGGCTTTCTCTGTTTGTTTCATCCTGTGTGGTACAGATCCAGCTGAAAACCTGGATGCGTTACAGTACCCATCTTCTGGCGTTATCCCTGCTGCTGCTGATCGTCGTGCTGGTGGCTGGAAAATCGGTAAACGGCGCTTCCCGCTGGATCCCGCTGGGGGTGTTTAACCTGCAACCGGCAGAGATCGCCAAATTCTCCCTGTTTATTTTTATGGCCGGTTATCTGGTACGTAAGCAGGAAGAAGTCAGACAGACCTTCTTCGGCGGTTTTATGAAGCCCATTATCGTTTTTGGCTGTCTGGCGACGCTTCTGCTCGGACAACCGGATTTAGGGACCGTTATCGTGATGCTGGTCACTATGTTCGGCATGTTGTTTGTTGCCGGAGCAAAACTCTGGCAGTTTCTGGCTCTTATGATGGTTGGGGTCGCTGGAGTCGCCTTGCTGATCCTGATTGAGCCATACCGTATGCGTCGGATGACTTCATTCTGGGATCCGTGGGAAGACCCGTTTGGCAGCGGTTATCAGTTGACCCAGTCGCTGATGGCGTTTGGCCGTGGTGAATGGTTTGGTCAGGGGCTGGGCAACTCGGTTCAGAAATTGGAGTATCTGCCGGAGGCGCATACGGACTTTGTGTTTGCCGTGATCGCTGAAGAGCTGGGATTTATCGGGGTGACCCTGATCCTGATGCTGATTTTTGCACTGGTGATTAAAGCTATATTTATCGGCAAGCGTGCGTTTGAATCGGGTGAACAGTTCGGTGGCTACCTTGGATTTGGTATCGGTATCTGGTTTGCTTTCCAGTCGATGGTCAATGTCGGTGCTGCAGCCGGTATCGTACCGACCAAAGGTCTGACGCTGCCGTTGATCAGTTATGGTGGCTCCAGTCTGATTATTATGGCTACGGCTGTTTCCGTATTATTAAGAATTGATCATGAATGCCGCCTCAAAGGCTGCGGTATATCGGTAAACGAACAGAATGAAGATGAAAAAGAATAAACGCCTGTTGGTGATGGCCGGTGGTACTGGTGGGCATGTATTTCCGGGATTGGCCGTCGCCAGACAACTGCAGCAGCAGGGCTGGGAAATCCGCTGGCTGGGTACCGCTGACCGGATGGAAGCCGAACTGGTGCCAAAGCACGGTATAGAAATCGATTTTATCCGGGTCAAAGGGCTGCGTGGTCAGGGCGTAGTGAAACTGATTCAGGCTCCTTTTCAGATCCTGCAGGCCATCATGCAGGCTCGTCGGCATATCAAACGCTGGCAGCCGGATGTGGTGCTCGGTATGGGCGGCTATGTCAGCGGCCCCGGCGGTGTGGCAGCCTGGCTTTCTGGTATTCCTGTTGTTCTGCATGAGCAAAATGCGGTTGCGGGGCTGACCAATCAGTGGTTGTCCAGAATTGCCCGAAAGGTATTTCAGGCTTTCCCCGGTGCCTTTCCCGCAGCACAGGTGGTTGGTAACCCGGTGCGGGAAGATGTTTGTGCCCTTTTGGCTCCGGAGCAGAGGCTGACCGGGCGGGACGGGGATATCCGTATCCTTGTTATGGGAGGCAGTCAGGGTGCCCGAATTTTAAATACCACTTTGCCTCAGGTCATGGCAAAGCTGGGGAAAGGCTATACGATTCGCCATCAGGCCGGAAAAAATAACCGCGACAGCGTGGAAGCCGATTATCGTGCTGCCGGAGTGACCGCCTGTGAGGTGACGGAATTTATCGATGATGTTGCTGCCGCATACGCCTGGGCCGATCTGCTGGTGTGTCGTTCGGGCGCACTGACGGTATCGGAAGTCTCTTCTGCCGGTGTCGGCGCAATTTTTATTCCTTTTATGCATAAGGATCGGCAGCAGGCACTGAATGCGGATCACCTGGTCGCATGCGGAGCAGCAAAAATGCTGGAACAGCCGGATCTGACGGCAGACAGCCTGACACAGATGATCGCATCAACAGACCGAAATGAATTAATAACAATGGCCGTGAAAGCCCGTCAGGCCGCGATGCCGGATGCTGACAAGGTTGTCGCACAGGCCATTGTTGAGCTAGTAAGCAGTGAGAAGTAGCGAATGACAGTAAAACACACACAGGATCTATCCCAGATCAGAGCCATGATACCGGAAATGCGCCGGGTGAAGTCGATCCACTTTGTCGGTATCGGCGGTGCAGGAATGAGCGGTATTGCGGAAGTTCTGCTGAACGAAGGCTATGAGATCACCGGTTCGGATCTGGCGGAAAATGCGGTGACCGAACGTTTGAGCAGCAAAGGTGCCCGGATCTTTTTCGGCCATGAGGCTGCTAACGTGGACAACGCCAGTGTGGTGGTGGTATCCACAGCGATTAAAGCCGATAACCCTGAGCTGCTGGCGGCGAAAACGAGGCGTATTCCTGTGGTGCGCCGGGCAGAAATGCTGGCTGAACTGATGCGCTTCCGGCACGGAATTGCCGTAGCGGGAACGCACGGAAAAACGACCACAACGGCTCTGGTCACTCAGATCTATTCTGAGGCAGGATTGGATCCGACCTTTGTGAACGGTGGACTGGTAAAAAGTGCCGGAACCAATGCCCGTCTGGGATCCAGCCGGATCCTGATTGCCGAAGCGGATGAAAGTGATGCGTCATTCCTGCATCTGCAGCCGATGGTGAGTATTGTCACTAATATCGAAGCGGACCATATGGATACCTACGGCGGCAACTTTGATACCCTGAAGCAGACCTTTGTCGATTTTCTGCATAATTTGCCTTTTTATGGTCAGGCTATCGTCTGCATCGATGATCCTGTAGTACGGGAACTGATCCCGCGCATAAGCCGTCAGGTGATCACCTATGGTTTCTCTGACGATGCGGATGTCCGTATCGAAAACTACCGTCAGGAAGGTCAGCAGGGCAAGTTTACTGTGATACGCAAAGGCGGCCATCAGAAACTGGATATTACCCTGAATATTCCTGGACGGCACAATGCCCTGAATGCCTCAGCAGCTATTGCTGTAGCAACGGAAGACGACATTAATGACGACGCAATCCTGAAGGCGATGCTGGGTACTCAGGGAACCGGACGCCGTTTTGAGCATCTGGGACAGTTTGAGACCGGCAATGGTTCGGCGATGCTGGTGGATGATTACGGACACCACCCGAGTGAAGTGGATGTCACCATTCAGGCGGCTCGTTCTGGCTGGGAAGAGAAACGTCTGGTGATGATCTTCCAGCCGCACCGCTACAGCCGTACCCGTGATCTGTACGATGATTTTGCCAACGTACTGGAAAAGGTCGATGTACTCATTATGCTGGACGTTTATGCTGCGGGAGAAAAGCCGATTGCTGGTGCCGACGGTCGTTCTCTGTGCCGTACGATCCGCAGCAGAGGAAAGATCGACCCTATTTTTGTACCGGATAAGCAGACATTACCAGCAGTTTTAGCCAATATTCTTCAAGATGGTGACTTAGTGCTGACACAAGGCGCGGGAGATGTAGGTAAAGTGGCGCGACAACTGGCAGAGATGCAACTGAATATAGAGACCATGTCCCGAAGTACGGAGCGGTAATCGGAATAAAATAAAAAAATATCCGGCTCTGACAGGGGGCAGGATTTCTGCCCGGAATAAAAAAACGGGCAGAATATCCATTTTTGATCCCATCGTGATCAATTATATTCACCTAAAGCTGGATCGTTTTCTTATGCTCAGTATAATTCTTAGGTTATACCCTGAATTATACTTGTTTAATATTGAGCAAATATAATTAGATTGTTATCACTTAATAATTCGGTTTATTGGTGAGCAAGTGACCGAATGGTTAGATATATAGAGTGCAGTTGGTTATAGGAAACAGTGCAGCAGGCTTTGGCTGGCTAGGAAAGGCGGCAAGGAAACACGCATCCGGTGTTGTGTTTTTATTGGCGGTATTTATTGCTGTCGGATGCGCACTTTATTTCACAATAAGCTGGATGTTTGATGAACAGCGTATGCCCTTATCCAAAATGGTATTGCAGGGCAAACTGGAATATATTCAGACACAGGATGTACAGCAGGCTTTAAGTCATATGCATCACATCGGTACATTTATGTCTCAGGACGTAAATGAACTTCAGCAAATCATAACTGCTCTCCCCTGGGTAGCTCAGGCTTCTATCCGCAAACAGTGGCCTGATACTATCAAAATTTATTTAACAGAGCATCGCGTGGCCGCTATCTGGAACGGCTATGCTCTGTTAAATGAAAATGGTGACGTGTTTGAACCGGATCTTTCTGATTTAAAGGAAGAAAAAGTGAAATTATATGGTCCGGAAGGCCGCAGCCATGAGGTGTTGCAGACCTGGGAAAAGATAGCTCCGCTTTTTCATCCGCTGGGGTTAACCATGACGTCGCTGGTACTGAATGATCGTCTGGCCTGGCAGATCATTCTGGATAACGGGATCCGGCTTGAGCTCGGTAAAGAATCACTGGAAGAACGGGTCAACCGGTTTATTACCCTTTATTCCCGGTTAGGTAAACAAACGGAACAGGTCAGTTATATTGATCTCAGATATGATACAGGAGCCGCTGTCGGCTGGTTTCCTGAACAGGATTTAGCACAAGAGAATACAGATGACTAAGACCGCAGATGACAACATAATTGTTGGTCTTGATATAGGCACTGCAAGTGTATCGGCGCTAGTCGGTGAAGTGTTGCCCGACGGCCAGATTAATATTATCGGAGCCGGAACAAGCCCGTCCCGCGGGATGGATAAAGGCGGTGTGAATGATCTTGAATCCGTCGTAAAATCTGTACAGCGGGCCGTTGATCAGGCTGAACTGATGGCTGAATGCAAGATCAGCAATGTCTATCTTTCGATTTCAGGTAAACACATTGCCAGCCGTATTGAAAAAGGCATGGGAACTATATCGGACGAAGAGGTCTCTCAGGATGATATGGATCGTGCTATTCACACGGCAAAATCGATCAAGATAGGTGAAGAGCAGCGCATTTTACATGTTATCCCTCAGGAGTTCACGATTGACTATCAGGAAGGGATAAAAAATCCGCTGGGTCTGTCCGGTGTACGAATGGAAGTGAGCGTTCACCTGATTTCCTGCCACAATGATATGGCAAGAAACATTATTAAAGCGGTCGAACGCTGCGGACTGAAAGTAGAACAACTGGTCTTTTCCGGTTTGGCGGCCAGTAATGCCGTGATAACCGAAGACGAAAGAGAACTTGGGGTCTGTGTTGTTGACATCGGTGCTGGTACAATGGATGTATCCATCTGGACCGGTGGTGCGCTCAGGCATACGGAAGTCTTTTCCTATGCCGGCAACTCGGTCACCAGTGATATTGCTTTTGCATTTGGGACTCCGGTCGGGGATGCAGAAGAGATAAAAGTTAAATATGGCTGTGCTCTCAGTGAGTTAGTCAGTAAAGACGATACGGTTAACGTTCCGAGTGTCGGTGGCCGGCCGTCAAGAACCTTGAAGCGGCAGGAACTTTCTGGTGTGATTGAGGCTCGTTATGCTGAATTGATGGGTTTTATTAACCAGTCCATTAACTCAGTATTAATAAAATTACGTGAAGATGGTATAAAACATCATCATCTTGCTGCTGGAGTAGTCCTTACTGGAGGTGCTGCTCAGATTGAAGGATTGGTTGAATGTGCCGAACGTGTGTTCGGGGCAAACCGAGTTAGGATTGGTAAGCCGCTGGAAGTCAGCGGATTAACTGATTATGTAAAAGAGCCGTATCATTCTACGGCCGTTGGCTTACTTCATTACGCAAAAGACAGTCATATTGATGACGACAATGAACCTGTGGCACAGAAGCCGTCTTCGTTCACTGGAATTTTAAGTAAAATGCGTAACTGGATACAAAAAGAGTTTTAACCTGAGAAGCAGGAAAAGCGGAGATAACACATGTTTGAACCGATGGTGGAAGATATGCTTGACGATGCAGTAATCAAAGTCGTTGGCGTTGGTGGCGGCGGCGGTAACGCTGTAGAACATATGGTGCGGGAATCCATCGAAGGTGTGGAATTCATCAGCGTCAATACGGATGCTCAGGCTTTGCGTAAGTCGAGTGTTAATACGGCTATCCAGATTGGCGGTGACATCACTAAAGGCCTTGGTGCTGGTGCTAACCCTCAAGTCGGACGTGATGCAGCTCTCGAAGATCGCGAAAAGATTAAAGAAGTCCTGAGCGGTGCCGATATGGTGTTTATAGCGGCCGGTATGGGCGGTGGTACAGGAACAGGTGCTGCGCCGGTGATTGCTGAAGTCGCTAAAGAGCTGGATATTCTGACAGTAGCGGTTGTGACCAAGCCATTCGGTTTTGAAGGTAAAAAACGTCTGGCCTTTGCGGAGCAAGGTATTAGTGAATTGTCGAAACATGTTGATTCACTGATCACTATCCCGAATGAAAAGCTGCTGAAAGTATTGGGTCGCGGTGTGACTCTGCTGGAAGCATTCGCTAGTGCGAACGATGTACTGAAAAATGCGGTTCAGGGTATTGCCGAACTGATCACTCGTCCGGGTATGATCAACGTCGACTTTGCTGACGTACGTACAGTGATGTCGGAAATGGGTCATGCCATGATGGGCAGCGGTGTTGCCAGAGGTGAAGACCGGGCCGAAGAAGCGGCAGAAACAGCCATTTCCAGTCCGTTGCTGGAAGATATCGATCTGGCGGGTGCCCGTGGTGTTCTGGTGAACATTACTGCTGGTCTGGATATGCGTCTGGATGAATTTGAAACGGTAGGTAATACGGTTAAAGCGTTCGCATCGGATAATGCTACTGTGGTTATCGGTACGTCTCTGGATCCGGATATGTCGGATGAAATCCGCGTAACGGTGGTAGCGACAGGTATCGGTAATGAAAAGAAACCAGAAATTACACTGGTTTCCGGTGCAGCAACGGCCAAACCGAAAGTTGCCGCACCTCAGCCCGTTGCCGCAAAAGTAGAAGAGAAACCGGCACAGCCTTTGCATAAAAATACAGAGGCGGAAACACAGCCGGTTGCAGCGAATAATACTGCGCGTAGCGCGGGTAATTCGGCACAGAACGTGGCAACCAAAGCTGAAAAGGAAAGCGGCTACCTGGATATACCGGCATTTTTACGTCGTCAGGCTGACTGAGTTAGTTGATAGCTTTGACAGCTATCAAAGTCATGGTAGAATTCGCCGCCGGTTTTATAACCGGTCGTGGTATGTAGCACTTATATTTGAGGCAAGCAGATGATCAGACAACGTACGCTGAAAGAAATCGTGAAGACGACCGGGGTTGGTTTACACTCCGGGCGTAAGGTTACGCTGACTCTGCGGCCTGCAGCTGCGAATACGGGGATTATCTACCGTCGTACTGACTTAGAGCCAGCTGTCGATTTTCCGGCGGATGCTAATTCCGTTCGCGACACTATGCTGTGCACGGCGCTGGTTAATGATGAAGGTGTGCGGATCTCGACAGTCGAACACCTGAATGCGGCTTTATCCGGTATGGGTATCGACAACATTATTGTTGAGGTTGATGCGCCGGAAATTCCGATTATGGATGGCAGTGCCAGTCCTTTTGTCTTCCTGCTGCAGTCTGCCGGTATTCAGACACTGAATGCACCGAAGCGTTTTATCCGTATTAAGAAACCGGTGCGTGTGGAAGATGGGGATAAGTGGGCCGAGCTGGTTCCTTATAACGGTTTTCGTATGGACTTCTCCATCGAGTTCAGTCATCCGGCGATCGATACGGACGAGCAGCATATGCTGTTTGATTTCTCATCCAGTGCCTTTGTTAAAGATATCTCCCGTGCCCGTACTTTCGGATTTATGCGTGATATCGAATATCTTCAGTCACAAAATCTGTGTCTGGGAGGCAGTTTCGATTGTGCTATCGTGCTGGATGAATATCGTATTCTTAACGAAGAAGGGCTGCGATTCCAGAATGAGTTTGTGACACACAAAGTACTGGATGCGATTGGTGACCTGTATATGTGTGGCTATTCAATTATCGGTGAACTGCGGGCATTTAAAACCGGTCATGCTCTGAATAATCAGCTGCTTCGGGCGGTGCTGGCCGATCAGGAAGCATGGGAATGGGCAACCTTTGAAGAAGCCGTAGGCTCTCCCGTTGCCTTTGCGGCACCCAATAGCGTTCTTGCCTGATTAGCACCGTATATCAATATCAATCAGTCTTCAGAAAACCGGATCTTAGCATCCGGTTTTTTTATGCTTTCGCTTTGTTTTTTATGCAGTTACTTTAGCGGAGGTCAGGCATATTTCTCATCCAATACATAATGGAAGAGACAGAAGATAATGGAAAAACAGCGCATAATGCAGGATAAATAAAAACCCTCGCAAAGCGAGGGTTTTGGATAATGTTATCGGGAAAAGCGAAACTTACAGACCGGCAAAATCCCGGATTTCATCCGCTTTATCGGTTTTTTCCCAAGGGAACTCTTCACGGCCGAAGTGGCCATAAGCTGCCGTTTTCTTATAGATAGGCTGAAGCAGATCCAGCATCTCCTGCAGACCATACGGACGCAGGTCGAAGAATTTACGTACCGCTTTGATAATAATATCGTGAGAAACTTTTTCCGTACCGAACGTTTCCACCATGATAGAGGTCGGATCGGCCACACCAATAGCATAAGAAAGCTGGATTTCACAACGGTCGGCCAGACCAGCAGCCACCAGGTTTTTCGCGACATAGCGTGCCGCATAAGCCGCTGAACGATCCACTTTGGATGGATCTTTACCAGAGAAAGCCCCACCACCGTGACGAGCCGCACCGCCGTAGGTATCCACGATGATCTTACGACCGGTCAGACCGCAGTCACCCATAGGGCCACCGATAACAAAACGGCCGGTCGGGTTGATAAAGTATTTGGTCTCTTGGGTCAGCCATTCAGCAGGAAGAACCGGTTTGATGATCTCTTCCATCACGGCTTCACGCAGATCCGGAGTAGAAATAGAGTCACAGTGCTGAGTAGACAGAACGACAGCATCGATACCAACGATTTTGCCTTCATCATACTGGAAGGTTACCTGAGATTTCGCATCCGGACGCAGCCATGGCAGCGTGCCGTTCTTACGTACTTTCGCCTGTCTTTCCATCAGACGGTGGGCGTAAGTGATCGGTGCTGGCATCAGAACGTCGGTTTCGTTGGTTGCGTAGCCAAACATGATGCCCTGATCACCGGCTCCCTGCTCTTTCGGGTCGGTTTTATCCACACCCTGATTGATATCCGGAGATTGCTTACCAATGGTGTTCAGTATGGCGCAGGAATTAGCATCGAAGCCCATGTCTGAATGCACATAACCGATGTCACGAACGGTTTGACGGGTCAGTTCTTCGATATCGACCCATGCACTGGTTGTGATCTCACCACCCACCATGACCATACCGGTTTTTACATAGGTTTCGCAGGCAACGCGAGCTTTCTTATCTTGCTCCAGAATCGCATCAAGAACCGCATCAGAAATCTGATCGGCGATTTTATCCGGATGTCCTTCTGATACGGATTCAGAAGTAAACAGGTGCTTAGCCATGGCAAACAGCTCCACTATTTTAAAGTAATAAAGACGCTGGATTCGTTATTCACCGGGGCATTATTTACCAGAGGCTACTCTCGAAAGCGAGCGTCTTTTATAAAAGAACATATATTGTAGGTGTTTCTACATCTAGACGTCTATTTTAGTTTGCAAGTGGTGAATTACAAGTTTTTTTTTGATTTGACGCAAGGCAAACGGTTGCTGCTTAAAAAAGAAACGGGACAAAATCCATTAAAACTGTAAGTAAACGTTTGCAGTCTAAAAGACCGTCTGAGAGAATACGGGCTCTTTAGATGGCAGATGCTGAGCCCTCTGTGTTCTGCCATTCGTACTCTTTATTCCACATTAGTCAATTTAACCTTTAAATACCGGTAACCACTATGGAACGCAAACAACTAGCCAACGCAATTCGTGCTCTTAGTATGGATGGTGTACAACAAGCCAACTCAGGCCACCCGGGTGCACCAATG
>NZ_PFXK01000014.1 GCF_002812955.1 Vibrio sp. HA2012 | reverse complement strand
GAGATAACGGTCAGTGTCAAACACTTTTTCAAATTTATTTCACCAGAGCTTTCGTCCTGACTGACTCTGCGCTGAGGCCTTGTCGGCTCTGCCGTGTCAGTGAGGCGGCATTATAGAGAGATGTTTCAGCTTAGCAACCCATTTTTAGAAAAAAAATAGTTTTTCTGTTTGAGTGCTGATTATTCAATCGATATGTACAAAAAGAGGGCTAATTTACCCTCTTTGTTAGAGACATAAATAGATATGTCTAATTAAATAAATGCGTAAGCATCAGCAAACATACGTTCTCGTTTCGCTGATTTTTGCTCCACAAACTGCTCACGAGCAGCTCCAGCCATCTCAAATCTACCGGCAATATAGATATCAAACTCTTCTAATGAAGCAAAATCATCCTTTACCGCACTGAGTACATTGCCGACTTTTCCACTCCAACCTGCTGATGCTGATTCTACAACCGGCACAAAATGGATCTGCTTGTATTCGTTAGCAATCTGCTGTAATTCTTGCAAAGCGTAAAGTTGACATTCTGTTTTCGCCCCCCAATACAGATAAATCGGCTTTTTAACCTCCTGGGAGATACAGTGATCCAATATAGAACGTACATAACTAAACCCCGTCCCTCCGGCAATAAGCAGCAGCAAACGGTCACTTTCCTGCAACCATGCATCACCATGCGGCGCCTCTATCTGAATATCTGTGTGATTATTTAAGGCATCACGCATGGCGGCCACAACTTCCAGTGCATACGCATTCTCTTCTGCAGCTCCGATATGCAACTCCAATTCCCCCTGATGACGGCATGGACTACTGGCGATCGAAAACGGGCGCTTATCTTTCTCTCCCATCACGACCAGCAGATACTGACCCGGTTTAAAAGAAACCGGGG
This sequence comes from Vibrio sp. HA2012, assembly GCF_002812955.1. GTDB lineage: Bacteria > Pseudomonadota > Gammaproteobacteria > Enterobacterales > Vibrionaceae > Vibrio. The sequence goes on along the minus strand of NZ_PFXK01000014.1, from coordinate 29,607 downwards.
TTTCCGGATGTAAGAGTATTTTGTGCGTATTACAAGCCAAAGGCTCAATAGACTTTACTTGGCATTTTATAGTCATATTCCTCTTCTCTTATCAGGAAAGGGTTAATGAAGAACAGTAACGTAAGTCTTATAAGTGTTGAGCATCGTATACAGTTACTGCCCTGTCTGAATTATAATATATTCAGTTCATCCCAGATGGCGTCAATTTTGGCCACGAGTTCCGGGTCTTTATGAATCGGTCTTCCCCACTCTCTGTCTGTTTCTCCCTGCCACTTATTGGTGGCGTCCAGCCCCATCTTAGAACCCAGACCAACCACAGGAGAAGCGAAGTCAAGTGAGTCTATCGGTGTATTGTCTATCATTACAGTATCGCGCTTCGGATCCATACGTGTCGTAATCGCCCAGATAACATCATTCCAGTCTCTGGCATTTATATCTTCATCACAAACGATGACAAACTTGGTATACATAAACTGGCGCAGGAATGACCATACCCCCATCATGACCCGTTTGGCATGTCCCGGATACTGTTTTTTCATGGTGACAACAGCCATGCGGTATGAACACCCTTCCGGCGGCAGGTAAAAATCCACAATTTCCGGAAACTGTTTCTGCAGTATCGGCACAAACACTTCATTCAGGGCAACCCCTAATACAGCAGGCTCATCCGGTGGCCTGCCAGTATAAGTACTGTGATAGATCGGATTTTTGCGCATAGTCATGTGGGTGACAGTAAACACCCGATGCATTTCCGCTTCATTGTAGTACCCAGTATGGTCACCATAAGGACCCTCTTCGGCAAACTCGTTTGGATCGATGTAACCTTCGAGCACAATTTCAGCTCCAGCCGGTACTTCTAAATCGTTACTAACCGATTTCACCACCTCCGTTTTACTACCACGCAGCAATCCAGCAAACGCATATTCCGACATAGTATCGGGAACAGGGGTAACCGCTCCAAGAATAGTGGCCGGATCGGCACCAAAAGCAACAGAAACAGGGAACGGTTCACCCGGATGAGTTTCCATCCAATCCTGCAAGTCCAAAGCTCCGCCCCGGTGGGCCAGCCAGCGCATGATAATCTTATTCTTGCTCAGCTTCTGCTGACGGTAAATCCCCAGGTTCTGCCGTTTTTTATGGGGCCCTTTAGTGATAGTCAATCCCCATGTCAGCAATGGTGCAATGTCCTCCGCCCAGCAACTCATCACCGGCAACTTATCCAGATCAACCTGATCGCCTTCCCAGACAATCTGCTGGCATGGTGCTTTTTTTAGCCGTTTGGTAGGCATATTCAGCACCTGCTTAAATACAGGGAGCTTCCCCATAGCATCCCGAAAACCTTTTGGCGGCTCGGGCTCTTTCAGATAAGCAAGTAATTTACCAACATCTCTTAGTTCCGATACGTCACTGCGTCCCATACCAAGCGCGACCCGTTCTTCGGTACCAAACAAGTTGGTTAATACCGGCATGTCATAACCTACCGGTTTTTCAAATAGTAATGCCGGGCCACCAGCTCGTAATACGCGATCACTAATTTCAACCATTTCATAGTGTGGGTCTATGGGATAGGTAATACGCTTGAGCTGACCTTTCTCTTCCAGATACAAGATAAAATCCCGTAAGTCTTTAAATTCTGCCGCCATTTTTTACCTAACGATGAGTGATTTTGACCAACTTATTTACATTTTTTGAGTATAACAAAAACGCCACCCTCGTTAAGGGTGGCGTTTTAAATATTTACCTGCTGCAAGAACCGTTATTGACGGCGCATCGCATCAAAGAATTCATCATTGGTTTTAGTCATTGCCAACTTATCAATCAGAAACTCCATTGCATCTGTTTCACCCATAGGGTGCACAATCTTACGCAGGATCCACATTTTCTGTAGTTCATCAGGTTTAGTCAGCAACTCTTCACGACGAGTACCTGAACGATTGAAGTCAATCGCCGGGAACACTCGTTTTTCAGCAATCTTGCGGTTCAAGTGCAGTTCCATATTACCTGTACCTTTAAACTCTTCGTAGATAACCTCGTCCATCTTAGAGCCAGTATCGACCAGAGCAGTTGCAATAATCGTCAGACTTCCGCCTTCTTCTACATTACGAGCCGCACCAAAGAAACGCTTTGGACGATGCAGAGCGTTAGCATCCACACCACCGGTCAAAACCTTACCAGAGGAAGGAACAACCGTGTTATAGGCACGAGCTAGACGGGTAATAGAGTCAAGCAGGATCACAACATCTTTTTTGTGCTCAACCAGACGCTTAGCCTTTTCGATAACCATCTCGGCAACCTGAACGTGACGCGATGCTGGTTCATCAAAAGTCGATGCAATAACTTCTCCTTTAACCAAGCGTTGCATCTCTGTTACTTCTTCCGGACGTTCATCAATCAGTAGAACCATCAGTTCACACTCAGGATGATTATAAGCAATACTCTGCGCAATATTTTGCAGCAGCATTGTTTTACCTGCTTTTGGTGGCGCAACGATTAAACCACGTTGTCCCTTACCAATCGGAGATGCCAAATCCAGAACACGAGCAGTGATATCTTCTGTAGAACCATTACCTCGTTCCATAGTCATACGCTCATTAGCGTGCAACGGAGTCAGGTTCTCAAATAAAATCTTATTTCGGGCATTATCAGGTTTATCGTCGTTAACCGTATTAACTTTCAGCAATGCGAAATAACGCTCTCCGTCTTTAGGCGGGCGAATCTTTCCAGCGATAGAATCACCGGTACGCAGGTTAAAACGACGAATTTGGCTTGGAGAAACATAGATATCATCAGGGCCGGCAAGATAAGAACTATCGGCACTGCGCAGGAAGCCAAAACCGTCCTGCAAAATTTCCAGAACTCCATCGCCGAAAATGTCTTCACCACTTTTGGCGTGAGCTTTAAGAATGGAGAAGATAATGTCTTGCTTACGCAGACGGGCAAGGTTTTCCAGACCTAGGCTCTCGCCGAGTTTAACAAGCTCAGAAACAGGCTTGTTCTTCAATTCAGTCAGATTCATAGTGGTGGATACTTTAGCTTTTGTAGTCAAAATAGGATCTGTATGTGTTAGTTAAGAGTATTATTGCTGGTCTCAGGGTCGACCAAGAAATGAACGGTTGTCTATTTAACGTGCGATAAACTAGCACTAAAAACAAGAGTAGTCTAGTTTTCTAAAAAACAAAACCGTGCATTGCTTAAAAGTGCACGGTTTATTCTCTTATTTATTAACCATCTCAGATTACAGATTAGCGTCTAAAAATTCTTTCAATTGGCTCTTAGACAAAGCGCCGACTTTAGTCGCAGCAACGCTGCCGTCCTTAAACAGAAGCAGGGTCGGAATACCGCGAATACCAAACTTAGGCGGGGTACCGGCATTTTGATCAATATTCAGTTTACCGATAGTGAGTTTACCTTCGTACTCTTCTGCGATTTCATCGAGAATCGGAGCAATCATCTTGCAAGGACCACACCACTCTGCCCAAAAATCAACTAAGACCGGGCCTGCAGCATTGATTACATCGTTCTCAAAACCTTCATCAGAAAGCTGCACAATTTTATCACTCATCTTCCACTCCAATGTGTGTTATCAGGTTCTGGCCAGACGAAAATATTTACGACACCGGCCAAATAACGGCCACAACAACTCACAGAACATCATTAATGTGGTTATTATATGTACGTTTCTGTATTTCCGTTGAGTAAAAACCAGAAAATAGATTCCCTATTGGACTGGATTTGCTTCCGTATTGCAACCCTTAGCTGATATTCTATAGCAATGAAAAAGACCTATATCACAGAGCAAAAATTCGCCGACTTGGATTTACACCCGCAAGTCATTGAAGGATTGGACAAAAAAGGATTTGAGTACTGCACTCCTATCCAAGCCTTGGCGTTGCCGGTACTGCTCTCCGGCCAAGACATCGCAGGCCAGGCCCAAACCGGGACTGGTAAAACTCTCGCGTTTCTTACTGCAACTTTTAACCATCTACTAAATACTCCAGCACCTGAAGGCCGTAAAAGCTCTCAGCCCCGGGCTATTATTATGGCTCCGACCCGGGAACTTGCTATTCAGATCTATAATGACGCCGAATCCTTAATTGAAACGACCGGGATTAAAGCCGCACTGGCCTATGGTGGTGAAAGTTACGATAAACAGTTAACCAAACTGCAGGAAGGTGTCGACGTATTAATCGGCACAACAGGCCGCATTATTGATTTCTATAAGCAAAAAGTCTTTAACCTCAACCATATTCAGGCCGTAGTACTGGATGAGGCAGATCGTATGTTCGATCTTGGCTTTATTAAAGATATCCGTTTTCTGTTTCGTCGCATGCCGGAACCGAAAGATCGTCTGAATATGCTGTTTTCCGCAACCCTGTCTTATCGGGTTCAGGAACTGGCTTTCGAGCATATGCATAATCCGGAACATGTTGTTGTTGAACCGGAACAGAAAACCGGACACCGAATTCAGGAAGAATTATTCTACCCGTCTAACGAGCACAAAATGGCTCTGTTACAAACACTGATAGAAGAAGAGTGGCCGGATCGGGCAATTATCTTTGCCAATACCAAATATAAATGTGATGACATTTGGGGGCATTTGGCTGCAGACGGTCACCGTGTCGGTCTTTTAACCGGAGATGTTCCGCAGAAAAAACGCGAACGTATTCTTGAACAGTTTACTCAGGGTGATGTAGATATTCTGGTGGCTACTGATGTAGCAGCCCGAGGCTTACATATCCCTCAGGTAACACACGTTTTCAACTATGATCTACCGGATGACTGTGAAGACTACGTCCACCGAATCGGCCGTACCGGCCGCGCAGGTGCCAGTGGCAATTCCATCAGTTTTGCCTGTGAAGAGTATGCCATTAACCTAACCGCAATTGAAGAATATATCGAACACAGTATTCCTGTCTCTGAGTATGATGCTTCAGCTCTACTGACTGACCTGCCGGCACCAATCCGCATGCGCAGTAAACACACTCAGCGCAGAACCAACACAGGGGGCTCATCCCGGGCTGGAAACCGTAATCCACAGCGCCGTTCACGGACACCACGTCAGCCAAGAAAACAATAACAAGGACGTTATTAAGACACATGAATCAGACTGTTGCATCTCCGTTATACGCTGCTATCGATCTCGGATCGAATAGCTTTCATATGCTGGTTGTCCGTCATATTGATGGCAGTGTCCAGACCATGGCAAAGATCAAACGCAAAGTGCGTCTCGCTGCCGGACTGGATGAGCATAATACTTTAAGTACAGAAGCGATGCAGCGGGGATGGGATTGTCTGAGTCTGTTTGCGGAAAGGTTGCAGGATATTCCTGAAGACAATATCCGTATTGTCAGTACAGCGACCCTGCGTACGGCAACCAACGCCGGTATATTCCTGGAACAAGCCAACAAAATTCTCGGTCACCGTATTGAGGTTATTTCCGGTGAAGAAGAAGCAGCCACAATCTATAAGGGTGTGGCACACACCTCAGGAGGAATGGGACGCCGCTTGGTTGTGGATATCGGTGGAGCCAGTACCGAACTGATTATTGGTGAGGGCTTTGAGGCAAAAGCATTAACCAGCCTTAAAATGGGCTGTGTCACCTGGCTGGAACAACATTTCAGGGATCGACAACTCAGCCAAAAAAACTTTGATGCCGCCATAGCTGCAGCCAAGGAAACTCTGGCTCCGATTCTGGCAGAGTATAAAACCATCGGCTGGAATGTCTGTGTCGGAGCGAGTGGTACTGTTCAGGCACTTCAGGAAATCATGCTGGCACAGGGTATGGATGAGGTCATCACACTAGCCAAACTGCAACGGCTGCAAAAACAGGCTATGATTGCTGACCATCTGGAGGAGCTGGAAATAGAAGGCCTGACTCTCGAGCGGGCTCTGGTTTTTCCTAGCGGCTTATCGATTTTGATTGCAATATTTGAACTGCTAAATATTGACTCAATGACTTTGGCTGGTGGCGCTCTACGTGAAGGTATGGTTTACGAGATGATGAATGAGATGCGCCAGAATGATATCCGCACTCGTACGATTCACTCTGTTCAGACTCGCTATCAGATCGATAGTCGCTATGCGAATCAAGTCGCAGAATTAGCCAACACATTTTTCTATCAGTGCGGCGGTACAGCCTGGATGACAGAATCTCAGGCTCCCGTGCTGCTGGAGACCGTTGCGAAGTTGCATGAAATCGGACTCACCATAGATTTTAAGAGAGCAGGTGAGCATAGTGCGTACTTACTTCAGCACTTAGATCTTCCGGGCTATACCCGGGCACAGAAACACCTTCTCGCTGAACTTGCAAGACGCTACAAGGATCAGTTAACAACGCTTCCGGAACAACATGCTGTCTCATCATTAACAGCAATCCACATGCTGAGACTGTTGAGGCTGGCAGTTCTGTTAAGTCATCGCAGAGACACAAAACTGCTGCCGACATTTAAACTCAGAGCAAGTGGAGACAAGCTGATTCTGACCATAGCCCAAACCTGGCTGGACAGCAACCCTCTGACAAACGCCGAACTGGAAATCGAAGCTAATCGTCAAATTGATATGGGATGGCCTCTGGAAATTGAAGCCAGTAACCAATAAAAATAAAGCCCGGTGCTTAAGTGCCACCGGACTTTTTTAGAGACTTATATCAGTAAATGCAACGGACTGTCTTACACTTTTACTCCAGCAATCTTCAGTTTCGGATTTACCGCTGTCAGCTTTTTCACCAGATAATTCAGTAGTACACCATAGAGGGGGACAAACAGACCTAAGCTAATAACCAGCTTAACGCCATAATCCACCAGCGCAATTTCCGTCCAGTGTTCAGCCATAAAGGCATCCGGACTCTGGTAAAAAGCAATACCAAAGAAAGCTACAGTATCCAGTGCATTACCAAACAGAGTGGAACAAGTTGGCGCAACCCACCACTGTTTTAGCTGACGCAGACGGTTAAATACCTGTACGTCCATAATCTGTCCCAGCAGATAAGCCATAAAGCTGGCTATTGCAATACGGGCAACAAACAGATTCAATTCACTCAATTGTACCACTCCCTGAAACGATCCCTCGAAAAACAGTACTGACAAGGCATAAGAAAACACTAATGATGGCAACATCACCAAAAAGATAATCTTACGCGCCAGTCTGGCACCAAAAATACGCACCGTCAGATCTGTAGCTAAAAAGATAAATGGAAAAGTAAATGCGCCCCATGTGGTATGGAAGCCAAATACAGTAAAAGGGATCTGTACCAGATAGTTACTGGAAGCAATGATAATAAGGTGGAAAAACACCAGAAAAGATAAAGCGTTGCGCTGCTGCGCAGGGGTAAAGTTACTCATATTGTACCTTTTTCGTTTTGCTTGGGGGTGAGGGAACCCAAGGTGAAGAATAAGTCTTCGGGTTAATTAAATTATATTGTAGCTATCAGAAGTAGTTTCCTTCAAGCGGGCGGCGATTATACATTAATCAATTCATGCCGCAAGCATACAAGAAATAGCAAACGTTTTCGGTCGACGGAAGGATAATAAACCGCTTTTGGGTTACGGATGACCAAAAGCTTAAGAACCATGGATAAGGTGTTCCTGAATCAAATCCAGAAAAGGGTTAGCGTAGCGCTCAAGCTTGACTTGTCCGACACCATTCACAGCCAACATTTCCCCATAAGACGTTGGCAGAATTTCAGCCATATCCATCAATGTTGCATCACTGAATACTACATATGGAGGCAAGTCGTTTTCATCTGCAATGGATTTACGGAGCTTACGAAGCTTAGAAAATAAGGCTTTGTCATAATGCCGGTTTGCCAGTTTATCTGACCTTGCAGATCGCGCAGAAGTATCCAGACGCGGTACAGCCAGCTCCAGAGTCATTTCACCACGTAATAAAGGTCGGGCTTCTTCTGTCAACTGCAACGTTGAGTTGCGGGTAATATTCTGCAGCAACAGCCCCTTATGAATAAGCTGCCGCATAATGCTGATCCAGTAGTCATGGCTATGCTCGCGCCCGATACCGTAAGTACTGAGTTTATCGTGTCCCTGCTCCCTAACCCGTATATTCTGCATCCCGCGCAATACTTCCACCACATAGTTCATACCAAAATTTTGATTCACACGGTATACGCAAGAAAGTGCCTTTTGTGCCGCTTCTGTGGCATCAAAATGTTTGGGAGGATCCAGACAGATATCACAGTTGCCACATGGTTTTTCCCGATACTCACCAAAATAATTCAGTAATACCTGACGCCGACAGGTCTGAGCCTCCGCAAATGCATGCATAGCATTCAGCTTATGGTTTTCTACTCGTTTCTGCGGGCCTTCTTCCTTTTCATCCAGAACCTTGCGCAACCAGCCCATATCGGCCGGGTCATACAGCATCATGGCTTCAGCAGGCAACCCATCCCGCCCGGCTCGGCCAGTTTCCTGATAGTAAGATTCAATATTCCGCGGGATATCAAAATGCAACACAAACCGTACGTTAGGCTTGTTGATTCCCATTCCAAAAGCAACTGTCGCAACTACAATCTGGATATCGTCTTTCTGGAATGCTTCCTGCACATATGCTCTCTCATCCGCATCCATGCCAGCATGATAACCGGCCGCACGGATATGGTTATTGCATAACTTCTCGGTCAGCATTTCCACTTTTTTACGGCTGCCACAATAAATAATGCCGCACTGGCCTGTCTGCGCCCCCAAGAAGCGAATAACCTGTGAAACCGGCTTATGTTTTTCAACCAGATTGTAGCGGATATTCGGGCGGTCAAAACTTCCCAAATAGATATGAGGCTCATCCAGAAGCAAACGGGAAATAATATCGGTGCGGGTTGCATCGTCTGCAGTAGCAGTCAGAGCCATCATTGGCACATGCGGAAAATGCTGTCTCAATTGACCAAGTGCTGCGTACTCAGGACGAAAATCATGCCCCCACTGAGAAATGCAGTGCGCTTCATCCACCGCAATCATAGACAGCTGTAAAGCAGACAAACGCTCCCGGAAGTCATTAGTAAGTACTCGCTCCGGAGAAACATACACTAATTTGAGCTGACCGTTATTCATCTGGTTAAATACAGAGAGCAGCTCATCTCTCGGCATGCTGGAGTTGACGCACGCAGCAGCCACGCCATCCGCCTTAAGCTGATCGACCTGATCTTTCATCAGTGAAATCAGTGGAGAAATCACCAGTGTCAGCCCCGGCTTAGCTAGCGCAGGAATCTGATAACAAAGCGACTTCCCCCCCCCCGTTGGCATAATAACCAGACTATCACGTTCATTGATCGCGGCATCAATAACTTCCATCTGCCCAGCCCGAAAGCGCTGATAACCGAAAGTTTCCCGCAAAATAGTCTCCGGAGACACAGGGAAAGGCCTGGATTGTTCAGCTAGCAAAGTGGAGGTCATAACATGTCCGAAAGGTTCAATCGTCAGGTTCAGGCTGTAAATCTGTATATTCACTACAGTCGGCCAGAGGCGGATTATTGTATACTCAAGTGACCTTAAGATGCGAGTCTCCACACGATTTTATTAGCGATCCCGCGGTTATACTCCACAATGGACATATCCTTAACCTCCTTTTAGGACTGGTGAATTCTTATACTAGATTGTGATCTTGATCGGCTTTATACTGCCATATTATCCCAGCACAATCACAAAACCTTTTAGTATGGATATCAACGAATCTCAACGCTCCCGGCAAGGAGTTATTTTTGCCCTTGGCGCTTACGTTATGTGGGGAATTGCCCCCATTTACTTTAAAGCTATCAGTATAGTCAGTGCTCCAGAGATTCTCAGCCACCGGATTATTTGGTCATTCTTTTTTCTCGCACTACTTATCCATCTGGGTCGTCGCTGGAAAGCTGTTCGTAATGTGTTACAACATAGAAAGACCATGCTCTGCCTGCTGACGACAGCTCTTCTGGTTGGTGGTAACTGGCTGCTTTTTATCTGGTCCGTAAATGCCGGGCATATGTTGGAAGCGAGTTTGGGATACTTTATCAATCCGCTTATCAATGTACTGTTTGGCATGCTATTTCTGCAGGAGAAACTGCGCTCCCTACAATGGTTTGCCGTTATTCTGGCTCTGGCCGGAGTCACAATACAGATTATCGGCTTTGGTTCCGTCCCCTTAGTTTCACTCGGGTTAGCAACCAGCTTTGGCCTGTACGGATTATTACGTAAGAAGATTAATCTTGATGCCCAGACAGGACTTTTTATCGAAACCCTTCTGTTGCTACCGGTTGCGGCTCTCTATCTGCTGTTTATTGCAGATACCCCGACCTCTGATATGTTCAAAAACGGTACAACATTGAACCTTCTTCTGCTGGCTGCCGGACTGGTGACTACCCTACCATTACTCTGTTTTAATGGTGCCGCAACCCGCCTCAAACTCTCTACGTTAGGTTTTTTCCAGTATATCGGTCCGAGTATGATGTTTCTTCTGGCTGTGTTTATTTACGGTGAAGTGTTCGAACCAGAAAAAGCCATAACGTTTGCCTTTATCTGGGCGGCTCTCATCGTGTTTAGCCTGGACGGACTAAGCCATCACAAAAAAAGCCGACAGCTTGCTGCCCGTACCGAGTGATCGTTTTTTACAAGACAAACTGCCCCTCAAAAGATAAGCTTGGTTATATTCTAACCAAGTTTTTTTATTACCATGGATAAGATCAGCTATCAAACAACCTCCAGCCAGTCGATCAGCCTGATAGCCGCAGACTACAAGAAATTTGCTTTTCAGCGTCATTATCACCTGGATTTTCATATCGGACTGATTACCCAAGGGCTGCAGAAGTTCCACCATAAAGGATCCAGCCATAAGGTCGGGAACGGACAAATAGTGATAATGCCGCCAGACGAACTGCATGATGGCTATGCGTTGTTCGACTCCGGCTACCAGTCCCGGGTATTTTCGATCGAACCACGCTGGTTCAGCGAGTTGGCAGATCTTAAACAAAACGGTCAAATTATCAGCTTTAATCAGTTGATCATCTCGGATCCCAGCCTGTTTTCACAACTTGTTAACCTGCATAACCTGTTGATGTCCCCTAACAGCAGTCAGTTAATGAAAGATTGCCTGCCTATGGAAAGATTTCACCGACTTTTTGATCGTTTTGGATCACAACGAAGAACTGCGCCTATACCTCTGGGCGATAAGTCCGTTGAGGTGCTGAAGGAATACCTGATCGCGAATCTGGATCAGCCCGTCCGGTTAAAGCAGCTGTCTGATCTGTGTAACCTTAGCCCTACTCAGTTCCAACGTCACTTCAAGGCCAGAATGTCGATAACACCCTATGCCTGGCTAACCTGCCTTAGGCTGGAGCACAGTATGAAGCTGTTAAAATCAGGACTATGCAGCACCGAAGCCGCTCATCAGGCTGGTTATTATGATCAGGCTCATTTCAGTAAAGCGTTCAAGCACTGTTACGGCATATCCCCCTCTCAGATACAACGCGCCATATAAACACTGTCAGTAATTTACAATCATCTTCGCTAGCAATACCTCACAATAACGCCACCGTCACACAACAAAGTAATAACCAGATGAACGAAGTCACCATTCTCCTTACCTTAGCTACCGTCCATTTTCTTGCTCTGATGAGTCCGGGACCGGACTTTGCTCTGGTCGTCCAGAACGCCGCCCGCTACGGCAGGCAGACCGGAAGTTATATCGCGCTGGGCTTGTCCTTTGGTATTCTCACTCATTCAATATTAAGCCTAACTGGGGTGAGTTATCTGGTACAGCAACATCCTATGCTGTTTACTCTGCTTCAGTTCTCAGGAGGAAGCTACTTGCTGTATCTGGGGCTTAGTGCTCTGAAAGGGCTGGTTCAGCGTCGTAGCACGTCAGAAAGCTCTGACGAAGGAAAGACGCTACATAATAAAATACGCAGTAAGCGTCACGCTTTCTCTCGTGGTTTTTCTACCAATCTCCTTAACCCCAAGGCACTGATATTTTTTGTCAGTCTTATGTCGAGCCTGGTGCCCGCCGATATGTCGCTAACAGGCAAAGGTATCGCCCTGGTGATTCTATTTGGTCTGTCTTTACTGTGGTTTTCTCTTCTGGCCTGGGTTCTGTCAGCCAAAGTAATGCAAAAAAAACTGCATGCAATAACCCCCTATATTGATACAGTTTGTGGTGTGCTGTTTATTCTGCTCGGGGGAACAATACTCTGGCAATCCCTGCTGACATTGGCTTAACTTACGACTTAGTTTCTTACCCACGTCAATGATTCGGTACTTGCAAAGAAGAAATACGGGCATATTTGCCTCCCCTCTTGTGCGAGATCTCTTACAAATACGTAAGCAAAAATCGTTTTTTGTGGTAAGCCCTTACCATAGCTCATGCATAATGTATTGATATTATTTTATTTTTATAGGAAATCACCGATTAGTTTAATTTGTAATCCATTTCACATTATTGCTGATTTTCTGATTTTAGCTAATATTTATTGTGTCAGAAGGATACTGACAAGGAATAGGAAAGCACCACGGATTGGTAATCTTCAGGAAGAAGATTCGGTTATTCAGGATGGATAATCGGCATGGATAGCAGACAGGAACACCTCTGGATGAGGCAAGGACTGAACATCAGGATGATGTAAGGGACACCGCTCAGGGAACAAGTGAAGTGCGCTAACGAGGATTGTTAGCAGATCAGGATAGGATCAAGGACACCGCTAGGAAGGCGACGAAAGGATTAAGCTGAAGGAATCAGCATACTATCAAGGATTCGATGCATGGAGCACATTGAGTAGCTGGATTGCTGCGAGTAAGACCATAGCCCCGGTACTTCGGTATCGGGGCTTTTCTTTCATATCATTCAGGTACAGTGTTTAGGATATTACATTGACTCCAGCTTAGCATACTGAGTCACCAGCCATTTAATACCTTCACCATTAAAGGCTACTTGTACCCGGCTTTGTGCGCCACTACCTTCAAAATTAATGATCGTTCCCTCACCGAACTTGGGATGTTTTACCCGCTGCCCAAGCGTAAATCCGGTTTCATTAAAATTATCTTTAACCGCAGTCTTAGAAAAGCGTCCACTACTAGCCGGACGGCTAACCTGAGCCTTCATCCGTACCTCTTCCAGGCATTCCTCCGGAAGTTCACGGATAAAACGAGACGGTTTGTGGTATTTATCCTGGCCATATAAACGTCGCATTTCAGCATACGTAATGTACAGTTTTTCCATCGCTCGAGTCATACCGACATAGCAAAGCCGACGCTCTTCTTCCATCCGTCCGGCTTCTTCAGCTGACATCATGCTGGGGAACATCCCCTCTTCAACACCGACCATAAATACCAAAGGAAATTCCAGCCCTTTAGCACTATGCAGAGTCATCAGTTGTACCGCATCATCAAACTCATCGGCCTGTCCTTCACCTGCTTCCAGAGCGGCATGGGCAAGAAAAGCAGACAACACGGTCATCTCTTCAGCTTCTTCCGGTTTTTCAAACTGGCGGGTGGCATTTACCAGCTCTTCAAGGTTTTCGATTCGTGACTTTGCCTTTTCCCCTTTCTCCTGTTCGTACATAGAAAACAGGCCTGACGCTTTGATTGTATGATCTGTTTGTTCAAACAAGGCCTCTTCTGCCGTGTCATCTTCCATGGCATTTATCAGCTCGATAAATCGACTTAGAGCACCGGAAGCTCTGGCAGGAAGAACTTGCTCCCGGATCAGGGCTACGCTGGCATCCCACATTGTAGTGCCCCTCTCCCGGGCAGCAAAACGAATCGTTTCAAGCGTTTTATCCCCCAATCCACGCGGAGGTGTATTCACAATTCGTTCAAACGATGTATCGTCATTACGATTTGCCATCAACCGTAAATAACTCAACGCATCTTTAATTTCCTGACGCTCGAAGAAGCGCATTCCCCCGTATATACGGTAAGGTAACCTTGCCTGGATTAATGCCTCCTCCAAAACACGAGACTGAGCATTACTACGATATAGGATAGCGGTGTCAGTAAGCGCCCCGCCATTTTCCTGCCACTCTTTAATCTTATTAACAGTAAAACGGGCTTCGTCCAATTCATTGTAGGCTGAATAAACTGAAATCTTTTCCCCCTCACAACCGTCAGTCCATAGCTCCTTTCCCATACGTTCTGTGTTATTGGCAATCAATTCATTAGCAGCGTTCAGGATCATCTTGGTAGAACGATAATTCTGCTCCAGACGTATGGTTTCAACCCCGGGGAACTCCTCACAGAAACGATGGACATTCTCAATTTTGGCGCCACGCCAACCATAAATAGACTGATCATCATCACCAACAATCATGACATTACAATCTGGGCCAGCCATCATTCTCAGCCATGCGTACTGAATATTATTGGTATCCTGAAATTCGTCCACCAGGATGTGCTTGAACCGTGCCTGGTAATGCTCACGAATATGTTTCTTTTCCCGTAACAGTTCATGGGTACGTAGCAGAATTTCAGCAAAATCGACCAGACCGGCACGATCACATGCTTCCTGATAAGCCTTATAGATTTGTAACCAAGTTCGGGTAACCGGATCCCGATAATCATCGATATGTTGAGGACGCAAGCCTTCATCTTTTTTACCGTTTATCCACCATGCAGCCTGACGAGCGGGCCACTGCTTTTCATCCAGATTCTGGGCTTTAATCAAGCGGCGTAACAACCTCTGCTGATCTTCAGAATCAATAATCTGAAAGTCTTCAACCAACCGGGCATCCAGATAATGAGCTCGTAAAATACGGTGGCAAATTCCATGGAAAGTTCCGTTCCACATACCGGAAGCACTACCCATCATTAGTTCTTCAATACGTCCTCGCATTTCTGCAGCGGCTTTATTGGTAAAAGTAACGGACATAATTGAAAATGGGGATGCGGCTTCAACCGATATTAGCCAGGCAATACGGTGTACCAAAACCCGGGTTTTACCACTACCGGCTCCGGCCAGTACCAGCGTATTTCCTAGTGGAGCAGCCACTGCCTCACGCTGTTTATCGTTAAGCCCGTCAAGTAATAAAGATGCGTCCATGGTTTGTTCCCAAAGGTCTATATACTGGTTATATATACATAACTACGATTATACCTAAACCACTCAAATATACCACCTTGTTGGCACAAAGGAGTCGTTCGGGAAAAGCCATACTAGTTGATCAGCCAGATCTGAAAGATGTTATTTACTGAAGAGATAAAAAACATAAATGGTATAACGGGAATGCAAAAGTTGCCGCTAAGAGCGACAACTCAAAAAAGAACAATATGTATGAAAAAAATAAAACCAGAAAACATAGGCTTTATTTACTGTGGTTATTATTTATTATTCAGATAGGCTTGTAGCTCTTCTACAGAAATGCCCTGCTCAGCAAGTTCTTTTGCCATTAGCTGAACTTGTTCACCTTTACGGGATTCGATGACGCGCTGAAACTGATAAACAATATCTCTCAACATATGTAGCGGAACTTGTTTCGCAGCACTGCGAATCCGCTCTTCGCTCTGGTTCCCCAGCTCATTGAGCAGCTTACCGAACATGATTTTTTCTGGTGATTCTTCTAACTGCTCTAATACACGAGCCATTTCATAAGTGGTCAAAGACATCTGAATATTGCTTCCGATATTTAATATAAAAACACCTGTCTAAATAATAAAAGGCAGTATACTGAGTTACAAAAAGGCGCCCAGATAATCCCGAATATCACACGGTACCTATGCCAATTATTTCAGAAAAGTGATAAGACCTGATTTGAGTGCTAAATATACACCTCTTATTACGTCAGTAAAATATTATTTCTCTATTTATGTCACATAACACTCAGTGCATTACATCAGATATACATTGAAAAACACCAGCAAACTTGTTCCGCAAGAGGCTACTCTACATGCAATGGGTGCCATTGCTGCCCTTTTCTGCTGAGCAGAACAACTAATGCGGGTGCCACTAAAAGCATGTGTAAAACAATAGAAAGACGATAATCCATTCCTGTCCGCTGTATTATGCCGACTAGCAGACCAGCCCCACTCATCTGAAAAACACCCAACAAGGCTGCAGCTGTTCCAGCCTTATCACCAAATGGAGCCAGTGCCTTACCCGCAGCTGATCCTAATATGAGGGCAAACCCTAACGTTGAGACAAAAATCGGCAACATAAATGCCCAGCCAGTCTGTAGAGGCATAAACCATAACATCATCCCTGCAGCAAATAACAAGGCAGTGATGCCGGTGAATAATGAATACCGGGTTCCTATTTTGTCCATAACCTTGGGTGCTGTAAATGCCGCTATAATATTAATAACAGCATTAATACCAAACCAGCGGGTAAATTCATTCATACCCAATCCCTGTTGATCCATTAAAATCACAGGAGCGGCAGTGACATAAGCCAGTACGACAGCCATTGCCAGCAGACACAGGGTTGCATTAAACAGAAAAACCGGATGGAGTAAAACCCCCATGTATCGGTTAAGCTTAAATACAGGTAACTTTTTCATCGTATCATTTGCAGGATTCGTTTCTTTTAAGCCCAAAAGTATGAGCCCTCCCGCAATCAGAGCAAAACCCGCCATAAAACTGAAATTACTGCGCCAGCCAAATACCTGTGTCAGATAACTGCCCAGTATGGGAGCCAATGCAGGAATAAAACATATTGCTCCGTTCAGATAGCTGATCATCCGCCCGCTGTTCTCTTTACCAAAGAGATCACGCACTGTCGCAAAGGCAGCAACAGCTGTTGCACACGCACCCAATCCCTGAATCAGTCTAGCAACCAGCATCCATTCAATAGTTTGAGCACCATACGCCATTACAGCACTTACACCATAAATCAGCACACCTCCAAGAGCGATATACCGCCGCCCGTATTTATCCGCTAATGGTCCGGCAAACAGTTGCCCAAGTCCCATAGTAAATAAAAACCAGGTCACGGTATCCTGAGCTAATGTATGTTCCACGTGGAACGACTCAGCAATCATAGGCAGTGCCGGAAGATAAATATCAATTCCCAGCGGACTAAACAACACCAGCAAAACCAAAATCATTAATTGAATTTTTTTTCGGTTACGGCTTAAGTAATCCATAGATAAGTTCCTTTGGTAAAGATTAGTGGCACCCAAATTCTATCCTCATTGTGATATTCCATATAATGATATATAGTTATATCTATTATTCCATTATGGAAACAGGATAAGTATGAGTATCGAAGCTATCGCCAGAATGGATATATCCTTGCTTGTTTGCCTCAAAGTCCTGACAGAAGAACTGAGTGTGACGCGTACCGCTCATCGATTGTGTCTCAGCCAATCGAGCGTCAGTAAGTCTTTAGCCCGACTGCGCGAGCTATTTGACGATCCTCTGTTTATCCGACATTCTCATGGATTGCGCCCTACACCTAAAACTCTATTTCTAAAACCCAGACTGGATAACCTGATTAGCCAAATTGAAAGCCTGTCGGAACCTGAAACCTTTTCTCCAGCCAGATCAATCCACAAATTTAATATAGCTCTGGTTGAAAGCTGTTATTCTCTGATCCTCCCTCATTTTGTACCCGCTCTGTTTCATCAAGCTCCCTCCATACGGCTGAAAACCCACAACTGGGATTCAAATACTTTTGCTGATCTGCAAAACGGACTTCTGGATATGGGTATTAAAGGGAGGGATATTACCCAGCATGGCTATAGTCAGCCTCAGGAAATACCCGCAGATATTATCGGTACTGAAATTTACCGCGATATTCAGGTTTGTCTGGTTCGTGACAAGCATCCGGTACTGACTCAGGAGTGGGATTTACAGACCTATCTGTCGATGCGTCATATACAGGCCGCCTGTGACGGAAATGACCGTTGGCTACTCGACTACCAGCTTGCTGATAAAGGACTGGAACGGGATATTGCTATGCTGGTGCCGGATTTTAACAGTGCGGTAAGCTTATGCTCTTATACTGATTTTATCTTTACCGTACCCAGACATTTTGCCCAAATGGTAACAACAAACAACAGACTAAGGCAGCTTCCTCTGCCAACGGAATTACCTCCTTTTGCCTATACATTATTCTGGAACAAGTATAGAGAAAACGAGGCTAATATCAGCTGGATGAAAAATCTGATCATAGATCATACTCAGAACCTTCACGTGTTATCCCCCCCGACAGATTAAAACAGATTTGCCTGAAAACACTAAACGCGCTAGCTTATTTCACCAGTAGCCCTTAAATGTTCAGCAGATTATTAAGGGCTTAACTTCATTCTTATCAAGAGGCCCGTTTATGAACGACACCATAGTGGCGAGAGTCAGCCAATTAAGACAATGGCTTGAAGAACAACAACTGGATGCATTACTGATCCCCCATGAAGATGAATTTTTAGGGGAATACCTTCCCGCACATAATGAGCGGCTGGAATGGGCGACAGGGT
Organism: Vibrio sp. HA2012; assembly: GCF_002812955.1. GTDB lineage: Bacteria > Pseudomonadota > Gammaproteobacteria > Enterobacterales > Vibrionaceae > Vibrio. The sequence goes on along the minus strand of NZ_PFXK01000014.1, from coordinate 11,231 downwards.
TTACAGGGTCAGCTGGTGCAGCAGTAATCACTCGAGATACCGCCGCTATTTTTGTAGACGGGCGCTATACTGTACAAGTTAGAAAGCAGGCACCAGAGACCATCTTTCAGTATTGCCACTTAATTGAACAGCCACCACTTGCATGGGCAGCTAAACATCTGCCAAAGGGGTCTAAGCTGGCCGTTGATGCCAAACTGCACGCCTCATCCTGGCTGAAACATGCTCAACATACATTGCTAGATTCTGTTTCCATACACATAGTCACATCGAATCCAATTGACCAATTGTGGCGTGACAGACCTTCGCCTATGGTATCTGAGGTGCGTCTGATGGACGAAAGCCTGTCTGGTCTCTCCAGTACAGATAAAAGAGCACAGATATCTACTATTCTGCTGGATAAAAAAGCCGATGCAGCACTCCTTACGCAACTGGATTCTATCTGCTGGTTACTCAACATCCGCGGAATGGATGTGGCTTGCCTGCCGGTACTGCTCTCTTCTGCCGTGATCCATGCTGATAAAAGTGTCGATTTCTTCATCGAGCCTTCCCGTCTGCCTGCTGATTTTATCCAGCATGTCGGCAGCGGCGTTCGTGTCCACATGCCAGATAGCCTCGATGCTTTCCTGCAGACATTAGCCGGAAACCATGTTCTCGTTGATCCGGCCACCAGCAACGCCTGGTTTAGTCTGACTCTTCAGGAAGCCGGTGCAGCAATCATCGAGTCGGCTGATCCGTGCCAGTTGCCAAAAGCACAGAAAAACCCGGTTGAAGTCGCAGGGATGAAAGCCTGTCATATTAGAGATGGCGCAGCGATGGCCAAGTTTATGGCATGGCTGGATAGCGAGGTAGCAAACGGCCACCTACATGATGAAGCTTTGCTGGCTGATAAACTGGAAGTATTCCGCCGGGAAGATAGCTCGCTGGTTGATTTAAGTTTTGACACCATCTCAGCTGCGGCTGGTAATGCGGCTATGTGTCATTACAACCACAACAACCAGCCAGAACCCGGAAAACTTGAGCTGGGCAACTTCTATTTAGTCGATTCAGGTGCTCACTATCCGGATGGTACAACAGATATCACGCGAACAGTGGCCATCGGCGAACTATCCGAAGAAATGAAGCAGCAGTTTACTCTAGTACTAAAAGGCCATATTGCCCTATCTCAGGCACGATTCCCTAAAGGAACTTGTGGCCACCATTTAGACGCCCTTGCCCGTCAACATCTATGGTCTCATGGTTATGATTATGACCATGGAACGGGGCATGGTGTGGGTCATTGCCTGAGCGTACATGAAGGCCCGCAGCGCATATCTAAAGTCACAGCACCTACTGCATTAGTTCCTGGTATGGTCGTGTCTAATGAGCCGGGCTATTACCGCGCAGACGCGTTTGGTATTCGTATCGAAAACCTGGAACTGGTAACAGAGTTCACGACTCAGGGAGATTTCAGCGTGCTGGGATTTGAGTCACTGACCCGTTGCCCGATCGATAAACATTGTATTAAAGCTGATTTATTGACTCAAACAGAGAAGAAATGGCTGAACAATTATCATCAAACCGTGTTTGATGTGATCAGTCCATTAGTCGAAGGAGCTACACTGCAATGGCTGAGAGAGGCGACCAGTCCTCTGGCTTAATCGATTAGCAGACAGGAAAAATTAAAGCAGAGTCTTGTTAAAGAACTCTGCTTTTTTTATGTTTCACGTGAAACACTCTATTTCCACGCTACTTTCTACTATCCTGAATATGCATGGTGCCAATCCTTCCACACAGGATCGAGTCCATGTGACTGTACTGCTTGTTCAACCTCTATCGCCGAACGTTCATCACTAACAGAGAACTGCTCCAGTTCTGGTTCATGATTAGCATACCCACCGGGCTGGGTTTTTGAAGCGGCTGAAATGTGGGTGATCCCAAGCAATAATAAATTATCTCTGAACTCAGCGGATTCTCGAGTCGAAAGCGAGAGTTCAACTTCACCATTGAGCAGCCTGAATGCACAAATCAGCTGGACTAGTTGCTTATCTGACATCAATGAATTGTGGGTCAGGCTACCCGCACAAGGACGCAATCTCGGAAACGAAATAGAGTAACGAGAGCGCCAATAATGGTTCTCTAAATACGTCAGATGACTGGCAGCAAAAAAACAGTCAGTGCGCCAGTCATCCAACCCAATCAGGGCCCCCAAACCTATCTTATCAATACCCGCAGAAGCGATCCGATCAGGCGTTTCCAAGCGGTATGAGAAGTCCATTTTCTTACCGCGAAGGTGATGCTTTGCGTACTCCTTCTCATGGTATGTTTCCTGATATACCATCACTGCATCCACGCCCAGTTGTTTAAGTTCGGCGTATTCTTCTTCATCCAATGGCTGCACCTCAAGAGCCAGATAACTAAACTCCTGCTTAATGCGCGGAATCACCTTACGAAAGTAATCCATGCCTACTTTCGTCTCGTGTTCACCGGTCACGAGCAACACGCTATCAAACTTCATCGCCTTAATAACTTTCAGCTCCAGTTCTATCTCTTCGAGCGTGAGAACTTTGCGTTTAAGCTTATTACTCATCGAAAAGCCACAGTAGGTACAGTCGTTTGAACACAGGTTAGAGAGGTACAGAGGGACATAGAATGACACTGTATTTCCGAAACGCTTTCTGGTTAACGCATAGGACTGCTGAGCCATCGCTTCCAGATACGGTTCTGCTGCCGGAGATATCAACGCCTTAAAATCTTCGAGAGTACGCTTGGTTCTCACCAAGGCATTGCGCACGTCATTATCTGTCTTTTCGAGAATGGATAATCGTGTCCTTTCCCAGTCAGACTGTATTAGTTCATCCGAAAACGTCATCTTATGCACCCCCATCCAAGAATGCCGTCAGCGGGCTGGATGCTATCGCATGGTTTTCTGTCGCCGCCAAACCCGACTCGAAAGCCAGCCTGCCAGCTTGAACCGCCAGGCGGAAAGCGTTCGCCATCTGTACCGGGTCAGAAGCGGAAGCAATGGCCGTATTCACCAGAACAGCGTCAGCCCCCATTTCCATCGCCAACGCCGCATGTGAAGGTGACCCTATTCCTGCATCGACAATCACTGGCACCCTTGCCTGTTCAATTATAATCTGCAGAAAGTCCTCAGAGACAAGCCCCTTGTTTGTCCCAATCGGAGCCCCCAGAGGCATGACCGCAGCACAGCCAACTTCTTCCAGGCGTTTACATAAAACCGGATCTGCATGGCAATATGGCAGAACGATAAAGCCCTCTTCGACAAGCTTTTTCGCAGCTTTTAGTGTTTCGACTGGATCCGGCATTAGGTATTTGGGGTCAGGATGAATCTCAAGCTTAATCCACTGAGTTCCCAAGGCTTCACGCGCAAGCTGAGCGGCAAAGATGGCATCACCTGCCGTCTTTGCACCAGATGTGTTAGGCAGCAGATCAACGCCAGCCTGAATCAGAGGCTGAAGAATATCATCTTCCTGACTATCGATATCGACCCGTTTTAACGCCATGGTAGCCATCTGAGAACCCGATGCCTTAATGGCCTCTGCCATTATATCGCTGCTGGCAAATTTTCCGGTTCCGGTTAACAACCGGGATGTAAATGTTTTATTTCCTACGATCAGCATCTTAGTCAACCTCCTGCAATTGCTTGAAACAGCGAAATCTGATCACCATCAGTTAGAATAGTTTCACCCCATATATTTCTCGGAAGTATATGGCCGTTTATAGCGATGGCGCAGCCTTCAATAGCAATACTTTTTTCACTTATTAGATTCAGTAGGCTTATATTTCTACTCGCCAGGCTGATAGGTTTACCATTAACCAATACTCGCATAGAACTCTCCTCCCACTTTGGCTTCTGCCGTTGATAAACCCGATGCCTCAGTGTCCACTAATGAGCCACAGACCGGGCAAACAACATCCTTTTTCAGGATCAATGATTCCCATGTCATTTTCAGGGCATTAAATAGACGTAGCTCGGGTACAGAAAAACTCGTCAACCCAACCAGATATTTGATCGCCTCCAAAGCTTGCAGTGTCCCTATCATCCCTGCCACGGGACCGAGAATGCTTCCCTGATCACAACGGGTTTGTAGAGGGTTTTGTTCATATGGATAGAGGCAGCGATAGCAAGGCGCACTTTTATCCTGATAGTTAAAACCGATTAACTGTCCGTTCCATCCAGTGGCTGAACCGGAAATGAGCGTCGTTTTAGCCTCAAAACAGCACTGATTCACTGCCTGTCTCGTCGCAAAGTTGTCGCTACAATCAAGCACTAGATCCACCCTGATCACTTCCAGTTTGAGTCTGTGACCTTCAAGATAATCATCTACTGTTCTGATCCGCACAGATCGATTCAATCCGTTTAACTGGTTAGCCAGAGCAATAGACTTAGGGTTGCCAGAATCAGACTCTCGGTAAGCGACCTGGCGTTGAAGGTTAGAACTCTCTACTTTATCCCCATCAACCAGAATCATCTGGCCTACCCCTGCGGCGGCCAGAAAAAGCGCTGCGCTAGTTCCCAGTCCGCCACAACCGATAACCAGTACCCGAGCATTTTGGAGTTTCAATTGGCCTTCTTCACCCATTTCAGGGAGTGCAATTTGTCTTTGATAGCGGAGAAAATCGTTATCTGAGACAGTGTCAACATGCATCATTTTTGTCTCCTCCGAATCTTTGAGTAAAAAGCTGCATGAAATTCTGTACCGCCTGTTCGGTATCATCAGCTAAAGTAATCGCCCGAACTACCGCAAGGCTATCGACTTCACAGCGTAATACTTCGGGAGCATTATTTAGGTCTATTCCCCCAATGGCTACCGTTGGCATATCTGTATTCCAGATTCTGTTCACAGCGTCTATGAACCGTTGATAATACGCTAACCGCTTCAACCCCTGCGGCTCAGACGGCATCTGCTTTGTCGGAGTCGGAAAAACATGCCCTAAAGCGATATAACTTGGTCCGATACTTATAGCACGCAGGATCTCTTCGTATCCGTGCGTGGACACGCCCAGTCGCAATCCTGCGGTATATATTTGGTTTAGATCCGCAGTATCTAAATCCTCCTGTCCAAGGTGGACACCGTAAGCGCCATGCTTTACAGCCAGATGCCAGTAATCGTTGATAAATACCTGCGCGTTATATTCTTCACCAAGTTCAATTGCTTTTTTTATCTGGCTCTCAAGCTCTGGGTGATTAGTGTCTTTGATCCTGAGCTGAACCGTTTTCACACCAATTTTCAACAGCATCTCAATCCACCACACAGAATCTACTACCGGATAAAGACGAAATTGCTGTTTATCCAACAAAGGATAATGCTGTACAGGCTCCTGTAGAGTTCCCTCTTCTATTAACGCTTGGAAATGAGAAAATTCAGATTCTAATGTTTCACGTGAAACATCTTCTGCACGCCAACACCATTCAACCATTACACTTCCTCCCCCAATTCGTCCGCATCAAACAGCCGATAGAGTGCTGAGCCGGAAGATTTGAATTCTTCTGACTTCAGCTTCATGCCCTCATCAGCATCGGAGATATCCTTAGCCACTATAGGACTGCCAAAATTTAAGTCAGCATCAGCAGCATAATCCCGAACTTCTTGAGAGATTTTCATTGAACAAAACTTAGGACCACACATTGAACAGAAATGAGCAACCTTGCCTGATTGCTGAGGGATAGTCTCATCGTGATAACTACGGGCTGTTTCCGGATCCAGAGCCAGGTTAAACTGATCTTCCCAACGGAATTCAAAACGGGCTTTAGACATAGCATTGTCGCGGATCTGAGCACCGGGATGCCCTTTCGCTAAGTCAGCCGCATGAGCTGCAAGTTTATAGGTAATCAGACCGGCTTTAACATCTTCTTTATTGGGTAAGCCTAAGTGTTCTTTCGGCGTCACATAACACAGCATCGCACAGCCATACCAGCCGATCATGGCAGCACCAATCCCTGACGTAATATGATCATAACCCGGAGCGATATCTGTTGTCAGAGGGCCAAGCGTATAAAACGGAGCCTCATGGCAATGCTTCAGCTGCTCGTCCATATTGGCTTTAATCATGTGCATTGGGATATGCCCGGGTCCCTCAATAATGACCTGCACATCATATTCCCAGGCAATCTTAGTCAGCTCACCTAATGTATGCAGCTCGGCAAACTGAGCTTCGTCATTCGCGTCAGCTACAGAGCCGGGACGCAAACCATCTCCCAGAGATAACGCAACATCATATTGAGCACAAATTTCACAGATATCACGAAAATGCTCGTACAGAAAGCTTTCTGTATGGTGAGCCAGACACCACTTGGCGATAATAGAACCACCACGTGAAACAATACCGGTCACTCGCTTAGCGGTCATCGGCACATGATGCAGACGCAACCCGGCATGAATGGTAAAGTAATCGACGCCCTGCTCCGCCTGCTCGATCAGAGTATCGCGCATCACTTCCCAAGATAAGTTTTCAGCAACACCATTAACCTTTTCCAATGCCTGATACATAGGGACGGTACCAATCGGTACCGGACTATTCCTCAGTATCCATTCGCGCGTTTCGTGAATATTTCGTCCAGTCGACAGATCCATGACTGTATCCGCACCCCAACGAGTACTCCAAACTAGCTTTTCTACTTCTTCTTCTATCGATGAGCTGACTGAGGAGTTACCTATATTAGCATTCACTTTCACCAGAAAATTACGCCCGATAATCATTGGCTCAGATTCAGGATGGTTAATATTCGATGGAATAATCGCCCGACCTTCTGCAACCTCCTGCCGCACAAATTCTGGTGTAATAGTCTCAGGAAGATTAGCCCCAAAATTCTGGCCAGGGTGCTGACGATTTAGTTGCTCATCTCGATATTGTTCACGGCTCATGTTCTCACGGATGGCGATAAATTCCATTTCCGGAGTAATGATACCCTGACGGGCATAATGCAGCTGAGTCACACACTTGCCCGCCTTACCACGTCGAACACGTGGCAGATTCCCATACCGAAGCTCATCCAGTGTCTTATCTACCAGTCTTTCGATAGCGTACTCTGAGCTGACCCCATCCAGAATGTCTGTATCCTCTCGCTCCGCAATCCAGCCATCCCGTAACTTAGGAAGCCCCTGATATAGGTCGATAGCGTAGGCAGGATCAGTGTATACACCAGAGGTGTCATAAACATTTACGGACTCGTTTGGCTCGTAGAGAGGCTCATCTTTAGAACCACCAATCAGCGTATCTGCAAGCTGAATCTGACGCATAGGCACACGCATATCGCTTCTGCTGCCTTGCAGATAGACCTTACTTGAATTGGGATAAGACTGTACCGAAAGGGAATTTATAAACTGTTTCGCTTCCAGTCTGGCCTGTTTTTGGGTGAACGACATAGCATTTTCCTTATGTTATTTATGGAAGAAATGCTTATCGGAAAAATGCAGTTAGAGAAAAAATGACAGTAAGTGAATACCTACTGACTGGTAGATCTGCTGGCAAGCAGATAGTAACCTAGAGATTTCTCTTGTTCCCTTCGCAGGTTTTAACCTGATCAGGTTCAACGGATCCCGCAACGCGGTCTCAGCCAAATGGCACTCCGACAAGTAAATTGATTATATGGTAAGCAAGATTCAGGTAAAAGTGTTCTGTCCTATTTTATGTTAGCTATGCTGCATAAGTTTCATAAAAACATTCAACCCTATCCAGGCAGCAGAAATGCTAAGAATTACATTAAGCAATATGTTTATGCCCATCTTAAAAAATGCCCCTTGCTGCATTAATAGAACGTTGTCCATAGAAAAAGTAGAAAAAGTTGTCAATGCCCCAAGAAAACCAAGACCAATAATCTGCCGCCACGGTTCCGCAGATAAAAGCTCATTCTGAAATGCAGATACCAGTACCCCCATAATAAATGAACCAAGAACGTTAACCGTTAATGTTCCATAAGGGAAACCTCTCCCGAAAAGCATTACACAAAATTCTGAGATCAAATATCGTGAACAGGCACCAAATGCCCCACCCACAGCTACGTAACCTAAAATACTAAACTGTCCCATAACAACCTTCCTGAATAATAACCAGCCAATTCTACCGCTTAAAGCTCCATATAACCAACTGATAAACCGGGATTTCAGCCATCACTGACTAGCTCAGAATTAAAAAGTTACAGGAGTCACAAATAAAAAAGCCTAGCAATCGCTAGGCTCTTATTCTTCGTATTAGCGTTTAAGGATTAACCACCAACAGCAATACGTTTCATATCAGTCATGTAACCACGCAATTCTTCACCGATGAACTCTACAGGATGGTTGCGGATAACGTCGTTCACTTCGATCAGCTTCGCGTTATCAACTTGGTTAGAGATATCACCCAGACCTTTACCAATTACATCAGTACCCACGTTAGGCATGAACTTCTCGCGCAGAAGCGGAGTTGCTACGTTAGCAAACAGGTAGTTACCATATTCAGCTGTATCAGAGATAACCACGTTCATCTCATACAGACGCTTACGAGCAACAGTATTTGCAATCAGCGGAAGCTCATGCAGAGATTCATAGTATGCAGATTCATCAATAATACCTGAAGCAGTCATCGCTTCGAATGCCAGTTCAACACCCGCGCGAACCATAGCAATCATCAGGATACCATTATCGAAATATTCTTGTTCAGAGATCTCAACATCAGTTTCAGGATAATTTTCGAATGCTGTCTCACCAGTTTCTTCACGCCACTTAAGAAGATTTGCATCATCATTAGCCCAGTCAGCCATCATTGTGCTAGAGAACTCACCACAGATAATGTCATCCATGTGCTTGTTGTAAAGAGGACGCATCAGCTCTTTCAGCTCTTCAGAAAGCTCAAACGCTTTAATCTTAGCCGGGTTAGACAGACGATCCATCATATGAGTGATACCACCGAACTTAAGTGCTTCTGTGATGGTTTCCCATCCATACTGAAGCAGTTTACCTGCATAACCAGCATCAATGCCTTCAGCAACCATCTTCTCGTAACATACGATAGAGCCAGCTTGTAGCATACCGCAAAGAATCGTCTGCTCACCCATAAGGTCAGATTTAACTTCAGCAACGAAAGAAGACTCAAGACAACCCGCGCGGTGACCACCTGTTGCTGCAGCCCATGCTTTAGCGATATCCCAGCCTTCACCTTTAGGGTCATTCTCAGGGTGAACAGCGATCAGTGTAGGAACACCAAAGCCACGCTTGTATTCTTCACGAACTTCAGTACCAGGGCACTTAGGTGCAACCATCACAACGGTAAGGTCGTCACGGATTTGCATACCCTCTTCAACCACGTTAAAGCCGTGAGAGTAACCCAGAGCAGCGCCTTCTTTCATCAGAGGCATTACTGTTTCAACAACATTAGTGTGTTGCTTGTCAGGAGTCAGGTTTACAACCAAATCTGCTTGAGGGATCAGAGTTTCATAGCTACCTACTTCAAAACCATTCTCAGATGCGTTTTTGAAAGACTGACGCTTTTCATCAATCGCAGCCTGACGAAGGGCATAAGCCACATCAAGACCAGAATCACGCATGTTCAGGCCTTGGTTAAGACCCTGAGCACCACAACCTACGATAACAACCTTTTTGCCTTTCAGGAATTCTGCTTCATTTGCAAATTCTTCGCGATCCATAAAACGACAACGACCAAGCTGGTCTAGTTGCTGACGTAGGTTTAGTGTATTGAAATAGTTAGCCATTTTTAGAGACTCCTTTGAGAAACTGTCCGTTGGTCGGTGCGTTATCACCGAATGAAGTTATACTAAAGCAAGACGAAAATTGCTTAAAGTGATATATTTACAACTAATTATTGCAAATAATGCAACATATACTATGAATATAAAAAGTCTGCAGCTATTTATCCACCTGTGTGACAGTAAAAGCTTTAATAAAACTGCCACAGCGATGCATATCAGTCCGTCAGCACTCAGCCGACAGATACAGAAGCTGGAAGAAGAAGTCGGTCAGAGCCTCTTTATCCGCGACAACAGAAGTGTAGACCTAACTAACGCAGGTAGAAAGCTTTTGCCGGTTGCACTGAGTATAAGCAGCGAATGGTTTAGCTTACGCTCAGAACTATGTGAACAAACCAGAGAACTGAAAGGAGAACTAAGACTTTTCTGTTCTGTCACAGCAAGTTACAGTCATCTACCAGAACTGCTAAATGATTTTCGTTTAAGATATCCACAGATTGAAATTAAACTATCCACCGGAGATCCGGCTCAGGCAATAGATAGAATAATTAATGATGATGCCGATATTGCGATTTCAGCCATACCAGAGCACATACCAGCAAGATTAGCATTTGAGCTTATAGGGCAAATCCCACTTTCAGTGATAGCTCCCGTTGGAGTAAGCAATTTTTCTCAGGAATTAAAAAAAGACGTACATATATGGGATGACATCCCTTTTATTCTTCCTGAATCGGGTACAGCAAGAGAGCGAGCTAACAACTGGATGAAAAAAATGAAAATCCGGCCAAATATTTATGCACAAGTTGCCGGTCATGAAGCGATTGTGAGTATGGTAGCCCTAGGATGTGGTGTTGGTATAGCTCCGGATGTGGTAATCAACAATAGCCCTGTAAAAGATAAAATACAAAAACTAAAACTAGCTCCAATTAAACCGTTCGACTTAGGGATTTGCTGCAATCGTTCAAAATTGAATGATCCGTTAATTAAAGCATTATGGCATCTGGCTGAAGGTAAATATATTGCCCCATAAATGCAGAAACCCCAGCACAAATGCTGGGGTTTTCATTTAAGTTTTTTGCTTTTAGACTTCCCCTTAATAAAAAGGTCTTAAAAATCTGAAAACAAGAAAACAAAGCCTGGCGATGTCCTACTCTCACATGGGGAGACCCCACACTACCATCAGCGCTGTTGCGTTTCACTTCTGAGTTCGGCATGGAATCAGGTGGGTCCACAACGCTATGGTCGCCAAGCAAATTCTGTCTATTTGTCTTAAATAGTAAATAACTGGTGCTGATACCCAGACTCGAACTGGGGACCTCATCCTTACCAAGGATGCGCTCTACCACCTGAGCTATATCAGCACACGAAATACTGTATCCGGTGGACCAAAAAAGCCCGTTTGAAAAAACGGGCTTTTCTAAAATATGAGCCTGGCGATGTCCTACTCTCACATGGGGAGACCCCACACTACCATCGGCGCTGTTGCGTTTCACTTCTGAGTTCGGCATGGAATCAGGTGGGTCCACAACGCTATGGTCGCCAAGCA
>NZ_PFXK01000013.1 GCF_002812955.1 Vibrio sp. HA2012 | reverse complement strand
TGATTACTCATTCAATTTGGTCACTCAGTTCATTGAAATCCAGTTGATTCTTTAGAATCATCTTCGATTGTCATCAACGAGTGCCCACACAGATTGATAGGTTTAAATTGTTAAAGAGCGCCTAGCTTTCTGCTTTTCGCATCGGCTAGGGGTGCGTATAATACGCTTCAATTTCTTTGAGTCAAGTAGTTTTTTTAACTTCCTTTTCTCATGTCCCGTTCACTTTATGTGACCTGCGCCTCACTCCGTGTCGGTGATGCGGCATTATAGGGAGGATCTTTTGGATCGCAAGATCTTTTTTTCAATTATTTTTTCATTCGTTGAAAAAAACAGCAACAAGCTGTTTTCTGGATAAAATTTCAACATTTGAAGGATGTCACATCAATAGGTTGGAAATCCTCCACTCTTATACGTAGTATTCATAGAGCTGTTAATTTGAATAACAGTTATTCTAATTTCACTTATATAGACGTTGTATTCTGATATGAACTCTAAAAATACTTATTTACTATTAATTATTCTTGCTGTCCTTGGTGCTGTGGGTCTTAGCCAGTTCCCAAATATTTCTCCAGCTCTGGCTTTTGTTCTTGGTTTAGCTATTTCAGCTTTTGTGCTTAAGCCGGCTCAGTCATCTCCTGCTGAAAAAACAGACAGTAAGCCTTCCACCAAAACCTTATATGTAGGTAACCTGCCATATAAAGCTAATGAGGGTAATGTACGTGAACTATTCTCTGAGTACGGAGAAGTCTTTGCTGTTCGGTTAATGAAAGATAAAAGGACAGGTAAACGCAGAGGGTTTGGATTTGTTGTCATGGCCAGTGCCGACGTTGAAACTGCCATATCCGCACTGAATGAAAAGGATTATATGCAAAGAACATTAAAGGTTCGTGTTGCCAATGACCCTAAACATCCGGAAATAGAAGCATCTCAATAGGATCAAATCCTAATTCTGTGGTATATCGGTTTAGTGTAGCCTTAGAGCCTAAGGCTGCACTGCAGTATATATTGTATCTTTTGTTTGCTTTTCTTTCTGTTGCTTCCGATATTAATGACTTTACTCTTCTTGCAATTGCTGCTCCAGAATCAACCAGCATGATTTTGTCATCAAATGCTGCTGATATTTCATCTTTGATCAGTGGAAAGTGAGTACACCCCAATACTGCAACATCTACTTTTTCTGCCAGTGGCGATAAGATCTGCTTAAGCTCACCAATATCGACCGGTTTTCCACATAATTTTTCTTCCGCTATATTCACCAGCCGGGTAGAGCCCAATAGTTCTACGGGTTTATCGGGAGAAAAATTATAGATCAGATGCCGGGTATATTCTCTTTTCACAGTAGCTGGTGTCGCTATAAGGCCTACCGCTTTATTCGATAGTAATGAGGCAGGCTTAATCGCCGGCACAACTCCAACAACAGGAATACTTAATATTTGTCTTAAACGAGGAAGAACAATAGTACTGGCAGTATTACAGGCAATCACGACCAAATCTACCCCCTGCGTCTGCACCATGTTCTGGATTAATAGCTCAACCCGATACAACAAAACATCAGGCTTCAACTCTCCATATGGATAAGCTTTATTATCAAATAGATAAATATAATCTAAATTTGGGAGTAACGCTTTTACCTCTTTAAATACGGAAAGGCCACCAACACCAGAATCGAAGATAAGTACTTTGGGAGTTTTAGGCATTTCCGACGTCACTGCTTATTGTGTTTAGATGAGTAGCAATAATCATACTCTAGAGATAAAAGTTAGCAAGATTTGCAGAAATAAGAGGGAAGGCCCTTCCCTCTGGATTTTGCTTTAAATGAATTCTAGAACTGGTAACTAACCGTAGCGTAATAACTACGTTCAGCGGTGTTATACTCTTTGGATACTACATAATCTTTATCAAGGAGGTTCTCAATTTTACCTCGAAGAGTAATATTATCTGTAACAAAGTAACCCGCTGAAATATCAACTAGAGAATAGCTACCTAATTTATCGTCATTGTCTGCATCATCATACGATTTACCTTGATAACGATAACTTGCATCTAATTGCCAGGCTTCCCCGAAGTAGCTAACTTGCCATTTGACTGACTCTTTAGATCGACGTACTAGTTGGTTGCCCGTTTCTCGGTCTTCTGGATCCATATACTCTAAGATTACGTTATGATCCAATACCCCAGTATTGAAGCTACCCGATAATTCTATACCGCGAATCCTTGCTTCTGAGACATTGTCAGGAATATTCCCCCAGACTATAAGGTTTTTAATCTCCTGTTGGTATAAAGCTGCACGAAATTGAATTATATCTAGATCAGCTTCGAATCCGAACTCTGCACTTTCAGACTCTTCTGGTTTTAAATCTGCGTTCCCCCCATAACAGCCATAGGATGGAAAACAGGTTACAGGATAATATAAATCATTAAGTGATGGAGCCTTAAACGCAGAACCGGCACTGGCTGTCAATCTGTAACCAGAAGCAGGAGCCCAGGCAAAACCAAGTTGCCAGGTATTATTCACACCATACTCTTCATTATCATCAGATCTGATATTTGCTTCTGCCTGTACAACATCTGTATCATAAAAGCCCATCAGATAATAACCGGTATTACTTTGATCTGTTTTCTCATAGGTGCTTGTTGATTCGGAGATATCACTTTTGTACCAATCTATCCCTCCACCAATGGAGTAAATATCATTAAACTTGTACAAATTTTGCCAGTTTATTGTCTGTCGATCTGTTTGAGTAGTACCGTCATTACCCGTGTCATAAGTCTTATCTCTATCAGTGTTCTCTGAGATCGTTAAACTTGATCTAACTTGCTCTCCTGTATACTCAGCACCAACCGAAAAGTTAGAGATGATCACATCTTTATTGGATTCTTCAGGACTATCAAATTCAACATGTCCATCGTGGTAATAAGCTGTTGCTCTCAAAGAAAATTTTGAGGTTATGTCACCACCTAGCTCTGCAACTATATCTCTGTTCTCGTAACCATCATCATCTTCTTGACCACTTGTACTACTCGCAGAAAAACCATCAGAATTTTCTTTATTTACTACCACTTTTCCCCATAACTTGTCAGAGATTTCCCCTGCAGAAGATACTTTACCCACCCGATAACTATTACTGCCTACTCCAACAGAGAATTCTGACAATTTCTGCCCTTTCTGATAGTCCGTAATAATATTGATAACTCCACCCACAGCATCAGCACCATAAACAGCCGCACGAGAGCCTCGTATATATTCTATACGTTCAATCCCTGTTAGTGGAATTGACCCAAAATTACCGGATCCAAGAGTAGCACTCCCCATACGTACGCCATTCAAAAGCATGAGTACATGACTGGAATTTGTGCCTCTGACATAAACACTCTTTGTTTGGCCAATACCACCACCACCTGATACCTGGATACCTGGCAAACGGCTAAGAACTTCCGTAAGTGACTTAGCCTGAATGGAATCTATTTCTTCTTTTGTAACAACTTCTACCGGTGTGATCACATTTTTAATTGACTGCTCAAACCGGTTCGCAGTAACAACTAAAGTCTCTACATCGTCTGACGACACACTTTGTGCTTGAGAAAAAGAGGTATAAGAAAGAAGCGATACCACGGCTATCGCTAGATATGATTTTTTCATTGTATGTTCCTAAATCGCGTAGTTTCCTTTATGCACTGGCAGGTATTCGGACTTAAGAGCACAATAAGTTACTTATCACCTGACATCTCACTTCCCGCTAAATAGCAGTGTGTAGGTTTCCCCGTAGATGCTCGTTCTCTTTTACCGCTGCGCGTCAGTTCCGGTATCTCACCGGATTCCCTTTAACAGACTTTCCTTTCGGAAAAACTGTGACCAGCGTCAAAGCGGATAGTAGACGGCTAGCCATCTAATGTCTAGTGCTATTATTGATACAAATGTAAGAAAGCCAGACAGGACTGGACAAGCATATTCAATTGACTAAAATCTGCGCTCCCTGTTTGAACATAAGTAAAGGCACTTTCATGGCGAATACAGATATCAATACCACTTCCTATCAGCAACAGCTGGAAGACAAGAAACAACGGCTGACTCAGATGTTCTTGCCATATTCTGTACCTACACTGGAAGTGTTTGAATCACCAGAACAACATTACCGTATGCGCGCTGAATTCCGGGTTTGGCATGAAAGTGATGAGCTGTACTACATCATGTTCAATCAGGAGACTCGCGAAAAATATCGGGTAGATCAATTTCCGGCAGCCAGCAAACTGATAAATGACCTGATGCCGGTACTGATGGAAAAAATGAAACATAATGATGCCCTGCGCCGTAAATTGTTTCAGGTGGATTTTCTGTCCACTCTCAGCGGAGAAGTGCTGGTATCTCTGCTTTATCACCGCCAGTTGGATGATATCTGGACCAAAGAAGCAAAAGCATTAAAAGCAGAATTAATCCAACAGGGATTTAAGCTGAATATCATCGGCCGGGCTCGTAAAATGAAGATAGTGCTGGATCGTGACTATGTCATAGAGAAGCTAAATGTTAACGGTGATACCTATATCTACCAACAGGTAGAGAACAGTTTTACTCAGCCAAATGGCACCGTAGCCCAGAAAATGCTGGAATGGGCTGTTGACTGCACTAAAAACAGCTCTGGAGATCTACTGGAGTTATATTGTGGGAACGGCAATTTCTCTCTTGCGCTGGCACAAAACTTTGAACGCGTACTGGCAACCGAACTGGCTAAACCATCAGTACATTCAGCTCAGTACAATATCGCTGCCAATAAGATTAATAACGTACAGATCATCCGCATGTCGGCTGAAGAATTTACTGAAGCGATGGAAGGAAAACGTGAATTCAATCGCCTGAAAGATGCAGGTATCGAGCTGAAAAGCTACAACTGCAACACTATCTTTGTTGATCCACCAAGAGCAGGAATGGATGAAGACACCTGTCGTATGGTTCAGGGGTATGAAAGGATCCTGTATATTTCCTGTAATCCAGAGACACTGAAGGATAATCTGAATATCCTGAGTGAAACCCATACCATAAGCCGCTTTGCCCTGTTTGACCAATTTCCCTACACCCACCATATGGAAGCAGGTGTGATGTTGGAGCGCAAACCGGAATAATCTATCTACTGACAGCAAAAATAAAGGCTTAGCATACTATTACTAAGCCTTTATTTTTATAAAATAGCCATTAACTGATCAGCAGGCTACTCTCCTTTCTTCTTTATATACCCCAGCTTTCTGCCGACCCATAGCAACAAAAGCAGAGTAATCATAATCGCAAAAAAGTTAGAGCCAATTTCTGGGTGCTGAGCCTTGAGAAAAGCGGAATGACCAAAGATACCGACAAAGAAACAAGCTAGCCCAATCATCGGAATATCCTCAGCGACCGGATTGCGCAGATAATCCTGATAAAGCATCTGCAAAGAAAGTACCAGTGCAATCACTGCAAAGATGGAAAAAGCCACGGCACTGTGCAGAAATGAAGAAAGAATAGCGTTACTGCACATCCCGGCAATAATGGCGAGAATAAGCGTTTTTCTTTCTGAACATCTCACCGTTTTAGAGCTGTGGTCAGAAGAAGAAAATGTTTCTGGGGAAGATTCGTGTGGCATAGTCAGATCCTGTCTTATTGTCTTTCGCGTTCTTTTCTGTACCAGTATGCACCTTTTGATATCATTCGTAACTGCATTACCAGTCTTTCTGTGAGCTCATCTCTTTCATCTTTATTCAGATCCAGCGCTTCAGCACCTGAGCTAAAGACTAAGATTACTGAAGCCTCGGCCTGAGTAAAAGCCTCATCCCTATTCATTCCGGTACTAATTAGATATTCTGTTAACTCAGCAGCAAAATGTTGCATTTCCCGCGCAACTGCAGCACGAAAACCAGCAGAGGTTCCGGAGCGTTCACGTAACAGCAGACGGAACACGTTCGGGCTGCTTTCGATAAACTCCATAAAGGTATCCACAGAGGTACGGATCACACTGCCTTCTTTCGCAATACGTTGCCGAGCCTGACGCATCAGTTGACGTAGAAGTAATCCACCCTCATCCACCATGGTCAGACCCAATTCTTCCATATCCTTAAAATGTCGGTAAAAAGACGTCGGTGCGATACCGGCTTCTCTGGCAACTTCCCGCAGACTCAGGCTGGAAAAACTGCGATCCGCACTCAATTGCCTGAAAGCTGCATCAATCAGCGAACGACGGGTTTTCTCTTTCTGCTGTGCACGAATGCCTGTTGCCATAAATTCCGGGTTCCAATCCTGTTTACATCCAATCCGTATTACGGATAATCCCAACGGCAACGCCTTCTATCGTTAATTGCTGAGAAGAAAGATCAACCCGGATAGGCTGAAATGCTTCATTCTCTGCGTGTAGTAATACCGTTGCCCCCTGACGTTCCAGTCGTTTTACCGTTACGTCATCATCAACACGGGCGACCACGACCTGCCCGTTGTGTACATCCTGAGTTTTATGTACCGCAAGCAAATCACCATCCATAATCCCGATATCTTTCATACTTTCGCCATACACCCGAAGTAAAAAATCAGCCTGGGGACGAAACATAGCCGGATCAACCTGATAATGTGCTTCTACATGTTCCTGAGCAAGAATCGGTTCACCAGCTGCTACACGACCAATAAGCGGCAGGCCTTCTTCTTCATTTGCGGCTTCCTCCTGAAGCAAAATACGGATACCACGTGATGCTCCGGGAATAATTTCAATTGCCTGCTTCTTAGCCAAAGCTTTCAGATGCTCTTCTGCTGCGTTGGCAGAACGGAAGCCTAGTTCACGGGCAATCTCAGCCCGGGTAGGTGGCATACCTGTCAGTTCAACTTTATCTTTGATCAGGTCAAAAACCTGCTGTTGTCGTGGAGTTAACGGCTTCATAAATCACCTGTCTGTTTATACAGTTAACTGTGAGTATATCCAGTGTTTTATTATTTTGAAAGCTTGTACTGCTTTTTATTCCTTTATCAGTGCAGGAATTTCGCATAATTTCCCTCTGATTCTATTTTTCCATTAACAGGTTAGACCAGTATCTGGTATCCTTGCTGCGCTTCTTATTCGAGCCACCTGTAATAACCGGCTCCGGTGAGTGAGCCTGTGTATATAACTTCTGAGGCAATGAATCTGATGTATTCAGAACGAAATGTTTTCCGTTCACTACTGAAACTGCCAGTTTCAGTATTAGTAAAAAGTAGTGCAATTCCGTCTGATCCTATCGAAGACCTGCATATTGACCTGAGCAAACCTATTGTCTACGCACTGCCGTTTTTTTCCCATACTGACTTGTTAACCGTACAGGCTACAGCCGTTAAAGCCGGACTTCCTGATCCGCTGTTACCACTAGAAATCAATGGAAAACTGTTAAGCCGGGTTGTGTATATCAGTGCCAGCTCCACCCTACTAAATGATGACAAACATATCCCGAGTGCCTCCGTTGCTCTTTTTTCTGAACTGTTACGTATGCACAGAGATAATCCGGTACTGGATATTCAGGTCATTCCGACCACAGTACTGTGGGGAAGAAAACCGGGAAAAGAAGGACAAAAACATCCTTATCTACGTCCGATGAACGGTTTGCAGAAAAGCAAAGCTGTACTTCTCTCAGGAAGAGATTGTATGGTTCGTTTCAGCCCCTGTGTTTCGCTACGCTATATGGCTGACTCTCATGGTTCGGATACAACAATTGCTCATAAACTTGCACGAGTAGCACGTATCCATTTCTCCCGGCAAAAGCTGGCTGCATCGGGACCTAACCTACCCGACAGAGAAAGACTGTTCCGCCGCCTTCTGGCCTCACAAGCCATTCAACAAGCCATTGAAGAAGAAGCAAGAAGTAAAAGTACCAGCATCGAAAAGGCCTATAGAGAAGCACACAACATTCTGGATGAAATCGCTTCAGACTTTTCCTATTCACTGGTAAAAAAAGGTGATCGTTTTCTGGGATGGCTGTGGAATAAGCTCTATCAGGGACTGCATATCAGTAATGCGTCGACAGTACGACGTCTGGCTCAGGATGGTCACGAAATTGTCTATGTCCCCTGCCACCGAAGTCATATGGACTATCTGCTGCTGTCTTATGTGCTCTATCAGGAAGGCATGGTACCGCCACATATCGCTGCCGGTATCAATCTGAATTTTTTTCCGGCAGGTCCAATTTTCCGTCGGGGCGGAGCTTTCTTTATCCGTCGCAGCTTTAAAGGTAATAAACTGTATTCGACCATTTTCCGTGAATATCTGGCAGAACTGTTTGCCAAGGGCTATTCAGTCGAATATTTCAGTGAAGGCGGACGTTCACGCACCGGACGTCTGTTGCAGGCAAAAACCGGGATGCTTGCAATGACAATTCAGGCAATGCTGCGCGGGCTTAACCGTCCTGTCACTCTAGTACCAGTTTATATCGGCTATGAACATGTCATGGAAGTTTCAACTTATGCCAAAGAGCTGCGGGGAAAACGTAAAGAAAAAGAGAATGCCGGTCAGGTTATTAAGGTACTGGGCAAACTGAGAAACTTTGGGCAGGGATATGTCAACTTCGGAGAACCGATTCCGCTGAATCAGTACCTGAATGAGCATGTACCGGACTGGACGCAGGATATTAATCCAGTTGAAGCCCCACGACCAAAGTGGATGACCCCCATCGTAAATCAGTTGGCAACGAAAATGATGACCCACATTAACGATGCCGCCGCCGCCAATGCACTGACCCTGTGCGCGACAGCACTATTGGCATCACGTCAGAGGACGCTTACCCGGGAAACGCTGATCACCCAGATTGATTTCTATCTGTCATTGCTACGCAACGTTCCCTACTCAGCGACCATTACTGTCCCATCTCAATCGGCAGAAGAACTGGTCCAGCATGCTGAAGCATTAAATAAGTTTGAAACCGAAACCGATACACTGGGTAATATTATTTCTCTGGATCGTCATCAATCCGTACTGATGACCTATTATCGTAACAATATTATTCATCTGTTTGCCTTGCCTTCACTGATTGCTCAGTTGATTGTTCGCAATCAGACTATGCCATTGGATGAAATAAAAACGGTGATTCACCAGCTCTATCCTTTCCTGCAGAATGAGCTGTTTATTCACTATCAGGATGATGAACTGGATGAGGTAGTAACCGCTATTATTGCTGAATTTATGCAACAAAAAATGGTTACTGTCGAAGGCGGTCAGGTACGACTGAATCAGAAAAACATTCAGCCTCTGATGTTACTGGCTCAGACAATAGCAGAAACTTTGCAACGCTACGCTATCGTTATTAATCAGTTAGTTTCATCACCGGAGCTGGAAAAATCAGCTCTGGAACAAAAGAGTCAGGAAATTGCTCAGCGTCTCGGACGCCTGCATGGTATTAATGCTCCGGAATTTTTTGACAAAGGTGTATTTGCTTTTATGTTCAGTACCCTGAAAGAGCACAACTATCTGCAACCGGATGGTAAGGGAAACGAAGCGAAAGCTCAGCAACTGGCGGACACACTGTCGTCCCTGTTGCCTACGGAAATAAAACTGACCATTCTGGAAAGCATTTCATCAGCAGGCAGCTCAGCAGATATATCCGCATAAACACATTTATTGATTCTGTCTTACCCATTCCGGTGAGACAGAATCAATTTCCTGTCTTTACTTTCTATATAACCCCTAAAAAAACGGCGACAGACAGCAGCATTCCCACATAATTATTATTCAGAAAAGCCCGGAAACAGTTATCCCTTTCACGCTGGCGGATAAGAACATGCTGAAATATAAACAGCAATGCAGAACCAAAGACTCCCGCATAAAATACCGTATCAAGCTGCATCCAGTTTCCCAATATTACCAGAAGAACTAACATCAATAACTGTAGTCCGGCGATAATTGTCCAGTCAAAACGGCCAAATAGAATAGCCGTCGATTTAATCCCGATTTTCAGGTCATCATCACGATCAACCATAGCGTATTGGGTGTCATAAGCTACGGTCCATAGCAGGTTAATCACAAACAACAACCAAACCTGAGCTGGCAACTGATTTGATTGCGCAGCCCACGCCATCGGAATAGCCCAACTAAAAGCCAGACCAAGAAATAACTGTGGCAGATGCGTAAAGCGCTTCATAAACGGATAAACTGCGGCCAGCAGGATACCGATATACGACAGCCTGATCGTCAGACTATTCATAGTCAGCACCAGAAAAAAAGCCGCTAGAGACAGCAGAACAAACAGCAGAATAGCCTCGTAAGGTGCGACTTTTCCAGCAGGCAGAGGACGAGACTGAGTCCGCTTAACATGCCCGTCAAAATCTCGATCCGCATAATCATTGATGACACAACCAGCAGAACGCATCAACAATACCCCAAGCATAAACACCAGCAGGATATCTGGTTCCGGAATTCCACCCGCTGCCAGAACCAATGCCCATAGTGTCGGCCATAACAGGAGTAATGAGCCAATAGGTCGATCCATACGCATAAGCTGCCAGTATGCTCTGGCTTTAATCATGCTCATAAGGACTCTCCTTTATATAAATAGGCGAACCTGGCAAAAATAACTCTGCCACCAAAACAGGAACCTGATTCACCCATATGCGGGAACGACGGGCAACCAGACAACCCGTGTCTGTGCCGACAATCCGGCAAACCTGCACAGCATCCCGTCGGACGTCCCGGGCAGAAAACAGTGTCAGCCCGAGCAACTCATTATCCAGAGGTACCACGTCTGCCGGTTGTCTGTCTGCAAAATCTACCGGGATCAGGCTCCGACCTATCAACCAGTTCTGATATTGGCCATCAGCGATTTCAGCTCGTAACAGTGCTTCTCTCATTAAGCAATCTTCACTGTTAAGCAAACTCCGTTCATCTTGGGTCAAAGACTCACTGGCTATCGGCCGGTGACTCACCCAGCCCAGCTCCAATCTGATACATTCCCCAGCCAGACGACGGGAAAGGGATCCCATTTCGCTCAGCCAGACAGAAGAAATGTCATCAGAGAAACGGAAACTGTCAATATCTTGCCAATTGGCCTGTTGTAGAGCGGTAATGTACTGCGAAATCGGCTCTGTCATAGCGTACTTATAAATTTCAGTGCAAGGTCGGGATTATAGGTTAAAATAATGTTAGCTATTATACTTGATGTTTCCGTTAAAAAAGCAGCAAAATATAGCCTTAGCCAGATTAATCCGGAAAACTCCGTTCTGCCGGAAATCATCATGGCTACATTGCAACAAACGTCAT
Source organism: Vibrio sp. HA2012 (assembly GCF_002812955.1). Classification (GTDB taxonomy): domain Bacteria; phylum Pseudomonadota; class Gammaproteobacteria; order Enterobacterales; family Vibrionaceae; genus Vibrio. The sequence continues at coordinate 41,049 of NZ_PFXK01000013.1, read as the reverse complement.
TCAGAAATCGCCATTAAGATTAAAGATACCAAAATATGTTAACTCGCTACCTGACCCTGTTTTTATGTATGACCAGTCTAGTGTTTTCCTCCCGGATCCTCGCGGAAGATACTCCTGCCGAACTGGCTGGCCCACAATTTGCTTACTTTACTCTGGCACCGGATCTGACTACCAATTTTTATACAAAAGGAAAAAAACTGGGGTATCTTCAGGTACGCATCGACCTTATGGTCGCTGACGCAACCTATATCAGCGCACTGGAAAAACACCAACCATTAATCCGTGATGCCATTATTGAAAAAATCGGTGAACAGCCAGAAGATAAAATCAAAAATCTTGCCGGCAGAGAAGAACTGCGCAAGGAACTGATGGAATATCTGAACGATATTTTACTGGCCGAGACAGGCCGGACACTGCTAACCGATCTCTTGTTTACCAAGTATCTGTATCAGTAAGTATATGACCACGGCACGTCATCTGAACATGAAAACGTGCCATATATTTTCACCTGGAACTGTCTTTCCAGCCCAGCGCGACGCCGGACAGAAGCCCCGCCAGATGAGCCGTATTGGCAATAGCCATATATGACTGAACGTATCCTAGCACTAGCCAGACCAACATAAAAATGACAATCGGTTTCGAAATCGATAATCCTTTTTCCGGAACCCGGCAGCCCATGACCCATAAATATCCCATCAAAGCATACACGACGCCAGACAAACCACCAAAATAAGCGTCATCCATCCAAAACTGCCCGGCACCGGACAGAGCCGCAGACAGGAGAAAGAGTTGTAGCAACTTGCCTGAACCGGATCTTTTTTCAATACTTCCTCCCAGTTGCCACCACCAGAGCAAATTAAAAACAATATGCAACACAGAGAAATGCAGCCAGGCATGAGACACCCAACGCCATAGCTGCCACTGTTCATCTGCTTGAGACGGAAAATGCAGAGCTGCAAAGATCTGCTGCTCAAATCCCATCTGAATAAAGACAAAAATCACCGCACACACGCCCATAATAAGCAATGTGAATAAGCCAGCCTGCGCCCGCAGCAATGTTGTTATATTCGGGCTGTAATAGCTGAACTGACGTTTTCGTGATTCAGCTAGTGCCCAGGAAGCTGCCTGATATCTTCTGTCTGCTGGATTATCCAGAAAGCGTTTTAATTCAGCTTCCGTTTCGGTCTGATGCTCAGTATGCCTTAGCCATAAGGCCACCCGGCCTTCTCCTTCTGGCATCATATCTATCTCTATCCGGCGTGATGCCATATAGTCAATAAATGCCTGTGCCATTCTGGGATTATTAAGTACAACTAATCGAATCATCTGCAGTATTGCCTGTTACTGGGTGTATTGCATGTAATACCATACACTGGTTAGGAGAAACAAGGTCACCACCTATCCAGAGCCGGATAATCCAGAACGCCTTCCGTTCTTATCCACCAGAGATCAATATTCCACCAAATGTGGATAACTCTGTGAATTACGTTGATAAAGTGTTTATCCGGATCAGGATCCACAATATGTAGTAATGATCCTTTTTATTTTGTGAGTAATAGTGAAAGTATCCCCAGTAGAAAAAAACCTTACAGCCCCTGATACACCCCCTTTTCTGACAGTTAAGGAATATTTTTATCACAGAGTTATTCACAGGCCGCATCAGAAAATCGATCCTGTCTGAGGAATCGAATTCCGCTTTTATGATCCCTTTGCTGCAAAAAATAAAAAGCCGGGATCACATTCCGATCCCGGCTTTTTATTTCATAATTGTATACCTGAGAATACTGGCTTAGATATCACCAACAGCCAGCTTCAGCTTCTTCATTGCATTTTTCTCTAATTGTCGGATACGCTCAGCAGAAACACTGTATGTTTCAGCCAGCTCCTGCAACGTTGCTTTCTTATCATCCAGCCAACGGGAGCGAACAATATGCTGACTACGCTCGTCCAGAGTTGACAAAGCATGAGCCAGACGATTGTTGGTATGAGCTTCCCAGTTATCAGCTTCTATATTTTCAGCTACATCTGAATGTTTATCTTCCAGATACAGCACCGGAGCAGAATAACTTGCAGCTGAATCATCATCTTCTGTCGGCATTTCAAAAGTTGCATCCTGTGCCGCAAGACGGGATTCCATTTCACGAACTTCTGCGGGTTCGACGCCCAACTCCCGCGCTACGGTTTCCACTTCGCTATTATTAAACCAGCCAAGACGTTTTTTAGACTTACGCAGGTTAAAGAACAACTTACGCTGAGCTTTTGTCGTCGCAATTTTAACAATACGCCAATTACGCAGTACGTATTCGTGAATTTCGGCTTTAATCCAATGGACTGCAAAGGAAACCAGACGAACACCTACCTCTGGATTAAAGCGTTTTACTGCTTTCATCAGGCCGATATTACCTTCCTGGATAAGATCCGCCATAGGAAGTCCGTAGCCAGAATAACCACGTGCTACGTGAACAACGAATCGAAGATGAGAAAGAATCAGTCCTTTCGCCGCTTCAATTTCACCTTTGTAATGTAACCGCTCTGCCAGTCCGCGTTCTTCCTCAGCCGTCAGCATAGGATAGCTGTTTACCGAGCGGATATATCCGTCAAGACTATCTTGGGAAACCAGAGCCATTGAATACGTTTGGTTTGTCATTCCGTTCCTCGTTCGTCTCTACATCAGAGAAATTATTAACCCACCAATACTGAACCTTCTTGGATGAAGATTCAAGCGGGGGAAATAATTATCCATAGATCTTTTTGCTATACAAGTGCAAAGTATAATAATAAGTCGAAAATGTGAGCCCGTCTGACCAGTGTCATAGTCAGACCGCAAAGAAAGAGTTTCTGACTATACCGGTTCGATGGCTTTCAGATGTCGCTGTGCCGATAGCTTTGCAGCAATAAAACCGAGAAAAGCTCCCAGCATCAGCAAAGCAAAAGATTCATCGACATTCAGACCAAGTAGACGAAAATGGCTATCGTAAAGAAGTGCCAGCCGTTCCACCGCACCATTCAGCAATATAGTTATGACAGCCGTTAGTATCCATGCCCATACAGCACCAATGACACCAAACCAGACTCCGGAATACAGATAAGGACGCAGAATAAAGCTGTCTGTCGCACCAATCAGTTTCATTACCTGAATTTCTTCTTTATGAGCCAGTACCGTAAAACGCAACGTGTTGCCGACAATTAGAAAGACAGCAGACAGCATCAGTACCGCCAGAACCACAGCAACCGTCACAGCGAGTGCACGAATTGCATTCAGACGTTCCATCCAGTCCTGATCCATCCGCACATCCGCAATATCATCCATACTGCGAACACGCTCAGCCAGAGTGCGAAGCGCCTGATCCTCAACAATATTGGGTGAAATGACCATAACCGCAGGCAGCGCATAATCACTCAGCAGAGCAAGGGCATCTTCAAACCCAGCATACTGGCTCAGGTCACTCAACCCCTGCTGAGAAGAAATATATTCAATAGAAGCCACTTCCTGCCAGCGCTCCAGCTCATCTTTCAGCACCATCGCCCGGGCTTCCGGTGTATCATCCTTCAGATAGACACTGAGTTGTGACGGACTGGCAACCCCTTGTGCGACCTGTGTAATATTTTTTCCCGCCAGATACAGGCTTGCAGGCAGAGCCAGCGCCATAGCAATCACTGCCAGTGTCAGAATGCTGCCCAGCGGCCGTGTCCACAAAGCAAAGAATGATCGCTTTGCCTGCAGCATATGCGCACGCACAAAGCCTGTACGTTTAATCTCTGGTTTATTTCGGGACTTACTGGCCATAGCCATCCACCTCACTCAGAAAGCCATGATTCAGTTCAAACCGACGATACTGTGGCCGGGAGCTGACCAGACCGATATCATGAGTCGCAAACAGGATGGAGACCCCGGCACGGTTGAATTCTTCAAACAGTTGCAGCATCTCAGCGGAAAGATCCGGGTCAAGGTTCCCTGTCGGTTCATCAGCCAGTACCAAGGTTGGCCGGTTCACCACCGCACGGGCAATCCCCACTCGCTGCTGCTCTCCCCCGGACAGTTGCCCCGGCAGACAGCGTGCCTTATCCAGCAGACCGGTTTTATCCAACGCTGCCGATACCCTACGTTTGATATCACTTTCAGAAGCCGATTCAATCCGCATCGGCAAAGCGACGTTATCAAATACAGAACGATCCATCAGTAGCTTATGATCCTGAAAAACGATACCGAGATGACGACGAAGAAAAGGAATATCCCGGGATGAAATACGGGTAATATCATGCTGATTAAAGCTAATTTTTCCATCAGACGGACGTTCTATCGCGCAGATCAGTTTCAGCAAAGTACTTTTTCCGGCTCCGGAATGTCCCCCCAGAAAAGCCATTTCACCTTTACGCAGATGAAAATCAACTTTTTGCAGAGCCTGACGGCCACCTCGGTACACCTTACTGACTTGCTGAAACTTAATCACCCGTTTACTCCCTGCTTAACTGCTTGTTCCCGGTTACTCTTCCCTGCTGAAAAGGGCATCAATAAAATCTTGCGCAACAAACGGTCGCAGATCATCAATACCTTCACCAACCCCGATAAAACGAATCGGAATAGTAAATTGATCGGCAATCGCAAAAATAACGCCGCCTTTGGCCGTACCATCCAGTTTGGTCAATGTAATACCGGTAACCGGTGCAACATCGCTGAATAGTTTTGCCTGGCTGATCGCATTCTGCCCGGTACCGGCATCCAGCGTCAGCATAATTTCATGCGGAGCAGAATCATCAACCTTTTTCATCACCCGCACAATCTTACGCAACTCTTCCATTAAGTTACTTTTGTTTTGCAAACGTCCTGCCGTATCGGCAATGACCACATCGATACCGCGAGCTTTAGCCGACTCAATAGCGTCATAGATCACCGATGCACTGTCTGCACCGGTATGCTGAGCCACAACCGGAACATTGTTACGCTCCCCCCATACCTGTAGCTGTTCAACCGCTGCCGCACGGAATGTATCCCCCGCCGCCAGCATCACTTTCTTACCTTCATTCTGGAACTGTTTGGCCAGTTTACCTATAGTGGTCGTTTTACCCACACCGTTCACACCGACCATCAAGATCACATAAGGTGCTTTGCTGCTGTCCACCGTCAGAGGCTGCTCAACCTCAGCCAGAATCTCTGTCATTTCCTCTTTCAGCAGGCTATACAGTGCTTCTCCATCTTTCAGCTCTCTGCGATCTGCTTTTTCTGTCAGACTGCCGATGATTTTCATGGTAGTATCCATGCCTACATCAGCAATCAGCAGTTGCTCTTCAAGCTCTTCAAACAGTTCATCATCAATTTTTTTGCCTTTGAACAGCCCGAAAAAACCGGCACCGATATTCTGCTTGGTACGAGCAAGACTGCGTTTTAGCCGGGCAAAAAAACTCTCCGTCGGTTTTTCCTGCTCCTGCACCCGCTCAGGCTGAGATTCCGGATCGTTATCGTCTTCTTCTGCAAGATCCTCTACTGCTGTCAGGACTTCCTCTTCAGTAACTGCAACCCATGCTTCTTCAGCCTGACTGACTTCTGTAACCTGTTCTGTCTCTTCAGAACTCTCTACAGGCTGTTCTTTCTGCTCAACATTTGGGCTCGGCTCTTCATCACCAAAGCCCAACCATGATAATAATCCGCGTTTTTTCTTTTCCGCCATCCGGGTAAATCCTGACTCTGCCTGTTTATCTCTGATTAACTCTTTCTTTCTTCTCCGTCGATTTAGACCGAGAAATCTGACAAAGCTCTTGCTACACTCTGCCGGTACGAAATGATAGGGTCTGCTTGTTTCAGATTCTAACCCAGAAATCAAAAACCTGAGTATGAAACATTAACTCGCTAATAGTATCACTTTTTTACGGTCAAAAAATCTATGGTAAGGCATCGTCCACATCACTCTTCACAAAAAAGAACCACATCCGGCTTTATCCGGATTATCAGCGGACTATGGCGCGGAAGAAAACTTCCCGTTCATGACGCCGAAGGACTGCGGCCGACAACCGACAGAGTCAAAGAAACCGTATTTAACTGGCTGGCTCAGGATATTCCGCATGCTACCTGTCTTGACCTGTTTGCAGGTTCCGGCGGACTGGGCTTTGAAGCCGCCTCCAGACAAGCTCAACAGGTGACTATGCTGGAGATGAATCCGGTTGCCTGCCAGCAATTGCAGACCAATATCAGTACGCTTAAAACAGATCGGATCAGTGCTCTGAATACGGATGCACTGGCATACCTTCGCCAACCGGGCAGCCCGTTTGATGTCGTATTTATCGATCCGCCTTTCCGCAAGGGGCTACTGGACGAAACCGTGCAGTTACTGGAAGCAAACGGATGGCTGTCACCCACCGCACTGATTTATATCGAAACAGAAAAAGAGCTGTCACTACCGTCTTTACCGGTCAGTTGGTCTCTGCACCGGGAAAAAATAGCCGGACAGGTCTGCTTCCGCTTATTTACACGCGGCATATGAAGCATTAGTGTATGCACACTCACTGCCAAGCAACCTGTTTAAGAGAACCGCTATGGATATAATTTCAGCCTCTGTCATGCTGTTTCTGATTATGGATCCTATGGGAAACCTTCCTGTATTTTCCTCTGTTTTACGTCATGTGGAACGGAAAAGAAGACGCGTCGTGCTGATCCGGGAACTGGGTATTGCACTGATTGTTATGCTGCTATTTCTGTTTGCCGGTGAGAATATCCTTAACTTTCTCTCTCTGGAAAAAGAAGCCATCTCTATATCCGGGGCCATTATTTTATTCCTGATCTCTCTGAAGATGATATTTCCGTCCAAAGATTCTCAGTTTGGCCTGGCCGCAGGAGAAGAACCTTTTATTGTTCCTCTGGCAATACCCATGCTTGCCGGCCCTTCTATTCTGGCAACACTGATCCTGATTGCCCATCAGGAACCGGGAAGAATGGCCGACTGGACCATCGCTCTGGTATTAGCCTGGGCAGCATCTTCTCTGATCCTGATGTTTGGCGAACTGTTTGAACGTATCGTTGGACCCAAAGGTCTGGCAGCGATTGAGCGACTGATGGGAATGCTGCTGCTGATGATATCTGTGCAGATGTTCCTGAACGGTATTTTCAGCTACTTTTCCCATATGGGGACCTCTGCACAATAACGAATACAGCGTAACCGTTACATCAGTACCGATGCAGTGATGAGTGACTGAGACAGAAAATATGTACTGTCCAGCAGCACATTTCCTTTTCTGGCCGGCTGTTCTTCATGCTTAAACGCATGGCCGACACAGCAGAAAAACAGCAGAGAAGCACCGAGGCAGGCATAATGTGCCGACAAGGTATCCTGCCTCATCCAGACTTCTGCTGCGCCCCAGGTCATATGTATCAGACCGGATCCAAGCAGTACTACCGGCAGTGCAATGCCGGACAATCTGGGCAGTCCCAGCAGAAACAGGATCACAAATGCGGCATAAAGCATGGCAGGAAGCCATAGACTAAGAGGACCGGACACCTGTCCCCAGAAAGCCTTACTGTAACAAACCGAAGCCACAACGAAGACAAAAACTGCAGGCTGGTAAAACCTTTCCGATAAAATAAAAATCAGATTACCAATCAGAGACATCAGCAAACCAGCCGTCACCCATTTCGCAGAAAGGGACTGGCCTTCACTGATATCCTGTACCAGAAGTGTTGCTATCAGCAATATCACCGTCAGTAATTTAAAAAGCGCAGATACTCTATTTTTATCCATCCAACCAGCGGAAACGTACACCGCTCCCGATAATCCGACAGCCAGCCAAGCAAACATAAAATCCCCTGAAAAAGTACTTATATTATTTATTGCCGACTCTTGAGCATTAAGCGGCTTTTTATCCGGAACAACCGGATTCAGTGATTATAAAAGCAAGCAAGCGTATGCTGTTTATAAGTTAACCGTTAATTATAATATGCTTGACTACCCAACTGATATTACTAGAGCTTTCTCTCAGGAATCAACCCGACAACGTCAAAATCATGCTTTAGGTTTTAAAAACACAAATAGCGTTAACAGAGATAAATTCAGTTTTTTTATCTAAACAAAAAATAAAAATAAGAATAGAAATCTAAAACATAAAGAAGCCACTACACATCTAGCTGCATAGATAGGGTTACAACAGAAAGTTACGACAGAAATTCCGGCCAAAAACTACAGGTGAGTCGACAGTATGTCCCAGTGAACATAATAAAAACTTAATGCCAGAACCGTTATGGTCAGTAGTAATAGCATAACGACTCCCCAGATAAAGCGGCTGGCTCGGGGAGTCAGTTCTTTCTCGCATTCATTGCACACACGGATAAACTGTTCTTTGTCATCCAGACAAAAGTCATCTTCATGCACTATCTTATTCCGGATAGTCGCGATATAACGTAACTTAGCAATAACATCATGCGGAAGACGTTCTTCACTGCTACTGATCAGTTGATGTAGCCCCCGGCCGTCTGCGTGATAACGGATACGAAGCAACTTTTCCAGACGTCGCGTCCGTTTAACCACTTTTTCAATATCTGACATAGTGTAACGCCCTCTTCCTGATGTTATTTTTCAGTTTCCGCCTTTAGTATAGAGCATGCATGTCAGATAAAAATCAACAAAATCAGCAAATAATCTCTTTAGTTTGTATTTTTGGCAGATAAAAGGAGATCAGCGTTGTAGCAACCAGAAACATAAAGGAGCCCCACAAACACGCTGCCAGTCCTGCGATCTGGAATATCCATCCGGACAAAATAGTGCCAATAAGACGCCCCATCGCATTGGCCATATAGTAAAAACCGACATCCAGAGATACACCATCGCCTTTGGCATAGCTGACAATCAGATATGAGTGCAGAGAAGAATTGACAGCAAACACCGCACCAAACAACATCAGTCCGGCGATAATCACCAGTTCAGGCCGCCAGCCACTCTGCACGCCGTAGGCTATCAGCCCGGTTACCACCGCAAGCAACAGAGCCCAATATAAAGCCGCCGATCCATCCGGAATTTTTCCCTGTGCTTTACCGGTGATCGTTGGTGCTATCCCCTGCACGATACCATAAGCAATGACCCATACCGCCAGAAAACCGCCAACCCAGAGATGATCCCAGCCAAAAACTGAACCAAGATAAACCGGAAGTGCCACGACAAACCAGATATCCCGGGCTCCGAACAGAAACATTCGTGCTGCGGACAGAATATTAATACTGCGAGACTTAGAGAAAATATGTTTAAACTTCGGCTTATTTTTTGCCTTACCCATATTACTTTCCAGCCACAGCAGGCTGCCGCACAGAACCAGTGCCAGCATAGCAGCCATAAGCAAGACAGAAACACGGAATCCGACAAATGAAAGCAATAGCCCTCCGATAAAAAAACCGCCCCCTTTCAGGGCATTCTTCGAACCGGTAAGAATAGCAATCCACTTATACAGTGCTCCCTGCTGATCGTCGGAAACCAGTGTTTTAATGGCACTCTTGGCGCTCATCTTATTCAGATCTTTGGCAATACCGGATACCGCCTGTGCAGCCATTACCCAGGGGATGGTCAACCATACTCCGGGAACAGCCAGCATAAGCAATGCTGCTATCTGCATTGCCAAACCGATGTTCATGGTACGATTCAGACCAAGCCGGGCTCCGAGCCAGCCACCTAATAAGTTTGTGACCACACCGAAAAATTCATAAAAAAGGAACAACGAGGCAATTGCCAGTGTGCTGTATCCCAGATCATGAAAATACAGCACCACCAGCATACGCAGAGCTCCATCTGTAATGGTGAAGTTCCAGTAGTTGAACGTCACCAGCATATACTGGCGCACACTCTTATTCAGGTTTGCAAACATAGACTCCGATCCGCCATTTTTCTTACAAAAAACATGAAAAACAGGTTCTCTCTGCTTTTGGATCATAGTAGCCCAAAAGCTCAGAAAGCCTTTCATTTCTCGTGTTGTTCACCGGGACGTATACAGTTATTTCGCCAGCTTTTCAGCAACACCATCAATGTAATCAAGCTGCACCTGCTTGGTAAATGCTCCGGGACGCAGCGCTTTTACTTCCGTCTTAATGGTATCCAGATCCCATCCCCGTTGCAGCAGGACATGTGCCGCCAGCAATCCAGTCCGTCCGGATCCTCCCATACAGTGCAGTGCAACCTTACCGCCCTGATCCAGTATCGACTGCAATTCAGGGCTGTTCCGTTGCCAGCCAGTATCAAAGTCACTGTTTGGTGCACAATCATCTTCGATCGGCTGATAACACCAGCTCATACCCAGCTCCTGAGTCAAATCTGGCAGTTGTGCAACACCTGCCTTTTCCATTTCTTCGTAACTCAGAGCAGTAACAATCGCTCTAACACCCTGCTGTTTCAATTGTTCAAGAGAAGCTCTCAGTGCTGTGCCTTTTGTGCCGGGACAAGCCGTTAATACCAATGCGGCATCGGTGTTATCGATAGATAATTCCCAGGTAGGATGTGTCATGATGGATCCTTTTCGTTACTGTTTATGTGTGACTTACGCCAGACCTACTTTGCGTACCAGTTCTGCGGTACGGGTCGCATACCCCATTTCATTATCGTACCAGGCGTAGATTTTCACCATTCGGGAACCGACAACCATGGTAGATAAAGCATCCACAATCGTTGAACGCTGATCGCCTTTATAATCCACCGATACCAGCGGACGCTCTTCAAATCCCAGAATTCCCTGCAACTCACCTTCAGAGGCTTCTTTCAGCAAGGCATTAACTTCTTCCGCTGTGGTATCACGTTTTACATCAAAAATAATATCGGTCAGAGAAGCATTTGCCAGAGGTACACGTACCGCATGACCGTTAATCTTATTCTTCAGCTCAGGGAAGATTTCCACAATCGCTTTTGCTGAACCAGTTGTCGTCGGGATCAGACTCATCCCACAGGCACGGGCACGGCGCAAATCTTTATGTGGTGCATCCAGAATCGTCTGGGTATTGGTCAGATCATGAATCGTTGTGAAGGAAGATTGCTCGATGCCCAGCTTTTCATGGATAACTTTTACCACAGGTGCAATACAGTTCGTCGTACAGGAAGCGGCCGTCACGATCTGATGAACTTGCGGATCAAAGATATGCTCATTCACACCGACCACAATATTGGCAACACCCTCTTCCTTCACCGGAGCTGAAACCACAACACGCTTCACCCCCTGAGCGAGATACTGATTAAGAAACGCAGCCTTACGGTGCACTCCGGTAGATTCAATCACGACATCACAACCAGACCAGTCTACCGCATCAATATGACGTTCGCTGGTCACACGGATACTTTGTCCGTTAATCTGCATAGCAGACTCTGTTGCCATAACCGGATGATGCCAGCGCCCCTGAACCGAATCAAACTCAAGAAGATGCGCCAGAGTCTCAGCATCACCGGCAACGTCATTGATCTGTATAAATTCCAGTTCTTCCCAGTCAAATGCGGCACGCAATGCCAGACGACCGATACGACCGAAACCATTAATTCCGACTTTAACAGCCATATGTACACTCCTCTTTAATCGATAAGTTTTAGTTGCCTTATATATGACAAATTCCGTATATATGAAATATCGAATATACTCAGATAAAAACTGACCTGAGTCAAGTACAGAATAGCCAGTGCCCAAAAAATAGCGCTTATTTTTATATTTGTTTTCCCATATTAACTATGCTACCGGAGTGCTATTCTACTGCTTTCATCAGATTAGCTTCACACTCCCGGACTATGCAGCCACCAATACCTTATACACAGGAATACAACTTTCTGCAGATGATGCAGGGACCCGTTCATCAACTCTGGCAACAGCGAGAAGAAGGGTTCCTTCCTGCTACCGGTGGGAAAAAACTGTACTGGATCCGACTGACTGCGCCTTCTAATACCAAAGCCATTGTAGTAGTCAATGGGCGGATGGAGTCTGTGTGGAAATATCAGGAACTGTTTTACGAGCTGTTTTCTCACGGATTTGATATCTACTCCTTCGACCATCGGGGACAAGGGATGTCTGACAGGCTGCTGACCCACTATCCTGAACGGGGATTTGTTGAAGATTTCAATCACTATGTAGAGGATATGAAATTGCTCGTACAGCATTTCTCGATGAATGCATACCAGCAAAAGTTCCTGCTGGCGCACTCTATGGGAGGGACTATAGCCACCCGCTATATACAGACAACACCGGATCATCCGTTTAACCGTATTGCCCTCTGTGCTCCGATGTTTGGCATTAATATTCCGGCTCACCTGAAGCCGTTCAGCCGTCCTTACAGTTGGCTGCTAAAAAGCATACACCCCGTTGAAACTTATGCCCCCGGACAGACAGATTATCAGTCAAAAGGCTTTGCAAATAACCTTCTGACTCACAGCCAGAGCCGCTACCGCTGGTTTCGGGATCTTTACACGATGCTGCCAGAACTGCAGTTAGGTGGTTCGACAATACATTGGGTCTGGCAGAGTCTGAACGCCATCCGTTCCTGTATTCGACAAACCCGGAATATCCACATACCGATACAGATCCTTCAGGCTGGAGAGGATGAAATTGTCGATAATCAGGCACAATACCGGTTTTACCGCCGTCTGAAGAGAACCAATTCCCACAGCGTATTTACCCGGCTAGAAGGCAGCCGCCATGAAATCCTGTGCGAACAGGATCTTATCCGCAATCAGGCCTTACGTATTATTACCGCTTTCTTCACTCAGGAGCCTTAACGCTGCCCTTTCGGCAAAAAAAGAGGAAATATGATGAAATATTTTACCCTCTTTTTCCTGATTATTTTCGCATACACTAGCGCTGTCTGTTTATCCAACAGTACGCTGTAAGTTTAAAGAGAGGATCCTATGACCACAGATACAGAGACCACATTCAAGATTGTTGCTTCAGACCTTGACGGTACTCTTCTGGCACCAAGCCACCAGCTAAGCGAATTCACCAAAGAAACTCTCCGCGAACTGAACCGGAAAGGGTATACCTTTACCTTCGCGACCGGCCGTCATCATATCGATGTATCCGGTATCCGGGGACAAGCCGATATCCCGGCGTATATGATTACATCTAATGGTGCCCGCGTGCATGATCAGAACGATCAGGTGATGTTCAGTAAAGATGTACCTGAAGCACTGGTACAGCCGGTTATTGATCTGATAAAAACTGATCCGGCCATGATTATTCATATTTATCAGGATGATCGCTGGCTGCTGAGCCGTGAAGAAGAACAGCTTAAAGAGTTCCATAAAGACTCTGACTTTCCCTATATGCTGTTCGATGTGGACAATGCACCATCAAAGCACGTAGTAAAAATATTCTTTACTTATCAGGATCATGACTATCTGGCCCGCTATGAAGATAAGCTAAAGTCACAGTTCGGTGACCAGCTCTATATTGCTTTCTCCAGTCCATGGTGTCTTGAGGTCATGGCTCCGGGTGTATCCAAAGGTGCAGCTCTGAAAGCCGTCGCTGAGTCTATGGGGCTGAGCCTGCAGAATTGTATCGCATTCGGCGATGGTATGAATGATGTAGAAATGCTTTCAATGGCAGAAAAAGGGCTACTGATGGAAACCGCTCACGAGAAAGTAAAAGCGGCACTACCGGATATTGAACAGATCGGTTCCAATGTCAACGACTCAGTTGCCCACTATCTGGAAAAACATCTGTTTTAAACCGATATCCTTTCAGGGACTCTGTCTGATAAAACATAAGCCCGGAGCCGGGCTTATGTTTTATCAGTAAACCATCAGTGATTATCGTCTGGCTTCCAGTAATGTCAGAGCCTGACGAGAAACATCACCTGCAGCCTGTGACATATTCTGCTGTTCAAGAGCATCGGCCAGATAAGCATAATCCGTAACATCGGCTCGTACCGACAGCGCCTTCTCCAGATACTGCTGCGCTTTATCCCACTGTTTTTCCCGCATATAAAACTGTGCCAGCACACTGTTTGCCATCGCATTAGCCGTATCTTTTTTCAGCACAGATTCCAGCAAAGAGATCACACCAGAGGTATCCGGCAGATCCATCTCCGGGAGCAATTTCAGTAAGGTGTCATCTGGGTTCTTCTTCAGCACATCCTGTACAATGCGGAAAGCCTCCTCATCAGCATGACGCTCAATCAGCAGGTTCACCATATTAACCAGCAGATCCGGTTCTTTTTTCCGCCTGCGCGACAACGTATTCCAGTGCGCCATCAGCCCGGCACTGCCTTTATCCGCTGCAATTTCGGCCAGTATTCCGCAATGGGCTTGCTCTTCCAACTGCTGCTGTTCCTGTAATGACACCTGCTTCACTTTTGTCAGCTTAGGCAGTAGTTCCAGTAGAGGCTGCCACTGTTCCAGATGCACATACACAGATTTCAGCAAATTCAGAACGATAGGGTTATTTGCGTGCTGAACTTTAAGCACAGATAAGGTTTCCAGAGCCAGAGGGTACTGACCTTCCTGGATCTGCTGTTTTGCCTTAGTCAGGGCAACAGCCAGTCCTGCATGCTCCTGCTCTGCAGCCAGCTCCAGATAACGATCCCGCTTGGCCGTATCACCCATTCCCTGAGCGGCTTCCGAGGCAATCAGATAACAGAGCAGCGGCATATCATGATGCTCTGCCAGACGAGTCACCTTTCTTTCAGCCATCTGCCAGTCACCTTCCAGCAATTTAAGAATCCCTTCATTGGTCTGACGGCGGGCTTTTTTCAGCTTGCGCACACTAAACCAGTTCCAGGTACGGGAACTGGCATGCAGGGATTTTTTAAGCAGAAACTCCAATCCGAACAATAGCGCCAAAAGCGCGATCACCAAAACAACCAGAGTAGTCACACTCATTTCAGTTGTCGTACCGGCTACAGAGATCAGCACATACCCCTGCTGCCCCGCGAACTGTGTTCCGGCAAACAAGCCCAGCCCCAGCACAACAAAGAGGAAAATAGCCCGAATCATTGTTTCTCCTCCTTAATAATGCTGGTGATATCCCGGCGCAAACGTTCACGAATTACATCCGTCAGAACCTTTTGTGATACCAGTTTCACCGGGTACTCCACCCGAATATTCTGACTGCTCAGAGCTGTCAGTGTCTGATTAAAGGTGACCACTGCCTTATCATCCATCTTAAAGAACTGTTGTGACCATTGATTTGCCTGCGTCAAAGCCATCTGGTAGATATCGCTGTTTTCGTCGTATACGGCACTGATAGCCGTTTCCAATTTACCTTTAATATTTTCTCTCAGATAGAAGTCCTGCTTGGGTGACAGCAGGGGAATCACGTTGCCGTCACGGGTCCGGAAAGTAATAAACTGCTCCGAAAAGTCTTTCAGGGAGGTCAGCAGGTTCTCTTTCCAGTCCTGAATATCCTCAGACACTTCCTGATGCACTTCCTGTGGAGCTTCCGGAAGAATCGCATTAGCCAGCGGCAGTTTATCTACCTGTTGCTGCAAGCTCATCAGCCGCAGAGCCAGCCCGTCTTTATCAATCAGTGGAACGGCACTCAAAACGGTAATATCTTTAGCCATCTCTTTACGTAACGGGACCAGACTCGGATCATTCAGGGCTGAAATACGCTGATCTGCACTTTCCATCAACCGGGTAGCACTGACCACATCCTTTTCCAGAAACAGCTTCCTGCCCGCCAGTTTCACCAAATAATCAGCCTCAGCCAGCAGCCAGTCGTTCGGACGCCGCCCCTTAATTTCTGACAGAGCCATCTGCAGGCTATGGATACTTTTATCCTGCTGCCCCATCGTAATCCGGGTACTGTCGACTGTGCTTTGTATTGCCGACTGCAACGCCGCTTCACTCCGTGACAGTTGGTCACTGACTTTGTTGAGCTGCAACTGTAACTCTGTGACCTGAGTCTGGTACTGCTGCGCTTGTTGCTTGATCAGGTAAGCACCACCGCCACCAATACACAACGATAACACAATGGCCAGAGCACCCAGTTTCCCCCCGGTTTTGCCTGATTTCACTTCAGGTGAGGGGACTGCTTTTCTGCTTTTCTGTTTCGGCAGCGGTTTATTCTGCTCTTTAACGGCAGTATCAGTGTTCGTATCCTTCTGAGCGGCTGAGACAGGGCTTTCTTCACCCGGCTTTTCCCGGCTGCTCTGCTCCTGACTCTCTTGTACAGGTTTCTTTTCAGGTTCAGTTTGCTCGTTATTATTGCTTGTCATGCGCTTTTCCTGTCAGGTGTAACGACTGTATCGCCGCCAGTAAGTCGCGGTTTGCCGCACTACCTACCGTAATTACATGTTGAAATCCGATGTCTGTTGCCAGAGCCGCAATACGCTCACTCGGCACAATTAATGTTCTGTTATAAAGCCAGCGTCTGTATTCTGCCGGAATATTGCTGCAAAAAAGCTTTAGCTGTTCTGCACTGGTTATTACTATATGTGTGACGCTTTGCTGTTGCCAGATGTTAACCTTAGAGTGTCCATGAAATGGAATAGGTTGACGTTGGTATACCTCACAATATTGCACACTCGCTCCACGAGCCTGCAACTGCTGCGCCAGCAGTTCCCGTCCGCCGTTTCCTCTCAGAATAACGATGCTCTTCCCCGTCACATCCTGTAAAGACGGTATAAGCAGCAAATGTTCACTGTCACTGATGGCCGGACAGAGAACTTCCCGGCCACATACTTTGGATAAAGCCTGTGCTGTTTTGCCTCCTACCGCCAGATAAACTGCCTGCTGTGACCATCCTAAGCCTGCCTGCCGAAGTAGCTGGTCAGCCCACTCCACAGCAGGCATACTGATGGCAATAATAATTTCAGCACAACAGATCTGCTGTTCTTCTTCAATAGAAAGCCGTCCCTCCGCATAACGGATCAGAGGCTGATACAGGCTTTTAATGCCACATGCATCAAGGTATCCGACAAGCCTGCTGCCTTCCGGTTCAGGTCTGGTGATCAGTATCGTCATATTGTTTTGCCAGTATGAGTCGTCACTGCCTGTTATCCTCCCCCATCAGAAGGTAACTTTAGTGCTCACTGTATAACTTATCCAGAATGGCTCTGGCACCAAGCTCCAGCAGTTCTTCAGCAACTCGTCTGCCCAGAGCTTCAGCGTCACTGCGGTGGCCTGTTTTCTCCGCCCTAACAATATGGCTGCCATCTGGTTCACCAACCAGTGCCCGCAGCCAGATCCGATCGCCTTCAAGCTGAGCATAACTGCCGATGGGTACCTGACAACCGCCGTTCAGAGTCAGGTTCATTGCCCGCTCGCAACGCACCCTGTCTGCCGTATCCCGGTGATTCAGAGGAGCCAGCAATTGCAATATACGCTCATCATCCAGACGACATTCAATACCCACAGCCCCCTGACCAACAGCTGGCAGCGACTGCTCTGGCTCAAGAATGCGGGTAATACGCTCGTCCAGTTGCAAACGTTTAAGACCAGCTGCAGCCAGAATAATAGCATCATACTCCCCCGCATCCAGTTTGCTCAGACGAGTTCCTACATTACCACGCAGGTCTTTGATGTGCAGATCAGGACGAGCCTCTTTAAGCTGACACTGGCGCCGCAGGCTGCAAGTTCCAACAACAGATCCCTGTGGTAATGCATCAATACTGTCATAGGTATTGGAAACAAATGCATCTCGCGGATCTTCCCGCTCACAAATAGTTACCAGCCCCAGCCCTTCCGGAAACTCAACCGGTACATCTTTCATCGAGTGCACTGCAATATCAGCTCGCCCTTCCAGCATCGCCACCTCTAGTTCCTTAACAAACAGCCCTTTTCCTCCGACTTTTGCCAGTGGTGTATCCAGAATAATGTCTCCCTGTGTGACCATAGTCACCAGTTCAACACTCAGGCCGGGATGGATAGTTTCAAGTGCCTGTTTGATATAATGAGCCTGCCACATCGCAAGAGGGCTCTTACGTGTCGCAATTCTTACCGGTGTGGCATAAAGCGCTGCTGAAGAGAAGGATTGCATATCGGATTACTATTTGTCAGTGATAAAAACCCATCCTACCATTCTCTTTTACTGCCTCGCAGCAATTGATCCGGCTTAGGACAGAAATTGCTAATATTTTCAGCAAATCGAACAATTAGTGTGACCAAATTCTCAATTATGCACTAGACTATTACTAACCCCGAAGCGAAAAGTTAGAGACTGTGCCTAAGCCCTGACGTTAAATTTTATATCAGATCAGGCCTAACGGCGTGGTCGCATTTTCTTTACCTCGAGGCTGAAAAATGTTAGATTGATCACGTTTTGTTTTAATATTTGGTTATAAAGCAAACAAAATCAGTATTAAGGCTTTTCAATCAAGGAATTCCTCTTGCAGGCTTATACCCAAACGGTCATTCATCGACTTGATAATCTCAATCAGCAGCGCATCGAGCGTGCGCTGGCACTAATGGATGTCCAGAGCCAGCAAGTTTTTCATCTGATCCCTGTACTGCTGCATTTTAATCACCCTGCCATTCCGGCCTATTACTGCAAATCCGTTCCTACTGGCATCTTCAGCTTTGAGCCTAATGATATCCAACAACAGTTTATCGACCAGTTGCTTCTGACTCAGAAAGAACCCGTTTGTGTTACAGATTCTCCGGCAATACTGGCGCTGTACACAATGGGAAGCACCTCCTCTATCGGTCAAAGCACTTCCAGCGATTTGGATATCTGGGTCTGTGTATCTCCTCAAATGAACAGCAACGAACGTGCTCATCTGAGTAACAAATGCATGCAGATCACCGAGTGGGCAAAAGGCTACGGGGTCGAAGCGAACTTTTTCCTCATGGATGAAGAACGCTTCCGTAATAATCACTCTGAAGAGATGACCGGTGATAACTGTGGTTCCTCACAACACCTGCTACTGTTGGATGAATTTTATCGCACAGCAGTACGCCTTGCCGGTCAACGTCTGCTATGGCATATCGTTCCGCCGGAAATGGAAGAGTGTTATGACGAATACGTCGCACAACTTTGCCAGTCAGAAGTTGTTAACTGCAACGAATGGATCGATTTCGGCCAGTTGCACCGTATCCCTGCAGAAGAATACTTTGGCTCCAATCTCTGGCAGTTGTATAAGAGTATCGACTCACCTTATAAATCGGTGATAAAGGCTATTTTACTGGAAGCCTATTCCTGGGAATATCCGCATACACAGTTATTGAGTCTGGACAGCAAACGTCGTTTCTTCGCCCACGACCCGAACCTGTGTTGTATGGACGCTTACTTCCTGATGCTGGAGAAAGTAACCCGCTATCTGGAACGCATCCATGACCACACCCGGCTGGATCTGGTTCGCCGTTGTTTCTACCTGAAGACACATGAAAAACTCTCCCGGGAATCCGGCAACGGTACAGTCTCATGGCGACGTAGAGTGATGGAAGACATGGTTCAGGACTGGGGTTGGGACACAAGCACAGTTCAAGAGCTGGACAACCGACGTAACTGGAAAGTCGAACAGGTAAAAATCGTGCATGACAACCTGTTAGATGCCCTGATGCAAAGTTACCGTAATCTGATTCAGTTTGCCCGGCGCAATGATATTACCTCCGCAATCAGCCCACAGGATATCAGTATACTAGCACGTAAACTGTACGCCGCTTTTGAGGTTCTTCCCGGTAAAGTTACCCTGCTCAACCCTCAGATATCACCAGACCTGCATGAGTCAGATCTCAGTTTTATTCAGGTTCGGGAAGGTCGTAGTAACAAGGCTGGCTGGTATCTTTATAAACAACCGCCAACGCCCTGCCAGATGATCGGCCAGAAGTATCTGGAACATAATGAATATCTGAGCAAGCTGGTTGCCTGGTCCTTTTTCAACGGGCTAATCACTGAATCGACTCACCTGCACTCTCTGGTTAAAGATGCCGATTTGGATATCGATAAGTTCTACCAGATGGTCAGTGACCTGCGAAATACCTTTTCTCTGCGTAAGCGCCGGCCGAGTATGCAGGCTTTGGGAAGCCCTTGTGAAATCAGTCAGTTAACTATGTTTATCAACTTCGAAAATGATCCAACCGTCACGCTCAGCAATAAAGCACTGAAGGTGAATCCGAAAGATGTGGATATTTTTAGTTTCTCTGAGGAACAGATGAGTTTGGTCGGCAGTGTTGATCTGGTCTACCGTAACTCATGGCATGAGGTTCGTACCCTGCATTTTACCGGTGAAACCGCTATTCTGAACGCGCTCAAAACCATACTGGGCAAAATGCATCAGGATGCACTTCCCCCGGAATCGGTCGATGTGTTCTGTTACAGCAAAAACCTGCGAGGAGTGATCCGCAACGTGGTCTATCAGCTGTTAGCCGAATGTATCCAGTTACGTTTAAAACCGGTTGAACCTCAAAAACGCCGCCGCTTTAAAGCCATCAAAATTGCCAATCAGACGTTTGGCCTGTTCTTTGAGCGCCGGGGAGTCTCCGTACAAAAACTGGAAAATCCCGTCGATTTTTACAAAAGTATCTCTATCAATAAACTGACCGGCTCACCACTTTCTCTGCTGGATAAAGAGCAGGATTATGATATGCCCGAAGTCATTGACGGCTTTGCCAGTGAAGGACTGGTTCAGTTCTTTTTTGAAGACAGTGAAGCGGGGTTCAATATCTATGTACTGAATGAAGTCAACGATGTTGAAATGTATCACCAGTTCCACGGCAGCAAAGATGAAATTATCAGTAACGTTAACCGCTTCTATACCTCGAGTACTCTAGGTAAGAATACGGAACAACAGCCAGTAAACTTCAATCTGCCACAGTTTTATCAGATCGTACATCCGCATGATGGCAACAGCTATGTGGTTCCTTACCGTAACGACAGTTCCGTTACCTCTCGACCATCAAAAGCAGTTAACGCCTGACAGAGTGGCGATCTCAGACCCACTCGATGTCCTCGTCACTCTGCCTGTTGCACTCTTCTTTCACTAATGACAGCAGTTCCTTACCAGTTCGGGAACAGATCCACTGCTTATTCTGGTAGGAAAAATGATATCCGCCAGACTTTGAGGCCAGCCAGATTTCATGCATCGGCTCCTGTTTATTAATGATGATCTGACTACGGTTATCCATCTCCAGCGTCATCACATTGCCATGT
The DNA here is from genome assembly GCF_002812955.1 of Vibrio sp. HA2012. Lineage (GTDB taxonomy): Bacteria > Pseudomonadota > Gammaproteobacteria > Enterobacterales > Vibrionaceae > Vibrio. The sequence continues at coordinate 20,031 of NZ_PFXK01000013.1, read as the reverse complement.
ACCTCATAATCCATATCAGCTCCGGAATTATCCACCATTTCTTCTATATCAGAGAGCACCTGATCCGCAAGTTGGTTAAATTCGGTATCATTCATCCTTTATGTCCTATTGCTTTTCTTATTGGTAGTGCGATTATAGGGGGCATTGGTTTATTAATCACGACTTACGCGAATAACACTATGAAAAAGACCCTCTTAGCACTTTGTTTACTTTCTGCCCTTAGCCTTACTGGCTGTGGCCAGACCGGCCCGCTGTATATGCCTGCTGACGATACCCAAAGTGAGCAGAGCGAGTCTCAATAACCGTCGTAAGAAAAAGGAACAGAGAATTGGATTACTTTAATTATCAGGATGATGGCCAGCTTTGGGCCGAAAATGTTGCTGTTTCAAATCTGGCAGAACAGTATGGCACCCCACTGTATGTATACTCCCGTGCAACACTTGAGCGTCACTGGAATGCGTTTGATAAAGCCGTCGGCACACATCCGCATCTGGTTTGTTTTGCCGTAAAGGCGAACGGCAACCTTGGCGTACTGAATACACTAGCACGTCTGGGATCTGGTTTTGACATCGTATCCGGTGGTGAGCTGGAACGGGTTGTCGCAGCCGGTGGTGACCCATCGAAGGTCGTATTCTCCGGTGTAGCCAAAACAGAGGCTGAAATGAAACGGGCACTGGAGCTGAACATCCGCTGCTTTAACGTAGAGTCAGAACCGGAACTGGAACGACTGAATAAAGTAGCCGGTGACATGGGAGTAAAAGCACCAATCTCTCTGCGTATAAACCCGGATGTGGATGCGAAAACCCACCCTTATATTTCAACTGGACTGCGTGACAATAAATTCGGCATCGCGTTCGAGCGAGCTCCGGAAGTCTACAAATTCGCTTCCAGTCTGGAAAACCTGAACGTCGAAGGTATCGACTGTCATATCGGCTCACAGCTGACCGATATCGACCCTTTTATTGATGCAACAGATCGTCTGCTGGCGCTTATCGATCAACTGATTGCCGACGGTATTCAGATCAAACACCTGGATGTCGGTGGCGGACTTGGTGTTGTCTATCGGGATGAAATGCCTCCACAGCCGTCCGACTATGCCAAAGCCCTGTTAACCCGTCTGGAGAATCACCCGGAAATCGAACTGATCTTCGAACCTGGTCGGGCCATTGCAGCAAACGCTGGTATTCTGGTGACTAAAGTTGAGTTTCTGAAACCGACTGAATTCAAAAATTTTGCCATTGTCGATGCCGCGATGAATGACCTGATGCGTCCGGCTCTTTATCAGGCGTGGCAGGATATCATTCCGTTGAAACCACGAGACGGCAAAGCCATGACTTATGATATTGTTGGTCCGGTATGTGAAACCAGTGATTTCCTTGGCAAAGACCGTGCTCTGGTACTGGAACAGAATGACCTGTTAGCAGTACGCTCTGCCGGCGCCTACGGTTTTACCATGTCCTCCAACTATAACGCCCGGGTACGGGCTGCAGAGGTGATGGTAGACGGCAGCAAAGCTCATCTGGTACGTCAACGTGAAGAAATCAGCAGCCTGTGGCAGCTGGAACAGATTCTGCCGGAGTAAACAGACACAATGCATTTCCATTTTTCTAAAATGCATGGGCTCGGCAACGACTTTATGGTTGTTGACTGTATCACCCAGAATATATTTTTCTCTCCGGAGCTGATCCGTCGTCTGGCGGATCGACATACCGGAGTTGGCTTCGACCAGTTACTGGTCGTCGAAGCCCCTTATGATCCGGAAACCGACTTCCATTATCGTATTTTTAATGCTGACGGCAGTGAAGTAGAGCAGTGCGGTAATGGTGCGCGCTGTTTTGCCCGTTTTGTACATATGAAAGGGCTGACCAATAAGTACAACATCCGGGTCAGTACTAAAAAAGGAAAAATGGTACTCCAGATTGAAGATGACGATCTGGTCAGGGTAAACATGGGAGAGCCTGTTTTTGAACCAGCTAAAATCCCGTTCAAAGCCAAGCAAGCAGAAAAAACCTATATTCTGCGGGTTGCTGATCAGACTTTATTCTGTGGTGCAGTTAGCATGGGTAATCCCCATGTTGTGACCACGGTAGAAAACACTGATACAGCCGATGTCGAAACTCTGGGACCATTACTGGAATCCCATGAACGTTTTCCTGAACGGGTTAACGCCGGTTTTATGCAGATCGTTAATCGCAATGAAATCCGCCTTCGGGTCTACGAACGAGGTGCGGGAGAGACACAAGCCTGTGGTAGCGGAGCCTGTGGAGCTGCAGCTGTGGGCATGATTCAGGGTACTTTGGATGACAAAGTCACTGTGCATCTTCCGGGAGGCGATCTGATCATCCAGTGGCAGGGACCAGGAAATCCACTATTTATGACCGGTCCTGCCGCACACGTCTTTGACGGCCAGGTAAATTGTTAGTTACCTGAACCGAAAGTAACACTATTCATATAACCGTAAGAGGATTTGTTTTGTCTAAGACAGAAGATGCGCTGGCGTTTGATACAGGCTCGGAAGCAACCATTGCAATACCGGAGCCGGATAGCCTGACAGCCGAAGTCGTTGCCAAGTACCTGAACGATTGCCCAGACTTTTTTCTGCACCGAAAAGACCTGGTAGAAAAACTGACCCTTCCTACCCGTGAGCAAGGCACGGTATCTCTGGTAGAAGTGCAGTTGAAACGTCAACGGCAGAGGATCAGCGAGCTGGAAGAAGAAATTACGCAACTTATGTCTTTGGCGGCCAATAATGATCGCACCTTCTATGAGTTTATGGATCTGCAGGAACAAGTGCTGAAATCCACATCGGTCAGTTCTATGATCGACTGTATTCACCATAAGGCAGCAGCACTAAAGCTCAGAGCCTATGTTCGTCTGAAAGACGCACCAGAAAGTAACTACCGGATACCGGAAGAAAATCTGCTGCAATTTTCAACCAACCATTTTAATGGTAAGGAAGCCTATCTGGGTCGCTTACGCAAAAGTGACCGAGAACTTCTGTTCGGGGGGCTTCCTGTACCAGAGTTAGGTTCTTATGTCATTCTGCCCCTGAGCAAGGGCTCTCCACAAGGGGTTCTGGCTTTTTCCAGCAGCGACGGTGGATACTTCCAGCCACATATGGACACTCTGTTCTTGCGTCATCTTGCTCTGGTTGTTTCCCATCTTCTCATCACGATGCAATGGCAGTAGTTTGATGAGTAAGCACTCACCTGCAACGGATAATGCGACCCTCTTGGTTCTGCCGGATACACTGGAAGAACCGATACAACGCTTTCTGGATTATCTGCAGAATGAACAGGGACTAAGCCATCACACACGGAAAAATTACCGCCATCAATTGAGACTCATTGCTGAGCTGTTATATCGCTCCGGTATCAGTCACTGGCAACAAGTTGATCCGGCTAAAGTCCGCCAGCTCATAGCCAAAGGTCAGGAAGCCGGGATAAAAGCCAGTAGTCAGGCAACCCGCCTCTCTTCACTACGCAGCTTTTTCGACTTTCTGCTCCTTAAGAATGAGCTGACTGCTAATCCAGCTAGGGGAATTGCCGCACCAAAGAAAGACAAGCCTCTGCCAAAAAATCTGGATGTGGATGAAATAGATCAACTACTGAGTGTCAATGAAGAAGACCCGCTTTCCATCCGGGACAGAGCTATGATGGAGCTCATGTATGGTGCCGGAATCCGCCTGGCCGAAATGATCAGCCTGAATGTAAAAGATATCCTGCCGGACAGCGATGAAATTAGGGTCACAGGGAAAGGAAATAAAGAACGCAAAGTTCCATTTTCCGGACTGGCTCGCGAATGGGTAAACCACTGGCTGAGTATACGTAGCAAGATACTCAGAGATCCTGATGAACAGGCATTATTTATCTCTAAGCTAGGCCGACGTATTTCCCCCAGAAATGTGCAGAAACGTATGGAAGAGTGGGGGCAGAAGCAACAGGTCGCCAGCCATATCACCCCCCACAAATTGCGCCACTCCTTTGCTACCCATATTCTGGAATCCAGCAATAACCTTCGGGCAGTGCAGGAACTGCTGGGACATGAAAATATCTCCACCACGCAGATCTACACTCACCTGGATTTTCAACATCTTGCTCAGGTATATGATCAGGCTCACCCCAGAGCAAAAAAAGACAAATCCAGTAGATAGACGGGCTCAGCATGCAATTTTACAAATGTCTCTCTCCCATCCATGCTATCACTTTTGACCTTGATGATACCCTTTACGATAACCGTCCGGTAATTAAACGGCTGGAAAAAGAGATGCTGATCTGGCTACATAGCCACCACCCACTTTCTGCAGCATTATCTGCGGATAAATGGCATCAGATAAAACAAAATATTGCAGACACAACCCCAGAGATCCGACACGATGTCACACTGTGGCGCACTCAGCAAATTAAACAGGGACTGATACAACTCGGATATTCAGAGCTAAAAGCCAGGCAGGCTTCTGAAACAGCCATTCAACACGTGCTCTGGCTGCGTAATCAGATTGATGTGCCGAAGGATACACACCGGGTAATGGCTGAGCTGGCCAGACACTTTCCTCTGGTAGCCATTACCAATGGTAACGTCAATCCACATAAAATAGGACTGGGTGATTATTTTCAGTTAATTCTGCAAGCAGGGCCGGATGGCCGCTCCAAGCCTTTCTCTGATATGTTTTCTCAGGCAGCCGATTTTCTCTCCCTGTCTCCCCGGCAAATCTTACATGTTGGCGACCACTTACGTACCGATGTTACCGGAGCACTGCAGGCCGGATTTCAGGCTTGCTGGATTAATAACCAGAAGCGGCAAATAAAACATGAACCGGAAAGCAGATTGCTGCCTCATCTGGAGATAAATCAGCTGGAAGAATTGCTGGTGCTTAGGTAGCTGTTCTGAAAATTTTGAACCAGACAGAAAATTTCAGAAAAAAATACTATTATTAGTAAAAAGTGATCTGTCACTAGTTATATATTCAATTATTTACGGCATAGTAATCAGCTAACTAAATGTAAAGTATCCGAACCATTAAATGCAATCGATTTCATTTGTAGTATCCAATGTGGATCAGCTGCAGGAAAAACTGAACACCCTCAGTAATAACATCGGGGAATCTGTACTTATTCAGGTTTATTCAACACAGTCACCACGAACTGTTGTTGAATACAGCTGCTTGTTAACTCAGGCATACCCGGATGCAGCGATCATAGGCCAAAGCTCCCGCTGTCTGATTCGGGACGGTGAACTCTGTTCATACGGAACGCTCATTTTATTGACTACCTTTTCTACCGTTCACCTCACCCATGCCTTCCAGCTTTATTCTGATGACTATACCGGAGACAGCCTTTCTCTGGTAAACCGACTGCAATTGGCCCCGAATACCAGAGCAATCATTAGTTGTGCTGACGCAGTATCAGCCAATGACCACCAGCTTTATTCGGCATTTGATACCTATGCACCATCCGTCCCGGTAGGAGGAGGCATAGCCGATACCACAGAGCACGGTCACTGGGTTCTTAGTGGCTGTCACATTATTCAAAACGGCTATGCCGCTGTCGCCATGCATGGTAAACAACTGCATGTATGGCAAAATCATTTTCATGAATGGAATCCTATCGGTCGCCGTTTTACAGTGACAGCCACCGAGGGTAACCGGGTTATCTCTCTGGATAACCTCCCGGCCTACAACATTTATAATCGCTATCTGGCAGACGGAACCCCTGTCAGCTTTCATCAACTACAGAATTTCCCTCTGTTACGCGGAGAACATGACCAGCAAAATATCTTCTTCCCAGTCCGGCTGTGTGATGACGGAGCCATTACTTTTCAGGAACCGGCAGATAACCAACATCCGCAGCTATCCGTCGGGGATGAAGTCCGTTTTTGCTATAATCACCCTAGTCTGACCATAGAACAGGTTCGTCTTAACGCTTATCAGCTTAGTGAGGAATTTCCTGACAGTATTTTCATCTATAACTGTTCTTCCAGACTAACGTTTATTTCCGATAACAGAGAGCTCACCCCTTTTGACAGCATCAGTGAAGCTCAGGGTGTCTATTGCGCAGGCGAACTATGCCGGGATCATAAACGGCAAAAAATCATGCACCACAGTCTCACCTATCTGGCGATGCGCGAAGGTGACATCTCTCCGGAACGTTCTCCGGCAACCATTCCGGAAAATAACAATCCGGTTTCCCCGCTGTTTTCCCTGATCCGAAATGCAATCAATGATGTGGATAACATGCAGAAGAATATGGAGCAGCAACTGGCAGAAAAGACTCAGAGGCTGACGGAAAGTTACCGTATAGAGCACAGAACCAACCTGCCGAACAGGGTCGCATTAAAAGAACGGCTTGCTTCCATGCTGCTTAATGAGCACCTCATCTGCATCAAGCTGAACAATTTTACGCAGATCAATGAAAAATATGGCTACCAGGTAGGAGATAATCTGCTGCGAGATCTCAGTGCGTACTGTAAAGAGCAACTGCAGGAAAAACTCGGCCATGTCTGCCAGCTGTTCAGCGTTGGAGTAGGTGAATGGGCCGTACTGTTCAAATCTGCGTCCAGTAGTGCCACATTACGGAAGCAGTTTTATGCATTCGCCGATCAGATAGAACATGTCAACTTCAAACCACACGGACTGCCCGAGATTGATTACCTGTCCATTTCAGTGACCGGAGGGTTATTCAGTCGACGGGATTATCCGGGGCTTCCTGTGGACGATATACTGCTAAAAGCAACCGAAGCCCGCCGTCATGCAATGAAGAATAACCGTCATATGTGCAATGCCAGAGAACGACAGCACGAACTGGACTCGAAACGCTCACAGCTTAGCTGGCTATCCTGCGTCAGCCGTGCTGTCGTAAACAATCAGGTACTGACCTATACCCAGCCAATCGTTCACGCACATGATCATAAATTGTCTTCTCTTGAATGTCTGGTACGAATCAGAGAAGGCGAACAGATTATTTCTCCAGGAGAATTTCTTCCGGTAATTGAAGGGACACACATGTATACCCGTCTCAGCCGGCAGATGATTGACCGGACTTTCAGGCTGATGAGACCCCGCAGTGAATCCTTCTCAGTGAACCTATCTCCACAGGATATGATGAGTGACAAAACCATCCAACTGCTGGAGAAAAACCTGCTTATGATGAACAACTCAAGCAGAGTTGGTCTGGAAGTACTGGAAACAGAACAGATTAAAGACTATGGCCGAATGATAGAAGTGTGTGACCATTTGCGTAATCTGGGTGCCCGGATTATTGTGGATGATTTTGGTTCCGGCTATTCCAATATCGATGAAATTATTAAGCTGGAACCACAAATTATAAAGATTGACGGCAGCCTGATCCGAAATATTGATGTCAATCTGCGACAGAGAAAAATAGCGCAGACAATGATACAGCTCTGTCATGTTTTCGGCGCACAAACTGTTGCCGAGTTTGTACATAATGCAGAAGTTTGTACTATCGTCGAAGATATGGGCATAAATTACCTGCAGGGCTACTATCTGGGTCGTCCGGAACTGCTGGGGTAATCCCCTAAGGCATATACTGATACCTCAAAATACGGATTCAGTAGCGCTTCACGGTGATACTGCAAAGGCCGCCCGTCAAGCTGAGTAACTTTCGCTCCGGCACTGTCAGCAATACACTGGCCGGCAGCAGTGTCCCACATCATGGTCGGCCCCAGACGTGGATAAAGTTGTGCTTTGCCTTCTGCCACCATACAAAACTTCAGTGACGATCCGACAGACAACACCCTGTGTTCCCCCAGTACTTCCAGATAACCGGCCATTTCTGGGCTAGGATGAGAACGACTACCAACCACTACCGGAACAACAACCTGCGTAGTCACCCTGATTTGCTCACGCCCGATACGGTTTTCCCGCCATGCCTGTTGCCCGTCAGCAAGCCAGCCTGTTGCCAGAGCCGGAGCATAGACAACACCCAGCACAGGTTTACCAGCGTTAATCAGCGCAATATTGACTGTAAACTCCCCATTTTTACGGATAAATTCTTTTGTTCCATCCAGAGGATCCACCAGCCAGAACGTATCCCAATACTTTCTCTCCTGCCAGTGAGCATGTTCCGACTCTTCAGACAAAACCGGAATATCCGGCGTCAATATCTGCAGCCCATTCATAATAATCCGGTTGGCGGCTTTATCCGCAGCAGTCACTGGGCTTTTATCAACTTTTAACTCAACCGCAATGTCATCAGCGTAATAACGCATAATTTCAGCACCGGCTTCCAGAGCCAATAAATAAACCGATTCCAACAATGATTTCATTATAACTCCTTTACCACCCGACTACAGCACTTGCCGGAGCGTTAAGACCTCAATACAATCATCCACCAGCTGAGCCACTGTTTTACTCCCCGCCTGCAAGTGAATTTCCGGAGCGTCCGGTGCCTCATATTCAGAATCAATACCAGTAAACTGTTTGATTTCCCCGGCACGGGCTTTCTTATACAGACCTTTCGGATCGCGCTTTTCACACTCATCCAGAGGCGTATCAACAAACACTTCCAGAAACTCGCCTTCACCGAGCATTCCGCGAACCAGATCCCTTTCGGCACGGTGCGGAGAAATAAACGCACTCAGCACAATCAGACCGGCATCCGCCATCAGCTTGGCAACCTCACCGATGCGGCGGATATTTTCTTTCCTGTCCGAATCAGAGAAGCCCAGATCCCGACACAAGCCATGACGAATATTGTCGCCATCCAGAAGATAAGTATGATGACCACGCTCAGCCAGTTCATTCTCAAGCGCGCCCGCTACCGTTGATTTACCCGCTCCGGAAAGCCCGGTAAACCAAAGTACACAGGGCTTCTGCTTCTTCAGGCCGGCACGTTGTTCTTTATCCACCTGATGCTGGTGCCACACGATATTGTCAGCCTTTTCCGCTGTCATACAAAACTCCATAATAAAATTAGAAAGGGAACAACCGGGGGATCAGGGTCAGTACCAACCCAGAATACACCAAAGACACTGGCAGCCCTGTGCGCAGGTAGTCTTTCATCTGATAATTACCCACACTATAGACCAACAAATTTGTCTGATACCCGTAAGGGGAAATAAAACTAGCACTGGCACCAAACAGAACCGCCATGATAAACGGCATCGGATCGGCTCCGTAACCAACAGCCAGACTGTACCCCAGCGGAAATGCCAGTGCCGCCGCTGCATTATTGGTGACCAGCTCCGTCAATACTAACGTCAGCAGATACACGGCAATTAGAGCACCATACATTCCCCAGCCATTAAACAGAGAGATAAACAGATCGCCCATTTTGGCTGACAAGCCACTGCTGATCATCAGTTGTGCCAGCGACAATGCCGAACCGACAATCACCACGATATCCACAGGAAAACGCCGACGCAGTTCACTCAGGGTTGCCATACCGCTCATCACCAGCAGTAACAGGTATCCGGCCAGACCTTTCACCAGCGGCACCCAGTCCAGCAGAGCCGCCAAAATGACGACGGCAAAACCAGCAAGCGCCAGCATGCTACGGTTAGCATCCAGCCGGGCGCTGGAATCCAGGCTGTTCACCAGCACAAACTCCCGCTTCAGGCTTGGCTGTTGCTGGTTAAACTCTTTACCCGGCACTACCACCAGCGTATCTCCGGCGCACAGCTCGATGTTGCCTAAACCACCCGCCAGACGCTCATGACCGCGGCGAATAGCCACCACCACCGCGTCAAACTGCTCACGAAAGCATGCATCCTTCAGGGTTTTGCCCCGGATAGAAGCCGAATGGCTGACAATCACTTCCGCCAGATTCTGACCGTTCATATGGTGCTGACCGAACAGTTTCAGGCCTTTGATCTCCTGTAGCGTGGTCACACTTTCAATATCGCCACAGAACAGCAGCACATCGCCCTCTTCAAGGTGGGTTTCCGGGCAGACCGGCGCAATGGTGTGACCGTCACGGATCAGCTCTGCCAGAAACAGGCGACGCAACGCCCGTAACCCATTTTCATGCACCGTTTTACCCGCCAGCAGCGAGCCTTTCTCTAACCGGGCTTCCAGAAAATAAGGCAACTCATCCTGTTCATTATCATCCCGGTCAGGCAGTAAGTAGCTGAACGGAATTAAAATAGCCAGACCACCAAACAGTACCGCAACCCCAATAACACTGGGAGCAAAAAAGCCCAGAGCCGGCAGACCAATATCTTCTACAAAGCTGCTGATAATCAGGTTGGTAGAGGTACCGATCAGGGTCAGTGTTCCCCCCAGAATTGCTGCGTACGACAGCGGCAACAGTAACCGGGATGGAGCATGATGGTGATTACGTTTAATCGCGCCGATCAGCGACACCACCACCGCGGTATTATTGGTAAAAGAAGACAGAAACGCCGTCGACAGACCTAGCTTAGCGATAACATAAGCCTGCTTTCCGGCAGAAATCTGCTGACCCACCCAGCTAATCAGACGGGTCTTTTCCAGCGCAGTAGAAGCAAGGATCAGCAGAACCAGCGTCAGCAACGATGAATTGGTGAAATTCGCCGCCAAATCAGCCAGGTCCATCAGCCCGGTCTGAAAAGCAACAAACGCTGCCCCGGCAAACAGAAATGCCGGCTTAATGCGCGTCACCAACAGGCAGGTAACTATCACCCCTAACATCGCCAGAACTGTTCCCTGCTCTACCGTCATGCTCATTACCCCAGCAGTCTGCCCAGATTACGGGTGGCTTTGTACGGGAAATATTTTTGCAGCAGTGCCTTCAGCTCTGTTTCAAACGCTTCCATATCTGCTTCATCTGTTTCGGTTTCTTCCAGTGCTTCGCGAATCATACCGGCACCAACAGTCACGTTGGTCAGACGGTCGATCAGAATAAAGCCGCCGGTATCGGCACAATCCAGATAACGGTCAAACGGTACCTGAGAAGTCAGGCTCAGTTCACACTGACCAATCGCATTCAGCGGCAGGCTGTCAGCGTCAAAACGTTCCAGATTGTTGATGTTAACCTGATGACGGATCGCGTCCACAGAACCAATAGTTTTCTTACCGGCCACCTTAATATCGTACTGACGCCCCGCCTCCAGTGGCTTGTCAGCCATCCAGACGATATCGGCCAGCAGACGATTACTGGTGGCAACTTCCGCTTTCTCCGGCACAATCAAATCACCGCGGCTGATATCAATTTCATCTTCCAGCGTCAGCGTGATTGCCTGACCAGCCTGAGCACTCTCAAGCTCTCCATCAAAGGTAACGATCTGCTTCACCCGCGATTCTTTACCAGACGGCAGCGCTTTCACCCGGTCACCCACTTTAATTTCGCCCGCGGCTAATGTGCCGGAAAAGCCACGGAAATCCAGATTCGGACGATTCACATACTGCACCGGGAAACGGAACGCTCCTGCTGACTGTTTCTGCCCAATCTCTGTGGTCTCTAACAGCGTCAGCAGAGACTCACCCTGATACCACGGCGTTTGCTCACTCAGATCAACCACGTTATCGCCTTCCAGCGCCGACAGTGGCACCAGCTGAATATCAATTTCGGTGTTCAGCTTAGCGGCAAATGCTAAGTAATCCGCTTTGATGCTTTCGAAACGCTCCTCAGAAAACTCCACCAGATCCATCTTGTTCACTGCAACGATAAAGTGACGAATACCCAGCAGGCTGGCGATATACGAGTGACGTCGGGTCTGATCCTGCACCCCTTTACGGGCATCAATCAGGATAACGGCCACATCACAGGTGGATGCCCCCGTTGCCATGTTACGGGTGTACTGCTCATGTCCCGGAGTATCGGCAATAATAAACTTGCGCTGTTTGGTCGAGAAATAACGGTACGCCACATCAATGGTAATGCCCTGTTCACGCTCCGCCTGCAGGCCATCCACCAGCAGTGCCAGATCCGGGCGCTCACCGGTAGTACCGACCTTCTGACTGTCGGCATGGATAGCCGCCAGCTGATCTTCATAAATCTGCTGAGAATCATGCAGCAGACGACCAATCAGCGTACTTTTACCGTCATCCACTGAGCCACAGGTAAGAAATCTCAGCAACGATTTGTGCTGATGCTGTTGCAGATAGGCTTCGATGCCCAGCTCTGCGACTTGCTGTTCAATAATGCTGTTCATAGTCGTTCCTTAATCCTGTTAACTTAGAAGTATCCCTGACGCTTTTTCAGCTCCATCGATCCGGACTGATCGTGGTCAATGGCTCGTCCCTGACGCTCGCTGGAGGTAGCCACCAGCATCTCTTCAATGATTTCCGGCAAGGTCGCCGCTTCCGATTCAATAGCGCCGGTCAGTGGATAACAGCCCAGCGTACGGAAGCGCACGCTCTTCTGTTCAATCTTTTCGCCCGGCTGCAGCTCCATACGGTCGTCATCGGCCATGATCAGCATGCCGTCACGGTCAACCACCGGACGTACTGCCGACAGATAAAGCGGCACGATATCGATGTTTTCCAGATAGATGTACTGCCAGATATCCAGCTCGGTCCAGTTAGACAGCGGGAACACGCGAATACTTTCGCCTTTGTTTACCTGCCCGTTGTAGGTTTTCCACAGTTCCGGACGTTGGTTCTTCGGATCCCAGGTGTGGTTTTTGTCACGGAATGAGTACACCCGCTCTTTCGCGCGCGATTTTTCCTCATCACGACGGGCACCACCAAAGGCTGCATCAAAACCGTACTTATTCAGCGCCTGCTTCAGACCCTGGGTTTTCATAATATCGGTATGCTTGGAAGAGCCGTGGACAAACGGGTTGATACCCATTTCCATACCTTCCGGGTTTTTGTGTACCAGCAGGTCAAAACCGTACTTCTCTGCGGTCCGGTCACGAAACTCAATCATCTCTTTGAATTTCCAGTCCGTATCCACGTGCAGCAGCGGGAACGGGATCTTGCCCGGATAAAAGGCTTTTCTTGCCAGATGCAGCATTACGGAAGAATCCTTACCGATGGAGTACATCATCACCGGATTATCAAACTCTGCCGCAACCTCGCGAATGATGTGGATACTTTCAGCTTCCAGTTGCTGAAGGTGAGTTAACTGTTTCTGTTCCATAACTTTTCCTGCTTAAACTAAACCGACAACAGCCTGAGAGGATGGCTCTGAAGCCTGATCCTGCGTACCAAACCAATGTAATTTTTCAGATAATCTGACCACTTCCCCAACCACAATCAGAGAAGGTGAAGCCGCACCTTCTGCCAGTTCGGCCAGCTGATGCAGTTCTCCGGTCAGTACTTTTTGTTGTTTCTGAGTCCCACGTTCGATAATTGCAACCGGGGTATCTGCGCCGCGCTGATGTTCCAGCAACTGCTGCTGAATATGGCTGGCTTTCATCAGCCCCATATAGATCACCAACGTTTGTCTGCCCCTAGCCAGTGTTGACCAGTCCAGCTCGTCGCCATCTGGTCGGCAATGTCCGGTAATAAACATCGCGCTTTGCGCGTAATCGCGGTGAGTCAGCGGAATACCGGCATAAGCGGTCGCACCCGCTGCTGCGGTAATACCCGGCACCACCTGAAATGGGATGCCAGCTTCAGCAGCGACTTCCAGCTCTTCGCCACCACGGCCAAAGATGAACGGGTCACCACCTTTCAGACGAACCACCCGTTTGCCCTGCTGGGCGTAATGCACCAGCAGGCGGTTGGTCTCATCCTGCGGCACGCTGTGGTGTCCGGCGCGCTTACCGACACAGACCAGATCGGCATCTCGGCGCACCAGCTCCATGATTTCGTCAGAGACCAGATAGTCATACAGCACGACATCCGCCTGCTGCATCAGCTGCAATGCACGCAGGGTCAGCAACCCGGCATCACCGGGGCCACAACCGATCAGAGCAATTTCTCCCTGAGGGGTCGGCTCATGGATACTCTGTTCCAGCACCTCGGCAGCCTGCTGCTCTTTACCGGCAGCAATCAGCTCAGCAAAGCGACCGCTAAATGCCTGCTCCCAGAACTTACGGCGTTCTGTTACCGAGCCCAGAGACTGTTTCAGGCGGTCACGAAAACCACCCGCAACCCGGGCCATACTGCCCAAGTGCTGAGGCAACAGCGCTTCCAGCTTTTCCCGCACCAGCCGCGCCAGTACAGGGGCTTTACCTGAGGATGAAATCGCCACAATAAGGGGAGAGCGATCTACGATGGACGGCACAATAAAGCTGCAACGAGGGGTATCATCCACTACATTGACCAGCACCTGGCGCTGATTGGCAGACTGATAAACACGTGCATTCACTTCTTTGCTGTCCGTTGCTGCAATGGCCAGAAACACCCCATCCAGATGTTCCGGCGAAAACTCATTCGCCAGAAGGGTCACTTTCCCATCCGCTACCAGAGCCTGAAATTCGGCATTCAGCTCAGGGGCAACCACCCGAACAGCAGCACCGGCTTTCAGCAGCATGCGGGTCTTACGCCACGCAACGTCACCACCACCTACAATCAGGCAAGGCCTTTGCTTCAGGTCAGCAAATATTGGCAGGTACTCCATCCATCTCTCCTCGATACTTTTCACTAGAGGCATTATGGCAAGGGTTTATATTTCCAGAAATTCTAATATCGAATTCTTTATTCCAAATAGTTACTAAAATTAATACGGACGACGGTAAGAAGACGAAGTTTTAGCCACAATCAGTGGGTTAGAAGTAATAAGAAAAGGCTTACGCTGAACAGGTAAGCCTTTAAGTTGAAGAAAAATCAGATACCGGAGCCGTTGACCTCACCGTCGTCTTCATGCAGGCCACATTCACGTTTCAGGCCGAAGAAACGAGTTTCCTCTTCGCTCATGCCCGGTTCCCATTTTTGCGTGGTATGCGTATCGCCGACCGACAGGTAACCCTGATCCCATAGCGGGTGATAAGGCAGGTCATGCTCTTTCAGATAGTAATGCACATTTTTATTGGTCCAGTCGATCACCGGCAAAAACTTAAACACACCATTCTGAATTGCCAATACCGGAAGGCTGGCTCTGGAACCGGCCTGCTCACGTCTCAGCCCGGAAAACCAGGTACCGGCTTCAAGCTCATTAAACGCGCGACGCATTGGCTCCACTTTGTTGAGTCGGTTATATTTTTCAATCCCTTCAACACCCTGTTCCCACAGCTTCCCGTAACGGGCTTCCTGCCAGGAAGGGCTTTCCGTGGCCCGGAATACCTGCAGGTTCAGTTGCAGCCGTTCAGCCAGTTGATCGATAAACTGATAGGTTTCCGGGAACAGATAACCGGTATCGGTGAGGATCACCGGAATGTCCGGCTTTTCCTGCGTCACCAGATGCAGCATCAGTGCGCCCTGAATACCAAAGCTAGAGCTCAGAACAAAGTTACCATCCAGATGCTCCAGCGCCCAGCGAACACGCTGCTGCGCTGTCATTAACTCCAGCTCCGCATTGATTTCTGCCAGGTGGAGCACTTGCTCCACCTTCGGCAAATCCAGCAGATCCGCTAATTTATAATCAGGCATGAAAATCCCTCTTTGATACCACGACCTCAGGCACAATCCCTTTACGGATAACAAAGTCACCAAACACTTCGTTTTCCTGACGCTCTGCGGCCCACTGGCCAATCAGGCTGTCCAGTTCTTCCAGAATCTGCTTGTCGGTAATGTTTTCTTTATACATCTTCGGTACGCGTGTACCCGCCTTGTTACCGCCCAGGTGCAGGTTATAGCGGCCCGGCCCTTTACCGACCAGACCCACTTCCGCCAGCATGGCGCGGCCACAGCCGTTCGGACAGCCGGTTACCCGCAGGATAATGTGCTCTCCGGTTAATTCATGCTTATCCAGCAGCCCTTCTACCTCGGTCACAAAGCCCGGCAGAAAACGTTCTGCTTCGGCCATTGCCAGCGGACAGGTCGGGAAAGACACACACGCCATAGAGTTCTTGCGCTGCTCGCTCACGCCATCATCAATCAGGCCATGTTCACGGGCAATCTGCTCGATCTGCGCTTTATCCGCACTGTCTACGCCAGCGATGATCAGATTCTGGTTAGCCGTCATGCGCATATCGCCCTTATGGACCTTGGCGATTTCCGCCACACCTGTTTTTAAAGGCTTACCCGGATAATCCAGCAGACGGCCGTTTTCGATAAACAGCGTCAGGTGATGCTTACCATCCACCCCTTCCAGCCAGCCGATACGATCACCGCGCTCGGTAAATTCAAACGGGCGGCTTGGTGCAAAGCTCACACCGGCACGCTTCTCAACTTCCTGCTTAAAGGTGTCGATACCCACGCGATCCAGCGTGTATTTTGTCTTAGCATTCTTACGGTTAGAACGGTTACCCCAGTCGCGCTGAGTTGTCACCACCGCTTCCGCAATCGCCAGCGTATGCTCCAGGCTGATAAAGCCAAAATCATCGGCACGGCGCGGATAAGTTGACGTATCACCATGGGTCATTGCCAGACCACCGCCTACCAGCACGTTAAAACCAACCAGCTGGCCTTCTTCGGCAATGGCGATAAAGTTCAGGTCGTTGGCATGCACATCCACATCATTCTGCGGCGGAATAACCACAGTCGTCTTGAACTTACGCGGCAGGTAATTACTGCCCAGAATCGGCTCTTTGTCGCTCTCTTCAACCTTTTCTCCGTCCAGCCAGATCTCAGCATAGGCTCGGGTTTTCGGCAGCAGGTGCTCACTGATTTTCGTCGCCCAGTCGTACGCCTGCTGATGCAGCTCAGATTCCACCGGATTCGACGTACACAGCACGTTACGGTTTACATCCCCGGCGGTAGCTATGGAATCAATACCAATTTTGTTCAGGGTCTGATGCATCTGCTTGATGTTTGGTTTCAGCACGCCGTGGAACTGAAACGTCTGTCGTGTCGTCAGACGGATACTGCCATACATGGTGCTCTCTTCAGCAAACTTGTCAATCGCCAGCCACTGTTTAGGGGTGATCACCCCACCCGGCATACGCGCACGCAGCATCACGTTATGCAACGGCTCCAGCTTCTGCTTGGCGCGCTCAGCACGGATATCGCGGTCATCCTGCTGATACATGCCATGGAAACGGATCAGCTGGAAGTTGTCGGCAGTAAAGCCGCCGGTCATATGATCCTGTAAATCCTGTTCAATGGTGCCGCGCAGAAAATTACTCTCGCGCTTCAGACGCTCATTATCAGCAAGTGGCCCTAACACTTCACCCAGTACTTCTTGTTGCTCGCTCATTAGTAGACATCCTTTTGATAACGTTTATCTTTGCGCAGCTGATTAATAAACTGCTCAGCTTCTTCGCGGTTTTTTCCGCCCTGCTCTTCAACAATGGCAATCAGCGCATCGTTAACATCTTTCGCCATTCGGGATGCATCACCACAGACGTAGATATACGCACCGTCTTGCAGCCACTGCCACACGTCGGTAGCGTTCTGCTTCAGTTTGTCCTGAACATAGACTTTTTCCTGCTGGTCACGGCTGAAAGCCACATCCATACGAGTCAGTACACCAGACTTGAGGTACTTCTGCCATTCAACCTGATACAGGAAGTCCTGCGTAAAGGTACGGTCACCAAACAGCAGCCAGTTTTTACCTTCAGCATCACGATTGTCACGCTCCTGAATAAAGGAACGGAATGGCGCAATACCAGTACCCGGACCAACCATGATCACAGGTTTGGCATCATCTTCCGGCAGCTTGAAGTGGGCGTTAGATTCAATGAACACCTTAACCGGGTCACCTTCTTCCAGACGCTGAGCCAGATAGCCTGAAGCACCGCCAAGACGGGTTTCTTCACCGTGAGCGTACTCCACCAGACCAATGGTCAGGTGCACTTCTTCATCCACTTC
Organism: Vibrio sp. HA2012; assembly: GCF_002812955.1. Lineage (GTDB taxonomy): Bacteria > Pseudomonadota > Gammaproteobacteria > Enterobacterales > Vibrionaceae > Vibrio. The sequence continues at coordinate 2,288 of NZ_PFXK01000013.1, read as the reverse complement.
TGACTGACTGGAAGCAATGGAGTACAGACGCGGGGTCAGGCGGCGCAGCAGACCAGTCAGTTGCTCTGCCGTCAGCGCTGTTTTCTTCTCTGCCAGCACATCAACAATCTGCGTGGTTGAGGCATACTCTCTGAGCTTGTCTTTGTCACCCACCAGTTTTTCCAGACGCTTGCTGCCGGACAGTTCTGCGTACTTCGTCACCAGTTGAGGGTTGGCCGTTGTAATTTCGAACTTGCTGATCAGAGCCTGCTTAAGAGACAGCGTTTCATAGTCAACGGTCACCTCTTCATCACCCGTCAGGCCTACCTGAGCAACGACAGCATCCACTAAAGCCGGATCATTTTCATACCAGACACCCAGCGCATCGCCCGGCTGATAGGTCAGACCGGACTCATCCAGATCGATCTCGACATGACGGACATCTTTGCTTGAGTCACGGCCGGTGATTTTCTGGCTGGTCAGCAGAGTCGCCTGATAAGGGTTCTGCTTGGTGTATTGTGCTGTAGCGGCAGAGGTTGTCTGAGTGATCTCCGTTTGTGTCGTTGCCGTTGCCGGTGCTAGTGTTTCTTTCACCTTGTGCAGAGCCGCATCGCCCCATGCCGCAACGTCCGTTTCATAATCGACGTCACAATCAACACGGTCTAACAACGATTCAGCGCCCAGCTTCGATAAATACTCGTCAAAGTCTTTACCTGTCTGGCAGAAGAACTCATAGCTCGAATCGCCCAGCGCCAGAACGCCGTATTTCAGGTTGTTCAGTTTCGGGGCTTTCTTTGATTGCAGGAACTCGTGCAGCTCCATCGCATCGTCTGGTGCTTCGCCTTCGCCGTTCGTCGAAGACACCACGATAACGTGGGTCTCTTTGGCCAGGTTCTTACCTTTATAGTCACCGGCAGAAAACAGAGCAACGGGGATATCCTGAGCTATTGCCTTCTGTTCCAGCGCTTCTGCAACACCTTTGGCATTACCTGTCTGAGACGCATAAATAATGGTAAGTCTTCCGGCAGGCAGAGCCGCCACCGGAGCAGAAGAAACCGGTAGTTGCCCGCCTTTGACTGACTGATTCTGACTGAGTCCCCAAAGATAACCGCTGACCCAGGCGAACTGCTGTGGCGACATTTGTTCGGCTATTTGCTGCAACAGCTGAAGTTGCTGATCACCCAGCGGGCTGCTAAGAGCCGAGAGTTCCTTTAATAACATGACACGAGATTCCTATAACATTGCGTCCCGCCAGATTACCGATTTATGAAAATAACAAAAAAGAATAAATATGAATTTCTTATAACAAAAAGAAACTAATAGTAGGAATACACAAGCGCTATTCTCTAGCTCGTTAACTATAATTACATCAGTAGTCAAAACTAGAGAGGCGACTACAGATGGACTTTATAGATAAAATCCGCTTACGCGGTCAGGCTGAAGAAGACCTGTTCTTTGCAGAGCTGGATCGCCAGCTGATAGAAGCAATGCACGAAAGACTAAAGCATGAAAGCGAGGATAAGCCCAAAGACATACAGTCATCTATAGCAACTCAACACAGAGACAAATAGCTCACTAGCCACTTACTCTTGGTATTAAGTTTGCACTTACCCGTTAACGCCAGCAAGTCATAACCATACTCAGGAGGAATAATGGAAAACAAAGTGCCCGAAAGAAACCGGTATGTTTCTTTTGAAGGGATTCAGTGCAACCAAAATGCTGATAGTCTGATAGTCTGATAGTGATGCTGGAAAACAACCTAAATCAGAGAAAAGGCCAACAGCAATGGCACACCTACTTTGACAGTAAACGTCAACAACAGAAAAAATTCGGCCACGACAACCTGCATTTTATCGGCAACCAGATGAATTCACTGTATGAGTATTTAAAGCAATGTGACGATCAAGAGGCTCTCTGCTTATTGTATAAAATCGAACAGGAATGTTGTTAGATTTATTACAAAGCTGATATACAAAAAAGCCCGCTGATTTCTCAGCGGGCTTTTCAGATAGTGGCGGAGAGATAGGGATTTGAACCCTAGGATAGCTATTAACCATCGCCGGTTTTCAAGACCGGTGCTTTCAACCACTCAGCCATCTCTCCACAAATTGTCATTTTCAAATTAGTACATTGAAAATATTTGTTATCCGCAATACGAATAACTGTTTAGTTTTGCCTTTAGACTTCCCCTTAATAAAAAGGTCAAAATCTGAAAACAAGAAAGTAAAGCCTGGCGATGTCCTACTCTCACATGGGGAGACCCCACACTACCATCGGCGCTGTTGCGTTTCACTTCTGAGTTCGGCATG
>NZ_PFXK01000012.1 GCF_002812955.1 Vibrio sp. HA2012 | reverse complement strand
CCGTGTACAGGAGGCGGGAATTGAAGGAAAAGAGATCAGTATTTCTTTGACCCGGGAAGATGTGGTGGTTCAGGAACATGCTCTGAATCATAGTGAGCTTCCGGACGAGTTTAGTGAATTTGATTTTTACGATTGTGAAAGTTCAGCTTGTTGTGGTTTGGAAGATTTTGAACAATTGCTGTTTTCATGGATGGAATTTATTCGCCGGTAAAAGACCGATAATTACCGGACGGAAAGGGCCTCTTCTTGTCTGGAGAAGAAGACTGTGCTTATTCTTTATTGCACAACAATGGGGCTGATAGCCTTCTCGCTTTAAAATAGGGAAACTGGCGCACTATTCTGGTGCGCCTTTTTTCTTTTGTACCTGTATATAAATATATTTTACCTTTTAAAACAATAAGATATTGAGTTGGCATACTCCTTGATAATAGTCTAGGTGTTCAAGAACTCAATGCTCAGAGGGGATGCAATGAAACTTATCAACGCAATTATTAAACCATTCAAACTGGACGATGTCCGTGAGGCACTGTCTGATGTTGGTATCGAAGGGATGACGGTTTCTGAAGTAAAAGGCTTTGGTCGTCAGAAAGGTCATACTGAACTTTATCGTGGTGCAGAATATCAGGTAGATTTTCTGCCTAAAGTAAAAATTGAAATTGCAACACAGGCGGAAAACGCAGACAGGGTAATCGATGCTATTAGCAAAGCCGCTCATACAGGAAAAATCGGTGACGGTAAGATTTTTGTTTTTGACCTGGGACAGGTTGTACGTATCCGTACCGGTGAAATGGACACCGAGGCGCTTTAAGGCTTAATGGACGAGGATTTTATAATGGAACTATTAACGACAGTAACAGAGTTGCGTTACGCACTGGACACATTTTTCTTTTTAATTTCAGGTGCGTTGGTTATGTGGATGGCAGCAGGATTTGCCATGCTGGAATCAGGCCTTGTACGTTCTAAGAACACAACGGAGATTTTGGCTAAAAACTTCATTCTATATGCAATTGCTTGTACTATGTACCTGCTGATTGGTTACTACATCATGTATGTCGATAATGCAGAAGGTGGTTGGTTCCCGTCTTTGGGCGGTCTTATCGGTACACAGGGTGAAGACGCAGACCATTCTCTGGAATCTGATTTCTTCTTTCAGGTCGTGTTTGTAGCAACCGCCATGTCTGTGGTTTCCGGTGCAGTTGCTGAACGTATGAAACTATGGGCATTCCTGTTTTTCTCTGTAGTGATGACTGGCTTTATTTATCCAATGGAAGGTTACTGGACCTGGGGTGGCGGTTTCTTGTCTGCTGCAGGTTTTAGTGACTTTGCCGGTTCCGGTATTGTACATATGGCTGGTGCTGCTGCAGCTCTTGCTGGTGTACTTCTGCTTGGTGCTCGTAAAGGTAAGTATGGTAAGAATGGTGAAATCCATCCGATTCCGGGCTCAAATATGCCGCTTGCAACACTGGGTACATTTATTCTGTGGTTTGGCTGGTTCGGTTTTAACGGTGGTTCACAGTTGATGGTGTCTGACTTTGAAAATGCAACCGCTGTCGGTCAGGTTTTCCTGAATACTAATGCTGCAGCATCAGCTGGTGCGATCACTGCTCTGCTGGTTTGTAAAACAATGTGGGGTAAAGCGGATCTGACAATGGTACTGAACGGTGCGCTTGCGGGTTTGGTAGCTATTACTGCTGATCCTCTGTCTCCGTCTCCGGTTGCGGCTGTGATTGTTGGTGGTCTGGCTGGTGTGCTGGTGGTATTCAGTATTCTGGCTCTGGATAAAGTGAAAATTGATGATCCTGTGGGTGCAATCTCTGTTCACGGTGTTTGTGGCTTCTTTGGTTTGATGATGGTTCCTGTAAGCAATGGTGACACCAGCTTTGGTTCTCAGTTACTGGGTGCTGCCGTTATCTTTGCCTGGGTATTTGTGGTAAGTCTGGTTGTATGGTCAGTTCTTAAAGCAACTATCGGTATCCGTGTATCAGAAGAAGAAGAGATGGAAGGTATGGATATGAGCGATTGTGGTGTTGGTGCTTATCCGGAATTCGTTACCGTAAAATAAGTTATCTTCTGACTGTTTTACTCTAACTTGAACATAAAACCCGTCGTAATGGCGGGTTTTGTCTGTTTAATAAGATGGGTTTTATTTGACTGGCAGTCTGTCTTTGAAAACTCTCTCACAAGGTTTGTTGCGATTTTTATCGCTTATCAGATAAAAACTGATTGAATTTTCAAAGATTTTTTGTTTTAACTTTTATGTAAGGATAAAAGCGTAGTAATGGATCATACTTGAAGTTTTCTTTCCGTATGCTAAGTCTTAACTATGAGACAAGAAACTTTGTGAAAATCCCGTTTCTCGTCAGTGTCACGTTTGCTAGATTTGATGTTAGAAAAATAAAAAGAAAGGAAAAAAAATGGCTACTAAATTCCGTATGGATTCTGTACCAGGTTCATTGACTGTGGTTGGCGGTAAACATGAACCTTGGTTATCCGTACTTGAACAGGCCGGCTGGCAGTGCCAGCGCTGTGGTGATCTGCGGAAAGCAGATTCATTGTTTACTGAGTCAGGGCCATGTATCGGTATTGTAGACCTTACTCAGGATGAATTCAGTTTGAATGGTATTGCGAATTTGGTCAGCAGTCATAAGCAGGTACGTTGGCTGGCTTTTATTCGTGAAGCTCAGTTAAGTTCAGATACGATCTGCCAGTTTATTGTTAACTTTTGTATCGACTTTTTTACGGCTCCGATACCGGATACGCAGCTTTTGAGTACGATTGGTCACCAGTTGGGTATGCTGAAGCTGGAAAAGAAGGTATGGCCTACTTACGGACAGAATACGGACATGGGATTACTTGGCGATTCCATGCCGATAAAGCGTCTTCGAGAACAGATTAAGCGTATTGGTCCGACGGATGTCAGTATCCTTATTTACGGAGAAAACGGAACTGGCAAGGAAACGGTTGCAAAAGCCATCCACAATACCTCTTCCCGGGCAAAGAAAGCATTTATAACGGTTAATTGTGGCGCTCTTTCTGAATCCCGAATGGAGAAAGATCTGTTTGGTATTAACAGAGAAGAGGGGGATGCTCCGTCTTTACTTGAACAGGCTGATGAAGGCACTCTGTTTTTGAATGATATTTTAAGTATGCCCAGATCACAGCAGGTTAATCTGCTGCGTTTTATGCAGGAAGGAAGACTGGAAACCGATGAAGGCAGTATTGAGCTGAATGTCAGGGTGCTGGCTGCCAATTGTTGTGATATCGAAAAGGCATTGCTGGAGAATGATTTTGACGGAGATCTTTATCACTATATCAATGTACTGAGGATCAATGTTCCGAGCCTGAAAGAAAGAGTCGGAGATATTCCGGTTCTTGCTGCCCACTATTTGCGGGAGTTTTCCCGAGAGTATCATGCTCAGGCTGTTGAGTTTTCAGATGAAGCCATGAAGGCTCTGACACAGTATATGTGGCCCGGCAATATTCATGAATTGATCAATCAAATTAAGCGGGCTGTTTTGATGTCAGACGGAGCCATGATTCATATGGCTCAGCTTGATTTACCACAGCGCCTGAACGGAAAACGCAGCCTGAAAAGGATAAGGGAAGATTCTGAACGGGATGCGTTGGTACTGGTACTGGAATCTCATGGCGGACAGGTATCACCGGCAGCGAAAGAGCTGGGGGTTTCCCGGGCAACTATGTACCGTTTGCTGAATAAACATAACCTGATTGCTGAAGAGGGATAAAGAGAGCTTTGCATGGAGAACGGGGCTGATGAACAGCCCCGTTTTTGTAGATTATTTCTTTTTCACACGACTTTTTTTTCCGCCTGCTGCGGAAGCCTTTTTACCTGCCGGTTTGGTTTTACTTTTTTTCTTCTTTTTGAATACCGGTTTTTTATGTTTTGGACGAAGCCCTTCAACAAAACGTTCTTTGATATCTTCTTTAATGTAACGGGAAACTCGTTCCAGCATCGGCTGATCGTGAGCTTCAACCAGAGAGACGGCACTGCCTTTTTTACCGGCTCTTGCTGTACGTCCGATACGGTGAAGGTAAACGTCTGCACTGCGAGGCATATCATAATTGATTACGTGACTGATATCCGGCAGGTCTATACCCCGAGCCGCTACATCAGTTGCCAGAAGGATATTTACCTCTCCGTCGCGGAAGCGGCGAATTGCATTGTTACGTCTATCCTGAGGCATTTCTCCCTGAATCCAACTGCACGTGATTTGAGCACTTTCCAGTTTACTGCGCAGTTCTGACAGGCGTTCCCGAGTTTTTACAAAAATAATGGTTCGCTCAGCCTCTTCTGCCAGCAGATGCTTCAGCAAATCCAGTTTATGCCCCATATCATCGGCTCTGTGATACCACTGGGTAATTTTCTTTCTTTCCCGGCGTGAAGGCTGGGCATCGATTTCTGCCGGATTATTCAGCAGATCGGCGGTGAACCCTTCGACGCCTTTTCCTTCTAGTGTTGCAGAAAACAGCAGCGTCTGTTTCCGCCAGCGGCATTCATCGGAAAGCCGGTCTACTACTGGGCCGAATCCCATATCCAGCATCCGATCTGCTTCATCCAGTATCAACCATTCAATAGCACGACAGTCGAAACGTTCGGCCTCTATATACTCCATCAGACGGCCGGGAGTGGCGACCACAATATCTTGAGTCGCCGCCAGAATATCAGCGTGTTCCTGATACATGACACCACCGGTAATGGTGATGATTTTCAGTTTGGTATTTTGAGCCAGTAATCGGGTTTGTTCCGCTACCTGCATTGCCAGTTCGCGGGTTGGAGTCAGGATCAGGATCCTGGCTGGTCCTGCTTTTTGACGGGGAAAATCCTGCAGATATTGCAGTGCAGGGATCGCAAAGGCGGCTGTTTTTCCGGTTCCGGTTGGCGCTGAAGCGAGAATATCCCGGCCATCCAGTGCTTGTGGGATGGCTTCAGCCTGAATCTGGGTCGGACGAGTAAAGCCACACGTCTGAATTGCATCCAGCAGGTTTGAATCCAGTTCAAGTTCAGAGAAATTTTTGATCACAATAGGATCTCCACAAGCAGGGGATGTTAACAGAACAACGTTGTTCTTAGAATGAAGGCAGTTACCTGACGGAAGGTAGTTACCTGTTTGGCCGCGCATTATAGAGCGATATATCTGTCATCTCAATATGTGAGATTCGACAGAAACTGATCTCACTACATTTTGAGATAAAAATCTCTGGTAAGAGTGGTAAAAGATTCGCTGTATCCTTGCATATCATGCACGATCAATTCAGATTCATCACAATTGCCTTTTTGCAACGATAGTTCAATCAGTAAACGGTGTACAGGTTTGTTTGCTGTAGAACGTACTTTGCAGAGCCGGGATATAAACCATTCGCAATTTTCTGCCGTATGAATAAATGCCAGGCCTTCTGTGAGCGGAAGAATAAAATTGGCTCTGCCTTTAAGTGTAATTAATTCTTTACACTTGTTAATAAGATCATCGTGTGAAAGAGAGTTTGTGTGTCGGGCTATGGCTCTTGAAGGATGCTCTGATTGTGCGCCAGAGTTGAAATAGGGTGGGTTACATATGATGGCGTCAAAACCACACTTTGAATCGAAGTTTTTTATATCATTATGAATTAAATTGATTTTTTCTTTCCATGGGCTTTGGCTGAAATTGTATTCAGCGGCCAGTGCAGCCTGAGGTTCAAGCTCGACTGCCGTGATCAGTGTTTTCGGATAGCGCTGTGCGCACATCAGTGCCAGTAGCCCGGTTCCTGTACCGATATCAAGTATTCTATGGGTTCCGCTCATATTACACCAGGCTCCCAGTAGTACACCGTCTGTACTAACCGGCATTCCGGATAATCCACCATAAATGGAGAATTGTTTGAAATGGAAATCTTTAGTGGTTTTTTCTTGTTTTTGCATAAAATTTCACAAATAGATCACAATATAGAATCAAAATCTGTAAATCAGGCTATGAATGGTTTTATCTTTTCGATTCTTGCTTTGTTTATTTTTGGTTAATTGGTTTTAAAAACTAATTAATCTGCTAATGTTGGGCTTTAACTCTGGTTTTTTGGGTTTTGGTTGGATTAAAGCTCTGTTTTTGTCGTTCCGGTTGATCCTTATTACTCATTTGTTCATGATTCGCGCTAGGTTTTTAGTGAATTATCCTTTTGTTTATAAAAAGAGCAAAAGATTGTGATAGAGGTGTTCTGTGGATCAGAATCTTAAGTTAACCGATATATTTGCTGTCGGTTTTATGTTGTTTGCCTTTTTTCTGGGTGCAGGCAACATTATCTTTCCTCCTATGGCCGGTCAACTTGCCGGTGAAAATTTATTGCCGGCGATGTCTGGTTTTCTTATTACAGCTGTCGGTCTTCCTCTGATCACCATTATTGCTGTCGCTATTGCTGGTGGCACATGGGGTCATTTGACGGAAAGCTTGCCTAAGCGTGCTGCGACAATTATGGCTGTGTTGATTTTTGTGATTATAGGGCCGGCTTTTGCTGCTCCGCGAACAGCATTGGTTTCTTATGAAATGGCTGTTAAGCCTTTTATTACTGATGCAACTCAGACCGACCTGACTCTTTTTTCTATCCTGTTTTTTGTTGTCGCAATGTTTTTTGCCTGGTCTCAGGGAAAGTTAATTGATGTTATCGGTAAGCTGCTGACTCCAGTATTGTTCATTTGTCTTTTGGTTCTGGCTATTGGTGTGTTTGTTAATCCTCAGGGTTATGCTCTGGCTGCTCAGGGAAACTATATTTCTCAGCCACTGACGACAGGGTTTCTGGAAGGCTATAACACAATGGATACTTTTGCTTCTCTGATGTTTGGCATGTTGATTGTCGACGTATTGCGTAAAAAAGGGATTCATAAAGAAGCTGCGATGACGAAATATCTGATTCAGGCTGCCGTTATTGCTGCTGTCGGCCTGGCCTTTGTTTATATTTCCCTGTTTTATCTGGGAGCAACCAGTGGGGGGGTGATAGTCGGAGCAGATAATGGTGGGGTGATTCTCAGTGCCTATGTTCAGGCTTTATTTGGTCCATCGGGTCAACTTGTTTTGTCGGTGATTATCCTGCTGGCATGTTTGACAACAGCTATCGGGCTGATTTCTGCCTGCTCAGATTATTTTTGCTCATTAACTCCGCTTTCGTATAAATCTTGGGTAATTGTTAATGGCATCGCTTGTGCAACCGTAGCGAATGTTGGCCTGTCACAGTTGATCACTCTGTCTGTTCCGGTTTTGTTTGCACTGTATCCGGTGGCTATTGCTCTGGTTATGTTGACGTTTTCCCGGCGCTTTCTGGCTAATTCGGAGTTGGCGTATCGCACTGTGATTGCGGTTTCTCTGCTGTTTGCTCTGATTGATGCCGCGAAAGTGGCGGGTGCTGATGTATCTGTATTTGGCTTCCTGCCTCTGGTTGATTACGGGATGGGATGGCTGTTGCCAACAGTGGTAACGCTGGTGGTCATGTGTTTTATCGGTTCTCAGAGCTCTGCTCGTCTGGTTACCGGTTCCGGGCAGTAGACGTTAGGTATTGATGCAAAGGGAAAGCAAAGCTTTCCCTTTGCATTTTATCCCAGCAGATCCTGCAGCTTATTGTACAGATAGCAGAGCTTTTTCCGTTTTTCGGATGTAGCTGTGCAATGAGTCAGAATGAAATCAGCCGATTTTAATACGGTTCTCCAGCGTGGGCTTTTCGGCAATGTTTTAAGATGCAGGTATTTATCCAGTGTCCGGGTCTGCAATGTTCCCCTGTCAAGATAAACACGCCACAGACCGCTCTGCTCTGCTAAATCAAATTTGTTGTAGCCGGTGGCCTCTTCCCAGTAATTCAGTGCTGCGTTCATGGTCTCTACCAGAGTTATCCGTATGGTTTGCCTCTGCTTTTCCTGATCTTGTTGCTGGTTTAGCTCTTTTTCCTGACCATGGGATGTAGATTTTTCTGCTGTCAGAAGTAGTTTTAGCAGAGGCGAAGAAGGTGCTGTAAACAGGGTATATGAGGTAAGAAGAGCCAGAGCCGCTGTAAATAGTACACTAATGATAAGAATCTGTTTCAGGTGCACGATTTTGTTGTTTGCTCTGTTTCCCGGTGCTTCGGTCAGCAGTGCCCAGTGATGATTATTGACTCTCACTGGCGTATAGGCGGCGATAACATCTGTATTCTGGCTGTTTGTATAGTTGCTTACACAAGCTTCTCCAGAGAGTGTTTTTTTCAGTATCATCTGTCGGTTTTTTATCTGCGAGTCTGTTATTCCCAGCGTTCGGGGTAGCAGGTCACTGCCGACCAGAAGGGTTTTCAGGGATTCATTACCTGCGTTATCTGTGATTATGCGGCTGATGCCAGTCATAGGCAGGCGGAGTAGTACATAACTGTGCAGATAGCCTTGTTGAATTATTGGTGCGGCAAACCAGGCGTAGCTTTTGTCTCCTTGTCCGGAAAAATCAGACATAATAACCGGGGTATACTCTTCTATGTCTTTGTGTGACTGTGCTACGGTTTGCTGTAAGGTTCTGAATGTCTTACCCAGATTTGAATTGCGGTAGATTCCCGTTAACAAATTGGTACCGAAATCATCATTCTTATTGGCTGAATAAGTAACGTTACCTTGGGGGTCAACCAGCAAAATGTCATCAAAATCTGAGCGTTTCAGCAATTCAATAAAGGCTCTGTGGTAACGCTCATGTAATAGCCGATAGCGTTCACTACCGGAATAGTTGTCTGATTCTTTTAATACGGATGTTTGTATCTTATCTCCAGAGCCTTGAATATATCGGCGTTGGGCATTTTTTCTCGCCTGATCCATATCCTGTCCCAGATCACGGAAAGCGTGGATCAATCCATAAAATTTTCCGCCGCTGACATAGGTCAGTTCTGAACGGACAACCCCCAGTACATAAGATTCCTGCGCATTAAAGTAATCAATTATCTGCTGATGTTTGGCGTCCCGGATTGAACGGAGGTATGCATGGTCTTGTTCTTGCAGAGCCTTGGTGTGGGCCTGAAGGTAAACCAGAGCAATACTGGTCAGCGGGATAAGGCTAAACAGCAGTAATATCCCGGTCAGAGTGCACTGCAGGTGTTTTAGTCTCCGGCTATTAGCGTGTTGGATTAACATTGGATGTAAAATACAGATTGATTGCCATGGTATGTGCGGACAGCAGCCATGCTGTTGTCCGACGGATACACTAAAACTACCAACTTATTTTTCTTTGGCAAGAAAGTTTTGTCTGAAACGTGGTTTGTGGTTTGTTTTTGTCCTTTTTGTCCTTTTTGTCCTTTTTGTGCTTAGATATTTATCATTTTAAACGATTTAGGTTATTTTTTTGCATGGTAAATTGTGAATTTACTGGTCTTATTAATTGCTGCGTAATTACCGAATGCCGTTTCGATAATCGGAGGGTATTTTAAGAAACTGTTGGCAACAATGTAAAGTTCTCCATGGGAGGACAGGTATTTCGGAGCCTGTTCCAGCAACGTTTCGGTCGCATTGTAGCTGGTATCCAGTCCTGAGTGAAAAGGAGGATTACTGATCAGAAAATCATAGTTTCCGGATATATCCGAATAGACATCAGACGCAAAGACTTTACCCTGAAGGCCATTTTCCTGCAGGGTGGCACGACTTGAAACAATAGCAAACGCATTGATATCGCACATTTCCAGTTCTATTTCTGGATTTTTTCTGGCTAATACACTGCCGATAACACCGGCACCACATCCGAAGTCCAGTACTCGTCCCTGCAATATCGGCAAGGTGTTAATAAGTAACTGGGTTCCGAGATCAAATTCACCATGGCTGAATACACCAGGCAGACTTTTGATGGTTAAATGTGTACCGGCTATGTCCAGCGGGTAAGTTTTAAACCATTCTTCCAGCCGGAAAGGGCGGGGTATTTCACTACAGATTCCGCGGTAAAAGGAGCAACGCCGGGCTGAATCGTATTTGCGGATAGTACCGTAAGGCTGAAATATCTTTTCGATGCTTTTCACCCCGGAGCGATTTTCTCCAACAACACAGATTTCAGTATTTGTACCCAGACGGGAAAAGAGCATATGTAACAGATACTGGGCTTCTGCTTTGGCTTTCGGCCAGTACAGCAGGATCATATCGGCTTCAGCTTTTGTATCCAGCTCTACATCAAAATAGCAGTTGATTGTCGGGTAGGCAGAGAGCTGACGGTAATAGCCGTAGTTGGTCGTAAATACGGAAACGGATTCACAATGGCCGGCGAGTTCTACCGGCAGCAGATCTTCTGCTTCACCGGCTACTAATACCCGTTTACCTTTGAAGCAGGAAAACTGACGTTCGGTTATCTGACTTGGGGCGGTATAAACTGACATTTTTTTCTCTTAGCGGGTGCAGTAAAACAGCAAAAACGGGCAGATTTTCGCATAATCTGCCAGCACCATGAAGTAAATTTAATTTTTATCCTGATTATGGAGAAAGTGATGAAATTCTTCTTCGTAGATATTAAATAAAACAATCGTAATAGCGAATATCAGTGGACCATATATTAACCCAATCAGGCCGAATACGTGGATCCCTCCCAGTAAAGAAAAAAAGATCATTAGTGTATTCATACCAGCACTGCCCTGCATCAAAAACGGGCGTAAGAGATTATCAATGGAGCCGACAACAGTGATACTCCAGAGCGCGAGGAAGACAGCCCATCCTGTTTCACCGGTCAGCAGAAGATAGGCTGTTGCCGGTAGCCAGATCAATGCGGTACCGACGACAGGAATAAAAGAGGTGAATCCCATTACTGTTCCCCAGAAAAGTGCCGGAAATCCGACTATCAGCATCCCTATGCCTCCGGCCACTCCTTGTGCCAGAGCTGTCAGGAAGGAACCCATGACAGCGGATTTTGATACTTTTTCTATTTCATCCAGAAGTTTGTCTTCTTGACTCCGGGATAAAGGAAATACGTGTCTTATTACCCGGATGATCCGGTCATGATCCCTGAACAGAAAAAACAGAACAAACAGCATCAGAAAGAAGTTAACCAGAAAGTTTGTTGCATCACCGAGGATCTTTGCGCTGATGGATACCAGCTTGCTACCAAAAGTAGTTGAAAACTGTGCAAGTTTTTGGGCTATTTGTTGTGGTTCTATGTTATCAAACGGTGAGTATTCGTTAATCAGGGTCACAATATTCAGGAGCCAGGGTTGAGCAAAAAATTGGTCAATTCCTCCGTTGCTTACCCAGTGATAGACATTTTGTGACGCAACGGATCCTTGCTGAACTATAGCAGCAAAGATAACCAGCAATGGGATCACGATAATAAACGTCAGTACAATACAAGAGAGAAAAGAAGCCGTATTCGGTGAATTGGGCAGCCTGTTTTCAATGCGTTGGTGGACGGGAGACATCAGCAGAGACAGAATAAAAGCCATCACGATAGAATTTATGTAAGGCTGAATCAGCAGGTAACAGGCATATCCTGCGGCCAGTAGAGCAGTGATGAGTACCCAATGACCGGAATTGAGCGGTAGTTTCGTTTTCACCTGGAGATTCTCTTTTTCATCATGATGTTAGTGGTATTACTTCGGTCTATATAATGGACGTTTAAGTGGTTATTTTCAATTAGCAGTTCGGTGAAATGCAGAGGATCATTGCCAGAAGATGGTGTGGTCTTTTTAAGGTTATCCACAGGTATTTCTTTGTTACAGGATCTATTTTCTGTTTACTGGATCAATTAACAGGGAGTTAGTAGTGATAAACCGCTTGCAAAATGGGGTTTCTTCTTATTTGAATATTTGTTGATGTGGATAAAGAGCGGTGTGATGGATCTTTGACCGATCCGTTTTTTTCGAAAAAAAACGTAGCCAGAAAAGATCTTTTTAAGTTCTTAATTAAGATTAACTTATTGTTATTTTGGTATTTTTGTTTTTATTTTTTTGTTCTTATAATTCGTTGGTTGATGCTTGTATGATCTAAGCTTCATTCAGGATCCTAATTCTTCACACACTTATTCACAGAAAAGGTGAATAAATGTGGATTATGTCTCACTCGTGTGTTGATAACTTATTTCTTCACAGAAAGTTATTCAAAATATGGGCTCTGGATAATAAAACTTAAGTAAAATCACCTGCTAAGTTTGCCCCATCTGGGGATATGTGGAAAAATCAGGCCAATAGAAATTTTTTTAGAGGTCAGCCAGTGATCGATGGCGATGGTTACCGCTTAAATGTGGGAATTGTGATTTGTAACAACCATAGTCAGGTATTCTGGGCTAAACGATACGGACAACATTCCTGGCAGTTCCCTCAGGGGGGGATTGATGATGGTGAAACTCCCGAACAGGCAATGTATCGTGAATTATACGAAGAGGTTGGTCTTACAAAACAAGACGTGAAAATCATAGGAACAAGTCGGCACTGGCTAAGGTATCGCCTGCCAAAACGACTGGTTCGCTGGGATTCAAAACCGGTTTGTATCGGACAGAAACAGAAGTGGTTTTTACTGCAGCTGAATTGCGATGAGTCGCAGATTAATATGCAGCGTGGTAATACGCCTGAGTTTGATGGTTGGCGTTGGGTAAGTTATTGGTACCCTGTCAGACAGGTTGTTTCTTTTAAACGAGATGTTTATCGTCGTGCAATGAAAGAGTTTGCATCTGTTGCAATGCCTTTTAGGGAGCGAAAAGTAAAAGGTAAACGTAAAAACCGCAGAGGATAGAAATGCTTACCCAGCTAAGGGATATCGTTGAACAGGTATCAAAAGTCGATGACGTCCATCAGGCTTTTGCTGTTCTGGTTAAAGAAACCTGTAAGGCCATGCAGACCGAGTGCTGTACCGTTTATCTGGCTAATAATGAAAAACAGAGGCTGGAACTGATTGCAACACAGGGTCTGAAGTTTCGGGGTAAAACCATTTATATCGGTTACCATGAAGGACTGGTTGGTCTGGTACGCAGAAATGCGGAGCCTCTTAACTTGGCTAAGGCTTCTGAACACCCCGAGTTTAAATATTTTCCTGAGCTGGGAGAGAATATTTATCACTCTTTTCTCGGTACACCTATTATTCACCGGAAGCAGGTATTGGGTGTACTGGTTATTCAGCAGAAATCTCCCCGTCAGTTTAGTGAAATGGAAGTGTCTTTTCTGGTCACACTGGCGGCTCAGATTGCTGTCATTATTGCTCATGCACAGGCGCAGGGACACTGGCTGATTTCTGATAAAACCAGTGAAGTGATTCAGGGGCTGGGGGCATCGTCCGGTATCGCTGTGGGTTCTTTCTGGTGGGATAATACTCAGCCTGAGCTTTCTGAGGTTTATCCTGCTTCTTCTTTGGATACAGAGCAGGAGCAGGAGCGGATGGCGATGGCAGTGGAAAATGCCACGGTCGATTTTCGCCGGATGCGGAAGAAACTGGATAATGAAATCAATAAAGATGCTCTGGCTATTTTTGATCTTTTTACTCACCTATTGAACGATCCTATGCTGCGTTCTGATCTGAAAAGTCAGATCAATAAAGGGGATCGCGCTGACTGGGCATTAAGGCAGGTTGTGGAAAGTTATTCCAACCGTTTTGCCAAAATGACGGATGTCTATATGCGGGAAAGGGCACAGGATATTCGTGAGCTTGGTCAGCGTCTGCTGTATTTTCTTTATAATACGGAAGCCTGTAGGCTGGAGATGAAGGATCCGGTTATTCTGGTTGTAAGGGAGTTAACCGCTTCAATTCTGGCTGGTATTCCTAAAGATAAATTATTGGCGGTTGTTTCTATGGAAGGAGCCGCCAATTCACACGCAGCAATCCTTTCCAGAGCTCTTGGTATACCGGTGGTGATGGGAGCCAACTGTAATCCTGAAGCCCTGCATGGTAAAACCGGTGTTATAAACGGGTATAATGGTCAAATTCTGGTTGATCCGGATCCACAGATTCTGCACGAATATCGTCTGCTGCAGACGGAAGAATCAGAGTTCTCCCGCATGGTTGAAGGTGAAATCACTGAGCCAGCCAAGACTAAAGATGGATATAACATTGAAGTATTGCTGAATGCTGGGCTGAACGCTGATGCGAATACCGGCATTAATCCCGGGGTTGATGGGGTTGGTTTGTACCGTACGGAGTTTTCTTTTTTACTTCAACACCGTTTTCCTTCTGAAGAAGAGCAGGCACAACAGTATCGGGCAATTTTGCAGACCTATGCCGGGCAAAAAGTGGTGCTGCGTACACTAGATATTGGTGGAGATAAAGCATTGCCATATCTGCCGATAGAAGAGGATAATCCGTTTCTAGGCTGGCGGGGGATCCGCTTTACTTTAGATCATCCGGATATCTTTCTCATTCAGGTCAGAGCCATGCTCCGGGCCAGTATCGGAATAAATAACCTGAGTATTTTGCTGCCGATGATTTCCAGTTGTCAGGAGTTCGATGACGCCATGATGCTGATTTGGCAAGCGTATAATGAGGTGAAACGGCTTTTTCCTGATCTCATCAAGCCACAGATTGGTGTGATGGTCGAAGTACCTTCCATGCTTTATCTATTGCCCATGATGGCAAATGATGTGGATTTTGTTTCTGTCGGAAGTAATGATTTAACCCAGTATTTATTGGCCGTTGATCGAAATAACACCCGTGTGGCTGATATTTATGAATCGATGCATCCGGCAGTGATTATGGCACTGAAACAGATCAGGGATATCTGTACTCGTTATCAGTTACCGGTTTGTGTCTGTGGTGAGCTGGCGGGAGATCCTATCGGGGCATTATTATTGACCGGACTGGGTTACCGCTCTCTGAGTATGAACGCTTCTAATGTGGCACGGATTAAGTACCTGCTGCGTCAGTCTGACTGTTCGGAATTAAACGAGTTGGCGGAAAAGGCTCTCATGCAATCGTATGGGCATAAGATATCTAATATTGTATTTAGGTATCTGGAAGAAAAAGGGCTGGCCGGGTTGGTTCGGGCCGGTAATAAATAGAGGTTATCTTGAATTACGAATTATTAGTGATGCTTTTCCTTATTGGGGGTATCGTCGGTATTATGGCTGGTCTGCTGGGTATCGGGGGCGGAATTATCGTGGTTCCGGTTTTGTTGTGGCTGCTGCCGGAAGCCGGGATTGGTGCTGATAATATTATGCATATTGCACTGGCAACCTCTCTTTCTACTATTATCGTGACATCCGCTTCGTCGGTTCGTAACCATCTGAGAAAAGGGAATGTTGATCTGTTTGTCGTAAAATGGCTGATCCCCGGCATTATTTTGGGAGGATTTCTGGGGGCTTATGTTGCTGAACTGGTTCCGGCTGACAGTCTGCCTAAAATATTTGGTGTGATTTTACTGGGGCTGGCACTGCAGATGTTTCTCTCGGTTAAAACCACAAAAGCACGTCATATGCCGGGAAAAGTTTGTATGGCGCTGTCTGGCGTGCTTATCGGTACGGTAGCAACACTAGCCGGGATCGGTGGTGGCTCGCTTACAGTCCCTTTCCTGAGCCGATTTGGTGTTGAGATGCGAAAAGCTATTGGCTCGGCTTCAGCCTGTGGTTTTATGGTTGCAGTATCCGGTATGATCGGTTTTGTATTGAATGGAGCCGGAGAAGAAAACTTACCGGATTACAGCCTTGGCTATGTATACCTTCCTGCTATGTTTGCGATTGTGGCTGCATCTATGTTCACTACCCGTATTGGGGTGTCATTAACTACCCGGTTGCCAACCCGTTTGCTGAAAAAAGTATTTGCTGTTTTTTTGCTGTTTGTCGCTGGTAAGATGCTGTTTATCTGATTGATCCATCCTGTTTAAAAAGAGAATGTTTATGACTCAGGGGTTTATTGAGTTTCCACAGATTGATCCTGTTCTGGTTTCGCTTGGGCCTTTGTCCATTCGTTGGTATGGGCTGATGTACTTGTTTGGCTTTATCTTTGCTCTGTGGCTGGCAAACCGGCGGGCAGATAAAAAAAGCAGCGGATGGAGCAGAGAGCAAGTTTCGGACTTATTATTTGCTGGTTTTTTAGGGGTTGTTATAGGCGGACGGGTTGGTTACGTTCTGTTTTATCATTTTGATTTGTTTATGGATGATCCCCTGTATTTGTTTAAAGTCTGGACAGGTGGTATGTCTTTCCACGGAGGGCTTCTGGGGGTTATCAGTGCTATGTACTGGTATGGCTGGAAAAATAAACGCTCTTTCTTTAGTGTTGCCGATTTTATTGCGCCACTGGTTCCTTTCGGGTTGGGCATGGGCAGACTGGGGAATTTTATGAATGATGAGCTTTGGGGACGGGTGACGGATGTGCCATGGGCTATCCTGTTTCCTAGTGGTGGTTATCTGCCACGTCATCCTTCCCAGTTGTATGAATTTGCACTGGAAGGGCTACTGTTGTTTGCTATTTTAAATCTGTTTATTCGTAAACCAAGACCTGCCGGTTCGGTTTCTGGATTGTTTTTAACAGGTTATGGCGTATTCCGGTTTATCGTTGAGTATTTCCGTGAACCTGATGCTCACCTTGGGTTATTTAGCGGCATTATTTCTATGGGACAGATCCTGTCGTCTCCAATGATTATTATCGGGATTCTGATGATGGTTTGGGCATATCGGGCAGAGTCGAAAAAAATATAGTTTTTGGGTGTTATCAAGGCTGTACCGTATGATGGTACGGCCTGCTTTTTATTATTTCTCATTACACAGGAATTCTTCCAGCACATCGACAATCAGCTGGTGGTCTTCAGCCTGCGACAGACCAGAAACCGTAATGGCTCCTATTGTACCGACATTGCGGATGTTGAGAGGGAAGCTGCCACCGAATGGGGCAAATTCACAGGGGTCAACCAGTGATGCTTCAGCAATAGATTTTCCCTTTGCTTTATAGTAGTTACCGACATACCACGAACTGTTTTGATAGCGTTGAACTACGTTTCTTTTACGTCGAATCCATTCGACATTGTCGAGGCGAGTTCCTGGCATGGTATAACTGAAAATACACAGGCTGTTCATAGTGATATCAATAGCAATCTTTGCTTCTTTCTGTTCTGCTGCTTTTTTTAATGCACATCCCAGTTCCCAGGCTCTTGTATGGGAAAAATGGAGAAACTGTAGTCGTTGCTCTTGTTGCAAAAGGTGGTCTAAAAGTTTGTTCATTGCTCAGTCCTTATTTGGCATCCCTGATATAAGTGATAATGAAAAAGGGCAGTACTGAATAAGTACTGCCAATATCCCGAAGGAGAGTATATCACCATATGAAATGTAACATTTTGAAATAGAAGGAATCTTTGTGTTTATAATTCCAGTTCAGCCTTAAGTATTGTTTCGATAGCTTCGGTTGATGCTGCATTCATCAGGTTTTGGCGGAACTCGGCATGCATAATACGTCGAGCTAATTTAGAGAAGATTTTCATATGTTGATCTCCTGCAGCGTGTTTATTCAGGGTCAGCATAATGACAAACTGCGCTTCTTCATCTCCCCAGGTTATGGGGTTAGCTAAGCGGGATACACTAATAGTGGATTGCTCGATATGTTCACTTTTGGTGTGAGGAATCGCGAAACCAAAGCCCAGCCCCGTAGAAAAAACATCCTCACGCGCCCATAAATCATCAGCTAGTTTTTGTGGGTAGCGGCAGCGACCTGCCAGAAACAGGTTGTCGGAAAGCGTCTTGATTACCTCTTCCTTGCTGCGGAGATCATTGTCCAGCGTAATACACTCCTGGGAAATCAGTGGTGCATCACTCTGCTCCATACGGAACTGAGCCAGCAGGTGTTCTACTTCCAGAGAAGTGCGGCACTGCATGGCCTTATTCAGCAACCGGCGACAGGAGCGGCTGTCCAGTTTTGCTATCCGTTCTTTGGTAGCAGGAATACTCGGAGCACTCATACTGATCTCATCCAGACCCAAACCTACCAGCAGTGGTAGCACCGATCCTTTGGCACCCAGTTCACCACACAGACCGATCCATTTGCCATGACGGTGAACTTCACGTACGACATGATCCAGGGTTCTCAGAAAAGCCGGGTTTAAGCTGTTGTAGTGCTTGGTTACTTTGGCGTTGTCTCTGTCTACAGCCATCAGATATTGGGTTAGGTCGTTACTGCCGATACTGAAGAAGTCGATCTCTTCACAGCATTGATCGATGATAAAGGCCACTGATGGAACCTCCAGCATGATGCCCAGCGGGATCTTCTCGTCGAAGGGAATATGTTCGGTGCGGAGTTCTTTACGTACCTCCGCCAGCACATCTTTCACCCACAAGATCTCTTCCAGAGAAGAAATCATCGGGATCATGATCTTCAATGAACCGTGAGCCGAAGCGCGAAGGATGCTGCGTAGCTGTATCTTGAACATGTCTAAGAACTCTTCGTAGATACGCACGGCACGATACCCCAGAAACGGGTTGTTTTCCTGAGGAATATTTAGGTAGTCCACCGGTTTATCACCACCGATATCAATGGTTCGAATGATTATCGATCTATCGTTTGCTGCATCCAGAGCCTGACAGAATATGTTGTACAGTTCATCTTCATCCGGGGCTGAGTCGCGATCCATGTATAGCATCTCAGTGCGGAACAGTCCGATGGCTTCTGCACCGTTACCAAATGCAGATTTAGCTTCCACTGAATGAGCGATATTAGCGGCGATCTCCAGCTTTTGGTCATCTGCAGTTTTACCTTGTTTCTCACGAAACTTGCTCTGACGTTGTTCAATAATGCTGGCCATGCGCTGTTCTTCTGCGTAGTAGCGGCGCAGAGGTTCGGTGATCTCTGTTGCAACCAGTCCTAGGTTGCCATCAACGAAAACCTGAGTATCGACCAAGGCTGACAGTTTGGTTTCATCAATACCGACGAGAGTTGGGATGGCAAAAGATCGAGCCAGGATGACTGTGTGGGAAGTACTGCCACCGTGAGTCAGGATGAGTCCTTTCAGAAGTTTTTTATCCAGTTCAAGAAACTGACTCGGTGTCAGGTCGTCGGCAATACAGATACTCGGCTGCTCAAGCGTGAGCTGGTTGGAGAACTTGTCTTCACCATAGAGAGTCTGAAGTAACTGAAAACAGACGTCACGAATATCCAGTTCACGTTCACGCATATAGGCAGAAGTTGAGTTTTGCAGTTGTTCGCTGAAATGTTTGGCGGTCGCGATAACGGCATCAGCACAACTGCGTCCTTCTACGAGGTTTGCTTCCAGTGTTTGGTGAAATTCAGCATCTTTAACAATCGAAATATGGGCTGTAATAACTTCCGCTTCAGTATGGTTCGTGGTGGTTATCTGTAATTCAAATGTTCGGTAAAGTTGTTTTAAGCCTTTTGATAAAGCGGCTTTTTCTTCTGCAATTGTTCGATTTTCAGGAAGATCATTCAGGTTATCGAAGTTGATTGCACCAACTTGAACCAATTGGCCAGATCCAAATCCGCTGCTAACTGCGTGGCCGCGAATTACAGGTATATTCAGATTGGAAAAATTACGCGGAAGAATGCTCAGTTCCCCATCATTCTGCTCAGTTTGTTCCAGAGGGGCATCACAGTGTGGAAATTCGTGTTGAATAAAAGAGAAAAGTTTCTGGAATGCTGCATCTTCGTCTTTACCTTCGATAAAAACCAGACATGGATCTCCTTGCAATGTATCAGTGCCTATCAGGGAGAGTACACTTTTTGCGTTGGCAGAAATACCGGTACGTTCATTTTTCCACTGAATGTCAGCTTCAAATTCATTACACAATGCCTCTACATAGCTCGCCGGACGAGCATGGACACCATTTGGCAGCTCACAAGAGAAAGAGAAGGTTTTCATAAATACTGTCCTCAGAACGAATAATTTTTTTGCCTCTGAATCGGTTGCTTCATCGGGTTCATTTTGTTTTTACACAATAAAACGTCATTTTTATTATCTCTATTGGAGATTTCTTCGTTTTACTGGATATTTGTTATATTTGTTCTCGAGTGTGATCTCTGTCTAATATGCTGTGTATATGGATAAAAAAGTGAAGGTTCTAAATGTGTGTTTTGTTTTTATTTTTTACTAATTTGTTTATTTTCATGTAATTAGTTTTGTATTTTTATCTTTTTATGTCAGGGTGACTATTGTGTGTTGTAGATCACCTTCTGAATTTGATCTTACAAAAATCCAGTAAATAGAAGTTTTATCTTCTAACTTGATAGCATATTTGCTAACTATATTAGTGTCACAACTTCGAAGGTTAGTATCGGTAATTCCGATGCTGTGAACTTATTGCGCAGTAAGTAAACGTGAACAAATCCAAGACTAACTATTAAAAGCTTTGTGCTCTAAGGAACAATGTTATGAATGACATCATTTCCATACTGAAAAATACAAGACAGCACCTGATGACGGGTGTATCCCATATGATTCCATTTGTTGTTGCAGGCGGTATTTTGCTAGCAGCATCGGTTATGTTGTACGGTAAAGGTGCTGTACCCGAAGAGGGAACCTGGCTGCACGATTTGTTCTTTATCGGCGTGGCAGGTTTCCAGTTAATGGTGCCGATTCTTGCAGCTTATATTGGCTACTCGATTGCTGATCGCTCAGCTCTTGCTCCGTCTGCAATTGCTGCTTTTATTGGTGCCAATATGTACAACACGGGCTTCTTTGGCGCTATCTTCGCCGGTATTTTGGGCGGTATCGTTGTTCATTATCTGAAAAAGATAAAGGTTCCTGCATTTGCCCGTTCCATTATGCCCATTTTTGTCATTCCTATTATTGGTACGTTTATTACTGCGGGTGCAATTGTTTGGGGAATTGGTGAGCCAATCGGTTCGGCTACCGCTGCTCTGACTGGTTTTCTTAAAGGTATGCAGGATTCCAGTATCGTTGTGTTGGCAATTATTATGGGTTTGATGATCGCATTCGATATGGGGGGGCCGGTAAACAAGGTGGCATATGCATTTGTCATTCTGTGTGTAGGGGAAGGCATTTATAACGTTGCTGGTATCTCTTCAGTGGCTGTGGCTGTCCCGTCTGTCGGGATGGGGCTGGCAACCTTTATGAATAAAAAACTGTATGCTGCTGACGAACAGGAGGCCGGCCGCGCATCTATTCTGATGGGAACCATGGGGATAACTGAAGGTGCTATTCCGTTTGCGGCTGCAGATCCTCTGAGAGTATTGCCTTCTATCATGATTGGTACAGCTTGTGGTTCTGTAATCGCTGCTGTACTTGGTGTCAAAAGTTTTGCAGCATGGGGTGGGCTGATTGTACTGCCGGTAGTGGAGGGTCGTTTTAGTTTTATTATTGCACTGGCTGCGGGTTCGGTTGTCACTGCACTTATGGTGAACTTTCTTAAAGCTCGCCGTAAGGTTGGTGCAGGAAAACAGACAACAACGAAATCAGATGAGGTAGATCTAGATATTTCGATTGGTTAATTCATATCCGTATTCAATAGATGATTTGGTTCATTATTCAATGCAGAGCTGTTTGTCAGAAGACTGGCAGCTCTTCCTAACAAAAATATCTCAGGAGAAACAATATGGTCAATGTCGTCGCTGTTACCGCATGTCCGTCGGGTGTAGCACATACATATATGGCTGCAGAAGCAGTAGAAGCAGCCGCAAAAGATAAGGGCTGGAGCTGTAAGGTAGAGACTCAGGGCTCTATCGGTATTGAAAACGCGCTGACAGCAGATGAAGTTGCTGCCGCAGATGTGGTTATTTTGACCAAAGATATCGATATTAAAAATCAGGAACGTTTCGAAGGTAAAGTCGTTGTTCGTATCGGGGTTAGTGATGCAGTGAAGAGAGCGGCTGCGGTTATGGATAAGATAGAAGCACATCTGGCAAACGTTTAATGCATTAATTCCTCTCTCTTATCAGGAACAAGGGAGGGTATATAACAAGACTCAACACCTCATTATTAACGGAGCTTGCTATGAGCACTGTAAGAATAGAAAAACTTAAATCTGCACTGTTTGAAGCGAACAGAGAAATATCACTGGAACGTGCACTTCTGTATACAGAAAGTCACCAAAAGACGGAAGGTGAGCATACGCTTCTTCGCCGTGCAAAAGCTACTGCTCATATTCTTGATCATGTTGCAATTTCCATCCGTGAAAATGAACTGATTGCCGGTAACCGTACTGTTAAGCCACGTGCCGGTATTGTGTCGCCGGAAATGGATCCGTACTGGATAGATAAAGAGCTGGATACCTTTGATACCCGCCCACAAGACCGGTTTTATATCTCGGAAAAAGAGAAAGCCATCTATCGTGAACAACTGCTGCCGTACTGGTCAGAGCGTTCCATGAAAGATTTTATAAATAGCCAGTTTCCGGAAGAGATTAAAGCCGCAGTAGGTCAGAAGGTTTTCAGCGTAAATCAGACTGACAAAGGCCAGGGACATATTATCATCGATTTTGAACGCCTGCTCAGCAATGGCCTTGGCGCATTAGCTGATGAACTGGAGTCTCGGGCACTGTCTAATCCTGACAATGTTTTCTACCAGTCGGTACTTATTCTTCTGCAGGCATCTATCCGACATATTCGTCGCTATGAAACACTGGCCGCTGAGATGGCCTCGCAGTGTGAAGATGTTAGCAGAAAACACGAACTGAATATGATTGCCAGGGTATCTGGAAAGATAGCCACAGAAAAGCCGGATAACTTTATCGAAGCGTGTCAGCTGTTCTGGTATATGAATATTATTCTGCAATATGAGTCGAATGCCAGTTCTCTGTCTCTGGGACGATTTGATCAGTATATGCTGCCTTTTTACCGGAAGTCAGTGGCGCAGAATGAAGATACCGCGTTTTTGCGGGAATATCTGGAGAGTCTGTGGATCAAAACTAACGATATTGTGTTATTGCGTTCATCAGGTAGTGCGAAGTTTTTTGCCGGCTTTCCGACCGGCTACACCATTCTGCTGGGGGGGTTAACGGAAACGGGCCAAAGTGCCGTTAATGAACTGTCTACCTTATGCCTTGATGCCTATCAGAGTATTCAGCTTCCACAGCCAAACTTGGGTGTGCGGGTAAATGAGTTTATTGATCGGGCATTTTTAAATAAAGCGGCGGAAACCATTCGTTTGGGGACGGGGATTCCTCAGGTATTCAATGATGAAGTAATTGTGCCTGCTTTTCTTAACCGTGGTGTGTCTCTGGAAGATGCCCGTGACTATGCGGTTGTAGGGTGTGTAGAGTTGTCTATTCCAGGCAAAACTTATGGTCTGCATGATATTGCGATGTTTAATCTGCTTAAGGTGATGGAGCTAACGCTTAAGAGTAACGAAAATAACACAAATGTTACTTATGACAGCCTGATGTCCCAGATGAAAGAAGATATCTGCCATTATGTGAAGTTGATGATCGATGGCTCTAATATTTGCGATATCGGCCATCGCGACTGGGCTCCGGTACCACTGCTCTCTTCTTTTATCAGTGACTGTATCGAGAATGGTAAAGATATTACCTATGGTGGCGGACGGTATAACTTCTCAGGGGTTCAGGGAATAGGTATTGCTAACTTGTCTGACTCACTACATGCACTAAAACGATATGTCTTTGAAGAAAAACGCAGCACATTTAAGGCATTTATTCAGTTATTGAACGCTAACTTCGATTTGGAAGGGGGGGATAAAATCCGGGCTCGTTTGATTAACCGGTATGAAAAATACGGTAATGATATTGATTCCGTCGATCAAATCGGTTCTGAGCTGTTGCGTCTGTTTTGTAAAGAGGTTGAACGTTATAGCAATCCTAGGGGAGGTATGTTTACTCCTGGATCTTATACTGTTTCCGCTCATGTACCTTTAGGTGCTGTTGTTGGTGCGACACCTGACGGACGTTTGTCTGGTGAACAGCTGGCAGACGGCGGGCTTTCTCCTATGCTGGGTAAAGATCATCAGGGACCAACTGCTGTGCTTAAATCGGTTTCTAAGCTGGATAATTATCTGCTGTCTAACGGCAGTTTGCTGAATGTGAAGTTTACACCATCTACATTGGAGGGGGATGCGGGGCTGAATAAACTGAGTCAGTTTCTGCGAGCTTTTATGAAGCTGAAACTGCAGCATATTCAATTCAATGTGCTGAATGCGGATATGTTACGTAAAGCCCAGGAAAATCCGGAAGATTATGCAGGGCTGGTGGTACGGGTAGCTGGATATAGCGCTTTCTTCGTTGAACTGTCGAAAGAGATCCAGGATGACATTATTCGAAGAACTGCTCATGAACTGTGAGCAGAAAGCTCGGGAAACCGGGCGAATATTTAATATCCAGCGCTATTCTCTGCATGATGGGGAGGGGATCCGTACTGTCGTATTTTTCAAGGGATGCCCTTTAAAATGTCCGTGGTGTTCGAATCCTGAGTCTCGTTCTTTGCAGTCACAAGTGATCCGGCGGGAAGTGAAATGTCTTCACTGTAGTCAGTGTGATATGGATGTTGATGATTGTCCCGGAGGGGCTCTGGAAATAGTCGGCAGGGATATGAGTGTGGAGGAGATCCTTGCTGAGATAGAGAAAGATGATGTGTTCTTCCGAACGTCTGGCGGAGGCGTCACTTTATCCGGAGGGGAAGTTCTTATGCAGGCTCCGTTTGCCATTATGCTGTTGAAACGACTTAAGCAGTTAGGTTACCGGACAGCGATTGAAACATCTGGCCAGGGCAATATAAAACAGTTACTCAGGCTGGGAGCTTTGTGTGATGAAGTCTTGTTTGACTTCAAGATTATGGATTCAGAACGTTCCAGACAGGTGACCGGAATTGATTTGGAGCGGGTACTGGCCGGTTTTAGTCAACTGGCTGGTATGGGGATTAACGTTATTCCCCGATTACCGTTGATCCCCGGTTACACATTAAGTTTGACTAATGTGGATAAAATATTGGCATTTCTACGGCCATTTCAGTTGCGCGAACTGCATATTCTGCCTTTCCACCAGTATGGTGCAAGCAAATACGAAACGTTTAATCTGGAATATGCTTTCAAAGATGTTCCTGTCCCCGGTACAGAAGAGATCGCTTCTGTTTGTCGTCATATTGAAGCTTATGGTTACACAGTCATCATTGGAGGTTAATGATGCAGAAAATACTTATAACGGGTGCAAACGGTTTTTTTGGTACTCGTTTTATTCAGTTGTATCAGAATCGGTATGCCATTACGGCAACAGATGTGGAGCAACTGGATATTACAAATGCAGAGGAGGTCTCTGCGATATTTTCAGAAGTTAATCCGGATTATGTTATTCATGCTGCGGCTATTGCGGTAACGGATTTTTGTAATAAGCATCCGGATATTGCTCATAAAGTTAATGTTCAGGGAGCGGTAAATGTTGCGAAAGCCTGTAAAGATATTGGGGCTAAATTAGTCTTTATCAGTACGGAGCAGGTTTTTAACGGTAATGAGGAAGCGGGTCCATACTCAGAAGGTGATATACCAGCCCCGGATACGGTTTATGGTCAAAATAAACTGGAAGCAGAAAAAGAGCTCAGTTCTATTCTGGATGAATTGTGGATCCTGCGTTTTACCTGGATGTTTGGTCTTCCAGAACGAAATACCAGTATTAATCCGAATGTGTTGTGGAATGTTCTTCAGGCATTGATCTCCGGACAAAAAATGACTGAGCGTCGTAATGAATATCGGGGTCTGACTTATATTCATGAATTAATTGAACAATTTGAAAAGATCTTCGAAATTCCATATGGAATTTATCATACCGGTGCGCATAATCAGGCCAGTCGGTATGAGATTACCCAACATATACTGACTGAAATTGGGCAGAAGGCTCGTCTGGGAGATCTTCTGGGGCACAATGATGCACCAAAGACCCGGGATGTCAGGTTGAATACTTCTAAGCTGGCTGAGCAGGGGGTTGTTTTTACTGAAAGTAAGGCTGCTATTACCCGCTGCCTGAAAGAATTTGGATTTAAGAAATAACCATTGGAGATAAGCATGATTTATATGTTAGATACTGCCAACCCTGAAGCAATAAAAAAAGCACTGGATCTGTATCCTTTGGATGGCGTAACCACCAACCCGTCAATTGTTGCCAAAGAAAACAAACCACTAAAGGATGTACTGACCGGAATTCGTGAAATCATTGGTTCTGAACGTATGTTGCATGCACAGGTGATGGGAACGACTGCCGAGATAATGGTTGAAGAAGCGGAAGCCATGTGTGCTGTAGACCCCTTATTGATTATTAAAGTGCCGGTGACACCTCAGGGTATTAAAGCGATGAAGTTATTGAAAGAGAAAGGCATTCGTATTACAGCAACGGCTATTCTGACACCTCAGCAAGCATTAATGGCGGCCAAAGCCGGGGCGGAGTTTTTGGCTCCTTATGTTAATCGGCTGGATAATATTTGTGGTGACGGAACCCTGCTTGCAGCAGAGATTGCTCACTTAATCAATATATATGGTCTGGATGCAAAAGTACTGGCAGCGTCATTCAAGAACGTTCAACAAGTGCATGAGGTCGCAAAAGCCGGAGCTCAGTCTGTAACAATCGCTCCGGATGTGTTTGATCTTCTTCTGTATCACCCATTGACTGATACTGGCATTGCGGGTTTTAAGGCTGATTGGGATAACGTATATGGGAAGGACAGCACGGTTTTGAATGCGCTTTAAACCGATATAATGATCAGCATCTTACTCTCTGAAAAATCAATAAAACAACATCAGTAAGTCATAAATAATAGAGGTATACTTAGGTTATACCTCTATTTTTTTATCTGTTAATAGATTATGAATATTATTGCTGTTACTGCCTGTATCAGTGGCGTTGCTCATACATATATGGCTGCAGAATTGTTAGAAAAGTTTTGTAAAAAGAATGAGATTCAGATTGAAGTGGAAACTCAGGGTGCACTTGGCAGTGAGCATATTCTGTCTGAAAAGCAGATTCAGAATGCGGATGTAGCTGTGATCATTGCAGATATTAACATTGAAGGAGCTGAACGTTTCGGACAAATAAGGCAGATACGCAGTAATATATCCACATTTTTACGCCAGCCAGAGGAACTGTTTATGCATCTTGATAAGGCTTACCGTTCCCCTCCTGGTACGATTATCCAGCTATAGCCTTTTCTATCCGTTGTCTTTCATCAGAAAGCTATGGCTACGATAGTGAGTACGATATTCTGATGGTGAGCGGGCTGTCTGGTTTCTGAATACCCGGCAAAAATAATTACTGTCACTGAAGCCACATCTGTGTGCGACTTCTTTTACTTTCATATCATATTCTTTGAGCAGATATTTTGCGCGTTCCAGACGTATGTGGTTGAGATGTTCGTTGAACTTCATTCGGCCTTCTTTCTGAAACAGTTGTGACAGGTAATTGGGGGAAACATAAAAATGTTGTGCAACTGATTCCCTGGTCAATGGTTCATGATAGTTCTGCTCAATGTAATCCCGTACAGCTTCAAACAGCGCCTTACTACGGGAAGGGGTTTCAGGGGGATTAGTGATTAGATCTTTGATATGGCTGAACAACGATGCTATCAGCAGTTTTATTGTGTATTGATCATCTTCATGCCAGCGGAGTTCTTCCAGAGACTGTAAAATAAACGTCCCTGTCCGGGGCCCCCGGCGTTGAGTGCTGGTTTTCTGAGGGGTTTCAAACTGCTCTCCGTTCCAGTGCAGTATGCTGATCCCAAAACTTTGTTTGCCTACCAGCACATTAAGCATAGTCACCGGCTTGTTCCATAGTGGCTTATTCCAGCAGTTTGCCGGAATATAAAGAGAATCCCCTTGTGTAAGAACATGGCGGGTTTCGATACCAATATCGTTACCCACTTCCATCTCTACTTCTCCTTCAACCACCATTTCCAGACGCTGAAAGTGAACCTGATATGATAATTCCGGAGGTTCCGGCAGATTACCGGCAAAATACACCCGTCCAATATTCATAGGAGCGTTGAAATAATGGGATAATAGCTCTTCAGGTGATTGGGAAAAGCTTTGAATCATGATGCTCATACAGTTGTATTTGTCCGCGGCAGTGAAATATTAGCTGATCTCTGCGCGATCAAACAGAAAACGGATATCTGATGGCTTCGTGGTGCTGATAATCTTCAACCTCAAAGTCATCCAACGTTACCCAGGTTTCCAAATCTTCCAGCGTCTTAATCTCTGGATTAATAACCAGTTTGGGTGACGGAAGGGGGGATCTTTTTAACTGTACATTTTGCATCAGATCCAGTTGGTCTTCATAGATGTGAGCGTTTACTATCTTATGGTAAGCTTGCCCTGCTTTCTTTCCAGTGATTTGTGCCATGATAGCCAAAAAGAAATAGACCTGAACCATATTAAAGTTTAGCCCTAGCGGGACATCACAACTTCTCTGGGTACTGTTCAGATACAGGGTGTCACCCAACAGGGAAAAATGATGGCTGTACATACAAGGGCGCAGACAGCCCATATGAAATGCACCGGGGTGATAGAACGTGAAAATTTCCCCCCTGTTGTCGATACCTTCAGACAAGTCATCGACAATCTGCCGTAGCAGGTCGATACTACCTCCGTCTGGTTTCGGAAAGTTTCGTCCTACTTTGCCATAGATAAAACCACAGTCATCCGTTCCTTTACGATAAGGATTAGCCAGCCAGTCGGCATTGTCGTTTGCATTGGCATCCCAGGTTTTTGTTCCCAGTTTTCTGAAATCCGCGGCATTATCATAGCCACGGATATAGCCAATGATTTCTGCAATCGCTGATTTCCAGAAGCTCTTTCTGGTGGTGACCAGAGGGAATTCGCTGTTTGCTACATTGTAGGTCAGGTCGGCATTGATAACAGTCAGGCATTTTTTTCCTGTACGCTTATTATCAATCCAAACTCCCTCATCCACGATTCGCTGGCATAACTCTAAGTACTGTTTCATAAATCTGATCTGATGGTTAGTTTAATTGCGGCCAATCGTATCATTTTTATGATCTGGTTTCATTTATCAATCACATAAGCTGGGATCAAAAAAGCCTGCAGGTAAACCTGACAGGCTTAAAGAGATATTTTTTGCTTTGTCCGAACATTACACAGTCAGTGCCAAAATGGTTCCCGGCATGATGATAAAAACACAAAGCAGGTAGGCAGCGACAATGGCTTTATTCTTCATTGCAAGGTCTGAGATAAGATCCGCACCTTTTAGTGGTAGTTCTCTCAGGAATGGTATACCGAAAATCAGTATGGTCGCCATAATGTTAAATGTAAGGTGAACCAGAGCGATCTGAAGAGCAAAAGCAGCAAATTCACCGGTAACAGCGGTTGCAGCCAGCAGAGCTGTAATACAGGTACCGATATTAGCTCCCAGAGTGAATGGATAAACATCCCGAACCTTGAGAACGCCTGTACCAACCAGTGGTACCATCAGGCTGGTTGTTGTAGATGAAGACTGAACCAGTACAGTAACGATAGAGCCAGATAAAATACCGTGCAGTGGCCCCCGTCCAATGGCATGTTTCAGGATATCCCGTGCCCGGCCGACCATGAGGCTTTTCATCAGCTTACCCATTACGGTGATTGCTACAAAGATAGTTGCAATACCAAGAATAATCAGTACGGCACCACTAGCACCATCGCTAAACTGACTGAGAGGCCCTTTCAGAGCGCTGATGACGGGTTTGGTTATTGGTTTAACAAAGTTAAAGCTTTTAATGCTCATATCACCGGTTGCCAGCATTGGGGAAACCAGCCAGTGGGATATTTTTTCCAGCAGTCCAAACATCATTTCCAGTGGTAGAAAAATGGCTACAGCCAGAAGGTTAAAAAAGTCGTGAATGGTGGCACTGGCAAATGCACGTTTGAATTCATTTTTACAGCGCATATGGCCAAGACTGACCAGTGTATTGGTAACGGTTGTGCCTATATTGGCTCCCATCACCATTGGAATAGCGGTTTCAACAGGAAGTCCGCCAGCAACCAGTCCTACAATGATAGACGTTACTGTACTGGAAGACTGGATAAGCGCGGTTGCAACCAGACCTATCATCAGTCCCGCGACAGGATGAGATGCGAACTCAAACAGAATTTTTGCCTGTTCTCCGGCTGCCAGCTTAAAGCCGCTGCCAACCATTGATACGGCCAGTAGCAACAGGTAAAGCATGAAAGCCAGATTGATCCAGCGTAGTGAACGTGAGGCACTGTTTACCGGCTGTGTTGTTGCAGTCGTTGCCTGGTTCATCATAATGTTTTCTCCGTGACCTTTATTGTGGTGGTCAGTTGATTAACCTGACGGCGATACTAGAGACTAAATATTTCAGTTATATGACACTTTTGTAAAAGTGAGATCTGGGTGGTTTTTGAGTGGGAAACCGTTTGTGTGGTATTTTTTATTTTTTAATATTTTGATTTAAAAGAGTTTTGTATTTTCATTGGGTGTGAGGTTTTCACTGTTATTTCATTTGAGCTGTTCTTTTTTATTGAAAAAGATGACATAACTGTCATATTGTAATTTTGAAGATTCGGTATTTCCGAGTGTTTTGTGGTTATTGAGTTGTTTTTTTATGTGTTTGTGTGTATTGGTGGTATGATTGAAAATGGTAAGAACGTTTTCTGGAGTATTTACTGATGTCACACCTTAATTATAATCATCTTTATTATTTCTGGATGGTGTGTAAACAGGGTTCCGTTACTAAAGCTGCAGAGGCTCTTTTTCTGACCCCTCAAACGGTTACCGGGCAGATAAAGGCATTGGAAGACCGGGTTAAAGGAAAATTAACCAAACGTAATGGCAGAAATATTGAGCCAACGGAATTGGGACAGCTTATTTTTAAGTATGCTGATCGTATGTTTGGCCTCAGTTATGAAATGCTGGATATTGTTAATTACAGTCAGCGATCCAATCTTCTGTTTGATGTCGGGGTTTCTGATGCGTTATCCAAACATCTGGTCAGTAAAGTGCTTACCAGTATTGTGCCTGAAGACAATCGTATCCATCTGCGTTGTTTTGAATCTACCCACGAGTTATTAATTGAGCAGCTTTCTCAGCACAAGCTGGATATGATTCTGTCTGATTGTCCGGTAGATTCCAGCCAGAGTCCCGGTTTGTACAGTAAAAAACTCGGAGAATGTACGCTGAGTTTTTTTTGTGCCGGATGCGTCGATACACCAGACTTTCCTGCTATTCTGGAACAGAGAAAGTTGTTGGTTCCCGGTAGCCGTACTTCTATGGGGAGGAAAGTTTCTCAGTGGTTTGAGCAGCAGGGAATCCAACCGAATATTCTGGGAGAATTTGATGATGTTGCACTGATGAAGGCTTTTGCCCGTTATAACAGTGATGCGATATTTCTGGCTCCGCATTTCTATTTGTCAGAAGTGGGTGATGAATTTCAGTTGCAATTGGTTGGTGAGGTCAGAGATTTGAAAGAAGAGTACTACGTAATTTTTGCTGAAAGAATGATCCAGCACCCGGCAGTAAAAAACGTCTGTGATACGGATTTTAGTCATCTATTCGATTGATTTTCGTTTCTGTTAACACAAAAGTGAAAGATAAACGGTGGTGAATACTTTTATACGCTTTATGAATGTATTAACATCCGAAGATTAATTTGCAGGAGTAATATGGCATTGCTCAACCCGGTGTAGTGACCCAGTGGAGGTAAAAATGAACCTACAGGATATGGAGCAGAATTCTGCTCAGGCGGTAGCCCTGTTAAAGGCCATGGCAAATGAGAGGAGATTGCAAATCCTTTGTCTGCTTCATGAGCAGGAGCTTTCTGTCGGAGAATTGTGCGCCAGACTGGATCTGAGTCAGTCTGCTTTGTCACAGCATCTGGCCTGGCTGAGACGGGACGGACTGGTGAATACCCGTAAGGAAGCTCAGACAGTATATTATTCACTGAGAAGTGATGAAGTTAAGCAGATGATTCATTTGTTGCACAGTTTGTACTGTTCGGTATAGCGGTATAGATAGATACATGCCGGAGGGACTCATGTGTTTCCGGCAAAAAAAGATATAAAAAAACCGGCGTAAGCCGGTTTTTTTCTCTTGCTTTAAGGTTCTGATTACAGAGCTTTAATTGCAGCAGAGAAGCGAGACTTATGACGAGCAGCTTTATTCTTGTGAATAAGGCCTTTAGTCGCCATACGGTCAAGGATAGGTGTAACTACAGCGAATGCAGCAGTTGCAGCTTCTTTATCGCCAGCGTTGATAGCTGCGATAGTTTTCTTCATGTAAGTGCGCATCATAGAACGACGGCTAGCATTGTGCTGACGACGTTTTTCAGCTTGGATAGCGCGCTTCTTAGCAGATTTACTGTTTGCCAAGGGTCTAACTCCCAAAAACTTTAGTTCGGTGACAATTTAAGGCGGAGGAATATGCCTCTTTATCGCCGAAATGTCAAATGATTTGTGCAAAAACCCATCTAATCCACACAAATTTTGGAATAGTCAGGTTAACGCGGTTAAGATGGCGGGGATTCTATCAGCATTTTTCTGCCAATGCCATTAAATAAGTGTTCCTTATTGCAGGTTAACCGGCAGGTTACTAGACTGCTGTCGGAACATGACAGATGTAAATTAATTTTATCTGTCATTGGTTTTTATTTTTAACTTTAATATCATGCGGTTGCGTTTTTTGTTTTGTTCCGGCATGGATCTCCTGCTCATTATGGATGAGGTGTTTGTGAGTAAAAAATTGTTAAAGTCCGGCTTGATTGTAAGCATGATGACTTTTATCTCTCGTGTACTTGGCTTGATCAGAGATGTTGTCGTCGCAAATCTGATGGGAGCCGGGGCTAGTGCGGATGTCTTTTTCTTTGCCAACAAGATCCCTAATTTTTTACGTCGTCTGTTTGCTGAAGGAGCATTTTCTCAGGCATTTGTGCCTGTGTTAACCGAATACGAATCGTCCGGTGACAGAGACAAAACCCGGGAGCTTATTGCTCGAGTATCCGGTACTTTGGGTGGTTTGGTCAGTATTGTGACTCTATTTGGTATTGTCGGTTCAGGCGTGGTCACTGCATTATTCGGCGCTGGCTGGTTTATTGACTGGCTGAATGACGGACCGGCAGCCCCAAAGTTTGAGCTGGCCAGTCTGATGCTGAAAATTACGTTTCCTTACCTGTGGTTCATTACTTTTGTGGCGTTGTCCGGTGCTATTTTGAATACTCTGGGTAAGTTTGCAGTGTCGTCTTTTACCCCCGTATTCCTTAATATCATGATTATTGCCTCAGCTCTGTTTATTGCTCCAAACCTAACTCAGCCTGAAATTGGTTTGGCTATCGGGGTGTTTCTTGGTGGGCTGGTTCAGTTCCTGTTTCAAATTCCGTTTCTGCTCAGGGAAGGAATGCTGGTCTGGCCTAAATGGGGATGGCGAGATCCAGGTGTGGTGAAGATCCGAACTTTGATGATCCCTGCTCTGTTTGGTGTTTCAGTCAGTCAGATTAATCTCCTATTCGATACCTTTATTGCCAGCTTTTTACAGACTGGTTCGATAAGCTGGCTGTACTACTCTGATCGGTTACTGGAGTTTCCTCTGGGACTGTTCGGTATTGCTATCGCGACGGTAATTTTGCCCGCTCTTTCCCGAAAACATGTGGATGCTCATAGTGAGGGTTTTTCCAGCACCATGGACTGGGGGATTCGTATGGTCGTATTGCTAGGCCTTCCAGCTATGCTCGGTCTGATGGTCCTGGCGAAGCCAATGATGATGGTGCTGTTTATGCGTGGAGAGTTTACTCCGTCTGATGTTCAGCAGGCTTCATTATCGCTGCTGGCTTACGCATCCGGGTTACTCTGCTTTATGTTGATCAAAGTACTGGCTCCCGGTTATTACTCACGTCAGGATACCAAAACACCGGTGCGATACGGCATCATTGCGATGGTATCCAATATGGTGTTTAACGCTATTCTGGCATTTTTCTATGGTTATATCGGATTGGCAATGGCGACAGCTTTGTCTGCTTTAGTCAATATGGGGCTGTTATATCGCGGTTTGCATCTGGCGAATGTGTATCGTATCAGCAGGCAGACTCTGGGATTTGTAATGCGGTTACTTATTGCCGGAAGCGTTATGGTGGCGGCTATTTTATGGCAACTGGAAGCCATGCCGGTCTGGCTTGCCTGGAGTCTGACAGAGCGAGCCATGATGCTGGCGCTGTTGATCGGTTTTGCCGGGCTGGTCTATATTGCGACGGCCACTGCTTTAGGTGTACGGCTGCACCATTTAAAGGCGGATTAATATACCTAACCATCTTGAAGTTACTTGAGTATGGAGTGTAAGACGGCATGAATAAACAGATATTTTGTTATAGATGGCTTGGTTGAGAGGCACGGAACAAATATTGGAAGCAAAACGGCCACTGGTATATAATCCGTCGGTTTCACACTAAGCATAATAAACAGAGTTGAGTTCATAGCTGGTTCAAATGGAACTGATTCGTGGTATTCACAATATAAAGCCAAAGCACTATGGATGCGTTCTGACGATAGGCAATTTCGATGGTGTGCATCTTGGGCATCAGCAGGTGTTAAAACAAGTTGCAGAAAAAGCACAGGTGATGGGTTTCCCCTCGGTTGCCTTAACTTTCGAGCCACAGCCGCTGGAGTTGTTTGCCGGAGATAAAGCGCCTGCACGTCTGACCCGGTTACGGGATAAGTATGTTCAGTTGCGTAAATTACAGATAGATCGTCTATTGTGTATCAACTTTAACCGGCATTTTGCTGATATATCGGCTCATGATTTTATTCGAGACTTGCTGGTCGATCGTCTGGGTGTTAAGTTTCTGGTTGTCGGTGACGATTTCTGTTTCGGCAGGAACCGGGTCGGCAATTTTACCATGCTCAAAGAAGCGGGTGATAAGTACGGTTTTGAAGTCGTGAGTACCCATAGTTTTTGTGTGCGGGAGCAAAGGGTTAGCAGTACTGCTATCCGGGAGGCTCTGGCTGCAGACGAACTGGGGGAAGCGGAAAGGATGCTGGGACGAACTTACAGTATCAATGGCCGTGTATCGCATGGTCGTAAGCTGGGTCGGACTATTGGTTTTCCTACAGCCAATATTCCCCTGAAGCGATGTGTATCGCCGGTATCTGGTGTTTATGTTGTGCAGGTGCATGGTCTGGAAAATGGTCCTTTTGGTGGTGTTGCTAATATCGGACAGAGGCCAACAGTGAATGGTATTCGTCAACAACTGGAAGTGCATCTGTTTGACTTTAAAGCTGACCTGTATGGTCGACAGCTTGAAGTCGCTCTGCTGAAAAAACTGCGTGATGAAAAACGTTTCGAATCGTTCGAAATGCTGAAACAACAAATTGAATTGGATGCTGAGGCGGCAAGGGTGTGGCTGCATCAGCTCAAGCGCTGAGTGGCTGTTCCTCCACTTGGTATAATGTCTAACTTTCGCCCAATATAACGGAATTAAGAATCAATGACAGACTACAAAGATACCCTGAACTTACCTGAAACAGGGTTTCCGATGCGTGGTAATCTGGCTAATCGTGAGCCGGATATGCTGAAGCGTTGGTACAAAGAAGATCTTTATGGAGAGATCCGTAAAGCGAAGAAAGGCAAAAAATCTTTCGTACTGCACGATGGCCCTCCATATGCCAATGGTGATATTCACATTGGTCACGCACTGAACAAGATTCTTAAAGACATTATTATCAAATCCAAAACACTTTCCGGTTATGACGCACCTTATATTCCTGGCTGGGACTGTCATGGTCTGCCTATTGAACTGATGGTAGAAAAGAAAGTCGGTAAGCCGGGACAAAAAGTCACTGCCGCAGAATTTCGCGAGAAGTGCCGTGAATATGCTGCCGGACAGGTTGAAGGCCAGAAAGAAAGCTTTAAGCGTTTGGGAATTCTTGGTGAATGGGATAAGCCATATCGCACCATGGATTTTGCGACTGAAGCTAATATTATTCGTGCTCTGGGTAAAATTGCTGATCAAGGGCATCTGCATAAAGGATTTAAACCGGTTCACTGGTGTACGGACTGTGGTTCTGCGCTGGCTGAAGCCGAAGTTGAGTATAAAGACAAAATTTCTCCGT
Organism: Vibrio sp. HA2012; assembly: GCF_002812955.1. Classification (GTDB taxonomy): domain Bacteria; phylum Pseudomonadota; class Gammaproteobacteria; order Enterobacterales; family Vibrionaceae; genus Vibrio. The sequence goes on along the minus strand of NZ_PFXK01000012.1, from coordinate 16,681 downwards.
CAATTGACGTAAGGTTTGCGGCAGTAGATGAAGCAGCTCTGCTGAAGAAATTTACTCTGGCAGGAGAACATCACGGCGAAGGGGAAGTATCCATTGTTATTTGGACCACAACCCCTTGGACACTGCCGGCAAACCGGGCAGTAGCTGTACGCGCTGATCTTGAATATGTACTGATTCAGCTTGAAGGTGAGAAGAAAGAACGCCTGATAGTTGCTTCTGAACTGGCAAAAGATGTGATGGATCGTGTCGGAATCGAACATTTCCATAATCTTGGCTTCTGTAAAGGTGCGGATCTGGAGCTGATCCGCTTTAAACACCCATTCTATGCTTTTGATGTTCCGGCAATTCTTGGTGATCATGTCACAACAGATTCTGGTACAGGTGTCGTACACACTGCTCCAGGTCATGGTCAGGAAGACTTTGCTGTTGGTCAGCAGTATGGTCTTGAAGTCGCTAACCCTGTGGGTTCTAACGGTGTTTTTCTGCCGGATACTGAACTGTTTGCCGGTCAGCATGTATTTAAAGCGAACGATTCAGTACTTGAGGTATTGAAAGAACGCGGTGCTTTACTGCATCACCATGCTTATGAGCACAGTTATCCACACTGCTGGCGTCATAAGACTCCTATTATTTTCCGTGCCACACCTCAGTGGTTTGTTTCTATGGATCAGGCAGGTTTGCGTAAGCAAGCATTGGAAGCTATCAAAGGTGTTCAGTGGATGCCTGACTGGGGTCAGAGCCGTATTGAAGGTATGATCGAAGGTCGTCCTGAGTGGTGCATTTCCCGTCAGCGCACCTGGGGTGTACCTATTGCGCTGTTTGTACATAAAGAAACGTCTGAGTTGCATCCGAATAGTCCTGAGTTGATTGAAAAAGTTGCTAATCTGGTAGAAGAAAAAGGCATCCAGGCCTGGTGGGACATCGACCCTGCAGAGCTAATGAGTGAAGAAGACGCTCAGAATTATGAAAAGGTATTGGATACTCTGGATGTATGGTTTGACTCTGGTGTGACTCACTACGCTGTCGTGGATAGTCGTGAGGAGTTTAACGGCAACAGTGCTGATATGTATCTGGAGGGTTCAGACCAGCACCGGGGTTGGTTCCAGTCTTCATTGATTTCTTCCATCGCAATGAAAGGTGAAGCACCTTATAAGCAAGTATTGACTCACGGCTTTGTTGTGGATGGTCAGGGACGTAAAATGTCCAAGTCTATCGGTAACGTAGTTGCTCCGAAAGATGTAACTAACAAGCTTGGCGCTGACATTCTGCGTCTTTGGGTATCGTCAACGGATTACACCGGTGAAGTGGCAGTATCTGATGAAATCCTGAAGCGTTCTGCCGATGCTTATCGTCGTATCCGCAATACGGCACGTTTCTTCCTAGCTAACCTGAACGGATTTAATCCGGAAACGGATTTGGTACCAAGAGAGGAAATGGTGGCGTTGGATCGTTGGGCTGTCGGTCGCGCACTGGCAGCACAGGAAGAGATCATTAAAGCATACGATGAATATAATACCCATGCAGTTACTCAGCGACTGATGCAGTTCTGTTCTATCGAGATGGGGTCTTTCTATCTGGATGTAATTAAAGATCGTCAATATACCGCTAAACGTGGTGGTCATGCTCAGCGTAGTTGTCAGACTGCATTGTACTATATCGTGGAAGCTCTTGTGCGCTGGATGGCACCTATTATGTCATTTACTGCAGATGAAATCTGGAATGAGATGCCGGGTGAACGTGCTAAGTTTGTATTTACGGAAGAGTGGTTCGATGGTCTGTTTGGTCTTGCTGAAGGTGAAGAGCTGAACAATGCATTCTGGAGTGAGATTCAGGATGTGCGTGGTGCGGTGAATAAACTGCTGGAAGCTGCACGTAGTGAGAAGGTTATCGGTGGTGCACTTCAGGCAGAAGTGACTTTGTATGCTGATACCACTTTGGCTGAGAAACTGAATAAGCTGGAAGATGAATTGCGTTTTGTGCTGTTGACTTCAAAAGCAGAAGTGAAGCCTCTGTCAGATAAGTCAGACGTAGCTAATGCAACAGACATTGAAGGTTTGTTTGTGACAGTGAAAGCCTCTGAAGCTGAGAAATGTGACCGTTGCTGGCATCATGTGGCCGACGTAGGTACTATTTCTGGTCATGAGAAAATTTGTGGCCGTTGTGTGTCTAATGTCGAAGGTGAAGGCGAGCAACGCCGCTTTGCGTAATGGCTGAATCAGACGTGAGCGAAAACAGAAGCGCAGTGTCGCATTCCGGGATCCGCTGGCTTTGGCTGGCGGCTCTGATCTTTCTGGCTGATATCGGAATCAAATTTTTGGTTCTCGATCATATCGGTTATGGCTGGGAGCACCGTGTCGAGGTGCTGCCTTTCTTTAACCTGTTGCATGTTCATAATTATGGTGCGGCATTTAGCTTTCTTGGCGATCAGGCCGGGTGGCAGCGTTGGTTCTTTACCGGAATTGCCGTATTTGTCTGCCTGATGCTGGTGCGCTGGATGAGTAAGCTTCCGGTCACAGAAAAATGGAATAACAGCGCTTATTCATTGATTATTGGTGGTGCTGTCGGAAATTTGTTTGACCGTCTGGTGCATGGTTTTGTCGTGGACTATCTGGATGTATTCTGGGGGAATTATCACTGGCCGGCATTTAATCTGGCTGATTCAGCGATTTGTATCGGGGCTGCCATGATTATTCTGGACAGCTTTCGTTCGGGCAAGTCTGCATCCTAAAAAGGTTATTGATACAGTAAAAGGGCTCTGTTGATTAATACAGAGCCCTTTTTTGTGTCTGATTGTACGAGGAGAGCGGGAATGGTTTCAGCAGGATCAGATACCCATCATTTCGTTAAAGAAGCGATTTTTATATTTAGGATCTTTCTCTGCTTCATTGCCTTTGAGAGCGGGGTCTTTTCCTGTATTACCAAACATTGTATTGGCCAGCATCATTGCTTTAATATCAAAAGGAATATCTCCTCTTGCCGCAACAGATTTAGTAAACAGAGCCAATGCTTCTTTTGGGCTCAGGCCAGCGTCTTCACACACTTGTGCAAAAGCTTCTTTGGTTTTTTGATCTACCGGGCTCAGGTTGACGTTATAGCTCATGGTGCTTCTCCTCAGATACTCTCTTACCAGCATAATTGTACTGCTTTGTGGATAAAACGCCATACTCATTATTGAGAAATAAATCAATTACAAACTTGTCTTGTTTTTGAGAATTATGAAATTATTTATTTAATAGAGGATTAGCTTTGTTTTAAAGTGAAAGCTCTATTGATAAATGTAAAAATAAATAACGTAACTTTGATCTTGCTCCGAATATTTCTTTATAGAGTGGGGTCATCATCACCAAGCTCAGAAAGTTGTTCCATCTCTCTGTAGAGCAGAGCTTCATCACCAGTATTGAGTTCAACCAGCCGTTTTAGGTGACTGATGCTGTCAATATCAATGTTATAAATGCTGGTGCGCATGAGTGTCGGAGAGATATCAATGATTTTGGCGGTGAGAGAAATAATAATATCGCTCTCTGGAAGGTGAAAAAAGACATCTGCGGGTAATTCCGGGTTTAATGGATTGTCTTTTGCTGAAGTCAGCAGCATACCGTGAAGTGATAAATCTTGAATGGCGCAACTGAATTTAACCTCTCCCTGGCGCAGCTCTGCCGGAGCCTGATATAGGATGCGTGAAAAGCGGCGTCTTTCTGTCATAGGTTATCTCCGTATGTAATACTTTCTGAACAGCCAAATGAGTGATATCGGTATGACTGAGTATAATACTAAATGAAAAGGCTGCTTAAAAAGCAGCCTTGAGTATCATTTAATTCAATCAATACAGCAAATTATTTTGCAATACGCTTGTATTTGATACGATGTGGTTCTGCTGCCTGAGCCCCAAGCGTTTGTTTTAGCCACTCGGTATATTCAGTATAGTTACCTTCATAGAAGTTCACCTGACCTTCATCTCGGTAATCAAGAATATGCGTAGCAATACGATCAAGGAACCAGCGGTCGTGCGAAATGACCATAGCACAACCTGGGAATTCAAGCAGAGCTTCTTCCAGTGCCCGCAGGGTTTCCACATCCAGATCATTGGTCGGTTCATCGAGAAGCAGTACGTTCCCGCCCGCTTTCAGCAGTTTTGCCAGATGCACCCGGTTACGTTCACCACCGGAAAGCTCACCGATAACTTTTTGTTGATCCACACCTTTAAAGTTAAAACGTGAGCAATAAGCCCGAGCCGGAACTTCGAAGTTGTTAATACGAATAATATCCGCGCCTTCAGAAATCTCCTGAAATACGGTTTTGTTATCATCCATACTGTCACGGAACTGATCCACCGAGGAGAGTTTGACCGTATCCCCCAGTTCTATCGTTCCTGAATCCGGTAGCTCAGTACCACTCAACATCTTGAACAGGGTTGACTTACCTGCCCCGTTGGCACCGATAATACCGACAATTGCACCTTTAGGCATACTAAATGAGAGGTTATCAATCAGAACGCGATCACCGAACGATTTAGTCAGATTATTGACTTCGATAACCTTGTCACCCAAACGTTCACCCGGTGGGATAAACAGTTCATTAGTTTCGTTACGTTTTTGATGCTCAGTATTGTTCAGCTCTTCAAAACGGGCCATACGTGCTTTAGATTTTGCCTGGCGACCTTTTGGATTCTGACGAACCCACTCCAGCTCCTTCTCAATTGTTTTCTGGCGGGCTTTTTCCTGAGCGGCTTCTTGTTTCAGACGGGCATCTTTCTGTTCCAGCCAGGATGTGTAGTTACCCTGCCACGGAATACCTTCACCCCGGTCAAGTTCAAGGATCCATCCTGCGGCATTATCCAGGAAGTAACGGTCGTGGGTAATGGCCACTACTGTACCACTGTAATCGACCAGGAAGCGTTCCAGCCAGCCGACGGATTCTGCATCCAGGTGGTTGGTTGGTTCATCCAGCAGCAGCATATCCGGTTTTTCCAGTAGCAGACGGCAGATAGCAACACGACGGCGTTCACCACCAGAAAGGTTAGCGATTTTAGCGTCCCATTCTGGCAGGCGAAGTGCGTCAGCAGCCCGCTCCAGTGCATTATCCAGATTATGCCCGTCTTTTGTCTGAATCAGGGCTTCCAGTTCACCCTGTTCTTTGGCCAGTGCGTCAAAATCAGCATCAGGTTCGGCATAAGCAGCATAGACGGCATCCAGACGTTTTAATGCTCCAGCAACGTCAGCAACGGCTTCTTCTACCACTTCACGGACGGTTTTGGACTCATCTAGAACGGGTTCCTGCGGCAGATAGCCAACGTTTAACCCCGGTTGTGGACGGGCTTCGCCGTCTATATCAGTGTCTATTCCCGCCATAATGCGCAGCAGGGTCGATTTACCTGCACCGTTAAGGCCGAGTACGCCTATTTTTGCACCGGGGAAGAAGCTAAGAGAGATATCCTTCAGAATTTGACGCTTGGGTGGAACGATTTTGCTCACCCGCGACATGGTATAAACGTATTCAGCCATTGCCGATTAAACCTACTATCAAATAAAAATTAGACTGTATTTTATATCGGGCCTGTTACCGATTTCAAATCAGAAAGTGTATTAACCATGGTTCTGTGATGCAGAAAAAATATTTGTTGTTGATTCACTTTCTTTGCGGATATTCTCATTTTTTTCATTTCTGGGTCAGACTTCCTCTGCGTATTAGGCTAGTATGAAATTTGGTGATTTTTACCCCGAAAGATGAATCAGGAAGATTTAAACAGATGCATAAGTTGAAAAAACTTGTTTCTGCTGTTTGGCCTTTACTGGCTTTTTCTTCTGGTGCCTATGCGGCACCAGCGTCTCTTGCACAGCAGCGAGTTATATACCAGCAGGCACAAAGTTATTTGGATAATAAGCAAGTAGATGAGTATCTGGAGATCCGTGAGAAAATAGCGGATTATCCGTTGACTCCGTATGTTGATTACCGGACTTTTTTGCTGGATATTGATAAGCGAACACCGAAAGAGGTGGACCAGTTTACTGAGCTGCACCGATCATTTCCTTTTGTTAATGATATCCGGGCAGCTTATTTGGATGCTCTGATAAAAAAAGGACACTGGGAAACCTTTTACCGCTACCAGACCGATGAACCTAAGATGGAGAAGTATCGCTGCAGCTATTATTATGCTCAGTTAAAAAATGGTCAGTCTGATAAGGCATTTGCCGGTGCAGAGAAACTCTGGCTGAAAGGCGATAGTATCTCCAGCAATTGTGACCCATTATTTGAAGCTTGGGAGCAGGCTGGGTTGCGAACCGATGAGCTGGTTCTGCGGAGAATGTTGCTGACGTTCGATAATCGCAGCAGTGCTCTGCTTTCTTATCTTGCGGGCATGACTCAGAGCGAGAAAAGTCGGTATCAGGCAAAAGAGCTGAAATATATGTCGGCACATCCTGCTTATGTTGAGGTTTTTGCTCAGGTCAACCCACCTTCAGAATTCAATCGTAAGCAGTCTGGTATTGCTTTGAAGCATCTAGCCAGAAAGGATGTTAATCAGGCGCATGCTCTACTGGATATTGTTTTTAAATCCCAGCAGTTTTCCGCTACTCATGCACAGAAAGTCTCTGAATATCTGGCAGTACGTTTAATGGATACTGATGAAACAGGACTAGCTGACTGGCGAGATAAGATTCTGGTAAAGAGTCGATCGGTATCAGCTCTGGAATCACGTATTCGTCTGGCGATCAGGGAAGGAGACTGGTCGGGAACCCGGAATTGGATCCAGCTTTTACCGTTGGACAGCCAGAAAAATTTGTGTTGGCAATATTGGCTTGGCCGGGCAGATCTATCTTTGGGTGAGAGACAGAAGGGTATAGAGCGCTTACAGTCCATTCTGGGTGAACGTAATTTCTACAGTGTTGCTGCAGCTAAGTCACTGGACAGGCCAGTGTTTTATCAGACGCGAAAAACATATGCTGATATTCATATCCTTGAACCCTATAGCCGTAGTCTGGAGCGGATTGAGGAGATGATTGAGCTGGATAAGATTCACGCTGCTAAACGTGAATGGAATTGGCTGCTCTGGATGGTCAGTGAGCCAGAGAAAAAGGCTATGGCTCTCTATGCAGCTGAGAAAGGATGGCATCATCTGACGGTCAAGGCCACTATTGAAGCTAAGATGTGGGATGATACCGCACTTCGTTTTCCTGTTGCGCATCGCTGGTGGTTCAATTTCTACGGGGATAAGCACAACGTCGATCCGATAACCCTAATGTCACTGGCACGGCAGGAAAGCGCGCTGGATGCTCAGGCTCGCTCTCCAGTCGGCGCTAGGGGGATTATGCAGGTAATGCCTCGCACGGCAAAGTATACGGCAAGAAAATACAAACTTCGTTATCAGGGGGCTAATGACTTGTATAACGTAGAGAAAAATATAGAAATCGGAAGTAAGTATCTGAATAGTTTGCTTACCCGTTATGATAATAACCGCATACTGGCTTTTGCTGCGTATAATGCCGGGCCGCACCGGGTAGACAAATGGCAGGAAATAAGTGCAGATAAACTAGACGTGTTTGCCTTTATTGAAGCTATTCCGTTTAAAGAGACCCGGCGTTATGTACAGAATATTCTGATGTTTGAAACCTACTACCGGGATTTGATGGGCGTGGAGGGTGATTTTCTGCACCCTGATGAACTGAAAGCCAGATACTGAGCGGGGTCTGGTGCGCAAAATACGGACGGAAAGGCTACGGAAACTCGCATCTCTAGGGGGCTTGAGTATACAATGCCGGGAAATAAATAGCTGACGAGTACATAGCATGTCTTCTACAAATGAGAATTTAACTCCGGAGTTTTCTGACTGGCAACATTTAATGAAATTAGTCAAGGATGCGGCAGTCAGAGATCAGCATGAAATGTTGCTGACTATGATGATGACGGCAGATGAACGTGATGCTCTGGTTGCTAGGGTTAATATTCTGAACGAACTGCTGAAAGGTGAAATTTCTCAGCGTCAGATCAGTCAGATGTTAGGGGTTGGTGTTGCGACGATTACCCGGGGATCGAATGAACTGAAAAGTCATTCGGAGGAAGAAAAACAGAGTCTGCTGGCTTTACTGTGTGCGAATAAGTAGGTGTCTGAGATGAACAGTGGGGTATTTCTGTACAGTCAGCAATACCTCGATGTTCATCTTAGAATCTTGTCTGGAAACGAGTAAACACTGGCTTAAATATTTTCAGGAAAGTGATCCGGGTTCGTAAAAGGGATTAATGCTAGTATCAGCGCCTGATGATAAACAGAGCTACGTGTCAGTATGTGGTTGGTCAGTAATCCGATGGCACCGCCTTTTTGTTTGATATTATCTGTGCCGAATTCTTCATCCATCACATCACCCAGTTCTTTTCCCCTATGTACACTTTCCACCACATGTGGAGGAAGCATCAGGCTGGCAGAACGGGATTCTCCTCTGCGTTTTTCTGCTTCAATTACCATCCAGGCAAAAGTGACATTGTGTTCGTTGCCGGCTTCCAGACCGACATAAAACATGGCATCAGGTATTGCCTTTCTTGCATTTCTGACCCGATTTAGTGCCCCTTGTTTAGTTTCTTCATCCGATAAGGGCTGATCCGCAACTTCACTAGGAACACTCACCCCTTCAAAGATGAAGTTTTGTTCAGGAAATACTGCCTGAAATGCACTGGTGACAGCTTTAATTTTTGCCGGGTTCAGAGAGGCAACAATAACTTTTTTCATCAAATAGTACCTGTTTCTACCTGAGTTGGCTGTACATTATCCACAGGGTAGCAGCCTAACACTTTTAGATGGCGAGTTATTTTCGTCAGTTCAGCCAGAGCCTGTTGCATGGGGTCTGAGGTGAGGTGGGCTTCCAGATCTACGTAGAACATCTCTTCCCACGGATTTCCCATAATAGGGCGGTTTTCCAGCTTGGTCATATTGATTCCGTAACGTTGCAGTACCAGCAGAGCTTGTACCAGGGAACCGGCTTCCTGTGATGTTGACATGATTAATGTTGTTTTTGCAGGGATCTGTGAAGAGACTTCTACCGGTTTCCGGGCAACCACGATAAAGCGGGTATAGTTTTCTGTCTGATTAGCAATATTCCCTTGAATAGACTGCAGTCCGTACAGTTTACCACTGGATGCATTTCCTATGGCTGCCACATCGGAACGGTTCAGTTCTTTTACGGTTTTCATTGCATCAGCAGTACTGGCACAACTTTTTAGCGTGACACCTTGCAGGCGGCTGAGAAATTCGCTGCATTGCTGGTGAGGCTGAGGATGAGAATAAAGCGTTTTGATTTCTTCAAGGCGGATATCTGAGTTAGCCAGAATGCAGTGTTCGATATGTTGGGTCAGCTCTCCCACGATATATAACGTAGTATGTTGCAGCAGATCATAAACTTCATTTATCGAACCAGAGCTGGTATTTTCGATGGGTAGAACAGCAAAATCAGCATGACCGGACTCGACCGTCTTTGTGACTTCTTTAAAGTTGTCACAGTTTAGTTCAACCAGTTCCATATTTTTGCGGCCAAAGTATTCCCTGCTGGCAAGATGCGAGTAAGATCCTTTTGAGCCCAGATAGGCAACTCTGGCTAATGGTTTTCTGCTGAGTTCCGGGTTAGCGAGATTTTGCAGATAAGCCTGTTGAAGCAGTACTGAGTCTTCAATAATGGTATGGAAAATCTTGGTAATGTACTGGGCATCCAGTTGGTAACGTTGTTTACCATTTTCAATGAGTTTGACTAACAGTTGCTGTTCCCGCTCAGCATCCCGAACCGGTTTGGATGTCTTTATTTTACTTTTTGCTACTTCAATGCTTAGTGCCCGTCGTTCAGAAAGAAGCTGTAGCAGGTTGTCATCCAGTTCGTTCAGGCGAATACGAATCTCATCCAGAGAATAGTTACTGTCTGTCATAATCTAATTATCCTTATTAAAAAAGCCTCCCGTGGGAGGCTTTCTGTTCGTTTTTGATTTATTTTTCTAAAACGTTTCAGCCCCCAGTTAATTAGGAGATAAAAAAGAAATCAAAACGGAACAGGGAAATCATTTGCATTAGGTTTAGTCCTGTAAAATTACCATCACACAATAAGCAAGGGGGCGGGATGCGTCAAGCAGATCTTTTTGCAAACAAAAATAGCGCCGATTGGCGCTATTTTCTAAATCCTCTCTGTATGAGTTAAACGGCTTCATCCAGCTCTGGCTTATCCAGATGGGTAGCCCGCCGAGCTCCGGGTTTGTGACGCAGTTTATTTAGTTGACGCTCCAGTTTTTGTTCTGTTTCTGTAATAGCGGCGTACAAGTCTTCATGAGTTGCTGAGGCTACCAGTTTTCCTTTAGGAATTGTTACACTTGCTTCGAATTTCTTCTGTCGGTTTGGTTCCTCACTGATGGCGGCCTGACAATCGATAATATCTACCTGCCATTTTTCCAGCTTTTTGAATTTCTCTTCAATGTGCGTACGGATTGCAGAGGTTGTGTCAATATTCTTACCAGTGATACTTACTCTCATAGATGCTCTCCTCTGTTACATCCCTTATGGGTTAACTTCAGACTACCTGACTGAATATAAAAAAATGTGATGGAGATCACTTTGAGGTAACAATAAATCGGGCTGAAATATAAATGTGATCATCTACAAAAACTGTTTTAATTAATTATAAAAAAGCTTGTAGATTGATGGTATTTTGCTACCTTGAAAGAAGGTCAAAGCTAGAAATGTATTGTTTTTAGGGGGGCTTGATCAGCTAGAAATAAAGTGTTGAGTAAATAGTAAACACTTACTTTTTGTGATCTGAGACTTATCTGTATACAGAGTTATAAAAAATGCCGCTTACTTTTGTTTGCGGCATTTTTTATGGTGTTTTTCTGCTTAGTTGTCCGGGTTTAGTCTAATCTGCTGTTGAGTTCGTTCAACGGCATCCTGAAGTCCCAGTTGTTGGTAAGCTTCAAGTTGAATCTTTAGTGATTTCCTTGCTGCGGTCGTATCCGGGTAAGTTTTTTGTAGTTGCTGACAACGGTTAATTGCGGCAATCCAGGCTTCACGGCGCAAGTAGAAGTCTGCTGTTGCCAGATCATAATCGGCTAGCCTGTTTTTTAATGAAAACATTCTCTTGTAAGCATCAGCAGCGTAAGCACTGTTCGGATAGCGTTGCAAAAGTTTCTTGAAATTGCTGAATGCTGAGCGGGCAGGTTCCGGATCCCGGTCTGAGCGATCCATATTAAAGGCTCGGTGCATAAAGCTGGTATCCTGAGCCATATAGCTCAGACCACGCATATATAAGACCCAGTCCATTTTTTCATGTGTCGGATTCAGGCGCTGAAAACGTTCCAGACTTGCCAGCCCTAAAGGTATGTCGTTGTTTTTATAGTAAGCGTAAATCAGATCCAACTGAACCTGTTCCGAATAAGCCCCGAATGGATAGCGGGAGTCCAGTGCTTCAAGCTTTTCTATCGCTGTTGTCCAGTTGCCGCTTTGAAGAGATGACTGTGCTTCTGAATAAAGTTCGGCAGCAGGAATATCTGGAACGATCTCTTCGCTACTGGAACAGCCAAACAATATGGATAAGGTGAGTAAACTCGATAAAGTGCGGTATTTCATGTCGGGAGTTCATTCCTCAGATTAAATAATTTTTGAGCGTCCGTTACTTTTTCAACGGTTACGGATACAATAGCTCGACCACATATTCTTTCATAGAAGTGAGTATTAGTCTCACTGTTTTTAAAAAAGTTCGATATGGCCCAACAGATTGAGTTAACAAATAAAGTAAAAGAGAGCCAGCTTGGCCAGCGATTGGATCAGGCTGTCGCCGAGTTGTTCAGTGATTTTTCCCGCTCTCGTTTAAAAGAGTGGCTATTGGATGGCAAAGTTCAGGTAAACGGTGAGGTTATTACCAAACCGAGAACCAGAGTCATGGGAGGGGAAGAAATTACCGTTCAGGCTGAGCTGGAAGATGAAGAACGCTGGGAAGCGCAGGAGGTTCCTTTAAATATCGTTTATGAAGATGACGATATTATTGTCATTGATAAACCACGGGATCTGGTGGTTCATCCTGGTGCGGGTACACCTGACGGGACGGTGTTAAATGGATTGCTATATCACTATCCGCCGATTGCAGAAGTGCCAAGAGCAGGAATCGTTCATCGTCTGGATAAAGATACGACAGGTCTGATGGTGGTTGCTAAAACGGTTCCGGCTCAGACTCGCTTGGTGCGTGCCCTGCAAAAAAGAGATATTACCCGGGAGTATGAAGCAATAGCCATTGGTACAATGACAGCTGGTGGTAAGGTTGAAAAGCCAATTGGTCGTCATGCAACCAAACGGACACTCATGGCTGTGAATGAAATGGGGAAACCTGCTGTTACTCATTATCGTGTTGCAGAGCATTTTCGCGAACATACAAGAATTCGTCTGCGTCTGGAAACTGGACGGACTCATCAGATCAGAGTCCATATGTCCTATATTCAGCATCCGTTGTTAGGCGATATTGCTTACGGTGGCAGAGCTAGGATTCCAAAAGGTGCTTCGGATGAACTGGCAGAAATGATTCGGAGTTTTGACCGCCAGGCTTTGCACGCTGTAATGCTAAGATTTAATCATCCTATCAGCGGTGAGCCACTGGAGTTTCATGCTCCTGTTCCAGAGGATATGGTCGCAATGGCGGAAGCTTTGCGTGAAGACACTAGGCTGCATAAAGAAGATGACATCTGATATGGATATCATTGTTCCTGGCTGGAAGGTTCCCGGGCATATAAAAGCCATCAGTACGACAAAAGTTGGCGGGATATCACTTCCGCCGTTTGATGGCCTGAATCTGGGGATGCATGTCGGGGATGATCCTAATGTAGTCAAAACCAACCGGGATATGCTGGTAAGATATAACTGCTTACCAGCTACACCTGTATGGTTGGATCAAACGCATTCAACGGTAGTCGCAAGGATCGATACACCTCAAGATGTACCGGTTCAAGCGGATGGTGCCATCTCCTCAGCAGCAAAGGTGGTTTGCTGTGTAATGACAGCAGATTGCTTGCCTATTTTACTCACTGATATTGAAGGCTCTCAGGTAGCGGCTGTGCATGCGGGTTGGCGTGGACTGGCTAACGGGATCATTGAAAACGCCGTTCGTCAGTTTGATAAACCGGTGCTTGCCTGGCTTGGACCCGCGATAGGTGCCAATGCTTTTGAAGTCGGGCATGATGTATTTGAGGCATTTACCAGTCATGATCCTATTGCTGAATGGGCTTTTCGCAGTAAGGGAAACGGTAAGTATCTTGCCGATATGTTTCTGTTAGCAACGCAGCGATTAAAGGCGGCAGGTGTTAAAGACGTTGTTGACAGTGGCCTTTGTACCTATTCGGATCCTAAGCATTTCTACTCATACCGGCGTGAAGGTATCACCGGGCGTCAGGCTTCTCTTATCTGGATCGAAAAATAGATCTTATCCGCACACTTTTCTCTTGAAAATCCTTCGGTCAGTAACCATCTTTCTTTTAACAGAATTATCTCGCCGGAGGTTGTCATGCGTTTAGACAGATTTACCAGTAAATTTCAGTTAGCTATTTCCGATGCTCAGTCTTTGGCTCTCGGGCGTGATCATCAGTATATCGAGCCTGTTCATCTAATGGTCGCATTGCTGAATCAGGATGGCAGTACCATCCGTCCACTGCTAACGATGTTGAACATTGATGTGGTTCAGTTGCGCTCGAAACTGGCTGAAATGCTGGATCGTCTGCCGAAAGTCAGTGGTATCGGTGGTGATGTTCAGTTATCCAGTCATCTGGGGATGCTGTTTAATCTGTGTGATAAAGTTGCCCAGCATAGGAAGGATTCTTATATCTCTTCTGAAATTTTCCTGATAGCAGCTATTGAAGATAAAGGTGATCTGGGCAATCTATTAAGAGAGCAGGGGCTGACAAAAGAGTCTGTTTCTGAAGCAATTGATAAGGTGAGGGGGGGGCAAAAGGTTGATGACCCCAACGCTGAGGAAAAACGTCAAGCTCTGGAAAAATTTACGATTGATCTGACTGAGCGTGCAGAGCAGGGAAAACTGGATCCTGTTATCGGACGTGATGATGAAATTCGACGCACCATTCAGGTGTTGCAGCGCCGGACAAAAAATAATCCGGTTATTATTGGTGAACCAGGAGTTGGTAAAACAGCCATTGTTGAAGGCTTGGCACAGCGTATCATCAATAATGAAGTGCCAGAGGGTTTGAGGGGACGCCGTGTACTGTCTCTGGATATGGGAGCTTTGGTCGCCGGAGCAAAATATCGTGGTGAATTTGAAGAACGTCTGAAATCTGTGTTGAATGAGCTGGCAAAAGAAGAAGGAAATATCATCCTTTTTATTGACGAGCTACATACTATGGTTGGTGCTGGTAAAGGTGAAGGCTCTATGGATGCCGGTAATATGCTTAAACCAGCACTGGCTCGCGGTGAATTACACTGTGTAGGAGCAACAACGCTGGATGAATATCGTCAATATCTTGAAAAAGACGCAGCTCTGGAACGTCGTTTTCAGAAAGTATTGGTAGATGAGCCGACAGTAGAAGATACGGTTGCTATTCTGCGAGGTCTTAAAGAGCGTTATGAGCTGCACCATCATGTAGAGATCACTGATCCGGCTATTGTTGCGGCTGCCAGCTTGTCACATCGTTATATTTCCGACCGGCAGCTCCCGGATAAAGCGATCGATCTGATTGATGAAGCGGCATCCAGTATTCGTCTGCAGATGGATTCTAAGCCCGAATCTATGGACAGACTGGAGCGTAAGATAATTCAACTGAAGATCGAGCAACAGGCTCTGGTTAATTATCATGATGATCCAAGCGTGAAAAGACTGACAGCTCTGAATGATGAACTGAATGAAAAAGAGCGTGAATATGCGGAGCTTGAAGAGGTCTGGAAGGCAGAAAAGGCAGCTCTTTCCGGGACACAACATATAAAGTCTGAGCTGGAACAAGCCCGGTTGGATATGGATGTAGCTCGTAGAGCCGGTGATCTGAATCGGATGTCAGAACTGCAGTATGGCCGGATTCCTGAACTGGAAAAGCAGCTTGATCTGGCTGCTCAGGCTGAAATGCACGAAATGACATTACTGAAAAATCGGGTGACTGATGCTGAAATTGCAGAAGTTCTGTCTAAACAAACAGGAATACCGGTTTCTAAAATGTTGGAAGCTGAAAAAGATAAGCTTCTGAAAATGGAAGAAGTTCTTCATAAACGGGTTATCGGGCAAGAAGAAGCTGTTGAAGTCGTCGCTAATGCGATCCGACGTAGTCGTGCCGGACTTTCGGATCCTAACCGTCCTATTGGCTCTTTCCTTTTCTTAGGTCCGACCGGCGTAGGGAAAACCGAGTTGTGTAAGACACTTGCGACATTCATGTTTGATAGTGAAGATGCCATGGTGCGTATCGATATGTCTGAATTTATGGAAAAACACTCTGTAGCACGTTTGGTTGGGGCTCCTCCTGGCTATGTGGGTTATGAAGAGGGCGGTTATCTGACAGAAGCTGTACGCCGTAAGCCATATTCTGTCATCCTACTGGATGAGGTAGAAAAAGCACACCCGGATGTATTCAATATTCTGTTGCAGGTATTAGATGATGGCCGCCTGACGGACGGACAAGGGAGAACGGTTGACTTTAGAAACTCTGTGGTCATCATGACGTCTAACCTTGGTTCAGCGCGAATTCAGGAAAACTTCATGCATCTTGATTATCAGGGTATCAAACATGAAGTGATGGAAGTTGTGACGAAGCATTTCCGTCCAGAGTTCCTTAACAGGGTTGATGAAACAGTTGTATTCCATCCTTTGGGTAAAGAACACATTCGGTCAATTGCGGCAATTCAACTAAAAAGACTTGCTAGCCGTATGCTGGAACACGGCTATGAGCTGGAAGTTTCGGAAAAAGCACTGGAAGTTATTGCAGAAGTTGGTTTTGATCCTGTTTATGGTGCAAGACCTCTGAAACGTGCAATTCAACACAGTGTCGAAAATCCTCTGGCCAAATCAATATTGGCCGGAGAGGTAACACCAGATAAGAAAGTACAACTGGTCGTCAGTAACGGGAAAATACTGGCGTACCAAAGCAAACTTGAAGGCTAAATACTGAGGGGATCTATGTGTAAAGCCTCTTTTTTAATCGCATTGAGTGTATATTGAGCGCTTAGGTCTTTTTTTTGTATTTTTATAAAAAAAGGGGTTGCCAATGTGATGGGGATCTCTATAACGCCGCCTCACTGACACGGCAGAGCCGACAAGGCCTCAGCGCAGAGTCAGTCAGGACGAAAGCTCTGGTGAAATAAATTTGAAAAAGTGTTTGACACTGACCGTTATCTCGCTAAAATGCACGTCCGCTTTGAGGGAAAGCCTTTAAAGCAAAGTTCTTTAACAATTTAAACCTATCAATCTGTGTGGGCACTCGTTGATGACAATCGAAGATGATTCTAAAGAATCAACTGGATTTCAATGAACTGAGTGACCAAGTTGAATGAGCAATCATTCGAGCACAGTCAATTCAACATTACTTAGCTTTTAATTAAGCAAAAGAATGTAATCAGTATTCATTGAGCCAAAAAACTTTAAATTGAAGAGTTTGATCATGGCTCAGATTGAACGCTGGCGGCAGGCCTAACACATGCAAGTCGAGCGGTAACAGAAAGAAGCTTGCTTCTTTGCTGACGAGCGGCGGA
>NZ_PFXK01000011.1 GCF_002812955.1 Vibrio sp. HA2012 | reverse complement strand
GGTCTGTGTTATGCGGCTCTGTACTTCTTCGTATTCACTGCTCTGATTAAGGCTCTGGATCTGAAAACTCCTGGTCGTGAAGATGAATCTGAAGCAAAAGTTGTGGCTAACACCAGCAATGATGAACTGGCTAAGAACATCACTATGGCGTTCGGCGGCAAAGAAAACATCAAAGACCTAGACGCTTGTATCACTCGTCTGCGTGTTACTGTAAACGATGGCAGTAAAGTAGATACAAACCGTCTGAAAGAGCTGGGTGCAGCCGGTGTATTTGCTAAGGGTGATAACTTCCAGGCAGTATTCGGTACTCACTCTGAAATCATCAAGGGTCAGATGGAAACACTCGCTTAAGTATTCCTCTCCCTGAAACCCTCAGATTCAGCCCGGACTCAGGTCCGGGCTTTTTATATACATGGATACAGGTTTCTGTATAGTAAAGAAAAAATTTATATCTACACCAAGATAGAAACCATAATGGTTTATCAGAAATCCGGAATATTGAACATGTATAGCAAGGCACTGATCATTTTTGGGGCTGCATTCTCATTTAGCAGCATAGCAAGCGACAATACTGTTTCTGTGTTGCAGATTGAACCCTATTACAAGGGAACACCGTGTGAAAATGAACACAGTTACCATTTTAGTGTTTCTAGCGGAGATCAAAGACATATCGGTTCTACACAGCCCTATGGTAAAACAGAAAACATCAAGTTATCGACTCTGGATGAGTCAATAACAACATATTTTGGTAATGCTGTTGAAAAGTATATTCATCAGTCCGACTATAACCACCAACTCACAAATTTCCAGATAACAACAACAGAAGTCATTCCGTTTGTGTTCCACTCTCCCGTCAAAACAGAATCAATACAGAAAGACGGTAAAGATAATCTGATTTATAAAGTGTCATACAAAGGACTGGTTAATGAAGTCATAGACAGTGGATATGTCCGGTCATATCAGAAATGGCTAGATGCAGATATAATATGGATTACCACCAAATGCCTGAATGCCGATAATACAGACGAACTTGGTTTTGCTGATCGACAATCTTCCATCACGGAAAAACGCCCTTCCAGACCACCAACAATAATTACCAGACATGATAACTCAAATGAAATGAAGGCCGTCGCTGCTCATGAGTTTGGGCATACAATGACATTGAAACATGACCTAGATACACAGCACTACTATGACAAGACTACCTTAGATTTAAACGATGGCGGCGTAGGTTTACTGGTTGATCAAGGTAATAATGACTATGTCCGGACACTTATGAGTTACTGTCCTAAATCTGGTAAATGCGGCATTAACCAAAAGCAGCCATTTTCTAATGGAAGCGTCAAAGGGTTATATGATGAACATGTCGTGAAAAACTATCAAAATACTTTAGATTGCAAGTCAACTGGCAATAAAGAGGTAAAGGCTAAAGCGTGTAATAAGCTAAATGACTTCTCCCCTAACTCTATGGCTGTAATTTATGATGTTCTGCCAAAGATGATGGAATGGAGTAATATTTCCCAGTCCGATTCAGGCAGTAAAACCGTGTTCAGATTAGGTAACTCCATACGATCCTCAAAACTTAGTGATTATTTTAAGACAGGAGCCCAATCGACCGCAGTCATAGGAACACCATACAATGATAACTACACCGGCATCAAAAAAGGTGAAGATGTATATGTAACAGCCGGTTTTGACAAAATTAATCCAGGGCTAAAACAAAACTCAAAAATCAAAATAATAGTCGACCCGGAATATTTTATCTCTGATAAGAAATACAGCCCAGTCAACTACACCTTAGTTGAATTCGCAAAATCTACGGAGATTAACAACCGAACAAATAAAGGTTACTGCTTTTATTTGCGAAAAGGCACTCATGAACACTACAAAGAGTTATCTAAGAAATACAATAAGTTATCTGACAAATCCAAAGAAAAAGTGAGCGGACAGAAACTTCTGGCAAAAATTAATCTATACCAACAGGGGCTATTCTCAAACTTATGTTCCGGCCCTGAAAATGAATCAAATAGCCAAGACATTATGGAAGTCTTCTTTTTAGGACTACCTCTGGTCATTGGGCTTGAGGAAAGATATGTCTCTAATGACATAGATTTTTATAATGACATGATGACTATTCTTCAAGAGAAGCCTATTGAATAGATCATAGTAAGCAGACAGCGTTGACTGTCTGCTTAGTGTGTCTAATCTACACCCACTGTCCCGCAACGTAGCCACTACTCCAACACCACTGAAAATTGTACCCCCCCAGCCAACCGGTGACGTCCAATACTTCACCGATAAAATAGAGACCAGGAACCATCTTAGCTTCCATTGTCTTAGATGAAATATAATCAGTATTGATGCCACCGAGTGTCACTTCAGCCGTTCGGTAACCTTCCGTTCCGTTGGGGATAATTTGCCAGTGTTGCAGCAACTGTTCGATAGCCTGTATATCTCCCGGGTTCAGTTGCTTCAGAGGCTTGTCAGCCAGTTCCTTTCGCTCAATCAACACCTCGACCAACCGTTTGGGCAATACTCTTGCCAGAGTATTTTTTAGGCTCTGGTTCGGATGCTTTTCCCGGGAACGGATAAGCAGTTCTATAATATCAGTTTCCGGCACAAGATTGATGCAGACAGCCTGCCCAGGCGTCCAATAAGAGGATATCTGCAATACCGCCGGCCCGGAAATACCACGATGGGTAAAAAGAAGCGCTTCCTTAAATACTTTTCCGCCTTCTGTCGTAATTTCAGCAGGAATTGCAATACCAGACAACTCTTCCAGATGTTCTTTATCTTTTTTATGCAGAGTAAATGGCACCAGTCCCGCCGTCGTCGGTACGATGGGCAGACCAAACTGCTCTGCCACTTTATAACCAAATGGTGTCGCTCCCAGTTTCGGCATAGAAAGTCCACCAGTAGCAATCACCAGTGAATTACATTCGATCTGCTGTGTATTGACACATAACCGGAAACCAGAACCGGTGTGTTCGATGGAATGGATATCTGCCTGATAGCCGAATTCAACCAGCTGCGAATCACACTCTTGCAGCAACATTTGTACAATCTCTTTGGCTGAATCGAGACAGAACAACTGGCCGTGTTCCCGCTCTTCATACCCGATACCATATTCCGAAACCAGTCCGATAAAATCCCAGTTTGTGTACTGAGATAATGCCGACTTAACAAAATGAGGATTCTGACACAAATAGTTACTGGCAGAGACATCGTAGTTGGTAAAATTACACTTCCCTCCACCAGAAATCAGGATCTTGCGTCCCGGTTTCTTAGCGTGATCCACCACCAGTACCTTACGGCCCCGTTTACCAGCCTGCGCAGCACACATCATACCTGCAGCACCGGCACCAATCACAACAACATCAACTTTTGTTGTCACAGTTTTCCATCCAGTCATAAAGAAAAAGTTAGCAAATACTTCTATTACACAAGTAATAAACCGGCTTGCTCCTTTCAGTTATTAAGACCGGAACAGCCAAATCAGATACAAATAAAAAGGATGTGCTAACTACGCACATCCCCGCTAATTGAATGGTATTTTAACCATTCAGCTTACCATTGCCAACACAGGCACACCCTACACACAAACTTCTTACTACTTTCATCCCTCTCAGATAATAAATCCGGCCAGCAGGGTTACCCCCAGCAAGTTCATAAACAGGATAAACAGTCCTCTGACCTTATCGCATTTTTTGATAAATACAGGATCGTGATGATGCATGTATTCACGACTCCGGATGTAATAGAAAAGACGAACCTGTTTAGTCATGTTGCCGTGAGTGGTAAAAAATCCACGGCCATCCACTTGCTGATACAACAAAGGATGCGCTTCACGCATAACATAAAGCAGCGAACGCAATGCAGTAAGCGCACGCGCCAGATTAACACTCACCACAACCATCAATGTGAACAAAACAATATCTGCACTGATCATCTTTTCCTCCTCACACCTTCAGAGATGCATGCAGAATAGAGATGGACAGAACAAAAACTATCTTCGTCTTATCTGCTGGCTCTTAAGCCCCGTCAGCATCCATTATTGAAGATGAACCTTCTTTTGCCATTGTTGCCAGATCTTTATCAAGAAGAAACAGTGACTTACCATCTTCACCAATCAGATCCAGCTTATCTAAAATTCCTTTAAACAATTTCTCTTCTTCATGCTGCTCCGCAACATACCACTGTAAGAAATTGAAGGTTGAGTAATCCTGCGCAGTGAAAGCACCATGAGCCAGCTTATTGATTTTCTCCGTAATCATCACTTCATGCTCATAGGTTTCCTGAAACACTTCACCAAGACTGTCAAAACTGTGTCTTGGCGCTGAGATAGTACCGATAATCGGTAGTGCTCCTGTTTCACTCACATAGGTGAAAAGGCGCTGCATGTGCTGCATTTCTTCTGCGGCATGTGCCCGTAAAAATGCAGCGGCACCTTCAAAACCCTTATCCTCACACCATGCACTCATTTGTAAGTATAGATTGGATGAATAAAATTCGAGGTTAATTTGATCATTTAGTTGATCAATCATTGTTTGAGAGAGCATCTTTTCTCCTTGTTAAGACTGAGTTACTTCCACTTAGGTGACCGTTTTATAAGACTTTTATCAATAAGAATAATAGTACGATCACACCCACACTGGCTGCCAGAAAAAACCGCATCTTTTCTGAGATCATATCTGCAAAAAACTTCAGAATTTACTGCTAATCTTAGTACAGATACCTCGAAAAGGAGTTAATTCTATGTGTTACAAACATATTCTGGTTGCCGTAGATCTTACCGAAGAAAGTAAAATCCTTATTCAAAAAGCCGTTGCTCTTGCCAAACCAATTGAGGCGGAGATCTCTTTTATTCATATCGACGTAAACTATGCAGAGGTATATACAGGGCTGATCGATATCAATCTGGCTGCAACACAGAATCAGGCGATGGAATCGTCTAAACAACAGCTACAGGAGCTGGCCAAATTTGCTGATTACCCAATCAAGCACACTCTGGTCGGAGCCGGAGATCTAGGTTATGAGCTGAAAGATGCCATCAAACAGAAGGAGGTCGATCTGGTGATTTGCGGACACCATCAGGATTTCTGGAGTAAATTACTTTCATCAACCAAACAGCTACTGAACAATATGCCGGTAGATATGCTGGTCGTACCGCTGGATGCCGGCTGATAACCCCAAAGAAACCGGTAGCTAATTTTAAATAAACAGGTAAAATGCGATTGTTTTTTACTCATTAGTCAATCCATTTTTATTTATTTGGTTACCAATAATGTTCTACCTTTCTGCTGTCACCCTGTTATGGGCGTTTTCCTTTAGCCTGATCGGCGTTTATCTTGCCGGTCAGGTTGATTCCTGGTTTGCTGTGCTGATGCGTATCGCTCTCGCTGGGCTGGTATTTATTCCTTTTCTGAAATTCCGTCAGGTTCCCCGTTCACTGATCCTGAAACTGATGGCTGTTGGCGGCATACAGCTTGGTCTGATGTACTGCTTCTATTACCAGTCCTTCCTGTTGCTATCTGTCCCGGAAGTACTGCTATTTACTGTCTTTACCCCTATCTATGTCACTCTGGTGTATGACCTGCTCAAAGGGCACTTTTCTCCCTGGTACCTGCTCACAGCAGCGATTGCTGTTGCGGGTGCTGCTGTAATTAAGTTTGCCGGAATAAATTCTGACTTTCTGACCGGTTTTCTGGTCGTTCAGGGAGCAAACCTCTGCTTTGCCATCGGTCAGGTTGGTTATAAATACATCATGGAACAGGAAGAAATGAAGCTACCGCCACATACGATATTTGGCTACTTCTATCTGGGGGCATTGTGTGTTGCCGTTGTGGCTTTTGCCCTGCTAGGTAACCCGGAAAAACTACCGACTACCGGCCTGCAGTGGGGTATTCTGATTTACCTTGGTCTGATTGCTTCCGGGGTAGGATACTTCCTGTGGAACAAAGGGGCCTGTATGGTCAATGCCGGTGCTCTGGCTGTGATGAATAATGCACTGGTTCCGGCAGGACTCGTTGTCAACATTTTGATCTGGAACCGCGATGTGGATATGCTGCGCCTGCTGTCTGGCGGAGCGATTATCCTATTATCTCTGTGGATAAACGAAACCATTGTAAAACGGAAAGTGCACCAGCAGTACGGTGCCTGACAGGATATCGGTAGCGTTTTCATGAAGGAAACGCTACCTCCCTTCAGAAAGCATTAATGTAATGATGCGGCATCCTTTACAGACAGCTTATGAGTAACAATACCGGTTACCTGATGAATCTTCATCAGCTGATGTTCAATTTTCTCCTGTCGTTCCGATAGCTTTCTCTGGTTTTTATCAACTTTTCCCAGCTTTTTCTCTAATTTCTTCTGCTTTTTTACCGCCTTTTTAATCTTTTTCAGCGGTATTTTCGTTGCCTTTTTATTACATTTATCCCCAGTATGATCAGCATGCCCGACTGGCAGAATGGCAGGAATAGAAGCCGGCCTACAGAGAACAGCCTTATCAGCCGAAGTCCGGGCACAGGTCTGACAAAGATAACGTGGTTCTTTGACCAGAGAATGGATAATACCGAGATTATCCGCGATATCCCGACGGTTGAATTTACATAATCGTTTAGCCATATACGACTCCAGCTAAAAATGCACCGCTGCGGTACACAATAACAGGAAACGCATAAGTGCAATTAAGAATCATTATTAAGCAGATAATACGATAACAACCGGGATTTTCAAGCAGGAAATACCAGCCCAAAAGTGCATATATGATTAACTCATTGATGCTTTTACATATACGTCAAAACGATTTTTTTTGGTTTCGATCACCATGCTCGGTTTTTTTTCTGCCAGCCAGGGGGCATAATCCGGGCGTTTTACGACAACCCTTTTTTCTGCCAGTCTCAGCGCGGGTTCCAGCAAAGCGTCCGCATCAGCATCGGCTCCGACCAGAGACTGAAAAACCCGCATTTCTTTTTTTACCAACGCTGTTTTCTTTTTATTCTCCGGATGAGGATACATAGGATCCAGATAAACCACGTCCGGATAGATAAAGCTTTTTTGCTCAGCCAGTGTTTCCAGAGCATCATGACTGGAAGCATGCAGAAGTGACATCCGCTCAGATACCCAGTCTCCGATATCAGGATCCTGCATTGCCCGTTTCAGACCGTCTTCCAGCAGAGCCGCTACTACCGGATTACGCTCAACCATCTGTACCCGGCATCCCAGCGATGCTAGCACGAAAGCATCTCGCCCCAGTCCAGCGGTAGCATCCAGAATGCTAGGTGTTACCCCTTTATTCAGCCCAGCTGCTTTGGCAATCGCCTGACCTTTTCCTCCGCCGAATTTACGCCGGTGGCCTGCCGCTCCTCCAACTAAATCCACATAGATTGCACCCATCCGGGGTTCATCCAGTTTACGCAACTCCAGCCTTTGTGCTGTCAGTACCAAAGCAAATACACTCTCTTCATCATGGCAAAGATGCCATGATGACGCTATATCTTCTAATTCTGGCCGTAGGCTGCTCTCTTCGCACAATAACTGTAGCTGCACACTGAACTCCATCATAGTTATGAGTCAACGGAGGGCAATATTCACTGAACATTGCCCAAGGTAACATTATATAAAACGGGAAAAGTCTTTAATCTGCATAACCAGAAACTTTATCAAAATGGTATTATCCGGAAAACGGTTCTTCCCGAAGAATATCATCAACCAGCTCTGCCAGCGGCTTAGGTTTACTAATCACATATCCCTGTGCGTAGTCAACGCCAAGTGTAAGAAGGTTATCAATAATCCGGACATTCTCAACAAACTCGGCAACCGTACGCTTACCCATTTCTTTAGCCAGATCATTGATTGACCGAACCATAAGGTAATCGGTCTGATTGGTATCCATATCCCGGACAAACATACCGTCTATTTTTACAATATCAACCGGAAGTTTTTTCAGATAGCCGAACGAGGAAAGCCCGGAGCCAAAATCATCCAGAGCAATCAGACAACCTTTCTCTTTAATACGGGTAAACAATTCGATCGCCTGATTCATGTTCCCCATTGCTGCCGTTTCCGTCACTTCAATACACAATTTCTCATTCGGTATCGAACTCTGCTCAATCGCCTCCAGAAGAAAACGGACAAAATCCCGGTTACCGATAGTTTGACCGGACAGGTTTATCGCACAGACAGAAAGCTGCTCGACCACCACGGGGTGCGCTTCCAGCCAAGCGAGAGTTTTGGTCACAACCGCTCTGTCTATCAGATGAGCCACATTGTATTTCTCTGAGGCTGGCATAAAGATCCCCGGAGAAATGTATCCCCCATCCGGGTGACGGATACGCACCAAAATTTCAAAATGCAGTTTTCTTCTGCCTTCATCGTCATTCAGATCCAGAATGCGCTGGGCAAACAATTCCAAACGGTCGTGCGCCAGAGCTTCGTGCACCAGACTGACACTTTCCATTTCCTGTTGTCGCTGACGCAGCTCTGCATCTTCAAAGTGATACAAGTGGTAACGGTTACGCCCTTCATCTTTAGCCGCGTGACAGGCTGTATCCGCCTGCGCATGAACCATCTGAGGCGAATCAGCCGTATGGTCAATCATTCGGATGCCGATAGAACAAGTAATATTCAGTGTAATATTACCCCAGGTAAAGGCATTGTTACTCAGAGCATAAATAATGGCCTGTGCTATCTTCTGTGCGGTAATTTCATTGCTATCACGCAGCAAAACCGCAAATTCATCTCCCCCCATGCGTGCCAGAGTTGAACTGTATGGAAGCTCCTGCTCCACAACAACCGAGGCAAATTTAATCGCCGCATCTCCCGCTTCATGACCGGCGGTATCATTCAGTACCTTAAGCTGATCAAGATCCAGATACAGCATTGCATGTGTACGCATATGCCCTTCAACTTCCCGTAGTGATTTTTCCAGCTCAAGCTCAAAGTGGTTACGGTTAAAGGCTTCTGTCAGTTGATCATATCTGGCCTGATACTCCAGTTGCTCGGTCAATATATGAATCTCAGTGATATCTTCACCCACAATCAGCAGTTGTCCTTCATCACCGATAGGGCGCACATTTTCCCGGATCCAGAGCTCCTGCCCCTGTTTATGTCGATAACGGATCTCCCGCCGCCATACCCGCTGCGTACTCTGCTGTGGTTGTATTAACAGCAGCCTTACGGGGAACGCTTTTTCGTCAGCATAAAAATCCTGCAGGCAATGCCCCAGCAGCTCCATCTCCGTATAGCCCAGTAATTCCTCAGCAAACTTATTCACTACCTGAATTCGGTTATTTTCATCCAGAGTCAGCATCATCACCGGCTGCTGTTCATAATAGGTACGCAGTGTTGCTTCCCGTTCAACCAGTTTGTGCTGAGTCAGTTTTCTTGCGGTAATATCACTGGCTTCCAGCATATATTGCTGTTCATTGCCCGCTTCGGGAGGAAGGGGATTCACAACGACATCCAGCAGATAACTTCCCTGCTCCGGAGACATGACTTCCATTTCAAAACGACTGGATAACAACTTATCCGTTGAAGCAAAATAATGCTGAAGGCGTTGCGCTCCGCTATCTTCGAGAGCCGGGTGATACCATAGAGATTGCTGCAAATCAAAGCGTCGGGACGACAATAAAGCCTGTAAACGGGGATTAGAAAAAAGAAGACGACCGGATTGATCTAAAATACCGATAAACTGGTGGCTCTGTACCAGCATAGATTCCAGCAGCACTTTATTCTGGTGAGCTTTACGTTCACTATTGTGAAGCCGTCGTAAATAGTAGCCCAGCACAATGATGACCAGCAGCATCAGAAGTATCAGACTGAATGTATGAGCCAGACTCTCCTGAAATGTATCGGTCCATTCAAAACCACTATGATAAGAGTGTACAACGAATACATCTTCACTAGTCTCCGCTACGGTCAGCATACTCCAGCAAAGAATGAACATACCTATCAGTATTCGCACAGCAAACGTCTCGCAGGGAAAAAGGCTATAAAAAGGGTTCTAATAGTATCATTCATACTATTTAAATATACTAATTATATAACCTTGTTAGAGACAGGACTCTGATTATGCACGCATCCACCCGCCTGGATGACCTCGACCGCGCCATTTTAAAGACCTTAATGGCGGATGCCCGCCGTCCTTATGCTGAAATGGCCAAACAGTTTGATGTCAGCCCGGCCACCATCCATGTTCGTATTGAAAAAATGAAAGCCGCAGACATTATTGAAGGTACAGAAGTCATCGTTAACCCAAAAAAACTCGGTTACGATGTCTGCTGTTTTATCGGTATCAATCTGAATGCCGCCCGTGATTACCATTCGGCGCTGGAAAAACTCAATGCGTTAGATGAAGTGGTTGAAGCATATTATACCACTGGTGCCTATAATATTTTCGTTAAGCTGATGTGTAAAAATATTGAAGAACTGCAATATGTGCTGATTGACAAACTGCAGGCGATTGATGAGGTTCAGTCTACCGAGACTTTGATCTCACTGCAAAATCCGATCAGTCGGAATGTGGAACCCTAAGCGGTTAAAACAGCAGAAAGGGGCTTATGCGCCCTTTCTGCTCTGGTTTTATGCAAACTTTACTGAATTTCGATACCTGAATGTCTCAATAGAGCATCGATTTCCGGCTCACGACCACGGAAGCGTTTGAACAGTTCCATCGGTTCTTCACTGCCACCCATTTCCAGAATATGATTCAGGAAACTCTGCCCGGTTTCCGCATTAAAAATACCTTCTTCCTCAAAGCGGGAAAATGCATCTGACGATAACACTTCCGCCCACAGATAACTGTAGTAACCGGCACTGTAACCACCGGCAAAAATATGACTGAAAGAATGAGAAAAACGGTTCCATTCCACACTTGGTAGCACAGCGACCTTTTTCTTCACGTCTGCCAGCGTTTCCAGAATCCGGGCACCCACATCCGGGTCATATTCCGTATGCAGAGTAAAGTCGAACAGACCAAATTCCAACTGACGCAGAATAAACATCGCAGACTGAAAATTCTTCGCTGCCAGCATCTTATCCAGCATTTCCGAGGGCAGAGGCTCTCCGGTTTCATAATGACCGGAAATAAATTGCAGCGCCTCTTCTTCCCAGCACCAGTTCTCCAGAAACTGGCTTGGTAGCTCAACCGCATCCCACGGCACACCGTTAATACCAGAAACAGCCGACACATCCACCTGAGTCAGCATATGGTGAATACCGTGACCAAATTCATGAAACAGCGTCGTCACTTCATCATGGGTAAACAACGCAGGCTTATCACCAATCGGTTTGTTGAAGTTACAGGTCAGGTATGCCACCGGCGTCTGCAGTTCACCAGACTGAGTCACACGACGCACACGGCATTCATCCATCCACGCCCCACCCCGTTTATGCTCACGGGCATACAAATCAAGATAAAAGCTGCCACGAAGTTCATCTTTTTCATCAAAGATGTCGAAAAAACGCACCGACTCATGCCAAACATCCACCCCCTCTCTTCGCTCTGCCACCCGCATATTAAACACACGCTTCAGAACCTCAAACAGGCCACTGACCACTTTTTCTTCCGGGAAATACGGGCGCAGCTCCTCTGCTGAAATTTTAAACAAATGCTGCTTCTGTTTTTCACTGTAATAAGCAACATCCCACAGATTCAGCTCTGTCACTCCATACGTTTCCTGTACAAATGTCCGCAGCGCCTGCACCTCCCGTTCCCCCTGAGGCTTAGCCTTAACCGCCAGATCATTCAGGAAATGCAGTACCTGAGCCGGTTCTTCCGCCATCTTGGTTGCCAGTGATTTTTCACTGAAGCTATTGAAGCCCAGCATACGGGCAATTTCATGACGCAGCTTCAGTTGCTCGACCATGATTTCACTGTTATCCCACTGACCGGCATTCGGCCCGCGATCTGACGCCCGGGTAACATAGGCTTCATACATCTCCCGGCGCAATTCCTGATTATCACAGTAAGTGAGAACCGGCAGATAGGACGGCATATCCAACGTCAGCAGCCAGCCATCCTGTTCTTTCGCTTCTGCAGCAGCTTTCGCAGCGGCTTTTGCACTGTCCGGCATTCCAGCCAATTCCGTTTCATCAAGGATCTGTCTGCTCCAGCCCATCGTTGCATCAAGTACATTATTAGAAAACTGAGACCCAAGCTCAGACATCCGTTTGCTGATTTCACCATAACGATGCTGTTCGTCTGCTGGCAGACCGATACCGGACAGTTCAAAGTCACGCAATGCATCGGTAATGCTCTTCTGCTGCGCCGGTGTCAGATCTGAAAATGCATTACTCGCTTTGATTACTTTATACGCTTCATACAACCCTTTATGCTGACCAACCCAGGTCGCATACTCAGATAACAGCGGAAGACAACTTTCATACGCTTCGCGCAGTTCCGGTGAATTCACAACCGAATTCATATGGCTGATCGGCGACCAGATCTGCCCCAACCGGTCATCCACTTCTGCCAGCGGTACACAGATATTTTCCCAGCCAGGCGCATCATTGCCATGCAGTACCTTTTCCACTTCAACCCGGCAGTCTGCAATCGCCTGCTCAACCGCCGGTTTTACATGCTCCGGCCTGATATGCGAGAAAGGGGGCAAATCAGTAAATGTCAGAAGAGGGTTGGTCATAGCATGGTTCCTTTATCGATTCATTATTGTCAGGGCATGCTGATATTCAAGCGGTGTTGCCACCCTATACTCTATGCCCATATACGGATATAAATGTAGGCTGAATATCAGAATTTCAATAGTCAGGTAGTCTGACTTATAATCACCTTAACTCAAATTTATCTTTTACACATCCCGAGAGAATCACCTTGTTAAGTTACCGACACAGTTTTCATGCAGGAAACCACGCAGACGTGGTTAAACATATCGTTCAGAGCCTGATTCTGGATGCCCTGAAACAAAAAGATAAACCCTTTGTGTATCATGACACTCACTCAGGTGTAGGCCGTTATGACCTCACCCACGAGTGGTCAGAAAAGACCAGTGAATATAAGCTGGGCATTGCAAAAATCTGGGAAAAAGCGGCATCAGAAGAAACCCCCGTTCCTGAAGAGCTAAGCAGTTATCTGGATGCGGTTCGCAGCCTGAACCCGGATACAACACTGCGCTATTATCCGGGTTCACCCTGCGTTGCCCGGGCACAGATTCGTCCTCAGGATCGCATGGTACTGACCGAACTGCACCCAAGCGATTATCCTTTACTGGAACAGGAATTCCACCGGGATCGTCAGGTGCAGATATATAAGGAAGACGGCTTCCGGCGACTGAAAGCCAGCCTGCCTCCAAAAGAACGCCGGGGACTGGTACTGATCGACCCGCCTTATGAGCTGGCAAAAGAATACCGCGATGTAGTGACGGCAATCGCTAACGGTCATAAACGCTGGGCTACCGGTATCTATGCAATCTGGTATCCGGTTGTCAACCGCTGTGATATCGACGATATGCTGGATGGTCTGGCCTCTCTGGGCATCCGTAAGATCCTGCAGGTTGAGCTGGGCGTGTCTCCAGATACCCGAGAACGAGGCATGACAGCATCCGGTATGATCGTTATCAATCCGCCATGGAAACTGGAAAGTCAGATGCAAACCGTACTGCCTTTTCTTAAAGAAACGATTGCACCGGCAACCGGACACTATAAAGTGGAGTGGGTAGTGCCTGAATAACAATAACGGAGAAAGTAATGACAACACATTTTGATTATATCTGTATCGGAGGTGGCAGCGGCGGCATTGCCTCAGCCAACCGAGCGGCCATACGTGGTGCTAAAGTTGCTTTGATCGAAGCCAGAGAGCTTGGAGGCACCTGCGTCAACGTGGGTTGTGTCCCGAAAAAAGTAATGTGGCATGGAGCACAGATTGCTGAAGCCATCAAACTGTATGCCGATGATTACGGCTTTGATGTCGATCTAAAATCCTTCAACTGGCACAAACTGGTTGAAAACCGTGAAGCCTATATTAAACGCATCCATGAATCGTATAACCGGGTGCTAGGAAACAATAAAATCCACGTTATCAAAGGCTTTGCTAAGTTTATTGACAATAGGACTGTCGAAGTTAACGGCGAACAGTACACAGCAGAACATATCCTGATTGCCACCGGTGGCCAGCCAGCAATTCCTGATATTCCGGGAGCAGAATATGGTATCGACTCCAACGGATTCTTTGAGCTGAATGAACAGCCAGGACGGGTTGCTGTTGTCGGCGCGGGTTATATCGCCGTAGAGATTGCAGGCGTGCTCAATGCCCTTGGCTGTGAAACCCATCTGTTCGTGCGTAAGGGGTCGAAACTACGCAGCTTTGACCCGATGATTATCCAGACTCTGCATGAAGTGATGGATGCAGAAGGCCCCAAAGTACATACCCATTCAATACCTAAAAAAGTCGAAAAAGAAAACGACGGCTCTCTGACCCTGTACCACGAAAACGGCACTTCGCATAACGTGGATACCATTATCTGGGCCATTGGCCGTAACCCGGCGACCGATGCCCTGAACCTTGAAGCAGCAGGAGTTGATACTGATGCTCGCGGCTACGTGAAAGTCGACGAATACCAACAAACTACAGCAGAAGGCGTGTACTGTGTTGGCGATATTATGCAAGGAGGCATAGAACTGACTCCAGTCGCAGTAAAAGCAGGCCGCCTGCTGTCTGAACGCCTGTTCAATAACAAGCCTGATGCAAAGATGGATTATGAATTGGTACCGACAGTGGTATTCAGTCATCCACCAATCGGCACCATCGGCCTGACCGAACCAGCAGCAAAAGAGAAATACGGCGAAGAGAATATCAAGGTTTATACTTCTGCCTTTACCGCCATGTATACCGCTGTTACCCAACATCGTCAGCCATGCAAAATGAAGCTGGTCTGTCTGGGTGAAGAAGAAAAAGTCATCGGTCTGCACGGTATCGGCTTTGCTGTCGATGAAATGATTCAGGGCTTTGCTGTGGCCATGAAAATGGGAGCAACCAAAGCGGACTTCGACGCAGTGGTAGCAATACACCCGACCGGCTCTGAAGAGTGGGTGACCATGTAGTCTGGTAACCGACAGACCAGCAGTTTTATTGATATCTATTAATAGCTGACCTTATTATCTTTCAGTATAAGGTCAGCTATTCCGACATTTTTTCGGCTAAAAACTCTAATCAAGGTCTTATCTGTCACATTTAATTTCACATCACAAAAACGTATAATTTTTGCACAACCATACATTATACTTGTGAGCATTATCATGCATAATATGATTTCAGATTCACAATTGTATTCTCTGGGTTAAACTACTGTTATAAGAATTAAAATAATCAATAATAATAAGTTAGGTTTTCGTACGATCTCAGGGATGTTGGTATGCTGAAGAGTTTATGACCAGTCTCATCTTTTGATGTTCACCTTTTGAGATGATTACGGCAATAATGTCGTGTGCCGGAGTCTCGTTAGGACAACAGGATCAGATTCAGCCGTTACGAACGACTAACAACTGCAATGATACAGGTTGTTCTTACGGATCCGGCTCGGATTTTGCTAAAGATTATCATTGAAGAAATTTATCTGCGTCTGTTGATTGAGTTTCAGATGAGTGGGGGTTGCTATGCAAACTGTCATCAATTCGAGTCCATCCAGCCGCTTTAAGCCTCTGAACCAGCAGGCATTTGTGACTGATGCTCAACAATTCTATGATTCAATCCGCTATCACAATATCGGGTTGGTGCTTGCTTTACGTCCGGCTACCACCAAACAGTCTCAAATAGATAACTTCATTGATGCAATGGCGTTATCCAAATCCATAAAAACATTCGGTCAGATCAGTAACGAGCTGTTTATTATCTTTATTTCTCAGGCTGTATGTGAACGACAAAATCAGGTTCGTGCAATCCACAGCACTATCTATAGTTTCTTTTCCGAGCTGAAAATGCTGAACCCTAGTGCCCATCATTTTGCAATTTCCGGTAAAATCGGTGTCTCTGTGCTAGGCTACGATGCCACATCAATCAAGGGAGCCACTATTCACGCGTCTCAGGCAACCATGGAACAGGGAACCACAGCAAAACACCGAGTCAGCATCTATGATTCAAATCTGAGTTCCGAACTGAAGCGATACCGGATCCTTGAAGACTTAGTTGCGACTGAAATCAATAACAATGACCTTAATATCGTCTACCAGCCAGTCATTAATTGTCACAGTTGGAGTATAGACGGCTATGAAGCCTTATGTCGCTTTAATGCGAATGAAGTACTACAGACCAATACCAAAGAGCTGATCGGTATTGCCGAAGATTTAGATATGGTATCAGAACTGGATCTGCTGGTTTATCAGAAGGCATTCAAAGAACTTCATTCAACATTGAAGAAAAAAAATCAGTTTATCAATATCAATCTGTCTCCCAATACCAAAACCAACATTGATAAACTGTTCCAGTATGTCGAACTGCTGGCTGATCAGGAAAACATTTCTCCCGAACAGTTGATTATTGACGTTAATGAGGTTCGTAATACATCCCAACGTTCAAATTACGAAACCCAGTTAGCAGATGTTCGCAGCAAAGGAACCCGTATCGCTTTGGATGATCTGAGTATGGGCTTTTCACTCGCCCGGCATCTGGCGTCCGGTAACTATGATTACCTGCGGGTCAGCCGGAAATATATCCGTAACTTTACCGAACAGAGTGAATACTATCAGATTGTCAAATTACTGGTCGGTTTATGTCACCGGTTTAAAGTTAAAGTGATAGCAGAAGGTATCGAAACTCTGGAAGAAGCCCAGCTACTAGCTTATCTGGGTGTGGATTTTATGCAGGGCTATCTTTTCTCTCCTCCGGTACCGGTGAAAAAGCTGCTTGAAGTGGAAAAAGAGGTTCAGAGTATCCTGAAAAGACTGCATGTTAATGGACTGAGTGCAGGCAGTAACGACGAAGAAGAAAATGATGGTCCAACAGTGATTACGATTGCCAATAAATATCTGCCACGGCTGGATCCCGGAGACTCACTACTGCTGGCACATGAATATTTCGGCTCTAGTGCCATTTCTGTATTACCAGTAATCGACAATAAACAGTGTGTGGGTATTGTGACTCGTGAACTGCTGAACCTGCACTTCACCCCAGCAATGGGAACAGAGCATGAAACCACCCGGGAAGCCGCCATCTGGCAAAAACCGGTAAACAGCCTGATGAGCGTGAAGTTTCCTCGTCTGGATGCCCAGTCCCAGATCAGTGAACTCATCTATATGATTCAGGAACAGGGATATCAGCTTCCGGTGATTCTGGTTGAAGGAACAATATTCCGGGGTATTGTCACCGAACGAGATTTGACACGTTATCTGCTGAAGAAAAGCGGACTGAATAGCTCAGGTAAGTCAGCGTCATCAGGAAATCGTAAGATAGCCGAAGACAGTTCCAAAACCGAAGACGCCTATCCGGTCATTTAGTCTCCGGCGTTAAAATCATCTGCCACGGCAAAGAAGTATCACCAATAACGATAAAATCCGGATTAATCAGGGTTTCTCTCTGATTGTAGGAAAGAGGAATAAGGCTGGTCGTCATGATTTCGCCCCCAGCTTCTTCGACAATACACTGAGTTGCAGCAGTATCCCACTCCCCGGTTGGCCCCAGACGCAGATAGCAATCAGCCTTACCTTCTGCAACCAGACACGCTTTCAATGCAGCCGAGCCTAACGGTAACATTTCATACTGCCATGCCGGTGACAATTGCTGGGTAAGCCTGGAAATATTCTGTCTGCGACTGATGGTAACCCTGAGTGGTTGCTCGTCCTGCCTATGTCTGCGGCAGAGCAGCCGAACCTTATCCTGCTGTGGCCGACTTTTCCACGCACCCAGTCCGGAACAGGCATAGTAAGTCACACCAGAAACCGGAGCATAAACAACCCCCATCACTGGCCGGTTATTCTCCACCAGCGCAATAATTGTGGCAAAGTCACCACTACGGGCAATAAACTCCTGCGTGCCGTCCAGAGGATCCACTAGCCAGTATCGCGACCAGCCAACTCTCTCTTTCAGTGGTATATCTGCAGCTTCTTCCGACAACACAGGGATCTCGGGTGCCAATTGCGTCAGGCGCTCATGGATCAGATGATGCGCAGCCAAATCAGCGCTGGTAACCGGCGTATTATCGCTTTTGGTAAAAGCATCATATTGCCGGTTCTGATAAATATCCAGAATCCGTTGCCCGGCCGTATGAGCAATATCCACAGCCGCCGTTAATAAACGGGATAACTCAGACGGGTTGGATTCCATTATGCCTCCTGACTCTTTACTCTTGAGACTGAGCCAGAAAACGCTGCGCCAGCATCAGTGCCGCAATACTTCTTGCCTCAGAAAAATCCAGATGGGTCAACAGCTCATCGGCCTGCTGCAAAGGCCAGCGAACCACTTCCAGCGGCTCCGGCTCATCACCTTTCAGTCTTTCCGGATACAGTCCTCTGGCAATAAACAAGGTCATACGACTGGAAAAATAGGTCGGAGCCAGCACGACTTCCTTCAGTGGTATCAACGTTGATGCCCCAAAACCAACCTCTTCTTTGAGCTCGCGATTTGCCGCTGCATCAGGGGACTCTCCGGGATCAATCAGCCCCTTGGGAAAACCCAGTTCATAGCGATCTGTTCCGGCGGCATATTCCCGCACCAGCAGTAAGTCCCCCTGCTCTGTGACCGGAACTATCAAGACCGCATGACGTCCACTGGACTTCATCCGTTCATAGATCCGCTCAACCCCGTTGGAAAATTTAAGTGCCAGAGATTCGATCGTAAACAGTCTGGATTGGGCAATGGTATCCACTGACAGTATTTCCGGTTTTTGCTTTTGCCCCATATATCATTCCCCGCGTCTTACAATCTGATTAAGTGTAATGGATAAAAAGATCAGAGACTAGCATGCTTACAGCCGTCCTGAGTACACCAGCGGGTAGCGTCCCTGATGATCCGGTGTTCCCAGTCTGGTTAACTGAGCCAGCAACGATGAAGGAAACGCACCTCCCGGCTTAAACCAGGCTTCCAGTGTGTACTTACGATCCGGATTCAGAATAGCCGTAAATGCAGCCGAAAGCTGACGATTATTCTGACTGCCGGAAAGCTCAATCTGGTTTTGCTGACACGTCATATCAGCAATGAAAGTTCCCGGAGTAAGGGTGCCAAGCGGCGATACCAGTTCACTGTCACTCCAGATCAGCATGCCGGTTGCAGATTCACACCATGGTCGATCGTAACGATATTCAGCCATTGTCAGTTCCAGTTGCCCGGAAACGTCCACAGGGAACAACCACTCAGCTTTCTGCAGCACATGGGTTGCCGGCGCAGACACCTGCACCTGTCTTGAATAGAATCCTTTCAGATCGGTTCCCAACCGTCCCTTACCCTGCAGTTTCAGCTCACTATTCCGACCAAATTGCACTGCAAATTCCACCTTTCCCAGCCATAACTGACCCGGCTGAAAATCCCACTGAACCTGACCAAAACGCTCACCCTGCCAGCTCAGATTCTGCAGAGAACCATGCCACAGGCTACCCTGAACCCCTTCTGCAACCAGTCCGCGCACTTCAGGCATATTGTGTAACAGAAACGAAGCCGGAATATGGGCAATCACACTAATGAAAAACACCAGCATTAAAACCCATACTGTACGTATCATACCTTTCACCTTAACTGCCTCGTTTCAGTTGCAGGCGTTTGATCTCAACGACACCATCTCTGTTCGTTGCAGAAATATCCATAAAGACAACATCAATTCCCTGTTGATCTTTCATCTGCGCCAGCCAGCGAATCAAACGATTAAAAGCTACCGGTTTAATCCAGACCTGTAGCATCCCGTCTCTCGGCTGCATACGGATCAGCTCAATACCGTAACTGCCGGCTGCGGAAGAAACCAACTGATTCAGTGGACGGACAGATGGTACATTGGTGCCACCGCGACGCAAAGCGGTGATCCGGTCTGCTTTATCCGTCACCCAGTTCAGCAACTGGGTCTCATCCTGCAATTGCTGGCGAGCCTGTTCAGAACGCTCTGTTAAAGGCTGGATGATTCCCCAGTAAATACCACCGGCCAGCAGAACAGCACCGCACATCAACATCAAACGTTGTTCCCGGACAGATATTCCCCCCCACCAGTGAAGAACCTGAATGCTTACTTTGATCATGACTTACTCCTGAGAATATAGCTGCCCGTCACCTTATCACCATCCCGATCCAGAGGACCTTGCTCAACAGAAAAGTGTTCAGCCAACCGGCTTCGGATCGTCTCAAACGACTGAAAATCGGACATCGTCACTTCTAATCGCATTTCTCTACGGCCAGCATCATATTTCAGACTGTTAAATACCATACTCCGCCCCGGTTCTATTGATACCGCCAGTTCGGATAACCAAATCAGCACGGAATCTTCCGCAGCTCCGCCCGCCAGTCTGACTTCTTCATCATTGATCTGTCGTTTCAGATAGCTGACCGTCGGGATCTTACTTCTGCCCGGAAAAAGTGTACGAAAAATACGCTCGCTTTCTTCCCGATAAGCCATTGCCTGTGATTCTTCCTGGTGTATATGGATCAGGCTCTGCGCCAGCAGTAATAAAAGCAGCACACAAGCCGACACAGCAACTTTACGCCATACCCGAACATATCTAAGCAGTGAGGATTGCGGTTTAAAGTTTCCTGTCAGCATATTCAGCGGCGAATTCAGCGCACCTTTCGTCAGCAACGCCATCACCAGTTCAGGAGCCTGCTGCTGCCAATATGCGTTATGTGCATCACTCAGCTCTGGAAGCGGTGTATAGCTATTGATCATCACCGGTAAACCTTCCTGCTTCACCCAGTCAGAATCCAGCAACAATGGCAGCCACTGCTGTTCAATCACCACAGCAGTATAGTCTGCCTTACGGAACAACCACTGAGTATCCATCTGCAGAGCTGAAATTCCCTCGGCTTGTACCGGCAAAGCATATACATCCGGCATAACTCTTCTGACAGAAATACCGGCCAGAGAAAAATCGTCCAGCAACGCCGCCAGATATGCTCTGTCTACCGCTGCCACATGCGCAACACCGGCTGATTTTTCCAGTACAGAGAAATGTAGATCATCCACATCTTGTGCAACATCATCCTCCAGTAAATAAGGCAGCATACTCTCAAGCTGACGCGAAGATCCCGGCGGGATTTCTGCCTTATTCAGCAACAAATCACTGCTGTTCAGCAGTACAATCACCGAACGTTCACCGGCATAGGGTGTCAGTTCAGATAACTGCTCCCGGCTCCCCAGTTCACCACTGGCAATAATTTCATCTTGACCTGCAGACCAGACCAGCCACCTAATCGGGCTATTTGCTGCTCTGCTGAGCCGTACGGTCAGAAACTCGCTCACCGATCCCTCCAAAACGACGACGTACCACAGTTACGTCCTCTCTGTTTTCACTATAGAGCAAGCTTCTCACTCTTACTCTGGATTCATTAACTTCTATCTGGGCGTCCAGCTCAAAATAACGACTATCTACCGTCAGATACCCTTTTGCTTGATCTTCAACAGACTGGTCTATACCGGTAAGTACACCTTCTGCAAGAAAGTCATTCACACTCGCCCAGCCATCAAAAGGCCGGTTCCGGATCAACGTTTGTGCATCACTCAAGCTCAAATGCGGAGAAAATAAAGCTACCAGAATCGCGGCCCCCTGTTCATCCAGCGTATTGATATTCAGTCGCCAGTCATCATAAGGCAGAGCACAGACCAGCGGCAGAAGCTGTTGCATCACCCGGTTATCCACCTGATAAACCGCCCTGAGTTCAGAAGCATCCGCCATCAGACCATTCGGCGTCAGATATGAAGGCTGGAGGGCAGCATAACTGCTCTCCTCCACACCGGACGAAGAGGTTATACGACTATCCGCATCGACAAACTCCCACACAGAATCCGCTATCACTTCGGCCTGATAGTTATCAACTCCCTGCTCCAGTAAAAGGTTCTGCCACACAGTCACCAGATAAGGACGACTGCTGCCACTGCCCGCACGGACACTGGCAAGCACGTTCAGATTAAAACAGGACTGCATGTCCCGAATATGCCCGACCGCTGTACCATAATCCAGTGGATATCTCTGTTCTTTCAATGCCCATGCCTGACTCAGGTTGACAGTCTCATTATCTTTATAACTTTCCTCTATCGCATACTGTGCCAGCGCTTCAACACCAAGACTGTACCAGTATGCCTGCTGATGGCTGAGCTGACTTTCTGCCCGCCGGACATTAATAAACAACCGATCCGACATACTTGCCGCAATAGACACCATCACAGCCAACAGCAAAAGAACCACAATCAGTGCCGCTCCTTTCTGCGAGCGGGCGGAGATGATAGAGGAAACTCTACCCATTCGTGTGATCCTGAGAAACTGTGCTATTTTGCAGAACCGAACCCGCGGTCAGATAGATTTTTTCTATCCGGCCGAAATCTTTGAGTGTCAGCGTAATCCCGACCGCCTGTGGCAATGCTAACTCCGTATTCCACTGTTCACTCCACGAACCTGCAGCATAAAAACGCAATTCCAGGGCTTCTGTATCCTCCAGAAGCGGGGTTACGTCCCCTTCCTGTCCGGCTGGAGTATCCGGATAACGCCACCAGACCCTTTCCAGCATTTCATTGCGGATGCGGTAACCAACCTTGCTGACTTCACCTCGGGGAAACATCTGCTGCGGATTCTGCCAGCCAAGCCGGGTAAACAGAATACCCTGACTGTCCGATTCCAGCAGCCCATTCTCCGCCAGCAATAACAGAGCAGAAGGCTCTTCACCATGATGACGGAACTGTCTTAATGCCATCTGCTGAAAGTCATTATCCATCAGCACCAATGCCCTCTGAATCGCTTTCAGCCGTTGTGTACGCTCAATAGACTGCTGGTTACTCCGTTGCATCTGATTCAGTACCTGATAAGCAGATATGCTGAGCGCAGCAAAAATAGCGATCGCGACTAATATTTCAATCAGAGTAAAACCCTGTACGGCCCTTTTACCATTCAGTATCTGTTTACTTTGCGCCATAGCTACGCACCGTTACTGTCGGGGTTTTCTGATTCTTATCCGCTGATACACTCACGTCGAAAGCCTGAATCATCCCAGCCGTCGTGGCAACCGGCACCACTGTCCAATACCATTCACGCCCAGCC
Organism: Vibrio sp. HA2012; assembly: GCF_002812955.1. Taxonomy (GTDB): domain Bacteria; phylum Pseudomonadota; class Gammaproteobacteria; order Enterobacterales; family Vibrionaceae; genus Vibrio. The sequence goes on along the minus strand of NZ_PFXK01000011.1, from coordinate 33,161 downwards.
AGTTGCGTACTGCCTGAGCGGGAGTGTTGCGGCGCACTGCTCAGCATTGTCAGAGCCATTTGATTATCCGCCACGACGGTAGCGAAAGTCTTCTCTTCAAGATAGGCGAGCGTATGGATATGCTGGGAAACCGCGCGCATCACACTAATCGCAGCCGTAGCAAAAATCGCCAGCGCAATCATCACTTCCAACAGAGTCATTCCGCAATTAAGCCGCTTCATTTCTGTCTGCCTTTCCTACCCGTTGCCGATTTATCCGTTTCTCCGGGAGCCAGTAACAGGATCTCTCCCGACTCACTAGCCACAACTTGCCAGCCTTGTGTCTGCTTCTCTCCCTGCGGAAAAATCGTCAGACGAAAAGGCGTCACCTCACCACTGGACAACACCAGAATCTGCGGTGGCTGACGTTTTTCCTTCTGCTCTGGATCAGCAAACATATCGTCATCAAACAGACTCTCCGGTTTAAATAAGCCGTCATTGTGTTCCCAGATCCCACCACCCGGCGTAAACACCCACTGCAGCGAGTCTTCCAACTGAGTTTCAACGTAAAAACGGGAGTGATATTCCTGCCAGCCCGATACTTTTAAGACCAATACGTGGTAGGAAAGATGCTTTTCCTCCAGACGGATCCCATAATCCTGCCCGTTCAGAATGGCGTCTTCATTCAGCAATTGCAGCTTATGATACAAACGCCGGGCCTGTTCCTGAGCCATATCCTGCCGGCTGTCCGGCAAGTTAAATACGACAGTTGCCGTTGTTAATGCCAGCAGAGTCACCACCAGCATAACTTCGATCAGGGTAAACCCGGTTTGTCTGTTCATCTGCAAAGATAAGCGCCGTAATTAACGGAAGTCCTGCATATTCCAGTTACCTATATCGGCATTGATACCTTCACCGCCTTCCTGACGATCAGCCCCCAGAGATAAGATATCAACCGCACCATGATCGCCCGGATTCAAGTACTGATACTCATTGCCCCAGGCGTCCTTCGGCAAGCGTTTAATATAGCCATCATCACGATAGTTTCTTGGTTCAGGAGTGCCACCCGGTTCAGTGACCAAAGCCTCCAGCCCCTGATCCGTCGACGGATAAACACTGTTATCCAGCTTGTACATATCCAGAGCCTGTTCCAGTGCTGCAATATCAGAAATCGCCTTTTGCTGATCTGCTTTTTCCTTATTTCCCAGCAGATTAGGAACTACCATGGTAGCCAGAATCCCCAGAATCACGATCACTACCATCACTTCCAGCAGGGTAAATCCTGTTTGCTTATTCTTGTGGTTATACATATTTCCTCCAAAGATCGAAATGCTCATCATGGTTCCGGTAAAGACATACAAACCTGCCTTTCAGAAACTTATTATTAACCTGTGATCAAATTATTCATTTCCAGAATCGGCATCATGGTTGCTGTAACGATAAATAGCACCACACCAGCCATAGCAGCAATCAGTAAGGGGGTAAACAGATCCAGTGCAATATTTACCGCTGCAGAAAAATCCTTATCCTGATTATCGGCAGCCCGGGTCAACATGGGCTCCAGTTCACCACTCTGCTCACCACTGGCAATCATATGCAGCATCATCGGCGGAAACAGGCGGGTCTGCTCCAGCGATTTCCTCAAACTGACACCTTCCCGGACTTTCTCTGCAGCCAATAATACCTGCGCCTGTACATAACGGTTTGCCATCACATCAACCGCAACCTTCATCCCTTCCAGCAGCGGTATTGCACTCGAAGTACAAATCGCAAGAGTCCGAGCAAAACGTGCGGTATTCAGCCCCCGAACCACCTTACCGATAATGGGAAGCTTCAGCATTATCCTATCCCAGGCCAGCCGGTTAGATGGCTTTTTCAGTACCCATTTGATGAACCAGAACAGCACCAGCATACTCAGCAGGATAATCAGCCCCCAGCTCTGCACAAATTCACTGCAAGTCAACAGAATACGGGTCGACAGAGGGAGAACCTGCCCCATTTGTACAAACTGCTCAACAATCGTGGGAACCACACTGGCGAGCAGAAAAGCAACGATACCGATAGCAAAAACAGTTAATACCGCAGGATAAATCAAGGCTTGCTGCAGCTTAGATCGCATCTGCTGCTGGTGCTCTGCATAATCAGCCAGACGATTCAGTACCATATCCAGATGACCGGATCGTTCTCCTGCAGCCACCATGGCACAAAAAAGCTCATTAAATACCTGAGGATATCCAGCCAGTCCTTCTGACAAGGTATACCCCTCCATCACACGGGAACGAACGGCAACGATCATGGTCCGGATTCTGGACTTTTCTGACTGTTCTGCCACCGCTCTGAGACACTCTTCCAGCGGCATCCCAGCCTGTACCAGAGTGGCCAGTTGACGGGTGATCAGTGACAAATCTTTTGAGCTAATCCCGCGACGAAACTCTATTCCGGAGCCCGACTTATACTCACCCTTCTGGCGGGTCTCTACGACTTCAACCGGTATCAACCCCTGCTCTTTCAGACGTTGGCGGATCTGCCGGGCATGATCACCTTCCAGAACCCCCTTTTTCTGCTTTCCACGGGCATCCAGAGCCTTGTATTCAAATGCAGCCATCAGATATGCCTCATCCTTCTCGGGTTACCCGCAACACTTCTTCCAACGTCGTAATACCCTGAATCACTTTCTGGAAACCATCATCACGGATACTGGCCGTTGATTCCCGAATGGCTCTTTCTATGACCTGTTCGCCTTTTTCAGCATGGATCAGTTCCTGTACTTCATCCGTCACCAATAAGAGTTCATAAATGCCGGTCCGGCCGCGATAGCCTTTAAAATTACAGGCTTCACAACCACAAGGTTTATACAGGGTCAGCGAAGTTTTCTTATCCAGTCCCAGTAGTTTTTTCTGCTGTTTATCCGCGATATAAGCCTGTTTACAATCAGGACACAGAGTACGTACCAGTCTCTGAGCCAGAACCCCGAGCAGAGAAGAAGAAATAAGGAAAGGTTCAATACCCATATCCCGAAGGCGAGTAATCGCCCCGACGGCAGTATTAGTATGCAGAGTAGACATAACCAGATGACCGGTCAGTGAAGCCTGAACGGCTATCTGTGCCGTTTCCAAATCCCGGATTTCCCCAACCATAACCACGTCCGGATCCTGACGCAGAATCGCACGCAGCCCTCGGGCAAAAGTCATATCCACTTTCGGATTCACCTGAGTCTGCCCTATGCCGTCAATATCAAACTCAATCGGATCCTCTACCGTCAGAATATTACGTTCTGCACTGTTCAGTTCCTGAAGCCCGGCATACAAAGTCGTCGATTTACCGGAACCGGTCGGGCCGGTAACAAGAATAATACCGTGCGGACGAGCAATAAGCTTACGAAATCTATTATGGGTATCCTCAGTCATACCAAGACTGTGCAGATCCAACTGCGTGGCATTTTTATCCAGCAGACGCATAACTACTCGTTCACCATGAGAAGACGGCATCGTCGATACCCGGACATCGACGGCCCGGCCACCGATACGCAAAGAAATCCGGCCATCCTGCGGGATACGCTTTTCGGCGATATCCAGCCGAGCCATGACCTTAACTCGGGAGACCAGAAGCGGTGCCAGTTTTCGCCCCGGAGCCAACACTTCCCGCAACATACCATCCACACGGAAACGGATAGACAGGGTTTGTTCGAAGGTTTCGATATGAATATCGGAAGCCCCTTCTTTGATCGCTTCTGCCAGCATTGCATTAATGAGTTTGATGATCGGTGCATCATCTTCCGAGTCCAGCAGATCTTCATTATGCGGCAGCTCTTCTGCCAGAGAAAAGAAATCGTCATCGGCACCGATATCTTCCATCAGTTGCCGAGCTTCTGATGAATCTCGCTGATAGGCTCGTGTTAATTTATTTTCAAAAGTATCCAGATCCGTTTCCACAGGAATAAACGTACCATCCAGCACCCGGTTAACCTCTGTCAGAGTCTGCATTGCCAAAGGAGCTACATAGAATAAAACCGGGGAACTTTCTGTCACACAACGGCCGTCATCATAATCCAGCACCACCCGGTGTCTTTTGGCAAAACTGAACGGCAGTCGTACCGGTAACATTATTCTGCCTCCAACTGCATGGTAAAGGCCTGAATCTCTGCCGGATGCATAAAACCACTGCCGTACTCCGGCAATACTGGCATATCATCACCAGACATCAGGCTGAAACCTTCTTCCGCTTTATAGAGCTGCTCCGCACGGATATAGTTATATTTACGTTGGGTTATACCGTCAGCCGTCACGCCATCACGAATAATGGTTGGCTTAATGAAAATCATCAGATTACGCTTTTCTTTCTGGCTACTGGTTGAGCGAAACAGATACCCCAATCCGGGAATATCACCCAACAGAGGCACCTTGGATTCACTTTCTACAGCCTGTTCATCAATCAGACCGCCCAGTACCAGCATCTGACCATCTTCCACCATCACAGAAGTGTTCAACTGACGCTTACCAAACCGCACATCCACGGCACCACTGGCTCCGAGTACATTAGACACTTCCTGCTCGATATTCAGCTGTACCGAATCACCTTCGTTAATCTGCGGAACCACTTTCAGCTTGATACCAACTTCTTTACGCTCCACCGTCTGGAATGGGTTGCTGTTGGATGAACTGGCCGTCGAGCCGGTGATCACCGGCACCTCTTCTCCCACCACAAATGAGGCTTCTCCGTTATCCATCACTGTAATACTCGGAGAAGACAGGATATTGGAGCTGGAATCGGAAGAAACCGCCGTGATGAGTGATGTCCAATCACCCATCATAATGCTGACAGCCGCACCATTTACGCCACTTAAAGCAGAAGAAAGAGTGGAATAGTCTCCGGACTCTGTCGTGGTATTACTCACCCATTTATTAGAACTGGAATCCCAATAACTGCTGGTCGTCGTTGTATCCTTCGCCTCTTCCAACCCGACCATCACACTACCGATGGATGCGCCTGTATTGCCATACTGAACCACAGAGCCGGATGACAGAGACCCCCACTGTACGCCCAGATTAGCCGCATCATTTTCCGCCATCTCCACAATCAAAGCTTCGATAAGAACCTGAGCCCGGCGAATATCCAGTTGGGCAATGACGTCCGTCAGCTGATTCATGATGTCTGTCGGAGCGGTAATCACCAGCGCATTGGTATCCTTATGCGCACTGATCATAACGGAATCCCGTTTTCCACTCTTAGATTTTCCACCGGCTTCCTTTTCTGCCTGAATATTGTCCGATACGCCCTGCAGGACACCCACCAGGTCTTCAGCCTTGGCATATTTCAGATAAACCACTCGGTTATTACCCTTGGTCGCCATCTCCACATCCAGTTGGGAAATCAGCTTACGCAGACGCTTGCGCACCTGAGGATCTCCGGAAATCAGTACCGCATTGGTCCGCTCATCCGCCACCAGTTTGGGTTCCAGAAAAGCCGGAGTATTTTTCGCATCATTGGTTTTATTTAGCGCTTCAACAATACGAACCATTTCTGCCGCAGAGGCGTTTTTCAGCTCCACCACCTCGACTTCTTTATCTCCTGCACGATCGACTCGTTCAATAATTTCCGCCAGCCGGTTTACCACCGCTGCATGACCAGTGATTAAAATAATGTTCGCCGGATCATAATGGACAACATTACCCGCCCCCGCATTGTTGTTCAGTTGTCTCAGCAACGGAGAAAGTTCCCGCACTGAAACATTCTTTACGGCCACCACCCGGGTGATCACTGCATCGCCTTTGATATGTTCATCATCCCCGACAACAGGAATAGCGGAAGTCTTAGCGTCTTTCGCTTTAACGACTTTCAGAATCCCGTTGTCCATTTCAACCACGGCAAAACCATACACTTCCAACACATTCAGGAAAAATTGATAGTATTGCTCTTCAGTTAACACATCGTAACTGCGGACATCGATTTTGCCTTTAACTGACGGATCCACAATGATGGTTTTTTCCAAATTACGCCCGACAATATTAATGAATTCCTGTATGTCAGTACCTTTAAAGCTAGCACTGAACTCACTGGCAGTCGTTAATGACGGTGTCAGTAACAGGCTTCCCGCCAACAGCCAGATGCTTTTGCTTAACCACGTTTTCACTCAATACTCTCCAACTATTCCGGCTTATCCTTACCAGATTTAAAATACGATATAAATGTCATAAGGCTGACCATCACGAATCACTGTCAGATTCAGCTCCGTCAGTTCAGTAACCGATTGCAGGATTTGCCCCACAACGTCCGGGTCAGTCAGATCCTCTCCATTCAGGGCAATAGCAACATCGCCATCTTCCAGTCCGACAGCATCAAATAAGGCACGTTTTTTCCCGGGACTCACTCGATAACCAGTGATTTGTTCACCCTCTTTTACCTGTGACATACGGATATACTGCATTATCTGCTGCGGGTCTTCTGTAATCGCCTGTTTAATCTCTTCGATATCCGTTTCATCTGCCGGGGAAGGATTGTTCCCACCTCGTAAGGCTGCACGACTAATTTTCTGTTCCGAAGGTGCTGCGGATACATGCTGATATTCTATGCCTTCCAGCATCAGGGTTTCATGCCTTCCGGCATTCTCAATTATGACCCGATCTACCAAGACGGTTTTCAGACGGGCATGAGTGCCTTCAATCTCTTCATCAATTCCATACGTTGCCTGACTGCCATGATTAGCAATAACCGCCAGACTGCCGGAAACATCGCTGCTGCGAACCACCCCGACGAGAATTAGATCCAGTCTAGTTTTGGGGGCATCTGTCACTACTGGAGACAAAGACGAACCAGATACCTGCTCGTTATAGACCCCGAACAGATTGGCATGTTCCAATAATGATGTATCGGTTCCCGAATGCTTACGGCTTCCCCCAGCAGAAACTGATACAGCCTGCCACGCAGGCGCTTCCGGAGAGGCATCAGCAGACACCCAGATCAAGCCTCCGGCAACCCATGCAGAAGCAGAAAACATCAGCAACGCCAGCCCCGTACTGACCCGGGTCTGATATACACCGAACCATTGCTGTAAACCGGCCATCGTCGAATGGCTCAGAAAAGAAGACATGAAAAAACTTATCCTATAATGAGTTATCAGGATTCATAGTACGAATTCAGCCGGTAAGGTTAGCATAACCTTACCGATATAAAATGATGATTTTACCAGCCAGCGGAGAAATGACCTTGAAAAGATAGAGTTCTGTCACCATTTTTTAGTTCAATAAAATGTCACTGAAAGATGATCCCGCTATGACAAAAACAACTTCCGATGCCGTACGGCTGGATAAATGGCTATGGGCTGCTCGCTTTTACAAAACCCGCTCAGTCGCCCGCACTATGGTTGACGGCGGTAAGGTTCATTATAACGGACAGCGAACCAAACCCAGTAAAATTGTCGAGTTAGGTGCACTAATAACTCTGCGTCAGGGATATGAAGAGAGAACCGTCATCATTGAGCAGCTTTCAGATCGCCGCAGAGGGGCACCGGAAGCACAGCTTTTATATACAGAGACAACAGAAAGTCTCAAAAAACGTGAAGAAAATGCTCAGAAGCGTAAACTGAACGCACTGCACAGCCCTAGTCCCGAGCGTAGACCAGATAAAAAACAGCGCCGGGATCTCATTAAATTTAAACATCAATAAGCTGGAGCTTTCCCTAATGGCAAACAATGTTTTAAACCGCTACCTGTTTGAAGACCTTTCAGTTCGTGGTGAGTTGGTACAACTGGACGAGACCTACCAACATATTATTTCCAGCAAGGAATATCCGCAGCCGGTACAACAGCTGCTGGGTGAGCTACTGGTCGCAACGACTCTGCTGACCGCAACCCTTAAGTTTGAAGGCTCTATCACTCTGCAGCTTCAGGGAGACGGTCCAGTATCACTGGCAGTCATCAACGGCGACCATGATCAAAAAGTGCGCGGTGTGGCTCGCTGGGAAGGTGATATTGCTGATACAGCCAATCTGCATGAGCTGATGGGTAAAGGCCATCTGGTAATCACCATTATTCCAAAACAGGGAGAGCGCTATCAGGGCGTAGTTGCACTGGAAGGTGACACCCTGTCTGATTGTCTGGAAAACTACTTTATCCGTTCTGAACAGCTAAAAACCCGTCTTTGGTTCCGCCTTGGTGAATATGATGGCAAACCGTGTGCCGCTGGAATGCTATTACAGGTCATGCCGGATGGAACCGGAACAGCTGAAGATTTCGAACATCTGGAACAACTGACCAGCACCATCAAGAATGAAGAACTCTTCTCACTGGAGGCCAATGAGCTACTTTATCGCTTATATAATCAGGAGAAAGTGCAGCTATTTACCCCACAGCCGGTAGAGTTCCACTGCGGCTGTTCCCGGGAAAGAAGTGCCGGTGCAATCCTGACCATTGAGAAAAATGAGATTTATGACATTTTAGCCGAAAAAGGAACAATTTCTTTACATTGTGATTACTGTGGCACGAACTATACGTTTAACGAAGGAGATATCGCTGAGCTGTATACACAAAACGGTATGACCAATAAAACCATTCACTGAGATTGAATTAATAGACGTCATTAAAACCCATTAAAAAAGCCGGAAAGTCCGGCTTTTTCAATGGTCAAAACAAACAAAAATCAATAGGTTACACGAGATGTTAGTGGAATTTATTATATATAACCATAGTCTGTATTAATCAATACAAAAGATTTTTATTAATAAAATAAACATAAATCTAAAATGTGATGGACGATTAAAAAACCCCCGTTTATCGTAAATATTTTTTGACTTCTCTCCCTGTTTTGCCTCATCTTCATTGCTAGCATGAACCACAGTATTCTTACAAAATCCCTACAAAAATCCAATAAGGAGCACCTATGACTGTTATAGAACACAATAAGGCTGCACAACTTAATCTTTCTGCCTATGGCATCGACGGAGTCACGGACATCGTTCATAACGCCAGTTATGAAATGTTGTTCGAAGAAGAAACCCGCAGTGATCTGGAAGGATTCGAAAGAGGAGTTGTGACTGAGTTAGGCGCAGTTGCTGTTGATACTGGAGTCTTTACCGGTCGCTCACCAAAAGATAAATACATTGTTAAGGATGAGACTACCCAAGATACCATGTGGTGGACTTCCGAACGGGTAAAAAATGACAATAAACCAATTAGCATAGACGTCTGGAATGAACTGAAACAGACTACGGTTCAGCAATTATCCGGTAAGCGCCTGTTTGTCACTGACGGTTATTGCGGAACAAACCCGGATACACGTATGTGTGTTCGTTTTATCACTGAAGTAGCCTGGCAGGCTCACTTTATCAAAAACATGTTTATCCGTCCGACAGAAGAAGAACTGGCCACTTTTGAACCGGATTTTGTGATTCTGAATGCAGCAAAAACCGTCAACCCTAACTGGCAGGAACAAGGACTGAATTCTGAAAACTACACGGTATTCAATCTGACGGAAAGAATGCAGCTTATCGGGGGTACCTGGTACGGTGGTGAGATGAAGAAAGGCATCTTTGCCATGATGAACTACTTCCTACCTCTGAAAGGCGTTGCGGCTATGCACTGTTCCGCCAACGTGGGAGAACAGGGCGATGTGGCTGTTTTCTTCGGACTTTCCGGTACCGGTAAAACAACACTGTCCACTGACCCTAAACGTAAGCTGATCGGTGATGATGAACACGGCTGGGATGATAACGGCGTATTCAACTTCGAAGGTGGTTGCTACGCAAAAACTATTCGTCTGTCCAAAGAAGCCGAGCCGGATATCTATAACGCAATCCGCCGTGACGCTCTGCTGGAAAATGTCGTACTGCGTAATGATGGTTCTATTAACTTTGATGATGCATCAAAAACAGAAAACTCACGGGTTTCTTATCCGATTTACCACATCGACAACATCGTTAAGCCAGTATCCAAAGCCGGTCATGCCGAAAAGGTAATCTTCCTGACTGCCGATGCATTTGGCGTACTTCCTCCGGTTGCTAAACTGACTCCGGAACAAACCAAATATCACTTCCTGTCTGGCTTTACAGCAAAACTGGCCGGTACAGAACGAGGTATTACCGAACCGCTTCCAACCTTCTCTGCCTGTTTTGGAGCTGCATTCCTAACCCTGCATCCTACCCAATATGCTGAAGTACTAGTGAAGCGTATGGAAGCGGCTGGTGCCGAAGCCTATCTGGTCAATACCGGATGGAATGGTTCAGGTAAGCGGATCTCTATTCAGGATACCCGCGGCATTATCGATGCGATTCTCGATGGCTCAATTGAGAATGCAGATACCAAGCAGATCCCAATCTTCAATCTGGAAGTACCAACCTCACTACCAGGGGTTGATCCTGAGATTCTGGATCCACGGGATACCTATGTTGATCCTCTGCAATGGGAAAGCAAGGCAGAAGATCTGGCACAGCGCTTTATTAAAAACTTTGATCAGTATACCGATAATGATGAAGGTAAAGCTCTGGTGGCTGCCGGTCCTCAACTCGACTGAGTCGACAAATAACTTCCTTATTCCTGCCCCTCTTACGAGGGGCTTTTTTTATTGATTCATAGGGTTACAATGGACAGATTATCCAACTAAGGACTTCTATGAAAAAGCTGCTCCTCTCCCTCCTGACCATACTCCTGCTGCTTTCTGTTATTGCAGCCGCGGGGTTGATCTGGGTTTTACAGAGTCCTTATGCAAATAAGCTGATTAACCTTACTCTGGAACAATATACCGGTTCGCTTGTCTCCGTACGGGAAGCCTGCGTAACACGACCAAATCATCTGTCACTACGCGGAGTACAGATTCACCTTCCTCAGTCAGAGCCGCTGGAAATAGACAGCGCCGACATCTGGGTGAACCCGGTATCCCTGATAAAAAAACAGCCGGTTATCGACAGCCTGTTGCTCAACGGACTCAACCTGCAATCCGGCTTGCCAGAACCGTTAGAGGAAATCATCACATCACTGCGTAAACAGGTCAGGCTACATCAGATAGCCATTGCCGGTTTTGATTATGCCGACAACGAACTCATCATCCGGGATGGCAGCATCCAGATCCGGGAACCACGGTTTGCACATGACAACCAGCTTCTCCCGTTCGGCACCATCCAATTCTCGGCAGAGCAATTATACTGGCAGGGGGAAGCCCTAAATAATCTGCTACTGGATGGTGATTATCTCGCCCAGAAAAGCACCCTCTATGGTCTGTCATTCCAGTGGCGGGGAGGGGAAATTTCAGGACAGGCAGAACAGTCAGATACTGGCTGGTCTCTGGTCAATATGACTATTCGCTCACTGCATCTGGATAGAGAAACTACCGGGTGGCTTACAACTCGACTCTATCAGCCCGGCTCATTCCTGTCCGGTATTACGCATATCAATAGCCTGGATATCCTGAACAGTTCCTTTGCTCTGAATAACATCACACTGACTAATCTGGCTCTGTCAGCCGAACAGCTCAATTGGCCTTTCAGACCAGACTCACAGACAGAAGGATCGCTTTCCCTGAATGCTGAAAGTATAGACTTCATGCAGCAACAATTTCAGGAACCAGCTCTGCAACTGCACTTTACCCCCGAACACTGGCTTTTGGATGATTTCAGTACAGAGTTCAGGGAAGGTCAGATCCAATGCCGGGGCGAATTGAGCAAAGGTTCTGTCCACCTTAGCGAAGTGAACATAGATAGAGTCAAATGGTTTGCAGAAATAGAAGCTGATACGGCATTCCTGCGTCCTGTGCTGGAAAAAATGAACACACTGCTTATCGACCAGCTTAACATCCGCTACAGCCAGTTTATTCAGTTATCACAACAGCCTGACTGGCAGATTTCTGGATTACATGCCGAAGGAAAACAACTGGAACTGATCCGTAACCGACAACCGGGAATGTGGAATGGTGAGTTGACGTTAAGAGCAGCGAATGCCAGCATCAATAGCATACTGACAGAACAGCCGCTGCTCAGCATGCAGAGTAAAGATGGTCAATGGCAACTTAACCGGTCTGTTATGCCGCTGGAAAACGGCTTACTAAAGGCTCAGGGACAATACAATTTCACCCAGCCCAGTCAGCCATGGGAACTGGAAATCACATCTGACGGACTGCCCCTGCACTTTTTCTCCCTCTGGCTCTCGTTACCGGCAGACATGCAGGCAACCACAGAATTTCAGCTTAAAGCCAGCGGACTGGCCGGTGATAAGCTGATGTTGCAACATTCCCTGACCGGCGAGTTAACAGCTTCACTCCGGGACACCATTCTGACAACCCGGAAATCAGCCAGCACGCTAACAATACAACCGGTTGAAGTCTCTGATATTAATATAACCGCAAACCGCGGCAGGCTGGACATACAACCTGTCACCCTAACGGATACTGTTAACGGAAAAAATCACCAGCTCACAGGAGAACTGACCGGACACCTGGATCTGCTGCATCCTGAATCCGGATCCATACAACTAGGGCTCGACGAACGATGTCAGAAGTCAGTATTTGATCTTCTCAACAAGACAGAACAACATACCCGTTTATGTGATTAGACAAAGTTATGTGATTAACAGAGACTCAGACCTGAAGCCAGAATGTCACCGGCCCATCATTAACGAGAGCAACTTTCATATCTGCGGCGAAAGCCCCTCGGGCTGTCGGCAAGATCTCGGCACAAAGATCAGAAAAGTGTTCGTACAGACGTTCAGCTTCAGAGGGATGAGCACCACGGGAAAATCCAGCCCGGGTTCCTTTTTTCGTGTCTGCTGGCAAAGTAAACTGAGACACGACCAGAACGCTTCCGTCCACCTGCTGCACATTCAGGTTCATTTTATCGTCTTCATCACCAAAGACACGATATGTCGTCACCCGCTCCATAAGACGCCTGGCTTTGGCTTCATCGTCATCTCTTTCAACACCCAATAACACAAGCAAACCCTGGCCGATTTCACCGATGATTTCACCATCTACCTTAACCGAAGCTTCACTCACCCTCTGAATCAGCGCTATCACTTTCTGTACCTCTTAATTTATGTTGAATTAATCTGACCACATGAAAATCCAGCGGGACCTCGCTGTGCCATCGCTCTCGTTCTCCAAGACTAGCTGTTATTTCGGCTCCGACCAGTACGATAAACCAGCACAGGTATACCCAGACAAACAGAATAGGGATAGCGGCCAATGCCCCATAGATCAAATGATAATTAGGAAACTGACGCATATAAACTGCAAAACCCCATTTTATCAATTCAAACAGCAAAGCCGCGATAAAAGCTCCAAACAGTGCATGACTGACCCGAACTTTACTATTAGGCACCAGCAGATACAGACCGAAAAAAGCAAAATAGGACAAAAGCGACGGCATAATCCGGTAGAAAAAATTAACCGCATCCGGACTGAACAACAGCAGAGAAGTGACATGAGAGCTGAGCGCAATACTCGAACCAATCAGCAAAGGCCCCAGAGTTAACACCATCCAGTACATGGAAAAAGAATATACCCTGCGGCGTTTCCTTTTTACCCTCCAGATAAAATTCAGATTGTTATCGATAGCAGAAATAAGCAGTAATGCGGTGACAAACAGAAACAGAGCACCAAAAGTAGTCATCTTGGCTGTATTCGCAATAAAAGCATTAAGAGCATCACTGATTGCATCTCCGGCAGCAGGAACAAAATTTTTAAAAATAAACTGCTGCACCTGTTCTCCCACACCTTCAAAAGCCGGAAAGCGAGCCATCGCAGAGAGAATCACCGCAGACAACGGCACCAGAGAAAGCAGGGTAATGTATGCCATATAACCGGCATTGACTTTCAGACGGTCATGAGAAGCCCGCTCTTTAAGATAAAAGAGATAGTGAATCGTAGTATTTAAAATATATTTCAGCTTTTCCATAAGCAGTCCGGTAATTTCTGCCTGATAGCAAAGGAATGTAAAGATAACTAAAGCATAAAGGAGGATAGAGGAAGTATCCAGCCCGGGAACCGGGCCGGATAAAGCAGAAAATTACTTAGCAGGACGTCCTGCACGTTTACGATCCGCTTCGGTCAGTAGCTTCTTACGAATACGGATGCTTTCTGGAGTAACTTCAACCAGTTCATCGTCATCGATAAATTCCAGTGCCTGCTCCAGCGTATACTTGATTGCCGGCGTCAGAACCTGCGCATCATCTGTACCGGAAGCCCGCACGTTAGTCAGTTGCTTACCTTTAAGACAGTTCACTGTCAGGTCATTAGAACGGTTATGAATACCGATAATCTGGCCTTCATACACTTCATCCGCATGCTCAGTAAACAGACGACCACGCTCCTGCAGGTTAAACAGTGCGTACGTCAGAGCTTTACCAGTTGCGTTAGAGATCAACACACCGTTAATACGCTGACCAATTTCACCACCTTTATGCGGACCATAGTGATCAAAAGTATGATACAGCAGACCAGAACCAGAGGTCAGAGTCATAAACTCTGTCTGAAAACCGATAAGACCACGGGATGGCATCATAAAGTCCATACGTACACGACCTTTACCATCCGGAGCCATATCCGTTAGTTCACCTTTACGCATACCGATATTTTCCATGATACCACCCTGGTGCTCTTCCAGTACGTCGATAGTCACGGTTTCATACGGTTCCATCAGTTGGCCATCTTCACGCTTCAGGATGACTTCCGGACGCGACACCGCCAATTCAAAGCCTTCACGGCGCATGTTTTCAATCAGGATAGACAGGTGCAGTTCACCACGGCCAGATACGCGGAATTTATCCGGATCATCAGTCTGTTCAACTCGCAGTGCTACATTGTGTACCAGTTCTTTTTCCAGACGCTCAAGTATGTTGCGTGAGGTCACGAACTTACCTTCTTTACCCGCAAACGGCGATGTGTTTACCTGGAATGTCATGGTAACCGTAGGTTCATCAACAGACAGTGCCGGCAGTGCTTCAACCTGGCCCAGATCACAGATAGTATCCGAGATCTTCAGTTCGCCCAGGCCGGTAATCGCAATAATGTCACCGGCAGTCGCCTGTTCAACATCATGCCGCTCAAGACCAAGGTAACCAAGAACCGTACCGACTTTACCATTACGGGTTTTGCCGTCGGCACCAACAACCGTTACCTGCTGATTTGGTTTAACCTTACCGCGGGTCACACGGCCCACGCCGATAACACCAACGTAAGAACTGTAATCTAACTGAGAAATCTGCATTTGCAGGGAACCATCAAGATCCACTTCTGGTGCACTGACATTCTCAACAATCGCTTCGAACAACGGTTCCATGTTTTCACCGGTTTCACCTTCTTCCAGCGTTGCCCAGCCGTTCAGAGCAGAAGCGTATACCACTTTGAAATCCAGCTGTTCGTCCGTTGCCCCCAGATTATCGAACAGGTCAAATACCTGATCCATTACCCAGTCAGGACGCGCTCCAGGGCGGTCAATTTTGTTAATAACCAGAATAGGTTTCAGGCCGTGAGCAAATGCTTTTTGAGTGACAAACCGAGTCTGCGGCATCGGACCATCGACAGCATCAACAATCAGTAGTACAGAGTCTACCATCGACATAATACGCTCAACTTCACCACCGAAATCGGCGTGTCCCGGAGTATCTACGATATTAATACGATAGTCATTCCAGTTGATGGCTGTATTCTTAGCCAGAATGGTAATACCACGTTCTTTCTCGATATCGTTCGAGTCCATGACCCGCTCTTCTAGCTCACCGCGAGACTCAAGAGTCCCCGACTGCTGAAGCAGTTTATCTACCAGTGTGGTTTTACCGTGGTCAACGTGTGCGATGATCGCGATATTTCTCAGTTTATCGATCTGTGGAGTCGTCATGGAATTTGATTCACTCAGTAAGTAAAGGCGCAAGACGCTGCGACCTGGTTTAAAAATCGGCGTTAATGTACCAGATTTTTAGCCGAATACCTAAGAAATGTGATCTGTAACAGAGAATGTTTTTTCACCACAAAAAAAAGATAGTTGCCCGGCATGAAAATCCGATTGACAATTTTCAGTTTAGCATGCTGAATAATCACACATAGCCAGAGATGTTTTACGATCCAGTCATAGCACCAAATCAGTGCAAATATGGATCATTTTGGTGCAATCTATGCACCAAAACCAAACATCATCTATGTAAGATCTTGAATTTAATGGATCTAAACTTATGGCACGATTCTGGCTTCGGCTTTTCGCTCAGAAGAGTCAGCATTGATTAATTCGGTATCAGGAATTAATCAATGCCGATTAACTTAATCGTGCTGTGCCAATTTTTTAACACTGGAGGTTATCCAAGATGTCAGTAGAAAACGTTCTATCGCTGATCCAAGAAAACGAAGTTAAGTTTGTTGACCTGCGCTTTACCGATACTAAAGGTAAAGAACAGCACATCTCTATCCCTGCGCACCAAGTCGATGCAGACTTCTTTGAAGAAGGTAAAATGTTCGATGGTTCTTCTGTTGCTGGCTGGAAAGGTATCAACGAATCAGACATGGTAATGATGCCTGACGCAACAAGTGCTGTACTTGACCCATTCACTGAAGATGCAACTCTGAACATTCGTTGTGACATCTTAGAACCTGCAACAATGCAGGGTTATGACCGCGACCCTCGCTCTATCGCAAAACGTGCTGAAGACTACATGCGTTCTACAGGTATCGCAGACTCAGTTCTTGTTGGTCCAGAACCAGAATTCTTCCTGTTTGACGATGTGAAATTCTCAACTGACATGTCAGGTTCTTTCTACAAGATCGACGATATTGAAGCAGCATGGAACACAGGTACTGACTTCGAAGAAGGCAACAAAGGTCACCGTCCTGGTGTTAAAGGTGGTTACTTCCCTGTTGCTCCTGTTGACTCATCTCAGGATATCCGTTCTGCCATGTGTCTAATCATGGAAGAAATGGGTCTGGTTGTTGAAGCTCACCACCACGAAGTAGCAACAGCTGGTCAGAACGAAATCGCAACTCGCTTCAACACCCTGACAACAAAAGCTGACGAAATCCAAATCTACAAGTACGTAGTACACAATGTTGCACACGCATTTGGCAAAACAGCTACCTTTATGCCTAAGCCACTGGTTGGCGACAACGGTTCAGGTATGCACGTTCACCAGTCTCTGGCTAAAGACGGCGTTAACCTGTTTGCTGGCGACAAGTACGGCGGCCTTTCTGAAACAGCTCTGTTCTACATCGGCGGTATCATCAAGCACGCACGTGCAATCAACGCATTTGCTAACCCAGCAACGAACTCTTACAAGCGTCTGGTTCCTGGTTTCGAAGCTCCTGTTATGCTGGCATACTCTGCACGTAACCGTTCAGCTTCTATCCGTATCCCAGTGGTACCAAGCCCTAAAGCGCGTCGTATCGAAGTTCGTTTCGGTGATCCAGCAGCAAACCCATATCTGGCATTCGCAGCAATGCTAATGGCTGGTCTTGACGGTATCAAGAACAAGATCCACCCAGGGGAAGCGATGGATAAAGACCTGTACGATCTGCCTGCTGAAGAAGCACTGGCAATTCCAACAGTGGCTTACTCACTGAAAGATGCTCTGGAATGTCTGGATGCAGACCGAGAGTTCCTAACTGCTGGTGGCGTATTCTCTGATGACTTCATCAATTCTTACATCGAGCTTAAAGCTAAAGATGTAGAAAAAGTAAACATGACAACTCACCCAGTTGAGTTCGATCTATACTACTCTGTGTAATAGACCTACTCGTTTATTACTCTTATTTTCAGGCTCGCCATTCGGCGAGCTTTTTTTATCTGTGACGAACTCATTTCAACATACCGGATTTTTAACACATTATGCACTGGTGTATTCGCCAGCTCATATTTCCCTACATTACGGCAAGGTTATTGCATTCCCTTTAGTGTAATGCGTACTTACAGCGAGTTAAGGCAAAAAAATACAGAATTATCAGGGTAAGATATAAAAATCTTAAAAATTGTCAGAATTTTATAATGAAATTTAATAATTCTGTCCAGTTTTATACCAGAAGATGAAATAGCCTCTTCTGATATTCTATTTCCTGGCTCATACTTAATTTTATCAATGCACATTTTTGGTGCAAGGCGCATTTCCGGGGCATCTGCTGAGCAATAATAGGGAAAGGTATGGTTAATAACGAACTTTCTAGTGCTATTTTAAACAATGTGGTTACCGCAACCCTAATGCTGGATGAAAATCTGGTCATTCAGTATGCAAATCCGGCAGCCGAACAGTTGTTCTCTCAAAGCACCAAACGCCTGATTTCTACACCACTGTCTCAATTGATTCAGCACGCATCCATGGATTTAGCTCTGCTTACACAACCACTGCAGAGCGGACAAAGTATCACTGATAGCGATGTCACTTTTGTTGTTGATGGAAAACCACTGATGCTGGAAGTCACCGTCAGTCCACTGACCTGGAATAAAGAACTGATGCTGCTGATCGAAATGCGCAAAATCGATCAGCAAAGACGATTAAGTCAGGAACTGAACCAGCATGCTCAGCAACAGGCTGCCAAATTACTGGTTCGTAGTCTGGCCCATGAAATCAAAAACCCTCTGGGTGGATTGCGGGGAGCTGCCCAACTACTGGAAAAAATGCTACCAAACGCAGCTCTGGCAGAGTACACCCAAATTATTATTGAACAAGCCGACAGGTTACGCACCCTGGTTGACCGGCTGCTCGGCCCGCAAAAGCCCGGGAAAAAGAAATCGGAAAATCTGCACGTCGTACTGGAAAAAGTCCGGCAACTGGTTGAACTGGAAACCGGCTCTGATGTTCTGATCGAACGGGATTACGACCCCAGCCTTCCAGAACTGTTGATGGATCCGGATCAGATAGAGCAGGCCTTACTGAATATTGTCAGTAATGCAGCTCAGATCCTTGCTCATCAGGATGATGCCCGGATTATTCTCAAAACCAGAACGATTCATCAGGCAAACATTCATGGTCAGAGATATAAGCTGGCCGCACGCATAGAAATTATTGATAACGGCCCGGGAATCCCTGTTGATCTACAGGATACTTTATTTTATCCCATGGTCAGTGGACGGGAAGGCGGTACCGGACTGGGACTATCGATTGCCCAGAACCTGATAGACCAGCACAGCGGAAAAGTAGATGTACAAAGCTGGCCGGGAAGAACCACATTTACAATTTATCTGCCAATTTAAACCATAAAGCAGATATTGCTGCGAAGGAATGATCGAGTATGAGTAGAGGATATGTTTGGGTTGTTGATGATGATAGCTCCATTCGCTGGGTAATGGAGAAAACCCTGTCATCCGCAAATATCCAGTGTGAAACATTCGCTGACGCAGAAAGCGTACTGATGTCTCTGGAACGGGAAACTCCTGATGTGCTGGTTTCAGATATCCGGATGCCGGGCATTGACGGGCTGGATCTGTTGCATCAGGTACACAGCAAATACCCGAATCTTCCAGTCATCATTATGACGGCGCACTCGGATCTGGATGCCGCAGTGAACGCTTATCAAAAAGGGGCTTTTGAATACCTGCCTAAGCCATTTGATATTGATGAAACCCTGACTCTGGTTGAAAAAGCCATCGCACACAGCCACGAACAAAAAAGAGAGCAGGTTACAGAAGACAGCGTATCAGCCAATGCGCCGGAGATCATCGGTGAAGCTCCGGCTATGCAAGAGGTATTCCGGGCCATCGGCAGACTGTCCCGCTCTTCGATTTCAGTTTTAATCAATGGTGAATCAGGTACAGGTAAAGAACTGGTTGCCCATGCCCTGCACCGCCATAGTCCTCGGGCAAAAAATCCCTTTATTGCCCTGAACATGGCTGCTATTCCCAAAGATCTGATTGAATCTGAGCTGTTCGGACATGAAAAAGGAGCCTTTACCGGTGCCAACAATGTTCGTCAGGGTCGTTTTGAGCAGGCCAACGGAGGAACCCTATTTCTGGATGAGATCGGAGATATGCCACTGGATATCCAGACCCGGCTGCTGCGCGTATTAGCTGATGGTCAGTTCTATCGGGTTGGTGGACATTCACCCATCAAGGTTGACGTACGTATTATCGCTGCCACACATCAGAATCTGGAGAAATTGGCTCATGAAGGTGATTTCCGTGAAGACTTATTCCACCGCCTGAACGTTATCCGAATCCAGATTCCAGCTCTTAGAGAGAGAAAGCAGGACATTGAAAAACTGACCATGCATTTTCTGGCCCGGGCATCCGAAGAGCTGGGCGTAGAAATGAAGGCTCTGCACCCAGCGACTCTGGATGTACTGAAACGCCTGTCATGGCCAGGAAACGTTCGTCAACTGGAGAATATTTGTCGCGGCCTGACCGTTATGGCCAGTGGAAGTGAAATTCTGCCATCAGATTTGCCTGCCGAGCTAATGACAGAAAAATCCGTAACGACTTCTGGTGGCAGCGGTAGCTGGCAGTCTGAACTCGAATCATGGGCAGAAGCCGCTCTTTCTTCAGGAGAAACTGAACTACTTTCTTATGCCCTGCCGGAATTTGAGCGAATCCTGCTGAAAACAGCATTAAACCATACCAACGGTCATAAACAGGAAGCCGCAAAAGTACTGGGCTGGGGACGCAACACTCTGACCAGAAAGCTGAAAGAACTCGACATGCACTGAGCCGTAGGTTTCGTTATCAGCCACAGAAAAACAGCCTGAAAGAAAGGCTGTTTTTCTCGTTTTTCATGCTGACAAACCATACCGTACATTCTTATACTTAGCCGAACGTACATATAACCGTTCAGGATCACTTATCATGATTACCCCCGACCTTCCTCTTGTCGACCTTCACCGCCATCTCGACGGCAATATTCGTATCCAGACTATTCTGGAGCTCGGTCAACAGTTTGGTATACGTCTCCCGGCCAATGATACAGAATCACTCCGGCCTCATGTGCAGGTAACGGAAACAGAGCCGACACTGGTTGCCTTTCTGAGTAAACTAGACTGGGGGGTAGCCGTACTGGGAGATCTCGATGCCGTACGCCGGGTCGCCTATGAAAATGTAGAAGATGCCCTGCACGCCCGCATCGACTACGCAGAACTACGCTTCTCCCCTTACTATATGGCGATGAAACATCGGTTGCCACTAGAAGGCGTTGTTGCTGCCGTTATTGATGGTGTACAGGCAGGAAGCCGCGATCTGGGTATCCAAACTAATTTAATCGGTATAATGAGCCGTTCTTTCGGCACCGATGCTTGCCAGCAGGAACTCAATAGCCTGCTAGTGCACAAAGAACATTTAGTTGCCATTGATCTGGCCGGAGACGAACTGGGTCAGCCAGGAGAAAAGTTTCTGTCTCACTTTAAACAGGTTCGGGATGCCGGTCTGAGAGTAACGGTTCATGCCGGAGAAGCGGCCGGGCCAGACAGCATGTGGCAGGCCATTAAAGAACTGGGAGCTGAACGCATCGGCCATGGAGTCAAAGCTATTTTTGACCCACAACTTATGGATTATCTAGCCGAGAAGCGTATCGGTATCGAATCCTGCCTGACATCGAATATTCAAACCAGTACCGTAGAGTCGCTGTCAGTACACCCACTAAAGATTTTTCTTGAACATGGTATTCTGGCCTGTCTGAACACTGATGATCCGGCAGTAGAAGGCATTGAGCTGCCTTATGAATATAACACTGCCGCCCCAATGGCTGGACTATCTCAACATCAAATTCGCCAGGCACAACACAATGGTCTGGAAATGGCCTTTTTATCTGCAAACGAAAAAGTTAATCTGCAGAAAAAATGCCGGACACGAAACTGATTCTGTTCAGTTAGAAGCAGGAAAGAAATAACGATCCGGGTAGTCGGTAATCAACATATCTACCCCCCATTTCCGGAGTGGTGCCACCAGCTTCGGGACATTGGGTGTATAGCAGAACACCTGATACCCGGCATCTTTCAGTTGCCGGGTTTGTTTTTCTGTCAGAAAACGGTAATCACAATTGGCACTGCTGGCATTCAGAAAATGCAGGATATCCAAAGCATTCTCAGGTATTTGATCCCATAGGTGCCCCCGCCGTATATCAGGCAACAACAGCTGCATCACCCGGAGCATGTCCGTATTAAAACTGGAGAACAGTAACAGTTCCGAAGGAATGTTCTGACTACAAATCACTCGGGCAACCTGTTCACAGGTGAGGGTAACGTCTGCAGTATGATAACATTTCAGTTCAATATTCAACTGAATATTAAACTGAACACCCAGTCTCAGGACTTCATCCAGAGCAGGGATCCTCTCCCCACGAAAAGCCTCTCCAAACCATAGCCCGGCATCCAGTTTTTTCAATTCCGTCAGAGACATATCTCTGACACTCCCACAGCCGTCAGTACAACGATCGACACTCTGATCATGGATCACGACCGGAATATTATCCTCACTAAGGTGAGTATCCAGCTCGATACAAGAACACCCAAGCTTAATTGCAGCCAGAAAGGCACTCAGAGTGTTCTCTGGTGCTTTGGATGATAAGCCTCGATGAGCTGCAATAATCATCCTTATATCCCTATACAGGCACGATTAAAGCCATTACTTCATGCATACAACATTCAGTAAAGACGTACCGGTCAGGTGAGTAACCTTACCACTAGTGAACAGTCCTAATTTTCCCTGCCCCCAGTACGGCAAATGCAATGGCCATTCCTCCCGGCTCATCACTCCGGAACTCAGCAACAGCTTCCACTGTGGCTCACTGACCAGATACATTCCCAACGATGTGCATACTTGCTCTGCTTTATCATAATCCAAACGATTCCAGGCAATACCATATTCCATATAGAACTGCTCATTGCCTTCATCAAGGAAAGGTATAACAAACTGATACCCTTGCATACCGATACTGCGACGCATCGTAATACCCGCAGCAGACACAGCAGATTTCACCACTGTTGATGCTTTAGGAAGCATAGCTGCTGACTGAGTTTCTTTGGCTAAAGGCTTCGCTTTTTCTGCTGATGACTTAGCACCTACTTCCGGTCTTGCTTTCACTGTTGGCTGAGCCTGCTGTTTCTGTTTAGCTTTTACAACCGTAGCCTGCTTATTACCTGCGGATACTTTTTCTGCATGACCATTTTCTGCCACCTGGCGAACAAAGGATTCCTTATATGCAGAAAGCGTTCTGATCTGTCGTGATTCTTTCTCTGCCAGCTTAAAACTGTTATATGGCCCAATAAGACAACGAAAGTGGTTCTCTTCAGGCTTCATCCATACATCAGCAGAAATTTTTTCGTAGATAGGTTTTACCTGAGCGAGAGTAAGTGGCTGAGGGAAAACACCACACTGTATCCAGAAAAAACCGCTGTCCTGCTTAGGTTTTCGTCCCCATAATCCCTGACCGACGGGACAAGACTCCGCCAGCACAGCCAGTTCATCTCTGGAGTTCTGTTTCGCATCACAAACATAACCATCAGCAGCATAGACGACTGTAGGAGTGAGGCCGGAAAAGGCAGCAAGCAAAAGAGTGAAAACAACCGTCTTCAGTTTGCCCGAAAAATTATTATTCATAGATTCTTCTCTAAACTGTTTTGTCGCTCTATCTGATTAAGTGTAGACCCGTCTTATACTGAAAGTATCCGATAAAGCTGACATGGCAAAAGAGCCGCTTTTTATTAAGACGGCTCTCTAGTTTAGGGATGTTTATGATTAAAGATCAATCGGTTTGGATCACCCTTTATAAATTTTAGGGTTAAACACATCCCGCAGCCAGTCACCAAGTAAGTTAATAACCAGTACCAACGTAACCAAAACAATACCCGGAAAAGCCGTGATCCACCATGCACCGGAGAAAATATAGTTAAAACCGATACTGATCAATGAGCCTAGAGACGGCTGGTCGACAGGCAAGCCGAGGCCAAGAAAAGAGAGAGCCGCTTCTGACATAATAGCATTCGCCACCTGAACCGTAGAGATAACCAGAATAGGAGACAGACAGTTAGGCAGAATATGCCGGAACATAATACGGGGAGCCTTAAAGCCCATAACACGAGCGGCTTCCACATACTCTTTCTTTTTCTCTGCCAGTACTGAAGCCCGGATAGTTCGGGCATATTGTGGCCATTCAGCAACCCCGATAATCACCACCAGCATCAGAACCGCATACTGACTGTAAAACTCGCTACCGAAGCTTGCCTTGAAGATAGCTGAAACAATGATCGCAACCATCATGGTAGAGAATGACAACTGAACATCAGCAAACCGCATCAGAAAACTGTCGATACGACCACCAAAATAACCGGCAGACAGACCGATAATAATACCCAGAAACAATTGTAGTCCCACAGCCAGGAAGCCGATTGTCAGCGACAGACGGGAACCGTACAGAATTGTCGAGAAGATATCCCTTCCCTGTTCATCCGTACCCAGAACAAAACGGGAATCCCCATCTTCCATCCAGGATGGCGGTAGTTCAGAGTCCATAATGTCAATCGATGTCAGATCATAAGGATCCGTAGGAGCAATTAACGGTGACGCCAGAGCAATCATCACAAACAGAACGAAAACCGAAAAACTGAACATCGCGACTTTATCGCGCAGGAAATAATAAAGAAAATCCGATTGCTTAAAGCGCTCCCAGCGGCCAGGAGCAGTTGCAGTATTACTCATAATCAGGCTCCTTTACCTGTCAGGTTTACCGTTGGGTTAATCAGTCCGTACAGGAGGTCAACGATCGTATTGGTCACCACAAAAATCAAACCAACAAAAATAACATACGCAGTGATCAGCGGAGTATCCACCCGATTAATAGCTTCCAGAAACAAGAAACCTGTCCCCGGCCATTGAAATACCGTTTCGGTCAAAATGGTATACGCCACCATAGTACCGATCTGTACCCCACCAACGGTAAGCACCGGCAACATGGTATTTTTCAGAGCATGTTGATAATAGATCTTATTCATCGCCAGGCCTTTTGCTTTACCGAACTTGATATATTCAGAACTCAGCACTTCCAGCATTTCCGAACGAACCAGCCGAATAAACAGTGGCAGCATGATAGAGGCCAGAGAAATACACGGCAGAATCAGGTGTGACAGACCATCCAGCGTAAAGTAACCCGACTCCCATCCCAGCAGATTAAAGGTTTCACCTCGTCCGTAAGACGGCAACCATCCCAGCTCGATAGAGAATACATACATCAGCATAATCGCCGTAAGAAAAACGGGGATGGAAATACCGATACTGCTGAATGCCATCACCACCTTAGTGAAAAAACTTTTAGGATGAATAGCAGAATAGACACCGAGTGGAATCGATAAAAGAACGATAATCAGTGATGCACCAAATACGAGCTCCAGTGTTGCAACCAGCTTATCCAGAATAACTTCCGTCGCCGGTTTTTTGAAAAAATAGGATGTTCCTAAATCACCATGCACTGCATTTGTCACAAAACGGGTGTACTTGGTAACAAACGGATCATTCAACCCCAGCTCGTCACGCAGAGCCTGACGTTCTGCTTCAGAAACGGATTGCCCCACCAGCTCACGCAGCGGATCCCCCAAATTATCCTGAATGGAAAATGCCACCACGCTGATAACAAACATCACAATCAGTGCCTGATACAGGCGTTTGACCAGAAACGAAAACATTTCTTGCCCCTTTAATCATCAAATATTCAGTCTTAACTATCAGTTTAAACAGCTCTCAATCCGACTGAAACAAGAATGAGAACCTGAAATCAAAGACAGAGACACTCTTACAGAATTACCCTGTCAATGGCTGGCTAAAAACAGGCTTATCAGCAGACAAAACCCCGCAGAAGCGGGGATTTGTTATGCCGAACGACTTAGCCCGTTGATTTATTTAACTTCCAGATCACCAAAGTATGGGAAGTTCATCGCATTCACGATAGGTGCAATATTCACATTAGATTTAGCACCCCAAGCCAAGTTCTGCCAGTGTAGAGGAACAAACGCTGCTTCATTATACAGTGTCGCTTCTACCTGCTGCAGCATCTGGGTACGTTTAGCCGGATCCGTTTCTACGTTAGACGCTTCCACTAAACGGTCAACGTCTGCATTAGAATAATGACCACAGTTATACTGACCGCGACCAGTTTCTTCGTTACGGGTCATGGTCAGAAACTCAGAGAAGTTTGCAGAATCTTCAGTATCAGAATGCCAACCGATCATCAGCATATCTGCAGCACATTTATCAAACTCAGGCCAGTACTGTGCTTTTGGCATAGTCTTAAGGTCAACCTTGATACCGATCTTAGATAACATGGCTGCTGCTGCCTGAGCAACTTTGGCGTCGTTTACATAACGGTTGTTTGGTGCAATCATGGTCAACGTTAAGCCATTTTCATAACCAGCTTCTTTCATCAATTGCTTGGCTTTTTTCAGATCATAACGTGGTTTCAACTCTGGATTGTATCCTGCGTAACCTTCTGGACTTTGCTGACCAGCCGCGGTTGCAAAACCTTTCATGATTTTCTTCACGATGCCGTCATTATTGATGGCATACACGATAGCTTGACGTACGCGAACATCTTTTAGTGCTTCGTTACTGTTCTGGTTCATCTGGAATGAGATAATACGGGTACCCGGTAATGTAACCAGATCCACATTCTCGGCAGTTTCAACACGATTATGGTCATTCGGTGCCACCGGAGCGATCATATCTACATCACCGGAAAGCAGAGCCGCTACACGGGTTGCATCTTCTTTGATCGGCACCAGAGTCAGGTGATCCACATTACCTTTTGAACCCTTGTCCCAGTAATCAGCAAAACGTTCAAACTCAACTTTTACGCCCTGCTCGCGGGATGTCACGATAAATGGTCCGGTACCAGAAACGTGTGTTGAGGCAAAAGAGTTACCATGCTTAACGATTTCTGCTTTGTCTTTACCTTCTGCTGTCTGACCAGAGTAAAACTTGCTGTCCATAGGGAAGATATACGTTGCCGTCTGCAGTACCAGTGGGAATGCGCCTTTTGATACCAACTCAACTGTATAGTCATCCACTTTGACCATTTTTTCAAACGGGTCAAATATTGCCTTAAAATCAGGAGACTCCTGAAGACGTTCAAATGTCCATACCACGTCATCTGCCGTCATTTCATTACCAGAGTGGAACTTCACTCCTTTACGCAGCTTAAAACGGAACCGGGTATCATCAACACGTTCCCAGCTTTCAGCCAGACGAGCTTCAAAATCCAACGTCTGTGTATAACGAACCAGAGGATCAAACACCATATGTGACATCTGCAGCGTACCACCGGAAAGCTGTTCATGCGGATCCAGTGACACAGGATCTGCATCATAAGCAACAGTGATATCTGCCGCCGCTGCGCTCAGGCTCAGGCCTGCCGCCATCAACGCAACAGCCAGTTTTGTCTTAATGGTTTTCATAGCATAACTCCTTATGCGGGAATCCGTATCCCTTTTGTTTGTTGTGTGTGCTTCTGTTTTGACAGTACTTCTGAATTACGCAACATCTTCTCTTAATCCGGTAAATTCCGGCATCAGAGAAATCAATTGCTTACTATATTCATGTTGCGGGTCATTAAATAACTGCTCTGTCGGAGCAACCTCCAGCAGCGTTCCCATTTTCATGACACCAATACGGTCACACATCTGACGGATAACCGGCAGGTCGTGACTGATGAAAAGCATAGTCAGGTTCAGCTCATCCTGCAGATCTTTCAACAAATTAAGAATCTGAGCCTGGACTGAAACATCCAATGCTGAAGTCGGCTCATCACAGATCAGAAGCCGCGGACGAGTTGCCAATGCCCGGGCAATAGAAATGCGCTGACGCTGACCACCTGAAAATTCATGCGGATATTTCACTCCAGCCATTCGGCCCAAACCGACATGATCCAGCAGATCATATACAATCTGTCGGGTTTCATTTTCATTGCGGGTCAGCTTATGAAAACGAATAGGCTCTGCAATAATGTCGAAAATTTTCATCCGCGGGTTCATCGATGTGTATGGGTTCTGGAACACCATCTGCATCTGGCGGCGCACCGGACGACGCTCTTTTTCCGACTTCATTGCCGTCAGGTCAATACCTTCAAAGGTTACTCTGCCGGAATTTGGCTCATACAAGCCAGCAATGACACGGGCAATCGTTGATTTACCAGAACCAGATTCACCCACAAGACCAAAGGTTTCACCTTCAAAAACCTCAAAGCTGACGTTATTTGATGCCTGCACATATTCCCGACGACTTTCGAACAGCGAATCTTTCGTCACAAAACGCAAGTTTACATTTTCAACATTGAGCAGTGGACCAGTGTAAGAGCGCTGATCCTGACTCTGCCCCAACCAATGATTCTTAATATCCAGCGATTTCATTTCCGTCGCTTCTTCGATATAACTAACCAGTGGGAAGCGATCCAGTTTGACATCGGAACGAGGTACAGCAGAAATCAGGCTGCGGGTATACGGATGATCAGGGTTACCCAAAACCTTCTCAGTTTTACCAAACTCAACTAAATCACCACGGTACATAACCGCAACTTTATCTGTAACATTTGACACGACCCCCATATCATGGGTGACGAGCATACAACCGACATTATTTTTAACGCACAATTCACGAATAAGATTCAATATTTGATCCTGGATAGACACATCCAGTGCGGTTGTCGGTTCATCCGCAATAATCAGATCCGGCTCTCCCGCCAAAGCAATAGCAATAACCACTCGCTGGCGCATACCTCCAGAAAACTGATGCGGATACTGCTTGAGACGGTTTTCCGGTTGTGGAATTCCGACCTGATTCATTAAAGATAATGCTCGCTGGTAGGCTTCCTGATCAGAAACCTTCATATTCGCGTGAATCGTTTCTTTCAGTTGTTGCTCAACAGTAAATAAAGGGTTGAGTGAAGTCATCGGATCCTGAAAAATAAATCCAATCTTTGAACCACGAACCTTACGCATTTCCTCCGGCTTAAGACCGGAAATTTTTGTACCATCCAGGTATACATCCCCTCCGGCAATCAACCCCGGAGGACTCAGCAAATCAATCACACCATTACCGACCGTAGATTTACCGGCACCAGATTCACCCACAACACCAACAATTTCACCACGTTCAATAGAAAAAGAAAGCGACTTTACAGCTGCATGTACACCATGGCGAGATGGGTATTCAATTCGAAGGTTTTTAACCTCAAGAAGTGACATTTTCAGTCCTCTGTCTTGTCTTTATATGCCTGAAACATTTATTAACCATGCTTAATACACGCTTTATGGCATAAATAAAATCCATTTATTAACAGAATAATGCTCTGATAATTAAGTAGCTGCTAAATTTGTCAAAAAACTCAGTTTAATGCAACAAATAAAGGATAAAAGACGGTGAAAAAACAATTTTAAAGCATTAAACCACAATAATTATGCATATTACATAGAATTATAATTCACAAAAAACGCACCATTATCGTGCATAACGCACCAAAATAAGGATAAAAAACCAAAAAATCCGACTCAAGTCACACAAATGATATTTTTATGCACGCCCACAATAATGAATGATTATGCCATTACAGCCCCAGAATATGAGAAACAAAAACCAAATGAAATCGAATTCATTAGTTAATAACACCAGAAATGAGACACTAATAAATATATTATATTATTCATTTTTACCAAACCAGAGAATGAATACAGAGAATCAAGATGAATATAGAGAATTCTTGTGCTACCACACCAGTGAAAAGGCAAGCTTAAATATTTCAATTAATACCAAGGAGGAGAGAAGAGGAGAATCTTTGAATTGAATGAATATGGTGTCATAACCCATTCAGGACATCCAGTGCGTAAAACTTACGGAATACATACAAAAAAGCCTGTCACTAAGGACAGGCTTCTTAAAAGTGGTCGGTGAAGAGGGATTCGAACCCCCGACCCTCTGGTCCCAAACCAGATGCGCTACCAAACTGCGCTATTCACCGAAACTCTTTATATATAAAATGGGGTGGCTAACGAGACTTGAACTCGCGACAACCGGAATCACAATCCGGGGCTCTACCAACTGAGCTATAGCCACCGCTGAGATAAAAAACCCATCAAATCATGATGGGTTTGAAATATGGTCGGTGAAGAGGGATTCGAACCCCCGACCCTCTGGTCCCAAACCAGATGCGCTACCAAACTGCGCTATTCACCGAGATGGGGTGGCTAACGAGACTTGAACTCGCGACAACCGGAATCACAATCCGGGGCTCTACCAACTGAGCTATAGCCACCACTAAATTTCTGCCGATAAATGTCCAGAGCCCTCCGAAATGGCGCGCCCGAAAGGATTCGAACCTTCGACCTTTGGCTCCGGAGGCCAACGCTCTATCCAGCTGAGCTACGGGCGCATGCCCTATCGGCGGAGTGGAATAATACGTATATCGCTGGAATGAGTCCACCATTTTTTGCAGTTTTTTTATCAATTGTTGTCTTTTTCAGCAGTTTAAGCCCTATTTGTTAAACATCGAACGTAAATTAGCAATGTGAGCCTGGCCTTTAGCCATTCTTTCCTCCTGAGACTGAGGTTTTTTCTCTATTTCCCATTCAATGTCTTCATAAGGCAGCTCCTCCAGAAAACGGCTCTGCTGAGGTTTAATCAATTCACCAAACTGCCTGCGTTCACGGCATAACGTAAACGTTAACTCTTTTTGTGCCCGGGTAATGCCCACATAAGCCAGACGCCGTTCTTCTTCTACATTATCTTCATCAATACTGGTTTGATGAGGCAGAATGCCTTCTTCTGCCCCCATAAGATACACAAACGGAAACTCCAGCCCCTTAGAAGCATGCAAAGTCATCAACTGTACCTGATCCGCATTCTCATCATCTTCTCCACGTTCCATCATATCCCTTAGAGTCAGGCGCTGGACAACTTCTTTCAGGCTCTTTTCCTCCTGATCACTGTTATCGCCTTCCAAATCGGCCACTATCCAGCTATAGAGATCAGAAACATTCTTCATTCGCATCTCTGCTGCCTTAGCACTGGATGATGTTTCATATAACCAGTCTTCATAGTTAATATCACGAACCAGAGCACGCACAGCATCGACCGTATGGCCGCGCTCAGCATTATCAGAGATTGCGACAATCCACTGGGTAAATTTACGCAAATTATCCAATCCCCTACCACTCAGATGCTGCTCCAACCCCAGCTCGAAGCTTGCTTCAAACAAGCTCTTTCCACGCATATTGGCATAAGTTCCCAGCTTTTCCAGTGTAACCGGCCCAATTTCTCGCCGGGGGGTATTTATGATACGCAAGAAAGCATTATCATCATCCGGATTCACCAATACCCGTAGATAAGCCATAATATCTTTTATCTCCGCACGGGAAAAAAAAGACGTGCCTCCAGAAATTCGGTAAGGGATCCTGTTTTGCATTAAAGCCTTCTCGATCAGACGGGACTGATGATTTCCCCGGTACAAGATCGCATAGTCTTTGTAATGAGTCCGGTTCAGAAAACGGTGAGCAATCAGTTCTCCTGTCACCCGCTCGGCTTCATGGTCTTCATTTTTAGCCGTCAGCACTTTCAGTTTCTCCCCATCAGGGATCTCTGAAAACAGGTTTTTCTCAAACACATGGGGATTATTGGCTATCAGAATATTTGCTGCACGTAAAATACGGCTGGTTGAACGATAATTCTGTTCCAGCTTAATAACTCTAAGATTGGAATAATCCTGGCTCAACAGTACAAGGTTCTGCGGTTTCGCTCCCCGCCATGAATAAATGGATTGATCATCATCTCCTACAACCGTCAGACGACCTCTCTCTCCCACTAATAGCTTTACCAGTTCGTACTGACTGGTATTCGTATCCTGGTATTCATCCACCAAAAGATAACGTATACGGTTCTGCCAATACAGTCGGACATCAGAGTTACTCTTAAGTAACTGTACAGGCATCAGTATCAGGTCATCAAAATCAAGAGCGTTATATGCTTTCATCTGTGCCTGATATAGCTCAAAACAGAAAGAAAACAACTGTTCCTGCTCTGATCGTGCATATCCCCTCACCTGATCAGGTGACAGCATGTCATTTTTCCAGTTAGAAATGGAACTCAGCAGTTGCCGGAGAAGATCCTTATCACCATCCAGTTGCTTTTCCGTTAATTCTTTCAACAGAGCCATCTGATCCTGATCATCAAACAAAGAAAAGCCAGCTTTAAGCCCCAATGCCTTATATTCACGTCGGATAATATTTAATCCCAGCGTGTGAAATGTAGAGATCATCAACCCTCGGGACTCTTTTTTTCCTAACGTCTGCCCTACACGTTCTTTCATCTCCCGGGCTGCTTTATTAGTAAAAGTTACTGCTGCAATATTTCTCGCTTTATATCCGCACTCCTGAACCAGATAGGCTATCTTATTGGTAATTACACGAGTCTTACCAGAACCAGCTCCGGCAAGAACCAGACATGGCCCAGAAACAAATTTTACGGCTTCATTCTGTTGCGGATTTAACTTCATGATCCGATACCTTAAAGCAAACATCAAAGGGGGCTATATAGTAATCGTCCCTTGCACTGATTGCTATTCAGATTATCCACCAGACAACATAAATTTCTATAAAGGTAATTGAGCAGTATCAGACTATCAATCTATACTTTTTCTCTGCACTATAACGACTTTTCCACCTAAATTACCTAAAATAGGTACAAATTTTCAGGAGTATAATCAGATGTTTGATCCCAAGAAATTAGAACAGATAGCCAAGCAGATCCATGATTCCATGCCAGAGCCGGTAAAAGAACTCGGTGCTGATGTCGAACTGAAAGTACGTCAGGTAATTCAGGGGCAGTTAAATAAGCTGGATGTTGTCAGCCGGGAAGAGTTTGAAGTACAGACTCAAGTGTTACTCAGAACCCGCCAGAAGCTTTCAGAAATAGAACAGAAACTGGCTGCTCTCGAAGAGAAATTAGCTGCTGATGCAGAAAAAAAGAAAGAGCAATAAAGACACGCTACAGGCTTATACCGATGAGCCTGTTTTTTACTACAGGCAGAGTGGACAGAACTATCTATCTCCTTGCTTGACGTAGCAGGCCAGCTTTCTTTAAACCCAAAGCAACCAACTGAACGACCGCTCCGCATTGGCCACTTTACCCCAAACGTAAAAAAGCCCCGTCACTTCTGACGAGGCTTCAAATAGTGGCGGAGCGGACGGGACTCGAACCCGCGACCCCCGGCGTGACAGGCCGGTATTCTAACCAACTGAACTACCGCTCCACTAAACTTTTTACCAAATAAAGTCTTA
>NZ_PFXK01000010.1 GCF_002812955.1 Vibrio sp. HA2012 | reverse complement strand
AAAGGCTTTCCCTCAAAGCGGACGTGCATTTTAGCGAGATAACGGTCAGTGTCAAACACTTTTTCAAATTTATTTCACCAGAGCTTTCGTCCTGACTGACTCTGCGCTGAGGCCTTGTCAGCTCTGCCGTGTCAGTGAGGCGGCATTATAGAGAGATGTTTCTGCTTGGCAACCCATTTTTTATAATTATTTCGTTTTTTTTATTGTTTGCCTGTTTTTTGTCCGCAACAGGACTGTTTTACTAATTAAACCAGTCGTTTTATGCTTATCAGCCCCAAATTAAGGATTATTTATGTGTACATTAAGACGCTACAAAAATACCGCTCCCCTAATGGGCAAAGATGTTTACGTTGATGAAACTGCCGTACTCGTTGGTGATATTACTATTGGAGATGATGTCAGTATCTGGCCTTTTGTTTCAGCACGGGGAGATGTTAATCATATCTGTATAGGAAACCGAACCAATATTCAGGACGGTTCAGTTTTACATGTTACTCATAAGAATCCAGCGAATCCTGATGGTTATCCACTAGTTATAGGTAATGATGTCACTATAGGTCATAAGGTCATGCTGCATGGCTGTACCATTAAAGATCGTGTTCTGGTGGGAATGGCCTCTATCGTTCTGGACGGTGCAGTAATAGAAGAAGAAGTAATAATTGGCGCAGGAAGTCTGGTTTCACAAAATAAGATACTGAAAAGTGGTTATCTGTATATCGGCAGCCCAGTAAGACAGGCTCGCCCTTTGACAGAGCAGGAACGAGCCTTTTTGAAAAAATCAGCAGATAATTACGTGGCTACTAAAAACGACTATCTTCAGGAGACGACTCCTTCTGAAAATTAAAGTTCTATCTGATCCTCAGGGTTGAATTCTTCATTCTCGATCAGTTCTTCCGCCAGCTCTTCAATATCAAAACGTAATAATTTGAATTGTTGAAGAGCTTCCTCCCCTGCAGAAACTTCGGTTTCGGCCAGCTGACTTAGTTTATCCAGTGTAATAACACATTCGATCAGAGCTCCAGATTGCTGAGCCGGGAATGTTATTGCCTGCAGATCGTCATTCCAGTCCTGTACATCAGGAAACAAAATAGACTGATTCATTATTGACCTTCCAGATTTTTTCTTAATTCTCTTAAAATTTGCTTAGTGCCGGGTCTTAACCCTCTCCAGAGCATAAAACTTTCTGCAGCCTGCCCAACCAACATACCCAATCCATCATAAGCATGTGCCGCACCCTGCTCTCTCGCCCACTGGTTAAAGGCCGTTATACCTGTACCATACATCATGTCATAAGCCACGCTGGTAGCAGAAAAGATAGCAGATGAAATCTCTGGTAGCTGTTTATGCAGACTTGCAGACGTTGAATTAATAATAATATCAAACGGCATATTAATAGTATCCATTGGAATCGCCTTAATATTACCGAAAGGTTTAAACAAAGCTTCCAACGTCTGGGCTTTTTCAAAAGTACGGTTGGTGATAACAAATTCCGCAGGTTCTTTATCCAGTAATGGTTTTATCACTCCTCTTGCTGCTCCACCCGCACCAATCAGCAAAATTCGGCTTCCTTTCAGAGGTACCTGTTGATACAGCAGATCCTGCACTAAGCCTTCCCCATCTGTGTTATCACCAATAATTTCACCGTCATCCAGCTTTTTCAGTGTATTTACTGCCCCCGCCAGTTGAGCTCGCTCAGTCAAACGTCCAGCAAACTGATAGGCCTCTTCTTTAAAAGGTACAGTGACATTACACCCCTTTCCCCCTTCTGAAAAAAAGGCTTTCACAGCTTCCTGAAAATGGTCAATTTCTGGTTGTGCCGTTTTGTACTGCATATTCTGCATAGTTTGTCTGGCAAACAGAGTATGAATAAAAGGTGATTTACTTTGTGAAATAGGGTTACCAAAAACGAGATATTGATCAGGAATACCAGCCATGTCCTTGCCTGCATTATAAAATAAAAGGGGTCATACCTATGACCCTATCACTTCGCTCTTTGTTCGCCAATGCTTTATAACCAAACAATATTTCAACATCTCATCCCTGCCTTAAAACCTTTCCGCTTATAGCATCACGAATTTCTGACGGATTATCTCTTCCGCCAGTATTACCGGCCAAAATCACAACATCCGTGTTACCCAACTGTTGCTCGACCTGATCTGTAGTTTTACATGGAGGATAGCCAGATAAATTCGCACTGGTCGAAGTAATAGGCTTTTCATACACCCGACACAACTGCTGTACCAAAGGATGATCCGTTACCCGTACCGCAACGGAATCAAACTGTCCGCACACCAGTGAAGAAACGCGCTCACTGGCCGGAATAATCCAGGTTACAGGACCAGGCCAAGATCCTTTTACAGCCTGTAACTGAGCATCTGATAGCTGAGTATCATCGATATATGGAAGAAGCTGGTCATAACTAGCCGCAATTAAAATCAACCCCTTCTCTGCAGAACGCCTTTTGATGGTCAGTAATTTCATGATTGCTCCGCTATCATCCGGATCACACCCAATGCCAAACACACCTTCTGTCGGATAAGCAATCACCTGACCATTTCGTAAAGCCTGCAGAACTTGTTCAAAATTATTCATACATTTTCATGCTTTCATTCAGTTTGATCTACGCTAGTGTACAAATGATCAATAAAACAGGCTAAACCTATTTTTATCTATTTCAGTTTCTGAGTTTGAGCGAAAGCGGTACACACACAACGCAAACGTTTTCCTTATGGTGTTTTCTCCGTATAATGCGCGCAAATTATCCAGATACTCAGTAACTGCGCTTAAAGGAGTTTTAGATGACAGTCGGAATTATTATGGGTTCCAAATCAGATTGGCCAACCATGAAGCTGGCAGCAGAAATGCTGGATCAGTTTGGTGTACCTTACGAAACCAAAGTCGTTTCAGCTCACAGAACCCCTCAGTTGCTGGCAGACTATGCCTCCAGCGCTAAAGAGCGTGGTATCAAAGTGATCATTGCAGGTGCAGGTGGAGCAGCTCACTTGCCGGGAATGACTGCCGCTTTTACAAGTATACCTGTATTGGGTGTACCTGTTCAGTCCAGAGCACTTAAAGGTATGGACTCCCTGCTTTCTATTGTACAGATGCCAAAAGGTATTGCTGTCGGTACACTGGCTATCGGTGAAGCGGGCGCTGCAAATGCAGGCATACTCGCAGCACAAATCATCGGTATCCACAATAACACCGTTATGGAAAAAGTAGAGGCCTTCCGTCAATCACAGACAGATACTGTATTAGCCAACCCAGATCCGGCAGAGGACTAATTCAGATGCATGTTCTTGTCTTAGGCGCAGGGCAACTGGCCCGGATGATGGCTCTGGCCGGAGCCCCTCTTAATATTAAGCTGTCTGCATTTGATGTGGGAACAGGAAATATCGTTCATCCACTAACTCAGGCACACCTCGGACACGGTCTGGAAAATGCGATTGAACAGGCTGACGTAATCACAGCAGAATTTGAACATATCCCTCATGATGTTTTGGACATCTGCGAAAAAAGTGGAAAATTCCTGCCGAGTACTGAAGCGATAAAAGCTGGCGGTGATCGCCGGTTAGAAAAGGCTTTACTGGATAAAGCGAAAGTCTCCAATGCCAAATATTATGTGATCAATAACCGAGAAGACTTCACTGCTGCTATCGATCATGTCGGTTTTCCAATGGTACTGAAAAGTACATTAGGCGGGTATGACGGAAAAGGACAATGGCGCCTGAAAACAGAGTTTGATGCAGAAACTGTCTGGCAGGAAATAGCACTTTGTATTGCAGAAACACCAAATCAGGCCATTGTTGCTGAAGAGTTTGTACCTTTTGACCGAGAAGTATCTCTGGTAGGTGCTCGAGGGAAAAACGGAGAAATTGAAGTCTATCCGCTAGCAGAAAACATCCACACCGACGGTGTACTATCGCTGTCTACTGCTATTGTAAATATTGAATTACAGCAGCAGGCTCAAAAGATGTTTACTGCTGTCGCTGAAGAGCTGGATTATGTCGGCGTACTGGCGCTGGAATTTTTCGACGTACAGGGCAGATTGCTGGTCAATGAAATAGCCCCTCGGGTACACAACTCTGGCCACTGGACTCAGCAAGGTGCAGAAACTTGCCAGTTTGAAAACCACTTACGTGCAGTCTGTGGGCTGCCTCTGGGGGGAACAAATATGATCCGCCCGACAACAATGGTGAATATTCTTGGTGAAGATACTCTGCCACAATCAGTGCTAAGCCAGCATGCCTGTCATATTCACTGGTATGGAAAAGAGAAGCGGCCAGGAAGAAAGATGGGGCACATCAATGTGTGTGCAAATAATCTGAAAACACTGCGCCAAGAACTGATTCGGTTAGCGGATCAAATGGATGAAACAGCCTTTCCGGCGATCCGTAAAAATGCGCTGAAATTCTAACCAAATAAAATCTCAAAGCCCTCCAGAACAATTCAGGCGGGCTTTTATGTGCCCTGAATATGCCGGCATTTTTTATCTGCACACTGAAGTTGTTTACCACTGGCCTGTTTCTTTTCCACCAGCAAGGTAAAACCACAAACCTCACACACACCAGAAACCGGCGGATAATTAACCGCAAACTTACACTTCGGATAATTATCACAGGCATAAAACGTTTTGCCAAAGCGGGATTTTCTCACCACCAGAGCCCCAGTTTTGCACTCCGGACAAGCGAATTTTTCTTGAGGATTATCATCGGAAAAAGTTGTGTCCTGAGACTCAATATGCTGACACTCAGGGTAACCACTACAGCCAATAAACATACCATAACGCCCCTGCCGTAATACCAATTCCTGACCACATTCAGGACAAACAACACCAAGAGTTTTTACAATATGCCCGTCATTCTGATAAAGAGGCTTAATATAATCGCATTCAGGATAATTAGAACACCCAAGAAAAGAACCGTGCTTACCATGGCGGAGAGTAAGGAGTGCCCCACATAGGGGGCAGGGTTCATGCTCCAGAGCATGCTCGTGTGCTGTAAACAGCTGATGATTAATTTTTCCGCTCATAACTGGTGATAGACTTAATGCAACATACCCATTTCAGTAGAAAACAGCAGTTCTTCCATCTGAGTATAAGCATTTTCATTTCCCGGAACATTGAACAACACCATGAGAATCACCCACTTGAGATCATCCAACAGCAATTCATGCGTTTCCAGACCCATAACCCTGTCTATAATCATTTCACGGGTTTCCGGTGTTAATACGTTTATCTGCTCCAAAAGCAACAAAAAACCACGGCAAGTCACGTCAAGACGACGCATTTCGCTATCGGTATAGATACGACAGGACGTTCTGTCACTAACAGTAAATGCTGGCCGGGTATCGCTACTTTGTAAAGCCACCAGCCCTTCCAGCCAGTCTAATGCTTTATAGATCTCTTCCTGATGAAAACCTGCTCGCAAAAGTTCCTCTTCAAGCTCGTCCTGGTCGACCATTAACTCTACATCGCTATGAATGTAGGTTTCGAACAAATACATCAATATGTCCATCATAGCTAACCCCTCCTCATACGAATATAACCGCCCGGTACAGCGGCAACATGCCCTTGAAGCTCGAGCTCAAGAAGCTGCATCATAATTTCATGCACAGGAATATGGGTTCGCTGAGCAAGAATATCAACCGGTACCGCTTCTTTCTCTCCTACGTTAGCTAACAGTTCAGGAAATGGCAATTGCTCTTTTTCAACTTCCTCCTGAAATAATGTATTCTGACCGGAAAGAGACCATTTAATCAGATGACTTATCTCCTGAAGAATATCTTCAGAAGTCTGCACCAATGTAGCCCCTTCTCTAATCAGATGGTTTCCTCCACGGCTGTTAGGATGATGAATCGACCCCGGGAGAACAAAAACATCCCGGCTCTGTTCACAAGCATATCTGGCCGTAATCAACGAACCGCTACGTTCAGCGGCTTCAATAACCAGAACACCCGATGCAAGCCCGCTGATAATCCTGTTACGCCGGGGAAAATGTTCGGCCATTGGCGGTGCATCCGGACGAAATTCAGACACCAGAGCACCATGCTCAATTATCCTTTCTGCCAACGGCTTATGTCTACGAGGGTACAGATTATCCAACCCCGACCCCAGTACAGCTATCGTATCTCCTCCTGCCTTTAACGCACCATCGTGAGCATACCCATCCACACCAAGGGCGAGTCCGCTAGTAATCGTCACTCCCTGACGAGCCAGATCGCCGGCAAAACTTCGAGCGGTATCCAGTCCTTCCCGACTAGCGTTCCGACTTCCGACAATAGCCAATTGAGGCTCAGAAAGAAGTGATAACGAACCTTTAACAAATAATACCGGAGGATAAGCACTTATTTCTTTTAGTAGCGGAGGATAACCAACACACAGAGGTGTAATAATATGATGCAAAGACGCAGCTTGCAGCCAATGCAGACAGGATTCCACCACTTGATCAGACTCATAACGCAGATAATGAATCTGTGCAGGTTTTAATCCAACAGACTCTAACCGTTCACGGGAGGCACCAACAAGACAAGCTGGGGAGTCAATAGACAACAACCGGGTAAGCCTCTTCCCGCCAATACCAGGCATAAAGCTAAGTGCTAGCCAAGCTGATAATTCTTGTTCCGTCATTACGATCCCCGACAACTACTCATCTTCAGGAAAATCAGGCGGAGATGATACCGCCACCAGCTGTTTCGTGACCGGTAACAAACTAAAGTTGATAACAGCCAGACTGAGATATTGATAAGACTGAATCACAGTTACACTACCGATAAATATATCTGGCAAAAATATTCTTTCTGCATCTTTTTTTCCCCGATAACTGAATGCACCACCCTCACCATAAACCACAGCTCCGGATTCAATAAGGTGGAAAACCATTCCCGGATAAACTCTGTCATTAATACCCCGGTCCAGTACCACTGACTGCCCGGCTACGGCAAAATCACCGTCACCGACAGAACCAAGAATACGGGCATACATAAATATGTTTTCTATTTCCGGAGCATTAACTTCTGCTGAGAATAATGCTGGAACCATATGGGTATCCGGCAAGACAATATCGTTTGGCTGAATTTCCTGGCGTTGAGAAACAAGCCGCAACTTGCTTATTTTATTTTCAGTCGAGACCAAAACCGCTGCCGCAATTTTTCTCAATGCAACCATACTGCTAGTCGGCTCCTTTCTGCGAAATATCCCTGCCACACGGTAAATACCCCATGCCTTATGCGCATGCTCCCCATTGATATAAACTGGTTCATCTGCAGAAAGATAATGGCGACGATTACTGCTTCCCAAAACATAATCTGCTTCAGAAAGAGAGTCTTCACTGATCATTTTGTTTGCATTGATATCGGTCTGGAATCTGTTCTCATCAGGAAAAACAGAAAATGAAAACGCAGCAGCCCCTGTTTCACTAAAGCTGGATAGAGAAAAAAATACTAAAAATACTGCCCAAAAAGAGTAAAATGTCCTGAACATGGCCCCTATTCCTTAAACGATAAATAGTTCGACTCTGTTTATCTGTTGCATGTTTGTCTAAAAAACAAACGCAGGAATGCTGTCATTTGTCCTATAAAATGTCTAGAATTGAACCAGCTAAAATGTAGCTGTTTCGGTCCAGTTCAATATTTAGAGTGTATATGTCTGAATTAGAAGTATTAGTATTCCCAGATGATCGCCTGCGCACAGTCGCAAAACCGGTAGAGGCTATCACACCAGAACTTCAGAGTATCATCGATAAGATGATTCAAACTATGTATGAAGAAGAAGGTATTGGCCTCGCCGCAACTCAGGTGGACTTCCACCAGCGTCTTGTCGTTATTGATGTATCTGAGAGCCGTGATCAACCTCTGGTGCTTATCAACCCTGAAATCACAGAAAAACGAGGGGAAGACGGCATTGAAGAAGGCTGTCTGTCAGTACCGGGATCCCGGGCTTTCGTTCCTCGGGCAGCAGAAGTAACAGTAAAAGCACTAAACCGTGACGGTGAAGAATTCACGCTTGATGCTGATGATATTCTGGCCATCTGTATCCAGCATGAACTGGATCATTTGGAAGGAAAGCTATTCGTCGATTACCTTTCCCCGCTTAAGCGTAAGCGCATCAGAGACAAACTTGAAAAAATCAAAAAATACAATGAAAGACACCATGATTAAGAGGTTACCTTGAGCCAGTCATTACGCATTGTCTTTGCCGGTACTCCGGACTTCGCCGCCCGACATCTGGCGGCGTTGTTGTCTTCGGAGCACGAGGTTATTGCTGTTTATACTCAGCCGGATCGACCAGCAGGCAGAGGCAAAAAACTAACCGCCAGCCCGGTAAAACATATTGCACTGGAACATAATATTCCGGTTTATCAGCCTGAAAGCTTTAAATCTGCCGAAGCAAAGCAGCAGTTAACCAATCTTAATGCCGACATTATGGTTGTGGTTGCCTACGGTTTATTACTGCCGGAAGAGGTGCTGAATACTCCTCGTCTGGGTTGTATTAATGTCCACGGTTCGATTCTGCCACGCTGGCGCGGTGCAGCTCCCATCCAACGCTCCATCTGGGCCGGAGATGCAGAAACAGGGGTTACTATTATGCAGATGGATGTGGGTCTGGATACCGGTGACATGCTGGAAGTTTCCACCACGCCCATAGAGAATGATGATACCAGTGCCTCTATGTATGAAAAGCTTGCAGGATTAGGACCCAAAGCTCTGATAAACTGTTTGAATAATATTGCAAAACGCAATATTAATCCGGTTAAACAGGATGACAAACAGGCAAACTATGCGAAGAAGTTGTCCAAAGAAGAATCTAAAATAGACTGGAACAGTGACGCAGCATTTATTGAACGCTGTATCCGAGCCTTTAACCCATGGCCGATGAGCTATTTCTCTGTTGCAGATAACAACATCAAAGTATGGAAAGCCAGGGTTGAACCCGGGCAAGGGAAACAGGTACCAGGAACCATTTTGCAGACCGATAAAAACGGTATTTATATCGCAACGGGTAAAGATATTCTGATACTGGAACAAATTCAGGTTCCCGGAAAGAAAGCCATGCCGGTACAGGATGTACTGAACGCCCGCCGGGACTGGTTTACAATTGGCTGCCAGCTTAGTTAACGAAGCAATTGAAATATAAACAAATGGGCATACTCAAATGCCCATTTTGTATAAATGACACAGATAAAGGTTTCAACAATGAATGTCCGTGCCGCTGCAGCCAGAGTGCTGTTTCAGGTTGTCGATAAAGGTCAGTCACTGTCCAGTGCACTTCCTGCCGCCCAACAAACCATTAAACCCAGAGACTATGCTCTTTTACAAGAGATCTGTTATGGGGTTTTACGTTATCTTCCGCGTATGGAATCAATTGCCGGACAACTTATGGATAAACCCCTTACCGGTAAACAACGTGTGTTCCATCATCTGATTCTGGTCGGTATTTATCAGCTTGCATTTATGCGTATTCCCGCCCATGCCGCTGTAGGAGAAACCGTAGAAGGCACCAAAACATTAAAAGGTCCGCGTTTACGTGGTCTGATTAATGCAGTACTACGTAATTACCAACGCAATCAGGAAGAACTGGATACCATATCCATCAGCCATGATGCAGGAAAGTATGGCCATCCCGGCTGGTTGCTGAAAACATTGCAGAACACCTACCCGGAGCAATGGGAATCTGTTATAGACGCCAACAACAGCAAAGCCCCGATGTGGCTACGGGTCAACAGTCAGCACCATAGCCGGGATGAATACCTGTACCTACTCAATCAGGAAGGTATCGAAGCAATCCCTCATCAACAGGCAAAAGAAGCCCTTAAGCTGACCTTGCCTTGTGATGTACATAAATTGCCGGGCTTTGAAAAAGGCTGGGTATCCGTTCAGGATGCAGCAGCACAACTCGCTGCAGAATATCTTCAGCCTGAAGATGGAGAATTAATACTGGACTGCT
The DNA here is from genome assembly GCF_002812955.1 of Vibrio sp. HA2012. Taxonomy (GTDB): domain Bacteria; phylum Pseudomonadota; class Gammaproteobacteria; order Enterobacterales; family Vibrionaceae; genus Vibrio. Next base: position 58,102 of record NZ_PFXK01000010.1, on the reverse strand, counting down.
GTGCTGCACCCGGAGGAAAAACGGCTCACATTCTTGAACGCACTAAAAACTGCCGTGTTATTGCGATTGACAGTGATAACTCCCGCCTGAAACGGGTACATGATAATCTGCAACGCTTAAACCTGAAAGCAGAGGTTCATTGTGCCGATGCCAGACAACCAGAACAGTGGTGGCAGGGAGAACTATTTGACCGTATATTGCTGGATGCCCCCTGTTCGGCCACGGGAGTCATTCGCCGTCATCCGGACATTAAATGGTTGCGTCGGGCTGAGGATATTGATTCTCTTGCTGCTCTGCAAAGTGAAATCATTGATGCCATGTGGCAGCAACTTAAACCCGGTGGCACTATGGTGTATGCAACATGTTCTGTTATGCCACAGGAAAACCAAGAACAGATATCCGCTTTTTTAAGCCGTACACCAGATGCCCGGACGGAGATGTCAGAGATCGGCTATCCTGGTCGGCAAATCCTGCCGGGAGAAGCTGAAATGGATGGCTTCTACTATGCGGTACTGTATAAAAATAGTGCAATAACAAACTGATAAATAAAACTCGGGTAAAAAACGCACAAATGATAATATGGCGTTTTTTACCCTGACAGATAATGCATCTCAAGAGTTCAAGACGTTATGAAAATCATTATCCTTGGTGCCGGGCAAGTTGGCGGCACACTGGCAGAAAATCTGGTTGGTGAAAATAACGATATCACCATAGTTGATACAGACAGTGAACGCTTACGAGAGCTTCAGGATAAATATGACCTGCGTGTAGTTAACGGTCGAGCCAGTCATCCAGAGACCCTGCGGGAAGCAGGCGCTGAGGATGCAGATATGCTGGTAGCAGTAACCAATTCTGATGAAACCAACATGATCGCTTGTCAGGTCGCCTTTACTATTTTTAACACCCCCAACCGAGTTGCCCGAATCCGCTCACCGGAGTATCTGGCGGAAAAAGATGCCCTGTTCCAGTCTGGTGCTGTCCCGGTTGATCATCTTATTGCACCAGAAGAGCTGGTCACCCGCTATATCGAGAAACTGGTTCACTACCCGGGAGCATTACAGGTCGTCAGCTTTGCTGATAGAAAAGTCAGTCTGGTTGCCGTCAAAGCTTACTACGGTGGTCAATTAGTCGGAAATGCCCTGTCGACTCTGCGCGACCATATGCCGCATATTGATACCCGGGTTGCAGCTATTTTCCGTCAGGGACGGCCAATCCGTCCTCAGGGTACAACGATTATCGAAGCTGATGATGAGGTGTTTTTTGTTGCAGCCAGTAACCATATCCGCTCGATTATGAGCGAGCTGCAACGGTTGGAAAAACCGTACCGACGCCTGATGATCGTCGGAGGTGGTAACATTGGTGCCGCTCTGGCTAAGTGCCTGGAATCAGAGTACAGCGTCAAGCTTATTGAACGCAGTTTTTCCCGGGCAGAAGCTCTTTCTGAAGAACTGGAGAATACGATTGTCTTTTGTGGTGATGCAGCGGATCAGGAACTGCTGGCCGAAGAGAATATTGATCAGGTCGATGTGTTTATTGCTCTGACCAATGAAGATGAAACCAATATCATGTCAGCTATGCTGGCAAAACGTATGGGAGCCAAAAAGGTCATGGTACTGATCCAGCGCAGTGCTTATGTCGATATGGTGCAGGGGGGAGTTATTGATATCGCAATTTCTCCACAACAAGCAACCATATCAGCACTGCTGACGCATGTCCGCCGGGCTGATATCGTCAACGTTTCTTCGCTACGCCACGGAGCCGCTGAAGCCATTGAGGCCATCGCCCACGGAGATGAAACTACATCCCGGGTTGTTGGCCGTTCTATTGGTGAAATAAGGTTACCACCGGGAACGACCATAGGAGCTATTGTGCGTGGTGATGATGTGCTGATTGCCCATGACAATACTATTATTGAACAGGACGACCATGTAGTTATGTTCCTTGTCGATAAAAAATACGTGTCTGAGGTGGAAGCCCTGTTCCAGCCAAGCCCGTTCTTCCTGTAAGAATAGGTGATTCATTATGGTTAACCTGCGCCCCATACTTTTTGTTTTCGGTTTAGTACTGTCAAAAATAGCACTGTTTATGTACATTCCGACTCTCGTCGCTTTTCTGTCCGGTACAGATGGATTTCTGGAGTTCGGTAAAGCGGTACTAATCACACATACAGCTGCTTTTGCCTGCCTGTCTATAGGCAGAACCCGCAAGTTTCATCTGAGCGTTCGGGATATGTTTCTGATCACATCTCTGGTCTGGACCATATCCAGCGTGTTTGCTGCTCTGCCATTTGTCTTTATCAATAATATCAGTTTTACCGATGCCTACTTTGAAACCATGTCGGGAATCACCACCACAGGTTCGACGGTTCTCAGTGGACTGGATAATATGGCTCCGAGCATTCTGCTCTGGCGTTCTACCCTGCAATGGCTTGGCGGGGTAGGATTTATTGTAATGGCTGTAGCCGTACTGCCTATGCTGAATGTGGGGGGGATGCGCCTGTTCCAGACAGAATCGTCTGACTGGTCAGATAAAAGTGCTCCAAGAGCCAAAACCGTAGCCATCAATATAGTCGGCGTATATATCACACTAACCCTACTGTGTATGATTGGTTATCTCATTACAGGAATGAATTTATTTGAAGCCGTTAACCATGCTTTTACAACGTTATCCACTGGTGGGTATTCAACGTCTGACAGTTCTATGAACAACTTTTCTAATGGGGCTCACTGGGTGGGTACTACTTTTATGTTTTTGGGTGGACTGCCATTTTTGTTATTTGTCACTGCGGTGAAAAAACGTAATCCGTATACCTTGCTGAAAGATGCACAGGTTCGTGGCTTTGCTTACCTGTTCATTGCAGCCAGTCTGGTTGTTGCCGTATGGCTTCAGCTTCATAATGGTTATCATTTTCCAGACGCGATCCGGGTCGCAATGTTTAATATCGTATCTGTTGTCACCACTACCGGATATGGTCTGGAAGATTTTACCGCATGGGGAGCGTTACCTTCCGTACTGTTTACCTTCCTGATGCTGGCTGGCGGCTGCTCCGGTTCAACTGCCGGCGGAATAAAAATATTCCGTTTTCAAATAGCTATCACTCTGCTTAATAAACAGATGATGAAGCTAATCCACCCTTCAGGTGTCTTTGTCCAGCGTTATAATCAACGCCCTGTCAATGATGACATCGTACGTTCTGTTGTTGCCTTTGGAATTACCTTCTTTGCAACCATTATTATCATTGCAGGCTGTCTCGGAGCATTAGGTCTGGATCCTATAACCGCTATTTCTGGTGCAGTTACTGCCGTCGCTAATGTCGGTCCGGGTATGGGAGATGTTATTGGTCCAACGGGGAATTTTTCTACGTTACCAGATTCAGCTAAATGGATTCTCAGCTTCGGCATGCTAATGGGGCGTCTGGAAATTCTGACCATTCTGGTACTCTTTTTCCCAGCATTCTGGAAACGCTGACCTATCACGACAACACAAATTTAAACCGGGTAAAAAAACAGCATTTTTACCTGGTGGAACTCGATAAAGCCTCAGGGTAGTGATACTATTTAGTCAGATATGCGAAACATATCTTCATCCTAGTTATTGATATTGGATTGGTAGTAGCCAGAAAGAAGATTTTCTCATGCATAATGAAAAGTCCTCATCAATAACTAGGCCATTAACTTGGCAATGGATGGCCTGACGAAAGGGTGAATAATGCACACTACCCATGTCAGGTTCTCGCGCACCGTAACCAGCGCGTCCCGCCGCCGTAGCAGTGTCGTATCTGCTCCGGTTGCTAGAAAACAGACGCCAGCAATGGCTCTGGTACAGAGAAAAGCTATCGAGAAACAGATTCACCACGAAACGATACAAGCGGCATAACGAAAAGCGCAGTTTTTCCACTGCGCTTTTTTCTTATAAGCAAAGTTAACTTCCCCTCGAAACAACAGTACTATAAGTAAAGTGTTTCTGTCTGAAAGTAATATTCTGTTAATACAGAAACACTCCATGACAATAAATATAATGGGAGAAAGTAATGAAATGCCACCGTGTTAACGAACTGATCGAACTGCTGCATCCGGAATGGCAGAAAGATCCCGATCTTAATCTGATCGAATTTATTCTGAAACTGGCCAATGAAGCCGGTTATCATGGATCGCTGGAAGCACTAACAGATGATGTGCTCATCTATCATCTGAAAATGCGTAACAGTACAAAAGACGAGATGATCCCCGGGCTTGCTAAAGATAAAGAGGATGATTTTAAAACAGCAATCCTCAAAGCCCGCGGTATTATCAAATAACCCCCGACCACAGGGCTGAATCTTAGTCGGCCCTGTAATAAGTTAATAAATTATGCAAAATATCACCCCGGAAAGTACCTTTAATTTCAATGCACTAACTCCAGACTTTATGTGGTATGCACTAGAAAATATCGGTATTCGAGCTGAATCAGGTCTGCTTCCCCTGAACAGTTATGAAAACCGTGTTTACCAGTTTACGGATGAAGAACGACAGCGTTATGTTGTTAAATTTTACCGCCCACAACGCTGGTCACGGGAACAAATTCAGGAAGAGCATGATTTTACAATGGAATTAATCGAACAGGATATTCCGGTTGCTCCCCCTGTAAATATCAACGGGGAAACCCTGCACAATTATCATGGATACCTGTTTGCATTGTTTAATAGTGTAGGAGGACGCCAGTTTGAAGTAGACAATACTGAGCAACTGGAGTGGGCTGGACGTTTTCTTGGCCGGATACATACTGTTGGTCATAAACAACCATTTAAGCATCGCCCGAGCATCAGCTTACAGGAGTTTCTATACCAACCGCGGGAACAACTGCGCAACAGCCCATTTATTCCACCGCATATGCAACACACTTTTTTTAATGATCTGGATATGCTTATTCAATCAATTGAGCATAACTGGTCAGATAATTTCACCCCTATTCGCTTGCATGGTGACTGTCATCCGGGAAATATTCTCTGGAGAGACGGACCGACATTTGTCGATCTGGACGATTCCCGGACAGGCCCAGCCATACAGGATTTATGGATGTTGTTAAACGGTGAAAGAGCCGATAAATTGATGCAGCTGGAAATTATACTTGAAGGTTACGCTGAGTTTTGCGATTTTAACCCGGCAGAACTGAAACTTATCGAACCCTTACGTGGTCTACGAATGGTGCATTATATGGCCTGGCTGGCTAAACGCTGGCAGGATCCCGCCTTTCCGCTGGCATTCCCATGGTTCGGGGACCAGAAATACTGGGAAAATCAGGTTCTGGCATTTAAAGAACAGATTGCAGCCCTACAGGAGACACCATTAACACTGATGCCTCAGTGGTAACGGTTTTATATCTGGTAAAGCTGCAGCACAATGGTCGCTCAACACCAAAGAACATAACGGAGTATCAATATAATGAAAAAACTATTTGCCCTGATCGCTGCCATGATTGTCAGCGTGTCGGTTCAGGCGACAGAGTTTAAGCCCGGAACTCACTATACGATCCTGAATACTCAGGCATCTTCCTCACCTAAAGTAACAGAATATTTTTCATTCTACTGTCCACATTGCTTTAAATTCGAACCTTTTATGCAGGTGCTGAAAGAGAACCTGCCGGCTAATGCTTCATTCCAGAAGAGCCATGTGACCTTTATGGGGAAAGCTATGGGTATCCCAATGGCCAAAGCCTACGCCACAATGGTCATTCTGAAACAAGAAGAAAACCTGGTACCGGCAATGTTCAGACAAGTTCAGGAACTACGTACCCCTCCGCGAAATGAAGCTGAACTGCGTCAGTGGTTTATTGACCATGGTGTAAATGGTGAATTATTCGACAACACCTATAACAGTTTTGCTATCGATTCTATGCAAAAGCGTTTTGTAAAAGACTTTGACGATGCTGAACTACGGGGTGTACCAGGTGTTGTCGTAAACGATAAATATGTCGTCGAAATGGAATGGATGAATAACTACGAAACTAATCAGGAACGAATCGACGTCTATATAGAGCTCGTAAACTACTTACTAAAAAAGTAAACCCTTAGTACCAATAAGCCCCTTTTCAAAAAACAAAACAGGGGCTTATTCCATTATTTATATATGTCAGTCAATAGCTTATCTTTCTCTTCCCAGAGACTCCCCAACCATTGCTGGAAACAGCGTTTATACGGCTTATCATGAAAGTAATCTCCCGTTACCTGCTCGTCGACAGGTAACACCCGGATACGTACCACAATACGCTTCATTTTCCCCATCAGCATCTGCTTAAATGGATTGGATAAGTTATCCGGATAAGCCAGTGTCACATCGATAATATTCTCGAATTGATCCCCCATAGCGGCCAGAGTATAGGCAATACCGCCAGATTTAGGCTGCAATAGGTAATTGAACCCAGCTTTACTCTTTTTACCTTTCACTGCTGTAAAACGAGTCCCTTCTACATAATTCACTACCGTTGTTGGTGTATGTCTGAATTTCTCACAAGAGCGCCGGGTTGTCATGAGATCCTGTCCCCTCTTTTCCGGATGACGGATAAGATACTCTCGTGAATAACGACGCATAAACGGCATATCCAAAGCCCAGCACGCCATACCGACAAAGGGGACATACAAAAGCTGCTGTTTCAGAAAGAACTTCGGCATAGGGATTCGATCTTTAAACACGCAACATAAGACGACAATATCTGTCCAGCTCAAATGGTTAGATATCATCAGATACCAGCCATTTTTCTTCAACTGCTCCCCCCCTTCAACATCCCACTCAACCCGGTTAGAAAGGGTCAGAATACCGGCATTCACCGTAGCCCAAACCCACATAAACCTGTTAGCTGCAGCCGTTGCAGCCCGTTTACCCACAGTAAACGGCAATATAATCTTGACCAGAGCCATCAGACAGATCAGCACTGAACAGACAGCTGTATTGAGCATAACCAGCGATACGTTTATCACCAAAAGCAAATAGCCAAACATTACAATCGATCTTATGTAGAAAAAAACAGCGTGTAATTATACAAATCAGGCTATCGATTGGAATATCTGAATGGTCTGAGTTGTGGGAACAACCGGTAATACCACTACACAACCTGTGCTGAAAGTTGTTTTAGTAACCGGTCCATAGCCCGGTATCCCAAAGCCTCTGCAATATGCGAACGTCTAATATTCTCTGCGCCTTCAAGATCAGCAATAGTTCGTGACACCTTAATAATACGGTGATAGGCACGAATAGATAACCCCAATTGATGCAGCGCATTTTCCAGAAACCGGGCATCCTCTTTTTTCAGTTGGCAATAATATTCAATCTCCCGACTGCCAAGCAGGGCATTAACCTTACCATTACGGTTTAACATTACGCATCTGGCCTCCCTGACCCTCTCCCTGACAACAGCTGTACTTTCTCCCCGCTCCCCTCCTTCAGCCAAGGTACCCTTCGGTAATGAAGGAATTTCAAGGCTCATATCAAATCGATCCAACAAAGGACCGGATAAACGATTCAAATACCGAAGCGTTGCTTGCGGGTTGGAACGAGAACTCCGCTCATCGTAATAACCGGTCGGACTCGGATTTAGGGCACCTACAAGCTGAAAACGAGCCGGAAAACGGGTTTTTCCGGCAGCTCTGGAAATAATAATTTCCCCGGATTCTAACGGTTCACGCAAAGAATCCAGTACTTTTCTTTCAAATTCAGGGAGTTCATCTAAAAAAAGCAGGCCGTTATGTGCCAGAGATATTTCTCCCGGCCGGGGAACAGAGCCCCCACCTACCAGTGCAGCCATTGAACTGGAATGGTGAGGAGCCCGAAATGGCCGTTGCTTCCAGTTAAACTGATTAACATCTTGCTGTGTCAGTGAGGCAATGGATGCAGTCTCCAGAGCCTCTTCATCACTCATCTCCGGTAATAAATCACACAAACGTGAAGCCAGCATGGTCTTCCCTGTACCTGGAGGGCCAACAAACAATAAGTTATGACAACCACAAGCAGCTATCTCCAGCGCTCTCTTTCCCTGCTGCTGACCGATAATATCCTGCAGATCACGTAACGAATCGTCTGTAGATAACTGTTTCGGGTTCTGAAACAGGGTTAATGGCCTTTGCCCACACAGATACTGACAAATATCTTCCAGACTGGAGACCGACTTATGCAGATCTCTGCCAACCAATGCTGCCTGATCACCATTATCATCCGGTACAATCAGACAGCGCTGTTTCCGGTTAGCAGCTAAAGCTGCAGGCAATACCCCCTTAACAGCCCGCACCAGTCCGGAAAGAGCCAGTTCCCCAATAAATTCATAGCTATTCAGTTTATCAGCCGGAATCTGTCTGGACGCCGCCAGAATACCCAGAGCAATAGGCAGATCAAAACGACCGCCTTCTTTAGGCAAATCTGCCGGAGCCAGATTTACCGTAATTTTCTGTGGTGGGAATTCAAAACGGGAATTGATAATGGCACTACGAACCCTGTCGCGCGATTCTTTGACCGTTGTTTCAGGAAGGCCCACCAATGTAAATCCAGGCATCCCCCGGCTGATATGAACTTCTACATTAACCTCCGGAGCTTCCACTCCGACACTTGCTCTGCTGTGAATAACTGCCAGCCCCATATTTATCCCTTATATGTTTTATCTTGTTACTGTTCTGTATATAAACACCTTTTTTATAACCTTTGTGTATAAACCAATAGCTAAAAGAATAAATATGAAAAAAGACTGAGTTTTTACTTGTCAGGCAACAGAGTTATGTGATACCACTAGGGATGTGAACAAACTAACAACAAATTAATTACTAAAAATGAACCTAACCGCTCGTATTAACGCACTCATTATTATTCTTGTCGTGGTCATTATTGATACCGCGCGGGGGCGAGTGAGCGGAAAAAAATAATCGACTAATTCAAAAAAACCCCCGCACTGAAAAGTCCGGGGGTTTTTTTACAGGGAAAAAACAAAAATTAAGGCAATATCAGTGAACTGATTCTCTGAACCATGCCGTTTACGGTTCTGCTTACCACGCAGATATTGCAGGAATTACAGACACGGGAAGTACAGGAGCACCTATGTGCAAACACACGATAAAGCGTACCCAAGCTGCGCAAATGATAATGACCGGAGGCACTAAATGAATGGTTCTGATTTAGTCGTTGCCGCACTGAAACACCAAGGCATTCATACCGTATTCGGTTATCCGGGTGGTGCCATTATGCCAATCTACGATGCTATCTATGATGGTGGTATAAACCATATTTTATGCAGGAATGAACAAGGTGCAGCGATGGCTGCCATTGGTCTGGCCCGGGCAACTCAGCAAGTTGGGGTTTGCCTCGCAACATCAGGACCGGGAGCAACCAACCTGGTTACAGGCCTTGCTGATGCTATGCAGGATTCAATCCCTCTGGTCGCCATTACCGGTCAGGTTGCCAGTAACCTTATCGGTACCGATGCATTTCAGGAAATGGATGTAATCGGCATGTCTCTCTCCTGTACCAAACACAGCTACCTCGTTAACCATATCGATGATCTGGCTCCAACACTTGCCGAAGCCTTTGAAGTGGCTAAATCCGGCCGTCCCGGTCCGGTTATCGTCGATATCGCTAAAGATGTCCAATTGGCAGAAGCCCCGGTACATACCATGCCGTATGTGGAACCACCAGCATTACCTGTTGCCGATCCAGAAGCGATGACTACCGCTCAGAAGCTGATTAGTGCCAGTGAAAAACCTGTTCTCTATGTGGGTGGTGGTGTTCAGCTGGCTAAAGCAACCGAATCTGTACGTAACTTCCTTCTCAGTAATCCTATGCCGTCCGTTTCAACTCTGAAAGGACTAGGTACAATCAATAAAAATGATCCTAATTATCTGGGTATGGTTGGTATGCACGGTACGAAAGCAGCTAATCTGTCAGTACAGGGGGCAGACCTGCTCATTGTCGTCGGTGCACGTTTCGATGACCGGGTAACTGGTAAGCTGGATACTTTTGCACCGGAAGCAAAAGTTATCCATATTGATATCGATACCGCTGAGTTTAATAAACTACGCACAGCGGATGCAGCTCTGCGTGGTGATATTAATGTGATTCTTCCGCAACTGGAAACCTCACATGATATCTCGGCATGGTTGTTACACACTGAAGAACTGAAAAATAAATTTAAATGGCGTTACGATCATCCGGGTGAACATATTTTTGCACCTAAGCTGTTAAAGCAGTTATCTGATATGATGCCAGACAGCACTATTGTCTCTACAGATGTAGGACAACATCAGATGTGGTCAGCTCAGCATATTCAACCACGTCGTCCAGAAAACTTCATCACCTCTGCCGGACTTGGCACAATGGGTTTTGGCCTGCCGGCTGCTATAGGCGCAAAAATTGCCCGTCCGGATGATCAATCCGTTCTGATCACAGGTGATGGGTCCTTTATGATGAATATTCAGGAATTGGGCACTATAAAACGTAAACAGGTACCGGTAAAAATGGTACTGCTGAATAACCAACGCTTAGGTATGGTACGTCAGTGGCAGTCACTCTTTTTTGATGGTCGATACAGTGAAACTATTCTGGATGATAACCCGGATTTTGTTGCACTGGCAGCTGCATTCGGTATTCCGGGTAAAACGATTACCACTAAAGATGAAGTAGAATCCGCACTGAAAGAGATGCTGGAAAGCAAAACAGCCTACCTGCTGCACGTTGCAATTTCCGAGGAAGAAAACGTATGGCCACTGGTACCACCGGGTGCCGCTAACCACGACATGCTGGAGAACTCCTGATGGACAGATATCTACTTACCATTAAAGCCGATGATAAACCGGTACTGCTTGAGCGTGTTCTACGTGTAGTACGTCACCGTGGTTTTATTATCAAACAGGTGCTGGCAACACAGAACCAGGACAGCAAGGTCGCTAAAGTAGAAATAGTCGTCGACAGTGATCGTCCTATTTCTCTACTGACCAATCAGGTTGAAAAACTGTGGGACGTGAAAGCGGTCAACACCTCTCGTCTGGCAAAAGATGAACTATTAAGTGCTTATAAAATTTAAGGGATAACCAGAGTATGGAAGCAAGCAAAACAAAAATTAAATACCGCAGTGCCACTACGACACACGGACGCAATATGGCCGGAGCTCGTGCTCTGTGGCGTGCAACAGGTGTAAAAGAAGAAGATTTCGGTAAGCCTATCATTGCTGTTGTCAATTCCTTCACCCAGTTTGTACCTGGGCACGTACACCTAAAAGATATGGGTCAGCTAGTCGCGCAAGAGATCGAAGCGGCTGGTGGCATAGCAAAAGAATTCAATACTATTGCTGTTGATGACGGTATCGCTATGGGTCACGGTGGCATGCTGTATTCCCTTCCTTCCCGGGAGCTGATCGCAGACTCAGTAGAATATATGGTGAACGCTCACTGTGCCGATGCAATGGTATGCATCTCCAACTGTGACAAAATCACTCCGGGAATGATGATGGCCGCATTACGGGTAAATATCCCTGTCATCTTTGTATCTGGCGGCCCGATGGAAGCCGGTAAAACTAAGCTTTCAGATCAACTGATTAAATTAGATCTGGTTGACGCCATGATGCAGGGTGCAGATCCAACCATATCTGATGATCAAAGCGAGCAAGTAGAGCGCAGTGCCTGTCCAACCTGTGGTTCATGTTCCGGTATGTTTACCGCTAACTCCATGAACTGTCTTACTGAAGCGCTGGGTCTGAGCCAGCCGGGTAACGGCTCCATGCTGGCAACCCACGCCGACCGTAAAGAACTGTTCCTGAGTGCTGGTCGCCGCATCGTAGAGCTGACTAAACGCTACTATGAACAAGGGGACGAATCCGCTTTGCCACGCAGCATTGCGACCAAAAAAGCATTCGAAAATGCCATGGCTCTGGATATTGCGATGGGCGGTTCTACTAATACCGTTCTTCACCTGCTGGCATCCGCTCAGGAAGGGGACGTGGACTTCGATATGAACGATATCGACCGTATGTCCCGCAAAGTTCCGCACCTGTGTAAAGTGGCACCTTCCACTCAGCAATACCATATGGAAGACGTACACCGCGCGGGTGGTGTTATGGGAATCCTTTCTGAGCTAAACCGTGCCGGCCTTATCAACACGGATACCAAAACTGTGCTGGGTCTGACTATGCAGGAGCAGCTGGCTAAGTTCGATATCATGACTAACCCGTCCGAAGAGCTGGCCAGTTTCTTCAAAGCGGGCCCTGCCGGTATCCGTACCACCGAAGCTTTCTCTCAGGACTGCCGCTGGGACAGCCTGGACAATGACCGTAAAAACGGCTGTATCCGTAATAAAGAGCACGCTTTCAGTCAGGACGGTGGTCTTGCAGTACTGAAAGGAAATATTGCTCTGGACGGTTGTATCGTTAAAACAGCAGGTGTTGATGAAAGCATCCTGAAATTTACCGGCCCGGCAGTCGTATTTGAAAGCCAGGAAGATGCAGTAGAAGGCATTCTTGGCGGTAAAGTGAAAGCGGGTGATGTCGTCGTTATCCGTTACGAAGGCCCTAAAGGTGGTCCAGGCATGCAGGAAATGCTGTACCCAACGACTTATCTAAAATCCATGGGTCTGGGTAAAGAATGTGCTCTACTGACTGACGGCCGCTTCTCCGGTGGTACTTCTGGCCTGTCTATCGGTCACGCTTCTCCGGAAGCTGCTAACGGTGGAACGATCGGTCTAGTTAAACCAGGCGATATTATCGCTATTGATATTCCGGGTCGTACTATATCTCTACAAGTCAGCGAAGAAGAACTGGCCATCCGTCGCGCAGAGCAGAACTCTCAGGGCTGGAAACCAGTATCACGTCAGCGTGAAGTCTCTTTTGCCCTGAAAGCCTATGCAAGTATGGCAACCAGTGCGGATAAAGGCGCGGTACGCGACAAATCTAAGCTGGAGGGTTAATCCCATGGGTGATGATCTCTCTAAACATAAACTGCCTAAAACCGGCGCAGAATATCTGCGCCATATCCTTAGGGCTCCGGTCTATGAGATTGCAAAAGTAACCGAGTTGCAGGATATGCCCAGGCTGTCTGAACGAATCGGGAATAAGGTGCAGCTAAAACGTGAAGACCGCCAGCCAGTACATTCATTTAAGCTGCGTGGTGCTTATAATATGGTTGCCAGTCTGACTGAAGAACAGAAACAGGCTGGTGTTATTGCTGCCTCTGCAGGTAACCATGCACAGGGTATTGCACTATCAGGCAAACACCTTGGTATCAGAGCTATTATTGTAATGCCCAAAACCACCCCGGATATCAAAGTCGATGCAGTACGCAGCTTTGGCGGTGAAGTGGTTTTGCACGGCAGTAATTTTGACGAAGCAAAATCTGAAGCAGAACGACTGTCTAAAGAACACGGTTATACCTTTGTACCTCCGTTCGATCACCCGCTGGTGATTGCCGGACAAGGTACCATCGGTATGGAAATGCTGCAGCAGAACGGCCATCTGGATTACATTTTCGTTCAGGTTGGCGGTGGTGGTCTGGCAGCCGGAGTCGCCGTACTAGTGAAACAACTGATGCCGGATATTAAAGTTATCGCTGTTGAGCCGGAAGATTCCTGCTGTCTGAAAGCTGCGCTGGATGCAGGTAGACCGGTAGTACTGGATCAGGTCAGTATGTTTGCTGACGGTGTGGCAGTAAAGCGTATCGGTGATGAGACTTTCCGCCTGTGCAATGAATATCTGGATGGACATATAACCGTATCCAGTGATGAGATCTGTGCTGCTGTAAAAGATATATTCGAAGATACCCGTGCGATTGCCGAGCCGTCAGGTGCACTGGCACTGGCAGGTCTGAAAAAATATGCAGAGCAGAATCATCTTAAAGATAAAAAACTGGGGACTATTCTTTCCGGTGCTAATACTAACTTCCATGGCTTGCGTTATGTATCTGAACGCTGTGAACTGGGTGAAAAACGCGAAGGTTTGTTAGCAGTCACTATCCCGGAAGAGCCTGGTGCATTTTTTAAGTTCTGTCAGGTTATCGGCGGACGGTCTGTTACTGAGTTTAACTACCGGTATAACAATGATCGTCTGGCCAATATCTTTGTTGGTGTTCGCCTACAAGGGGGGCAGGAGGAGCTGGATAATATTATTCAGGATCTGCGCAGCGCCGGATATCCTGTTGTTGACCTGTCTGATGATGAGATGGCCAAACAACATATTCGTTATATGATTGGCGGTAAACCATCCAAACCACTAAAAGAACGTCTGTACAGCTTTGAATTTCCGGAATACCCGGGAGCGTTGCTGAAATTCCTCAGCACACTGGGCACCCACTGGAATATCAGTCTGTTCAATTACCGTAACCATGGTATGGATTATGGCCGGGTCTTGTGTGGATTCGAACTGGAAGAATCTGATCTCACCCGCTTCTCTGAACATCTGTTTGAACTGGACTACCCGTATAAGGATGAAACTGATAACCCGGCATATAAATTCTTTTTGTCCTGATTAAGCTCATCAATACAAATAAAGCCGCTCGATGAGCGGCTTTATTATTACAACACTGAATTTGTCTTATTTTTTCTTCTCTGGACGATTCCAGTTAGGAATTCTGCGCTCTCTGGCGCGAGTGATAACTAACTCACCCTCACCAATATTTCGGGTAACTGTCGCACCAGCACCTATCGTTGCTCTGTCACCGACAGTCACAGGAGCTACCAGTTGAGTATCCGAACCAACAAACACATCATCCCCGATAATCGTTTTGTGCTTATTGGCACCATCATAGTTACAAGTAATGGTTCCGGCACCAATATTCGAACGCTGGCCAATCACCGCATCGCCAATATAAGTCAAATGATTCGCTTTCGAACCTTCACCGATAGTCCCGTTTTTCACTTCCACAAAATTACCTACATGTGCATCATTTTTCAACTCAGCTCCCGGACGCAGACGGGTAAACGGCCCTACGGTACATTCTTCCCCAACCGTTGCTCCTTCAATCACACTGTATGGACGAATAATTGTATTATCATCTATTTCACAGTCTTTCAGCACACATCCGACACCAATGACCACATTATCACCGATACTGACGCTACCTTCGATGATAACATTCACATCAATCTCAACATCCGTACCACATTGCAGCTCACCACGCAGATCGAAACGGTTAGGATCGCGCAGCATCACGCCTTGCTCCAGCAGCTTTTCTGCCTGCATGGACTGATAAGCACGTTCCAGACGCGCTAACTGAACACGGTTATTAACCCCTTCCACTTCAATCGGGTTCACCGGATGTACCGCCTCAATCGCCCGACCTTCATCGTGAGCAGCAGCAATCACATCTGTCAGATAATATTCACCCTGAGCATTATCATTATTCAGTCCGGACAGCCAGCGTTTCAGATCACTCCCCGTAGCGACCATTACACCAGTATTAATCTCTTTAATCAGTTTCTGTTCTTCTGTCGCATCTTTTTGCTCAACAATCGCCACTACAGGGCCATTTTTACGCACAATGCGTCCGTAACCGGTAGGATTATCTAAAACAACCGTCAATAATGCGATTCCACCCACAGGTTGTGCATCCAGCAAGCTCTCAATCGTTTCAGCAGAAATAAGCGGTACATCGCCATACAAAACCAGAATCTTTTCATCATCCGCAAACTTTGGAGAAGCCTGACCCACCGCATGTCCGGTACCCAGTTGTTCTGCCTGCAGAATCCAGTTAACAGGCGTATCTTTTAATACCTGCTGCATTTGCTCACCACCATGGCCATACACCAGATGAATATGCTTAGCACCCAATCCGGCACAGGTATCTATCACATGTTTTGCCATCGGTTTTCCAGCCAAAGTATGCAGTACTTTCGGCATATTAGAATACATACGGGTTCCTTTACCCGCCGCGAGGACAACCGCACTGAAATTCATGGAATCAATCCTTGTTGTTGTATTTTGGTAGAGAGGAAATTCTAACCTGTTCATATTAAGAAGAGAAATAAAAAACAAAAGGCGACCAACTGGCCGCCTTTATATCATCACACTAAATAAGATTAGCGTCGTCTTTGCTTAGTCAGTTCGATAACCCGAAGCTGAGCAATCGCTTTAGCCAGTTCACTGGCCGCTTGTGCAAAGTCCATATCGCCATGCTGATTCTGAATATGCTCCTCAGCTTTGCGTTTGGCTTCTTCTGCCTTAGCTGCGTCCAGATCTTCACCACGAATTGCTGTATCAGCCAGTACTGTAGAAGTACCCGGCTGAATCTCAACAATACCACCAGAAACATAAATGATTTCTTCGTGGCCGTGTTGTTTCACTATACGCACCATACCCGGCTTAATAGCGGTCAGAAGCGGCGCGTGACCATGGTAAATACCAAGCTCACCTTCGCTACCGGTCACCTGAAATGTTTCAACACGACCAGAGAAAATCTGCTTCTCGGCGCTTACTACATCAAGGTGAAAGGTAATCTGTGCCATATCGCCTCCTAGTTAGCCTTACAGCTTCTTAGCCTTCTCAATTGCATCTTCAATCGTACCGCAGTACATGAATGCTTGTTCAGGAATATCATCATATTCACCGGAAAGCAGACCTTTGAAGCTACGCAGAGTATCTTTAAGAGAAACATAAATACCAGGAGTACCGGTAAATACTTCCGCTACGTGATAAGGCTGAGTCAGGAAACGTTCAATCTTACGAGCACGGGATACTACCAGCTTATCGTCTTCTGACAGCTCATCCATACCCAGGATCGCAATGATATCTTTCAGCTCCTTATAGCGCTGAAGTGTTTGCTGAACGCCACGCGCAACATCGTAGTGCTCCTGACCAACAACCAATGGATCAAGCATACGAGATGTTGAATCCAGTGGGTCGATCGCAGGGTACAGACCCATAGCTGCGATGTTACGGCTCAATACCACGGTTGCATCCAAGTGCGCAAACGTCGTAGCCGGAGATGGGTCAGTCAAGTCATCCGCAGGTACGTATACCGCCTGTACAGATGTGATAGAGCCACTCTTAGTTGACGTGATACGTTCCTGAAGTACACCCATCTCTTCAGCAAGAGTTGGCTGATAACCTACCGCAGAAGGCATACGGCCAAGCAATGCCGATACTTCTGTACCCGCAAGGGTATAACGGTAAATGTTATCGATGAACAGCAGTACATCACGGCCTTCGTCACGGAAACGTTCCGCCATAGTCAGACCTGTCAGTGCTACACGCAGACGGTTGCCCGGTGGCTCGTTCATCTGACCATATACCATTGCTACTTTTGATTCTTCAGGCTTCTCGATGTTTACAACACCCGCTTCCTGCATTTCAAAGTAGAAGTCGTTACCTTCACGAGTACGCTCACCCACACCCGCAAAGACAGACAAACCGGAATGTTGCAGTGCAATGTTGTTGATAAGTTCCATCATGTTAACGGTCTTACCTACACCAGCACCACCGAACAGACCGATTTTACCACCCTTAGCGAATGGACAAACCAAGTCGATTACTTTTACACCGGTTTCCAGAAGCTCAGTGGTATTTGACTGATCTTCATAACTAGGAGCTTCCCGGTGAATCGCATAGTGCTCTTCAGCACCCACTTCACCGCGCTCATCAATCGCATCACCAAGCACGTTCATGATACGACCTAAGGTTTTTGTACCTACTGGTACAGTGATCGGAGCGCCAGTATTTTCTACCGCTAAACCACGACGTAAACCATCAGAGCTACCCATTACGATACAGCGAACTACGCCGCCGCCCAGCTGTTGCTGAACTTCAAGAACCAGACGTTCTTTAGAATCAGTAACATTCAGAGCATCATATACACGAGGTACTTCGCTCTGTGGGAACTCTACGTCGACTACTGCACCGATGATCTGTACGATCTTACCTGTAGCCATCGTTAATCCTCTAAACTATTTGTTTTACCTAAGCTTAAACCGCAGCTGCACCACCCACGATTTCCGACAGTTCCTGTGTAATCGCCGCCTGACGGGCTTTGTTATACACAAGTTCCAGATCTTCAATCAGACTGGTCGCATTATCTGTTGCAGCTTTCATCGCAATCATCCGGGCTGCCTGTTCACAGGCTAGGTTTTCAACCACCCCCTGATACACCTGAGATTCCACATAACGCACTAACAGTGCATCCAGCAGAGGTTTCGGCTCAGGTTCATACAGGTAGTCCCAGGTATGCTCTCGCTGCATCTCTTCACTATCCGATTTAGGCAAAGGCAGCAATTGATCGATCGTTGGTTCTTGAACCATGGTATTCACAAACTTATTGAACACTACATATAAACGGTCCAGTTCACCTTCATCATATTTCTTCAGCATCACACCAACAGAACCGATCAGGGCTTCCAGACTAGGATTGTCTCCAAGTCCTGATACCTGAGCCGCTACTTTTGCGCCGCTGTTATTGAAAAAAGCAGTCGCCTTAGAACCGACAACCGCCAGTTCAACGTCAACGCCTTTCTCTTTCCAGTCCTGCATGTCCAGGATGGCTTTTTTGAACAGATTAATGTTCAGGCCACCACACAGACCGCGATCCGTTGAAATAATGATATAACCAACACGTGAAGCATCACGCTCTTCCAGATACGGATGACGATATTCCAGATTCGCATGAGCCACATGACCGATCACTTTACGCATTGTCTCTGCATATGGACGAGAAGCATTCATTGCGTCCTGTGAACGACGCATTTTTGATGCTGCTACCATTTCCATCGCTTTGGTGATCTTCTGAGTGCTTTTTACACTCCCGATCTTATTACGTATCTCTTTTGCGCCGGCCATCGTTACTCTCCATTAGTGGTAATTGCCGTTGATCAGTGACGTTACCGTCACCAATCTATTACCAAGTCTGGGTTGCTTTGAAATCATCCACCAGCTTAGTCAGCTGAGCTTCAATTTCATCGTTATAAGCACCCGTTGCATTAACCTCTTTAGCAAGGTCAGCAAAATGACTGTGAGCATACGATAGTAGAGCAGCTTCAAAATCCAGAACCTTATCCAGTTCTACATCGGACAAATAGCCTCGCTCTGCCGCAAAGATAACCAAAGCCTGGTCAAATACTGACATAGGAGCATATTGTTTCTGCTTCATCAGTTCAGTTACTTTCTGACCATGGTCTAGCTGTTTCTTAGTTGCTTCATCAAGGTCAGAAGAGAACTGTGCAAACGCAGCCAATTCACGATACGCAGCCAGAGCAGTACGAATACCTCCTGACAACTTCTTGATGATTTTAGTCTGTGCTGAACCACCTACACGAGATACTGAAATACCAGGGTCAACAGCCGGGCGAACACCCGCATTGAACAGTTCAGTTTGCAGGAAGATCTGACCATCGGTAATCGAGATTACGTTAGTCGGTACAAATGCTGATACGTCACCTGCCTGAGTTTCAATGATAGGCAGAGCAGTCAGAGAACCAGTCTTACCTTTCACTTCACCATTAGTAAAACGCTCTACATAAGCAGCATTTACACGAGCAGCCCGCTCCAGCAAACGTGAGTGAAGATAGAATACATCACCCGGGAATGCTTCACGGCCTGGAGGACGTTTCAGAAGCAGAGAGATTTGACGATAAGCTACCGCTTGCTTAGACAGATCATCATAGATGATCAGTGCGTCTTCGCCACGATCGCGGAAGTACTCACCCATCGCACAACCAGCATACGGTGCCAGATATTGCAGCGCAGCAGATTCAGAAGCCGATGCCACAACAACGATGGTGTTTTCCAGCGCGCCGTGCTCTTCCAGTTTGCGTACTACGTTTGCGATAGTCGATGCTTTCTGACCGATAGCAACGTAGATAGAGTAAATACCAGAGTCTTTCTGATTAATGATGGCATCGATCGCCATCGCAGTTTTACCAGTCTGACGGTCACCGATAATTAGTTCACGCTGACCACGACCAATTGGAATCATTGAGTCGACAGACTTATAACCTGTCTGTACCGGCTGATCTACCGATTGACGGTCGATTACACCCGGTGCGATAACTTCTACAGGAGAAGAAAGTTTCGCTCCGATTGGGCCTTTACCATCAATAGGCTCACCCAGCGTGTTTACTACACGACCAAGTAGTTCAGGACCAACTGGTACTTCAAGGATACGACCGGTTCCGGTCACTTTCATGCCTTCCTGAAGGTCAGCATATGGGCCCATAACAACGGCACCAACCGAGTCACGCTCAAGGTTCAGTGCCAGCGCATAGCGGCCACCCGGTACTTCAATCATTTCACCTTGCATCACATCGGCCAGGCCGTGGATGCGAATAATACCATCGCTTACCGATACGATAGTACCTTCATTACGCGCTTCACTTACAACTTCGAAAGATTCGATACGCTGTTTGATCAGATCGCTAATTTCCGTGGAATTAAGTTGCATGCTCCAATCCCCATTAAGACCTTAATGCATCGCTCAGGCGGTTCAGTTGACCGCGGGCTGAGTTATCGATGATCAGATCTCCGGCTCGAATAACAACCCCACCAAGTAGGGCCTCATCTACACTGCAGTTCAGATTCACTTTGCGTTCTAAACGCTGCTCAAGTTTACTTCCGATATCTGCTAACTGTTTTTCCGTGAGTTCAGTGGCGGAAGTCACTTCCACATCCACTCTCTTCTCATGTTCTTTTCGTAACAGGGAAAACTGTTCACACACATCGGGAAGTGCCGTTAAACGACCATTCTCAGCCATTACCTTTAACAGGTTCTGACCATGAACATCCACTTGTTCACCGCAAACTGCAACAAAAATTTCTGCCAGTTTTTCAGCAGAAACGGAGCTGGTTAACAACTCACTCATTTGTTCGTTCTTAGTTACTTCTGCAGCGAAAGTCAGCATCTGTTCCCACAGGTCCAGTTGCTTATTTTCCACCGCAAAGTCGAATGCTGCTTTAGCATAGGGGCGTGCAATAGTAGTCAAATCAGACATCAAGCGCCCCCACGTTTAAAGTTTTGCAGTAATGTTATCGAGAATATCCTTATGAACATCTTTATCGATAGAACGCTCAAGGATTTTCTCTGCACCAGCAACAGCCAGAATAGCAACCTGCTTGCGTAACTCATCACGAGCACGATTACGTTCAGCTTCAATTTCAGCCTCAGCCTGAGCAAGGATTTTCTTGCGCTCTTCTTGCGCTTCCTCACGGGCTTCATCCAAAATTAAAGCTTTACGCTTATTAGCCTGTTCAATAACTTCTGTTGCTGTACGTTTTGCTTCTTTCAATTGATCCGAAGCATTAGATTTAGCTAAAGCTAGGTCTTTTTCAGCTCTTTCAGCAGCTTGTAAGCCATCAGCAATTTCTTTCTGACGCGCTTCGATCGCCTGCATAATTGGTGGCCATACATATTTCATGCAGAACCAGACAAAAATGGCAAACGCAATAGCCTGACCTAGCAGAGTTGCGTTTATATTCACCGCAGACTCCTCTATGTTTGCTCAACAAAAATAAAACGAATTCAGTTCAATGAGAACTTACTACCCGGCAACAGCAAACATGACATACAGACCCAGACCAACAGCGATCATAGGAATCGCGTCCACTAGACCCATAACGATAAAGAATTGGGTACGGATTAGAGGAATAAGGTCAGGCTGACGTGCAGCACCTTCTAGATATTTGCCACCCAGCATACCGATACCGATAGAAGCACCAATTGCAGCCAGACCCATCATGATAGCCGCTGCAATGTACAGCAGATCCATATTCAAATGTTCCATTTAAAGACTCCAAGTTACTATTAAGTAAATGTGTTAATTTCGTTTAGTTAATGATCTTCTGATGCTTGTGACAAATAAACAATTGTCAGCACCATAAAGATAAATGCTTGCAAAGTAATTACAAGTATATGGAATATCGCCCAAGGTACCGATAAAATCCATTGAGACCACCAAGGCAACAGGCCTGCAATAAGAATAAAGATCAATTCCCCTGCATACATGTTACCGAACAGACGAAGCCCCAATGAAACCGGTTTGGATAATAAAGTTACACCCTCAAGAATCAGGTTGATCGGAATGAACGCCCAGTGATTAAATGGCTGTAGAGTAAGCTCTTTAGCAAATCCTACCGGGCCTTTAATCTTGAAGCTGTAAAACAGAATCAAGCCAAAAACACCTAACGCCATAGAGAGAGTAATGTTTACATCCGCGGTTGGTACAACACGTAAATAGTGGATACCCATCAGACCAGCTGCATGTGGAAGGAAATCAACCGGGATCAAGTCCATTAAATTCATCAGAAACACCCACACAAAAATGGTCAGTGCTAATGGTGCAATTAATACACTTCTTCCGTGGAAAACATCCTTAACCGTTCCCTGCACAAACTCCATGAGAATCTCAACGAAGCACTGCAGTTTTCCGGGAACACCGCTGGTTGCTCTTTTAGCCAACCTGTAGAATAACCAGAGAAACCCAGCCCCAAGAAGTACAGAGATAACCATCGAGTCAATATTAATTGACCAGAAGCCTTCCCCTGAACTTAAAAAGGTGAGGTGATGCCCGATATATTCCTGAGGAGTTTGTACGCCTGAAGCAGACATTGAACATCCTATTTTTCACGGTTAATAAACACAAATGACGTTACGTACTGCACAACTGCTCCCAGACAAAACATACCGACAACCATGGCTGGAGGAAAATCAGTTTCCTTAAACAGGTAAACCAAAATTCCCGCCGCCATCATCAACCGGTAGATTGACCCTGCATAAGCCCTGGCCACAGCACTATTCATGTGTGTAGACAAGTTAATATACAGGTTAGCAAGCAGTACAGGAACACAGTACGCAAGTCCCCCAAGAAGAGCCGCTAACGCACTCCCCATATCATAAGCCAGGCTAACAACGGCTGCTGAAATAGCAAAAAAAGCACATTGCCAGTAAAAGGACAATAAATACCATTTTTTAAACATAGGCAACCATTTATTAACAAAGCGACATGATACATTCAGCTCCATCTGATAAAACAGAGCTAAGCCTTTAATTCGTCTAGAAACAGCTTAACCGCTTCCCAGAAAAGAATATATAAAACATTATAAAATTTCGTTAAGCTTGTTAAACATTAGTTTAGTCAAATAGCGAACAAACTTCTCAATCTGTGCGGTTTGCCAGCATTTTTAAAATATTTTCCAGCGAACCTTCATCATCCAGATTGATGGTAATACGCGCTTTACCACTAGAAGATATATCCAGATTTACTTTAGCCTGAATACGGTCTTCAAGCTGCTGGGATAAGTCCACAGCCAGAGGAGTCGGCTCTTTTTTACCTGCAGTTTTCTGCTCTGCCGGCTCCAATATCTTTTTTACATACAGCTCAGTCTGACGAACAGTCATCTTCTTATCGGCAACCACCTGAGCAACGTCAGCCTGTTGATCCTGTTCAAGAACCAGTAAAGCACGAGCATGCCCCATATCCAGTTTTTTCTGTTCAACCAGACGTTTTACCGGCATATCCAGCATATTTAAACGCAGTAAATTAGTGACAGTAGTACGGGACTTTCCGATAACATCAGCAACCTGCTGGTGGGTTAGATCAAATTCGTCCTGCAGCCTTTCCAAGGCC
The DNA here is from genome assembly GCF_002812955.1 of Vibrio sp. HA2012. Lineage (GTDB taxonomy): Bacteria > Pseudomonadota > Gammaproteobacteria > Enterobacterales > Vibrionaceae > Vibrio. The sequence goes on along the minus strand of NZ_PFXK01000010.1, from coordinate 34,568 downwards.
TGAGCTTCTTCAATAACATTGAGATCTTCGCGCTGAATATTTTCAATGAGAGCCATTGCAATGGCTGCGCGGTCAGGTACATTTTTGACAATACAGGGAACCCGCTTCAAACCAGCCTGTTTCGCAGCCCTCCAGCGACGTTCACCTGCGATAATTTCATACATACCAGATTCAAGCTGACGCACAACAATAGGCTGAATAATTCCTTGAGACTGAATTGAAGCTGAAAGTTCTTCCAGAGCTTCCACTGACATTTCTTTACGCGGCTGGTACATACCGGGCTTAAGATCCATAATCCCGATATCAGATAACTCACCATCGTTTGAAAGAGTCTGGCTTTGGGCGGCTACCTGCTGCTTTTCTCTTGCCAGTGTGCTGGTTGCCAGTAAAGCATCCAGACCTTTTCCTAAACCACGTTTAGACATCGACGATCATTCCTTATTTTCTATCAACTATGCCGGAACAGCTTCACGGCGGAGCATTTCACCAGCCAGAGCCAAATAAGCTTTGGAACCGGCAGAATGCTTATCATAGTACATAGCAGGGCGGCCATGGCTGGGCGCTTCTGCCAGACGAACATTACGAGGAATCACCGTTCGGTAGACTTTGTCACCAAAATGCTTTTTCAGTTGATCCGATACTTCATTTGACAAACGGTTTCTCGGATCAAACATGGTACGCAGCAAGCCTTCAATCTTCAGGTTCTCATTAACAACAGCAGCCAGCTTACTAATGGTATCCATCAGAGCCGTTAATCCTTCCAGAGCAAAATATTCGCATTGCATCGGAACAAGAACAGAATCAGCAGCAGCCATCGCATTGATTGTAAGGAGATTAAGCGCCGGCGGACAATCGATAAAGATGAAATCATAGTTATCACGAACGGAGGATAACGCATTTTTCAGCCTGACCTCGCGGGCAAAAACTTCCATCAACTTAATCTCAGCGGCAGTGACATCCCCGTTAGCAGCAATTAAATCATAACCACCACTGGTTTTACGACACACAACATCGTGAAACGGCGTATCTTCAACAAGCAGGTCGTAGGAAGTGGCATCAATCTGATACTTATCAATCCCGCTCGCCATGGTTGCGTTACCCTGAGGGTCGAGATCAATCACTAATACTTTGCGCTTGGTCGCAGCCATAGATGCGGCAAGATTAACACAAGTTGTTGTTTTACCTACGCCACCTTTTTGGTTTGCGATTGCAATAATTCTTCCCACGTGGGTTCTCCCTGATTATTTTTTCCCCGACAAGATTACAAGATGTCTCTCACCTTCAAGTTCAGGAACTTGCAAAGATTTGACAGTGATCACATCACACCAGTCAGGTAAGTGGGCGATTTCATCTTCAGGCACTTGCCCTTTCAACGCCAGAAAGCGACCATTATGCTCATGGGGTAAATGCTGACACCAATCAAGCATATCCTGAACAGAGGCAAATGCCCGACTCAGTACCGCATCAAATTTCTTTTCAGGCAAAAATGCTTCGACCCTGCTCTGCACCGTTGTGACGTTTTTAATCCCCAGTTCGTGCAGAACCTGTTTAATAAACCGGATTCGTTTTCCCAAACTATCCAGTAAAAAAAACTGCTTATCCGGACACATTATTGCCAATGGAATGCCAGGTAATCCAGGACCGGTTCCGACATCGATAAAACGCTGCCCGTCAAGATACGGACTCACCACAATACTATCCAGAATATGTTTCACCAGCATATCCATAGGATCACGCACAGATGTCAGATTATACGCTTTGTTCCATTTATGCAGCAGTTCAACATACCCAACCAACTGCTTACGTTGATTTTCATCAACAATAAGGTCGGTCTGTGCGATTAAGGCATCCAGTCTGTTGTTCAGCAAACTCATTCCCCATCCCCTTTTTTCAGCACACCCTGTTTTTTCAGGTAAACCAGAATGATAGAAATTGCAGCAGGGGTAATACCAGAAATACGTGAAGCGACACCGATCGACTCGGGTCTGGCGTCTTTCAGTTTTGCCACAACTTCGTTCGAAAGCCCTTTGACACTGTCATAATCAAAATCAGCCGGGATCTGGGTATGTTCATGACGCAGTGATTTTTCGATCTCATTTTTCTGGCGTTGAATATAACCTTCGTATTTAACCTGAATTTCAACCTGTTCAGCAGCCTGAAGATCATTCAGGGCCGGTGCATACGCAGGTAAAGCGGTCAGATCCTGATAACTGATTTCAGGTCGACGCAGAAGATCTTCCCCACTGGCTTCCCGGAGCATCGGAGTTTTCAGTATGGCATTCAGCTTATCTATTTCTGCTGACTTCGGATTCATCCAGGTATCTTTCAGACGCTGACGTTCTTTTTCTATGTTTTCGACTTTCTCACAGAATCTTCCCCAGCGGGTATCATCCACCAGCCCAAGCTCGCGGCCTTTTTCTGTCAGACGCAGATCGGCATTATCTTCGCGCAGTAACAGGCGATATTCAGCACGGGAAGTAAACATGCGATAAGGCTCACGTGTTCCCATGGTAGACAAATCATCAATCAGAACCCCCATATATGCCTCATCACGACGCGGACTCCAGCCTTCTTTACCCTGAGTGTACAGACTGGCATTCAGGCCTGCCATTAATCCCTGAGCAGCCGCTTCTTCATAGCCAGTTGTACCATTTATCTGTCCGGCAAAGAACAGACCAGCAATCGTTTTTGTCTCATAGGTTTTTTTCAGATCCCTTGGATCGAAGAAATCGTACTCAATAGCATAACCAGGCCGCACTATATGGGCATTTTCAAAGCCCTGCATAGAGCGAACTATTTTGACCTGAACATCAAACGGCAGGCTGGTAGAAATACCATTAGGATACAGTTCTGTTGTGGTTAGCCCTTCTGGCTCAATAAAGATCTGATGGCTGTTTTTATCTGCATAACGCATTACTTTATCTTCGATAGAAGGACAATAACGCGGACCAATTCCCTCAATAACCCCGGCATAAAGAGGACTGCGATCCAGATTGGATCGTATGACATCATGGGTTTTTTCATTAGTATGCGTGATGTAGCATGGCACCTGGCGAGGATGTTGACTCCGGTGTCCTAAGAAAGAAAACACTGGTGTCGGATCATCTCCGTGCTGAACCTGTAACTGAGAAAAATCAACGCTGTTAGCATCAATTCTTGGAGGGGTTCCTGTCTTTAACCTATCCACGCGTAACGGTAGCTCGCGTAGACGGTTTGCCAGAGGAATCGAAGCTGGATCGCCTGTACGGCCACCAGAGAAGTTTTCCATGCCGATATGGATCTTTCCTCCAAGGAAGGTTCCAACCGTTAATACGACGGCTTTGGCGTGGAATTTAAGCCCCATTTGAGTAATAACGCCGGTCACTTGATCATTTTCTACGATCAAATCGTCCGCTGCTTGCTGAAATAATGACAGATTGGGGGTATTTTCCAGAGCATTTCTTACTACTGATTTATATAAAGCCCGGTCAGCCTGAGCCCGGGTAGCACGAACTGCTGGTCCTTTAGAAGCATTAAGAATACGAAACTGAATACCAGCCTGATCGATTGCCTGAGCCATCAAACCACCCAGAGCGTCTACTTCTTTAACCAGATGCCCTTTGCCGATACCACCGATAGCCGGGTTGCAGGACATCTGACCCAGTGTATCAATATTATGGGTAAGCAGCAGAGTTTTCTGGCCAGTACGGGCAGAAGCTAAAGCGGCTTCTGTACCGGCATGACCGCCACCGACGACAATGACGTCAAATTTTTCGTGATAGAACATGGATCGACCTCAGGGGTAACCAAAACAGGAAGTAGACAAAAGAGCGATATTTTACCTTGTTTATATGGGTGAGAAAATGCTTTCTGCTTTTTTTCGATCTTATCTGGATCTCTTTAATATATATAAGATCTATATATAGATCTTTTATTAGATCTATTATTAAGGGGAGACGATCATGTGGATAAGTGGAAAATGATCAATAAGATCAATGTGATTTTAAGGATCATTTGTTGTGATCTATCTATGATCCTTTCGTGTATTAACTGGGATCAAAAATGCAGGTTATTCACAAGGATCGTTTTTGATAGATCTTGTTATTGGGATAACTATAGGTTAATCACCGAAAAGATCTATTTTTATCCACATGCTGATGAAGATATTTAGTATAAAATAGGATATGTTGTGAGTAAGGTATGCTTTTTTGTGTAACACTATGAAAATAAACAATTAAGGCAGATATTTCTATCTGCCTTAAGGATTAAAACTGGCTGATGTGTTCTAGTAACCAGTTTTCTGCCGGCTCTTCCGGGACAGTATGTTCCTGTATGTCAATCAGCAGACACTCACTTATTGGTGTTGCTCCTATATCACTGAGTAAGCGGAATGCATGTTTACCTGCTGCACAGAAAGTATCATAGCTGGAATCCCCTATAGCGATTACAGCATATCGAAGCTTATCTGTTCTTGGGGGAGTATTCTGCAGAGTAGTAATAAAAGGCCTGATGCTATCTGGATACTCTCCTGCGCCATGAGTTGAGGTGATAATTAACCAAATACCATCAGCGGGAATAGTACTAAATTCTGGCTGGTTATGGATTTCAGTCTGCAGTCCTTTTTCCTGTAACAGATCACTCAGGTGATCCCCGACATACTCGGCTCCGCCAAGCGTACTTCCTGTGATAATATGAATCATACTGTTCTCCTGAAGCTCATGTTGTATCTACTCTTGAAATCATTTCCCGATACAGAATGAAGAGAATATCCTGCCCAACAGATCGTCAGAACTGAATTCACCGGTGATTTCGTTTAGATGCTGCTGACAGATACGCAGTTCTTCTGCCAGTATTTCTCCGGCCATAAAGCCTTCTAACTGCTGTTGTCCAGTCTGGAGATGTTCTGCTGCGTGTTCTAATGCATCCAGGTGTCGTCTGCGGGCCATAAAGCCTCCTTCCGTATTACCGGCAAATCCCATGCATTCTTTTAAGTGGGTTCGTAGAGCATCAATACCAGCCCCAGTTTTTGCAGACAGACGGATGAGTGTTGGTGTGCTGACATGACAGATCCCGCACTGTTCCCTGGTTTGATCGGATTTATTGCGGATCACGGTCATGCCTATATTATCAGGAAGACGATCTATGAAATCAGGCCAGATCTCTTTGGGGTCAGTAGCCTCTGTGGTAGTACTGTCTACCATAAATAGCACCCTGTCGGCCTGAATAATTTCGTCCCATGCCCGGTCAATACCTATCTTTTCCACTTCATCGGAGGCATCCCGCAGGCCGGCTGTATCAATGATATGCAGCGGCATGCCATCAATATGAATATGTTCGCGCAGTACATCGCGTGTAGTACCTGCTATATGGGTCACTATGGCTGAATCTTTGCCGGATAATGCATTCAGCAGGCTGGATTTTCCAGCATTCGGGCGTCCAGCTATTACGACTTTCATGCCTTCACGCATAATAGCTCCCTGATTAGCTTCCTGCCGTACCGCATTCAGATTATCTATAATCTCTTGCAAATCTGCCGCCACTTTTCCATCGGCCAGAAAATCGATTTCTTCTTCGGGAAAGTCGATAGAGGCTTCGACATAAATACGCAAATGGATCAGGGACTCAACCAGAGTGTGGATCCGTCTGGAAAATTGCCCTTGCAGTGATTTTAGTGCGGATCTGGCTGCTTCTTCTGAACTGGCATCGATCAGATCTGCGATAGCTTCTGCCTGCGTCAGATCCATTTTATCGTTCAGGAAAGCTCGTTCGGAAAATTCTCCCGGGCGGGCTGGACGAATTCCGTCGATATGCAAAATACGCTGGATCAGCATATCCATAACAACCGGTCCACCATGCCCCTGCAGTTCCAGAACATCTTCTCCGGTAAATGAGTTTGGGTTTGGGAAAAATAGGGCTATTCCCTGATCAAGTTCTGTTCCGTCTTTTGCTGTAAACGGCAGATATTCAGCATAGCGTGGTCGGAGAAGCTTTCCGGTGATCTCTTGTGCTACGTGAGATGCAAGAGGGCCTGATACCCGGATGATACCTACGCCACCACGGCCGGGGGCTGTGGCTTGAGCAACGATAGTGTCTGTTGTCATGTTTGTGTTACCAAAATAGAGAGGGGTATATCTTTGACAAGAGCCTGGAAAAAGTTATCTCATCTTGCCAAATCAATACATTGCCTTCTGTATGAATAATGAAATTAGCTAAATTGTAATCAGGCTAAAACAAAAAGGCGACCTTTTGGCCGCCTTTCTTCGTTTATCTGAGAATATTACTTCTTAGAGTGTAAGCCTTTCTTTTCCAGATTCTTATAAATAAGCGTCTGCTGAATAAGGGTTACTACGTTAGATACCAGCCAGTACAGTACCAGACCTGATGGGAAGAACAGGAAGAAGAAGGTGAACATGACCGGCATGAACATCATGATCTTCTGCTGCATTGGATCTGTGACGGTTGACGGGCTCATTTTCTGAATCATAAACATACTGACGCCCATCAGAAGTGGCAGGATGTAATAAGGGTCCTGAGCTGACAGGTCAGTAATCCAGCCAAAGAATGGAGAATGACGCAGTTCAACTGATTCCATCAGAGACCAGTACAGGGATATAAATATAGGCATCTGCAGGAAGATTGGCAAACAGCCACCCAGTGGGTTTACCTTCTCTTTCTTATACAGTTCCATCATCTCCTGGCTCATACGCTGACGGTCGTCACCAATGCGTTCGCGCATCGCCTGCAGTTTCGGCTGCAACATACGCATTTTGGCCATGGAAGTGTACTGGGCTTTAGTTAGCGGATACATGGCTCCGCGCACGATAAAGGTCAGAACCATAATCGCAATACCCCAGTTGACAACTATTCCCTGAATAACAGAAAGTAGCCAGTGCAAGGGCTTGGCTATAAACCATAGCCAGCCGTAATCAACAACCAGATCAAGGTTTGGAGCAACGGCTGCCATTTCACTCTGTAGCTTAGGACCAACCCATAACGTGGCTGAGAATTGACCTTGCTCACCAGAGGTAATGGTTTTATTTGGCATGCGGATACCGATATCACCCATGTTGCCTATCACGCGGGTGTACAGATTTGAACCTGCGGCATTACGCGGAATCCATGCAGAAGCAAAGTAGTGCTCCAGCATGGCTGCCCAGCCTTCACCATCTGGCAGGTTCAGGGACAAATTACGATCCTGCATGTCATCAAAGCTGTATTTTTTATAGCGGGTTTCGTGGGTTGAATAAGCGCCGCCACGGTAAGTTGGCATTGCCAGACTTCCACCTGCATCCACGACATTCTGGCGCAGGTGCGCATACATACCTAATGTTGCGTCATTGCCAGATTGGTTGATGATATCGTACTGAACATCAATATCATAAGCGCCGCGCTTTAGAATAAATGTTTTCGTGTACTGGATATCATTCGCTGTATAGTTCAGAGGAACTCGCAGTTCATCTTGTGAATCAGCCATAGCAAATGTATCTTCTGCAACCTGATAGACAGGACGGCTGGTGCTGCTCTGATCGATACCCTGAGGACCAACCAGGCCACTTTGAGCGATATAGGTATGCTCTGAGCCTTTTTTCAGCAAAGTAAAAGGCGTATCTGAGCCTTCTTCTTTTGCATACTCATTTAACTGAGCCAGTACGACATCTCCACCAAAAGTGTCAATAGACAGAGTCAGTACGTCTGTTGTCACTGTGATAAGTTTGGCCGATGCGTTTTGTTGCGGCGCAGGGTCTAATTCATCAGCAATTGATGGGGCAGGTAAGGTACTGCTGGTTTGTGCCTGCTGTTCTGTACGCTGATACTCAGGATTCTTCTCAACCTGCCACTGTTGATACAGCAGGAAAGAAACCAGAGCCAGTGCCAGAAGCAGGATATTACGTTGAGAATCCATCGTTATTTATCTCTGTCTGTTTCTTGTACTGGAGGAACGGGGTCATATCCCCCTTCATTCAAAGGATGGCATTTTAATAGACGTTTAGCAGATAACCAACACCCTTTTACAAAACCGTGAGCTTTTAATGCTTCTATTGCATATTGAGAACAGGTTGGAGTAAAGCGGCAGCGGGGGCCGATAAGCGGACTTATCACCCATCTATAGATATTGATGAGGCCGATAGCTAGCCACGTGAAGGGCGAGAGAGGCGACGCCATAGTTTATTAAATAGCTTAAATATTTCATCATTACTCAAATCCTGAACACTTTTCTTCGCAATAACAACAAAATCTTTATGCGGAAGCTGATGCTGTTGGATACGGAAACTTTCTCTGGCTAGTCGTTTGAACCTATTTCGGCCAACAGCAGTTTTTATCTGTTTTTTCGGAACGGCTAAACCTAAACGAGGGTGTGAAAGAGAGTTATTCCGGGCAATGATAGTAAAATGAGGGGAGCCAGCACTGTGTGCTTGCTGGAAGACATTTTGATAATGTTCGGGAGTTAACAAACGTAACTCCCGATTGAACGCGTACTTAGTCAAAATAATCGCGAATTATTTTGACAGGCGCTTACGGCCTTTCGCACGGCGAGCATTAATTACTTTACGACCGTTCTTAGTTGCCATACGAGCACGGAAACCGTGAGTACGTTTACGCTTTAGAACTGAAGGTTGAAAAGTGCGTTTCATGGTTAATACCTTTACTGATCAGTAGTTTTTAGGTTTTTGTTAAACCCGGCGTGGGCATACTTTCTCTTTTATTTCTCCTGTAACAGAGAAAGAGAGAAAACCGACGCCTCTCAACAAAGAGGCGGAATTGTAATCACTGACTGCTAAAGAGTCAATAATCGGTCTAACGATAATTCCGGACGACGGATTATACGTTGTGCCAACTAAATCTCAAGGATCTTTTCTTTCGGAATACTAAATTGTTGCTACTCTGAGAGGGATCCATCTGTATAGATCTGTGGATTAAATGGAGTAAGTTGTGAATAAGCGGTGAGCTAGTAAGGTTTCCTGTTCTTGTTTGTTGTGGGGATAACTTTTTTCTTAACGTCAGCCCGGTTACATTTTTGTGAATATCCATGGGAAAAAACCGCTGGATCCGGTTATGTAACGGTGAATATTTGTGAATAACTAAGATCTTATTCACTGGATCACAGATCATTTGCTGGCGATCTTCTGAGACTAGCGCTAAAATTATCCACCTTTCACAACACACCGACATTTATTTTGGGGGCACCGTGTCATCTTCGCTTTGGTTGCAATGTCTGCAACAGCTTCAGGAGGAGCTACCAGCTACAGAATTCAGTATGTGGGTCAGACCGCTGCAGGCTGAGCTCAATGACAATACCCTGACGTTATTTGCCCCTAACCGTTTTGTTCTGGACTGGGTCCGGGACAAGTATCTGAACAGTATTACCCGTCTGTTACAGGAATACTGTGGTTCAGATATTCCCAATCTGCGTTTTGAAGTGGGCAGTCGTCCAGTGTCAGCGCCTCCGGTACCGAAGAAAACTCCAGCGGATGTGGCTGCAGAGTCTTCTGCTCCTGCCCGTTTACAGGCTCAGAGACCGGTACACAAAACCTGGGATGATGAATCGGAGGTTGTACATATCAATCATCGTTCGAATGTCAATCCTAAGCATAAATTCAATAACTTTGTGGAAGGTAAATCGAACCAGCTTGGCCTGGCTGCGGCTCGTCAGGTTGCAGATAACCCTGGTGCAGCGTATAACCCTTTGTTTCTATACGGTGGAACAGGCCTGGGTAAAACACACCTGTTACACGCAGTAGGCAATGCGATAGTGGACAATAAGCCGAATGCTAAAGTGGTATATATGCATTCAGAGCGCTTTGTGCAGGATATGGTAAAGGCACTGCAAAATAATGCGATTGAAGAATTTAAGCGTTATTATCGCAGTGTTGATGCGTTGCTGATCGATGATATTCAGTTTTTTGCTAATAAAGAGCGTTCACAGGAAGAATTTTTTCATACTTTTAATGCCTTACTGGAAGGCAATCAGCAGATTATCCTGACATCTGACCGTTATCCTAAAGAGATTAACGGTGTGGAAGATCGGTTAAAATCTCGTTTTGGCTGGGGGCTGACGGTTGCTATTGAGCCGCCGGAACTGGAAACTCGTGTGGCAATTCTGATGAAGAAAGCTGAAGCGCATCAGATTCATCTGGCTGATGAAGTGGCTTTCTTTATTGCTAAACGTTTGCGTTCCAATGTCCGGGAACTAGAAGGTGCTCTGAACCGGGTTATTGCCAATGCGAATTTTACCGGGCGTCCGATAACGATTGATTTTGTCCGTGAAGCACTCAGAGATTTACTGGCACTGCAGGAGAAGCTGGTTACTATTGATAATATTCAGAAGACAGTCGCTGAATATTACAAAATTAAGGTAGCCGATCTGCTTTCTAAACGCCGCTCCCGTTCGGTTGCTCGTCCACGTCAGTTAGCGATGGCTCTGGCTAAGGAGTTGACTAACCACAGCTTGCCGGAAATCGGTGATGCTTTTGGTGGACGAGATCATACTACCGTTCTTCATGCCTGCCGTAAGATAGAGCAGTTGCGTGAAGAGAGTCATGATATAAAAGAAGACTACTCCAACCTGATCCGTACCCTTTCTTCTTAATATTCATATATGGGGTTGCCCCGGATAGGACAGATAACTAAGAGACAGATATGAAATTTACCATCGCTCGCAGTCAATTGCTTAAACCGTTACAACAGGTTTCCGGTGCTCTGGGTGGGCGTCCGACATTGCCTATACTGGGTAATCTGCTGCTTAAAGTAGAAGATAATACGTTAACGATTACGGCTACGGATCTGGAAGTAGAACTGGTGGCACGTTTGGCTCTTGAAAGTGATACAGAAGCAGGAAGTATTACGGTTCCTTCACGTAAGTTTCTCGATATTTGTCGTGGTTTGCCGGATGATGCGATAATTACTGTTGTGCTGGAAGGTGAGCGTATTCAGGTAAGATCCGGACGTAGCCGTTTTTCTCTGGCAACCTTACCTGCTCAGGATTTTCCTAATATTGAAGACTGGCAGACGGAAGTTAATATTACCCTGACTCAGGGTGAACTGCGTTCATTGATAGAGAAAACTCAGTTTTCTATGGCCAATCAGGATGTTCGTTATTATCTGAACGGTATGCTGTTTGAAACTGAAAGTTCGACATTCCGTTCTGTAGCGACGGACGGACACCGTATGGCGGTAGCTCAGGTAACGCTGGGAGATAATTTTGAAGCTAAGCAGGTTATTGTTCCGCGCAAAGGTATTCAGGAACTGGTTCGTTTGCTGGATGCTCAGGATAGCCTGGTCACATTGCAGGTTGGGCAGTCAAACCTGCGTGCTGACGTGAATAATTTTATTTTTACTTCTAAGCTGGTGGATGGTCGTTTTCCTGATTATCGTCGGGTTCTGCCACAGAATACGAATAAAACGCTGGAAGCTGGGTGTGAAGCATTACGTCAGGCTTTTTCCCGGGCGGCAATACTGTCCAATGAAAAATTCCGAGGGGTAAGGGTTAACCTGAGCGGGAATGAAATGCGTATTACTGCTAATAATCCAGAGCAGGAAGAAGCTGAAGAAATGCTGGATGTGAATTTTGAAGGTGACGCGCTGGAGATAGGATTTAACGTCAGTTATGTGCTGGATGTTCTGAATACGCTGAAATGCACAAGTGTAAGGGTGTCTATGTCAGATGCCAATGCCAGTGCTCTGATTGAAAATACTGAAGATGACAGTGCCATGTATGTGGTTATGCCAATCAGACTTTAAGATCAGAACGCTATATAATGCCACTGACCCGTTTAATTGTTCAGCAGTTTCGTAATATCAAAGCCTGTGATATTGAATTGTCACCAGGCTTTAATTTTCTTATCGGTCCTAACGGTAGTGGTAAAACCAGTATACTGGAAGCAATTTATTTACTTGGGCACGGACGTTCATTTAAGAGTTCACTGACCGGACGTATCATTCAGAATGAATGTAATGAACTGTTTGTTCATGGGCGTTTTTTGAACCCGGATCAATTTGAGCTGCCAATTGGCATAAATAAACAGCGTGATGGCTCAACAGAGGTTAAAATAGGCGGCCAATCCGGACAAAAGATTTCACAACTGGCCCAGGTTTTGCCTCTGCAGTTGATTCATCCGGAAGGGTTTGAGCTACTGACAGACGGCCCCAAATACCGGCGGGCATTTATTGACTGGGGGGTATTTCATACTAAACCGCAGTTTTATGACGTCTGGAGTCGGCTGAAGCGACTGAATAAACAGCGTAATGCGTTGTTGAAAAGAGCGCATAGTTACCGGGAACTGAGTTATTGGGATAGCCAATTAGCACAATTGGCAGAAAGTATCAGTCAACTGAGGGCTGGGTATATTGAACAAATGACACAGGTTGCTGAAAAAATCTGTCGTCATTTTTTGCCGGAATTTGATATTCAGATAGCGTATTACCGAGGGTGGGATAAAAATACCCCATATCTGGATATTCTTGAACAGAATTTTGAACGGGATCAGCAGCTTGGTTATACCTTCAGTGGGCCGAACAAAGCAGATCTCCGAATAAAAGTGAATGGCACTCCAGTAGAGGATGTGTTGTCACGTGGTCAGTTGAAACTTATGGTTTGTGCTTTGCGGGTTGCGCAGGGACAGCATTTAACTCAGTTGACCGGCAAGCAGTGCATCTATTTGATAGATGATTTTGCGTCAGAATTAGACAGCCAACGTCGCGAACGGTTAGCAGATTGTTTGAAACAGACGGGGGCACAGGTTTTTGTAAGTTCTATTACTGTCGGCCAAGTTGCAGATATGCAAGATAAAAATGGCAGGATGTTTCATGTGGAACATGGCAGAATAGAGCAAGGATAACTAATGAGAGAGTAACTCATGGCTGAAAATTACGATTCATCGAGTATTAAGGTACTGAAAGGTCTGGATGCGGTGCGTAAGCGTCCGGGGATGTACATCGGCGACACGGATGATGGTACCGGTCTTCACCACATGGTATTCGAGGTGGTGGATAACTCCATTGATGAAGCGTTGGCTGGCCACTGTAATGACATCATTGTGACTATCCACGAAGATAATTCTGTTTCTGTTCAGGATGATGGCCGGGGTATCCCTACAGAGCTGCACCCTGAAGAGAAAGTATCAGCAGCAGAAGTTATTATGACGGTACTGCATGCCGGCGGTAAGTTTGATGATAATTCATACAAAGTATCGGGTGGTTTGCACGGAGTAGGGGTTTCGGTTGTTAATGCTTTGTCCGAAAAAGTAGAACTGACGATTTATCGTAGTGGTTCTGTGCACAGTCAGACGTATCACCATGGTGAGCCGGATGCACCTCTTGCTGTCGTTGGGGAGACAGATCGTACAGGTACTACTATCCGTTTCTGGCCGAGTGAAGAGACTTTTACTAATATTGAATTTCATTATGACATTCTGGCTAAACGTCTGCGTGAGCTGTCTTTTCTTAATTCTGGTGTCTCTATCAAACTGGCTGATGAGCGAGAAGATGGTAAAGGTGACCACTTTATGTATGAAGGGGGTATTCAGGCGTTTGTTAATCATTTGAATACCAATAAAACACCGATCCATCAGAAGGTATTCCATTTTGATTTTGAACGTGAAGATGGTATTGCTGTAGAAGTCGCAATGCAGTGGAATGATGGTTTCCAGGAAAACATCTATTGTTATACCAATAATATTCCACAGCGTGACGGTGGTACTCATTTGGCTGGTTTCCGTGCAGCCCTGACTCGTACCCTGAATAATTTTATGGATAAAGAAGGTTTTTCCAAGAAAGCTAAAACAGCAACTTCTGGTGATGATGCCCGTGAAGGTCTGACGGCTGTTGTGTCTGTGAAAGTTCCGGATCCTAAGTTCTCCAGTCAGACGAAAGATAAACTGGTTTCTTCAGAAGTAAAGGCTGCCGTTGAATCTGCTATGGGTGAAAAACTGGCAGAATTTTTAATGGAAAACCCGAATGAAGCCAAGATTGTCTGTTCTAAGATTATCGATGCAGCCCGAGCTCGTGAAGCGGCGCGTAAAGCCCGGGAAATGACCCGGCGGAAAGGGGCTCTGGATTTGGCTGGTTTGCCGGGCAAGCTGGCAGACTGCCAGGAAAAAGATCCTGCTTTGTCTGAATTGTATATTGTGGAAGGGGACTCTGCTGGTGGTTCAGCCAAGCAGGGACGTAACCGTAAAAATCAGGCTATTTTACCTCTGAAAGGTAAAATTCTGAACGTAGAAAAAGCCCGTTTTGATAAGATGCTTTCATCTCAGGAAGTCGCCACTTTGATCACTGCTCTGGGATGTGGTATTGGCCGGGATGAATATAATCCGGATAAGCTGCGTTACCACAATATCATTATCATGACCGATGCTGATGTGGATGGTTCGCACATCCGAACTCTGCTTCTGACCTTCTTCTATCGTCAGATGCCGGAATTGATTGAACGCGGTTATATTTATATTGCTCAGCCACCGCTATATAAAGTGAAGAAAGGCAAACAGGAACAGTATATTAAAGATGAAGATGCGATGGAGCAGTATGAAACCGCTCTGGCTCTGGATAATGCCGCTCTGTTTGTTAACCCTGAAGCTCCGGCATTGACTGGAGCAGCTCTGGAGCAGCTTGTGCAGCAGTATAACGCAGGCATCAAACTGGTTAATCGTATGAGTCGCCGATATCCAAGGGCTCTGATTCAGGAATTTATCTATGTTCCGCGTCTGACTGCTGAGATGTGTCACGATGAAGCTGTTGTAGAAGTTTGGGCTAAACGTCTGACAGAGCAACTGAATGCTAAAGAAGTTGGTGCCAGCCAGTACAGCTTTGAAGTGGAAAAACACACTGAAATGAATGTTTGTCTGGTGAAAATTATAGTACGTACCCATGGTGTAACACATGAATATGTACTAGGACTGGATCTTCTTGGTTCCAAAGAGTACGGACGTCTGGCAGCTTTGTCTGAAGCTTTGGATGGTTTACTGGAGAATGGTGCGTTTATTCAGCGTGGAGAGCGTACTCAACCTGTCAGCAGTTTTGTTGATGCCCTTAACTGGTTGGTCAAAGAATCTCGGCGTGGTCTGAGCTTACAGCGTTACAAAGGGTTGGGTGAGATGAATCCTGATCAACTATGGGAAACGACTATGGATCCGGAAACCCGGCGTATGATGCAGGTAACAATTGATGATGCTGTCGGAGCAGATCAGTTGTTCACAACATTAATGGGTGATCAGGTTGAACCACGTCGTCACTTTATTGAAGAAAATGCGCTGAAAGTAGCCAATCTGGATGTGTAATTTGTAATTACGATACGGATTATCATATAACCAAACACCACCTTCGGGTGGTGTTTATGTTTTTGGAATACTGTAAGCCTTTTGATTAATATCACTGACTTTAGCTGGCAACCGGCCTTTACCATAATATTTTTCAAAAATCCGGGTATAAGTACCGTTACTGCGGATGGTTCTGATACCTGATTGTAGTGCCTCTATGTACTTTTCTGCATCCGGGTATTTTCTGGAAAAAACCACTTGTGCGACCAATCCCTGAATAATATCTTCTGTCATTACCCACTGATCCAGTTGATCCTGGTAATCTCGTTGCAGAATCGAAAGGCCGCTTAATTCTGCCATAAATCCTATATCGTTACGGTTGACCTGTACTTTTTTAAACATCTGCTCTCCCTGAGATACTTCCTCTACCATCAGGTTGTGTACGGTCTTAAATATCTGTGCATCAGAGCTGCCAAGAATAACCCCCAGATGATAATTTGACAGATCAGCAAGGGAGCTGAAACGTATGTTGCTGAAACGGTCTTTACGGTAAAAGCCAACTACCCGGTAATAGAACAGAGGAACCGGTGTTATATCCTTATTCCTGCTGGCTTCAGGAAAATTCCATTCCGTACCTAGCTGGCCTAATGCTGTTCCTGACAAAACATATTTGGTTGAACGCATAAGAGGGTAAAAGCGGTATGTGACAGTATAGCCACTGGCTTTATAGGCGGCAGAGACCAGTTCACAGAATACTCCGCCTGAAGGCTGGGATTCATCCATATAAGGCGGATAGTGAAAGGCTGTCAGGATTATTTGCTCAGTATTTTTTGCTACTGACGGGAAGATACCAGTAATCCATAGCATCAAAAGCAACAGGAAGTTTTTAAGTAACCAGCACATAAAACCTCTGAATATATTCGGTTAATAAGATTAACTGAGGTGATGTATTGTAGTGAACAGCTCATAGGATGACTAATAGCTGAATACTAATATGAGACATGCGATCTTTTTTTATTTTTTCCCTTGAAACTGATGTATGCGGACCTATATTAATAATGAAGGGAATGCCAAATGGATCCCGGAACCGCTTGTCCTGTTTGGTCACAGTCGTGACAGACGTAAA
Source organism: Vibrio sp. HA2012 (assembly GCF_002812955.1). Taxonomy (GTDB): domain Bacteria; phylum Pseudomonadota; class Gammaproteobacteria; order Enterobacterales; family Vibrionaceae; genus Vibrio. The sequence continues at coordinate 18,212 of NZ_PFXK01000010.1, read as the reverse complement.
GGAAAGCACACAATGTAAACGCAAATTAGACAGGCATGTCCGGTAAGGAATGTTTGAGCTAATTACCTTAAACGCCCGTCAGAAAGGGTGAGTTTAAGGCTATTGCTTATTATGAGGATAGCATCATGAGAACTGTAGATTTCACACCACTATATCGTAACGCAATCGGCTTTGATCGTCTGTTTGACATGATGGAAGCTGGATCGGCGAAAAACGCATCCAACGGTTACCCACCATACAATATCGAGCAGAAAGACGATAATAAATACCGTATTACTATGGCGGTTGCGGGCTTTGCTGAAGAACAGCTGGATATTACTCAAAAAGAGAATGTACTGATTGTTCGCGGTGAGCATAAATCAGACGAAGATAGAAAGTACGTCTATCAGGGTATTGCTGAGCGCAATTTTGAGCGTAAGTTCCAGTTAGCGGATTACGTCAAAGTGATTGGAGCTACCATGGAAAATGGTTTGCTGCATGTTGATTTAGAGCGTGAAATCCCTGAAGCGATGCAGCCTAGGAAAATCGCGATTAATAGTGGAAACTTGCTTGAGGGAAAGTAGTTAACTGACCCGAAGCAGACTGACTTGAGTGTCAGATAAGTGGACAAGAGCGCCTGTGTTGGGCGCTCTTTTTGATTGAACGGTTAAATAGTTAAACGGAATTGGATCTAGAGACTTTCTCCCAGATAGATCTGGGTTGGTAGTTCGATAATATGTTTTTCTATTTTTTCTCCCGGATGGGTTAACCGGTACAGTAATTGTTCTGCGGCGATTTTCCCCATTTCTTCCCTCGGGGTGATCACTGTAGCCAGAGTTGGCTGGACGACAGAGGTGATATTATGTCCGTGAAAACCAGCAATAGAAATATCTTCCGGTACCTGAAGACCCATACGCAGACACTCAAATAAGGCACCGATAGCCAGATCATCATTAGTACAGTAGATACCGTCTATCTGAGGATACTCTTCTCTGGCCTGCTGGGTCAGTTCTGAACCGACAGTATAGGAAGAAGCCGCTTTGGTACTGATAATATTTGGTATGAGTCCGGCCGCATGCATTGCCTGTTCAAAGCCGACGATCTTCTGTTTGGTACGCTCATCCATACGAGCTGCAAGATAGACAATATGTTTTCTGCCTCTGGCGATAAGATGTTCGGTCATCTCTCTGCTGGCTCTGATATTATCAAAACCAACAGCCTGCTGGAGTGGTGGAGAAGCAGAATCCATCATTTCTACAACGGGTATCCCTGTGGATTTCAGCATTCTTTTAGCGCGCTCGGTATGATAGCTTTCTGACAGAATAATGCCATCAACATTATAGGAAAGCATGCTTTCAATACGTTTTTCTTCTGTGCGTTTACTGTAGCCATAGTGTGCCAGCATTGCCTGATAGCCCTGTGGCTCTATCACTGTTTCAATACCGCGCAATACTTCAGCAAAGACCTGATTGGTTAGAGAAGGAAGCAGAACGCCTATGGAATAGCTTTTCGCTTTAGACAGAATATCTGGAGCCCGGTTTGGAATATATCCGAGCTCATCTACCGCCAGAGCGATTTTTTCACCAACAGTTTTAGACACCTTTTCTGGATCGCGTAAATAACGGCTGACGGTCATTTTGGTGACTCCAACCTGATCTGCGATATTTTGTAAGGTAGGGCGCTGTTTTTTGACGGTCATGTTCGGTTTCTTTCTGCAATCTACAACATTGGTGTTATCTCTGGATATTAATAATATGTCAACTCAATGGCAATCTTAATCACTGGTCTAAGCTCTTCACCAACCTGCTGTGTGCAATGCTGCTCTGGTCAACTCAGTGATACGATCCCATTGCTTATTTTCTATTGCTTCTGCGGGGAGCATCCAGGTACCGCCAACAGTCTTTACGCAGTCAAGGGACTGATAAAGCGGCATATTCTGCTCATTAATACCACCAGTCGGGCAGAAGCTGACCTGTGGTAGTGGTGCTGAAATCGCTTTCAGCGCCATTACACCACCATTGGCTTCGGCCGGAAAAAATTTTAGGTGGTCATAACCGAGATCCATTGCCTGCATGATTTCAGTGGCGGTTGAGACCCCCGGAATAAGAGGAACCGAATGTTTAGCTGCATGCTCCAGTAAACGGGTGCTTGCTCCCGGTGAGATAACAAATGTTGCACCAGCTGCAACTGCTGCATCGTATTGCTGTGGTGTCAGAACCGTTCCTGCTCCGGTCATCGTCTCCGGCAGAGCGGAGACAATATCCCGGATAGCATCCAGAGCAACATCAGTGCGCAGGGTGACTTCAAAAACATTGATACCACCATCCGACAGTGCTTTAGCCAGAGGTACAGCATCTTCCAGATGCTTAATCACCATAACGGGTATAATTGGTGAAGCAGAGAATACGGCTTGTGGAGATAGAGTCCAGTTCATAATCGATCCTAATGTTGGTTTTGTCCGGAGTGTTAAAAAATGCTTGCGCCTTCTTCGGCACTGGAAACCGCCTGACGGAAAATACCAAACAATTCCCGGCCATACCCACTGTATTCACTACTGAAATCTACAGTATCAGTCTCGCGGTCTGCTATATCGATCAGTACGTTAATCTTGCCTGTCAGGCCATCGACTTCAATTTCATCACCATCTCTTAATTTGGCCAGTAATCCACCCCGGCTTGCTTCCGGGGTCATATGGATAACGGCTGGTATTTTACCTGATGCCCCAGAAAGCCGACCGTCAGTGACCAGTGCAACTTGCAGGCCCTGCTTCATCAAATTGCCCATAACCGGCATGAGTTTATGCAGTTCCGGCATACCGTTTGCTGCTGGACCATTATAGCGAACAACAATGACACTATCCTGATTCAGTTCTCCCTGTTTATAGGCTGCTTCTACATCATGCTGGGAATTAAATATTCGGGCAGGAGCTCTGACATAACGGTGTTCCTGCGCAACGGCACTGACTTTCATTACGCCCCTACCCAGATTGCCGGACAGTAGTTTCAACCCGCCCTGAGTGCTGAAAGTTGTATCATCCTTGGCAATAACTTCTGGGTTTTCAGTAGACTGAGCCGGAGCGAACGCTAACTTACCGTTTTTATCCAGATAAGGAGTAGTCAGATAATCTGCCATGGTTCCGTACACCGGATTGGCATCCATCCAAATCAGCCCGCGTTTATTCAGGGTTCGCATCAGGGTGGGCACACCACCAGCCCGCTGGAAGGCGTTGATATCCGCTGCACCATTTGGATACATCCTGACCAGTAAAGGTATGACATCCGAGAGGGCATCTAGATCATCCCAGGTGACAATCCATCCAGCCGCCCGGGCAACGGCCAGAAGGTGGATGGTATGGTTGGTACTGCCGCCGGAAGTGAGCAGAGCAACCAACCCATTGACCACAGATTTTTCATCAACCACATGCGCCAGTGCTTTATCGCTGACGTTGCTGGTGCTAATAGCTGCAACATGGGTAGCGATTTTATTGGTCAGTGCCTGCCGTAGTGGATCAGTTGGTGGAATAAATGCAGAACCGGGTAGCATCAGGCCCATGGCCTCCAGTACCAGTTGATTGGAATTGGCTGTGCCGTAAAAGGTACAGGTGCCCGGGGAATGATAAGCCTGGCACTCCATATCCAGCAGGGCTGATTTATCAACTTCACCGGCAACATATTTTTGCCGGATGGCTACTTTTTCATTGTTACTTATTCCTGTCGCCATCGGTCCTGTCGGTACAAAGGCTCCTGGCATATGTCCGAATGCGAGAGCCCCTATCAGTTGTCCTGGTGCTATTTTGTCACATACACTGAGCAACAGAGTCCCGTCAAAGGTATTATGGCTAAGGGACAGTGCTGTAGACTGAGCGATCAGGTCTCTGGAATAAAGTGACAGCTCCATGCCCGGATTTCCCTGGGTAACACCATCGCACATTGCCGGTACGCCACCAGCAACCTGTGCGGTATGTCCTATCCTTGCCAGAGCTGCTTTTATTTGTTCCGGATAGTTAATATAAGGTTGGTGGGCGCTGACCATATCGTTATATGCGCTGATAATAGCCAGATTCACTTTGGTTAGATCCAGAATAGTTTCTTTCTGGAAAGTTGTGCAGGCTGCTACACCGTGAGCCAGATTACCGCAGGAAAGATGGGATCTCTGTTTTCCTTGCTCTGCCTGTTTCTCTATTTTATTCAGATAGGCATTACGGCTGGTTTGACTGCGTTTCAGAATACTCTGTGTGACACTTGCCACGACAGAGTTTATCGGTTTCGACATCGTTACTTACCTTAGGCTAAATGAGCCAGAATATAATCAATAATTTGTTGTGGTGACTGTCTGATATCGACATACAGGGCTTCTTGTTCATCCGGTTCAATCAGGGTATTAAATTGGCTTTCCAACATGGACGAACCATTAAAATAATGCCCTTCTCGTTTCTGATGTCTTGACCAGATGGTATCGAAATCTCCTTTTAAGTAGATAAAATGGAGATCTGTTTTCCCTTCTCTTAGTTTGTCCCGGTATTCCGGCTTCAGGGCTGAGCAGGCAACAACCAGAGAATCTTTTTCTCTGAGTAACTGGTTCAGGGTGGTTAGCCATGACTGGCGATCAGTATCTGTCAGTGGCTGACCACTTTGCATTTTCTGCACATTTTCCTGTGAGTGGAAATCATCTCCATCAAAGAATGGAATACCAAGAGCTTTTCCTAGCGCTGCGCCAATAGAGGATTTACCACACCCAGAAACACCCATAACGACATATTTATGATTCATAATTATTCTCTCTGTTACTTTGTGGATAAGGGCTATTGCCACCAGAGCGCCAGCTCAGGGAATATAATAACCAGAGCCAGAACACTGATTTGCAGTGCGATAAAAGGAAGCAGAGAGGTGAAAATTTCTCCCAGACTGATGTCTTTTGGTGCAACAGATTTCAGGTAGAAGGCTGCCGGACCAAACGGAGGTGACAGGAATGCTACCTGCATATTCAGACAGAACACTACACCAAACCAGATCGGATCCATACCCAGACCGGTAATGATGGGTACGAAGATTGGCATAGTCAGCAGAGCAACCCCTACCCAGTCAAGGAACATGCCCAATACAAACAGAATAACCATCATGATCAGCAGAGTACTCATGGCATTACCACCACTCAAAGCCAGAATAGTCTGTTCAACAAAGTCAATTCCCCCCATCAGGTTGTATACACCGACCAGAGCTGAAGCCCCAATACCTATCCACATGATCATGCCACAGGTTCGCATGGTAGCTATGGCAGACTCTTTTACCATTTTGGTATTCATCTCACCACGGATCCATGCACTGATAGCAATACCGACAACGCCCAGAGCAGATGCTTCGGTCACTGATGCAATACCTGTGTATATGCTGCCCAGAACTGTAGCAACAGAAAGTAGCGGGAAAAATAGTGCCTTAAAATAACTTGGATGGCTTTTGGCGTCTTCAGCCAACTCGTCTTCAGAAGGCAGAGGTGCCAGCGCCGGATTAATCCGGCAGCGGATCAGTACGTAGGCAACATAGAAGAGAGCCAGAATAAATGCGGGTAAAAATGCGGCCTTAAATAGCTCGCCGATAGAAACGGATGCAGATAATCCGTAGATGATCAGTACGATACTTGGTGGCAGCATGGTTCCCAGTGCTCCGCCAGCACAGGTTGTACCGATAGCTAGTTTACGGTTATAGCCCAGACGCAGCATTTGTGGCAGAGCCAGTATCCCCAGCAGAACTGTTTCACCACCGATGACTCCGGACATTGATGCCAGCACGACTGCGACCAGCAGGGTTTGTACGGCTACGCCACCACGGACTTTTCGGCCGACATTCTTCATGGCATCAAACAGATCCCGGGCAATACCGGAACGGTCAAGCAGGGCTGCCATTAATACAAACATGGGGACAGCCAGAAAAACATAGCCGTTTACAAAGCTGAAAATACGGCTGGTTACCAAAGGTAAGGCGTCAATACCAAACCAGCCATAAGTAAATATCAGAGCAACCAGACCGGTAACAAAAGCCAGTTGCATACCGGTCAGCAGCAAACCAATCATCAGCACAAGCATCAGAAGGCTGCCGTAGGCGATACCTATAGAAGATAAATCAAACATCTTTTTCCTTCCTTAGTGCTTGTATTTCATTGACCAGGTGTAAAATAAACTGCACAAACATAATGCAGACAATAAGCAGGATCAGTCCTTTCAGCAGAGCTGGGAATGGCGGGTTCCAGGCGGTGCCTGAGGTTTCCAGGTGTACGTCTCCCCATGGAGTAAACCAGGAGTTGGCAACCATCTGGTAAGCCCCGTAGATCAGCATACCGGAGAAAAGCAAGCCAGCGATATGATGGAATAAGTTCAGATAGTGTCTGGTACGACGGGAAACAATATCGTATACCAGTACAACTCTTACGTGTTTATCGGTTGCCAAAGCATAGGCTCCGCCGATCACAAACAGTGATCCACCGATAAAGGATGCGGTTTCATGCACCCATATGGTCGGGGAGTCGAACAGATAACGACTGAGAACTTCATAAAATGAAATAAGAACGGTAAAGACAAAAAGGTAGCTCAATACTTCACTTACCCGGGCTATCAGTCGATCGAGAATATTGTGGGGCATTTCTGCTACTTTTATATCCGTAGTGTCTGGATTTTTCATAACGTTTTATCCGGAGAATAGTGAGGGGAGGGAAAATGCCCTCCCCAAAGGCGGTTTACAGCAGACCTGCGTCTTTCAGGTACGCAGTAATCGAGTCATAGACTTTTTTAGCATTCGGTGATTTTGCTGCATATTTTTCCCATTCCCCCATAGCGATCTGACGGAATTTTTTGCGTTCTTCCGCTGGCCAGTCATGAATAGTGATATCTGGATTTGCCTGTGCTTCTTTTACTGATTTAGCATCAGCAATGCGCAACTGAGTGGTAATATCCTGAGCAAAATCACGAACGGAAACCGTCATGATTTCCTGCAAATCTTCTGGTAGCTTGTTCCATTTTTTCTGACTCATGGAAATATCAATCATTGGCAGGGAGTGGAAGCCTGGCTGAACAGGATGGGTTGCTACATCATTCATACCCGCTTTCTGGTTGGTGGAGAACACGGTATAGTCAGCGGCATCAATAACTCCTTTGCTCAGACCGGTAAACACTTCAGAGCCGGGCAGATTAACCGGAGCAGCACCGGCAGCAGCAAATACCTGTTGTACCAGGCCTTCAGGAGCACGCAGTTTCAAGCCTTTCAAGTCCGCGACACCATCCAGAGGCACTTTGGAGACAAAAGATTCCACGCCGGTTGTTGAGCCACCCACGTATTTAACACCGTATGGTGCATACAGTTCAGTCATCAGCTCATAACCACCACCATAGTTAATATATTCCAGTAACTGACGGGTGTCGGACCATGCGCCTACCATATTACCAATCAGGCCAAAAGCCGGATCCTGTCCGGAGAAGTAACCGGTAGCAGTGACATGACCGTCAAGTACGCCCATCTTTATCGCACCGAGAGTTTCTGTGTGTTTCACTACTGCGCCAACGGGGAGCAGATCGATATGAATACGTCCGCCTGACATTTTTTCCAGACGCTCAGTCCATTCTTTTTGTACCTGAAAATTTTTATCGCCAGAAGGATCACTGGACTGGAATTTAAAATTAAAATCCGCAGCCAGTGCCGAAGTAGACAGCAGAGCAGTAGCAACGGTCACGGCGAGGGTTTTTATAGTGAGTTTCATAGGGGTTGTCCTTTTGTTTTCGTCATATAGCCCGAAATGTTACCGGGAACATTGGTGATGTTATCGGTAACATTGTGTTAATTCTAGTAGATTAGTCACATTTTGCTAACACAATGCTTATTTTGTGATCAAAAAAACAAAAATAAAGACAAATACAGAAAGGAACGTTAAGTGGTATGCAGGAACATCACTCAATGTTCCTGCTAAAAGTATTACAGTTGGTAGGCTTTTTGGATTTCTTCTGCGATGATACCGATTCCATCCCGAATACTGTTTTCATCCTGAACATAGTTCATTCGAATACACTGGTGACTGTGCTGCCAGGTGACTTCCTGACCAAAGAAGAAATATTCTCCCGGAACAATCAATACCCCGCGGGCTTTTAGTCGTTGGTACAGATCCATGGTTGTTATCGGTAATTCATCCAGCCATAACCAGAGGAAGATGGCTCCTTCCGGTTTATGGATACGAAACCTTGGGTCATCAATTGCAGCCTGAAGCTGTTGTACAGCAAAATCTGCTTTCTGTTGGTAATAAGGTTTGATGATGCTGTCGCTGAGATGCAGCAAATCACCAGACTCGATCATATGGGTACCGATTGCCGGCCCAATTCCTCCAGGAGCTAGGTTGATAATTCCGTTCAGATTACTCATAGCGGTAGTAATTTCTTCACTGGCGATCACTATACCGCAGCGAACACCGGGAAGTCCGAGTTTTGATAAGCTCATGCACAGGATGGTATTTTCATTCCAGAAGGGTTTTACATCCTCAAAAATAATATTTGGAAATGGGGTGCCGTAAGCGTTATCAATGATCAGTGGCAGATTATTGTGCCGTGCCAGTCGATCCAGCTTTTCGATTTCTTCGTCGGTCAGAACATTGCCGGTCGGGTTGGTAGGGCGGGATACACAGATAGCAGCGACAGCATCATCAATTTTAATTTGTTCAAAATCCACATGGTACTTGAACATGCGGTTGCCCAGCAGTTCGATTTCCGGCTGGTACGAGATAAAAATATCATCATTGACACCGGCATCACTGTAGCCGATATATTCCGGAGCCAGCGGCAGCAGGATTTTCTTATGGGAGCCGTCTGGTTGTTCTCCCGCCAGCAGGTTAAACAGATTGAAAAACGCGCTCTGGCTACCATTGGTCAGGCTGATGTTCTTTTCACTGATGTCCCAGCCATAGGTATCACGTAGTAATTGTGCCAGTGCTTTCACAAAGGCATCTTTACCCTGCGGGCCATCATAGTTGGTCATGGCTTCTACCAATTTTCCGTTTGCCAGCATATCGCTACCGGCCTGATGAAAGTAATCGAGCATGGTCGGGATCGCAGCTGGATTACCACCACCGAGCATAATGGCTCCCGGTGTGCGCAGACCATCATTCAGGTCATCCATTAGCTGTGTGATCCCAGAGTGCTGGGTAAACTTTTCACCAAATTTAGAAAATTGCATAGCTCATTACCTAGTCATTGTTTCGTTTAAGTATATGTATAAGTTTGGCTGAACGAAAAAGCCCCGTTCTGATGAACGGGGCTTTAGTTCACGTGAAATAACCCCGTTATTTCTGCAGGAGCGAGATATCGGCGATTTGCAGGAACAGGTTACGCAGGTTGTTCAGCAGCGTCAGACGGTTTTTCTTCAGTGCTTCATCGTCGGCCATTACCATCACTGAATCAAAGAACGTATCCACCGGCTCACGCAGTGCGGCCAGTTTGTTCAGTGCATCCTGATAGTTACCGGTCGCAAACGCAGGCTCCAGAGCTTCGGTCATTACCGCAACATCTTCTGCCAGTGCTTTTTCTGCGTCTTCCTGAAGCAGTGCCAGTTCAACGTCATCTGCCAGTTCGCCATCAAATTTAGCCAGAATATTACCTACTCGCTTATTGGCTGCTGCCAGAGATTCAGCTGCATCCAGATCACGGAAGTGAGATACCGCTTTCACACGCTGGTCAAAGTCCGTTGGCTTGGTCGGGTGACGAGCCAGTACGGCCTGAATAATATCTACACCGAAACCAGCATCCTGATACCATGTCCGGAAACGTCCCAGCATAAATTCTATTACATCAGATTCAACGTTTGTATTGGTCAATTTCTCACCGTACTGAGCTTTAGCTTCTGCAACCAGCTCAACCAGATCCAGGTTATAGCCGTTTTCAACGATGATACGCAGCACACCCAGAGAGGCGCGGCGCAGAGCAAACGGGTCACTGCCTTTTGGAGCCTGACCGATACCGAAGATACCGACGATAGTATCCAGCTTGTCGGCCATCGCTACGGCAGAGGAGATGGCACTGCTTGGCAGGTCATCACCGGCAAAACGCGGCATATACTGCTCATTCAGTGCAACAGCAACCGCTTCGTCTTCTCCGTCGTGACGCGCGTAGTGCATACCCATTACGCCCTGAGTTTCGGTAAACTCAAAGACCATTGAGGTCATCAGGTCACATTTCGCCAGTAGCGCAGCACGGGTTGCTTTCTCTACATCGGCACCAATTTGCTTGGCAATATAGCCAGCCAGCACAGCAATACGATCAGTTTTATCTTTGATGGTTCCCAATTGCTTCTGGAATACAGCCGTTTCCAGTTCCTGCAGACGATCAATCAGAGGGCGTTTACGGTCGGTGTTAAAGAAGAATTCGGCATCTGCCAGACGTGGACGAACGACTTTCTCATTGCCCTCGATAACATGACGAGGTTCTTTCGACTCGATGTTAGACACGAAGATAAATTTTGGCAGCAGGTTTTTGTTTTCGTCATAAACCGGGAAGTACTTCTGGTCGCCTTTCATGGTATACACCAGAGCTTCAGAAGGGACAGCCAGGAATTTTTCTTCAAAAGAAGCGGTCAGCACGACTGGCCATTCGACCAGAGAGGTCACTTCTTCGACCAAATCGTCTTCCAGATCGGCAATTCCACCAACAGCGGCAGCCGCTTTCTGGGCATCTTCAATGATAATGGCTTTACGTGCTTCGTAATCAGCCATAACCTTGCCGCGATCCAGCAGAATCTGTGGGTATTGATCGGCATGATCGATGGTAAACTCTGATTCACCCATAAAACGGTGGCCACGAATAGTGCGGGCAGATGCAACACCAAGGATTTCACCTTCAATCAGCTCATCGTCCATCAGCATCGTCAGTGTTTTTACCGGGCGAATAAATTGAGTATCTTTGTTACCCCAGCGCATTGGTTTGGCAATCGGCAGGTTCGCCAGTGCTTTATCTGCCAACTCAACGACCAGTTCTTTTGCTGTTTTACCTTTCACTTCCTGTTTAAACAGCAGCCATTCGCCTTTATCTGTCGCCAGACGCTCTGCCTGTGCAACTGTAATTCCGTTACCACGAGCCCAGCCTTGTGCGGCTTTGGTCGGATTACCGTCGGCATCAAACGCAACGGAAACCGCAGGACCGCGTTTTTCTACTACTTTATCCGGCTGACCTTCAGCCAGTTCGGTTACTTTCAGAGCCAGGCGCCGGGGGGCAGCAAACCATTTGATACTGGTATAAGCAAGATCTGCGTCTTTCAGTCCAGCTTTAAAGTTGTCGGTGAATGCTTCAGCAAGTGTACGGAGCTGAGTTGGTGGCAGTTCTTCCGTTCCCAGTTCAATTAGAAAATTCTGTGTCATGGTTACTTCTCCTCATCCTTCTTGCACATTGGGAAGCCCAGAGCTTCACGTGATGCGTAATATGCTTCGGCGACAGCTTTAGTCAGATCGCGGATACGCAGGATGTAACGCTGACGTTCGGTTACAGAAATAGCTTTACGGGCATCCAGCAGGTTGAAAGCGTGTGCAGCTTTCAGAATACGCTCATAAGCAGGTAGAGGTAACGGTCTATCTAGAGATAGTAGGTGTTTACTTTCTTTTTCGCACTGGTCGAAAAAAGTGAACAGGAAGTCAACATCAGCATGTTCGAAGTTATAGGTAGATTGTTCAACCTCGTTCTGATGGAAGATATCGCCGTAAGTGGTTTTTCCTAGCGGACCATCGGACCATACCAGATCATAGACAGAGTCTACACCCTGAATATACATCGCAAGGCGTTCGATGCCGTAAGTGATTTCACCAGTAACTGGTTTACATTCCAGTCCGCCGACCTGCTGGAAGTAAGTAAACTGAGTCACTTCCATGCCATTCAGCCAGACTTCCCAACCCAGCCCCCAGGCACCCAGAGTGGGGTTTTCCCAGTTATCTTCTACAAAGCGGATATCGTGTACGGTAGGGTCAATCCCCAGAGTTTTCAGCGAACCCAGATATAGTTCCTGAATGTTATCCGGAGACGGTTTGATGATGACTTGGAATTGATAGTAGTGTTGCAAACGGTTAGGGTTTTCACCATAACGGCCATCGGTCGGACGGCGTGACGGTTGAACATACGCTGTTGCAATAGGCTCAGGGCCCAGCGCGCGTAAGCACGTCATCGGGTGAGAAGTACCTGCACCCACTTCCATATCTAATGGTTGCACTATAGTGCAGCCTTGTTGTGCCCAATAATCCTGCAGCGCGAGGATCATACCTTGAAAGGTTTTGATATCGTATTTTTGCATAGTCAGGTTCGCGCGATTCTTCTGTTTTAGTCGAAAAAATAACGATCAAGTATACCGGGATATTGGCGCTGCGAGTAGAGGGAAATAGTGCTTATTTACTCACCATAACTGGTTTTTCATCATTTTGTTACTTTTATGGGAGATAACAAAAAGGCTAAGTAAAGAAGTATGGAATTGTTCTATGCTTAAATTAGGTATTGTGTGGAGGTATTATTATGCTGACGCGTTATATGGGAATAAGTCCACAAAGTCAGAGTTATATGTTTACTTTTGGTTTGATATTGACTTTGCTGGGAATGGTTTTGACTGATATGTGGTTGCCTATGGTGGTAGGAGCTATTGTGATGACTGGACTGGCGGTTGAGTCCTGGATTCGGGTGCAGCATATTATTCCTATGCATAAAGAAATGCGGGATATGCATCATCAGTTAGAGAAGATTCAGAAGCAGTTGTATTCCCGTCAGACAGACAATTCTGAATTGTAGATATTATTCCAGTCCCTTTTTAATAAGGTACAGGTAAGGCAATGTGTCTGTCTGTGCCTGAAGTAGTTGGTGATCCATAAAGCGGCAAAAGCTGGGAATATCTCGGGTGGTTGATGGATCATCTGCTCTAATCAGCAGTATTTCACCATCTTGCATTTTACGTATTGTTTTTCTGACCATCATAACTGGTTCCGGGCAGCGCAGCCCTTCGGCTTCAAGAATGTGGTGCACGGATGATTCGTCAATGGTCATGGTGAGATCCTTAATACTGCCAAGAGGGAGATCATACTGATGATGGGAAAATATGCAATAATCCTGAACATGATTAAATCCGGCGTTTAACGCCTGGAGAGGGCTGAAGTGGAACTGGAAGAAATATATCGCAGGGATTTAAATTTGTTGGTGGCGTTGCGGGTATTAATTGAAGAAGGTAGTGTCAGCCGTGCTGCTGAACGGTTGAACCTGAGTCAGTCAGCCATGAGCCGGGTTCTTGGCCGTTTGAGGCTGCTGTTGGATGATCCATTATTCACCCGTCAGGGACAAAAGCTATTACCAACCGAAAAAGCTTTAGATACGAACCGGGCCTTGAGTGAGCCGTTGGAATCTTTGCGGCAATTATTGTCCGAAAAGGAATTTATACCGGAAAACTGCAATCAAACATTTACCATCGCAACGACTGACTATGCGATGCAGACGATTTTACCTTTTGCGTTGCCGCGTATCTATCAAGAAGCACCGCATGTTTGTCTTAACTTTTTGCCGCTTCAGCATGAACAGCTATTAAACCAACTAACGGTTCAGGGGGCTGATTTGGCTATCTGTCGTCCTACTGCTCTTGTGGAACCACTTCAGCAACAGATTTTAGGTAAGGTTGGTGTGTTCTGTATGTTATCGAAGACACACCCTTTGGCGGATAAAGAGATGATTCTGGAAGACTATCTGGCTTATCCACATGCTATGATTGCGATTAGTGATGGAGTTAAGGCTTTGTTGGATCAGGCATTGGATGGGCAGCCAGAACGCAAAATGGTAATCCGGGCTTATCATCTGGAGGCTGCACTGGCGGTAATTGATACCATGCCTCTTATTTTGACGGTTCCGGCAGATCTTGCATATCTGGTGGCGGATAAATACAGGCTGATCATTAAGCCTTTGCCGTTTAAATTTACTCCGTTTGATTATTCGATGATCTGGCATCCGCGATACGAGCATTCACCGGCTCAGGAATGGTTGCGGAATTTGCTGAAAGAGGAATGTGGCAAACTGATTGCCAAACGGGTAGAAGACCTGAGGCTTGAAGGATAATTAGCGTTAGGCAACTCTGAGATCATTTGTAGTGCAGGACGCTGTCAATACATCCATGTAGGCTTGGACGCAGCATCCATGCTGCATACACCTGCTCTACAAACACCCTCAGATTTGTTTGACCTCTATTACAGTTTAATCACAACCCGGCCGGTTACCTGGCCATTGGTAATATCTTCAGCGTATTTCGGCGTGTCTTCCAGCGAGATTTCAGTACATGCCTGTTCAAAGTAACTTGCAGGTAATAATTCAGCCAGTTTTTCCCAGGCTGCGATGCGTTTTTCAGTTGGGCAGGCGACAGAATCAACACCTTGAAGACGGACATTGCGCAGAATAAATGGCATTACTGTGGTTGGTAAGTCGAAGCCTGAAGCCAGGCCGCAGGCTGCAACGGTACTGCCGTAATCCATTTGAGTTAGTAGTTTGGCCAGAATTTTGCTGCCTGCAGTATCAACAGCACCCGCCCAGATTTGTTTTTCAAGCGGACGTGCCGGTTCTTCAAATTCTTTGCGATCGATAATGCGGCTGGCACCCAGTTTTTCCAAGAGAGGACCATTTTGTTCCGTACGTCCGGTAACTGCTGCAACTTTATAGCCTAGTTTTGCAAGTAAGGTTACGGCAACGGAGCCTACACCACCACTTGCTCCGGTAACCAGTACTTCACCATCATCTGGGTTTACGCCACCATCTAGCAGAGCCTGAACGCACAGCATAGCAGTAAAACCGGCTGTACCAATCATCATGGATTTTTTAGCATCTAACTCCTTTGGTTGCGGAACCAGCCAGTCAGCTTTCAGACAGGCTTTTTCAGCCATACCACCCCAGTGATTTTCACCTACCCCCCAGCCAGTCAGTACAACTTCATCACCTTCCTGATAACGCTCATCAGCAGAACTAATGACTTTACCCGCAAAATCAATGCCCGGAACCATAGGGAAGTTACGCACAATTTTGCCTTTTCCTGTAATAGCAAGACCATCTTTATAGTTTAGGGATGAGTAGCTAACAGCGACCAGCACTTCACCTTCAGGTAGTTGGTTTTCATCGAGCTGTTCAATGGAAGGCTGGGTTTTCTTGTCTTCTTGGTTTAATACCAGAGCTTTAAACATAAAGGTCTCCACAATAAGCGGTAATATTTAAATGTTATTTAGGTTGTCCGGATAGAATAGAGGTAATTAATCTATGACTAAAGTGAAATATTATCATTTAATCTATGCTTACAACGCATAAATAGAAGTTGTGTTTATTACCATGTTAGACTCAGTTTTTTGCTGATTACTGAAGTTCATGAATGATCAACCTTATTTGATTCCGGCGGCACCGACAAAGTTTGTTGAAGAAATAAAGAAAAGTACCTTTATTACCTATCTGGCACATACGCCAAATGTAGAGTTAGCCAGGGATTTTGTTGCGCAGATAAAAGAGAAGCATGCGGATGCCAGACATAATTGCTGGGCATTTATTGCCGGGAGACCGGAAGATTCCATGTTATGGGGGTTCAGTGATGATGGTGAGCCATCTGGGACAGCCGGTAAACCTATACTGGCTCAATTAAGTGGCTCTGGTATTGGTGAAATAACAGCTGTGGTTACCCGCTATTCCGGAGGCATAAAGCTTGGAACAGGTGGACTGGTAAGAGCGTATGGCGGTGGAGTACAGCAGGCGCTTAAGACCTTGCAAACACTGGAGAAAAAAATCACCGTAATACTAAACCTACAGTTAGATTATGCGTTTATGCCACTGGTTCAGTCTATGATTTCTCAGTTTGATGCTTCTCAGAGGGATACTGATTTTGGTCAGCAGGTGGTTATGCTGGTGGAAATAGAAAAATGTCATGTGGCTGATTTTACTCAGACTATCATTAATAAAAGCAGTGCGAAGATTATTATAACTGAACAAATATAACGAGGAAGTGAGAAGCCTGGCTTCATAATACGATCATGCAATATCGTTCCATCATCCGTATCGTCGGGTTGTTACTGGCCCTGTTTAGTCTTTCTATGTTAGCGCCTGCTTCTGTGGCTCTGATATACAGGGATGGTGCTGGTGTTTCTTTTGTCAGTACATTTTTCGTGTTACTGCTGTTTGGAGGTGTTTGCTGGTATCCAAACCGAGAGCAGAAACGCGATTTGAAAGCGAGAGATGGTTTTTTGATCGTTGTCCTTTTCTGGACGGTTATTGGCAGTGCTGGATCGCTTCCTTTCCTTATTTCAGATAATCCGGATGTTTCTGTAACGGATGCTTTTTTTGAGTCATTTTCTGCTCTGACCACAACAGGTGCCACTGTTATTGTTGGTTTGGATGAACTACCAAAAGCAATTCTTTTTTATCGCCAGTTTTTACAGTGGTTCGGAGGGATGGGGATCATTGTACTGGCGGTAGCGATTCTTCCGGTTTTAGGTATTGGGGGAATGCAGTTGTACCGGGCCGAAATTCCGGGGCCGGTCAAAGACAGCAAAATGACCCCACGCATAGCGGAAACTGCAAAGGCTCTCTGGTATATTTATCTGAGCCTGACCATAGTTTGTGCCTGGGCGTTCTGGTCCGCCGGAATGAGTATATTTGATGCTATTTGTCATAGTTTCTCTACGATTGCTATTGGTGGCTTTTCTACTCATGATGCCAGCATGGGTTATTTTAATAACCCTGTAATTAATTTAATCACTGTGGTATTTCTTCTCATTTCCGGTTGTAATTTTTCACTACACTTTGCTGCATTCGGTTCCGGTGGTGTGCACCCAAAATATTATCTGAAGGATCATGAGCTGAGAGCTTTTTTTTTGATTCAGATTCTTTTGTTTGTTGTCTGTTTTCTTCTATTGCTGCAACATCAGTCTTACGATTCAATTTATGATGCCTTTGATCAGGCATTGTTCCACACGGTCTCTATCTCAACTACAGCAGGCTTTACTACGACAGGCTTCTCTGAGTGGCCATTGTTTCTGCCTGTGTTGCTTCTGTTTTCTTCTTTTATAGGTGGCTGTGCAGGTTCTACTGGAGGCGGAATGAAAGTCATCCGGGTATTGTTGCTGACCCTTCAGGGTGGGAGAGAGATTAAAAGGCTGATTCATCCCAGAGCGGTATTCACCATCAAGCTGGGGGATAAAGCATTGTCGCAGAGAGTTGTTGATGCGGTTTGGGGTTTTTTTTCGGCCTATGCATTAGTCTTTGTTCTCTGTATGCTTGCGCTGATTGCAACAGGGATGGATGAACTCAGTGCATTTTCTGCCATAGCATCAACATTAAATAATCTTGGCCCCGGATTGGGGGATGTTGCACTTCATTATGGCGATATTAATGACAGAGCCAAGTGGGTACTCGTTGTCTCTATGCTGTTTGGGCGGCTAGAAATATTTACACTGCTGATTTTATTTACCCCCACATTTTGGCGTAGCTAGGAGAAAAAGTGAAAAAAGTATTGTGTCTCTATTCAACGACTGATGGTCAGACAATCAAGATTTTTAAACATATACAGAAGAAACTTGTCGGCTACCAAAGCGAGTTGATGGATCTGCATGAAGCTAGTCAGATTGACTTTACACTGTATGACAGAGTGATTATCGGTGCTTCTGTTCGTTATGGGCGGTTAAATAAGAAGCTGTATCAGTTTATAGAACGAAACCGGACCCAGCTACAAAACAATAAAGTGGCATTTTTCTGTGTGAATTTAACAGCTAGAAAAGAAGCACAAAAGAAAGATACACCAGAAGGTAGTGTTTATATCAAGACCTTTCTGACGAAGTCTCTGTGGAAGCCTGAACTTATCGGTGTTTTCGCTGGAGCATTGCGTTATCCCAAATATAAATGGCTTGATCGTTTGTGTATTCAGCTAATTATGAAAATAACAGGTGGAGAAACTGATACGAGTAAAGAAGTTGAATATACCAACTGGAAAAAAGTTTCTTTATTCGCCATTTTAGTGGCTGATATGTGAGTAAAAGAGGTGTTTTATTTTTTTGTTGAATTTTTGTTCGAACAGAAGGAAATTATAAAAAAATAGCGAAAAAGCCTTGCCAATGTGATGGGGATCTCTATAATGCCGCCTCACTGACACGGCAGAGCCGACAAGGCCTCAGCGCAGAGTCAGTCAGGACGAAAGCTCTGGTGAAATAAATTTGAAAAAGTGTTTGACACTGACCGTTATCTC
>NZ_PFXK01000001.1 GCF_002812955.1 Vibrio sp. HA2012 | reverse complement strand
AGTCGGATCGGGTTGCGATTCAGGAAGAAGTGGTTGCCCTGAACGATGAATTGAACCGTATCGCAGAAACAACCTCTTTTGGTGGTAACAAACTGCTGAACGGTACTCACGGTACGAAATCTTTCCAGATTGGTGCAGACAACGGTGAAGCCGTGATGCTGACGCTGAAAGACATGCGTTCAGACAATAAGATGATGGGCGGTGCCAGCTATGTTGCCGAAAACGGCAAAGATGGAAACTGGAAAGTTCAGGCAGACGCATCCGATCTGACCATGACACTGACGGACTCATTTGGTGATGAGCGAGAAATCACGATCAACGCAAAAGAAGGCGATGATATTGAAGAAGTCGCCACCTACATCAATGGTCAGCAGGATCTGGTAAAAGCGTCGATCAATGAACAAGGTGAACTGCAGATTTTTGCGGGCAGCAACAATGTACAGGGTGAGATTGCTTTCTCCGGTGGTCTGGCTGGTGAGCTGGGTATGAGTGAAGCGAAAGGTGTGACGGTCGATACCATTGATGTTACATCAGTCGGTGGCGCACAGGAATCGGTAGCGATTGTGGATGCAGCCCTGAAGTATGTAGATAGCCACCGTGCAGAACTGGGTGCGTTCCAGAACCGTTTCGACCATGCGATCAACAACCTGGACAACATCAACGAGAACGTAAATGCTTCGAAGAGCCGCATCAAAGATACCGACTTTGCGAAAGAAACGACCTCGATGACCAAGGCACAGATCCTGCAGCAGGCTTCGACGTCGGTTCTTGCACAGGCAAAACAGGCACCGAACTCAGCCCTGAGTCTGCTGGGCTAATAACCCGAAGCGGACAAAGTGATACCAAACCCGGCCAGTTGGCCGGGTTTTTGTTTATGGATGCTACGTTATTTTCTGTATACACATAGAAGTGCATATCTGGTTTATTCTTATTTAGAAATGGATAACACATACAGGGTATGGCTAGTTTTATCAAAATTGTGACAATGATCAGGCATTTTCATCCAATGTAAAAAAATTAAGAAAAAAAGAAAATTTCTCCTAAAGGATTCATTTTGACCGCCGTTAACGGGAATGAGAGAAATGAAAAACGATGTGCCTAAACGAGGTGAGAGACGTGGCGGCCATCACCCTCAATGCCTAAGGAGATCAATTATGGCAATTAGTGTAAACACGAATGTGTCTGCAATGACCGCTCAACGGCACCTGAATAATGCTGCTGGTGGTTTAAATAAGTCGATGGAACGCCTGTCTTCAGGCTATAAGATCAACAGCGCGAAAGATGATGCTGCGGGTCTTCAGATCACCAACCGACTCACATCCCAAAGCCGTGGCCTGGATATGGCTGTCCGTAACGCTAATGATGGTATATCCATTGCTCAGACAGCAGAAGGTGCAATGAATGAGTCTACCAACATTCTTCAGCGTATGCGTGACCTTGCGCTGCAATCTTCAAATGGTTCTAACACCCGCTCAGAACGTGTAGCGATTCAGGAAGAGGTTTCTGCCCTGAATGATGAACTTAACCGTATTGCAGAAACAACCTCTTTTGGTGGTAATAAGCTGCTGAATGGCGCGTTCGGTTCACAGTCTTTTCAGATTGGCGCAAGTTCTGGTGAAGCGGTTAAGCTGACTATGGGCAACATGCGCACCGATACTATGGACATGGGTGGCGTTAACTATACTGCTGGTATTGCCAAAGGTGCAGACTGGACGGTTCAGGACGGCACAACCGAGTTTACTATTGACTATACGGATAAGCAGGGCGAAGAAAAAACACTGAGCATCAATGCCGTTGCTGGTGATGACATCGAAGAAGTCGCCACCTATATAAACGGTCAGTCAGATGACCTGAAAGCCTCTGTAACAGAAGATGGTGAACTGCAGGTCTTTGCTTCTAGTCAAACCGTTCAAAATAACAGCGTAAGATTCAGTGGTGCGCTTGCCGGCGATCTGGAAATGAGTGACGACGGTAAAGCGATGACAGTGCAGGATATTGATGTGACCAGCGTAGCCGGTTCACAGCAGGCGATGTCTATCATTGATGGTGCACTGAAGAGTGTAGATAGTGAGCGTGCATCACTGGGTGCATTCCAGAACCGCTTTAATCATGCGATCAATAACCTGGAAAACATTAACGAGAACGTGAATGCATCCAGAAGTCGCATCAAAGATACTGACTTTGCTAAAGAAACGACTCAGATGACTAAGAGTCAGATTCTTCAGAATGCGAGTACATCAGTACTTGCACAGGCAAAACAGACTCCATCGTCAGCTCTGAGCTTGTTGGGTTAGATAGGTTGGGTCATCTGACCTAAACTTATTGTATAAGGTGAGTATTCATCTACCCAGAAGGTGGAAGGGAGATCAGTATGGAAATACCATCATACACATCGAACATCCAGCCTTATGGCTATTCTGGTGGCACAAAAGTTGCTTCAGATAGTACTGGCGTGAAGAATGCGGTAACAGATCCGACTGTATCTGCGGATACGACACCCGGACAAGCTCCGGTACAGAAAGAGAATGCTGTAAAGGTTCAGGAAACCAAACCGGCTGAAGATATCGTACAGAAACGAATCGAAATCAATCGGCGTGAACTGGAAAAGATGGTAGAGCGGATGGATGAATTCGTTAACTCTATCAATAAAGGCCTCTCTTTTCGTATTGATGAAGAGCTGGGACGTGATGTTGTCACTATTTATGAAGTTAGTACCGGTGACATAATCAGGCAGATTCCGGATGAGGAAATGTTAGTGATACTAAGACGCCTTGCAGCCAGATCCTCAGGTTTTGTTGAGGAAAAGGTCTAACTATCTGAAGGTGAGTTGAATGAGTTTAAACCCATTGGGTATGTCATCTGGCATGGATATCAATTCTATGGTCAGTAAAATTGTTGATGCGGAGCGGGTGCCTAAACAGCAACGCATCGACAATGAACGGACCCAGATTGATGCCAGCATCAGTGCCTATGGGCGGCTCAGAGAGTCACTGGATACAATGAAGAACCTGATGACCAGCTTTCGTCAGGATAAGGCTTTCGCAGTAAGGAAAGTTGAATCGAGCGATGAAAGTGCGGTTTCAGCGACTGCAACAACAGAAGCTATTGCTGGTAAGTATGCTGTCGATGTACTGCAGCTTGCTCAGAGTCACAAGGTTGCATCACAGCCTATGGCTGAGGATCTTGAATTTGGCCCTGGTAAGCTGCATATCCAGCTTGGCGACAAAAAATTTACGGTTGATGTTGCAGACAAATCCGATTTAAAAGATGTACTTAGAGGAATAAATGGAGCCAGTGGTAATCCTGGCGTCCGTGCCTCTGTTATTAACGATAAAGATGGAAAACGATTGATTGTCGCATCTGAACGTTCGGGTGCAGAGAATCAAATCAAGATCAGCGTCGATTCAGGCGCAACTAATCCCCTGAAAAAATTTGAATATAAAACGCTGGAAGAGCGTATTGAATCTCTGGAAAAAGCGCGTATAGCGGCCCGGGAAGCTCTGGATGCACCACTACAGGGGGATGAGTCTCAATCTGTTGTGGATGGAAGTACCGGTATTCTGGACAGTGATTCTCAGGGAGATGAACCTGAAAATACCGGAGCGGCAGAAAATGTCCTGGCTCAGAGTAGTGTGAGTACGGATGGCAGCGATTTGTCTCAGTCTGCGGCACAGACGGCTTATCTGCCTCCGGAAGAGAGGATCCCCGGCTGGACGGAAACGGCTTCAGGAACTCTGCTTGATTCTTATGAAGAACCTGAACCTGAACTGGATCAGAAAGCACTGGATAAAATGAGTGATGTTCCGGGCTGGACAAATACGGCTTCGGGTACACTCACTGATTCTTATATGACACCAGAAGAGGCTAAAGCAGTCAGAGAAGCGGATCTGGCTGAGAAGCGGGCAGAAGTCGCTGCGGAAAAAGCAGCGATTGAAGATGCGGTTAGCAGAGGGGAACTGACTGACGATGAGGCGGAGCAACTGCTGAGGGAGCAGATGTCACCGGAAGAACGGGTACGTCAGGATAAGATCAACGATACTCAGGCTGCATTAAAGGCCGCAGAAGACTCTATGTCGGCATACAGCGGAATGACTGAGGTACAGCAGGGACAGGATGCGTTGGTCATGCTGGATGGAGTTGCCCAGTTAAGCAGTGGAAATAATGTGATTGAAGATGCTGTTGAAGGGATTGATATTACGGTAAAAGGCGTTACGGATCCCGCGCAGAAATCAGCCGAAATTGGTGTCGAATATGACAGAAACGGTGTACGGGAAGACATAGAACAGTTTGTGACAGCTTATAACAATTTTTATCAGACCAGCCGTCAGTTAGCGGTGTCGGATCCAGCAACCGGACAGAAAGGACCGTTAGCAGGGGACAGTATCATCCGTTCCGCGGAATCCCGCCTTCAGTCTGTATTTAACGGGGCAATCAGTCAGGCTCCGGATGATTTGAAGACACTGAAATCTTTCGGTATTACCAGTACCCGGCAGGGAACTCTGGAAATTAATTATGATCTTCTGGATAGGCAGTTAAATAAAAACTTTAATCATCTGGAAAGTTTTTTTGGCGGAAGAGATGGTTTTGCTAAGAGAGTTGAGGATGCGATTCAGGGGTTAACCGGAGCATCCGGAATGCTGCGTACCCGGGAAGATACGTTGAGAGAAAGGAATTATCGTCTGGACGATAATCAGGCGGCATTAGATCGCCGGATAGACAGCCTGGAGCAGAGAACACATGATAAATTTGCCGCAATGCAGGATGCAACGGCAAAAATGCAGAGCCAGCTTTCCGGTATGATGAGCGCATTGGGGTGATAGATGACAGGTTATCTGGATGAATTAAGTGATCTGGATCATGATTTAATGTCTCTTTTTTTGGAAAGTGAGTTAAATACTGAAGAAATTACCCAATTAGTCGATAAAAGGGAACGGTTATTGCTTTCTCTTAAAGAAGAGCGACAAAAAACGCCGGAATTTGAACGCTCACCGGAATGGCTGGCAGCAGTCGCAAGAACACAACAGCTTGTTGAGCAAATGCAGGCTAAGACGGGCCAGATAGGTGAAGAGTTAAAGAAATATCGCCACGGCAATAAATCTGTTCAGCGGTACAAACAGTTTTTATAAGTAAAGAGGAATACCATGCGAGGTTCATTACAAGCATACAAGAAGGTGTCAGTTGACAGTCAACTGAGTGCGGCATCACCGCACAAGGTGATCCAAATGCTGATGGCAGGTGCAATTGAACGTTTAGTGCAGGGTAAAGCGGCTATGCAGCAAGGCAATGTGGCTGTTAAGGGCGAGCGTCTGGGTAAAGCTCTGGATATCATTATCAGTTTGCGTGGATGTCTGTCCATGGAAGATGGCGGAGACGTTGCATCGAATCTTGACCAGTTATATGAGTTTATGATCACACAGATTTCGCTGGCCAACGCAGAAAACAATCCGCAACCGATTGATGACGTTATCGACATTATTCGTGAAATTAAATCTGCTTGGGATCAGATTCCGACTGAATATCATAACCTGACATCGGCGGAGCTGGGTCAATAACATTATGAATTCTTTTTAATTTAGTTCAGAAGTGGCAACATGCAGGTTGCCTTATTTAATATATTCAATAAAATAGACGCCATTAGTTAAAGTCCGTTTAGCTGATGGGCTTTGTTGTAGCTGTTCTCATGAGATTGTCTGCTGTTGTACAGATGCTTGTTTTTTAAGCTTAAATCAAGAGCAAAGACATAGCCGCAATGGAAAGAAAAATATAAAGGCGCTATTTTATTTTTATGCAAGGTTTGGCAAAACTGCTGATAATTGAAGATGATACGCAGATGCAGTCGCATTTGAGTTCTATCTTTGAGTTTATCGGAGAGCATGCTGAAGTTCTGGGTTCGGATGTTATTGACAGAGTCGATTTTTCTAAAGCCTGGGTCGGATGTGTTATCGGCAGTATAAATAATCCATCAACAGTGGCAGCGTTGAGTGAAAAGCTCGGACGCGCTGTTCATATTCCTCTTTTGGCTTTAAGTACCTCTGTTCTGCAACTGGAAGATCTACCTCACTATGTCGGTGAGTTGGAACTGCCGCTGAATTATCCTCAGGTAAGCGATGCTCTCAGACACTGTGCCGGTTTTCTGGGCAAAAATGGTCTGCATCTTTCCTCGTCACGTAAGAATACGCTGTTTCGCAGTCTGGTTGGCAATAGTCCCGGCATAAAGGAAGTGCGCCATCTGATTGAACAGGTTGCCGCGACGGAAGCTAATGTGTTGATCCTCGGTGAATCCGGAACCGGAAAAGAGGTGGTTGCACGTAATGTGCACTATCACTCTTCGCGGCGTAACGGACCATTTGTTCCTATTAACTGTGGCGCGATTCCCCCTGATCTGCTTGAAAGTGAACTATTTGGTCACGAAAAAGGCGCATTTACCGGAGCGATTACCTCTCGTAAAGGACGTTTTGAGCTGGCAGAAGGCGGCACTATTTTTCTGGATGAAATCGGTGATATGCCGATGCCTATGCAGGTTAAATTACTGCGGGTTTTGCAGGAACGCAGTTTTGAACGTGTCGGAGGTAATGCGACTATTCGGGTGAATGTCCGCATTGTCGCTGCAACACACCGGAACCTCGAGCATATGATCAGTGACAGTAGTTTTCGGGAAGATCTTTTCTATCGGCTGAATGTGTTTCCTATAGAAATGCCGGCATTGAAAGAACGTAAAGAAGATATTCCCCTGCTTCTTCAGGAACTGATGCTAAGAATGGAAGCTGAGGGCAGTCAGCCTATCTGCTTTACACCGAGAGCGGTGAATTCTCTGATGGAGCATGCCTGGCCCGGGAATGTCCGCGAACTGGCTAATCTGGTGGAACGTATGGTTATCCTTTATCCGAACAGTCTTATTGATGTAAACCATCTTCCGACAAAGTACCGTTACAGTGATATTCCGGAATTTCAGCCGGAAGAAAACGGTAGCCGCTCAGTCTCTGTCGAAGAACAGGAAAGGGACGTTTTGCAGAATATTTTTTCGGAAGACTTTGTTTTTGATGATGTTCCTGAAATGGCTATTGATACGGTTGATGCACAGGTGTTACCGCCGGAAGGGGTTAATCTGAAAGAGTTACTGGCAGAGATGGAAGTGAGTCTGATTAATCAGGCCTTGGATGCTCAGGATGGTGTTGTCGCAAGGGCGGCTGATATGCTCGGCATGCGCAGGACGACGCTGGTAGAAAAAATGAAGAAATACAGTCTTAACCGTTAGGCAGGGTTGTCCGCAGTATTAGCGTGTGCTTTGTCAATAAATTGACATTCGATAGTTTTTTTGTAACCGTATGATATAAATGAAAAATAGTCTGGCTTGCAAATTGCATCTCAGGCTATTGTTTTATGTAGACGAGAAACTGACATGCCAGTAGCAGAACAACAGGATAATCCGGTGTATTTAGCCTCTCTGAAAGAGCAGGTGGGACGCTATCAGCAAGTGCTGGATGTTATGCCTGCCGGGGTTATTCTGCTGGATACGCAAGGTGAGGTTCGGGAAGCCAATCCGGAAGCGCATCGTTTACTGGACGTTCCTCTGGTCGGGGAAAAATGGTTTTCGGTTATCCAGAGCGCTTTTGCTCCGCAGGAAGATGACGGGCATGAGGTGTCACTGAGAAACGGACGTAAGGTTCGTCTGGCTATCTCTGCTTCTTCAACCGGGCAGCTTATTCTTATCACCGATCTGACTGAAACCCGTTTACTACAGTCGAGAGTCAGTGACCTGCAACGACTGTCTTCTATCGGAAGAATGGTTGCCTCTCTGGCTCATCAGGTCAGAACTCCTTTATCCAGTGCTATGTTGTATGCTTCTAATCTTGGTGCTCCTAACCTTCCTACTCCGACCCGGGAACGTTTTCAGACTCGTCTGATGGATCGTCTGCACGATTTAGAAAAGCAGGTCAACGACATGTTGTTGTTTGCTAAAGGGGGAGACAACAAAGTGGTTCAGCCATTTAGAGTGGCAGAATTGGTCGCAGAATTTCAGCCGATGGTAGAGACAGCGATAAAAAATAATCAGATTGATTTCTGTCTGGAAGCTGAAGGTGAACAGGCACAACTGCTGGGTAATGCAAATGCAATTGCATCGGCACTCAGCAATCTGGTGATTAATGCAATACAGATTGGCGGAAAAGAATCTCAGGTTGATGTGTTTTTCCGTCCTGTAGGCAATGAACTTAAGATCTCTGTGCAGGATAACGGGCCGGGTGTTCCCCCCGAGCTGCAGAGTAAGATCATGGAACCGTTTTTTACAACCCGTTCTCAGGGAACGGGGCTGGGTCTGGCTGTCGTACAGATGGTCTGCCGGGCGCATAAAGGACGTCTTGAACTTTTATCTGAACCGGGGGATGGCGCTTGTTTTACCATGTGCCTGCCGCTGAAAAACGACAACTCAGGAGACGAATAATGGCTCAAAGTAAAGTGTTAATCGTAGAAGATGATGAAGGCTTGCGTGAGGCACTGGTTGATACACTAGCGCTTGCCGGATATGAGTGGATCGAGGCGGATTGTGCTGAAGATGCTTTGGTGAAACTGAAAACAGAAGAAGTTGATATCGTTGTCTCAGATGTGCAGATGGCGGGCATGGGAGGGCTGGCATTGCTGAGAAACATTAAGCAGCACTGGCCTAATCTACCGGTTCTTCTGATGACGGCATACGCTAATATCGAAGATGCGGTGGCTGCGATGAAAGAAGGAGCCATTGATTATATGGCAAAACCTTTTGCACCTGAAGTACTGCTGAATATGGTTAGCCGATATGCTCCGGTCAAATCTGACGATAACGGCGATGCGGTTGTTGCCGATGAGAAAAGTATCAAGCTGATCGCTCTGGCAGAAAAAGTGGCGAAGACTGATGCCAACGTGATGGTTTTGGGGCCGAGTGGTTCAGGTAAAGAAGTGATGTCCCGGCATATTCATAATATGTCCGGTCGCAAAGATGGCCCTTTTATCGCTATTAACTGTGCCGCTATTCCGGACAATATGCTGGAAGCTACGTTGTTCGGTTATGAGAAAGGTGCTTTTACCGGCGCAGTTCAGGCGTGTCCGGGTAAGTTCGAGCAGGCACAGGGCGGTACGATTCTTCTGGACGAGATCAGCGAAATGGATCTGAATCTGCAGGCTAAACTGTTGCGGGTCTTGCAGGAAAGAGAAGTTGAACGTCTGGGTAGCCGCAAAAGTATTAAGCTGGATGTTCGGGTTCTGGCAACCAGTAACCGGGATCTTAAACAATATGTGACTGAAGGAAACTTCAGGGAAGACCTGTATTACCGTTTGAATGTATTTCCGATTGCCTGGCCACCATTGTGTGAACGTAAAGGTGATATCGAACCGCTGACCCGCCACCTGACGGAACGCCATTGTCAGAAACTGGGGCTTCCTGTTCCTGATATTGCACCGGCAGCCGTAAACAAGCTGTTGAGCTACACCTGGCCGGGCAACGTTCGTGAACTGGATAATGTCGTTCAGCGGGCACTGATCCTCAGCGAACAGGGTCATATTCAGGAGGAGCATATTCTGTTGGAAGGCGTTGACTGGCAGGATGCAAACAGTCTGCAGACTGCTGTTCAGGCGGATATGGCGGTTCCGGTCGTTAAACCGATAGCAGAACCGGGCTCCTTGCTGGCGGACAATATGGATGATTATGTACTGGAAAAGAACCTCTCTTCCGGAGAAGGGTTGGGTGGTGAACTGCGTGATCAGGAGTACGCTATCATTCTGGAAACGGTGATCAAATGCAATGGCCGGCGTAAGGAAATCGCAGAAAAGTTGGGCATTAGTCCAAGAACATTACGTTATAAGTTGGCAAAAATGCGTGATGCAGGTATTGAAATACCGGGCTGATAAGGGCTTATTGCCCATGGCATATTAATTGCAGCGTCAAAATAAGAACAGGATAACAAGTCAAATTATTGGCTTAGTGGGGTTAGAATGAATATTGGTGGCATACAGAGTGAAATGCAGGCAATGAAGCTGGAAGCGTCAAACACAACGCAACCGGCAACCGGCCAGCGGGTTGGCGCAGACTTTGGTCAGATGCTGAATAATGCTATCAATAATGTAAATGCCCTGCAGCAAAGTTCCAGCGATCTGCAAATGCGCTTTGACCGTGGCGACGAAGATGTGTCTCTTTCAGACGTTATGATAGCGAGAAATAAATCCAGTGTGGCGTTTGAGGCGACCATTCAGGTGAGAAATAAGCTGGTAGAGGCTTATAAAGAATTGATGAATATGCCAGTTTAATTTGGGTGACTGACCGTGGCTGATGAAAATAAATCAACAGATGTTGCAGTAGCTGGCTCAGGTTCTGATGGTGCACTGACAACCACAAGCGGAATGGATACTGATACTCAGGATATTGATCTGCACGAAAAAAGTTCATCCAAGATGGATTTTGCCGTAGGTGATTTGGATCTGCTGCGTCAGGTTGTTCTCGTCTTGTCTATCTCGATCTGCGTGGCTCTGATCGTTATGCTGTTTTTTTGGATGAGAGAGCCGGAAATGCGTCCGCTGGGTACTTACGAAACCGATGAACTGATCACGGTTCTTGACTACCTTGACCAGCAGCAATTCGAATACAAACTGGAAGGAAACACCATTCAGGTTCCCGTTGATGAATACAGCAGTCTTAAACTGAATCTTGCTCGCGAAGGGTTAAATAAAAGCGATCAGGCTGGTGATGATATCTTACTGAATGATATGGGGTTCGGGGTATCACAGCGTCTGGAAACCGAGCGATTGAAACTGAGCCGGGAGCGCCAACTAGCTAAAGCCATTGAACAGATGCGTCAGGTGCGTAAGGCTTCCGTATTGCTTGCACTACCAAAACAGAGTGTATTTGTTCGTCAAAATCAGGAAGCATCGGCGACCGTATTTGTGACTCTGCGTATGGGAAATACCCTGAAGCAGGAAGAAGTGGATTCTATTGTGGATATGGTTGCCAGTGCTGTACCGGGAATGAAACCGACCCGCGTAACCGTGACTGATCAGCATGGTCGTTTGCTCAGTTCCGGTTCTCAGGACCCGGTGGCGACAGCTCGTCGTAAAGAACAGGATTTAGAGCGTAAGCAGGAACAGACTCTGCGGGATAAAATTGATTCGGTATTGATCCCTATTCTTGGTATCGGAAACTATACGGCTCAGGTGGATATTCAGCTCGATTTTAGCGCGGTTGAACAGACCCGTAAACGGTTTGATCCCAGCACATCATCGACCCGCAGTGAATATACTCTTGAAGACTATAACAATGGTAACGTTGTTGCCGGTGTTCCGGGAGCGCTGAGTAACCAGCCTCCGGCTGATGCGTCTATTCCACAGGATGTGGCACAGATGAAAGATGGCTCGCTCCTCGGGCAAGGTTCTGTGCATAAAGAGGCGACCCGTAATTTTGAGCTGGATACGACGATCAGTCATGAGCGTCGTCAGACGGGAGTGGTTGACCGTCAGACAGTCTCCGTGGCGATTAAAGACCGGGCTGTAACTAATCCGGATAGTGGTGAGGTAACCTATGAACCGCTGTCTGCAAATGAGCTGGATGCCATTCGTCAGGTGCTGGTCGGTACGGTTGGATTTGATGCTGAGCGGGGCGATCTGCTGAATGTGCTGAGTGTGAAATTTGCTGAACCTGAAATGGAACAGATTGCTGATGTGCCTATCTGGGAACATCCGAACTTTAACAACTGGGTTCGCTGGCTTGCGAGTGCGCTGGTTGTGATTATTGTAGTTTTGGTTCTGGTACGTCCTGCGATGAAGAAACTGCTTAATCCGAATGCGGATGATGAAGCCGGTGTGGCATATGATGAGCACGGCATGCCTATCATGGATGGCGAGATGAGTTTGATCGGTAGTGATATCGACGGCGGTGAAGTATTTGAGTTTGGTTCCGGAGTGGAACTGCCGAACCTGCATAAAGATGAAGATGTGCTCAAAGCGGTACGGGCACTTGTTGCTAACGAGCCGGAACTGGCGGCTCAGGTTGTGAAGAACTGGTTAGTCAATGGCTGATGATATTGTAAAACGTGAAAATGGCGGTGATGGGTCGACGGAAATCGATGTTACCTCTATTCCCGGAGATGAAAGAGCGGCTATCCTGCTGCTGAGCCTTAGCGAAGAAGATGCCGCAGGCATTATCCGTCACCTTGAACCTAAGCAGGTGCAACGAGTGGGGAGTGCGATGGCGAGAGCTGCCGATCTGAATAATGAAAAGGTGACAGCAGTTCACCGTGCTTTCCTGGAAGATATCCAGAAATACACCAATATCGGAATGGGCAGTGAAGACTTTATGCGTAAGGCTCTGGTTTCTGCTCTGGGTGAAGATAAGGCTAATAATCTGGTTGATCAGATCCTGCTTGGTACCGGTTCGAAAGGGCTTGATTCTCTGAAATGGATGGATCCTCGTCAGGTTGCCAGCATTATTGTAAATGAACACCCGCAGATTCAGACTATCGTATTATCTTATCTGGAAGCCGATCAGTCGGCAGAAATCCTGTCACAGTTTCCTGAACGTGTTCGTCTCGATTTGATGATGCGTATTGCCAATCTGGAAGAAGTACAGCCATCAGCATTGGCAGAACTGAACGAGATTATGGAGAAACAGTTTGCTGGTCAGGCTGGTGCTCAGGCAGCCAAAATTGGTGGCCTGAAAGCCGCTGCTGAGATCATGAACTATATGGATAACAGTGTTGAAGGCATTCTGATGGATCAAATTCGCGACCAGGATGAGGATATGGCGACTCAGATTCAGGATCTGATGTTTGTATTCGACAACCTGATTGAAGTTGATGATCAGGGAGTGCAGAAATTGCTGCGTGATGTGCCTCAGGATGTTCTGCAGAAGGCACTGAAAGGTGCTGATGAAGCGCTGCGTGATAAGATCTTCAAGAACATGTCCAAACGTGCTGCTGAGATGATGCGCGATGATATTGAAGCAATGCCTCCGGTACGGGTAGCGGATGTAGAAGCTGCACAGAAAGAGATCCTTGCTGTAGCACGTCGGTTGGCAGACAGTGGTGAAATTATGCTGGGTGGTGGTGCTGACGAGTTCCTGTAAGTGGAATCGCGGCCAGAACCCGGTGATCAGACAATATAGTGGTAGTCAGATAGCATAGGGTGGGTTATGTCTCTTGAGCGTAAACGTGGTTTTCTTCGGCCTGATGAAGAAGGTGCTAACGTCAAGCCTGAACGATGGGGCTTGCCGGATTACACACAGGAAAGCAGCAGAGAGGCAAAAAATACGGCATTTAATTATGATCCGGGCTGGAAGCCGGATTTTGAGCCGCCGAAAGAAGATATTCCGGTTGAATTGACAGCGGAAGATATCGAAACGATTAAAAGATCTGCCCATGAAGAAGGTTACCATCAGGGACAGGAAGCTGGATTTACTGCCGGATACGATAAAGGAAAAGAGCAGGGGCTGGAGGCTGGACAGGCAGAAGGTTTCGAGCTGGGTAAAACGGAAGGTATTACTGCCGGACAGGAATATATCCGACAACAGGTAGATATTTTTATGAATCTTGCCAACCAGTTTGCCCAGCCACTGGAGCTGATGAATGCTCAGGTTGAAAAACAGCTGGTGGATATGGTACTTGCCATTACCAAAGAGGTGGTACATGTGGAAGTGCAGATGAATCCTCAGGTTATCCTTGATACTGTCCGTGAATCGGTTGAAGCATTACCAATTTCCGGTCATCCGATCACACTGAAACTGCATCCGGATGATGTAGCGATTATCCAGTCTGCTTATGGTGAAGCAGAACTGGACTGCCGTAACTGGACTTTGGTGACGGAGCCTTCGTTAAACCGCGGTGATGTGCAAATAGAAGCCGGTGAATCTAGTGTAAGTTATAAAATGGAAGAACGGGTACGTTCCGTTCTGCAGTCTTTTTGTGGTGTAAACCGGCATCAGGGGGAATAAACCATGTTGCCCCTTGCCGAACGCCTCTCTCAGTATAAAACCCATGGTCTGACGACCCGGGCAATTGCCGCCGGGAAACTGGTCCGGGTGGTCGGTCTGACTCTGGAAGCCATCGGTTGTCGTGCCCCTATCGGTAGTCTGTGTAAGGTTGAAACCCTGAACGGAGAAATGGAAGCTGAAGTCGTGGGCTTTTCCGGTGATAATCTATTTCTTATGCCCAGTGAGCAGATTACTGGTGTCCTGCCGGGGGCAAAAGTCACCCCTATGACAGGAGACAGTGGTCTTCCTGTCGGTATGGAACTGCTTGGACGGGTTATTGACGGGGTTGGTAATCCGCTGGACGGATTGGGGGAAATCTACACTGAGCACAGAGCCTCATTCAGTTCTGAACCTATGAATCCTCTGTTACGTAAGCCTATTTCTGAGCCGCTGGATGTCGGTCTGAAAGCCATTAACGGTCTGTTGACGGTAGGAAAAGGACAACGGATCGGTCTGTTTGCTGGTTCTGGTGTGGGTAAATCCGTTACCTTGGGAATGATGACCCGAGGGACGACGGCACAGGTTGTGGTTGTTGGTCTGATTGGTGAACGGGGACGAGAAGTTAAAGAATTTATAGAAGAAATTCTGGGTGAGGATGGCCGCAGACGTTCGGTCGTTGTGGCTGCGCCTGCGGACTCATCACCATTGATGCGCTTAAAAGGCTGTCAGACTGCATTGACGATTGCAGAATATTTTCGTGATCAGGGACTGGATGTGCTGTTACTGATGGATTCACTGACCCGGTTTGCTCAGGCTCAGCGTGAGATAGCCCTTTCGGTGGGTGAGCCTCCTGCGACTAAAGGTTATCCGCCATCGGTATTTGCTAAATTGCCGGCACTGGTTGAAAGAGCCGGTAATGGTAGTCCGGAGCAGGGCTCAATTACGGCCTTTTTTACCGTTCTGACTGAGGGTGATGATTTGCAGGATCCGATAGCCGATGCTTCCCGTGCCATTCTTGATGGTCACATTGTTCTGTCGCGGGAAATGGCTGATGCTGGTCATTATCCGGCAATTGATGTTGAAAAATCCGTTAGCCGGGTTATGCCGCAGATCACATCGGAAGAACATGTGCTGATGTCGAAAGCGGTCAGGCAGATCCTGTCTATTTGTCGTAAAAATCAGGATCTGGTTTCTATCGGTGCTTATAAACCGGGAACTGACAATGCAATTGATAGTGCATTTACTATTAAACCTAGTCTGGATCAGTATCTGCAGCAAAGTATGAAAGAGTCTGTACCGTACGATATGTGCATCAATATGCTGCGTAATGTACTGCAGACTGCTGGCAGCCACTAATACAGCCGGGAGGTGACACGTGGATAATGCGCTGGACTTTCTGCTGGAACAGGCGAAAGAACGAGAGAATCAGGCGGTACTGGCACTGAATAAAGCCCGCAATGAGCTGGAAGGCTATTACCATCAGGTTGAACAGATTGAACAGTATCGCCTCGATTATTGCAGACAACTGGTTGAGCGTGGACAGAATGGCCTGAGTGCCAGTGCTTACGGTCATCTGAATCGTTTTTTGACTCAACTGGATGACACTCTGACTAAGCAAAAACAGGCTGAAGGCCATTTTACTTCTCAGGTGACAAATTGCGAAGAGTACTGGATGGAAATGCGTAAACAGCGCCGCTCCTATGAATGGATGATCGATAAGAAAAAGAAAGAAAAACAAAGACTGGAAGAAAAACGGGAGCAGAAACAGATGGATGAGTTCTCGACCTTGCAGTTTTCACGACGTAAATAAGCCGGTAGTATTTTCTGGTCTGATTCTTGCAAAAACTCTTGTATAAAACCCGGCTTGTTTAGCAATGTACAGACCGGAATGATTTGCTCAGGTCAGATGGCTTGTTTATTTGCAGAAGAGATCCGTTTATGAATCAAAGTTCCCTGTCAGTTACTGAAAGTGGTAAATCCGCTGCCCTGCTCAAAGCAGGGGCTGCTGGTGTCAAATCTTCTGATGAGGCTGGTGATGCTGAAGAGTCCGGTAGCTTTCTGAGTAAGCTGGTTGCTATTTTTCGTTCGGAAGAAAAAGACCCGGATACGAAAGTTACAGAAACTTCGTCGGCTGAGTCAGGCACGGCTTCTGAAAAATTATTACTGACTGATGAAAGTGAAGAAATCGCTACCGAGCCTGAAACTGACTTTGTGTCTGATGCTCAGGAATATCAGGTGTCAGCAGATGACCCGGCAGAACAAACGGATTCTGAGAATACTTCAGTCTCCAGCAAGGCCAGTCAGGCGATGTATTCTGGTAACCGATTACTGGAGAGGCTGGATGAGTCGAATCAGGTATTACAGGGAACTTCCGGCAAAGATTTGCCTCGCTCTGAGCAGATACTCACAGCAGATGCAAAAGCCAGCCAGATAACGGGCGCAGAACAGCAGAGTCCGGATATATCTTTACAGCCGCAGCAGATGGTAAGCATCGAACATAGAGTGACAGGATCTGATCCGCTTATAGCTGGGCAGGATGCTGTGCCAGCAGAGGTTCAGAAGACTGTTTCTGACGGTGTTTCTGTTCAGGGTGTCCCGGTGATGTCTTCTGAGTTGAGTGCAGAACTGCAGACTCAAGATATAACAGCAGATCCAACTGGGGCCGAACATTTGGTGAACACAAAGCAAGGTGTTGCCGGAGGCGAATGGGATGTCCAACTGGAATCAATGCCTGATATGCAGACAATTCATCGTGCGGTCATGCAGGGAAAGACAGTGACCCCGGAAACGGCTCATACAGAAAAATTCCCTGAGTCACAGGCTGCGCTGGTGTGGGATACGCAGGTAGCAGAAACTCCGCTGATGGTACCAGCTTCTTCTGAAATGCAGTTACTTTCCCCTGGTGTTGGTGATCCGGTTGTACAGGTTAGTACATCCGAACAGAGTTTTCTTGCCCAGGATGAAGGAGAACTTTCTTTGCAGGAGCAAGCTACGGTTATGGACGCAGGAAAGACTTCAGTGGATCTCAGTAAGCTACAATCTGAGTCATTTTCCAGTCAGTCTCAGAACCGCCATCAGCTGCTGCATCAGCAGGTGGCTCAGGCACAATCTATGGCTCAGATATCACCTCAGCAAGCGGAAAAATTGCAGGCATCACCCCTGACGACGGCAACACTGGTTCAGCCTGAGTTGAACACTGCCGGGATGCCGTCTTTTGCGGCTAATACGGTTCCGGCAGGAAATGTTCAGGAAATGAAAACCATGCTGGCAACCACTGCCGGAGTGAGCGGAGCAAAAGGTCTGTCAGCAGCCAAAAACGGTAATAAAGATTCAGAACTCTCTCAGCAACTTGCTGGTCTAGCCGGACAGCAGGGAAGTACAACGGTTCAGAGCCGTATCGAAGCTCAGCAGGCAACAGGCACTCAGCCAGCGTTGCAGCTGAACCGGGATATGGCCGGAGATCAACTCGCTGAGCGGGTGCAGATGATGATGTCTAAGAACCTTAAGAATATTGATATAAGACTGGATCCGCCGGAGCTTGGACGCATGCATATCCGCATGACAATGCACGGTGACGGAGCTTCAGTTCAGTTCACGGTCGCAAATCCACAAGCCAGAGATATGGTTGAGCACGCAATGCCCAAATTACGGGAAATGTTGGCTCAGCAGGGGGTTCAGCTTGCAGATACCTCTGTTCATCAGCAAAATAGCGGACAGCAGCGTCAGTACTCTGCCGGAAACGGTTCGGGTGGTGAAAGCAGCTATCAGGGACAGAAGCCGGATGAGGGGACTAACCTTGATGAAGGCATCAATCTGGATGTGAATATTGCTGCAAAAGATGATGGAATCAGTTATTACGCTTAATATGTTGTCAAACACTGATATATTTAAGGTAAATCATCCTATAGCAACGACTGGCAGAGAGAAATTATGGCAGAAGAACAACAACCTGGTGGTGAAGAAGCCCCAAAAGGTAAGAAGAAATTACTGATTATCATTATTGCAGTCGTGGTCTTGTTGGTTGGTGGCGGTGGTGCCGCTTTTTTCCTGATGGGGTCAGATGACTCTGAGGAAGGTACTGAAGAACAGGCAGCAGCTGTGCAGCAGGTTGCTCTTCCTGATCCTGCGGCATACGTCAATATTGCACAGCCATTCTTGTTTAATGTGACAGGAAAGCAAAAAGACCGGATGGTACAGATTAAAGTGCAACTAATGGTGAGAGGCAGTGAAAATGAAAGTCTGGCCAGACACCATTCTCCGTTGGTGGAAAGTACACTGCTGTCTACTTTTGGTTCGGCTAGTCTGGATCAGCTCCGAACCCCGGGGGGAAGAACCCAGTTGCGGGATCAGGCAACAAAAGATATTCAGGCAACCTTGCAGGAAGTTGTTGGTAAGCCAGTTATCGAAAAAGTGTTATTCACCGATTTTGTAATTCAATAGGTTTCATGTGACAGATCTACTAACACAGGATGAAATCGACGCCCTTTTACATGGGGTCGATGATGTCGATGATGAAGATGATGAGCTGGATGCGGACGTTGGCGATGCCGTCTCGTTCGATTTCTCGTCTCAGGATCGTATTGTCCGTGGGCGGATGCCGACCCTGGAACTTATCAATGAGCGTTTTGCCCGGCATATGCGGATCAGTCTGTTTAATATGTTGCGAAAAACAGCCGAGGTCTCTATCAACGGCGTACAGATGATGAAGTTTGGTGAATACCAGAATACTCTGTACGTTCCTACCAGTCTGAATATGGTGCGTTTCCGGCCTCTGAAAGGTACGGCACTGATCACAATGGAAGCCAGACTGGTATTTATTCTGGTGGAGAATTTCTTTGGTGGGGATGGCCGTTTTCACGCAAAAATTGAAGGACGGGAATTTACCCCAACAGAGCGGCGGATTATTCAGCTGCTGTTGAAAGTTGTTTTTGAAGATTACAAAGAAGCCTGGTCGCCTGTGATGGGGGTTGAGTTTGAGTATCTGGACTCTGAAGTTAACCCGAGTATGGCGAACATAGTGAGTCCGACCGAAGTTATTGTAGTCAGCTCGTTCCATATTGAGGTAGACGGTGGTGGTGGTGATTTCCATGTGGTTATGCCTTATTCCATGGTGGAACCGATCCGTGAGCTTCTGGATGCCGGTGTTCAGTCGGACAAGATGGAAACGGATGTTCGCTGGAGTTCCGCACTGCGCGAAGAGATCATGGATGTTCCGGTTAACTTCAGGGTTAACCTGCTGGAAAAAGATATTTCTCTGCGGGATTTGATGGAATTGAGACCCGGAGATGTGATTCCTATCGATATGCCGGAAAATGCAGTAATGTTTGTGGAAGAGTTACCGACATACCGGGTGAAAATGGGGCGCTCAAACGAAAAACTGGCAGTGCAGATTTCTGAAAAAATTAAACGTCCTGAAGTGGTTAAAACCGATATTGCAATATTGGGTACAGATTTGATGTCTGAAATAGACAACGAAAAAGATGAAGATTAAACCAAGAGAGTGGTAGCAGATAAATGACTATGGATCCGAGTGAAGACCAAAGACTGGCGGATGAATGGGCGGCAGCATTGAGTGAAGATCCGTCTGCTCATGGGTCAGATGATATAGATGTTGCACCATTGGAAGAGCTGTCTGACCAGTCTACGCCAATTTCAGATGATGAACGTCGTAAACTGGATACGATTATGGACATTCCGGTTACCATCTCGATGGAAGTCGGACGTTCGCAGATCAGTATCCGTAACCTGCTACAACTTAATCAGGGTTCGGTTGTGGAACTGGATCGTGTTGCCGGGGAATCACTGGATGTGATGGTCAACGGTACTCTGATCGCGCATGGTGAAGTCGTTGTGGTCAATGATAAGTTTGGTATCCGTCTGACTGATGTGATCAGTCAGACTGAACGTATTAAAAAGCTCAGATAAGCTTATGAACACAACGCAAGGGGGCGCCCCGGAACTGGATTTGCTGACAACATTCGGCTCGCTGATATTTGTTGTCGCTCTGATCCTTGGTCTGGCCTGGCTTCTCAGACGGATGCGGCTTCCGGCCATGGGGAATCAGAAAGGGCTGGCTATTGTTCGCCAGATCCCCGTCGGTCCGAAAGAACGTATTGCTGTGGTGAAAGCGGGTGAGGAACAGTTCCTTGTTGGAATGACAGTTCACTCCATTAATTTGATCGCCAGACTTGAGCAGCCTGTCGATACCGGGCAAATGTCGGATGGTGAGCATTCCGGAGGAGATAAGCAGGTGGCAGATTCGTTTGCCGGTCAGTTTAGCCAGCTTTTGAGAAAACATGATAAGAAATAACCTCTTCGCTGCCCTGATGGCTGCGTTTGCCATTTTTCTATTCAGTCCGGTTTATGCGGCTGAAGATAGTCTGAGTACACCGATCCCTGCTTCTGCTACGGGAGCTGGCGATGTTACTGTCACTGCAATGGAGCAGGATCGCGGAGCCGGACGCACTATTGCCAGCGGAATGAGTTCCGGTGGGGCCGGTATTCCGGCATTTACCATGACGACCAACCCGGATGGCAGTGAAGATTACTCCGTTAATCTGCAGATCCTGGCTCTGATGACCATGCTGGGTTTTTTACCGGCGATGGTTATTCTGATGACGGCTTTTACCCGAATAGTTGTGGTGATGTCGATTCTGCGTCAGGCAATGGGGCTACAGCAAACGCCATCGAATCAGGTTATCGTCGGAATTGCTATTTTCCTGACGTTCTTTGTTATGTCACCTGTCTTTGACCAGGTGAACCAGACAGCTGTCCAGCCCTATCTGAATGAAGAGATCACCGGCAGAGAAGCTTTTGACCTGGCTCAGAGACCAATGAAAGCCTTCATGCTGAAACAGACAAGAGTGAAGGATCTGGAAACCTTCGTGAATATCTCCGGTTCTGATGCCCAGAATCCGGAAGATGTGGCTATGAGCGTGCTGATCCCCGCATTTATTACCTCTGAGCTGAAAACCGCATTCCAGATCGGCTTTATGCTTTTTCTGCCGTTTTTGATCATCGACCTTGTTGTTGCCTCTATCCTTATGGCGATGGGTATGATGATGCTTTCACCGATGATTGTATCCTTACCCTTTAAACTGATGCTGTTTGTACTGGTCGATGGATGGAACCTGATCCTGTCGACACTGGCCGGCAGCTTTGCCTTATAGCGAAGGAACGGTGTATGGAACCTGAACTGTTTGTCGAAATATTCCGTAGTGCTTTGTGGGTGGTGCTGGTACTGGTTTGTGCAACGATTATTCCCAGCCTTCTGGTGGGGCTGGTTGTTGCGATTTTTCAGGCGGCAACATCTATTAACGAACAGACACTGAGCTTTTTGCCGCGTCTTATAGTGACACTGGTCGCATTGATGTTTGGGGCTCACTGGATGGCGCAGACCCTGATGGAATTTTTCTTTGAAATGGTTGAGCGCATACCTTCCGTCATCTATTAGGTCACGGAGATAAGATGGAATATCCGACTAGCATTGTACTTGACTGGATTGCCAATTATTTTTGGCCTTATACCCGTATTTCAGCCATGTTCATGGTGATGACAGTCACCGGAGCCAAATTCGTTTCTTCGCGTATCCGCCTGTATCTCGGATTGGCGGTCACTTTTGCGGTTATACCTGCGCTGCCGGTGGTTCCACAGGACATTATGCTGCTTTCTTTTCCCGGTTTTATGACGACTCTTGAACAACTGGTCATTGGTATGGCAATGGGTATGGTCACCCAATTTATACTACAGACATTCGTTATGCTAGGGCAGATACTGGGTATGCAGTCGAGTCTGGGGTTCGCCTCTATGGTTGATCCGGCAAACGGGCAGAATACACCGCTGGTCGGGCAGTTGTTTATGTTTCTGGCGACGATGTTTTTCCTTGCCAGTGATGGCCATCTGAAAATGATTCAACTGGTAGCGTTAAGCTTCAAGACCTTGCCTATCGGTACGGGAAAACTGACCGCTGTTGATTTTCGGGAAATGGCACTCTGGATGTCACTGATGTTTAAGACGGCTCTGGCTATGTCTTTGTCAGGGATTATTGCCCTGCTCACGATTAACCTTTCTTTTGGTGTAATGACTCGGGCAGCACCACAACTGAATATTTTCTCTCTGGGTTTCGCGTTTGCATTAATTATTGGCTTGTTGCTGAGCTGGTATATTATGCTG
Organism: Vibrio sp. HA2012; assembly: GCF_002812955.1. Lineage (GTDB taxonomy): Bacteria > Pseudomonadota > Gammaproteobacteria > Enterobacterales > Vibrionaceae > Vibrio. The sequence goes on along the minus strand of NZ_PFXK01000001.1, from coordinate 851,273 downwards.
GGGCTGTATAGCCATTACGAATTGTACTGGAACGAGGGCGAGCAGCAGATCTGCGACCTTATCCGGCTGGCGTGTTAGGAGGCTGATTTGGCAGAATCAGACGGACAGGAACGCACAGAAGCCGCCACACCCCGACGGTTACAACAGGCGCGGGAAAAAGGGCAGGTTGCGCGTTCTAAGGAACTGGCTTCTGTTGCCGTACTGGTTGTCGGAGCTGTAGCTTTGATGATGTTTGGTGAGACTCTGGCTGACGGATTGCTGACGTTGATGAGACGTTTGTTCTCGTTGAGCAGGAATGAAATTTTTGATTTTACCAAGCTGCTGAATATTGCCTCCGGAGCCTTACTGTATTTGCTTCTGCCGCTGGGTATGATCCTTATTACTTTGTTTGTTGCCGCTATAATCGGTGCTGCCGGGCTTGGTGGCATCAGTTTCTCCGTTGAAGCTGCCATGCCTAAGCTCTCCAAAATGAATCCTCTCAGTGGGATTAAGAGGATGTTTGGCCTGCAGAGCTGGGTCGAGTTGGTCAAGTCGATCCTTAAAGTGATGCTGGTTGCCGGCGTCGCATTCTACCTGATTAATAAATCGAAGGAAGATTTGTTCCAACTTAGCATGGATGTGTTCCCGGAAAATATTTTTCATGCGCTTGATATTCTGCTGAACTTTGTGCTGCTCATCAGTTGTTCGTTACTGATTGTTGTTGCTATCGATATTCCGTTTCAGATATGGCAGCATGCAAATCAGCTGAAGATGACCAAGCAAGAGGTTAAAGACGAATACAAAGAAACCGAAGGTAAGCCTGAAGTTAAGGGGCGGATCCGGATGTTGCAGCGTGAAGCGGCGCAAAGACGTATGATGGCGGAAGTTCCCAGTGCTGACGTGATTGTGACCAACCCGGAACATTTTTCAGTAGCACTGCGCTATAACTCGGCAACAGACCGGGCACCAGTCGTGGTGGCTAAAGGAACAGACCATATGGCGCTGAAGATCCGGGAAGTAGCACGTGAGCATAATATCTATATTATTCCTGCTCCCCCACTGGCTCGGGCTTTGTACCATTCTACCGAACTGGAGCAGCAGATCCCGGACGGTCTGTTTACTGCAGTGGCTCAGGTGCTGGCCTATGTCTTCCAGCTTAAACAGTATCGGAAGCGTGGGGGCAAGCGCCCGGTTCTGAAAGATGAAAATATGCCGATACCACCTGATCTGCGTTATTAGACAGATTGCTGACTTTCTGTCTTTTACAGCACAATCCCGTTATGGTTCGCACCCAGTCAAAATAATGACATAATGGCTGGACTGAAACTTGCATTTACCTGTCAACATCTTGATTTCAAAGTTCTTCATCTGATTGGAAAGTCTGGCTATATTATGAAATTTAACCTGCCATTTGCAGATAGAATGCCTTCTTTGCCGACCCGGGCACTGCCGGCTATCGGTGCTCCGGTTCTGGTTCTTGCTACTCTGGGGATGATCGTCCTGCCGATGCCCCCATTCTTGCTGGATCTGTTCTTTACCTTCAATATTGCTTTGGCAATGGTGGTTTTGCTTGTGACTGTCTATACCCGACGGCCTCTTGATTTTGCTGCCTTTCCGACAGTACTTCTGGTTGCTACCCTATTACGTCTGGCCTTGAACGTGGCTTCGACCCGGGTGGTATTACTGTACGGGCATGAAGGCGGGGATGCTGCCGGTAACGTGATTGAGGCTTTCGGTAACGTGGTGATTGGTGGTAACTATGCCGTTGGTCTGGTGGTCTTCCTTATCCTGATGATCATCAACTTTATGGTGGTAACCAAAGGTGCGGGACGTATTTCTGAAGTAAGTGCCCGCTTTACGCTGGATGCCTTACCCGGCAAGCAGATGGCGATTGATGCGGATCTGAATGCAGGGTTGATTGATCAGGAGCAGGCAAGAACCCGACGGTTTGAGGTAACCAAAGAAGCAGACTTTTACGGTTCGATGGATGGTGCTTCTAAGTTTGTAAAAGGGGATGCCATTGCAGGTATCCTTATTCTGTTTATCAACATCATTGGTGGTCTCAGCATCGGGATGGGGCAGTTTGATCTTGAATTTGGTAATGCGATTCAAATCTATACCCTGCTGACTATCGGTGATGGTCTGGTTGCCCAGATCCCGTCACTGTTGCTGTCTATCGGCGCTGCAATCATGGTAACCCGTCAAAATACCGATGAAGATATGGGTCAGCAAATGGTCTTTCAGATGTTCGATAATCCGAAAGCACTGATGATCACATCCGGTATTCTGGGAGTGATGGGGATCGTACCTGGTATGCCACATATCGCTTTTCTGTTTCTGGCCGTTCTTGCCGGAGCCGGGGCGTATTTTATCGATAAAAAACAGAAGAAAGCAGCGGAAAAACCAAATCTTCCTGAAGTCAGAGAAGGGGAGCTCCCGGTTCAGAAAGAACTTTCCTGGGATGACGTTCAGCCAGTGGACATTATCGGACTTGAGGTTGGTTATCGTCTGATCCCCATGGTTGACCGGGATCAGGGGGGAGAGCTGCTTGACCGGGTTAAAGGTGTGCGAAAAAAACTGTCGCAGGATTTTGGTTTTTTGATCCCTGCGGTACATATCCGGGACAATCTGGAACTGACACCGAACAGTTATCGTATCACTTTAATGGGGGTGGCTGTCGGTGAAGCTGAAATACGGCCAGATCAGGAATTAGCGATTAACCCGGGCCAGGTGTACGGGGTAATTGATGGAGAGCCAACGGTTGATCCGGCGTTTGGGCTGGACGCGGTTTGGATTAAGGCAGATCAGCGGGAGCATGCTCAGGCTCTTGGTTATACCGTGGTGGATTCTGCCACCGTTCTTGCGACCCACCTAAGTCAGCTCTTGACCAATAATGCAGCTCAGCTCATCGGTCATGAAGAAGTACAGAACCTGCTGGAGATGTTGGGACGTTCTGCACCTAAACTGGTTGAAAATTTTGTTCCTGACCTGTTGCCTCTGGGGGTTGTGGTTAAGGTTCTGCAAAACCTGCTTAATGAAGCGATACCTATCCGGGACATCCGTACTATAGTCCAGACTCTTTCTGAATACGCGGGCAAGAGTCAAGAACCTGACATTCTAACGGCGGCTGTTCGTATCTCTCTGAAACGGCTTATTGTTCAGGAAATCAATGGGATAGAGCCCGAGTTGCCGGTTATAACTTTGATTCCGGAACTGGAACAAATTTTGCATCAGACCATGCAGGCATCGGGTGGTGAATCAACAGGTATCGAACCGGGTCTGGCAGAGCGACTACAGTCCTCTCTCAGCCAGGCAACACATGAACAGGAACTGAAAGGCGAGCCTGCTGTGTTGCTGACATCCGGAGTACTCAGAACGACATTAGCCAAGTTTGTAAAGAACACCATTCCAAATTTACGGGTGCTTTCCTATCAGGAAATACCGGATGAAAAACAGATTCGTATTGTACAGGCTGTAGGAAACTAATGTGGCGTTTGCAGTCGTAGTCAGCAAACCCTCCAGAATCATTAACCTTGGATAAACGCCTTGAAGATAAAAAGATTTTTTGCAAAAGACATGCGAACCGCACTGCTCCAGGTGAAAGAAGAACTGGGTGCAGAGGCTGTGATCATGTCTAACAAAAAGGTGACTGGTGGGGTTGAGATAGTTGCTGCTGTCGATGGTGAGCCAGCAGCGGCCGTGTCTTCACAGTCATCTTCCTCTCGCTATTCAAGTGATTACCCTGGCATGGCTTCATCAGCACCCCGTCAGCAGGAGCGTCAGCTTCAGGATGACAGGGTCAGCCTGAGAAACAGTGACGGGAGAAAGGGGTACGATATGCCAAACCCGCATCAGGCTCATTCCTACGGGCAACAACATAACCGTAACAGTGACACCGGTTCCATGACAAAACGCTTCGCCAGCATGCTTCGCCAGTATAGCGGTGAAGAATCGGCTCCGGATCAGAGAGGAAAGACAGAAGCTGATTCGCTGGCTGCATTGCTGAAGCGCCAGCAGGAAGGGCGTGAGAATCAACCGGAATCGCGGCAGAAAGGTGGTCTGATCTCTTCTTCTCTTGGTGATGATTCCGGCCTTGCCCGACTGATAGCAGAAGACCGCAGAGTGAAGAAGCCAGAGCCCCGGTTAGATCCTACACGATATGACCGTTATGCCACTGTTTCCGAACAGAATACCGATGCTGCACATGAACTTGAGTCTATGCGCGAGGAGATGATGTCTATCCGGCGGTTACTTGAACATCAGGTATCTGGCCTTATGTGGCAGGAAGTCGAACGCAGAGAGCCGTTGAGAGCGATGCTAATCAAGCGGCTGGAACGCATGGGATTGTCATCGGAACTGGCTGACCAGCTTGCTTGTTATATTCCTGAAGATACACCTCCGGCTCAGGCATGGAAAGCACTCTTAGGTTTGGTTTCTGACCAGATAGTTGTTACTAAGAGCGATATTCTGAAAAAAGGCGGTGTAGTTGCTTTGCTTGGACCTACCGGGGTTGGGAAAACAACCACTATTGCCAAGCTGGCTGCTCGTGCTGCTATGGAGTACGGGGCAGATAATGTGGCATTGGTAACCACGGATACTTTCCGTATCGGTGCACATGAACAACTGGCTATTTATGGAAGAATTATGGGATGTCCGGTAAGAATTGCTAAAGATTCCGAGCAGTTGGCCGAGATTATATATCAGCTCAGAAATCGTCGTCTGGTTCTGGTTGATACTGCCGGTATGGGACAAAGAGATGTCCGGTTGTCAGAACAACTGGATACATTGATGCAGGACAGTGGCGAGGTGATCAACAGTTATCTTGTGCTGCCGGCTACCGCACAGAGGAAAGTACTGCAGGAAACGATAGATCATTTTAAACGGATCCCTTTATCCGGGTGCATTCTGACCAAGCTGGATGAGTCACTCAGTCTTGGAGAGTTTATCAGTGTCGTTGTACAGAACGCTTTGCCACTTGCTTATATCGCAAACGGACAGCGGGTGCCGGAAGATATTGTAATTGCTCAGCCTAAGTACGTAGTTGCTAAGGCAAATGAATTGTTGGAGAAGTCGACAGAAGACGAACCGCGTTATTGGACCAGTGATAACGACGGTATCTAGGCGGCGGACGATTATGACAGAGAATATGATACAAGACCAAGCAAGCGGCTTGCGCCGTTTAACACAGCCAACTCTGACAAAGGTTATTTCGGTAACTGGCGGTAAAGGTGGTGTGGGTAAAACTAACGTGACTCTGGGGGTCGCCATTGCAATGGCCCGACAGGGTAAAAAAGTGATGGTACTTGATGCTGACCTAGGGCTGGCTAATGTGGATGTCATGCTTGGCATTAGACCCACCCGGAACCTGAGCCATGTTCTGGCTGGTGAGTGCGAACTTAAAGATGCGATGGTTGAAGGTCCTTATGGTATAAAGATTATCCCGGCGACTTCCGGTACGCAGAGTATGACGGAACTGAGCCATGCTCAGCATGTAGGATTAATTCGTGCATTTGGTACTCTTGAAGAAGAGATGGATGTATTATTAATTGATACTGCTGCTGGCATATCCGACATGGTCGTGAGTTTTTCACGTGCGGCGCAGGATGTTATGGTTGTAGTTTGTGATGAACCTACGTCAATTACTGATGCATATGCTTTAATTAAGCTATTGAGTCGTGAACATCAGGTACAACGTTTTAAAATTGTTGCAAATATGGTCAGAAGCTACCGTGAAGGCCGGGAATTGTTTGCAAAGTTGACATTGGTCACAGAGCGCTTCTTGAATGTGAGCCTTGAACTCGTAGCATGTATACCGTTAGATGATAAAGTTAGACAGGCAGTAAAAAAACAGAAAATTGTGGTAGATGCGTTCCCGCGCTCTCCGGCTGCATTGGCGATCAGTTCGCTGGCGAATAAAGCCCTGACCTGGCCTATACCAAATACACCGAGCGGCCATCTGGAATTTTTTGTAGAGAGACTGCTCAATAGACGAGAACCTGTAGGAGAGCCTTTTGGTGAATAAGGTGCTGACATATGACCAACGTGCAAACGTTAGAGGTCAGCAGTCATTTCTGGAGCAGTATTCAGATTTGGTTAAGCGCATCGCTCACCATTTGCTGGGGCGCCTGCCGCCGAGTGTATTAGTCGATGATCTGATTCAGGCTGGTATGATTGGCCTGATTGAAGCTCAGCAGAACTATGACAGTACCAAAGGTGCAAGTTTTGAAACCTATGCGGGTATTCGTATCCGGGGTGCTATGCTGGATGAAGTACGGAAAGGCGACTGGGTTCCCCGTTCTGTACACCGGAATAATCGTACTATCAGTCAGGCTATTCATGAGCTTGAAATGAAATTAAAACGTGATCCTACGGACGCGGAAGTTGCAAAACATCTTGAAATGTCGCTGAAAGAGTATCATTCTGCGCTTTCCGATATAAATTGTTCACGCTTGGTTGGTATAGACGATTTAGGGGTTTCCGAAGATGTTATTTCTCCGCTTGAAGAAGCGGAAGAAAATACCCCTTTTCAGGGGGTTGCAGACGAGAATTTTCGCCATGCTTTGGTCGAATCGATCAAAAGTTTACCTGAAAGGGAAGCATTAGTTCTTTCACTTTATTATGATGAAGAGCTAAATTTAAAAGAAATTGGAGAAGTGTTGGGTGTCAGCGAATCTCGCGTTAGCCAGATACATAGCCAATCAATGCAACGTTTACGTGCTAAGCTCAGTGCGTGGACACAACATAATTAATTACACTGACTTGAACCTCAGTGGAGGTAATTTTGAATAAAAACATGAAGATCCTCATTGTTGATGACTTTTCAACAATGCGCCGAATTGTAAAAAACCTGCTGCGTGACCTGGGCTTTAACAATACTCAGGAAGCAGATGACGGCTTGACTGCGCTACCAATGTTGAAAAATGGTGAATTTGACTTTGTTGTGACTGACTGGAATATGCCAGGAATGCAGGGGATTGATCTGCTCAAAAATATTCGTGCAGATGATGAACTGAAGCATCTTCCTGTGCTGATGATTACAGCAGAAGCAAAGCGTGAGCAGATCATCGAAGCTGCTCAGGCTGGCGTGAACGGCTACATCGTTAAGCCATTTACAGCAGCAACGTTGAAAGAGAAGCTTGATAAGATCTTCGAACGTCTGTAATTCATTGATAATAATTTAAAAATATCAAATACTGCGTTGGAAGGATCTTTTTAGGATGATTTCATTAGAGCAAGCTAAACAGATGGTAACCCTGCTGGAAAACGGTCAGCAGGATGAAGCCAATCAGATAGTTCAGTCACTATTTCTGGGCAAGGATCACCCTATGCTTCAGGAAGTAGGTTCATTGACCAGACATTTGCACGATGCACTCAATAATTTCCGGAATGATCCCAGAATGAGTGAAATCGCCAGAGAAGAAATTCCTGATGCCAGGGACAGACTGGAATATGTTATCGCGAAGACTGAAATGGCAGCTAACCGTACAATGGATGCGGTAGAAAGTTCTCTCCCCATTGCAGATAACCTTCACGAGTGCCTGCTGCAAGTCAGGCCAACCTGGAATGAACTGATGAAGGGGCGCATAGCGCTTACGGATTTTAAGGCACTTTGCTATAAGATAGACAAATTGCTCTGTCAGGTGGAAGGGGACAGTACTGAATTACGTAGTCAACTGACGGACATTCTGATGGCTCAGGATTTTCAGGATCTGACCGGACAGATTATCACACGGGTGATTACGTTAGTGCGTGAAGTTGAAGACAGATTAGTCGAAATTGTGACTGCATTTGGTGTTGAACAACCAGATATTCAATCTGAGACAGTAAAAAAAGCTTCTATTGAAGCTGAGGGGCCGATACTGAACCCTCATGAACGAGAAGACGCTGTTTCATCTCAGGACGATGTCGATGACTTGTTATCGAGTCTTGGATTCTAAGGGTAATTTATGAGCTATGAACTAGATGAAGATATCCTTCAGGACTTTTTAGTCGAAGCCGGGGAAATATTAGAGCTGTTATCCGAGCAACTTATCGAGCTGGAGAATAATCCCGATGATAGGGATCTGTTAAATGCCATTTTCCGTGGTTTCCACACAGTAAAGGGTGGCGCGGGTTTCCTTTCTTTAACAGAACTTGTTGATGCCTGTCACGGGGCAGAAAACGTATTCGATATCCTGAGAAATGGTCAGCGGCAGGTGACAGCAGACCTGATGGATACGATTCTGCAGGCGCTGGATACCATTAATGTTATGTTTGCTGCTGTTCAGGAGCGGGAACCTCTGGAACCTGCGGATCCGGTATTGCTGGGTGAGCTGCACCGTCTGAGCCAGCCTGGCGGGGCTGAAGAGAGTCAACCGGCAGCAGAAGACCCTCCTGTCGTTGAACCTGAAATGGTTGCAGAACCGGAAGTCGTTGTTGAAGTGACGGCTGCAGAGCCATCTCCAGTTCCACTGACGGCTGGCGGTTCTATTGATGATATTACTCAGGATGAGTTTGAAAAACTGCTGGATGAGTTACATGGTAAAGGCGGCGCGCCGGGTTCCAGCCCGGCAAAAGCACCGACGCAGCCTGCGGCACCTAAAGTAGCGTCTCCTGTAGCAGCCGGTGCCAGTGATGACATCACTGATGATGAATTTGAAAAGTTACTGGATGAGCTACACGGTAAAGGTGGTGCTCCGGGCATGGCGGTTGCCGAGCCAGCTAAGTCCGTTACTCCGCCACCGGCTGCTGCTGGCGATGATCTGATGACAGATGATGAATTTGAAAAGCTTCTGGATCAGTTACACGGGGTAGGTAAAGGCCCGTCTATCGAAGAACTGGAAATGGCAACCCGGCCTGCTTCTGCAAATCCGGTAGCCAATGCACCGGCACCAGCTCCTGTTAAAGCGGAAGCTCCTAAGGCTCCGGTTCCTGCGCCTAAACCAGCTGCGGTTCCTGCTCCTCAGCCTGCCGCAAAAGCAGTTGCTGAAAAGAAAGCCACCGCACCGGCTAAACCTCAGGCAGAAGCAACGGTTCGTGTAGATACCTCTACGCTGGATACCATTATGAACATGGTTGGTGAGCTGGTTCTTGTTCGTAACCGCTTGGTCAGTCTGGGTCTTAACCGTAATGATGAAGAGATGTCCAAAGCGGTTGGTAACCTGGATATTGTTACTGCTGACCTGCAGGGTGCTGTAATGAAAACCCGGATGCAGCCAATCAAGAAAGTATTTGGCCGCTTCCCGCGCGTGGTTCGGGATCTTGCCCGTAACCTGAAAAAAGATATCGTGCTGGAAATGCGTGGTGAAGATACTGACCTGGATAAGAATCTGGTTGAAGCCTTGGCTGATCCATTGATCCACTTAGTGCGAAACTCTGTAGACCATGGTATCGAATTACCGGAAGACCGGGTGAAAGCCGGCAAATCCCGGACGGGCAAGGTGACTCTTTCTGCTTCTCAGGAAGGTGACCATATTCAATTGGCAATTGTTGATGACGGTAGCGGTATGGATCCGGATAAGCTGCGGGGTATTGCAGTAAAACGTGGTCTGATGGATGCAGAAGCTGCATCGCGCTTAACGGATAAAGAATGTTTCAATCTTATTTTTGCTCCGGGCTTTTCCAGTAAGGAGCAGATATCTGATATTTCCGGCCGTGGTGTAGGCATGGATGTAGTTAAAACGGCCATTAATACCTTAAACGGTTCTGTGGATGTTGATTCAGAAATGGGTAAGGGTACGAAGATTACCATCAAAGTACCACTGACTCTGGCAATCCTTCCGACTCTGATGGTCGGTGTCTGTGAGCAGCCTTTTGCATTGCCTCTGGCCAGCGTGAATGAAATCTTCAATCTGGATCTGAGTAAGACCAATGTGGTTGATGGTCAGCTAACCATTATTGTACGTGACAAATCTATTCCACTTTTCTATCTGCAGAACTGGCTGGTACCGAGTGCCGGTATGCGTGATCAGAGAGAGGGTCATGGTCATGTGGTGATTGTTCAGTTGGGAAGTCAGCGGGTCGGTTTTGTCGTGGATAATCTGATAGGTCAGGAAGAAGTGGTTATTAAACCATTGGATGCCCTGCTGCAAGGTACTCCCGGTATGGCTGGTGCAACCATCACCAGTGATGGTCACATTGCACTGATTCTTGATGTACCTAATTTATTAAAAGAGTACGCGACCCGGTCACGTATGTAAGAAGGAACCTATGGCAGTAAAAGTACTAGTTGTTGATGATTCGAGCTTTTTCCGTCGCAGAGTCAGTGAAATTATTAACTCTGATCCGCGTCTTGAAGTTATGGATGTGGCAACAAACGGCAAAGAAGCGATTCAAAAAGTTACTCAGCTTAAGCCTGATGTAATAACTATGGATATTGAGATGCCGGTTATGGACGGTATTACCGCTGTGCGAGAAATAATGAAAGTGCAGCCGACTCCTATCCTGATGTTCTCGTCCCTGACTCATGAAGGGGCGAGGGCGACGCTAGATGCTTTGGATGCCGGGGCTCTGGACTTTTTACCGAAAAAGTTCGAGGACATTGCCCGCAACCGTGATGAAGCTACTCAGTTGTTGCAACAACGGGTTGTTGAAATCGCCAGAAAGCGTGCTTTTTTACGTCGCACACCATCGGCATCTGTGACAACCGCTGCCCCGCGAGCACCGTTACCGGCATCTCGTGGTGTTTCACCTGCGCCTAAGGCTGAGATCAAAGCCCCTGCCCGTTTTAAGGCAACCGGGAAAAAATATCAGTTAACCGCTATCGGCACGTCTACCGGAGGGCCGGTGGCTCTGCAGAAAATTCTGACTCGTTTGCCGGCGAACTATCCTCATCCGATTGTACTGATCCAGCATATGCCTGCGACATTTACGTCTGCATTTGCAGCCCGTCTGAATTCATTATGTAAGATTCAGGTTAAGGAAGCTGAAGATGGCGATACTCTGAAACCGGGCGTTGCTTATCTGGCTCCGGGTGGGATGCAGATGATGGTTGATGGACGCCCGGGAGCGGCCAGATTACGTATTGTTGATGGCGGAGAGCGGATGAACTATAAGCCGTGCGTTGATGTGACTTTCGGTTCTGCTGCAAAAGTTTTTCAGGATAAAGTCTTGTCCATGATCCTGACAGGAATGGGGGCTGATGGTCGTGAAGGGGCACGCATGCTGAAGTCGGCTGGTTCTACTATCTGGGCTCAGGATGAAGAGAGCTGCGTTGTTTATGGTATGCCGCAGGCAGTAGCTAAGGCTGGTATTTCATCGGAAGATCTTCCGTTGGAACGTATTTCTGAGCGGATGCTTGTTGAAGTTGGTCTGTCTTAGGGGGCATCAATGATTGTCTGGAGTGTCGCGAATCAGAAAGGTGGCGTCGGAAAAACGACCACTACAGTCACACTGGCTGGTTTGCTGAGCAAAAAAGGACACAGAGTATTATTGGTGGATACCGATCCTCATGCCTCACTGACGACTTATCTGGGGTTTGATTCTGATACGGTAGAGAAAAGTCTGTTTGACCTTTTTCAGCTCCCGGAAATCACCAAGAATTCAGTGTCATCAATGATATTGGGCACAGAGATTGAAAATATTGATCTTGTTCCTGCACATATGTCTTTGGCTACACTGGATCGTGTGATGGGAAATCGTAATGGGATGGGGCTGATTCTGAAGCGCGCCTTGATGGCACTACACGGTGATTATGATTATGTGCTGATAGACTGTCCGCCGATACTCGGTGTTATGATGGTTAATGCACTGGCAGCCAGTGACCGTATTCTTATCCCGGTTCAGACGGAATTTCTGGCGATGAAAGGGCTGGAGCGGATGATCCGTACTCTGGCTATTATGCAGAAATCCCGGCAGCGTATATTTAAGACAACCATTGTCCCAACAATGTACGATAAGCGAACGAAAGCCTCGTTGCAAACCCTCACACAACTGAAAAAAGATTATCCGGATCAGGTCTGGAATTCCGCTGTACCAATCGATACTAAATTCCGGGACGCGAGTTTGAGAAATCTGCCAGCATCTCATTTTGCTGAGGGCAGCCGGGGTGTTTTTGCCTATAAGCAACTGCTTATTTATCTGGAGAGGTTAGCGATAAATGAGTAGTAAAGCTGTACATATTCTATCGGGTGAAGAAGCGCTGAACGATTATTTTACGGCACTTCTGGATGAAGAGTGGGAAGAATCTTCTGAGGAGCTGTTGCCGGAAGATACGCAGGTTAAGCATGCAGCAGAAGAGACGCTGTCGCAAAAGGAGTATCCGGTTTCCGGACCGGTCAGTTATGAAGCAGAGCTGCATCTGGTAGAAAAAACTGAGGCTAAGATACCGGAATTACAAACACAGCTGCATTCTGAGAATAATACTTCCTATACTGAAATTGAATATGATGAATTAGAAGCTCCTGATTTGCAGGATATTCAGAAGCTGCTGGATAAACTGGAAGCACTGAATACCTCGACAGAATCAGAAATAGAAACAATCCTGGAGCAGAGCACTGTTGAGGCAACGGAAACGGTTATTGCTGATGCTGATGAAATTCAGGACTGGGACATCGGTGCTCTGGAAGCAGAACCAGTCACAGAAGATTTAGTATCTGAGCCGGTAACTGCGCTTGCAGAAGAAGAACTGGTAACCACAGAGTCTGTCGTGGAAGAAGAGAGTCAGGCTCAATTATCTGCACAACCAGATGTGATCTTGGATCAGGGGTGGGAAAGTACCCGCCGGGATAACAGTTTTCAGGTACTGTATTTTGAAGTAAACGGTGTTACTTTTGCCGTACCTCTGGATGAGCTGGGAGGTATTCACCGTATCGGTGATATGAGCCACCTGATTGGGCGACCAAACTGGTACCTTGGCCTGCAGACGAGTAAAGACGATCAACTGGATGTTGTTGATACGGCGAAATGGGTTATGGCCGAGCGTTTAACGGATGATGCATATAAAGGGGCTTATCAGTATGTTGTTATGCTGGGGGAAAGTCACTGGGGGCTGGCCAGTACTCAACTGATGGGAACCGAGCTATTAAATACAGAGAAGGTTCGCTGGCGGGAACAGGCAGGTAAACGCCCTTGGCTTGCCGGAATGGTAAAAGAAAAAATGTGTGCTCTAATTCATGTTGAAGCTATGATTTTGATGTTAGATGCAGGTTTGGATGTAAAAGCACTGGGCAATTGAACCAGTGACTGGGCTGTAGTGTTAGCAGGCTGGAATAGTTAATAAAGTTTGTCGATAGCGACACAAAGAGGATAAAACATGTCTCAGGTTAATGAAGTAGAAGTTAGAAAAGATCAGGTAAATGACGAAGTACTTCAGTGGGTAACTTTCCAACTGGAAGAAGAGACTTACGGCATTAATGTAATGCAGGTTCGTGAAGTGCTTCGCTATTCAGAAATTGCACCAGTACCGGGAGCACCAGATTACGTTCTGGGGATTATCAACTTACGTGGTAACGTGGTTACCGTTATTGATACCCGTTCACGCTTTGGCCTGATGCAGGGTGAAGTAACCGATAATACACGCATCATCGTGATTGAATCTGAGCGTCAGGTTATCGGGATTCTGGTAGACAGTGTGGCAGAAGTGGTTTATCTGCGCACTTCAGAAATTGATACAACACCAAGTGTCGGTTCGGATGAAAGTGCTAAATTTATTCAGGGCGTCAGCAACCGTGATGGTAAGTTGCTGATTCTGGTCGACCTGAATAAGCTTCTGTCCGATGAAGAATGGAATGAAATGGCACATCTGTAATGTTTGAACAGTTGCAACTGGACAGTCTTCCGCTGCTGTGGGGCGGAGGATTGCTGCTGATTGGTATCATTCTGATGCTCTGGTGGGGCAGCAGAAAAAGGATGCAGAGTACGATTGACAGGCAGCGTCAGGATATTCGTCATTTTGAGAAAGAAGTCCAAAAAGCGAGTAATCAGTTGCTTGAGGTTCGCTCTGTCGTTGTCGGATTGGGGCAGAAAGTTGCAGAGCAGCAAGATGTTATTCAGCACCTGCATGAACGGGTAACTGAGCTTGAGCACACAGACGCTGACAGCCGTTTATACTCCAGAGCCAGTAAGATGGTGCAACTTGGCGCAGATTTGAATGAACTCATTGAAGAGTGTGAATTGCCCAAAGCAGAAGCTGAGCTGATGATGTCACTGCAAAATAAATTAGCGGGTAAAGAAAAAGTACCACCGCTAAGCAGTACACCCGGTGGTACCGTTAAAGCGCAGCGTAGACGCAAGGCGAATCAGCCTCGCTGACCGGTACGTTTACTATTTGAATCAGACATAATTTATCCTCAACAGGCTCTGTATCACAGAGCCTGTTTTTTTATAAAAATTTCTTTATTTTTGTGCAGTTAGTACACACTCAGATCCTGCTGAAATTCAAGCTTGTGCTAATATATAAACACATTCGGTAATTAATAAATAATGCATGCTAGAGATTTCTGCACTATCGGCAATTCGTGGAGAGAGGGTCTTATTTAAAGAACTTTCTTTCAGCATGAACCCGGGAGAACTGATCCAGATTGAAGGTCGCAATGGCAGCGGGAAAACGACACTGCTCAGAATTATTGCCGGTCTTGGCGATAGTGAGGGAGGTGATGTTTTCTGGAAAGGTCACCTTGTTCACACTATCCGGGAACAATATCATCAGGATTTACTGTTTTTAGGTCATCTGCCTGGAGTAAAACGAGAACTGACCGGCTATGAGAACCTGATGTTTCATCAGTCTCTTGTGCAAGGGAAAGCCGACAGTGAGCAGATATGGACAGCTTTAGCCAGAGTCGGTCTGGGCGGACGTGAAGATATTCCAGTGGCTCAGCTTTCGGCCGGTCAGCAGAGACGGGTAGCACTGGCACGATTATGGCTTAGCAGGCAGCCGTTATGGATTCTGGATGAACCGTTGACTGCAATCGATAAACAGGGTGTCAGAGTGCTGGAAAAGTTATTCCTTGAGCATACGAAGCTGGGGGGAATGGTTTTGCTGACCACACACCAGGATATGTTTATTAATCGTTCTGAGCTGCGCAGAATCAGGCTGGGGGATTGATATGCTGAGATCTATGCTCGTCATTATCCGCAGAGAGCTGCTGATTGCCTTCAGAAGGCAGGCTGATATTCTGAATCCGCTTTGGTTTTTTATTATTGTCATTACATTGTTCCCTCTGAGTATTGGTCCCGAGCCCAACCTGCTGGCGCGTATTGCTGCCGGTATTATCTGGGTGGCAGCGCTACTGGCGGCATTGCTGGCACTGGAACGGTTATTCCGTGATGATTTTCAGGACGGTACGCTGGAGCAAATGATGCTGTTACCTCTGCCTTTACCACTAGCGGTGATTGGTAAAGTCATGGCTCACTGGCTGCTGACTGGGTTACCGTTGATCTTGATCAGTCCGTTACTGGCGGTGTTGCTGTCTTTGGATCTGTCCACCTGGCTGGCAGTGGTACTGACCCTGTTGATCGGAACTCCGACCCTGAGTTTTATCGGGGCGATAGGAGTAGCTTTGACCGTGGGGCTCCGGAAAGGCGGAGTTCTGCTAAGCCTGCTGATCTTGCCGTTGTATATTCCTGTACTGATTTTTGCAACAGCGGCTATTGATGCTGCGAGTCTGGGAATGCCGTATAACGGGCAACTGGCTATTTTGGCTGCTATGCTGGTCGGGTCTGTGACATTAACACCATTTGCAGTTAGTGCCGCATTGAGAGTTAGTGTGAACTAGACTAAATTTATGTGAAAACAACACTTTATAGGTATTGCTCTGATTGTGTCGGGGAATAGGATAGCCTCGTACCTCTGAAGTGAAAAACAACAGCGCCAACAGTATAGAGAGAGTTGTTATTATGCGGAAATGGCTTCATTCTTACTCTGAACCTGAGTGTGCCTACTACCTGTGTGGTAAGTGGCTGCCATGGTTTGCCGTCATTGCGGCCGGATTGCTGCTAACCGGTATGATATGGGGGCTGGTTTATGCGCCAGCTGATTATCAGCAGGGAAACAGTTTCAGGATTATCTATGTACATGTTCCGTCGGCTATCTGGTCTATGGGGGTTTATTTCTTTATGGCAGTGGCTGCATTTGTTGGTCTGGTCTGGCAGGTTCGCCTTGCCAGCATGGCTGCATCAGCAATGGCTCCTGTCGGAGCGGTATTTACATTTATTGCACTGGCCACCGGGTCGATATGGGGAAAACCTATGTGGGGAGCATGGTGGGTATGGGATGCCCGCCTGACGTCTGAGCTGATTCTGCTATTTTTGTATTTAGGTGTTATCGCCCTTTATCACTCTTTTGACGACGATAAAAAAGCAGCAAAGGCGGCTGGTATACTGGCTATTGTCGGTGTAATTAACCTGCCTATTATCCATTTTTCCGTGGAATGGTGGAATACCCTGCATCAGGGAGCAACCATTACTAAGTTTGAAAAACCTTCTATGTCCGGCAGTATGCTCTGGCCTTTGATTATTAATATTGTCGGTTTTCTGTTTTTTACTATTGTCGTAACCCTGATCCGTTTTCGCAATGAACTGTTGCTGCGGGAGAGCCATCGTCCTTGGGTTCAGGAAATAGCCTCGGTTTCTGCCGGGACGGAGGAACGTTAGTTATGTTTTTTCATTCGTTGCATGATCTGCTTACCATGGGTGGGTATGGGGGATTCGTTTGGGGTGCCTTTGGTGTCGCTATTACTGCCATGCTAATACTGTTGGGGACTAGTATAGGAAAGAGAAAGCGTATTATGCAGACTGTCCGTGATAAGCAGAACCGGCAGGAGCGGCTTGCTGCTGCGGAGAAGTTGGAGGATACATTATGAATCCGAGACGCAAAAAAAGATTCGGGCTGTTTCTTGCGCTGATTTTAGGGGTAGGGTCAACTGTCGGACTGGTGCTGTATGCAATGAATCAGAATATGGATCTGTTCTATACCCCGACGGAAATTGTCTATGGTAAACCTGACGGTTCAAAACCAGCTGTAGGGCAGCGTTTGCGTATCGGAGGAATGGTTGTTGCGGGAACGGTGAAACGTGATTCCGATTCGTTAAAAGTACGCTTCAAACTGGCTGATGTGGGGCCGGCTGTCACGGTTGAATATGACGGTATTCTTCCGGATTTGTTCCGGGACGGGCAAGGGATTGTCGCGCAGGGGGTCCTGAAAAGTGCTCTGGTGATAGAGGCGTTTGAAGTACTGGCAAAACATGATGAAGACTATATGCCGCCAGATATAGCAGAAGCCATGAAGAAAGTACATGAACCGCTGAAATACACAGATGAACAGAAAGCAGGGAGTTTTCAATGATTGCTGAGCTGGGGCATTTTGCCCTTATTGTGTCTCTCGGACTGGCGTTATTGCTGAGTGTTTTGCCGCTGGCAGGAGCAAGGTATCGCTCCTCTCTTCTTATGACGACAGCCAGACCGTTGGCTTGGGGCATGTTCAGCCTGCTGCTGATCTCGTTTTCTATATTGTTATGGGCCTTTTACAGCAATGATTTTACTTTACTGTATGTGGCCGCTAATTCGAACAGTGAGTTGCCCTGGTTTTATCGTCTAACGGCAGTATGGGGGGCTCATGAAGGTTCTTTGCTGCTCTGGGTTCTGATTCAGGCTGGCTGGACGGTTGCTGTATCACGTTTTAGTCGTAAGATGCCGCAGGAGTCGGTTGCCCGGGTATTGTCCGTTATGGGAATGATTAATGTCGGTTTTCTGCTGTTTATTATTCTGACGTCTAATCCATTTTTGCGGACATTGCCCTTCTTTCCCGTGGACGGACGGGATCTGAATCCTCTGCTACAGGATCCTGGTCTGATTATTCATCCGCCTATGCTGTATATGGGGTATGTCGGATTCTCAGTTGCTTTCTCTTTTGCTATTGCTTCCCTGATGACTGGCAGACTGGACACTGCCTGGGCTCGCTGGTCCCGCCCATGGACCACAGCAGCTTGGCTGTTTCTGACATTGGGGATCGCTTTGGGTTCCTGGTGGTCCTATTACGAATTGGGTTGGGGTGGCTGGTGGTTCTGGGATCCGGTAGAGAATGCTTCTTTTATGCCATGGCTGGCCGGAACAGCGCTGATGCATTCATTGGCGGTTACCGAAAAACGTGGAACCTTTAAGGCCTGGACGGTATTACTGGCTATTTCTGCATTTTCTCTGAGTCTGCTGGGAACTTTTCTGGTACGCTCCGGCATACTGGTCTCGGTACATGCCTTTGCCTCTGACCCTGCCAGAGGAATGTTTATCCTCGGATTTCTTATTGTGGTGATCGGCGGCTCTCTACTTTTGTTTGCGCTGAAAGGCGGGGCGGTACGTTCACACTGCAACTTTATGCTATTTTCCCGGGAAAATGCCTTGTTGCTTAATAATATTCTTCTGATTGCCGCGTTGGTTGTCGTTCTGGTCGGGACATTATTGCCTCTGGTGCATAAACAGCTGGGACTGGGGTCGGTATCTATCGGTGCTCCTTTTTTCAATACATTATTTACCTGGCTAATGGTACCGTTTGCCTTGTTACTTGGGGTCGGGCCATTGATTCGCTGGAAGCGGGACCGGTGGACGGTTCTGATAAAACCGGTGCTGATTTCCGGCATCACCGCACTGAGTCTCAGTATTCTATTTGTCCGTCTCTACGGAGACGACTTTTCTGCATTAGCTTGTATGGGCTGGGCCATGGCATTGTGGGTTATTGTTATGCATGGGTATGAGGTGTATCAGCGTGCGACACACCGTTACAGTTTTATTCAGGGTATAAGTCGTTTGCAGCGAAGTCACTGGGCTATGTTACTGGGGCACATCGGGCTGGCGGTAACAGTGATCGGTATTGCCATGGTACAGAATTATAGTGTGGAACGCGATGTCCGGCTGGCACCGGGAGAAGCGTTTCGGGTTAATGACTACACGTTTTATTTTTCTGGGTTGCGAGAGCAGGACGGGCCTAACTACACCGGATTTATTGCTGACTTTGAGATCACGGAGAAGGGGGCATTCGTTAACACCCTCCATGCGGAAAAGCGTTTCTACCGAACAGCAAGATCCATGATGACAGAGGCTGCGATTGACAGAGGGTTGACCCGAGATCTGTACATTGCCATGGGAGAAAGGCTGGATGATGGCAAATCATGGGCAGTGCGGCTGCATTATAAACCGTTTGTCCGCTGGATCTGGCTGGGAAGTTTGCTCATGGCTGCCGGAGCCGGGGTAGCGATCAGTGACAAACGTTATCGTTTTCATTCTGGAAGACAAACACACTCGATTCCTTTAAAGGAGGAGGTGGAGAATGACTAAGAAAGTTTTGTTTCTGCCTCTGCTGCTGTTTTTGGTTTTGGTGATGGTCTTTATCGTACAACTGGACAGAAATGCGGAGGGGGACGATCCAACGAGGCTGGAGTCTGTTCTGATCGGTAAGTCTGTCCCTCAGTTCCGGCTGGAGGATCTGGCTGAACCGGGTAAACTGTATGATCAGTCTGTTTTTAGAGGAGCACCTGTTCTTATCAATGTATGGGCTACATGGTGTCCGACCTGCTACGGCGAGCATCAGTATTTGAATGAACTGGCTTCCCGCGGAGTCCGTATTATCGGGCTTAACTATAAAGATGACCGGGATAAAGCAACCAGATGGCTGAATGAGCTGGGGAACCCGTATCTGATCAGCCTGTATGACGGAAACGGTATGCTGGGACTGGATCTGGGGGTTTATGGTGCACCGGAAACCTACCTGATTGATGCCGGTGGGGTGATCCGTTACCGCCATGTCGGTGATGTCAATGCCGTTAACTGGCAAGATGTGCTGGAACCTATGTATACAGAACTGGCTCGGGAGACTGACTTATGAAGGCGTTATCGGGAAAGACCGTGGTATGGATGCTAATTTATGTGGTTGGTTGGATGTGCTCGGCGTCAGTATTGGCTGCTATTGACGTTTACGATTTTGATACGAAACTGCAGGAAGAACAGTTTAAAACGTTGAGTAGTACGCTGCGTTGTCCCAAGTGCCAGAATAATACCATCGGAGATTCTAACGCAGAGATAGCGCAGGATCTGCGGCAGAAGGTTTATGAAATGACAAAACAGGGCCAAACTCCGGAAGAGATCGTACAGTATATGACAGACCGGTACGGTAACTTTGTTACCTATGATCCTCCGTTTACACTGGCAACCGCCATATTATGGTTCGGCCCGGTGATAGTATTGGTGCTCGGGCTTTCTGTTATCATTGCCCGTAGCCGAAAAAAAGCACAGGTGATACAAAATGCAGACTGTTGGAATCCGGAGAAGGAGGCCCGCTTACAGGCGCTGCTGGATGGACGGAAGAACGGAGATAAACGATGATAGTATTCGGGTTATTTTCTGTAGCACTGGTCATGTCTGCCTGTCTGATGCTGGCATTGCCTCTGTTTCGCCATAACAGGTCGGATGATCTGGCTGAACGGGATGAGTTGAACAAAGCTCTCTACCGTCAGCGGTTGTGTGAACTGAATGCGGAAATAGAAGAGGGTGTGGCTTTGGAACAGGACGATCTGGTTTCTGATCTGAAACAGTCCCTGCTGGATGATGTTCCGGTCATTGACCCGGGATATTCTGCCGGAGAAAACGGTTTGGGTTCACCGGTACGTCTTTTTTGGTCATCTGCGGTGGTGCTGATGATTCTTTCCTATGGCATCTACTTTTCTGTGGGTGCTTTACCTCTGGTCAGTCACTGGCAGGAAACCCGCAGCAGTCTCAATCCTCTGCTGGAGAAGTTGATGTCAGGGCAGGGGGAGAGTATGACAGAATCTGAGCTGCAGGATATGGTTCTCGGTTTGCGAACCCGGTTATATGAAACGCCAGACGATGCCGATGGCTGGTTGCTTTTGGGACGTATAGCATTATCCGGTCAGGATCTACAGACTGGAGGGGATGCAATGAGAAAAGCCTATAAGCTGGCACCGGAAAATGCAGACATTCGTCTGGGATATGCACAGGCACTAATGATGACTCAGAATAAAGCCGATCAAAATGAAGGGCGGAATGTCCTGATGGGGTTACTCCGGGATGAGGTGGTTGATCTGCGGATATACTCTATGCTGGCCTTTGATGCATACCGGCGGCAGGAATACCGGGCTGCCATTCAGTACTGGCATGCGATGCAACAGCTTATTGGCACGGAAGACAGCCGTTATCTTATGCTGCAGCGCAGTATTGATAATGCCCGTAGCCGACTTAAAGAGAAAACCGAATAGAGGATGGTTTTAATGTATCACGGGGGCAGATTGCCCCTTCACTTTGTTATGAAATCAGGCGACTTTGTTGCAATCATCGTCAATAACAAGTATTAATACTCTCCATAATAAAATCAGACGGGATTGCCCGGTTTTTGTCAGGGAATGGATAGGTATATGTTTTTTCTGCGCAGCAAAGCTATTTTAGTGGTGTTATTGGCTTTAGTTACGACGGGGTGTGCAACGGCACCGGATTCGACAGCCGTTGGTGTGGCAACTGATCAAACCGGCCCTGAACCGGTTGACGGATCGGAGGTTCCTGAGCAGAACACGGGTAAGACAGAAGGCTCTCACTCAGATGACCCTATCGAAGGTTTTAACCGCAGTATGTGGGACATCAACTACGATTATCTTGACCCTTACATTCTTCGTCCGGTTTCACTGGCTTATGTAAACTATACGCCTTCTTTTGTCCGTACCGGTATTTCAAACTTTTTTTCCAATCTGGATGAACCGGCCAGTGCTTTAAGTAACCTCCTGATGGGTAACGGGCATACCGCACTTAACCATTTTAACCGTTTCTGGATGAACACAACTTTTGGTTTGTTTGGTCTGTTTGATTTTGCCGGTGCAGTCGGTGTTCCAAAAGAAGACGGACGAAGTTTCAGTGATGCTGTCGGGCATCATGGAGTAGGAAATGGCGCTTATGTCATGCTGCCGGGAGTTGGTCCGACAACAGTGCGTAACACAACCGATGTTGTTGATCAGATGTATTTTCCTCTTTCTTACCTGAATGTCTGGGGGACGGTCAGCAAATGGGTTTTTCAGGGTATGGAGTCACGGGCCGCACTGGTTTCTCAGGAACCCATGCTGGAAGCTTCGCCGGATCCTTATATCTTTACCCGAGAGGTCTATCTGCAGCGGGAAGATTTCAAGGCCGAGCTGGAAGCAGAGGCTATTGATGAACAGCAGGAAGATTATTTGGATGAATATCTGGAAGATGAGCTTTAAACTGCAACAAATATTCAGTGGTATTTCCTTTTCTGATGCTGAGAAATGTTCATCCTGAGAAGGAAATACCGTACCGGAAGCTATTGTACGATCGCTTTACCTTTCAGCAACCTTCTTACCCACATTCTGCCCGGATGGATGTTGTCCAGTACCGCAACCGGAAGGGGAAGCGGGTCATTACACATCTGTGATGCCAGTGCCTCTGCCATCAGAGGAGCAGAGCATAGCCCCCGGGAGCCAAGCCCTATAATACAAAACAGATTTGGGTAATCGGCTATTGTCTCGGCGTTATCTTGTTGGCGATGCAGGTCTGCGTAATTATGCAGAATTTTATCCAGATCACAGACATTACCTACATAAGGAACATGATCCCGTGTTGCACAGCGGATCCCCTGCCGGGAGTCATTGCCGCTGACATCGACTTCATTTGGCCAGCTTTGATCAGTCACACTGCGCAGCAACTTGGTTTTGTTATCACACTGAGCCTGTGGGTCAAATGTCTGGTTGATATGTTCTCTGTCGAAACTGGCACCGATACAGTGCAGACCGTCATCCGGATTATTCGGTGTCATATAACCGTCGTAGCAGAGAACGGTTTTCAGCTTTGTCAGAGAAGGGGTCGTTGGTATGTGGCTGACCTGTCCTTTCACTGCGGAGGCTGGAATAGACTGGGTCTGTTCAAACTGGTTAAACTTATGGCCATTTGCAACTACAACAGCCTGATGGTTGAAAATTTTATCCTGAGTTGATAATTTCCAGAGCTGTACTTCTGTATCAAAGGTGAGTGTTTCTATACCGGTATTAAAATGAGCCGAAAAATGTGCCAGCTTCGTCAGTCTGGTAATCATAGCCTGAGTCAGCTCTTTCGGGCATAACCAGCCCCCCAGAGGATAATGAACACTTTCGGTTGTAACCGGAAGGCCGATCGTCAGCGCTGTTTGCTCTGCCGTTAATTTATGGATCAATGGTTCCGGGAAATTTCCCTCAAGCATTTTATCCAGTTTTTTTTCTGCTTTATCGTCCCATGCCAACTGTGTGACACCACACCATTGATGGGCAAATTCAAGCTGTTCAGAGGCCTGCTGAATAACCTGCCGGGCAAAAAGAAATGCCGGAGCAAACAAGCGGGACAGTCCGGAGTGGGTACCGTTCAGCAGAGGATAAACAGCACCCTGACGGTTACCGGAAGCATTCTCCGCCGGAGCTTCATCTGAGCAGTATAAGGTAACGGCTACACCACGACGGCACAGTGCTGAGGCCAGCGTGGCACTGGCAATGCCTCCGCCAATAATAGCAACATCGTGGATATCATCATTTTCCGGTCGGGCATACCATGGGGCAATATTAGTGAAGGGCACTTTCTCTGCCAAAGTACCGACAATCATATCTCTTTTAGTGCCGAAGCCTTTGGTTTTTTTCATATCGAAACCGGCTTCAATTAAGCCGCGACGCACAAATCCTGCTGCTGTAAATGTTGCACAGGTACACGCTTTTTTAGCCAGCTTGGCCATACTGTTAAACAGGATTTGATTCCACATTTCCGGGTTTTTGCTGGGAGCAAAGCCATCGAGAAACCATGCGTCGATAATACCGGACTCATTCACCGGAACCTGAGGCATGCAGTCTTTGATATCTCCGAACCAGAGATCCAGAGTGATGGCACCATCAGCCAGAATAATCCGGTGGCAGTCAGGCAAAGCAAGGGGATAGTGTTTTTGCAGTTCTGCGGCGTATTTACCCAATTCCGGCCATGCCTGATGTGCTTTAATTAAGTCATCCTTACTGAGCGGAAATTTTTCAAAACTGATAAAATGCAGTTCCTGTAATGCAGAATCCGGATTTTCAAACCGGAATTGTTCAAACCATTGCCATACGGCCAGAAAGTTCAGTCCGGTTCCGAAGCCGGTTTCGCCGATCACAAAACGGCGCTGCCGGAAGGTATGCCATCGTTCCGGAAGGTGATTTTGCTGCAGAAATACATAGCGGGTCTCTTCCAGACCGTTAACGTTGGAAAAGTAAACATCGTCAAACTGGTCAGATACGGGTGTTCCAGCATCATTCCAGTCCAGTTGTGCATTATGGATAATAGTTTGACAAATAGGGGTGTCGTTGGTTGATGTCATAGTGATCTACAGGTTTGCTAACAGCCTGACGGCCGACTTAATTTCACACAATTGTACTTATTTGTTCAGGAATGTGCTAATGATAAGGAAAGCTGACCACTTGTGGCCGGTAACTTAGTTATTATTTAGCAGTTTTAACAGATTGATAGGAAAGTAACATGAAACGAGCCGTTATCACAGGCATGGGAATCGTGTCCAGCATTGGTAACAACGTAGAAGAAGTGTTGGCATCTCTGCAGGCGGGTAAATCTGGCATCACAGCATCTGATGAATTCAAGGAAATGGGCCTTCGTTCTCAGGTATGGGGTAATATCAAACTTAATCCTGCTGAGCATATCGATCGTAAGATCATGCGTTTTATGGGTGATGCGGCTGCTTATGCTTATCTTTCTATGGAGCAGGCTATTGCGGATGCTGGTCTGACAGAAGAGCAGGTTTCTAACCCTCGTACAGGTATTGTTGCCGGTTCTGGTGGCGCATCAGCCTATAATCAGCTGGTTGCGACCGATACCATGCGTGAAAAAGGAGTACGTCGCGTTGGTCCTTATATGGTACCCCGTACAATGTCTTCAACGGTTTCTGCCTGTCTGGCGACTCCGTTTAAGATTAAAGGCGTCAACTATTCAATGAGTTCTGCATGTGCAACATCTGCACACTGTATCGGTCATGCTGTAGAGCAGATTCAACTGGGTAAGCAAGATGTTATGTTTGCTGGTGGCGGTGAAGAGCTGCACTGGAGTCAGACCATGATGTTCGATGCTATGGGAGCTCTGTCAACCAAGTATAACGATACGCCTGAAACGGCTTCTCGTACTTACGATGCAACCCGTGACGGTTTTGTTATCGCTGGCGGTGGCGGTATGGTTGTGGTTGAAGAGCTGGAACATGCGCTGGCACGTGGTGCGAAGATCTACGGTGAGGTTGTAGGTTATGGTGCAACTTCTGACGGTTATGATATGACAGTACCGTCTGGTGAAGGTGCCGTACGTTGTATGCGTAATGCAATGGAAGGCGTAGATAAAATTGATTACGTAAACACTCACGGTACTTCAACTCCTGTTGGCGACGGTAAAGAACTGGAAGCGATTCAGGAAGTATTTGGTGGCAACTGTCCGGCTATTTCTGCAACCAAAGCGATGACAGGTCACTCTCTGGGCGCCGCAGGTGTACAGGAAGCGATTTACTCCACCCTGATGCTTGAGCACAGCTTTATTGCTCCGAGTATTAATATCACTGAGCTGGATGAGGCTGCGAAAGGTCTGGATATCGTAACCGAACGACGTGATCAGGAATTGACGACGGTTATGTCTAACAGCTTCGGTTTCGGTGGTACGAACGCGACGCTGATAATTAAAAAATATCAGGCATAACTGGCAGCAGTTGATTTGAATAAGCCCCGGCCAACAGAGCCGGGGTTTTTGTTTTCAGTTTGAAAGCTGTTGTTACATCTTCCCTGCAAAAAAATTACAATGCCAGAACACGGAACAGAATAAGTATAAAAGATGAAGATAGTTATTGATGAAAATATGCCTTATGCCAAAAGTTTGTTCAGTCAACTGGGAGAAGTTTTACTCAAGCCGGGCAGAACGCTGACAGCAGAAGATTTGATAGGCGTGGATGCTCTGATGATCCGCTCGGTGACAAAAGTTAATGCCGCATTACTGGAGCAGGCGGACCGGCTCAAATTTATTGGTACGGCAACGGCCGGTATGGATCATGTTGATCAGGCAGTATTGCGGAAAAAAGGTATCTTTTTCACAGCAGCACCCGGCTGTAATAAAGTCGGAGTCGCAGAATATGTGTTCAGTGTTCTGATGGTGTTGGCTCAGCAGCAGGGATTTTCCATATTTGATAAAACGGTCGGTATTGTGGGTGCCGGACAGGTAGGTTCTTATCTGCAGCAGTGTCTGCAAGGTCTCGGTATTAAGGTTATGCTTAACGATCCTCCAAAAGAGCAAGCTGGCGATTCGCGGAGGTTTACTTGTCTGGATACCTTACTGGAGCAGGCTGATGTGATCACTCTGCATACACCGCTTACCAGCGGTGGTGAGTTTCCGACCCGGCATTTGCTTAATGCATCACGTCTGGAGTCGCTGCGAGGCGATCAGATTTTAGTTAATGCTGCCAGAGGT
This sequence comes from Vibrio sp. HA2012, assembly GCF_002812955.1. Lineage (GTDB taxonomy): Bacteria > Pseudomonadota > Gammaproteobacteria > Enterobacterales > Vibrionaceae > Vibrio. Next base: position 824,873 of record NZ_PFXK01000001.1, on the reverse strand, counting down.
CCGGTTGTTGATAATCAGGCTCTAAAAGCTCGCCTGCAGCGGCAGGATGGCTTCTGCGCTGCGCTGGATGTGTTTGAAGAGGAACCGATGGTTGATATGCAACTTCTTCCTTTGCTGAGTTTTGCAACTCCGCATGTGGCTGGGTACGGTCTGGAAGGAAAAGCTCGTGGTACTACGATGATCTTTAATGCATTTTGTGAGTTTCTCGGACGTGAAGAAAGAGCCGCAGCAAGTGATCTCCTGCCTACCGCTCCTATTCCCAGAGTAACACTTGATCGGGAATGGGATGAGGCAGCACTGCATAATCTTATCCAGTTAGTTTATGATGTGCGCAGGGATGATGCGCTGTTTCGTCGAATGATTGGTCCGGCAGGAGCATTCGACAAAATGCGTAAAGAATATTGGGACAGGCGAGAATACAGTGCCGTCTGTCTGGCTGGTGATAGCGCGTGTAACTTATCGCCACTGGCCAAATTAGGTTTTCAGATTGAGGTAAAATAAATGACTCAGGAATTTAACGTTGCGGTATTTGGTGCGACGGGTGCTGTTGGTGAAGCGATGATAGAGATACTGGAAGAGCGTAAGTTTCCGGTAGGAGAATTGTATCTGCTGGCCAGTGAGCGTAGTGAGGGAAGAACCTACCGGTTTAACGGTAAAACTGTCCGGGTGCAAAATGTAGAAGAGTTTGATTGGTCTCTGGTGCATATCGCCTTGTTTTCTGCTGGTGGTGAGCTGTCCGAAAAATGGGCGCCTGTTGCAGCCGATGAAGGTGTTGTAGTCATTGATAATTCTTCACACTTCCGCTACGACTACGATATTCCTCTGGTGATTCCGGAAGTGAATCCGGAGGCTATTGCAGAATTCCGGAACCGGAATATTATTGCCAATCCGAACTGTTCTACAATCCAGATGCTGGTGGCACTTAAGCCAATTTATGATGACGTGGGTATCGACCGTATCAATGTGACAACGTATCAGTCGGTTTCCGGTGCAGGAAAAAAAGGTATTGATGAACTAGCTGGACAGACTGCAAAATTATTGAACGGTATTCCGGCTGAGCCGGAAGCATTCAGCCAGCAGATCGCTTTCAACTGTATCCCGCAAATCGATACTTTTATGGATAATGGCTATACAAAAGAAGAAATGAAAATGGTTTGGGAGACGCAGAAGATTCTTAACGATCCCTCTGTTGCAGTCAATCCGACCTGTGTCCGGGTTCCGGTGTTCTATGGTCATGCCGAAGCCGTGCATGTCGAAACACGGACTCCGGTTGATGCCGAGCAGGTTATTCAGTTACTGGAACAGGCGGAGGGGGTGGAAGTCTTCCACGGAGCCGAATTTCCTACGCAGGTACGTGATGCTGGGGGGAAAGATCATGTGATGGTAGGGCGTATCCGGAATGATATCAGCCATCATAGCGGGATTAACCTTTGGGTCGTTGCTGATAATGTAAGGAAAGGTGCCGCAACCAATGCGGTTCAGATCGCCGAAGTGCTGGTTAGGGATTATTTTTAACATCATGAGTAAGGCTCCGTTATGGAGCCTTACTCATTTTCAGAGTGACATATCCCTGACTATTTCAATATAAAAAGTAAATAATATAGATACAGGTGCAGTTTTTTTAGTTACACCCTATAGTTTTCCTATTGTTATCCGATATATTTAGCAGATCTACGTTTTTTTATCACACAGAATAAAGTAAAAAGCCGGGCCTTATATGCATCAGATCCTAAAGCGTTTGTTTACGCCTTTAGCGTTGCTAGTCGCAACACAGATTCCTACGGTGGGAGCCGAAGCCATTAGAGTAGTAGGCCCTGATGGACAGATTCAGTCAGCACCTCAGTATTCTCAGTCGGTGGGCAGGCTGTCACAGCCTTCTGCAACCTACGGTCCTACCGGACAGAGTGAGACCTTATGGTCTATTGCCACAAAACTTCGGCCTAATGGTGAACTCAGTGTCCAGCAGACGCTGCTTGCTATCTATCGGTTAAATCCTCAGGCATTTGATAACCAGAATATTCATGAGCTCATCAAAGGAAGCCGTCTCCGCATTCCTTCAGCAGTGCAGGTTCAGGCTGAAAGTTCAGAAGAAGCAATCCGTATTCTGAATGAACACAGAGCAAAATTAAGGCCTGCTGCTAACGTATCAGCAAGACCTGCACCGACAATACCAGTGGTTACTGAGCAGAATAATGCACAGCCTCCGGTGACTGAAAAAGAACCGGGTAAGGCTGCGGTTCCAGCCCAGCTTCCGGGGGCTTTGGCTGAAAAAGAACAGGCCATAACAGAAGCAAAAACAGAAGCTAATAAGCCTTCAGTGAATACCGATGTACTGAAACAGGAACTGGCAGATTCTGAAGGTGAATTACTTGCACTGGAAGAGAAAAACCATCAACTGCGTCTGATGCTCTCGGAAGTACAAGGTGAGGTCGATAACCTGAGAGATGAGCTGGGAGATGAAAGCCGTATTCGCTCAGAAGTAGAAAAAATGTTGGAAGTGGAACGGCAGAGAATGGCGGAAGAGCAGGCTATGCAGCCGACCATGCTGGAAACTCTGCTTGATAATACCTGGGCTCTGATATTACTGGCTTTGATCCCGGGATTGCTTCTGGTGGTCATTGTTATCCTGCTGCTATCGCGGAAACCTGCTCCGGTCGCTATGCCGTTAGCGGATACTCAGCATGAGCCGGAAGTTGCTTCGCTTATGGATGATGATGTACCGGATATTGATCTGGATGATGATCTGGATAACGATGTCCTGCTTGGCGAAGACCTTTTTGATGATGACAGCGACATTCAGGGAGAAGCTTTCTCCATGGGCGATGGCGAAGCTACTGCCGGGGAAAATGACGTTTTTGCCAACTTATCAGAGTCTGAATTTAATCTGGATGATGGTGATGAACAGGATCCGTTTGCCAGTATTGATGACAATGGTGATCTGGATACTGGTATGGACTTTGATACCAGTACAACAGGTGTCAGTGTCGACGGAAATGAACAGGCTTTGAGTCTGGAAGAAATGGAACGGGCGCTTGATGAAGATATAGCGCCGGAAGAAGCGGATAATGTACTAAACGATTTTGATTTGTCTGATGACAGTGATGATATATCACAGGACGAACTGGATAACCTGCTGGCAGTTGAAGAGCCGGACGAGATGCTGGATGGTAATGAACTGGACCAGTCTATGCTGGATGATCTGTTTAATCAGGTTGAGCCTGAGATAAATGATGATCAGATGACGGATCTGGATTTCGATACCCTGCTCTCAGAGACCAGAGACAGCTCGCAAGAGGATGAACTGGATCTGGCGGATATTGATGATATCGATGCTCTGCTCGATGCTACTCGTCAGCAGGATGACGCAGGTGCTTCTGACCGGAACAATACATTTGCGGTAGGTGAAGAGAGCACAGAGTTGCTGGACGACTTGCTGGAAGAGTCGGCAGAGGCGGATGATTTTGCGGTAGGCGAAGAGAGCACAGAGTTGCTGGATGACCTGCTGGAAGAGTCGGCAGAGGCGGATGATTTTGCGGTAGGCGAAGAGAGCACAGAGTTGCTGGATGACCTGCTGGAGGAGTCGGCAGAGGCGGATGATTTTGCGGTAGACGAAGAGAGCACAGAGTTGCTGGATGACCTGCTGGAGGAGTCGGCAGAGGCGGATGATTTTGCGGTAGACGAAGAGAGCACAGAGTTGCTGGACGACCTGCTGGAGGAGTCGGCAGAGGCGGATGATTTTGCGGTAGGCGAAGAGAGCACAGAGTTGCTGGATGACCTGCTGGAGGAGTCGGCAGAGGCGGATGATTTTGCGGTAGGCGAAGAGAGCACAGAGTTGCTGGATGACCTGCTGGAGGAGTCGGCAGAGGCGGATGATTTTGCGGTAGGCGAAGAAAGCACAGAGTTGCTGGACGATCTGCTGGAGGAGTCGGCAGAGGCGGATGATTTTGCGGTAGGCGAAGAGAGCACAGAGTTGCTGGATGACCTGCTGGAGGAGTCGGCAGAAACGGATGAATTTGCGGTAGGCGAAGAGAGCACAGAGTTGCTGGATGACCTGCTGGAGGAGTCGGCAGAAGCGGATGATTTTGCAGTAGGCGAAGAGAGCTCAGAGTTGCTGGATGACCTACTGGAGGAGTCGGAAGATGCGGATAAATTTGCAGTAGGCGAAGAGAGCACAGAGTTGCTGGATGATCTGCTGGAAGAGTCGGCAGAGGCGGATGATTTTGCGGTAGGCGAAGAGAGTACAGAGTTGCTGGACGATCTGCCGGAAGAGTCATCAGAAGAAGATATCCCTGCAGTGCAGGAAGGGGTTGAGGAAGAACAGGATTCGCTGAATGTAGAGTCATTGATTAATATTGATGAGTTAACCGATGATACGATGTCTGTGGAAGAGGAAGACAGATCTGAATCGGCACCTCATCTCGATCTGGAAGCCGGAAGTCAGGAACTACTGGATGAACTGTTTGCTGAACCGGAAGCTGAGTCTGAGTCTGAGCCAGAGGCGGTAAAAGAGTCTTTATTTGATGAAGACTTTATGGCTGCATTAGATGAACATTCACCTCAGACTGGACTGGATGAAATTGACAGTTTTCTCTCTGAATTTGATGAGTATGAGCACGACATAAAAGAAGATCCCGGTTCGTTGTTTGAGCAGGAAGAGGATATACCGCCCACTCCGGCGACTGAGGCTGTAGAAGCGGAGAATCCAGAAGCAGTAGATAGTCCTGAAACAGAAGAAAGTCCGGAATCTACTGAATCGAAAGACGAGAATATCCAGAACACGGGTGTTTCAGAGCAAAGTGCTGCGGAACAGACAGAAGCAGTCCCTAATGAGTTTGGTATGCCTCGGGATTCTGACTGGGAAGTTGATGAATCAACAGATGATGAGGCTGCCCTTGATGAATTCGACTTCCCTGAGTATGGTGAAGATGAAGCCTTGCAGGATGCCATGCAGGAAGAGCCTCCGATTACCGAATCAGGTGCTCTGGAATCTGAGTTACTGGATATCAGCGATGATGAGCTGGGTGAGTATGATGAAGATACAGCTTTGCAGGATGTGCTTGTTGAGGAGCAGCATAAGCCGGAAGGTGAGTCGGAGGGTAGCTCAAAAAAGTTTGAAGCATTTGACGAATCAGCCACATTGGCTGAGTTGCTTGCCGATGATGGTAATCAGCCGCAGGCTTCTTTTGATGAACCGCTGGACGATGATACAATTCATAGTGCAGGAATGGACATCAATGCGATGCTGGCAGAAAGTGAAGACTGGAATGGATTTACTCTTTCTCCTGAGCAGCAGGCTGACATATCGGCCGATATTCCGGAAGATCAGCATGATATCTGGGTAACCGTTTCGGAACAACCTGAACTCTCTAATGAAGACTGGGGACATCAACCGGATGAGCATAATTTATCTGCTGATACATCCCGTTTTGTGAGTGTCGATGACTTGATGGCTCAGGTTGATGCGGAAGAACCAGTCAATCCTGATGATGAAGTTTTGAACCTGGAGGTCGGTCTGAATGAGTTTCCGGATGTAATTGGAAATGTGAACCAGTTTGATGTGGATGCTAACTCGGAAGCTGCCGGAAAGCTGGATATGGCAAAAATCTATATTGAAATGAACGATAAAGAAGGTGCTATTCAATTGCTGGAAGAGGCCATTGTGTACGGAGAGGATGATATTCGTCGTGAAGCGAAGGCTCTGATTGATGAAATAAAGGGCTGACAGACTGTCTTTTATTTCTTATAGATACCCCGGTTTTTCAGCCGGGGTTTGTTTTATAAAGCAGGTTGGGTATATACTCATGCCCCATTTTTTCATCGGGTAGAGACGTAAAATGCGCATTGCACTAGGCATTGAATATAACGGAACAAATTATTCCGGCTGGCAGAAACAAAAGCATGCCAACAGTGTTCAACAGGAGTTGGAGAAAGCGCTTTCTGTTGTGGCAAATCATCCGGTAGAAGTGCAGTGCGCCGGAAGGACGGATGCCGGAGTGCACGGAACCGGTCAGGTGGTTCATTTTGACACCGGGTCAAGTCGCAAAATGGTGGCATGGACTATGGGTGTTAACGCGAATCTGCCCAAAGATATCGCTGTCCGTTGGGCTGTTCCGGTTACAGATGAATTTCATGCCCGTTTCAGCGCGACTGCCCGCCGCTATCGCTATATTATATATAATCATGCGTACCGTCCGGGAATTCTCTCTTCCGGTGTCAGCCATTATCACGGAGAATTAGATGCGGAAAAAATGCATCAGGCCGGACAGTTTCTGTTGGGAGAGAATGATTTTACTTCTTTTCGGGCAGTGTACTGCCAGTCTCGCAGTCCGTGGAGGAATATCATACATCTGAATGTTACCCGGCACGGGCACTATGTTGTTATTGATATCAAAGCGAACGCATTTGTGCACCACATGGTGCGTAATATTGCCGGAAGTCTGATTATGGTCGGAAAAGGTGAGCAGGATCCCGAATGGATTCAGTGGCTGCTGGAAGCCAAAGACCGTAAACTGGCGGGACCAACAGGAAAAGCTGAGGGGCTTTATCTGGTGAATGTGGATTATCCGGTTGAGTTTGGGTTGCCGGTTGTGTCACCGGGACCATTATTTTTACCGGATAATTTGAACTGAGCAGGGAAAATAGCTGAACTATTATTGTTAACTGCAATCCAAATTTAAATATTAGTCAGCCTTGCTGAGTAGTTCCGGTAATAGGTACAACCAGTTTTTTATCTACAGAACGGTTAATCTGTGGTTTAATCCGTTCGCATTTAATTGAATTTTATGTCTTTCGCCAAATGGCGCAGGATTAGCAGAGAAAAAGGTCTTCCATGAGTTGGCTCGAGAAAATTTTACACAAAAGCAGCATAGTTACTTCTCGCAAAGCATCCATCCCAGAAGGGATTTGGACCAAATGTACATCTTGTGAGCAGGTACTGTATCATGCAGAGCTGGAACGCAATCTAGAGGTCTGCCCGAAATGTAATCACCATATGCGGATGAAAGCTCGCCGCCGTCTGGAGACATTTCTTGATGAGAATAACCGGGTAGAACTGGCCAATGAGCTTGAGCCTCAGGATAAACTGAAGTTTAAAGATTCAAAGCGCTATAAGGATCGTTTAGCTGCCGCTCAGAAAAATAGTGGTGAGAAAGATGCCCTGATCGTCATGCAGGGTGAGTTGTTGGGCATGCCTTTAGTGGCATGTGCTTTTGAATTCTCTTTCATGGGCGGCTCTATGGGTTCGGTTGTCGGGGCTCGTTTTGTGCGTGCGGTTGAAGCTGCGATTGAAAATAACTGCGGTCTGGTTTGTTTTTCTGCCAGTGGTGGTGCTCGCATGCAGGAAGCCCTGATGTCACTGATGCAAATGGCAAAAACCAGTGCAGCTCTGGAGCGTCTGTCTGAAAAAGGTCTACCGTTTATTTCGGTAATGACCGACCCGACAATGGGCGGAGTGTCAGCCAGTCTGGCCATGCTGGGTGATATCAATATCGGTGAGCCTAATGCTCTTATCGGTTTTGCCGGTCGTCGGGTTATCGAACAAACGGTACGTGAAGATTTGCCGGAAGGTTTCCAGCGTAGTGAGTTTTTGCTGGATCACGGTGCGATAGATATGATAGTTGACCGTCGTGAAATGCGTCAGCGAGTTGCCGGTTTGATTGCCAAATTGACGAATTATACTTCACCATTGGTTGTTTCTGTTGATGCAGCCCCGAAAACAGACGCACATGCCGGCTATAAAGTACCAGTCGCGCAAGAGCAGGAAAAAGAGTAAAGTACTCATTAGTAAACCTTACTTAGTTTAGAGTTCGATGAGTCAACATACTATCCCACAAGCCACATCTTCCTTAGCGATGTGGCTTGATTATTTAGAAAATATCCATACCAGTGCTATTGATCTGGGATTAGACAGAGTTCAGCAGGTTGCTGAGCGAGCTAACTTGCTTCATCCTCAGGCGACGGTCATTACCGTTGCCGGGACAAACGGCAAAGGGTCAACCTGTGCCATTCTTGAGTCTATCCTTCTGGATGCCGGCTATTCGGTTGGTGTATACAGTTCTCCTCACCTGATCCGTTATAATGAGCGGGTACGTATTAATGGTCACCCACTGGCAGATAAAAAACATACCGAAGCCTTTGCATTTGTTGAAGAGCAGAGAGCTGATACCAGCCTGAGTTTTTTTGAATTTGGAACACTGGCGGCTCTGCGTCTGTTTGAAACGGAAAAGGTAGACGTTATTTTACTGGAAGTCGGGCTGGGCGGACGTCTTGATGCCACGAATATTCTCAACCATGATGTTGCTGTTGTTACTAGTGTTGCGAAAGATCACATCGATTGGCTGGGCGATGATATTAATATCATCGCACAGGAAAAAGCAGGAATATTCAGAGCGGGTAAACCGGCAATTTGCGGACAACCCGATGCCCCTTACACTGTTGCGGCATATGCCGATGAAATCGGGGCTAACCTTTATCAGGTCGGCTATCAGTATCAGTATGAGTCCACTGGTGATACCTGGAACTGGAAAAGCGGGCCTTTTGACCTGAGAGATCTGCCGATACCGTGCCTTCCGTTACCTAATGCGGCAACGGCAGTGATGGCTCTGGGGGTTTCCGGACTGGATATCAGTGACGTCAATATCGTTAATGGGCTGAAAAATGCAAGGCTGGCAGGACGCATGCAGAAGGTTTCCAGCTCTCCGTGCGTTATTCTTGATGTTGCTCATAATCCGCACTCTGCGGAGTATCTGGCTCATCAGCTTAAACAGCGTTATTCCGGAAGAAAGATTCATTGTGTGTTTGGCATGCTGGAAGATAAGGATATTAAAGGTACGGCAGAGGCGCTTTCTGATACGGTTTCCTGTTGGTATCCGTGTTCTTTAAGTGGCCCGCGGGCAGCCAGTGCTGCACATCTGGTGAAGTCGCTTCCTAATGGTGAGGGGCTGAAAACATTTCCGACTCCTACGCATGGATTTAAATATGCGCTGACAAAAGCGACGAAAGAGGATGTAATTATTGTAGCCGGATCATTTGTTACTGTTGCTGATGTTCTGGTGTATCTACAGCTACAAAGGAGTTCTGGTGGCAAGTAAATTTCAGAGTCGTCTGGTAGGAACCATTATTCTGGTTGCTCTCGGAGTCATCATCCTGCCGGATGTTCTGGATGGTGAAAAAAAACACTATAAAGAAGAATTTGCGGCTATTCCAATCAAGCCTGGTGTGCAGGCAGAGCTGGAAACATTTGAAGTTCTGGAACCGGCGGAAGCACAGACGGCATTACCTGACAGCCCGGTGGATATCTCTCCGCCAGTTGAAGCTCCGGATGCTCCGTCTGAACAGGTCGTTGTCCGGAACAAACCGAACTCTGACCAGCATTCTTACCAGGACAGTGCCTGGATTATTCAGCTTATGGCGCTGAAGAATGCAGAAAATGCGGAAACTCTGGTCAAAGATTTGCAAAAAAGAGGCTACCGGGCTCATTCAAAAAAAGAAGGGAATTTTACCCGGGTGATTGTAGGGCCGGATACCTCAAAGGAGAAGCTTGAAAAACAAATAAAAGAACTTAGAAAAATTACTGGCTCACAAGGCCAACTGATGAAATTTAACCCAGTAAACCCATAAGAAAACGTTTGCGTCGCGATTTTTTCTGTTAAAATGCGCGCAACTTAAGATGTGCAGAATATGATTTGGATTGATTATGTCATTTTAGGGGTGATCGGCCTGTCGGCTTTGATCAGCATTACTCGCGGCTTCGTGAAAGAAGCGTTGTCTCTGGTGATCTGGTTTGGAGGTTTTTTTATCTCCAGCCAGTATTATGCGAAATTGGCGGTGTATTTCACCAATATCGATGATGAGATGTATCGTAACGCTGCAGCGATAGGGGCACTATTTGTCGCAACTCTGATTGTCGGTGCTATCGTCAACTATGTTGTCGGACATCTGGTGCAAAAAACGGGGCTATCAGGAACAGACCGGGTGTTAGGCGCAGTATTCGGTGCCTTACGTGGTGTTCTTATTGTCGCGGTAGTTCTGTTTTTCATGGATGCGTTTACCGCATTCTCAAGCTCTGACTGGTGGGATCAATCGCGTTTGATACCGGAATTCAGCCGTATTATTGAGCCGTTCTTTGAACACCTGAAAGAGACATCAAAATTTCTAGCTGGCACTGTGTAGTGCCAGTTTTTGTAAATCGAGGATTAGGACATGTGTGGTATTGTTGGAATCGTGGGTAATACGATGGTGAACCAGTCAATTTATGATGCTTTGACGGTTCTTCAGCATCGTGGCCAGGATGCCGCGGGTATTGTTACCATAGAAAGCAATCGTTTCCGTCTGCGTAAGGCGAATGGTTTAGTCAAAGATGTTTTTGAAGCAAAACACATGCAGCGTCTGCAGGGTACCGTCGGGATCGGACATGTTCGCTATCCGACAGCCGGAAGCTCAAGTGCCTCTGAGGCTCAGCCTTTTTATGTCAACTCTCCCTTTGGTATTACTCTGGCTCACAACGGCAACCTGACCAATGCACATGAAGTGCGCGAAAAGTTGTTTGATAAAGATCGCCGCCATGTCAATACAACATCAGATTCTGAGGTTTTGCTGAATGTTCTTGCCCATGAAATTGATACTGTAAAAGGCAATGTTACTGCTGAGGATGTATTCAGAGCTGTAGCTAGTGTTCACCGGACAATCCGTGGTGCTTACGCAGTTACGGCAATGATCATTGGCCACGGTATGGTTGCTTTCCGTGACCCGCATGGTATTCGTCCTCTGTGTCTGGGTAAGCGTGAAACCGAGCAGGGAACAGAGTATATGGTTGCTTCAGAATCCGTCGCTCTGGATGCCGTGGGTTTCGATTTTATGCGTGATATTGCCCCAGGCGAAGCTATTTATGCGACCTTCGATGGTGAGCTGTATACAAAGCAGTGTGCAGACAATCCGCAGTTCAATCCCTGTATCTTTGAGTACGTTTACTTTGCCCGTCCGGATTCATTTATTGATAAAATTTCTGTGTATAGTGCCCGTGTTGAGATGGGGAAAAAACTGGGGGCGAAGATCCAGAAAGAGTGGGCTGATCTGGACATTGATGTAGTGATCCCTATCCCGGAAACTTCTTGTGATATCGCACTGGAAATCGCTCAGCTGATTGGTTTGCCATATCGCCAGGGTTTTGTAAAGAACCGCTATGTCGGCCGTACTTTTATTATGCCAGGTCAGCAGATGCGTAAGAAATCCGTGCGTCGTAAGCTGAATGCTATCCGCTCTGAATTTAAAGGTAAAAATGTACTGTTGGTGGATGACTCCATTGTACGTGGTACCACATCAGAGCAGATCATCGAAATGGCACGTGAAGCCGGCGCTAATAAAGTGTATATGGTATCAGCTGCACCGGAAATCCGCTTCCCTAACGTATACGGCATTGATATGCCAAGTGCGAATGAGCTGATAGCGCATGGTAGGGATGCGGATGAAATAGCACAACTGATTGGTGCTGATGCTTTGATCTTCCAGTCTCTGGAAGATTTGGTTGCCGCGGTCGGCCATGGTAATCAGGATATAACTCAGTTTGAAACATCGGTATTTAACGGTGAGTATGTTACGGGTGATATTAATCAGGATTATCTGGATTTTCTGGAATCACTGAGAAATGATGATGCCAAGTTACAGAAAGATATTCAGCAGGATCTGGCCAATTTGGAACTGTATAACGAAGGCGCCTGACAGGGCATCGTTTTCTTCTTAGTAACTAAAAAATCCGGACAGTTTTTTGTCCGGATTTTTAGTTACTACATCTGATGATGTCAGGCTGGGATATCTTCGTCACCAACGTCATGGTAATGAGTCACAAAATTAATCAACAGACGTACTTTCTCCGGCTGATGATCTTTATGGTTGTACATCATATAGATGTCCCTTGGATTTGAACTCCAGTCATTCAGCACCCTCACCAGAGAACCTCGCTCAAAGTATTCCTGCAGCATGATATCCGGCATCAGGGTTATTCCCAGCCCCTCTGCACATGCACGTCGGACAACATTCAGTTCGTTAGCCTCAAAGCGCCCTTTGTCGGTATTCACCACGGTTTCCCCCTGAGTATTTGTCAGTTGCCATTTTAGCAGGGGATGGCCTTTAAGCAGGCGGTGATGTGTAAGGTCTTCTGCATGCAGTAACGGGATCGGGTTATTGTTCAGGTATTTCGGACTGGCTACCAGAATATCTTTGACTTCGTTTACTTTTCTGGCGATTAGACTGGAATCCCGCTGTGGCCCCGCTTTGAAGATGATATCCCATTCCGTGGGGTCGATTTGATCACTCTGGTTACTCATGGTCAGGTCGATATGGATATCAGGATACATCGCCATAAATTCACTTAACATAGGCAGAATCAGGCGTTTTGTCAGGTTAGAGGGTGAGGAAATTTTTAGCTTCCCTGCGGCTCCCCGGCAGTCATCACCGATCTCTTCTGCTGCACAGGTTAACTTTCTGAGCATGGGGGAGCATTCATTATAGAAACGTTCACCGGCTTCAGTCAGAGAAAGTTTACGCGCATGACGGTTTAAGAGGCGAAGGTTTAAAGAATCTTCCAGAGCCTGAATACGCCGGGTAATGGTTGCAACGGGAATTAATGTTTTTCTTGAAGTTGCGGTATAGCTTCCATTTTCGACAACAAGTCGAAAAAGATTTAGGTCATCTAGTTTCATCTGGTTAGACACAACATATCTTCCACTGTCTGAATTCACTATCCCGATTGTGCAAACTTAGTTTACTGTCCACCAGGATATTGTTGAGTTGATTAACTGCTATCCTATTGGATTTCGTTCCTTTTGTCGTTAAAAAGTAAGAGTGAGCCTGCTGCTATTGAGTATTGTGTAAGTGAGGGGGCTGCTACAAAATAGCTATAAATTGTGTCTATTGTCGCATATGAAACGCAATATATTGTATAAATGCCAATTGCCGACTATTTTTTAGGTAAGGATAAAAAAGTGAAATTATAGTCAGGTTGGTTATGAGTGAGGTCTGTATGGTTGATAGTTGTAGTAACTCCGTACTTGATACACAGGCGGGTAACGGAGAGAAGCAGGTCATCATGCTGGTTGATGATGATCCTGTCTTTCGACGCTTTATCTCCGTACTTCTGGAAAAAGAAGGTTACCAGGTCATCCAGGCTGAACATGGCCTGGAAGCACTGCAGAAGCTCAGGTTACAGGTTCCGGATTTGATTCTTTGTGACCTTTCCATGCCCATCCTTAACGGTATTGAATTTGCCGAAGAAGTCTGCTGGGAATATCCGTCGATTCCAATGATCGTTGTCTCCGCAACAGAAGATATGTCTGATGTGGCGAGGGCGCTGCGTTTTGGTATCAAGGATTTCCTTTCTAAACCAATTAGTGTTCCGGATCATTTAACTTCTGCGATCAGCAATATTCTGAAAGATGAAAGGAAACATACAGAACTGAGCCGGGACTTCGCCAGCCAGTGGTTGCGTGTCGGAGAGCGTGGTGATATTCCGGAGGATAAAGAACTACACTGGCATCTTCGTTTTCTGGAACAGAATAGTGGTGCTGCAAGGGAATTGCTACTGGCACTGTTACCTGACCGGGATACCCGGCAGGGAGAATGGCATTGTAGTTATAATCTGCTCCAGTCTTCCGATGCTATGCCTCTGGTTTTTGATTATGCCTGGCTTATGGACGGGCAGTTTGCTTTTTATATTGTTGATGCAGAATCGGCAGAGGATCGGAGTGTCGCGACATCCCTGCTGGTTAGGGCAATATTTAATGATGCATTACGCCGTGCTGAAATCCCTTTGAATAATCTGGTGGAGTTTACCGGGGTGGTCGAAAAGGGGATGGAGTGCCTGGACTGTACTAAACCGACGAATGCTCTGTTTGGTATCATGGATACAACGGACGCATCGGTGTCTGTTTTTTCTACCGGACTGGATGCGATCTGGAGCTATCACGATACATACGGTCATTTCACACATAAGATTGCTGCTGGCTGCCAGTTAGGGTGTGGCTGCTATAAAAATCCGGTTGAAAACCGCTTGCCGGTCGGAAGTGGAGGAAAACTGACATTAGCAAACATTGGCATCAGCCATTTCAGTCTGGAAATTTTGCCTAAGCGCTCAGATTAGGAACGGATATTTCCGGATAAACGTTTGCGTTGTATTCGCAGGTTGCCCCGGCGAAAGAAAATCACTACTATTGCCAAGAAGTGTGCCCATTCTTCAGAGTGGGCATTTGTTTTTCTGCTTATGGTACTGAAATAACAAAAACAAGATGAACGTAAGCATACAACGTAAATAAACAGTTTATGACTAACGAAACAATTTCATTAATTAAATCAAGTATTAAATCAATTCAGGATTATCCGAAACCAGGTATCCTGTTTCGCGATGTGACAAGTCTGATGGAAAATGCAGAAGCTTATAAAGCAACCATCAATCTATTGCTGGAAAAATACCGGGATCTTGGCTTTACCAAAGTCGTCGGTACTGAAGCCCGTGGGTTTCTTTTTGGCGCCCCTCTGGCTCTTGAACTGGGCGTTGGGTTTGTGCCGGTTCGTAAACCGGGTAAACTGCCGCGTGAAACCATTGCACAAAGCTATGAACTTGAATATGGCATGGATACCCTCGAAATCCATGTTGATGCTATTGAAAAAGGCGATAAAGTTCTGGTTGTTGATGATCTGCTGGCAACAGGGGGAACGATTGAAGCTACGACGAAGCTGATCCGCCAACTGGGTGGTGAAGTGGAGCATGCTGCTTTTGTTATCAATCTGCCGGACATCGGAGGAGAAGTACGTCTGAAGGATCTTGGTCTGGATGTGTATAGTATCTGTGATTTTGACGGCCACTAATCCGGTTGTATTTGGAAGGATTCAATGAGTTATTTAGCATTAGCACGAAAATGGCGTCCTACCCGCTTTAATCAGGTTGTCGGGCAGGCTCATGTGCTGACAGCACTGGAAAATGCTTTAAAACAAAATAAGCTGCATCATGCTTATCTTTTTAGCGGTACCCGTGGGGTTGGTAAAACTACAATAGGCCGCCTGTTTGCTAAAGGACTCAATTGTGAAGCAGGCATAACTGCCACACCATGTGGACATTGTGCTTCATGCCGGGAGATCGATGAAGGACGTTTTGTCGATCTTCTGGAGATTGATGCCGCATCTCGGACCAAAGTGGAAGATATTCGTGACCTTCTCGATAATGTGCAGTACAAACCAGCCAGGGGACGGTTTAAGGTGTACCTTATTGATGAAGTACATATGCTTTCCCGCCACAGCTTTAACGCTTTGCTGAAAACGCTGGAAGAACCGCCGGAACACGTTAAGTTCCTGCTGGCGACAACAGATCCACAAAAGCTCCCGGTCACTATCTTGTCCCGCTGTCTTCAGTTTCATCTGAAGCCTATCAGCGTGGATACGATCCATGAACAGCTCCAGTTTATTCTGCAACAGGAAGTTATCTCTGCTGAGCCCCGGGCTTTGGGAATGATTGCTCATGCTGCAGACGGGAGTATGCGTGATGCGCTTAGTCTGACTGATCAGGCGATTGCTTTGAGTAACGGCGCAATCGATACCGCAACTGTGGCAACTATGCTGGGGACACTGGATGCTGATCAGGCGGTTCACCTGCTGGAAGCCATCAGTGGTAAACAGGTTCAGCCTGCGATGGCATGTGTCCATTCTCTGGCACAAAACGGTGTTGAGTGGGATGGTTTGCTGCAGCAACTGGCCGCCCAGTTACATCGTATTGCTATGTATCAGGCTCTGCCTTCTACGCTGGATAAGGATAAACCTGATGCTGAAAAAATAGAGTTACTCAGCCATACATTGTCTCCTCAGGATGTACAGCTTTTTTATCAGATTGCATTAAAAGGGCGTAAGGATTTGCCACTGGCGCCTACAGAGCGTATGGGACTAGAGATGGTGGTATTGAGAATGATGGCTTTCAGACCCCAGCCAGTCAGTGCTGTTAATGCCATTACATTGCCGGCTCAGTCTCCGCAACCTGCAGTAGCCGAACAGATGCCCCCGGCGGCACAGGCACCTTTGCAGGAAACTGATGCTGGATATCCTCCGTATACGACAGAGGAAAGTATTGATATGGATCCAACCACACCAATGCCACCTCATCCGGAGGAGCCTGATTATGCTGAGAGTGAACCGTTACTGGTTTCACCACCGCCAACGGACATGCCATCAGTGCAAGTGACTGATCCTGATGTGAAAGTGACCCCGCGAACGGGTTTGCGTCATCAGTTACGTTCCCGGCGGAATGCAGCATCTTCTGCATCTGGTACACCGAAAGTTACCGGATCTGAGGGAAAAAAGTCTGATGCGGCAGCCTCAGAGCCTTCTTCTGTGCTGGACAGAATTGCCCAGCACAGCAGAGCTGATGGTATGTCGCATGAACAAGTTACTACCGGGTCAGCGATGGAGACAATTGTTGAACTAACGGATAGTGAACCTTATCGGTGGCAGCCCAGTACGGTTACCGATGAAGCGGATGAATCAGCGGAGTTGAAGCCTTCTGAGATTAAGCAGGCACTGGAGCATACCAAAACACCGGAGATGCAGCAGAAGCTGGTGGAAGAATCAGTGGCGTTGGATCCCTGGTCGGCTCTGATTGATCAGTTGTCGATCCCTAAGCTAGTTGAACAACTGGCATTGAATGCTGCGTATCATAAGCACGATTCAACGATTGAACTGGTATTAAGAGCCAGTCATGCACATCTGAATAATGACAGAGCACAGGGAGAGTTACTGGAAGCGCTGAACCGTGTGCTGGGTGAGGAGTGTCATCTGACGGTGCAGGTTGGAGACAGTGGGCAGACACCTCTGGAGCTGAGAGAAGCTTTGTATCAGAGGAAACTGGCAATAGCGCTGACCAGCCTGGAGTCAGATACGGGTGTACAGTTTATTCTGAAACGATTTTCTGCACAGTTGGATAGGGACAGTGTCAGGCCGGTTTAACCAGCGATGTAAATTTATGTCCGGGGTTGAAAAATTATCTTTCAACCCAATAATCATGTGAAACACACACAAATCAGAGAGATTAAGATGTTTGGTGGTAAAGGCGGTATGGGTAACCTGATGAAACAAGCCCAGCAGATGCAAGAGCGTATGCAAAAGCTTCAGGAAGAGATTGCAACCATGGAAGTCACCGGTGAATCTGGTGCTGGCCTGGTAAAGGTGACTATTACCGGTAGTCATAATGTTCGTCGTGTGGATATTGATGATAGCCTGATGGAAGATGATAAAGAGATGCTGGAAGATCTGATTGCTGCAGCATTTAATGATGCGGCTCGTCGGGTGGAAGAAACCCAGAAAGAAAAAATGGCAGCACTGACGGGAGGGATGCAGCTTCCTCCTGGCATGAAAATGCCTTTCTGATCACCGCGGTATCTGAACTATGCGTACCAGCCATATGCTGGAACAATTGATGGAGGCTTTACGTTGTCTGCCGGGAGTTGGTCCCAAGTCTGCACAGCGTATGGCCTTTCATTTGTTACAGCGAGACAGGAAAGGTGGTTTACAGTTAGCTGATGCTTTGACAAAAGCGATGACTGAAATTGGCCACTGTAGCGAATGCCGCACATTTACGGAAGAAGAGGTCTGCCATATTTGTGCTAACCCTAAGCGTCAGGAAAATGGCTTGCTTTGTGTGGTTGAGAGCCCTGCAGACATTGCAGCGGTTGAAGCTACAGGGCAATACTCCGGCCGCTATTTTGTACTGATGGGGCATCTGTCACCGCTGGATGGTATCGGTCCGAGCGATATTGGTCTGGATACTCTGGATTATCGCTTACAGAGAGGTGATATTCAGGAAGTTATTCTGGCCACCAATCCTACAGTAGAAGGGGAGGCAACGGCACACTATATTGCAGAACTTTGCCGGGCACATAATGTGTCTGCCAGTCGTATTGCTCATGGTGTCCCTGTCGGTGGGGAACTGGAGCTGGTTGACGGTACAACGCTGTCACATTCGTTGTTGGGCAGGCAGAAGTTGTCTTAATTTCTATGGTTGTCTTAATATCTATGTCAACTGTTCTAACTCAGTAATAATGGTTAACGCTTCCTGATTTGTTCTCCCGCAAATCTCCGGATCCGCTTTAAAGTCGTGACACACTTTTGGTCGTTCCGGTTTACCAAATAACTTGCACAGGTTATTTTCATCCAGTTGGATGCAGCGAACCCCCGCAGGTTTACCCTGCTCCATCCCCGGGATGGGTGATGATATACTTGGAGCAATACAACAGGCTCCGCAACCCAGCCTACAATCCATCTTTGTCTCTGTCGATCCGAAATAAAAACGAGCCGGGATGATATAAAAGGAATCTTGTGAAGTAAACTGATTCTGGCTTGAACTTTATCCTTTAGAAGGGTATAAATCACCCCCTTATCCAAGCAGCAAGTATAGGCAGACAAGCGATGACAGTTCCATTCTGGCAGACAAAAACACTGGAAGAGATGACTGAAGCAGAGTGGGAGTCTCTGTGTGATGGATGTGGTAAATGTTGTCTGCATAAACTGATGGATGAGGATACGGATGAAGTTTACTACACAAATGTAGCCTGTAGTTGGCTGAATAGTAAGACCTGTGCCTGTAAAGATTACCCTAACCGGTTTACCTCTGGTGAAGAGTGTCTGAAGCTGACAAAAGAGAATATCCATGAATTCAACTGGTTGCCGGAAACATGTGCCTATCGACTGCTTGCTGAAGGCTGTGCGTTGCCGGTATGGCATCCGTTACTGACCGGTTCTAAATCAGCCATGCATGCTGCAGGTGAAAGTGTCAGAAATAAGGTAGTCTACGAGGTGGATGTGGTAAATTGGGAAGACCACGTGCAGAATCATCCCTACCGATAGGGATGGTATATTATATCAGATATCAAAAAAGCGGTTATACCGACGTTGGTTAAATAACCGCTAACAGTAGCGCTCCAGCCGTAAGGGCACCAGAAAGATACTGGCCTGCTGAATAAGAGCTGTCTTCTGCTTCTTCAATCTTATCCGGGCTGCTCATGCCCAGTGCTCCATGAGTAAACGATTCTACCTTATCGGTAAAATCTTTGTCTTTTTCTACTGCTTTATCACTTTCTTTTTCTATTTCAGAAAGTGCGGCCAGAAGTGCTTTGCCTTCATCTGAAAGAGTGACTTTATTTTGTTCCACTTTCAGTGCCTTAGCGGCTTCTTTGGTTGCATCAGCGGATGGCTGAGGAGTTGACGGAGCGTTTTTGGCTTGTGTCGCATAAGCCTGTGCAGCGTTATTTATTCCTACTGGCGTCATACCGGGCCTCAATGATCTTCGTTTACTAATAAACCTATCGGCGTAATCGGCAAAAACTTAAGTCATTTTTGCCGTTTTTTACCGTGTTTTTATTCTGTCTGCTTATCAAGAGGTTAGATATGAAAACAGGCAGTGACCATGATGTTTTACTTTATTCATAGTGATTGGCTTAGTACTAAGCAAAAAACAGACCAAATAAAACAAACTTTATACTTTTTTGTATACCCGAAGCATAAAATCAGCCTCACAATGAAATATATCGGCAGCCTGCAGGGATTGTTTAAGCTCTTCGCTTGCTTTCCAGGCAAAAGGTGTCATTTGCAGCAGATCCAGTGTCTGGCTGCCAGATAACTGCATGGGGTAGTGAAGTTTTTCCTGATGCGTCAACTCGAACCCGGTCATCTCTTCTGTTGTTTCATCATGTGCTCTGACTTGGGTATAGATCTTCTCACGTAGCTGATAAAGATGTCTCGCTGCTGGTGTTACGGTAACCACTATGCCTTGTTCAGCCGTACAACGGTAGAGCTCTTCGGCTCGGCATGGGGCATAGATGCGCAGAATGGCATCTAAACTATGGTTGGTGAATGGTAGGCGGTGGCTGGAGGCGACGGAGAAGAGGCAGGCAGGGTAGCGCTTGGCAGCATAACGAACAGCAACTTTTGATATATCCAGTCCATATACGATGGATTTTGGTTCCGTTGCCGATAGTCCTTGCTGTACCTGATGTGTGTAATAGCCTTCCCCACAGCCGATATCCAGAAGACGATACTGACTGCCGTTCAGAAATTGCTGGCAAATTTCTGCCACTTTTATTGCCAGAGGGGCGTAATTGCCTGATTCCAGAAAGCGGCGGCGCGCCTGCATCATATCTTTATTATCACCAGGATTTTTTGAGCGCTTCTGATTGGCTGGCATCAGATTCACATAGCCTTCTTTAGCCAGGTCAAACTGGTGATTATGCTTGCATTGATAGCGGTTATCCGTCTCACTGAGTTCGGACTGACAAATAGGGCACTGATAGGCCATTATTTATTTCTCTGTTTTGTTTATTTTTAGCGGAGTTTAGCAGAAACGAAAAAGAAAAGGGGAACCGATGAGAACATCTTATCCCCTTTATCTGTTTTGAGTCTGGGCTGGTTAGTATGAATTACTTCGCCGCAATCTCAGTGATAAGCTGATGGCTTTCACCTGGTTGAAGGGTTTTACCTTCTTCAAGGCTGGCAGCGTTCCAGACTGATTCTACACACAGCATAGTGTTATAACCATCATCAGCCATATCAGCCATATTCTTAGAGCCTGTTTCCCATGGGTTCCAGATAACGGCACTGTTGTGGCCACAGTTGGTCACAGTAATAGTGCGATTATATTTAGGGTCAGTGATTTCCAGAGTATCTTCTGGCTGAGTATACACACGGTCAACCGTATCGGTCAGCTGCAGTTCTGCTCCGCCTTGCGTGCGTTGACCATTTTGTAATTTGTCGATGAACTCACCTCCCATGCCGGTTGTAACCGACTCACGAATATCTGCGATGTTCAGGTAAGTGTGTAATGCACCGGAGAATTTCCATGCTTTATCATCGGTGTTGGTCACATCCAGTGTTACTTTGAGTGTTTCTGCTATTTCAACGTACAGACGAGCCTGGAAAGTATTTGGCCAGACAGTTAGTGATTCTTCACTTTCTTCCAGTCCCAGGCAGATAAGTACGCCATCTTCTGTTTCCCTGTGTTCTACGATATGCCATGGGCTGGTACGGACAAAGCCGTGTGATGGTGCGGCAACAGTACCAAACCATGGCCAACAGACAGGTATGCCACCCCGTAATGCTTTTTCCGGGTTAAATTCAGCCTTTTCGCTCAGCCAGATAAGGTCTTCCTGACCGGCAGGCTTAAACCACAGGACGTGGCCGCCGTGCAGAGCAATACCCGCTTCAGCTTTGTCGTGTATGACACGTACAATCTGAATGCCGTTTTTTTCAATAATAGTGACGTTGTCTGACAATACAGCAATTGCAGGGAGCTTTCTTAGTTCCATAGGTAAGGGATCCTTGGTTGTAGTTTGTGGATTAGGATGCTATCCGGTAATAATTGATTACCGGCATCGGTATAAATCATTTTACTCGGTATAAAACACAAAAAGGCGACCAGTGGCCGCCTTTTTTAATCTTTCTTCAAAGAAAGTCTTTATCTAATGCTTACTTAGAGATGTGAGCGATTAGGTCAAGAACTTTGTTTGAGTAACCGATTTCGTTGTCGTACCAAGATACAACTTTAACGAATTTGTCAGTCAGAGCGATACCAGCAGCTGCATCGAATACAGATGTGCAAGTTTCACCGATGAAGTCTTGAGATACTACAGCATCTTCTGTGTAACCCAGAACGCCAGCCATTTCACCTTCAGAAGCCGCTTTCATAGCTGCACAGATAGCTTCGTAAGAAGCCGCTGTTTTCAGGTTAACAGTCAGGTCAACTACAGAAACGTTAGCAGTTGGTACACGGAACGCCATACCAGTCAGAAGACCTTTTACTTCTGGAAGTACAACGCCTACAGCTTTAGCAGCACCAGTTGAAGATGGGATGATGTTCTGAGAAGCACCACGACCACCGCGCCAGTCTTTAGCAGAAGGACCGTCAACAGTCTTCTGAGTAGCAGTTGTTGCGTGAACTGTAGTCATAAGACCAGACTCGATACCGAAGTTATCGTTAAGAACTTTAGCGATAGGAGCCAGACAGTTAGTAGTACAAGAAGCGTTAGAAACGATATCCTGACCAGCGTAAGTATCGAAGTTTACGCCGTTAACGAACATTGGAGTTGCGTCTTTAGAAGGACCAGTCAGAACAACTTTCTTAGCACCAGCAGTGATGTGCTGACGAGCAGTTTCGTCAGTCAGGAAGATACCAGTTGCTTCAGCAACAACGTCAACACCGATTTCATCCCACTTAAGGTCAGCTGGGTTACGCTCTGCAGTTACACGTACAGTGTTACCGTTAACGATTAGGTTACCGTCTTTAACTTCAACAGTACCGTTAAAACGACCGTGAGTTGAGTCGTACTTCAGCATGTATGCCATGTAATCTACGTCGATCAGGTCGTTGATACCGACTACTTGGATATCGTCACGCTCTACAGATGCACGAAATACGAAACGACCGATACGGCCAAAACCGTTAATACCTACTTTGATAGTCATTATAGTTGCTCCACAACTTAAATTTCTGATGAAAGAAAAACTGGTAGTAAAATTACAGAACCCAGTAAGTGTCTGCAACAGATAATCGGACTTAACTTGTTTAAAGTCAAAAAAAACTACGGCATTTTTTTAACATTTAATAGCGAATGATTAAATTTTGCTCTTTATCTACTGTGTGCCGTTATTCACCAGCCAACTTTTGATCTTTTTTATCCCCAAAAAGATCATTAGGATGAAAGTATGTGCTACAACATCCCTGAGATGCAAGTTTTTAACGAGCCTGATGGCATAATTAAGAAGAAACAAGAAGACAAGGCTATGGTGAGTGACAATGAGTGAGAAAGTTTCAGATACCACTAAAACTGTGATTAAGTCCGATACTGAATGGCGTAACCTTTTGACAGAAAAGGAATATAAAATATGCAGACAGGGTGAAACGGAGGCTCCTTTTTCTGGAATTCTGCTGCACAATCGTGACACTGGCGAGTATCTGTGCACCTGTTGTCGTACACCGTTGTTTCACTCAGCGCATAAGTACGACTCAGGATGTGGCTGGCCGAGTTTTGATGCTCCTGTCAGCGACACGGCATTGCGGTATGTGGAGGATCTTAGTCATGGAATGAGAAGGACAGAGATACGCTGTGCGGCGTGTGACAGTCATCTGGGGCATGTTTTTCCCGATGGGCCGGTCACTACGGGAGAACGCTATTGTGTGAACTCGGTTGCACTGATTTTTAGCACTGCTGGTAAGGAGGTCGGGTAATGCACCGACCTACATTTGTTATCGAATTACAGTTTTGTTGCTTAATATCAGATATACATTATCGTGATCACTTTTCAGCATAGGCGGGCAACATATTCTTCTTGTACTGTCCGTCTTTCAACGCATCGGTAATATTGGTTGCGATTTCCTGTAACCGTTCGGCTTCTTTTTCACTGAAGGGGTAGAGCACTGCTAGGTGACGATCTGAGGCGATCGGCAGTTCCAGCTCCCGGGCAACCATTACCCAGATATAGGCGTGTCGCTTATGTCCCAGCGATTGGTTAACGCTGGCTAATGATTCAATGACCGCACTGTTGAGCTGATCCGCTTTAGTCAGTGTCAGGGCATTTTCCAGCAATACTACTGTCTTCTCTTTATCTCGGGTAATGTAATAAGTTGCCAGTGCATACTGTAATTCAGCAGTCTGCAGCTTACCGGAGCCTTCCAGACTGAGAAATTTTACCTTGGCCCGGTTATCGCCTTTGGTCCACATAAAGTAGAGTGCTGAAGGTGAGTCGGAATGGCCGATTTCTTCAAGCAGACGTTCCTGTTCTTTGTAGGTGCTCATCAGGGCATTGAAGCGATTTTCTTTTTTATTGCCGGGCTTGGTTGGTTCGATCTGAGCCGCCAGTTCGAGGCACTTCTGATACTCGTCGACAAAGTGGAACTCCTGAATTTTGTTAGCAATGGTGGGTTCCTGCTGCGTGACATGCCGGTGCCATATGAGGTTGGTTCGGGGATGCCGGCACTGGCCGTCGTTCATATTGAGTTGCTCGCATCTGAGTGCCGGATTCTCTTCACACAGTTTTTTTGTATTGATTCGGCCTTCAAAACAGCCGGAGAGCAGTGTCAGAGAGCTCAGTATAACAAGTGAATTTTTCAGATTGATCATTGTGTCCTGCTCGGATGTTCTGTCCCTGTAGGGTAATTCTTCAGGGACAGGTTGATTCTTTGTACTCAGTCAGTATATAGGGCGGCTGTTTTTTTGAAAAAAGTAATTATTAGAGGCTCATCTCATCTCTTAATACTTTTTGCATCTGAATTTTTATTTCGTCATAGCTGAGATTCTGGCTTAACAGAAAATGCAGCTTAGCCAGTGCAGCTTCCGGGGTCATATCATACCCGCTGATCACACCTGCATCAGCCAAAGCACATCCGGTCGCATACCCTCCCATGTTAACTTTACCTGCCAGACATTGGGTCAGGTTAACGACAATGACTCCCCGTTCAGACGCTTCTTTAAGATGTGCCAGAAGCTGAGGATTCTGAGGTGCATTTCCTACACCAAATGTCAGCAGGATCATAGCATTGACCGGCTGTCTCAGTGTATTACGGATCACTTCATGGGAAATGCCCGGATACATGGTGACTACCCCGATAGGCTGGGGAGTAATGGTGTGAACCTTAAATTTACCTTCCGGCATCTTACCGACCGTCACATTACTGCTGATCTGAATATTGATTCCGGCCTCCAGCAAAGGTGGCAGATTCGGTGAGGTAAAAGCGTTAAAACCGTCTGCATGAGATTTTGTGCTGCGGTTACCACGCATAAGCTGATTGTTGAAGAAGAGTGTGACTTCATTGATCGGATAGTTTGCCGCGATATGCAGAGCATTCAGCAGGTTTGCCTGACCATCAGAGCGCAGTTCTGCCAGTGGGATTTGTGAACCGGTAACAATAACTGGTTTACCCAGATTTTCCAGCATAAATGAGAGGGCTGAGGCTGTATAGGCCATAGTGTCAGTACCGTGCAGAATAACAAACGCATCATACTCATCATAATGGTCTCTAATGTCATTGGCGATCTGCTGCCAGTCTGCCGGGGACATATCAGAGGAGTCGATCAGCGGCTCATATTCATGGAATGTATAAGCCGGCATTTCCGGGCGATGGAATTCCGGCATATCTGCCAGTTGTTGTTCCATAAATCCGGCAACCGGTACATAGCCGTTGTCTGACTTTTGCATTCCGATGGTGCCGCCTGTGTATGCGATATAAATATGTTTTCTTGGCATGATGACCGATTGGTTGAGTTGATTCACTGAGAGAGGATTATACGGGCTCACAAAAAAGAAAAACAGGCGAAGAACGCCTGTTTTACCGTTAGTACGCTTCAATGTGGGTGTCAGCCAGAAGATCACTCCGTCTGACAGGTCAGACACAGAGCATATATGCCTTTGGGATCATTGAAATCAGAGAGTATTTCAGTACCCTGTACCAGTTGCTGACTGACAGAACGTAATGATTCCGGTAGCAAAGCCTGAACATTCAGACCAAGCGAAGCGTGGATTTGATCTGCAAGTTCCAGTAACAACTGCTCAGATGCTGATAGTGGCTCTTCTACCCACAACAGATTATAGGAATCCAGTTGTGCCAGTTCAGCGGCCAGAGCGACAGCGTCATCAAAATCTCCCATCTGATCAACCAGCCCGGCCTTCATGGCATCATATCCGGTCCAGACCCGCCCCTGAGCGACACGATTGACGGCATCCGGCGACATATCTCTTCCCTCTCCGACCAGACGGATAAAGCGCTGGTATCCATACTCAATATTCATTTGAATGGCTTGTCCAGCCTTATCCGAGAGATTGCGGGTCGGGCTTAGTCCTGCGAACGGTGTGGTACCTACCCCATCACTGTGGATCCCTAATTTGCTCAGTCCTTTTTCTACGGTGGCGAATACGCCGAAGATGCCAATAGAACCGGTCAGAGTCGTTGGCTGAGCAACAATCTTATCAGCACCGGCTGAAATCCAGTATCCGCCGGATGCTGTTACACCTGACATGGATACGACAACGGGTTTTCCGCTAGCCTGCAGTGCTTCAATTTCATTCCTGATCACTTCTGATGCAAAAGAGCTCCCACCCGGAGTATTCAGCCTGAGAACAACGGCTTTTACATGCTCATCATTTTTAGCCTGCCGGATCAGCGCAGAGAGTGTTTCACTGCCGATTGTGCCGCGTGGCTGTTCTCCATCCCGAATGGTTCCGCTGGCTACAATTACAGCGATGTCGTCATCACTGTTTGCCGGTGTTGGTTTTATCATTGGCAGGTAATCGTAATAGCTGATTGCACGGTAGCTGTCTTTTCCTTGTGTTCCAAAAGCGTCAGCCATGGCTGCCCGGAATTGCTGACGTGTTACCAGCTCATCAATGAGTCCTTGCTTTTGGGTCAGAGCGGCCAGATTACCATTAACGCTTTTCAGTTGCCTGAGGAGTTCATCCATCGATGGTGTGATGACTTTAGCGTCAATATGCCGGTTTTTCGCGACGTCATCGACATAGGCTCCCCAAAGCTGGGTTAGCCAGACGGATGCAGATTCCTTCGCTGCTTCGGACATGTTGTCGCGAATAAAAGGCTCTATAGCAGATTTGTAAGTACCTACCCGAAATACATGCGTATTGATATCCAGTTTTTCCAGCAGGCTTTTATAGTAGAGCGTATAGGTACCATAACCCTGCAGCATGACACCGCCATCCGGAGCCATATAAATCTTATCGGCATAGCTGGCCAGATAATACTGGCTCTGAGAGTAGTATCCGCCAACAGCATAGACCGGTTTGCCTGATGTTTTGAACTCATTGATCGCTTTAGCAATATAGCGCAGCTTGGTCAGTCCCGTTTCAGGCATATTCTGCAGATTGAGGATCAGACCTGATATATTGGCATCGGTTTTGGCATAACGAAGTGTATCAACGATGTCAAACAGCAGGTTCTCTTTGGGCATTTCTTCGTTAAGCAGTGAACCGGTCAGCGACTCCATCGGTGCGATATATTTTTTCTGCTCAACAATAGGGCCGGAGAGATTCAGCATCAGTGGAGAGGCTTGTGTGATTTTTGGCTCCGGTGTTTCGGTGGTCTGGGTATAGCCCAGATAGATAAGGGCAATGATAATAATAAAAAACAGGTTAATAACAGCAAGGCGAAGGAAGTTGATGGTCTTCCAGATGCTTTTGAATATTAAGCCAATGAATCGAAATATTTTTCTCATGTTTTCCTCTTACAGGGGCGTTTGCCTGATCGTACGCGATTATGACTGCGAAAAACAACGAAGATTCCCTATAGCGCGGACAAGGTTGTGGAACACCGGCTTTCTTTTCAGTATTTATTTTTGTAAATAACTGTATGAATATCCAGTTTTTCTTGATTTCGTTATCAGGTTTCGAATAATAGGCAACTTTACCACAAAAAATTATCATCACTATGTCCCGACTCTTTATTGCCGAAAAACCCAGCCTTGGCCGTGCCATTGCGGATGCTCTGCCCGGAACCAAGAAGCGTGAACCGGGCTGCATTCGTTGCGGAAACAACGATGTAGTGACTTGGTGTATCGGACACTTATTGGAGCAGGCCGAACCAGATGCTTATGATGAAAAGTATAAGAAATGGATCATGGCGGATCTGCCGATTATTCCCCGGCAATGGCAGCTCAGGGCACGTAAAAGCGCGGCGAAACAGTTAGGGGTGATCCGGCGGCTGATAAAAGATGCCGAAGAGATTGTTCATGCCGGAGATCCGGACAGGGAAGGGCAATTGTTGGTGGATGAGGTTATCGATTATCTGAAAGTCAGTCAGACAAAAAAAGCTCAGATCCAGCGGTTGCTTATCAATGATTTAAATTTACCGGCAGTGAAAAGAGCATTGAGTCAGATGCGCTGTAACCGCGATTTCATTCCATTGTCAGTATCGGCTCTGGCTCGTTCCAGAGCCGACTGGCTGTATGGTATGAATATGTCCCGGGCTTATACGCTCCTGGGGCAAAAGGCCGGGTACCAGGGGGTACTTTCTGTCGGTCGGGTACAGACTCCGGTATTAGGGCTGGTGGTTCGGCGTGATGAAGAAATAGAGCATTTTGTCCCTAAAGATTATTGTACTCTGTATGCTTTGATTCCGTATCAGAATGCTGAGCAGAGTTTTGATATTCGTGCCCGCTGGAAACCGAGTGAAGCTTGTCGCCCGTGGCAGGATGAAGAAGGCCGGGTATTGAACCGTAAACTGATTGAGAATGTTGCTGGTAGGATTTCCGGGCAGACGGCTACAGTCACTGAGTCTGAACAGAAACGAACCCAGCAGACTCCACCGTTGCCTTATTCGCTGTCTGCTCTGCAGATTGATGCGGCCAGACGTTATGGGATGAGTGCGCAGGAAGTATTAGCAGCCTGTCAGTCTTTGTATGAAAAACATAAGCTGATCACTTATCCTCGTTCCGATTGCCGGTACCTCCCACAGGAACATTATGCTCAGGCCGCTATCATACTGGAGGCTATCCGTCATAATGATAAGTCACTGGAGGAACAGGCTACGGAAGCGGATCTGTCGTTACAGTCCAAAGCATGGAATGATAAAAAAGTCGATGCTCACCACGCTATTATCCCAACGCCGAAGCAGATGTCTTTGCATGTATTGTCCGGAAGTGAGCTGAAAATTTATCAGCAAATAGCCCGACAATATCTGATGCAATTCTATCCAGCAGCCGTATATGCCGAAGCTAAACTGATTTTTGATATTGCTGGTGGTTGTTTTATTGCAAAAGGAAGGCAACTGGTCGAAAAAGGCTGGAAATGTCTGCTGGGAAAGGTCACCGATGAAGATGATGGTGTTGAAACGGTTCCTCCGCTGGATAAAGGTACACAGCTAATCTGTCGGGAGGGAGAAATTAAAGACAGAAAAACAGAACCCCCCAGACACTTTACAGAGGCGACGTTATTACAGGCGATGACAGGAATAGCACGCTTTGTTGAAGACAGAGAACTGAAAAAAATTTTGCGCGAAACGGACGGGCTGGGAACAGAAGCGACCCGAGCGGGTATTTTAGACACACTGTTTAAGAGGCAACTGTTAAAGAGGCAGGGAAAGAGTATTGTGAGTAGTGAGGCTGGAAGAGCATTAATTCATGCCTTACCTGGGGAATCTACTTACCCGGATATGACGGCACGCTGGGAGCATCAGTTGCAGGAAATTGCAGAGAAGAATCAGGCTTATCAGCCTTTTATACAGTCTTTGGAACAGCAAATAACCATGTTGATGCAACAAGTCAGGCAGGGCGTGGTTCCGGATTCGCTGAGAGGATTATCGAACGTGGCTTATATCGGATCAAATAAGCGTAGAAAGTCAAAACGAGGCTGACTGAGATTAACTTGAACTTATTTTATGCTTCAGCTAATACTTATATCAGTAAGTTATTCCGGCATACGGCAATGCTTACATTAGAGATCTCATTTTTAGTATTTCATTATTATCTCACTAAAGAATTACTTGAATTTAACACTAAAATATCATTTGATAAACATATCATAAATACAGAGAAAACGCTGATTGAGAGGGTTTGATGGAACTGTTTGCTGATCATCGGACACAGAGCAAAGATGCTCCGACAGAGTCCGGGCTGAAACCACTCCAGCCATGGAAAGTATTGCTTGTTGATGATGATGAACAGATGCATCAGGTTACCCGTCTGGCATTGAGTGGATTTACTTTTCAGGATCGTGGCCTGCATCTTATTTCTGCTTACTCCGGAGTAATGGCAAGAGAACTGCTGAGTGAACATAATGATATTGCCATCGCTTTGATTGATGTGGTCATGGAAACAGAACATGCGGGGTTGGATCTGGTTCGGTATATCCGGACAGAGTGTAATAACCGCCTTATCCGGTTGGTGTTACGTACTGGTCAGGCGGGTCAGGCTCCGGAAGATGTAGTCATAAAGGAGTATGAAATTGATGACTACAAGGAAAAGACAGAGCTGACCACTCAAAAATTAAGAACTTTACTCTATTCAATGCTGAGGGCTTATCGTGATCTCTGCCTGATAGAGGATCAGAAACAGGGATTAAGTAAGGTTATCCGTGCTTCTGCCAATGTGCAAAATACCACTACACTAAAAACCTATGCGGCTTCAGTGCTAAGTCAGCTTACTTCTTTGCTGAAACTGAACGCTTCTGCTTTTTACTGTATCGTTCAGCCAGACCCAAGCGGGGAAGAATCCCGAGCCCTTACTCTGGCTGCAACCGGTGATTATATCGATTTCTATCCTACCTGTTCATTTGAGCTGTTACCGGAGGTCGTAGCGGGGAGGTGTCTGGAAGCCATCGAAAGTAAAGCAACCAAAAGCTATTCCGATGCTTATGTCTTTTACATGACAGATGAACATGCTGTCACCAGTATTCTCTATATTAATCTTGAGCGTGAGCTTGCTGAGCTGGATAAGCAGTTGCTTGAAATTTATATGCAGAATATCGGGCTAACGTTTGAGAATATTAATTTGTTAGTTGACTTAGCTGATACTTCTAAAGAACTGGTTTACAACCTGGCCAATGCGGTAGAGGCCAGGAGCCGGGAAACCGGAGCACACGTCCAGCGGGTTTCACTGGTCAGTGCAAAACTGGCAGAGCTGTATGGTCTGTCAGAAAAAGAGGTAAACCTGATAAAGCATGCATCACCTCTGCATGATGTGGGTAAAGTTGCTATCCCTGATCGCGTACTGCATAAGCCGGGTAAACTGGATGCAGAGGAGTGGGGAGAGATGAAACGGCATGTGGATTACGGTGTCGATATTCTGAGCCGTTCCAAACGGAGGCTGATCTCTGTAGCGAAAGAAATTGCCGGAACCCATCATGAAAAATGGGATGGAAGCGGATACCCTAACGGCATCAGCGCAGAAGAGATCCCTGTGGTCGGACGTATTACGGCCCTGGCTGATGTCTTTGATGCTTTAGGTTCAAAACGTTGTTATAAAGATCCTTGGACAGAAGATGAGATCCGGCAAGAAATAATGGCCCAACGCGGAAAACATTTTGAGCCTAAGCTGGTGGATTTAATGATTGAAAACTGGAATGACTTTCTGCTAATCAGAGATCTTCATCCCGATTAGCAGGTGGTATTCTGCATTACTTTCTCAAATTTTTTTCTCAAAAAAGGCCGGTTTATCCGGCCTTTTCTCCTTCGGAACCCTCAGATAAAGTCGTATTTTCTTCGATGGTCATCGGCAGTTTTTCCGGTACGGTAAAGGTAAAGTGAACCCCTTTATTGATTTCCGACTCAAATTGCAATGAGCCCTTTAGCTTTTGATGAATCAGGTTAAATACCAGATTCAGTCCCAGTCCTGATCCGCCTTTCCCCCTTTTGCTGGTAAAGAAAGGTTCAAATATTTTCTGGTGCAGGGATTTATCGACTCCGGAGCCGTTATCCAAATATTCGAAAATAATATTGTCATCTTCTTTTTTGAACTGGATCTCAATGCTTGGCTCAGATTGCTGGGTAAAGGCATGATTTACACTGTTCAGGATCAGGTTGGAAATAACCTGTGTCAGAACACCGGGAAGGCTGTTCATCGTCAGTGTTTTATCACCATACAATCTGGGCTCGACAGGGACTTTACGGGTTTCCGGATGAACACTGGCGATTAGAGCTTGTAATACTTGATGTATCGTGAATTCACTGCGGCTTTCGGAAACCTGATCAACCGCAGTTTGTTTAAAGTCCCGTATCAGCCCGGCAGCCCGGTTCAGGTTACTTTCCAGCATAATGGTACTGTCATCCATCCGCTGCATCAGTTCGGAAAACTGGGTACTGGTCAGGGTCTGTTCGGCAAAGGCACGATTAAGTTCGTCTTTAATATCATTGATAACGGATGCGGCTGTAACGGAAATACCAAGGGGGGTATTGACCTCATGAGCAACACCGGCAACCAGACCACCTAACGCAGCCAGTTTCTCTGATTCAATCAACTGACTTTGTGTGTCTTTCAGTCGTTGCACACTGGCTTTTAAATCTTCGGTTCGTTCGGCTACTTTTAGCTCAAGACTGTTGTTTAGGTTTTCCAGATCGACCAAAGCCTGCTTCAGAACAGTAATATCAATGGCTGTACCGCGGAAACCGAGGAACTGTTCATTTTCATAGTTAGCGATAGCCTGAAACAGTAGATAGCGGGTATCACCATTTATAATCAGTTGTTCCTGACAGAAATTAAAACTTTGCCTGCTGTGCAGCTTATTCAGCAATTTTTCAGCATGTTTAAACAGAGGGATTTCGGCAAAGACAGGACGGTTTAGTGTATTGACTCCAATGCCGCTCTGCATTTCATCCGATGCGTAAACAAGGGCTCCGGTATGGTCTAATTCCCACAGCCAGTCTGATGAGACATTAGCAAAATCAGAGAATCTTCCCTGTTCATAGCGAATGTTTTTATAAAATGTGGTCAGCCTGGATGTGATACGGTTGGTTTCGTCTCCCAGCCAGACGATTTCATCTTCTTTATCCATAATCCAGCGTTTGTGGGGGAGTACCAGAGGTTCGCTGGGATGGCGGGGATTGTAGTTTCTCAGATATTGAGCAACGCTAAAGATTCTTTGGTTGATACTGGCGTGTACAACCAGCAGGATCAGGTAACAGACAATAGCCGTTTTAATGCCATTAATAATAAGTGTGGTCAGAAATTGCTGCAGAAGATAGTTATAGATAGCCTGAGCATCTGATTCAACATACAGGGTTCCCAGAAATTCAGGATCGACGCCCTCTACGGAATAATAAATAGGGTATTCATGCGATATAGCATAGTCTTCCAGCTTTTTTCCTGATGTGAATTTTTCATGTAATGTATTAATTTCTAAGTAATTAACTCGGGGGAGATTCACCAGCCCGTCCAGCCTCTGCTGAAGCATGACCAGGTCAAAATTCCATAGAGAGGAGGCCAGAAGAGGCATATGAATGGTTTCTACTTCATGATGCCGCCGTTCCACTCCACTGTATTCTCGGTTGTAATCCCAGGATAACTGCAATAGTGTCGCTGTCAGTGTAACGACACTACTTAACAGAACCATAATGATAATGATCCGTCGGCCGATACGACTGAATAAGGGACTCATCTCACTGTCTTCGAATCGCTTACTTTTATTCATTATTATTCCTGTTTATCCGAGCTAAATTTTAGTATAGCTCTATTACTCCATGAAAGATTGTGCATTCTCACGATAATACGAGCACTGTCCGGTGTAAGAATAGCGATGGAGTATAGACCTCGATTTATGCTAATGGTTTCCGGGAGATGCGTGAATGTGCCGGATAAGCCATTTAGAGAGTCGGAAGAGTGTGAGAAAACTCCTGAAATGAAGAACTTGACGTGGATTATAAGGCAGATGCATTGTGAACCGATCCCTGGATGTATATAGTAAGATTAAGTCGTACTACGTTCGGTTAACAGAAGATCTTTTATGCTAAAACCGGTTCAGAAAGAATCTCTGATCAAACCTTATATCCCTCGTATTTTCAGGCATATGGGGGTGCAGCTTGTTTTGATTTATTTGATAGTCTTTATCTTTATTTCAATCCTTTCGGTTCCTTTTTCCAGACAGCATGCACAATCTGTTTCTCAGCAGGCACTAACCAGAGTTGACCAGTACTTCGATCAGATTATTAATGATCTGGATTATCTGCTGCTGGATGAAAACCAGAATTTATCATGTGAAGAGTTATTGGTTCCCCTACGCAGGGGCGTTTTTCAGTCTGATCGGGTTAAAGAGATTGGAGTATTTAATGATAAAGGGCGGATATTCTGCACAAGTAATAACGGAACCATATCTTTTTATCTGTACCGGACAATGCTGGAGAGGATCAAAAATAGTCCCTACCACAGAACATTGTCCTATACGACGACCAAACTGGCTAAAGAAAAAAGTATCATCCTGATGTTTAGAGATGGTGGGCAGGGAAATGGCATCAGTGTGCTAATCCCTCCGCGCTATGTGTTACTGCTGATCGATGAATTTCTTTCCCGGCATCATCTGGATTATGATATCAAAGTGATTACGCGCTCACTGCAGGAGCAGAGTCTGCCAGGCAGTACTCGTATCGCAGTCAGCTCCTCGGCTGAATATCCTCTGGTTATCGAGCTGTATAAGCAAGATCATTACCTTCTTTATTATATGCTTTCCAATAGCTGGATAGGCTTATTGATTGCGGGGTTGGTTTGCGCGTTGTTTGCTTTACAGCGGAATAAAAAGTTGTCCAGCAATGCGTTGCCGATTTCACTGGAAAGTGCGTTGCAATGTGGACATCTTGAGCCGTACTATCAGCCGATTATTAATCAAAAAGAAGGACATATCGTCGGAGGTGAAGCCCTTCTACGCTGGAATGATCCTGTTCAGGGTATGATCTCTCCTGAAATTTTTATTCCTCTGGCAGAAAAAGTCGGATTAATAGAAGAGATAACTCATTATGTTATCGAGCAGGTCTGTCTGTATCTGGATTCTCATCGGGAATGTTTTTCTGACAGATATATCAGTGTCAATATTAGCCGCTCTGTTATCCTCCGGGATTCATTTATCAATAATGTTGTATCTGTGTTTCGTTCCCGACCTGAACTGGCCAGTCGTATTGTTTTTGAAATAACTGAAAACAATGATTTTACGGAGCAGGATTTAGATGTGCTGCGCAGGCAACTGGCAGTTGTTACCGGGTTGGGTATACGTCTGGCTGTGGATGATTTCGGAACCGGTTATTCGGGCCTGAATTTTATCCGTCAGTGTGAATTCGATTTTCTTAAAATAGACCGGGTATTTGTGAAAAACCTGTATGAGGAATCCAATCTTATTCCGGTTCTGAAATCAATGCAAAGGCTAGCAGAGGATCTCAATATTGCAGTTATTGTTGAAGGAGTTGAAGAGAGTGAACAACTGAAGATTCTGAATTCGCTCGGCTTTACCTACATTCAGGGTTTTTATTTTTCCCGACCTCTTCCTGGCGATGAATTCAGTCAACTTTTTTAGCTGGTCTGATAGGGTTATACCTTTTATACCCCTTTAGGGGGAGAGGCAAAACTGCCGAATTCAGGTATGCTCTGTTGCTATAAATCGTAATGAGGTTGCTGTATATGAGTAAATCAATCCATGGGCATAAGGTAATGAATCTGCTGGCAGCAGCAGATAAGGTGTTAAGTAAGTCAGAGTTACTTGAAGAAATCAGGCGTACTTTTGGTTACGATGCCGTTTACCATACCTGTTCGGCTGAAGGGTTGTCTGCAGAAGACTTGATTGATTTTCTACTTAATAAAGGTAAGTTTATAGAATCGGATACCGGGCTGACAATGCCTGCCGATAATCGTTGTCATTAAATCACAATACCCGGAGTAACGTTTTCAGCTTACGGCTCTGGCGTTACTTTTATTTTATGGTCTTCTCAGGCTTCCATTCCTGAAGTGTGACCTCATTCTCCCAGAGAATCGGATCACAGGCATCTTCGGGGATCACAATAGATTTTGCCAGATTGGCCGGTATTTCCTGTCTTTTATCTATCACCATCTGATAGCCTTCCCGCATATGCTCACTGTCGAAGACGATGCGCTTCAGCTCTTCTAATTCGTCATCAGTAAATCCGGTATCGTAAAAGCATTTCAGCGCCAGTTGTTCTTCTTTCCACAGTGTTACTTGTCTGGGTGTTTGGGTTTGACCTGAGTCGGTTCCCATTCGGTCCAGAATTTTGGCCATTTGAGTATATGCGGCACGTGATTTTGGTGAATAGGGGAATTTGTAAGCAATATAAAGTTCCAGATCATCGCGAAACCAGTTGTGGTTAGAGTCACGGTTGAATGGTTTAACCGGCATAGCCTGAATAAACGGGGGCATAGCGGCTCTTTCTCTTTCAGACAAAATAGGGATATGAACTTTGGCGACCACTTCTGGCTCCCGCTGCATTTCATTCTGCTCTGTTTCCGGGGAGATATTTATAGCATCAATGGTTTCTGATTTACCTGTGGCTGGTGTGTCATCTTCTGTCTTGATGCCGAAAATAGCGACAATGATTCCAATAGCGAGGGTAAACCCAACAATTAAAAACTTAAAGAATTTCAAGGCCTGATCTCCCGGTCTTTTAATCTAAGTTCGGAAACTATAGTTGTTATATGCCAGTTTATACGTATATTTCTGTGGATGGGAGAGATAGGCTCACAAAATTAACAGACAATCAGCCGATGATAGTATTCCTGCCGATTGTCTGCCATTAAATGATCTTACAGGTGCATTTTATCTGCCAGTCTGATGACCCGAATCCAGTGCAAACGTTCTGCAAATAACAGGATAATTTGCAGCACCGTTGCGATAAGTGACAGTGTTGCGATCAGGTAGGTGATATTGGTAACCAGCATATAGCCGTGATTAAAGTCGTAAAGCATAACAGCATTAACCAGTAGCATGATTAACATAATCAGCTTACAGTAAAAATTATTACTCAGTGTCCAGTTCCGGCTTAATACTACGGTAATCCAGCCAATCAAGAGTCCAAGTGCCGCACCGACCAGAATATCTGTTGGCCAGTGAACTCCGACGGCAATCCGGGACAGACAAACCAGAGCTGCGAGACCTAATAGCCATTTATGCCATCTTTTGGCCAGAGCAGAACACCAGAGTACCGCTGCCGATACGGCAGTGGCACTGTGACCGGAAGGAAAAGAATTCTGTTTATTTGCGTGTCCGATCAGGTGAAAGTCTTCCAGAGTCAGTACTGCTGGTGGCCTCGGGAAAGAAAACAGTCCTTTCAGTCCCTGAATAACAAGGAGTGCAATGACTGTTAAAAGTAATCCCTGCAGCATGACCTTATGATAACGACGGAACAAGAATGGAAATATTGCGAAAATGATAACGCCGTCACCCAGTATGGTGAAAAAACTCCACAAGGTGTCCGGAAGATTTGAAAATAAATGGTTTAATCCGATAAATATCCGTTGATCCAGTTTAAGTAAAGCAATTAAACCGGCTGCCTGAATAAGGAACCAAAACTTCTTTTTGTCAAATTCGAAGGTATGCAAGATCAATTTTCCTCTGAAGCAGTCTGTATCTCGATCAATGATACGTTTCCGCGTTGATAAACGACGTTATAATCTGAAAAATTGTGTAGGCGACTAGTACGGGTGAAAACCCAGTCGTCAGGTTCCGGTACTTTTGTCGGGGTTGGCTGACCGAGATATACGGAAAAAGAGGGCATATTTACGTTAAGCATAGTGACATCTTTACCGGCGGCTTTTGCTATCAGAGCGGCTTCTTTTACCGGTGCCTGCTGAGCATCAGAAATGATGGGAACAACGACATTCAGTATCAGATAAGCGGAACTGATACCGATAATAAAGGTTCGGCTTACTGTTGCTAAATGTTCTCGGAAATACCATAAAGCAGTACAGACAAGAAGGATGACTACGATGGACAAATAGTAGCTCCAGTCGAAGTGAGGACGAACCAGAGCAAAAATAAATTCGTTATCACTGCCTGCTTTTACGCTCGAGAAGGCCAGTATGGCAGGCAGAACCAATAATATTCCGGCAAAAATAATCAGTGGCAGAAGCAGGGTACGATGCTGTCTGTTATCTTCAATACTTTGTCCCATTAGAAACCACAGCGGCGGGATCCCATACATCAGATAATGAGGAAGCTGGGTCTGTGAAAATGAGAAGATAACAAAGGTAATAGCAAACCACAGGTACATAAATTGGTTTACCGGTGTACTCCAGTGTGTTTTAACCTTAAATAGTGCCCGCAGTAACACGCCACTGAAAGGAAGACAGATAAACAGAAGTACAGGGATATAAAAGAACGGACTGCCGCCATGGCTTTCCATCGTACTGCTAAAACGGCCAACATTGTGTTTCAGTATGAATGACTGCAGAAAATCCCAGCCCTGTGTGGCTGTAATAGCAATATACCAAGGTAGAGCAATGGTTAGAAAGACCCCCCAACCGGGAAAGAAGAATACAGCTTGTTTCCACTTTGTCCACTGTCTGCTTTTTATACAGAAAAGCGTCAGCAGAAGGAAAGGAATAGCGGCTGCAACCGGCCCTTTGGTTAAAAAGCCTAGCCCCATCCATAAGTAGGTCAGATAGGCTCTTTTGGTGGACGGGGTATCAAGATAACGCCAGATGGACAGATAAGTCAGTGTCATAAACATGTTCAACAGGGCATCAGCGGTTGCAGCCCGGCCGATGACCATAGAGAACAGAGAAAAAGCACCAAACAGAGCGATTGTCTGGTTATTTGTGCGGATAAAATCCTTAGCGAAACGATAGATCGCAATAATCCAGATGCTGGCAGCCAGCGCGGACGGGAAGCGCAGTCCCCATTCATTCAGGCCGAAGATTTTAATACTGATAAGCTGACACCAGTAAATAAATATGGGTTTGTCCCCTCTGAGGTTTCCGTTCAGATAAGGAGTAATCCAGTCACCTCTGAGCTGCATATCCATGGTTGCTGATGAAAATGCGCCTTCATCCAGATCAAAAAGTGGAAAGAGCCCAAGCTGAAAGAAGAAGGCAATAAATACCGTAAAAACCAGCAGGAAATATGGGTATAATTTAAGAGGATTATCTTGCACGCTTGATTCCTATGCACTCATTCCGCGGACAGTAACAGAACCTAATATAATAAAACACAAAGTTGTTATTATGAAATGTTAAATGCACTAAATGAGTTGGTCGGACATAGTTGTCGGATGATTATGAGGTATATAAATATATGTCAGGTCTTATTGGGGTAAGGTCGGTGGGCGATAATAGCCTTTCAAATCTGTTTTACTGACGATTAATTCATCTAAAGAAAAAGTCTGCTCTACGGGAGATGGGGCGACTTGAATCATATAGGAACCCTTATAAAAGACAGCAAATCGAATTAAATAATAGCAGTTAGCAGAAGCTTTATTGACGCACACAGAAAATGGTCAATGGAAGTGTGAGTGACTTAATATTTAATCTGAATTTTTTCGGTTCAGGATTCCGGACAGGGAAACGCCCGTGACTATTATTATTTCCGCCCTATGTAGAACAGTGATGTACCTCATTTTGAAGTTTCTTAGTCATATAAACAAGTAAACCCCTGACGAATCAGGGGTTTACTTGAAAGTGGCGGAGAGATAGGGATTTGAACCCTAGGTACGCTATTAACGTACGCCGGTTTTCAAGACCGGTGCTTTCAACCACTCAGCCATCTCTCCATAATTGCAGGGATGATATAAGGCAATGATCGCCTTGTAAAGCCCTGAAGTAACTGTTTGATGAATAAATGTGCATTTAGGTGCAAAAACACATCTATATCTGAATAATGGTCGGTCTGACTGGATTCGAACCAGCGACCACTGCTCCCCCAGAGCAGTGCGCTACCAAACTGCGCTACAGACCGTAAGTGGTTCTATTATAACTTAATGTTCCCGATTATAGAAACGTTTAAGTTCAGCAAGTCCTTGCATTAATACAGATAATTTGGGGCTTGCGTATTTTTTCCGCTGGTAGTGGGTATCATATTCTTTGTAGTTACCAAACTTATCAACCACGGTTGTACTTTGATCCGTAATCAGTGCCATTTCCCTGGCATCACCGGCTAATATCCACGGACGTTTATGCAAAGCAAACAGGTTGATACCACTGCTGTATTCATAAGGTTCGGATACTACCCCTAGCAGATCTGGCAGTAGGGTTGCTGAAAGGTCAAAATGGCTGGATTCCTGAGTGTATTCCTGAGCATTTTTCTCTGGCCAGTGCATAACGAATGGTACTTGTAGCTGATAACGGCTGTAATTGGTATTTGAACCCCAGTTTCCGTTCTCAGTCTCATTGAATTCTGTACCATGATTTGAAGTAATGATAACGACTGTATTATCCATGAGCCCTTTGTCTTTCAGGAGGCTCAAAACCGAGCTGATATACTGATCCGATACGCCTGCTGCCTCAGTATAGGCCGATATCAGGCTGTTTTTCGCTGTGCGAGTTGTTTTGTTTTTACTGAAACTTTCAAATTCATCCATCGTAGAAAGCTGAATAAAACTGAACCACGGAGAGCTGGATGTATTGTCAAGCCAGCTTGTCCAGTCTTCAATCGCTTTTGAATCACTGGTATTGATGGAATCTTCCTGCGCGACTTCGGAGGTATTGAAAATGGTCTCATAATAGATAGGGTCTTTAAAATTATCCCCACTAAAGAGTCCGAATTTATAACCTTCTTCTTCCAGCATGGTAAGTAACAACGGGGATGTCCCCTGAGCTTTGATGCTATCGGCATAGCTGTTGGGAATGCCGTAAAAAAGGCCGAATACACCATAACTGTCATTACTTGCGCTAAAGTGATTGGTATAGTTCTGGTTGTTTCTGGCAAACGCTGTAGTGGCCGGCATGATACTATCCTTCAGCATATCAGAGCGCAGATTGTCAACCAATAGCATAAGAACATTGTATTTTTTACTGCGACTGCCGAATTGCAGCTGTTCCAGCGGATAATTCACCAAATCGGTGGCATTTTCATTCTGTTTTCTGCGTTTCAGATATTCTTCCCGATCCAGTAAACCATGTTTTTCCATAAATGTTTTTGCCGTCATCGGATATGACAAAGGAAAGTTTGCTTTCTGGCTGGTAACCGGGCGGTAAAAATAGGCATCAGACCAGATATAGATCAAATGGCTACTGATAAAACAAAGGAAAAATACGGCAGTAATTGGACGGCCGATATGTTTGTGAGATAGTCTTCTTTGCTTACGCCAGATCCATCCGGACAGACCCAGTTCCAGCAGGAAAATAATCGGAATCACAATAAACAGCTGTTGCAGGTCAGTTGCTATTTTACTTTGCTCCCGATTAAGTAATAGCTCCCAGGTTACTGGATTTAAATGCTGATAAACCTGAGGATAGGCCTGAGTATCAAGTAAAAGAGCAGTAAGGCCTATCGTTGCAAAACAGGCCGCAATGATCCGAAACAGTTGCTTAAAGGGGAGAACGAATGTCAGCGGAAACAGGACAAGAATATACAGAGCAAAAACCAAAAAACCGAAATGTCCTACCCAGGATAAGACCAGATAAGTCTGTCCTAAAAGCGTTTCTGGCCAGGGAGATTGAGAAATATACCTTGTGCCGATAAGCATGGTGGCGATAATGTTGAAAAAAGCAAACCAGTGCCCCCAACCAACTAAACGCGAAACGCGCTCACCATATGTGTTTCCGCTGTCTACCATCTGTTCTATCTTGTCCGACTAATGAGTCTTACTGTCTTCAATCGAAGACTGTAATGCATGAGCAAATTTTTCAGCGATGCTCTTCCGCTGCGATGCAGGTACGTTTCCGTTAATAATATTGGTTGCGATATTTCCGGCAATCATCAGTGAAAGTTCTGCGTTGGCATTGTGCTTATCCAGCACGGCAGAAATTTCTGCAAGGATAAGTTCAATCTGTTCGTCGCTGTATTTTGATGTAACTGGCATAAAAACTCTGATAATGATAGTGAAAGCGGCTTATGATAACCTACAATGCTTCATAACTGAAACCTGAACAATAATTTATTCGCTATGAGTCTGATTCTTTCTAATGTCATTTTACATCAATTAATCAAAAACGATCAGGATGAACTGGTTGTAAATTACCGTTCCGAAGCCCTTTCACATAATGTTTCTACGGAAAATCTGGTGGCTGAGCTACATCGGGTCTTTAATGCCAAAGCTGGTAAAGGTTTTGGCTCCTTTCAGTCTGACAGTGATTTTCAGAACTGGTTGCAGGATCTTCGCAAAGGAGAGGTGAATTTTTATGATTTCTCCCAAAACTGTGCTGAAAGACTGAAAAATGAACTGGCAAAGTATCCGTTTGCTGATGAAGGTATACTTGTTCTTGCTGACTATCAGTCACTGGCAACTAATTATCTATTTATCGCTCTGTTACCGTCGAATCAGAGCCTGAAAGTTACAGAAGGTCTGGATATCAGTGCAACGGACTATTTAGATATCAGCAAGATGGATATCGCAGCGAGAATCGATCTCTCTTCTTATGAGACGGATGTGGAATCTAACCGCTATCTTACTTACATAAAAGGCCGGGTAGGGCGAAAAGTTGCGGATTTTTTCCTCGATTTTCTGCAGGCTGAAATCGGGCTGGATACCAAACAACAGAATCTGGTGCTGGTACAGGCGGTGGACGATTTTTGTCATGATGCCAAACTGGATAAAGAAGAGACTAACCAATACCGTAAGCAGGTATTTGAGTACTGTAATGAGCAACTGAAATCAAATGAAGAAGTTGAAATTCGTGAGCTTTCAGCCGAATTACCGGCCAGTGAAACCGGAGCCAGTTTCTTTGAATATACTCAGGCTCAGGGATACGAGCTGGAAGAGAGTTTTCCGGCGGATCGTACTACGGTGAGAAAGTTGACTAAGTATGTGGGAGCCGGTGGCGGTGTAAGTATTAATTTTGACAGCATGCTGTTGGGTGAGCGGATATTTTATGATCCTGAGACAGACACTCTAACTATCAAGGGGACTCCGCCTAATCTTCGTGATCAGCTTACGCGACATAACGACTGAAATATAGGGATAATAAGGGCTGGCAGGCATTAGATGGCAATGATCTATTTGCTGAAACCGGCGAAAACAAGCGGTTAAATACTTTTTTGCATAATAATGCAAAAAATGCTTGTTTTTCGGTGGAGAAATCATTCAAGATGAGTGAGTTTAATTCTAATTTCAACACGGAGTGTATCAAATGATGAGAGTGGGTTTAGTCGGTTGGCGTGGTATGGTGGGTTCTGTACTGATGCAGCGTATGGTGGAAGAGAGAGATTTCGATCATATTGAGCCTGTTTTTTACAGCACATCTCAGATCGGTATTCCTGCGCCTAGCCTTGGCAAAGATGCTGGCCTTCTGCAAGATGCATTTGATATTGAAAGCCTGAAGAAGCTTGACGCTGTGATCACCTGCCAGGGGGGGGGGTATACCGAGAAAGTTTACCCAGCTCTGCGTCAGGCTGGCTGGAAAGGCTACTGGATCGATGCGGCATCGACTCTGCGTATGGAGAAGGATGCAATCATTACTCTGGATCCGGTTAACCTTACTCAGATCCAACAGGGCATCCACTCCGGTATCAAGACATACGT
Organism: Vibrio sp. HA2012; assembly: GCF_002812955.1. Classification (GTDB taxonomy): domain Bacteria; phylum Pseudomonadota; class Gammaproteobacteria; order Enterobacterales; family Vibrionaceae; genus Vibrio. The sequence continues at coordinate 781,756 of NZ_PFXK01000001.1, read as the reverse complement.
TGGCGGTAACTGCACAGTCAGTCTTATGCTCATGGGGCTTGGCGGTCTTTATGAAAAAGGACTGGTTGAATGGATGAGTGCAATGACGTATCAGGCAGCCTCTGGTGCAGGTGCTAAGAATATGCGAGAGCTTATTTCTCAGATGGGTGCTATCAATGACTCTGTCAGCACCGAACTGGCGGATCCGTCCAGCTCCATTCTTGATATTGACAGAAAAGTTGCTGAAACCATTCGTTCTTCTTCTTTCCCTACGGAGCAGTTTGGAGCTCCTCTGGCAGGTTCTTTGATTCCATGGATTGATGTGAAACGTGAGAATGGTCAGAGCAAAGAAGAATGGAAGGCTATTGCTGAAACCAACAAAATTCTGGGTCGTCAGGATAATCCGATAGCCATTGATGGTACTTGTGTGCGTATCGGTGCAATGCGTTGTCACTCTCAGGCTCTGACTATTAAACTTAAGCAGAATGTACCAATGGATGAGATTGAAGATATCATTGCATCGCATAACGACTGGGTTAAGGTTATTCCGAATGAACGTGATATCACAGCTCAGGAACTGAGCCCGGCAAAAGTAACCGGTACGCTTTCTGTTCCTGTTGGTCGGCTGCGTAAGCTAGCCATGGGGGATGATTTCCTGAATGCTTTCACTGTTGGTGACCAGCTTTTGTGGGGAGCCGCTGAGCCTCTGCGTCGTACGCTGCGTATTCTCCTGAATGAAAAATAAGTTTATTGTTCATATCGTTATTCCCGCTATTCGTGCGGGAATAACCCTTTTCTTCTGACAGACGTGTTCTATGCTGTCGGCTTCTGTTTTTTGTCTCTGCGTCTGGGACTACCAGCTTTTTACGCTGTTCTAAATAGTGTAGCTAAAAAATTTAACAAAAAATCCGGATACCTGTTGTTAGCGTGTTGATGTTGTCTATACTACTCACTGCAAGTGGCACGAAAAAAAAGTGTTTCAATACTACATTTTTCTGTAAATTATGTAATTTCATTACATGATTGTTTGTGTGTTGTCTGTTGTAAACCTGAGCAGATTCTTTTTTGAGCGAACGGATTCATATTTATTTCCTGGTTCAAAATAATATGTTAGATTGGCGTCCGAAGGAGTTAGGATAAGCAGTAAGGGCTAGACATAAGTTCTGCCAGATTAATTTTTTATAACTGATCTGAGTCAATTCTTTATGAGTCCTGAAATACTATACTCCCGGCTGAAAGCTTTTTACTAAGAATGTAGTGTTTTTTCATATCCCGTTACAGAACGGTTCAACGTGTCAGGATTGTTGATTGATGTGAACAAAATGTAGGCTGAATGTAATCATTGGCTCATGGTTACGGCTTAGCAGGCTTACTTGGAAGTTTTTATATTTTTAATGTTTTTATATTTATTGGAGATTCATTATGCCTGTAACAAATTTGGCTGAACTTGATGCTCTGGTTGCTCGCGTTAAAGCGGCACAAGCAGAATTTTCTACTTACTCTCAGGAGCAAGTAGATAAAATTTTCCGTGCAGCATCTCTGGCAGCTAACCAAGCTCGTATTCCTCTGGCGCAACAAGCGGTAGCAGAATCCGGCATGGGTATTGTTGAAGACAAAGTAATCAAGAACCACTTTGCATCAGAGTACATCTACAACAAGTACAAAGATGAAAAAACTTGTGGCATTCTTGAAGAGAATGACAGCCTTGGTACTATGACCATCGCTGAACCTGTAGGTATCATCTGTGGTATCGTTCCTACAACTAACCCGACTTCTACTGCGATCTTTAAATCTCTGATCTCTCTGAAGACTCGTAACGGTATCATCTTCTCTCCACACCCACGTGCGAAAAACTCTACTAATGACGCAGCTAAGCTGGTTCTTGATGCAGCTATCGCAGCGGGTGCTCCAAAAGACATCATTGGTTGGATCGACCAGCCTTCTGTTGAGTTGTCTAATGCTCTGATGAAGCATGATGATATTGCTCTTATCCTTGCAACTGGTGGTCCAGGCATGGTTAAAGCTGCGTACTCTTCAGGTAAACCAGCAATCGGTGTAGGTGCGGGTAACGTTCCTGTTGTTATCGATGAAACAGCAGATGTTAAGCGTGCAGTTGCTTCTGTACTGATGTCTAAGACTTTCGATAATGGTGTGGTATGTGCTTCTGAGCAGGCTGTCATCGTTCACGATGCAGTTTATGATGAAGTTAAAGAACGTTTTGCTTCTCACAAAGGTTATGTTCTGAGCAAATCTGAAGCAGACAAAGTTCGTAAGACTATGTTTAAAGAAGGTGCTCTGAACGCTGCTATCGTTGGTCAGCCTGCAACTGCAATTGCTGAAATGGCGGGTGTGAAGGTTCCGGCTGATACTAAAGTACTTATCGGTGAAGGTACACAGGTTAAAGGTGAAGACGAATTCGCTCACGAAAAACTGTCTCCTGTTTTGGGTATGTTCCGTGCTTCTTCTTTCGAAGATGCTGTTAAGCAAGCGGTAGACATGGTTGAAATCGGTGGTATCGGTCACACATCTGGTCTGTATACTGACCAGGACGTAAACGCTGACCGTATCAAATACTTCGGTGACAAGCTGAAGACTGCACGTATTCTTGTAAACATCCCGACTACTCACGGTGGTATCGGTGACCTTTACAACTTTAACGTTGCACCTTCTCTGACTCTTGGTTGTGGTTCTTGGGGTGGTAACTCTATTTCTGAGAACGTAGGTCCTAAGCACCTAATCAACAAGAAAACTGTTGCTAAGCGAGCTGAAAACATGTTGTGGCATAAACTACCTAAATCAATCTACTTCCGTCGTGGCAGCCTGCCAATCGCTCTTGGCGATCTGGAAGGTAAAAAACGCGCATTCCTTGTAACTGACCGTTTCTTATTTAACAACGGTTATGCTGATGAAATCGTTAGCCTGCTAAAAGCACAAGGTATGGAAGTTCAGACTTTCTTCGACGTAGAAGCAGATCCGACTCTATCTGTTGTTGAGAAAGGCGCTGAAATGATGCGTAGCTACCAGCCTGACGTGATCCTGGCTCTTGGTGGTGGTTCACCAATGGATGCTGCGAAAATCATGTGGGTAATGTACGAGCACCCAGAAACTGCATTTGAAGAACTGGCTATGCGCTTTATGGACATCCGTAAGCGTATCTATAAGTTCCCTAAAATGGGTGCAAAAGCTGAGCTGGTATGTATCACTACAACTTCTGGTACAGGTTCTGAAGTTACTCCATTTGCAGTTGTTACAGACGACAAAACTGGTGCTAAGTACCCACTGGCTGACTACGAGCTGACTCCTAACATGGCTATCATCGATGCTAACCTTGTTATGAACATGCCTAAGTCTCTGACAGCATTCGGTGGTTACGATGCAGTAACTCACGCTCTGGAAGCTTACGTTTCTGTACTGGCGAATGAATACTCTGACGGTCAGGCTCTGCAAGCGCTGAAACTGCTGAAAGAATATCTGCCTTCAAGCTATGCGAATGGTGCTAACGATCCAATCGCTCGTGAGAAAGTACACAACGCAGCAACTATTGCTGGTGTTGCATTTGCGAACGCATTCCTGGGTGTGTGTCACTCAATGGCTCACAAAATCGGTAACGCATTCCACCTGCCTCACGGTCTGGCGAACGCACTGCTGATTGCTAACGTTGTTCGTTATAACGCAAACGACAACCCAACTAAGCAAACTGCATTCTCTCAGTATGACCGTCCGCAAGCTCGTCGTCGTTACGCTGAAGTCGCTGACCACTTGGGTCTGTCTCAGGCTGGTGACCGTACTGCTCAGAAGATCGAACGTCTGTTGGGTTGGTTGGATGAACTGAAAGACAATCTGGATATTCCTAAGTCAATCAAAGAAGCTGGCGTAGCTGAAGCTGACTTCCTGGCTCAGGTTGATGAGATTTCTGTGGATGCGTTCGATGACCAGTGTACTGGTGCGAACCCTCGCTATCCTCTAATCTCTGAACTGAAAGAAGTTCTTCTGACTTCTTACCACGGTAAAGCGTACGTTGAAGGTGAAACTTTCGAAGGTACAACTGTGATTAAGAAAAAAGCGGATCAGAAGCCTGCTGAGAAGAAGTAAAATTTGCTGACGAAGCATTCGTTAGTCAATAGTTCTTACTAAGAACATAAAGCCCGCCAGAATGGCGGGCTTTTTACGATTTGTAATAAATCAGACTTCTGCAGCCATTACCCTGCCACTGAAATATTCGTTCGAAACAATATATTCAGTACTTCGGATCAGTTCATCTCTCATTTCTGCCCAGTGATAATTTTCATCATTACTGGCGGAGTAGAATGGAGCAGGCACAACACCGCCTACCCGAATATTAAACGGAGTCAGTTCCCGTGCCCAGCTTTGGGTTAGTCCGGCCACAATGGATGTCGCGTGCTCATAGCCGGTAAGGTCATCCAGCTCCATTTGTGACAGCATATTAATGATCACCCCGTTCTTAGCGTGAGTTCGCATGCGTTGTGCACTTGCCTGACCAAAGCTGAACAGCGATGAGGCGAGCATAGAGATGGCTCTGGAAAAATCTTCCGTGCTGGTATCGCTGGTGAGTGAGGGAAAGGGGTAGCTGGGCCAATAGTTAATCAGCACATCAGCACTACTGCCACAGCGTGTTTCGACAAAATCCAGCAGTCCCTGAATGCTTTGAGGCGTGTAATCCGCCAGAGGATAGACAGAAACAGAATCAGAGACGGGGCAACAGCTGAGAGCGGTTTGCTGCAAAAGAATCGTGTCTGCATCGGTAATGACAACCTTTGCTCCTAACGAAGCAAAGTGATGAGCAAGTGTGCGGCCGAGTAATGAGCCTGCAGATGTTATAAGAACAACGGAATCCTGTATATTCATATTGTTAACACTCCGAGTGAGCTTTCTTCTTATGTTTTTACTTACTGACGAATAGGTCATGGTTTGCCTGATACTTTACTGCCTGGCTGATGTTTTATCGCTTAGTTAATAGTTAGCATGGTAAATAAAACGTTACTTAAGTGTGAAGAAAACGGTAAAACAGGACGGATAGATCAGGAAATATACAATACTTTGCGATACCTCACGTTTAGTAAGGAAATGAATTTTACATGCACAGCTAAAGAGAGAAGCAGATAGCTATTAGTGGAGGCTGAGTCATCAGGCATAAGCCTGTATCTGTTGAGAGCGTCTGGCAACAATAAGTTTATGATATAACTCATTATCAGGAATGGAGTTTTTTTTGGGCACGGAAAGACAACGTTGTTCGTGTAGGGATAAGTTGCGGAAAACTTCTTCACCAAGGTCATAGGTATGTTCAGGCATGTAAGCCAGAGCATCAGGACATAAGTCACTTTGTAGTTGAGCCTGAGACAGACCACCTTTGTGAAAACTATCAGCAATGGCAGATGCTTTTGCGTAAGAGCCTGCATCCGAGCGTAGTTTCCGGGCGGCTGGAACGCAAAATTGCTGGCGTAGAATCTGATCTGATGAATCGGTTTCCGTCAGGATGGAGACCGGTGTTATTTCCCGGACATCGTTGGAAAACATGGCCAGAAGTAGTGCAAAATCAGCTCGTTGACCATTTTCAACCGCACGGTTTACCTGCTCACCAAACAGCAGCTCATTAATGGCCGGAGGTGTTTTAACCGGGGTGGTTTCCGGGATGGAAACCTTGATTTCTAGGTCCTGAAACAGCATAAAGACTCCTGAGTCGATGTTTATGTATCGTCACCGACTCAGAAAACTTTAGTGAAATTAAGAGGATTAACTTTTCGCCGGTTTCAGCTGGCTTAGTACAAACAAGCCGGCAGAACAAATAACGACTGACGGCCCCGCAGGTGTATCATATTGCCATGATAGCGTAATTCCAGCCAATACCGAGATCATACCAAGGCAGGAGGCAATACTTATCATCTGCTCTGGTGTGGAAGCGTATTTTCTTGCTGTAGCAGAAGGAATGATCAGTAGTGATGTGATGATCAGAGCGCCAACAAATTTCATCCCTACTGCAATAACAATTCCGACCAGAAGCATCAGTATCAGTCGCATTAACTGGATATTGACACCTTCTACTGCTGCCAGTTCTTCACTGGCAGTGGTTGCCAGAAGAGGCTGCCAGAAGAGGCGCAGAATAACCCCTATGACAATCACTCCACCATAGATGAACCAAAGGTCACCGGGAGTGACGGAAAGCAGGTCACCGAACAGATAACTCATCAGATCAATGCGGACATTGTCCAGAAAACTGACGGCAACAAGGCCAAGGGACAGAGCACTGTGGGCAAGAATACCCAGCAATGTATCGGTTCCTACCATCTGCCTTTTCTGTAGTGCAACCAGAATAACAGCAATAGAGATGGTACACAGTACCAGAGCCAGATACAGATTAATATCCAGCAGAAAACCCATAGCTAGCCCCAGTAAAGAGGCATGTGCGAGAGTATCACCAAAATAAGCCATTCTCCGCCAGACAACAAAAGATCCCAGAGGACCTGCGATAACAGCGATACCCAGTCCGGCCAGGATCGAAGGAAGAAGAAACTCAATCATGCTGACAATGTCCGTGGTTATGCTGATGACAGGTAGCGGCTTCGCCATCAACCGGATATCCAGACAAATCATGATGGCCATTGTGATGGTGACGGTAGAATGCCAGAGACCCCCCTTTATGAGCACCGAATAGGGCGATATAAGACGGGTGTCTGGAAATGGTTTCCGGCTCACCGGAGCAGCAGACATGGTGATGAATGCAGATGACAGTATCGGTCTTAGCCATAACCAGATGCAGATCATGGGAGACCATCAGAATAGCACAGTTAAAACGTCTGCGAATGGCATCTATAAGGTTATAAAGATCAATCTGTCCCTGAACATCGACACCCTGAGCTGGTTCGTCCAAAACCAGTAAGTCCGGTCTTTGCAGCAGAGCCCGGGCCAACAGAACCCTCTGACTTTCACCTCCGGATAAATTGTGCATATTATTTTTGAGCAGGTACTCAGCACCAACCAGCCGGAGGGCATCAATGCGTTCCTGATGGCTGTATTTTCCTGCAAGTTGGAGGAAACGCTCTACATTTAAAGGAAATGTATCATTGAGATGCAACTTCTGTGGAACATAACCGATGCGCAGTTGTTTTGGCTTTTCAATGTGACCGGAATAATTCGGTTGCAGGCCAAGAAGGACTTTGATTAGGGTGGATTTTCCGGCACCGTTAGGACCGATGATCGTGGTGATCTTACCCTTATGCAGTTCCATATTGATGGTGTCGAGGACTTTCCTTCCGGAAAACTCAACACAGATATCAGTCATCTTGACTAAAGGAAACATTAATAAATCTCATTTGCAATGTATGTGTGTTATAATATAACATCAAAGTCAATCCTGATACTACTTACAAAGGAATCATTAATGCTACGTTACTTATCTGCTTCACTGCTGGCCAGTGTTGTCGCTCTTCCTGTGCAGGCGGCTAATATTGTAACCAGTATAAAACCGTTACATTTTATTACTTATGATATTACATATGGCGTTAGTGAGCCTGAATTGTTACTGAACGCAAATGTATCGCCTCACACATATGCTTTAAAACCGTCTGATATTAAAAAGATAGCAGAAGCAGATTTAATGATATGGTTTGGTCCGGAGCTGGAATCTTTTCTCAGTAGCGCTGTGAAGAAAAGTGCCACTGATTTGGAATTGGGTGCATCAGAAAAACTATCATTAAGAGAGTTTGGAGATGAACACGATTCTCACGAAGAGGAATCTCACCATGCCACTCATGAATCTGAAGAACATGAGCATGAAGAACATGAGCACCATCATCATGGAACACATGACCCACACATATGGTTAGGGCCGGAGCAAGCCAGACAAGCGGCAGGGATTATTGCAGAAAGACTGGCGGAAGTCGATCCTGAACATGCGGCTATTTATCGTACTAATTACCAGAACTTCATCAGTGAACTGGACCTGACGGTTGCTGATATCCGTAAACAGTTGGAACCTGTTAAGCAGTATGGCTACTATGTGTTCCATGATGCCTATGGTTATTTTGAAGATTACTTCGGTATGAATAAACAGGGTCATTTCACTGTTAGTCCGGACAGAAAGCCGGGTGCAAAAACCCTGCTACATATTCGGTCAGAACTGGAAGAAGGTAAAGCAAAATGCGTTTTTTCTGAACCTCAGTTTAAGCCTGCGGTTATCGAAACGGTTGTCCGTGGCAGTAACGTTGGCTCAGGAAAATTGGATCCGTTAGGAACGGATATCGCGGTAGCAAAAGGCAGTTACTTTGCGTTCCTTCGTTCAATAGCCGATGGCTACAGTCAATGTCTGGGACAATGACAACCATGTAAACAATAACAACTATGTAAACAGCAACAGCTATGTAAGGAGTACTGGCAATATGGCGGGAGGAGCGTTGTATTGCCGGTTAAAAACTGTGATCAGACTCGTTGTTACCTATGTAAATGTATCTATTCTTTTCTTCCTGCTTCTCATCCGTTTTGGTTTGATATAGTTTACGCCGTGGTCAATTTACCCGTCACTCAGGCATGAATTTATTATTTCGTTATTTGCGGACTGTCTGGCTTTTGCTGATTGCTTCCGGTGCAACGGCACATAATGAGAGCCATTCCTTGTATTATCCTCTGCCGCTTCAGGAGCAGGGGTTGTTTTTTACGGCTAAAGCAATGTTCCCTGCAGAGTCTGGTGGTTTCTGGCTACATGATATCCACGGAAATATCCGCTTTTTTGATGGTAAGCATGTGTTACCTCGTTCTGGTTCTGCTCTGGATAAACCGGTTGATAATGTTGTTTTTGCCGGGCAGATATTCTGGTACGTAGAAAATAACCGACTCTACCGGTGTCCGCCAGCTGGACGCTCAGAAGTGGCTGCTATTTTGGATATTGGTGTTGAACTGACCAATATCGGTTTGGCGGGGGAACGCATCTGGATGACGGATAATAAGCACCTCTATCTTTATCATATTGTAACATCCGTCATGCAGATCCTGCCTTTACAGCAGCTCTCTGCGAGAATGTACGCGAATCTGGAGATCACTGCAGCGGTTCAGGTCAACGATGCTTGGATCCTTGGTACTACGTCTGGTGTTTATATTTACCGTGATAATCATATGCTGCATGCACGCTTATCAGGAAGTAAACATGTTCAAGTGCTGCATTATTCTGAAGCTCGAGGAGAATTACTGGTTGGCGGTCGTCAGGGAGCCGTGTTAATTGATAGTCGTCATCCGGGCAGAATTAAAGCCCGTATCGGGCATTCAGCGGTACAGGCGGTTACTGAATCCGGAGATGGTTACTGGATCGGGACGGAGCTCGGACTTTATTTTTATTCATTTTCCGGACAACAGGCCAGAATGATAGAAACCGGTCACCAGAGCCGGGGGAAATTTATCCGTTCGCTGGTGTATGATCGTCAAGGGGGGCTTTGGATCGCTACCAGCCAGGAAATTTATTACTATTCTCAGGCCAGTGAGTTGTTCAGACGAGCGACTCTGAGTATGGACGGGCATACTATAGGTGACGGCGTAATTAATACCATAGTAACGGATAATGATGGCGTACATTGGATAGCAACCGAACAGGGATTATATTCGTATTATTCCGGAAAGGATCACAAGCCGGTACGTCGCCTGAGTGAGCCAGTGTATGGAGCCGCCCTCTATGATGATGTCCTTTGGCTGGCAGTGGATCATGGGATTGTCGCTTATAACAGGAAATATTATCGCGTACATGTTAATCCCGAGCCGGATATTTTTTCTGCTCATGGCGTCCGGCATGTGACGGTCGATCGGAAAGGTACGTTGTGGTTTGATTCCGACAAGGGAATTATCCGTTACCGAATTGATGAGAACCGAGGCGAAAATCTTGGGTATGAATGGCTGACAAGCCACAGCCCTCAGGCTATTACCCATCTGCATGCGGATACTCAAGGGCGGGTTTTTATTGGTACAGAGCATGGAACCTACCTTTATAGTGATGAGCGCATTCAGTACATCAAGAGTTCTGCTGTGCTGGGACAGAATTTGAGCATGACGGAAACACCGTCTTCGGGTATCTGGTCTGTTTATGGCTATGGCCTGTATCGTTTTACACCATCGCCTCTGCTTATTGGACCAGTGAAACTGAATGAACCCAATATCCGGGTTCTGTGTGTATTAAGCACGGCCAGAGGTGTATGGTCTTCCTCATCAAAAGGGCTGAGTTTTTATGGATACAGTGGCGAGTTGCTTAAACATTTCAGTGCCCCTTTCGGTCTGATGAATAATGAATTTACTCCAGACAGTTGTTCTTATGATCCTATTCAGGATGAGTTGATGTTCGGCAGTCGTTTCGGGCTGGTTTCTGCTAAACAGGGACAACTGCTTGACGCCGAGCTTCCTGATAGCCGGGTTCTTTTTAGTCAGATATTGCTGAATAATCAACCCTATGCGATTGGAGCTGGAACCGGTACTTCTTTAAGTTTTCCCTATGAAAGTCAACTGACATTTATGTTGGGAGTATTGCCTGATTTTGACCAAGGTTATCTGCAGTACCGTCTTTTGGGCACGGGGGCGGTGAACTGGATGCCGTTACAGGGCAATGAACTTGGATTTGGTTATCTGGCTCCGGGGGAGTATAAATTGTATGTCCGGACTGAAGCTCAGGCGACCAGAGGGGAGACGGGAAGCATACTGACATTTAGGGTGCAGAGTCCGTGGTATTTGACATCATGGGCTCTGAGTCTGTTTTCTGTTCTGGCTGTTAGCAGTGTTATGTCGCTGATCTATTGGCGTTCTGTCAGAGTTCTCCGCCTCAACCGTTATTTGCAGGAACTGGTAAGGCTGAAAACTTACCAGCTTGAACAGCAAAGTCAGTCACTTTTGACGGTGAACGATAATTTGAAACAGCAGTTGAGAGCCTGTTCGGGAGTTGGCCGGACAGTCAGTGCAGGGCAACGGACTCATGCTAAAAATGTTTGTACCGAAGAGCAGTGGCTGGAAAAAGTATTCGAATTAATTGAGAACGAGTACATGAATGCTGAGTTTGGTACATCGTTGGCATCGAAGAGCCTGTATGTCTCAGAGCGTAGCCTACAGCGTAAATTTAAGTCTCTGAGTGGAAAGACATTTACAGAACAGTTGAATCAGACTCGACTGGAAAAAGCCTGTGAGCTGCTACTAGCGGGGAGAAAGATCTCTGATGTAGCTTTTGACACGGGTTTTAATGATGCTTCATATTTTAGTCTGAGATTCAAAAATTACTACGGTATTTCCCCATCGACGTTTGTCGAAACCCGTTCTGAATAACCGGAGTGATAGTCGTGTCATATCATTCCGGACTTCATCTGTTTTTCAGTATTTCTGGCTGAAAAATCTGCTTCCATTCCTGTTCATATGCTGGTACAAATGCGTTTAGTGCGTAAAAAAAACCGTACACAACGAAAAATAAAAAAATTCAAACACAATATTGCAACAAGAATACTTGTAAACAAGGAGTCACAATGAAGGCAAGCCGGATTATTGCAACTGCTGCTTTGACAGGAGCAGCGCTATTAGCCTCAACGGGTGTTATAGCAAAAACAGTGACTGTCGCTGTTTCACAGATTGTGGAACATCCTGCACTGGATGCTACCCGCCAGGGGCTACTGGATGGGTTAAAAGCTAAAGGTTATGAAGAAGGTAAAAACCTGAAATTCGAATATCGCACCGCACAGGGAAATCCGGCAATTGGTGTACAGATTGCCCGTCAGTTTGTTGGTGAACGTCCGGATGTTCTGGTTGGTATCGCGACTCCAACCGCTCAGGCTCTGGTGGCTGCAACAAAAGATATTCCGATTGTATTCACTGCAATCACAGATCCGGTTGGCGCGAAGCTGGTTACCAATATGGAAAAACCAGGAGGTAATGTTACTGGCCTGTCAGATCTTTCTCCTGTTGCCCAGCATGTTGAACTGATCAAAGAGCTGCTTCCTGACGTGAAAACCATCGGCGTGGTGTATAACCCGGGTGAAGCAAACTCTGTCAGTCTGATGAAATGGCTGAAAGAGAGTACGGAGAAACAGGGATTGAAACTTGTGGAAGCCACGGCTCTGAAGACATCGGATATTCAGACGGCTACTCAGGTCATTGCAGCTCAGTCGGATGTTATTTATGCCATGATCGATAACACGGTTGCCAGTGCGATTGAAGGCATGGTGGTTTCTGCTAATCAGGCGAAAACGCCGGTATTTGCAGCCACAACTTCTTATATCGATGCTGGTTCTATTGCTGCTCTTGGTTTTGATTATTATCAGATTGGTGTTCAGACGGCTGATTATGTTGCTGATATTCTTGCGGGTAAGGATCCGGGTGAGCTGCCTGTCCGGGTTGCGAAAGGTTCTGATATCGTGATCAACAAAACAGCAGCTGATAAGCTGGGTATTACTATTCCACAGTCCGTATTGGATCGTGCAACCAGTATAAAATAATACATTGATATTATCGGCTGGCGGAGAGGCTGGCCGGTATCTATATAACCGGAAGAACTATCCTGTTTCTGATGCAGAGTCATGCAGCGGTGTGACATGGATGTACTAGTTGAATAGTGAACTGGTTAGTGAATGCAGAAAGAGGAGTTGTTATGTCTGCTTTTGCTTTTTTTGGTGCTCTGGAGATTGGCCTGATTTATGGTTTGGTGGCTCTGGGGGTTTATCTGACTTTCCGGGTCCTGGATTTTCCAGATCTGACGGTTGATGGCAGCTTTCCTATGGGGGCTGCCGTTGCTGCAACGGCGATTGTTGCCGGTGTTAATCCGTGGCTGGCAACAGCGATGGCTATTATTGCCAGTGCGTTGGCCGGCTGGGTTACGGCATTTTTAACTGTAAGATGTGGAATTTTACATCTGCTGGCTTCGATTCTGACCATGATCGCTGCATTTTCTGTCAATATCCGCATTATGGGCAGGCCTAATATGGCCTTGCTGGGGCAGGATACCATTCTGACTCCTTTTGAAGCGATGGGAAATGCAATGTATATCCGGCCACTGGTGGTTGGTATTCTTGTGCTGTTTTCCGCTTGGTTTATTGTTCGTTTGCTCAATAGTGATTTTGGACTGGGTCTGCGAGCCACCGGAGTCAATGCCCGCATGGTGAGAGCTCAGGGAGCAAGCACGGCTTTCTATACCTATTTTTGTCTGGCTCTTTCTAATGGTTTTGTCGGCTTTGCCGGAGCCCTGTTTGCTCAGACAAACAGCTTTGCAGATGTGACCTCCGGTGTGGGAACTATAGTGGTTGGTCTGGCGGCGGTTATCTTAGGCCAGACCCTGATCCCGGGGCGTCGGATCTGGACAGCGATTGTTGCCGTTATTGTCGGGTCAGTACTGTATCGTCTGGCTGTCGCGTTTGCTCTGAGTTCTGGCATGTTTGGTCTGCAGGCCTCTGATCTGAATCTGGTTACTGCGGTTCTGGTTGCTGTTGCTCTTATCGCTCCGAAGCTGAAAGGAAACCTCAATGCAAAAAAGGGTGGTAAGCCTTTGAAGAATCAGGTTGTATCTAAAAAGGGCAAGACAGAGGAACTGGCATGATACATTTAGAAGATATTCAGGTAACGTTTAATCCCGGCACGATTCTGGAAAACCGGGCACTACGCAGTGTTTCTCTGCAAGTTCCCGAACATCAGTTTCTTACTGTTATCGGCTCAAATGGTGCGGGTAAATCCACTTTACTCGGGGCTGTAACGGGTGAAACCCCTATGGTCGGAGGACGGGTTCTGATTGATGATATTGATGTGACACGACAAAGTGTTGATCAACGTGCCTGTCAGTGTGCCCGGGTATTTCAGGATCCTTTGGCCGGAACGTGCGCTGACCTGACTATAGAAGAGAATATGGCTCTTGCCTATATGCGTGGTAAACGTCGCGGCTGGCACCTGTCACTGTCTTCAAAACGTAGAAAACTGTTTCAGGAACGAATTAGCATTCTGGGACTGGGTCTGGAAGATCGCCTCGGAGATAATATCGGGCTACTTTCCGGTGGTCAGCGGCAGGCGGTGAGTCTGGTGATGGCGACTTTGGCTGACAGTAAGCTCTTGCTTCTGGATGAACATACAGCAGCACTGGATCCGAGAATGGCTGCATTTATCATTGATTTAACGAAAAAAGTCGTGAATGAATTTAACCTGACAGTCATGATGGTCACTCACTCTATGAAAGATGCTCTGGCTTGTGGAGACAGAACGGTGATGCTGCATCAGGGTGAAATCGTGCTGGATGTCGCCGGGGAGCAAAGGGCGAAGATGGGGGTTCCGGATCTGCTGGATATGTTTTCTAAAGTTCGTGGTGAAGAGCTGAGCGACGACAGTCTGTTGTTAAACTAAGTGTAAACTACGCCCCCTGCCTCATACTACTTAACGTGATCCCCCTCTGATTCCGAGGGGGATTTCTTATTATGGTCCCTGTTTTATAGTATTTAAACGATTAACCAATGGACAGACACTTATGCAAGAAGATGGTGTTATCAGGGAACCAAGTCCCGTGCCTTTTATTTCACACAGTCAAACTCAGGATGGTCTGAGCCGGGAAGGGGATGTGCTAGTCCTCACTCTGAAGACGGAGTCTTTTTCCTTCGATAAGATTTCTGTTCGCCATGAACCGGATAATGAAGAGTCTCTGATTCCTATGACGATAGCTGGTGATGAAGGTCGTTTGAAACTGTGGACAGCCAGAATTCCTCTAAATGAAGACCGTGCACTGACACATTATGTATTTAAGCTGGTTAAAGGACAGCGTCAGTGGTGGCTGGATGCCAGAGGTGTACAGATGCGTATGCCGGGACGGGAATTTCATTTTAAATATAATGCGCAGCACCAGCCGCCGAAATGGGTATCTGAACAAATTTTCTATCAGATCTTTCCTGACCGTTTCTGTAATGGTAGCCCTGAAATCAGTGTAAAGACCGGGGAATATACGTTATACACCGGGCAGAGAGAAACGCTGGCTAAGGCATGGGGTGAAGCCGTCGGGGGATATCCGGGAAGTGGATCTTCAGAATTCTTTGGTGGTGATCTGGCCGGGATAAGCAGTAAGCTGGATTATCTGCAGGCGCTCGGGGTGACTTCTCTGTATCTGAATCCGATATTTCAGTCTCCGAGCAACCATAAATACGATACAGCGGATTACTTCAGTATTGATCCTCATTTTGGAACGAATGAAGAATTTTCCCGACTCAGTGCGGATATTCATCAGCGGGGAATGAAAATCGTTTTGGATGCGGTAGTAAACCATACATCCGTTGAACATCCCTGGTTTGATATTAATGATACTGGCGGAAAAGGAGCCTACCACCATCCGGATTCATCTTTCCGGGGAGACTACTTTTTTGATGGTAACAGTCAGGAATATATTGGCTGGAAAGGTATTTCCAGTCTTCCGGTGCTTAATTTTAAAAGTGAGCAAGTGCGGGAGCAGATCTACCAGGGAGAGAATGCGGTATTGAGATACTGGCTGAAGCCACCTTACGCAATCGATGGCTGGCGGTTTGATGTTATCCATATGCTTGGGGACGGGAAAGGAGCCAGAAATAATGCAGCTTATGTAAAAGCATTTCGTCAGGCTGTGAAGGAAGAAAACCCTCAGGCCTATGTATTGGGTGAACATTTTTTTGAAGCATCTCAGTGGCTTCAGGGAGAACAGGAAGACGGAGCCATGAATTATTACGGATTTGCTCATCCGGTTCGCGCTTTGTTGGCCGGTCTGGATATTGCTCATGATCCAATCAGCCTTTCACTTCCTGAATTTGCGGATTGGCTGCTGGAATCAAGAGCCAAAATTCCATGGCATAACCAGCTTACCCAGCTTAATCAGCTGGACAGTCATGATACTCACCGTTTTTTCACGCTGTTACAGGGTGATAGAGCCCGTATGCGGATGGCGTCAGTTCTGTTATTTGCCTATGTCGGGACACCATGCCTCTATTATGGTACAGAAGTCGGGCTGGAAGGCGGACATGACCCGGATAACCGACGTTGCTTTCCGTGGGAAAGGGTAGACGATTCCGATTGGTTGCCGTTTTATCGCCAGCTGATAGCTCTCAGAAAGAGCCGCCCCGAACTGCAAAAGGGCAGCTTTGATCTGCTTTTGTGTAGTGATGAAGTACTGGTGTTCGGTCGTAAACTGGGGGAAAAGGTTTCGTTACTGGTAATGAGTTTTTCGGAGCAACAGGCCACAGTCCCGGTATGGAAACTCGGAATAGAGTCTGGTTACCTGGTTTCACAACTGACCCAATGCAGCAATGTCAGTATCAAGCATGGGGAAGCCTGTCTGGTTCTGGCTGCTAACAGCGCAGATATACTGACGCTGTACTAGTCTTTTCCCGGTATCAGGTCAGATTCATCAGCAGCGCTTCACGGTAGCGCTGCAGATGTTCTACAATCGGTGCTGCCTGCTGATAGGTTCGGATATCCCGGAACAGAGATTCAGCCTCACTGTACTCATGACGCAGGTAGGCCAGCCACTGTTTGATCCGGTTAGGGAAGTATTTCCCTTTATCACCTTTTATCTCATGTTGAGAATATCGTACCAGAAGGTGACTGACTTCATGCCATGACATCATAGAGTGGTTGTATTTCACCACATTGCCCAGATTAGGAATATTAAAAGCACCTCGACAGACCATAACGGAGTCAATACCGGTTGTTTTAATACAGTCCTGACCGTCCTGATAATTCCATATTTCCCCGTTAGCAATCAGTGGAACGGAAATTTTTTCCTGTAACCGGCGAATATAGTCCCATTTGATCTCGCTGGCTTTATAGCCATCGGTTTTGGTTCTAGCGTGCACGGTGATCTCGGCTGCTCCGGCCTGAACAATGGCATCCGCTATTTCAAAACAGTCGTCAGGATTATCCCAGCCCAGACGAATCTTAGCACTTACAGGGATAGCTTGTGGCACGGCTTTGCGGCATGCCTTGACGATATCGTGTATCTGTCCCGGATCCTGAAGAAGGAATGCGCCGCCACGATTTTTATTGACCATTCTTGCCGGGCAGCCAAAGTTGAGATCGATCCCTTTTGCTCCCAGTTCGGCAGCACGAAAAGCGTTTTCTGCCATCGAATCCGGCCTATTTCCCAGTAACTGGATATAGACCGGGGTACCATTTCGGGTTTGCGAACCATATTCCAGCTCCGGACAGATCCGGGTGAATACATGGTCAGGCAGTAGGCGGTCACTGACCCGGACGAATTCCGTAACACAGAGATCATAGGCATTGATCTCTGTCAGCATTTCGCGCATCAGGTGATCAAGTACGCCTTCCATCGGGCCCAGAACAACTCGCATTAACAGCAGTACCTTCATTATTGTTTTTCAGGAGGCGAGATTGTAGGAGCTGATGAAAGAAAAGTCATCTTTTGTTTATGTACTTTTCGGCAGGCGGGTCTTTCGCTATACCCGAAGTAACGGTCATCGCCTTCCGAAAACAAATAAATTCTCGTGGAACAAGCTTCTTGAGGTTCGTTGGGTATATAATTCATTTTTTTACTATCAGCCGGACAGTATGAATACGATGAAACTTATCTCCTTACCGGAAGCGTGGCAGGGCGAAACTGCTTATTTTATTGAAGGTGCTGTATTGGCGGCGAATATGGCGGTAAAGCCGCTGGATCCACAGCAGTGGTGTCACCGGATCGGACTTGATGATAAGGATATTCAGACCATACTGGTAGAGCAAATTCATGCTCAGCATGGTCTGTTACTGCGTAGTGAATACTCACTGAACGAACTGGGTTCAGAGGATTTGGCTGATTTAGCTGAAGGGTTTATGAGTATCTGGCCTGTGATAGAAGAGCAGTGGCAGGATGTGGCAGTGACGGATGGTAGTCTCCGAATGTTACAGGCTCTTCTGACAACCTTTATGCTACTTATTAATGAAGAACAGACACAGGAACAGATGCGTGCCGCTGGAGTAGAGCATCTGCCTACTGCGGAGGAGATGTATCCGAATCTGGATTTGATGATTAATGAAGTCGCTATGGCGGCCGATGAGGTTATGCAGGGAGCAAAATCTCAGAGTGTCAATCCGTATAAACATGTCGGTCGTAACGACCCTTGCCCCTGTAAGAGTGGCAAAAAGTACAAGCAATGCTGTGGTAGTTAGATAAAGACTGTTGGTTGTTCCGCCCCACAGAGGGGGGCAGAACAGCTTAGTGATTTTTGTCTGCAGGCACAAACTGGGCAATAACAACCAGCGCCCATACCACCAGATAGGCACTGAAGATATATACCAGCCATTGTGGCATAGAGATATCGAACAGTGACCATACTATCTCGCTGCAATTACCCGGAGCCGAGAATATGGCTGGTAGCCATTGATCCAGCGGTAGCCAAGACGGAAAGTAAAGCGGCTCACAGATGGCAAACAGAGATGTTTGGTAATGTACATGTTCCAGTGCCAGAACCAGTCCCTTATACGCTGCTGCCCCCCATCCCAGGATGCCGATCCAGCGCAGGATACTATTCTGTGGATTTTTTAGTCCAATTAATGCGGCTATACATAACAGCATCATAGAGATACGTTCATAGATACACATGGTACATGGATCCAGCTTCATAATATGCTGGAAAGAGACTGAGCATAGGTTAAAGAAAAGGGTAAAACCAAACAATAGCGACCACGACAGTCTGGAATAAGAGAATGTTTTAAGAAAAGAAAAAAACGTCACGGGTATGTCCTGATTAACGACGACGGCATCTGGCCGGGAGAAATAAAAAAGCTCTGATTACTCAGAGCTCTTAATACTGAATGAGTTCAATGACAGAAGCAATAAATTTTATCAGTGGCCGGTACTGGCGACATGTTTGACAGCTTCTGTTGCAGTATGGTGATTCAGTAACCCGATATCGTATAAAGAGGCAGTCATCGGATCCAGCAGGAAGGTAATGCACAGCAGGCCGACAACAGCCAGTACGATAGTATAAGGGAAAGCCATAATGACCATGCGTCCGTAGGAAAGACGAATAAGCGGTGCCAGTGCAGAGGTTAGCAGGAACAGGAATGCTGCCTGACCGTTTGGTGTCGCAACGGAAGGCAGGTTGGTTCCTGTATTAATAGCCACCGCCAGCAGATCGAACTGATCACGGGTAATAATTCCGTGCATCAGGGCGGTTTTTACTTCATTAATATATACCGTTCCTACAAACACATTGTCTGAGACCATGGAAAGCAGGCCGTTAGCAATATAGAACATGCTCAGCTGTTTGCTGCCTTCCATGTGCAGTACCCATTCGATAATTGGGGCAAACAGGTGCTGATCCACGATTACGGCAACGACTGAGAAGAATACGGCCAGTAATGCAGTAAAAGGCAGAGCCTCTTCAAAGGCTTTACCAACGGAGTGTTCTTCGATGACGCCGGTAAATGCAGTGGCCAGAACAATAACAGAAAGTCCGATAAGCCCGACCGCTGCCATATGGAAAGCCAGACCAAGGATAAGCCAAACAGCAATCGCACCCTGAACCCAAATCTTGGCAGTATCTAGATTGGTACGTTTTAGCTGTTGTTCATTTTCGTAATCCACCAGAATATTGCGTACATGTTCCGGCAATGCCGCACCATAGCCAAAGACTTTGAATTTCTCAACCAGAATACAGGTTAAAATACCGCAGATAAATACAGGTAGGGTAACAGGAACCATCCGTACGATAAACTCGCCAAACTGCCAGCCAGCCTGATCTGCGATAATCAAATTCTGTGGTTCACCTACCATGGTGGTTACACCACCCAGAGCAGTACCGATTCCGGCGTGCATAAGCAGTGAACGCAGAAATGCCCGATAGTCATCTAAGTCCTGACGGGTCAGTTCATTCAGGTGTTCATCTGTGGTGTGGTCATGGGCTCCGGAACTGCCTTTTCCTGAGACAACTCTATGATAAATGGCATAAAAACCTACAGCAACGCTGATGATGACGGCAATAACCGTCAGGGCATCCAAGAATGCGGAAAGAAATGCAGCAGTAAAGCAGAAAGCTACCGACAGGGTTATCTTAGAGCGCACTCCCAGCAGGATCTTGGTAAAAATGAACAGCAATAACTGTTTCATAAAGTAGATACCTGCCACCATAAAGACCAGAAGCAAAATCACTTCCAGATTGGCCTCTAATTCGTGCATAACCTGATCCGGACTGGTCATACCGATAGCAATAGCTTCAATGGTTAGCAGACCTCCTGGCTGGAGAGGATAACATTTCAGAGCCATTGCCAGAGTGAAAATAAACTCAGCAACAAGAACCCATCCTGCGGTGAAAGGATCGAAGGCGAAAATAACAGGATTAATGATGAGAAAAGCGATAATCGCTAACTTATACCAGTCTGGCGCTTTACCAAGGAAATTCCTGATAAACGCGCTTCCGAGAGTAATCGGCATGTCGTTTATACCCTTATGTGTTATTGGTTCAGATTGTCATCATCCGAGTGTCTGAAGCAGACTACAGGCATTCGTTTTACTGACAGGTAAAATCGGCCTGATAAGTTGTTGTTCCCTAAGATACCTTTATGATGTGTCAGGCGAGATGTTCCTTCACGGTAGCCTGGTCAATCCATTAGGTGGAAAACACTCGTTAATGACAAAAATATTAAAATAATTAAATCCTAAAAAACTCCATTTTGTTTATATACTTAGAATCATACGCCTCTCTAAGCAAAATCATCATAGCATGAAAAAACATCGTTTTTACTAATTTATGATGCTGTTAATGAAATATCCCTTTTCGTTCGCGAAATAAAGATTTTTAATTTTTCGGGGATCGAAATTAGGTATGTAATTTGATATGGATCAATATTTTCCTCGGTTCTGTGCGAAACGGAGATAGTGACATTCGTGCACTTAAACTATCCCGAGGTTTTCGGCGCAGTTAACTGGTGGTATGATGAGTCGTTTCTACCTTTGAGAAAATCGGATATTAAACCTAATGGTTATTAAGGCAAAAAGCCCAGCGGGATTCGCTGAAAAATATATTATAGAGAGCATCTGGAACGGCCGGTTTCCACCAGGTTCCATTTTACCCGCTGAACGAGAATTATCGGAGCTTATCGGAGTTACCCGTACTACTTTGCGTGAAGTACTGCAGCGTCTGGCAAGGGACGGCTGGTTGACAATTCAGCACGGTAAGCCGACAAAGGTTAATCAGTTTATGGAAACATCCGGTTTGCATATTCTGGATACACTGATGACTCTGGATGAAGAAAATGCAACCAGTATTGTGGAAGATCTGCTGGCAGCCCGTACTAATATCAGTCCTATCTTTATGCGTTATGCCTTTAAGGTGAATAAAGATGCTTCAGAGCGCACCTTGCAGGCAGTCATTGAGTCCTGTGAGAGTCTGTTAGCTGCAAAAAACTGGGATACCTTTATTGAATCGTCTCCTTTTGCTGAAAAAATCCGCCAGAGTGTCAAAGATGATGGCGAAAAAGATAAAGTAAAAAGGGAAATTGCTCTGATTGCCAAAACATTTAACTTTTACGATTTTATGTTATTCCAGCGTTTGGCTTTCCATTCCGGAAATCAGGTATACGGTCTTATTTTTAACGGGGTTAGAAAGCTTTATGACCGGATTGGCAGTTATTATTTTTCCAATACCGAAGCTCGTGAACTGGCTCTGGGTTTTTACCGTAATTTGCTTGCCTTGTGCCAGAAAGGGGATCGGGACCAACTGCTTCCGTTGATCCGTAGCTATGGTATGGAAAGTGCTCATATCTGGAACCAGATGAAAGAGACACTTCCGAGTAACTTTACTGAAGACGATCATTGACAGCCCATCAGACAGATATAAGCATTTTATAAAAAAAGCCAGAGACTTATGTGTAAGCTTCTGGCTTTTTGCCTGATACGACAACGAATTATATTATTCTTCATACTTATGGTTGCCGGTATTTTCTTCCGGTTCAGATTGCTTTCATGCCGGAATAGCCAACGTTGGTAGTGGAACATAAACATGCTCAGCGACATCGGTCAGTATGTAATCGTAGACATTAAAAATCATCAGTGAAATGTCCGATGACAACTGATACAGAGATTCGCTGGAAAACTGGTCATCTTCACTAATAGCTTCAAGATGTGTACATATTGTCTGAAATGCCGGAGAGGAGACCATGATCGGATTTACCAGAGAGAGTCTGGTTAGCCGGCGATGCAAGGTTTTACTCAAGTATCCGAGACGAGTATTACCGGTGTCATTTTCCATATCCTGTATCGCGATCCTGAATTGTGTCAGTGAGTCCAGGCTGTCAATAATCTGATGCCAGCTTTGATGGTATTCATCGCTGAGTTCCTGACGCTGAGCCTCAAGTACCCAGGTAATCATAATTTCATCGATCAGCAGCAGGCAGTGTCGGATAACTTTTCCGTGACAGATCTGATTCTGGCTGATACTGGCTGTTTGCCAGCCAGTGGTCATTTTATGGATTTTAGTCTGTAAGATCCGGTAAACAGGTTTGTCTGCTAGTGATGCATGGTTCAGAAGCTGCTGCATGGTGTCATTTAACTGGCTGGCAATGATATCTATATTACTGTGATGCCCCTTAACCAGCGCCTCATGTGTTGTGGCTCTGTGCTGGCGGCACAAATGTAGGATCTGGCGCAGATAACTGACGGCAGTGTGTTTACTCTGATAGCTGACTTTCCTTGTTTGTGCACAATAATAAAAAGTAGCAAGGATTGCAGCTGAGAGGAGAAATGAAACGATAATAAACATAACAGGCTCCTTGTTATTGCTTTAGACCTTAATATTTGTCCCGGTAATCATTCGGCATTCCTTGCCGGTGAGTGGTATGGATTACAGGAGATATAGGTACATAAGCAGAATAAGTGCCAGTATTTTATTTATGTATTATCAATAGGTTATTTTATTTAAGGTTAAATATTATGTGTATATTGGTGCAAAATCGCACCAGAATGAAGCAAAAAGGCCGATGGTTGGTACCATCGGCCTGCTGAAGAGAAGCCCCCGTATGCTTACATAATACGCATACCCGGCAGGGCACCGGCATGAGGTTCAAGTATCCACAGGTCTTTCCCCCCAGGACCCGCTGCCAGAACCATACCTTCCGACATACCGAATTTCATTTTTCGTGGTTTCAGGTTGGCGACTATGACTGTGTATTTACCAATCAGATCTTCCGGATTGTAGGCCGACTTAATGCCTGCAAATACCTGACGTGTTTCACCACCGATATCCAGCTGGAATTTCAGAAGCTTATTGGCTTTAGGAACCGATTCACAGGAAATAATTTTTGCGACACGAAGATCCACTTTAGCAAAATCATCGAATTCGAT
Organism: Vibrio sp. HA2012; assembly: GCF_002812955.1. Lineage (GTDB taxonomy): Bacteria > Pseudomonadota > Gammaproteobacteria > Enterobacterales > Vibrionaceae > Vibrio. Next base: position 758,484 of record NZ_PFXK01000001.1, on the reverse strand, counting down.
TTCATCTGCAATAGGATCCTTGCTCAGTTCTGTTTCAGAAATCGGTTCTTTAGCTGCCTGTTCTGCTACGGCATCTTCTCTTGAGGCATCGATCATAGCGTCAATGTTCTTTGTATCAATTCGATTGAACAGTGTCTTGAACTTACTGACCTCGTGGCTGATCAGTGGTGCTGAGGCACTTTCCCAGGTCAGTTCTTCATTTAGGAAAGCTTCGGTACGCGCTGCCAGTGCTGGCATGACGGGCTTAAGATAAACCATCAATGTACGGAACAGGTTTAGCCCCATAGAGCAGATATCCTGTAATTCCTGATCCTTACTGTCTTCTTTAGCAATAACCCATGGGGCTTTTTCGTCCACATACTGGTTTGCCTTGTCAGCTAATGCTGTGATTTCACGGATAGCCCGGCCATATTCACGTGCTTCGTAGTAGTCAGCGATTTTAATCGCGGCTGCGGAAAATTCTGCATACAGATCCGGTTCTGCAATATTTTCTGACAGCTTTCCAGCAAAGCGTTTGCTAATAAAGCCAGCATTACGTGATGCAAGGTTAACGATTTTATTCACCACATCGGCATTTACCCGTTGCGTGAAATCTTCAAGGTTCAGATCCAGATCATCAATACGGCTATTGAGTTTGGCGGCGTAATAATAGCGCAGACACTCAGGATCCAGATGGTCAAGATAAGTACTGGCTTTGATGAAAGTTCCTTTTGACTTTGACATCTTCGCCCCGTTGACCGTGACATAGCCATGCACAAATACATTGTTTGGTTTGCGGAAGCCGGAACCTTCGAGCATTGCTGGCCAGAACAGACTGTGGAAGTAAACGATATCTTTACCGATGAAGTGGTACAATTCTGCAGAGCTGTTTTTGTCCCAGTATTCATTGAAATCTAAGTCGTTACGCTTGCTGCACAGATTTTTAAATGAACCCATGTAGCCGATTGGCGCATCCAGCCATACATAGAAGAATTTTCCGGTTTCTCCCGGAATTTCAAAACCAAAGTACGGGGCGTCGCGGGAGATATCCCATTGCTGCAGACCGGATTCAAACCATTCCTGCATTTTATTGGCTGTTTCTGTTTGAAGAGAACCGGATCGGGTCCACTCTTTCAGCATGCTCTCAAACTGAGGCAGATCGAAGAAGAAGTGCTCAGAATCTTTCATCACAGGTGTCGCACCCGATACCGCAGATTTCGGGTCAATCAGATCGGTCGGACTGTAAGTTTCACCGCAGTTATCACAGTTATCACCGTATTGATCCGGCGATTTACACTTGGGACAGGTACCTTTTACGAAACGATCCGGCAGGAACATCTCTTTTTCCGGATCGAACAGCTGAGAAATTGTCCGGCTGGAGATAAAACCGTTTTCTTTCAGACGGGTATAAATAAGAGAAGCCAGTTCACGGTTTTCTTCACTGTGAGTGCTGTGATAATTATCGAAGCTGATATCAAAGCCAGCGAAATCTTTTTGATGTTCTTCACTGACGGCAGCGATCATTTCTTCCGGTGACATCCCCATCTGTTGAGCTTTCAGCATAATAGGTGTGCCGTGTGCATCGTCGGCACAGATGAAGTTTACAACATTGCCACGCAGGCGTTGGTAACGGACCCAGATATCTGCCTGAATGTGCTCAAGCATATGACCCAGATGGATCGAACCGTTAGCATACGGAAGGGCGCAAGTTACCAGCAGTTTCCTTGGAGTAAGGTTTCTTGGATCGTTTGCCATACTTTATATTCGCTTTTTGCTAAGAACTAATAAAAACAAGGCGTCAATAGTACCTTAACTGCTCTTATACTCCAAGACGACAATCTGTATTCCTTAATGTTTTTAGGGTTTAGTCTGTTGAACATGGGTGGTAGGATGAGGACATTCTGATAAGCGGAAATCCGCCATAAATCAATGTTATTCTCATAATAATAAGGAAAATACCCAATGACCGTGTTTGATAATCGGGAATCTGTCTGCCAATGGCTGAATCAGTTCCGGAACCCCTTACTCATCGAAGAGTGGAGTTATTCTGCTGGCATCGTTAAGTTACTGAGAAACGGTACCATTAAAGTTGAACTGCCATTTGCATCATCATCACTGGCCACGGAATTACAGGCCTGGGTTAACAGACAAGACACCGGCAGTACCGACATTACTATCAGCACAAATGTACGAGCGTTGGAAACTGAAGTGGCTTCGGAGCTGAGTCAGGTAAAAAACATCATTGCTGTGACTTCAGGTAAAGGTGGTGTGGGCAAATCAACCACGGCAGTTAACCTGGCTCTGGCATTAAACGCTCAGGGAGCGAAGGTCGGATTACTGGACGCTGATATCTATGGCCCATCGGTTCCTGTTATGCTTGGAAAAACCGACAGTTCGCCGGATGTCAAAGGTGATCGGCATATGTTGCCGATAGAAGCCTATGGCCTGTACACCAATTCCATCGGTTATTTGGTGGATAAATCAGAAGCGGCTATCTGGCGGGGACCGATGGCATCGAAGGCGCTCGGTCAGCTTCTTGGAGAAACGGCCTGGCCTGATCTGGATTATCTGGTTATCGACATGCCACCGGGGACGGGGGATGTACAGCTTACTCTTGCTCAGCAGATCCCGGTCACAGGTGCTTTGATTGTGACTACCCCGCAAGATCTTGCATTGGCTGATGTGCGCAAGGGAATTGCTATGTTTGAAAAAGTAAAGGTTCCTGTTCTGGGCATTATTGAAAATATGAGTTATCACATTTGCAGTCACTGTGGTGAAAAAGAACATATTTTTGGGACAAACGGTGCGGAAAAGATGGCCAGAGAATTTGGGACATCGCTGCTGGCACAATTACCTTTGCATATCAGCATGCGGGAAGATATTGATGCAGGCCGGCCAACGGTGGTTGCGCGTCCGGAGAGTGAGCATGCGCAGCTCTATCTTGCTCTGGCGGAGCGTATTGCCAGCAAACTTTACTGGTCGGGAAAGGTAAAACCGGAAACTATTCCGCTTGCTTCGTTGTCGTAAGTGACAAGGTTATGGCATTTGCCTGTTAAAAGGGCACGGTAAAACTGGCAACTGTGCTCTGAACCCCTTATAATCTCGCGGTTTATTTTACTACTACCAAGTGCAATATCATGTCTGAAAACAACAAGTGCGTCATTATAGGGATTGCTGGCGCTTCTGCTTCAGGAAAGAGTTTAATCGCAACTACGATTTATAACGAATTGAAAGCGAAAGTCGGTGATCATCAGATTGGGGTTATCACTGAAGATTCCTACTACAAAGACCAGAGTCACCTGAGTATGGATGAGCGGGTAAAAACCAATTACGATCATCCGAATGCACTTGATCATGATTTATTGTGTCAGCATCTGGAACAGCTGAGCCGGGGAAATACGGTTGATGTTCCGGAATACAGTTATGTAGAACATACGCGGACAGACAATAGTACGACAATGACAGCTAAAAAAGTCATTATTCTTGAGGGGATCCTGTTATTGACGGATCCTCGGCTGCGTGAGTTGATGCATGCTACTATTTTTATGGACACACCTTTAGATATCTGCTTGTTGCGCCGGGTTAAACGTGACGTTGAAGAGCGCGGACGTACGCTGGATTCGGTATTGAAACAGTATAAAAAAACCGTGCGGCCAATGTTTATGCAGTTTATTGAACCGTCGAAGCAATATGCGGATATTATTGTTCCCCGCGGTGGAAAAAACCGTATTGCTATTGATGTGCTAAAAGCTCATATTGCCAAGTTACTGAGATCATGATGATTTCTGTTTGCCATTTAGAATTAAGAGAGAAACACTGTGAGATTATGTGATAAGGATATTAAAAAGGCATTAGCGTCCGGACGTATCGCTATTTCCCCGGAACCGGCTGAGTCGGCGATCAGTGGCCTGACTGTTGATGTGCGGCTGGGGGATAAATTTCGGGTATTTAATGACCATAGTGCACCTTATATTGACCTGTCTGGCCCGAAAAGTGAGGTCTCTGCCCAATTAGACAAAGTAATGAGTGACGAAATTCTGGTAGGTGAAGATGAATCATTTTATCTGCACCCGGGGCAACTTGCTCTGGCGGTTACCCATGAATCGGTCACTTTGCCTGCGGATATCGTAGGCTGGCTGGACGGACGTTCTTCTTTGGCTCGGTTGGGATTGATGGTGCATGTTACCGCGCATCGTATTGATCCGGGCTGGTCGGGAAAAATTGTGCTGGAGTTCTATAATTCAGGCAGACTGCCTTTGGCACTGAAACCTATGATGCCTATCGGGGCACTGAGTTTTGAAGTCTTGTCTGGAGAGGCTGAGAAACCGTATAACAAACGGGACAATGCCAAATATAAAAATCAGCAGGGTGCGGTGGCAAGCCGGATTAATGAAGACTGACCGTAAACAATTGAATAAATAATGTGAAAAGATGGCACAGACAGGCCATCTTTTTCGTTTAGTAACTTTGATGGAAAGTAACAGGGAAGAGACAAATGAAAAAAGTGTTTCTCATTCTGGGAGCGATGATCCTGACTGTCATTGTGGCGGTTTCGGCAGTGTTACTGCTTATCGATCCCAACCAGTTTAAACCAGTCATCGTGGATCAGACCAAGCAGCAGACGGGACTGGACTTGGTTATCGATGGTGATTTGAAATGGAGTATATTTCCTTCTATCGGCCTCTCTCTGGGCAAAACAGAACTGAAGAATCCTCAGGGCTTCAGCCATGAAAACCTGCTTAAAATAGACCATATAGGGGTTGATGTATCTCTGCTTCCCTTGCTCAGCAAGGAATTGATTATCGGTGATCTGGTGATGGACGGAGCAGAAATCCGGTTGGAAACTCTGAAAGACGGGCGCAGTAATCTGGATTCACTGAAGGGTAAACAGACGGAAACCGTGACAGATACTGCTGCCGTTGCCATTCAGACAGAAGAGGTTCAAACCGGAGACTTAGTTGCGGAACAGCCCGCTATCCGGAAATGGAAAGTTAGTCTGGCGGGAGTCTCCATTACAGATGCTCTACTGGATATCAGTAATGCACAGACGGGAAGTCATACCCGGCTTTATGATGTGGGCTTGTCAGTTTCTGAATTCCAGTTTAACCAGCCGACTCTGGTTACGTTTACTGCTCAGGGTAATACAGCTGATACCAGTATCAGTCTGCAAGGCAGCGGAGATCTTGTCGTTGATAACATGCTGACCCATGCGGCTGTAAATAATCTGGTTCTGACGTCGATAGCTACAGGAGATGCATTACCACAGTCTCCGATGGTGCTGGATATAGCTTCGTCACTGACATTTGATACATCAGCACAGCGTCTGACTGTTATTCTGGATAAATTGTCTCTGAACCAACTTACTCTGGATGGCAAAACGGATGTGATTATTCAGGATATCCCTGAGATCCGTTTTTCACTGCATAGCTCTGACATTGATGCAGATGCGTTTCTGGGGGCGGGCCAACCGTCTGCAGCGCCGGCGATAGCGTCTGCTTCTCCGGTAACTGCCAGAACCAATGCTTCTTCTCTGACAACGGTTTCTACACAGCAGGAGCAAGAGCCGGATTTGAGCGTGTTGCAGGTTCTGGATATTCAGGGTGATATTCAGCTTGATAAGCTTAAGGCCGGAAATGCCCGGATGCAGGATGTCGCACTGCAGATCAGTATCAATCGGGGGATTGCTGAACTGAGTTCATTGACGGCTGAGCTGTATGCCGGCAGCATACAGGCAAAAGCACGTCTTGATGCTCGTCAGGTACCGGTACATTATACTCTGACTCAGCAGGCTCAGGGCATCCAGATCCTGCCCCTATTGACTGATGTGTCCGGTAATAAGCTGCTGGAAGGCACTGGTAATATCGAGGCACAGATTAAAGGAACAGGTCTGACCCCAGCCGCTATTAAGCAGAATCTGACGGGAACGGTAGAAGTGAATTTGGCTGATGGAGCAGTGAATGGCGTAAATATTGCTCGTCTGATCCGAACCAGTTATGCGCAGTTGAAAGGGCAGAAAGCTGAAGAAACCGGGGAGCAGCAGAAAACGGATTTTACGGCATTGACTGCGACGATTCAGTTGAATAAAGGCATTGCCAGAACCAGTGATTTAAGCATGCAGTCTCCACTGCTGCGTATCAATGGAGCCGGAGAAGCGGACTATATTGCACAGACGACGGATTTTCTGGTAAAGACCTCATTGGTAGGAACTCTGGAAGGTCAGGGCGGAAAAGAGCTGGATGAGCTAAAAAATGTAACCATTCCGCTGCGTATCAAGGGGGCATGGGCATCGCCTAAGTTCAGTATTCAATTGGCGGAAGTACTAAAGGACCAGGAAGTTCAGCGCCTGAAGCAAAAGGCGGAGAAAGAAGCTGAGAAGGGACTGAAAAAATTGTTCGGTGATAAGGTCAAAGAGGGGCAGGCGAAAGAGTTAACGGACAAATTATTTAATCAGCTATTTAAATAATAACACATTATTCTCCGGGAAGAGTCAGAGGTTTTACTGTCCCCGGAGAGTGTAAATAAATCTGTGCAGACACTGGCGGTCTGAAGACTCCTGAGTCGGTTAATAATCAATGCCTTTCATTGCTTTTACTCCAGATTCAAATGCATGCTTGATATTACGCACTTCAGAGACGGTATCGGCGAGTTCGATCAGGGTACGGTGTGCCGCTCGCCCGGTGATCACCACGGATTGCATAAACGGACGGTTTTGCAGTGCGAGCAGTACCTCTTCCAGTTCAATGTATCCGTAAGTAATCATGTAGGTCAGTTCATCCAGAAGAATAACGTCAACAGACGGATCCTGAAGCATGCGTTTGCATTCGTGCCAGACCTTTTGTGCCGCCAGAGTATCGGCTTCTTTATCCTGTGTTTCCCAGGTAAAACCTGTGGCCATCACCTGAAATTCTACACCCAGTTTTTCCAGAAGATTTTTTTCGCCGTTATCCCAGGTTCCTTTAATAAACTGAGCGACTGCACAATTAAGGCCGTGTCCCACAGCCCGGGTAATCGTGCCAAATCCTGAGGTTGATTTTCCCTTACCGTTACCGGTTATGACCAGCAGAAGTCCTTTTTCCTCCTGAGCGGCTTCAATACGGGCATCTACGGCCTGTTTGAGTTTTTCCTGCCGGGTCTGATACCGGTCTTTTTTATTACTCTGAGATGGCATACTGTTTCCTTTTTTACTGCATCTGTTAAAACCTGCTGCAGAAAACTATACTTATAGTAGAGAAAAGTCACAAATTTATCTGTTCCTGGCGGGAATGGAGTAGCCTGAATGCTGTAGGTTAAGATGATGAACATTAGAGAGAAACCCAGAATTCTGATCGTCTGTATGGGTAACATTTGCCGTTCACCTACCGGGGAGGCTGTGCTTCGCGCAACAGCGCAACGGATGAACATAGATATAGAAGTAGACTCTGCGGGTACTATCAGTTATCACGAGGGAGATACACCGGATTACAGGGCCCGTACCGCAGGGGAAAAAAGAGGTTATTCTTTTGAAGGTATGCGCGCTCGTCAGATAACGGTAGATGATTTCCACTATTTTGACCATATTCTGGTTGCTGACAGGGATAATCTTACCGAGTTGCTGGCAATTTGCCCGGTAGAATTTACCCATAAGCTGTCACTTTTTCTGAGCCATGCCGATCTGGAATATGATGAAATTCCGGATCCTTATTACGGAGGGGATAAGGGATTTGAACTGGTTCTCGACCTGATTGAAGCTGGGTGTGAAGAGCTTCTGAAAACATTGCAGGGTCGTCAGAAGTAATCTGAGGCTATTTAGGTATATAGCCTCAGTAGTTTGTGCATCTTATTTAAGATTAACCCAGTACATCGGTTGCAACTTTATAGCTTGGGTCATCTTTCACATTAATCTCCACCAGACTTCCGGCCTTAACCAGAAGTGCCCGGCAATCTGGACTTAAATGACGCAGATGCAGGGTTTTGCCCAGCGCAGAGTAGCGTTCTGCCAGTGTTTCAATGGCTTCAATCGCTGAATGATCCGCGACACGGGAAAAGGCGAAATCGACAATCACGGTATCAGGGTCTCCATAGGCGTTAAACAGTTCCAGAAAATTTGCTGCTGAACCGAAGAAAACTGGACCATTGATCCTGTATTCTTTAGATCCGTCCGGATGGATCTGGCTGGAGGCATAAATATGTTTTGCATGCTGCCATGCAAACATCAGTGCAGAAGTAATTACTCCGACAGCAACTGCAATCGCAAGGTCAGTCAGTACAGTTACAACAGTAACCAGAATAATCACAAAGAAGTCTTGTTTCGGTACCCGGCGAGCCAGTCTGAATGTTGCCCATTCAAACGTACCAATCACAACCATAAACATAACACCGACCAAAGCTGCCAGCGGGATCATTTCGATCAAAGAAGAAGCAAAGAGAATAAAGAACAGCAGAGCAGTTGCTGCAACAATACCTGACAAGCGTCCACGTCCGCCGGAGTTTACGTTTATCATCGATTGCCCAATCATGGCACAGCCACCCATAGCACCGAATACGGAACAGGTCACGTTTGCCAGACCCTGGCCAATACATTCCCGGTTACTTTTACCCCGGGTATTAGTCATTTCATCCAGTACGGTTAATGTTAGCAGCGACTCGATAAGCCCAATAGCTGCCAGAATAACGGCGTAAGGGACGATAACCATTAGTGTTTCCAGGTTAAACGGCACTGCAGGGAAAGCAAATGAAGGCAGAGAACCTGCCAGCGTTGCTGCCGGATCACCGGACATGGTTCGCAGGAAGTCAACGACAGTCCGGGTCTCCAGTCCAAGTAGCTGAACCACTAGTGTGATAGACACAATGGCAGCAAGGGAAGACGGAATGGCTGTGGTTACTTTAGGCAAAAAGTGAATAATCAGCATGGTTATCAGTACCAGCCCCAGCATCAGTATCATCTGATCAGCCGGCAGCCAGCTTAGAACTCCGCTAAGATTTGGCGCTTTAAACTGACCAAGCTGAGCCAGAAAGATCACAATCGCCAGGCCGTTTACAAAGCCAATCATTACCGGATGTGGCACCATTCGGATAAATTTACCCAAGCGACATATACCTGCTGTGATCTGCAGTAGGCCTGCTAGCATCATAGTGGCAAACAGATATTGTATACCGTGACTTGCGACCAGAGACACCATTACGACAGCCATTGCCCCCGTGGCTCCGGAGATCATACCGGGGCGGCCACCGAACACTGACGTTATCAAACCGACGATGAAAGCCGCATATAAGCCGACTATAGGGTCAACTCCGGCAACAAACGCAAAGGCCACTGCTTCGGGAACCAGAGCGAGAGCAACGGTCAGACCGGACAGTACATCATTTTTCACTGAATGCTGAGAAAGCTTTGGAAATTCAAACATGGTGACTCTTTTTATTTAACTCTGAATAAGCAGAGTATATGGACAGATATCAATCATCTTGCGTATCCATAAAGCTAAAAAGTGTAGAATAAACCGTCAGCCGCTTTACAGAACCTGTGTGATCGAACGTACTATGAGCCGGCGGATGCTACAGAAATGCGTGACTAAGTTCAAGGTTTAAACGGTTACCGACTGGTATACAGTTATTCTCTACTCAGAATGACCGGGTAGGATGCCGACGGATGAGGCATGACCAGCACGTTCCAGTGGTATACCTTCTGGATCGTATGTTCAGTGAGTACTTCCCATGGTGTTCCGTCTGCAACAATCGTCCCCTGATGCATAATCAGGATCCGGTCGGCGTACTGAGCAGCAAGGTTCAGGTCATGGATTACGGCAATCACAGAAGCGCCTTTTCGGGTGAATTTTTTGGCCAGTTGCAGGGTACTATGCTGATGGGACAGATCCAGTGCTGATGTAGGCTCATCCAGTAACAGAATAGTATTATCACCGCTCTGTTCCAACTGAGTCAGTACACGGGCCAGATGTACCCGCTGTTTTTCACCGCCGGACAGGCTCGGATAGAGGCGTTCGGCCAGATGCAGAACATCCGTTTGATGCATGGCTTTTTCAGCAATCGCCCCAATCATTGACTGGCTGGCATCTAATGGTAAAGCTCCCAGTTCAACCACTTCTCTCGTGGTGAAATTAAATGTCAATGAACTGCTTTGAGGCAGTACTGCCATGTGTTTAGCCAGCTCAGTGGTTTCCCATTCTGAAGCCGCTTTTCCAAAGTAGCGGATGGAGCCTTCAGAAGGCCACTCCCGGGTAATGGCTTTAAATAAGCTACTTTTTCCGGCCCCGTTAGGGCCCAGAAGAATAGTCAGTTCACCGGTATTGAACGCGACTGTCATCGCATGCAAGATTGTGTGTTTCCCCAGTGATAGATTCAGGTTATGCACACGGATACTTTCCATTGTCATCTACATTTTTCCTTTTTGCAGGAGCAGCAACCAGATAAAGAAAGGTGCACCGAACAGGGCGGTGATAATACCTACCGGCATATCCAAAGGAGCGACCAGAGTTCTGGCCAGAATATCTGCGATTAGCAGTATCAGTGCGCCTGTCAGCATAGACAAGGGGAGCAGAGATTTATGGTTCGGACCGGACAGCATTCGACACAAATGGGGGACGATCAGACCAATAAAACCGATGATCCCGGCTAATGATACAGTAATACCGACCCCGGCAGCCGCCAGCACGATCAGACGCTTCTTCAGAGGCTGCAGCGGTATACCCATATGACGAGCTTCAGGTTCTCCAAGTAATAATACATTCAGCTTATCGGCATCACGATAAAACAGTATGAACAGGAAAGTCAGACAGGCGAATGCCAGTGTAATCCCCCCCCAACTGTTTCCGGAAAGAGACCCCAGAGTCCAGAGAGAAAGATCCCGCAGTGCCTGATCATCGGCATAATAGTTCATCAGCCCAAGTCCTGCACCGGATAGAGCACTAATTGCAATACCTGCCAGCAGCATTGTCGTGACAGATGTTCCGCTTCGGTTTGTTCCTATCTGATAAACCAGCAATGTAGAGAGAGTCCCTCCCAGAAAGGAAAATACAGGTACGGTTCCAAATAGCAGCAGGGCTGGAAACTCAGACAGAAGAGATCCGAACAGAACAATAGCAACCGCAGCCCCTAATGCGGCTCCGGCTGATACTCCTATCGTACCCGGTTCGGCAAGGGGGTTACGGAATAGCCCCTGCATCACTGTTCCGCACAGAGCAAGTATTCCGCCGACAGCAACTGCCAGTAATGATCTTGGTAGTCGAACTTGTTGAATAATCAGCACAATGTGAGAGGGTTGATCAGTTTGTGCATATAGCCAATCGGGAATAACGGCAAGAAAACTGTCTGTTACGGAGATCGCCATTGGTCCGACAGTGACAGATAGCAGAATTGTCAGGCAGAGGGCAACCAGAGTAATCGGGATAAGGAAGCGGACAGACAGTCGTCCGTTAGTTCTGATTTTCATTATCTTATGTCATGTTACCTGTGATGTTTCTGAACTATCCGGAGAATGTATCATTAAGTTGATGAGAAAGCTTAATACTTTCTATACCCAACTCTCCGATCAGGGCTGTTTCAGGAACCAAAATGATTGCTTTATTTTTGCCGGCAGGTGTCTCATTCAGTAGCGGATAAGCTTTCAGAAATTCATCAATACCGCCATGAGTATTGACTGTTTGTTGGGTAATCAAAAGGTAATCTGGCTGTAACTCAACAATTTTTTCCATTGAAATTGTCTTATAAGAGTCAAAGTGGTCTGCTGCCGGATTAATGGCACCAGCTAACCGGATTATCTCATCAACAGAAGTGCCTGCACCGCCGAACATGACTCGTCCACCGTGGGCTAGCATAAACAGTACTTTCGGGCTTTTATCCAAAGACTGGTTTTTAAGTTCTTCGACAGATTGATGAATATTATTTTTTAAAACTTCGGCTTGTTTCTGTGAGCCGGTTATTTTAGCGATAGTATCAATACGGGCATACAGAGCGTCAATATTGTTGCCAGAAGGAGCAATAACCACATTAACTCCTGCAGCAGCTAACTGTTGCAGTGTACTTTGTGGCCCCATCTCCTGACTACCAACCAGAGTATCTGGATTTAGGGCAAGTAAAGGTTCGGTTGCTAGCTGACGATGGTAGCCGAGAACGGTAAGTGTGTCTTTGGTTGTGTATTGTCGACTGGTGGAATCTACCGCGATCAGTTTTTTCTGGGCTCCTAGTGCATAGATAATTTCAGTAATACCAGAGCCGGCACTGATGATACGGTCAGCGGCATGAGCACAAGCAGATACAGCAATTATGCAAAGAAGTAAAAGTATTTTTTTCATAACCATACGGTTTCCTTTATTACAGTTTAGAAAGCAATTAGATTTCATTATGCTAACACGAATGATTTGGATTATCATTTACAATTGATGGTTTAATGAATAGTATAAACACCATCTGATGTGCTACAGGCCGGATTGGCCTTTACCAAAATAAAAACAATAAACAGTGATAAGGAGAAACGTAATGCTTTCTGATGAAATGGGACTCAAACAGGAAAAATTGCACAATGGTATTGAACAGGAAATTGCTGTGTTCCGACGACAGCAAAGGACATTACAACTCGCAAGCATTACCCCAGAAGGATTACCGCATGTGAGTTACAGTCCTTTTGTCTATCTTAACGATAGTTTTTACATCCTGGTTAGTGATGTTGCCCAGCATGGAGAAAATCTGAAACGGAATCATAAGGTCTCGATCATGCTCATTGAAGATGAGCAGGAGGCGAAATCAATCTATGCCCGTAAAAGGCTAAGTTATACCACTGAAGTATTTTATGTAGAGAAAAGCTCAGAGCTATGGTGTCTGGCTATTTCTGAACTGGAGATTCGCTTTGGCGATATCATTAGTAATCTGAGCAAAATGGAGGATTTTAAACTGTATCAGTTAGTTCCTGAGAAAGGTCGATTTGTCAAAGGGTTTGGTCAGGCCTTTGATATCTTTGGCAGTGATACGGTTGATCTCGTTCATCTGAAGAAAGGGCATAAAAAGACAAGAAATTAGATCTTTGCCGCCACCTTTAATAAGAAATAAATAATTCACCAATTAATACGCACTGATAAAAACTGAGTTTTTGTTCAGGTTTTTTGCGTGCCAGAAAAATGGAATCGTTATGTTTAAAAAATCCCAACTGACAATGGCTATTAGTGCCATTCTCGCATTTCCAACAGCAGTTAATGCAGCTGACAGTCAGGCGGATGAGGTTATTGTCGTAACCGCTACCCGTTCCAGTCAGAATATTGAAAATACAGCTGCGTCAGTTTCTGTTATGACTGATGAAGAGTTAGAAGTCAGCCTGGCTGATGACATTGAAGATGTTTTTAAATATATCCCAGGAGTTTCTGTCCAGGGAGACAGCCGGCAGGGTGCCCAGAGTATTAATATTCGGGGTATGGAAGGAAACAGGGTTAAGATCTTGATTGATAATGTATCACAGGCCAACCAATTCGAAGGTGGTGGCAGTTTTATCAATACTACCCGGCTTGATATAGATGTTGATATGTTAAAATCACTGGAAATAGTTAAAGGAGCTGCTTCCTCTACTTATGGTAGTGATGCGATAGGTGGTATTGTCGCATTCCAGACGAAAGATCCAGCAGATTTCTTGGGTGAAGGTGACGATACCGGAGGTCATATTAAACTAGGATATTCCTCAGCGAACCAGGCTTTTACCGAATCTGTTGCTGTGGCAAATCGTAGTGGAGATCTGGAAACTTTGCTGGCTTATACTCGCAAAGACAGTGAAGAGAAGGATAATTTTGCAGATCTGGATGAACAAGATCACACCGCAGACAGTGTGTTGTTTAAACTTCAGTATCAAATAAATCCTGTGCACAGAATTGAATTTAACGGGCAGTATAATAGAAGAGAAGCAGATCTGGATTTGCTTAATTTCCCGAATGGCTATGGTGGGACAAATGTTACATCAGGCTATAGTCCATATGTTTCGGATGATACCTCTGAAAAATATCAGATAGGAATTAAACATATCTGGCTTGCTGACTCCGCCTTTGCCGATACCCTCGTCTGGCAGCTGGATTATCTTACTAAGAAGCAAAACAATATAACCAATCGTACTTCTACTAGCAGTGGCTATGATGAAGTTAAAGATTATGTGTATGAAGAAAGTGGTTATCAGGCTGATGTTCAGATAGATAAAAACTTTGTGCTGGGTCAGACAGAACATTTCTTTGCTTACGGTTTATCACTTCAGACTCGTGAGGTTGAAAACATTAACAGGACTTATCGGGATTCCGCACTATATGCAACTAATTACTATGTACCAGATGCATCGGAGTTCCGTTATGGATTGTTTCTCCAGGATGAAATCTCAACGGGTAACTGGGTAATCACCCCGGGCATTCGTTACGATGCTTATAAGACGGATTCTGGCAATGATATTCCATCTGGTACTAGTGGTGGCTATACCTCAGATTCTTATGATGAGTATTCAGACTCAGCATTGACTGGGCGCTTAGGCATTCTCTATACCGTTAATGCTGAAAATAAATTATTTGCACAGGTCAGCCAAGGCTTCAGAGCTCCGGTTTTTGAAGAGTTATATTATTCTTATTCTTCTAACTATCTGACTTCTGTTCCAAATCCGGATCTAGAGGCGGAAGAAAGTATTTCTTATGAGTTGGGATGGCGCAACACGACCACTGCTTCATCTACAGAGTTGTCTGTGTTCTACAGTGATTATGACAACTTCATCACTAGTGAAACGACGGGATCATATCCGTCAATGGAATATACCTATAAAAATTTGGACAAAGCGACTATCAAAGGAGTTGAGTTCACTAACACTCTATTCTGGAATGAGCTTATTTCAGCACCTGAAGGGCTTAGCTCCCGTTTAGCTGCCGCCTACACAGAAGGTGAAGATGGAGATGGTGAACCTTTAGATGAAATCAGCCCATGGAGTGCTACATTAGGTTTGTCTTATGACGCACCAACTGGTACATGGGGGACATCCATTAAAGCGGTATATACGTCTGCGAAGGATGAAAGTGATATGTCTTATGATGGTTTTGCGCCGGAGAGTTCAACGGTGGTGGATCTAACGGCTTACTATGTGCCTGTTAATAACCTGACTCTGCGGGCAGGTGTATTTAATCTGACTGATGAGAAATACTATGATTGGGGCGAGTTACATAGCCTTTCTCTTTCAGAAGAAGATGAATTCTATTCACAGCCACGAAGAAACTTTTCTGTAACTGCAAAATATGAGTTCTAAGATTGTTTAACACATAAACACAAGGGCTGCTAATGCAGCCCTTTTTATTAGTATGTTAAAGCTCAGTGGTATCAGAAGCTCTGCGGTTTAGCCATTGCAGAGGATGCCTGACTACTGGCAGCTTGACTGCCAGCCCCTTTCGGCTGGTAACGCTCGGTACGGAATGGTGCCGATTTCACCTCGACTTCTCTGATTTCATCTGAACCGGGAGCGCTGGTCATTGCTGATACAGCGTGTCCTTTACAGATCGGTTTAGCCTTAATCGGAGTTTTTGCGTCCGGAGCAGAAGATTTCTCCGGCTTACTTTCTGCCTGAGTCTCCGCTGCAGCAGGGATTTCCGTTTCTACTGCTGGTTCAATCGGTGCATCTGTATGAACCACCGTTGTTTCAACTACTGGAGTTGTATCGGTTTCAACGGTTTCAGGTAAAACAACGGCTGCAGGTTCTGTTACGATATCCCGGTATACGATCACTTTACCCATTGCCATTTCCGGACAGGCAAATCCACCAAGCATATCAACCGCGACGTTATCTGCTCCAGTAGCTTGTTCTTCTTTAACTGTCTGTTTTGGCTGAGGAAGATCATATTTTGGCCAGACCTTGCCCATTGCCATTTCCGGAGATGCAACCCCACCAGCGCGCAGACGGTACGGATTTGGACGACGATCACGACCACGGCGACGACGCTGACCGTTTGCCCGCAGATGGCGAGGTGTACGGCGATTACGGCGTTGCTTGGTTTCTTTGTTGTCCTCTTTGACGTCAGATTTCACTTCCGTCTCCGGTTTTGACGGTACTGGTGTTTCTGCTGTCGGAACCTGTGTATTTTGTTCTGCAGCATTCTGATCTTTGACGCGAACTTGTTTTTGCAGTTGGCGGCGTTGACGACGCTGTTTTACCTGAGCAGTCTTTTCTTCAGTCTTAACCGGAGCTTCTACCTGAGCCTCTTCGGCCAGTTTTTTACCCTGTTCCGCAACTTTAGACTGAGAACGAGGTTTTCTGTCCTGCTTAGGCTTACGGTTCTGTTCCTGACGGCTGTTGCTCTTATCTTTGTTGTCAGACAGCTCTTCCTGATCATCACGGTTTGCTGGGCGCTTACGTTTATTTTGGTCGCGCTTGTTGTTACGGCGACGGTTGTCGTCGCGGTCACGCCGATTACGGGTATTGCGATTATTGCGGTTGTCACGCTCTTCCGTTTTCGCCTGAGTCTCTTTCTTCTCTTCCGCCTGAGTTTCTTCAGTGGATGAGAATAGATTCGCCAGTGCCTTAAAGAAGCGTGAGACGAGACCCGGTTTCTGTTCCTGTAGTGGTGCTTCCTGCACAACCGGCTGTGGTTTCGGTGCCGGAGCCGGCGCAGAAGATGGAGCGGCAAAGCCTTTCAGAACGGGTTCTTCGGCTTTTCTTGGCTTACTTTCTGTTTCGGAAACATCTTTCGATTCTGCTTCTTTCATTGCTTCTAGTTTTTTCGGAACCAGATAAGAGAGCAGATCCTGTTCTTCACCATCACGGATACGGATCACTTCAAAATGCGGCGTTTCCATATCTGAGTTTGGTACTATGGTGATCTTCACATCCTGAGATTTTTCGATGTGATTTACTGAGCGACGCTTCTCATTCAGCAGATAGGAAGCAATTGGCACAGGAACAACAGCTAGGACCTGAGAAGTGTTGTCTTTCAGTGCTTCTTCTTCGATTAAACGTAGTACTGACAGTGCCAGTGATTCGTTATCACGTACCACACCGGTACCTGAACAACGCGGACAGATATGGTGGCTGGCTTCCGCCAGAGACGGGCTCAGGCGTTGGCGAGACATTTCCAGCAGACCAAAACGGGAAATTCGACCGATCTGTACGCGGGCACGGTCCATACGAACCGCTTCACGAAGACGGTTCTCTACCTCACGCTGGTGGCGAACCGGTGTCATATCGATAAAGTCGATAACAACCAGACCACCCAAATCTCGCAAACGTAGCTGGCGGGCAATTTCATCGGCAGCTTCAAGGTTGGTATTCAGAGCTGTTTCTTCGATATCACCGCCTTTCGTTGCCCGGGAGGAGTTAATATCAATAGACGTCAGTGCTTCAGTGGGGTCGATAACAATAGAACCACCGGATGGAAGGCGAACCTCCCGCTGAAACGCAGATTCAATCTGGCTTTCAATCTGATAGTGGCTGAATAGCGGCACTTCACCATCGTATTTTTTGACGCGGTGGATAAAGTCCGGACGAACCAGTTGAATATGCTGCTTGGCGCGTTCAAAAATGGTATTGCTGTCGATCAGGATCTCACCAATATCACGGCGCAGATAGTCACGGATTGCCCGTACGATCACGTTACTTTCCTGATGGATCAGGAAAGGTGCCGGGGTTGAATCTGCTGCTTCTTTTATCGCACTCCAGTGGTTAAGGAGTACGTTTAGATCCCATTCCAGCTCTTCAGAACTTTTTCCTACACCAGCAGTACGAACAATCAGTCCCATTCCCTGAGGGAGTTCCAGCGTACTGAGTGCAGCTTTTAACTGAGTGCGCTCGTCGCCTTCGATTCGACGGGAAATACCACCGGCGCGAGGGTTGTTAGGCATCAGTACCAGATAGCTACCAGCAAGGGAAATGAAGGTCGTCAGTGCAGCACCTTTACTGCCACGCTCTTCTTTTTCTACCTGCACAATAACTTCTTGTCCTTCGTTCAGTACTTCTTTGATACTTGGACGTCCCTGATAGGTATAGCCATCGGGGAAATAGTCACGTGCTACTTCTTTTAGAGGAAGGAAACCGTGTCTTTCGGCGCCATAATCAACAAATGCAGCTTCCAGACTTGGTTCAATGCGGGTAATACGGCCTTTGTAAATATTAGCCTTCTTTGATTCATGTCCCGGGCTTTCGATATCCAGATCAAAAAGCTTCTGGCCATCAACCAAAGCAACACGCAACTCCTCTTTTTGAGTTGCGTTAATTAACATTCTTTTCATTTAGAAATTCTCGTTTATCTTTCTTTATATTTTCATCTGCGTCTGTCGCTTAGCGTCGCTGTCAATGGTGTCAGATCCCGTGGTTTATTAACGTGCAGCCATCTCGGCTGGAAGGGATGCGCGGGGACACTTCAGTCATCAAACATGGCTTATGGCCGTGTCTGATCCACCACTCAGGTAGTTATAACTCAACATTGATATGCGATGAGTAGCACGACAAACAAATACTTTATCCGATAATGTCTCACGCCGATTGCTGCATTCCGGTATAAAGCGGCCTACTCGATATCTTACTAATTAAATATTGCTTATTGCTTCAGGATAACTGGGAAAAGTATAAAATCTCACCAAACTATCCGTTCCAGCTGTGAACTATAGCAGTGCAGAGAAAACACGGCAATCTGCTTTGTTATAAACAGGTGAAAAATTCATTTAACCCGAAAATTTTATAAATTTAACCTAATGATAAATAGTGTTTTTTTATCCTTTGGTGTGGTTTTGTCCAATTTTCGTCCCGATCTTTATTCACAGCTTACTCTGTTCAGATTAATTTTAGCCTGAAGCGGAGATTTTAGCGCAGAAAATTTGTGCTTTGGATCCTGAACCAGTGATAGAATGTCAGCATGAATGAGATAAAAACCAAAGTCCAGTTTGTGGATATCGATGCGGACATGGCTGGTCAGCGTATCGATAATTTTTTGCGTAATCAGCTAAAAAACGTGCCTAAGAGCATGATTTACCGAATTATTCGTAAAGGTGAGGTCCGAGTAAATAAAAAACGCATAAAAGCCGAATATAAGTTGCAGGCCGGTGATCTGGTTCGTGTTCCGCCGGTAACCATGGAAACGGCTCCGGAGCAGGAGGTGCCAAGTACCCGGCTGAATAAAGTCGCAGAACTTGAAAGCTGTATCATCTACGAAGATGAGCATGTGCTGATTCTGAACAAGCCATCGGGAACGGCAGTGCATGGAGGCAGTGGTCTTAAATTCGGTGCAATAGAGGCTCTGAGAGCATTGCGTCCTGAAGCAAGATTTCTTGAACTTGTTCACCGGATTGACAGGGATACGTCAGGCATTCTTCTGGTTGCGAAAAAGCGCTCTGCTCTGCGTCATTTGCAGGCACAGTTCCGGGAAAAAACCGTGCAGAAATATTATGTTGCTCTGGTGATGGGGACGTGGAAAAACAGTTGCCGTAGGGTTGATGCCCCATTGCTGAAAAATGAAGTAAACAGTATTGTGCGGGTAAATCCAAACGGTAAGCCGTCGGAAACACGGTTTAAAGTAATGGAAACATTCAAGAGTGCCACTTTAATTCAGGCAAGTCCGATTACCGGTCGTACGCACCAGATTCGGGTTCATGTTCAGTATTCTGGGCATCCGATTGCATGGGACGACCGTTATGGAGACAGACGATTTGATGCTTACACCGGCAAACTGGGACTGGATCGACTATTTCTGCATGCGGCGTACATTAAATTTATTCATCCGGCTACAGATAACGTTATGGAGATCTCTGCACCGATGGAAGCAAAACTGGAAAGAGTGCTGGAGAAATTAAGGCAAGAGTAAGGTACCAAGACGTTCTTATCTTAAAGTACGTCAATTCCTTGTTTTTTCAGCATATCAATCAGCGTGATCAAAGGCAGCCCGATCAGTGCATTCGGGTCTTTGCCTTCCAGTCGCTCAAACAAGGCAATACCCAGCCCTTCACTTTTAAAGCTGCCGGCGCAATCTAATGGTTGTTCTTTTTCCACATAATTTCTTATTTGTTGTTCAGTCAACTCTCGGAAATGCACGATAAAGGTATCCAGACGGGTCTCGGTTTTACCGTTCTGTGTATTGTGCAGGGCAATACCAGTATAGAAGATGACGCTTTTTCCGCTGGCTTTCATCAATTGCTGGATGGCATTTTCTTCTGTGTGGGGCTTACCCATAATATTACCGTTGATAACACAGACCTGGTCTGAACCGATAATAAGCGTTGGGGTATCCGTATGCGGGCTGGTTTCTGCTTTATTTTTTGCCAGCCGGAGGACCAGATCCTGCGGTTGTTCACCGGGCAGAGGTGTTTCATCACAATCCGGTACTGCTACATTAAACGGTAACATCAGTTTGGATAACATGGTCCGACGATAAGGGGATGTTGATGCAAGAAGAATAGTAAAATCAGACATAGAAAAATGTTTGCTGGCAGAGAAAGGTGACTATGATAAATGAACTGATAAAAATGCGGAACTTTTTTACCATTTCCTTTGACTATCTCTGATTAGAAAGCTAATATTCGCGCCCTATGCAAAAGGTAAAAATTCCGCGCACGGTTGATCCGGCCAAAGCTGCTCAGAAAAGATTGGATTATTCTGGAGTTATTCAGACCAGTCTACTCAAGCGCTTAGCTGAATCGGTCGCAGGCGTAAAACGCGACGCAGAAGTCACATTGTCCTTTGGGCTGGATGAACAGCGATTAGTCGTTATCTCTGGTAAAGCTAACGTCGAAGTCGATTTAGAGTGTCAGCGTTGTAATGAGGTTTTCACACATCAGTGTGAAGTTCAATTTACTTATACTCCATATTATAGTGAGAAAAGTGAAGAGGATGCACCGGAAGAGTACGATTTGGTAGATCTGAACGAGTACGGTGAAGTCGATCTCATACAACTGGTTGAAGACGAGTTTATCCTTGGATTGCCTCAGGTAGCAATGCATGACGATGCGGATTGCAGCGTTGATTCGACCAATATGGTGTTTGGGGAACTTCCGGAAGAAGTAGTAAAGGAAGATAAACCGAATCCATTTGAAGTGTTAAAAAACTTAAAGCGCTAGTCTTTACAGTCTGGCCAAACAGTCTTTAAGCTAAACTACTAAGGAGTAGGGTCCATGGCCGTACAACAAAACCGTAAAACACGTTCTAAGCGTGGCATGCGTCGCTCTCACGATGCATTGACTACAGTTGCACTATCTGTAGACGCAACTTCAGGTGAAACTCACCTGCGTCACAACGTGACTGCTGACGGTTACTACCGTGGCAAAAAGGTTATCAACAAGTAAGGTTGACCTTTGCAAAGTATTACCGTTGCACTTGATGCAATGGGCGGGGATTTTGGTCCTCGCGTTACAGTGCCTGCCGTTGTGCAGGCACTGTCGCTTTTCCCAGAGCTGAAAGTGATCATCACAGGTGATCAGAATTTGATCACATCTCAATTATCCCTACTTGACTATAAGCCGGACGGACGCTTGTTGGTTCAGCATAGTGAGCGGGTCATTTCTAATACCGAAAAACCTTCGTTTGCTCTTCGTCACAGCGATGGTAGTTCCATGCGTATGGCTATCGATAGTGTTGCGCGGGGAGAGGCTCACGCTTGTGTCAGTGGCGGGAACACGGGAGCCCTGATGGCGTTATCCCGTTTTCGTCTTAAACTCTTGCCGGGGATCGACCGACCAGCACTGGTATCAGCCCTGCCTACAGCAAAAAATAACAAAATCTGGTTGTTGGATCTGGGGGCGAATGTTTCTTGTGACGCCGATACTCTGTTTCAGTTTGCTGTTATGGGCAGTGCTCTGGCAGAACAGCACCTTGGGCGCTCTGCAAAGGTGGGTATTCTTAATATCGGAGAAGAAGAGATAAAAGGGAATGATCTGGTGAAACGCTGTGCAGAAATGCTGAATCAGACTGACGAGGTGAATTATATTGGTTACGTCGAAGGGAATCAGATCCTTAATGATGTTGCCGATGTTGTGGTATGTGATGGATTTGTAGGAAATGTTTGTTTGAAGACTTGTGAAGGTGTCGCGCATCTTTTTATTGCAAGAATTAAGTCTCATATGGCAGCATCAGGTATAAGGGGCTGGATAGCAAGAAGATTGTTTTCAGGGCTATTTAATGAACTAAAAACACTGAACCCCGACCAGTATAATGGTGCAAGTTTGCTAGGATTGCGCGGCATTGTCATAAAAAGTCATGGAAGCGCTGATGTGTCGGCTATTATCAATGCCATTGGTGAGGCGGTACACGAAGTCAAACGACAAGTCCCCAGCCGTATTAGTGACCGTTTGGAAGCAGTTTTACTCGAGAGGCATTATTAGTCTTCATGTATAGCAGAATTTTAGGTACAGGCAGTTATTTGCCGGAGCAGGTGCGTACAAACGCAGACCTGGAAAAAATGGTCGATACCAGTGACGAATGGATTACCGTTCGTACCGGTATCAAAGAACGCCGTATTGCAGCAGAGAACGAAACCATAGCTGATATGGGACATCTCGCTGCTGAAAGAGCCATTGAAATGGCCGGAATCAATAAAGACGAAATTGAGCTGATCATTGTGGCAACCACAAGCAGCGAAAATTCATTTCCGTCTTCTGCCTGTCAGGTACAACACAAACTGGGGATCAAAGGTTGCGGAGCTTTTGATATGGCTGCTGCCTGTACCGGTTTTGTTTATGCGCTTTCTGTCGCAGACCAATATATTAAATCCGGTATGTATAAGCATATACTGGTAATAGGGGCAGATGCTCTGTCGAAGGCCTGTGAACCGACAGACCGTTCTACTATCATACTGTTTGGCGATGGTGCCGGAGCCGTGGTTCTGGGAGCCAGTGAAGAGCCAGGTATTCTGTCCACACATATCTATGCTGACGGTCAGTTTGGTGACCTGCTGAGTCTGGGCGTTCCGGAACGTGGCGGTGATGTGAATAAATGGATGTATATGGCCGGTAACGAAGTATTTAAAGTTGCTGTGACTCAGTTAGCTAAACTGGTGAAAGATACACTCGCTCTGAATGATATGGATCGCAGTGAACTAGATTGGTTGGTTCCGCATCAGGCGAATATGCGCATTATTACCGCAACGGCAAAAAAACTGGCGCTGCCTATGGAGCAGGTGGTTGTAACGCTGGACAGACATGGTAATACTTCTGCAGCAACCGTTCCTACAGCCCTCGATGAGGCCGTTCGTGACGGTAGGATTAAGCGTGGTCAGACTATGCTTCTGGAAGCCTTTGGTGGCGGTTTTACCTGGGGTTCTGCACTGGTCAAATTCTAACTAATAAAGCAGGCTGGTGCCTGCTTTTACTTATTTATTGCTTAAAGGAAACGAATAATGAGCAAGTTTGCTATCGTATTTCCGGGCCAGGGATCACAAGCAGTTGGAATGCTTGCTGAGCTTGGCGAACAATTCGATGTGGTAAGAAATACATTTGCAGAAGCTTCAGAAGCTCTGGGTTATGATCTGTGGGCTCTGATCCAAAATGGTCCGGTGGAAGATTTGAACCAGACATTCCGTACTCAGCCCGCTCTTCTTGCCTCTTCAGTGGCTGTTTGGCGGGTATGGCAAGAGCAGGGACAAGAACAGCCAGCGGTTCTGGCGGGTCACAGTCTTGGTGAATATTCTGCGTTGGTTTGTGCTGGTGTTATTGACTTTAAACAAGCGATTAAGCTGGTTGAACTGCGGGGTCAGTTGATGCAGGAAGCGGTACCTGCCGGTGTGGGTGCTATGTATGCAATTATCGGTCTGGATGACGATGTTATTGCTAAAGCATGTGAAGAAGCTGCTCAGGGGGAAGTTGTCTCTCCTGTAAACTTTAACTCTCCGGGACAGGTTGTTATTGCCGGTAACAAAGCTGCGGTAGAACGTGCCGGTGCTTTGTGTAAAGAAGCCGGTGCCAAACGTGCACTTCCTCTTCCGGTTTCTGTGCCTTCACACTGTGCACTGATGAAGCCTGCTGCGGATAAACTTGCCGTTGCACTGCAGGATATAGAATTTAATACTCCTGTCATTCCGGTTATCAATAATGTGGATGTTATGGCAGAAACGGATCCCGCCAAGATCAAGGATGCACTGGTACGTCAATTGTACAGTCCTGTGCGCTGGACCGGTGGTGTGCAGAAGATGAGTGAAGATGGCGTGGATACGCTGCTTGAGTTCGGTCCGGGTAAGGTTTTGACCGGTCTGACAAAACGAATTGTAAAAACGCTTAGTGCAGCAGCTGTAAATGATGTAGCTTCTCTTGAAGCCGCTAAGTAATACGTTAAGAGAAAAAAAGATGAATCTAGAAGGCAAAATTGCTTTAGTAACAGGTGCCAGCCGTGGTATTGGCCGGGCAATCGCAGAATTGCTGGTTGAACGTGGTGCAACTGTTATCGGTACGGCAACCAGTGAAAATGGTGCAGCGGCTATCAGTGAATATCTTGGCGAAAACGGCAAAGGTATGGCATTAAATGTGACTCAACCGGAATCTATTGAAACTGTCATAAAAACTATTAGCGATGAATTTGGTGGTTTGGACATTTTGGTTAATAATGCAGGAATCACCCGCGATAACCTGTTGATGCGTATGAAAGATGATGAGTGGACGGATATCATGGATACCAACCTGACCTCTATCTTCCGTCTGTCAAAGGCGGTACTTCGCGGTATGATGAAAAAACGCAACGGTCGTATCATTAATGTAGGTTCGGTTGTTGGAACTATGGGTAATGCCGGTCAGACCAATTATGCAGCGGCAAAAGCGGGTGTGATTGGTTTTACTAAGTCAATGGCTCGTGAAGTTGCTTCACGCGGAGTAACTGTTAATACGGTTGCACCGGGCTTTATTGAAACTGACATGACTAAAGCACTGAATGATGAACAGCGAGCTGCTACACTAGCACAGGTGCCCGCTGGTCGTTTGGGTGACCCACGTGAAATTGCTTCAGCCGTGGCATTTTTGGCTTCTCCGGAGGCTGCTTATATCACAGGTGAAACACTTCATGTAAATGGTGGCATGTACATGGTTTAAGCTGTGCGCAAAAATTGTGCATGATTTAAGTCAAAAATGTGTGTAATTTCGGTTAATTTCGCAAATTTTGTGGTTTGACCAGCAAGGTCAGTCTTGCAACTTTCAAAAGTTTGAATAAACTACGGAAAACATCGCATAAAGCGAAGTCTGTATAGGAAAAGAAAAAATGAGCAACATCGAAGAACGTGTAAAGAAGATCATTGTTGAACAGCTGGGTGTAGACGAAGCAGAAGTTAAAAACGAAGCTTCTTTTGTTGATGACCTAGGTGCTGATTCTCTAGATACTGTTGAGCTGGTAATGGCTCTAGAAGAAGAATTCGACACTGAAATCCCAGATGAAGAAGCTGAGAAAATCACTACTGTTCAAGCTGCAATCGACTACGTGAACAGCGCTCAGTAATAGTTCTCTTCCAGGCGGTCATCTCTGACCGCCTGAGTTTTATCTAAACTCATTTACCCTCATAAAATTTCAATCCCGGAGAATAATATCGTGTCCAAGCGTCGCGTCGTTGTTACTGGTATGGGTATGTTGTCACCGGTGGGCAATACCGTTGAATCGGCCTGGAAAGCTCTGCTGGAAGGTCAAAGTGGTATTGTTAATATCGAACATTTTGACACAACCGAATTTTCAACCCGTTTTGCAGGTTTAGTGAAAGACTTTAACTGCGAAGATTATATGTCCAAAAAAGATGCCCGTAAGATGGATTTATTTATCCAGTACGGTATTGCAGCTGGTATTCAGGCTTTGAACGACTCTGGCCTGGAGATTACGGACGAAAACTGTCACCGTATAGGTGCAGCTATCGGCTCAGGCATTGGTGGTCTGGGGCTGATTGAAGCAGGGCATAGTGCCCTGACAGAAAAAGGCCCGCGTAAAATAAGCCCGTTTTTTGTGCCTTCAACCATCGTAAATATGATTGCCGGGCAGCTTTCTATTATGAAAAAATTGCGCGGTCCAAATATTGCCATTTCTACGGCTTGTACTACAGGTCTGCATAATATTGGTCATGCGGCACGTATGATCGCCTATGGCGATGCGGATGCCATGGTCGCCGGTGGCGCAGAAAAAGCATCGACTCCACTCGGTATGGGGGGATTTGGTGCGTCTAAGGCATTGTCTACCCGCAATGATGAGCCACAGAAAGCTTCTCGCCCATGGGATAAAGACCGTGACGGTTTTGTTCTGGGAGATGGTGCCGGTATCATGGTTCTGGAAGAGTATGAGCATGCGAAAGCCCGCGGAGCAAAGATCTATTGTGAGCTGGTTGGCTTTGGTATGAGCGGTGATGCGTACCATATGACGGCTCCGAGTACGGACGGTTCTGGCGGTGCGTTAGCTATGGAAGCTGCAATGCGTGATGCAGGCATTTCCGGTGAGCAAATCGGCTATATCAACGCACATGGCACATCTACTCCGGCGGGTGATGTGGCTGAGTTGAGAGGCGTTAAGCGTGCTTTGGGTGACGATGCCGCGAAAAAAGTACTGGTGTCCTCAACAAAATCAATGACAGGACACCTGCTCGGTGCTGCCGGCTCTGTTGAAGCTATTATTACAGCCATGACTCTGGTTGACCAGATTGTACCGCCAACCATCAATCTGGATAATCCGGATGAAGGCTGTCAGGATATCGATTTGGTTCCTCATATTGCACGTAAAGTCGACATTGAGTATGCATTATGTAACTCATTCGGTTTTGGTGGCACCAATGGATCACTTATCTTTAAGAAGATTTAATCGTTATTTGATCTGTTTTAAAACGGCTTAATGTCATAGCATTAAGCCGTTTTTTATTCTTATTACAGGGATAGAGTTATGTTTTGGGTTAACGGAAAACCAGCAAAAGTGGTGGCGCTGTCTGACCGTTCATTCCAGTATGGAGATGGTTGTTTTACAACGATGCTGACCCGGAGAGGAGAGGTACAGAACTGGTCGCTGCATGTGGAAAGAATGCAGGATTGTCTGGTGTTGCTGGGGATCCGATTGCCGGACTGGGAACAGATCAACACCTGGTTAAAACAGGCCGCATCAGATGAAGAACTGGCCGGGCTGAAACTGCATATCAGTCGGGGAGCTGGTGGCCGGGGATATAACCCTGTCGGGGCTGAAGAGCCGTTGGTGACAATTAGCCACTTCCCTTTTCCTGACCAGTATCATTGCTGGAGAAATAAGGGTGTTGAACTCGGCGTGTGCCAGCATAAAATGGGGTTGACCCCATTATTGGCCGGACATAAACACAATAACCGTCTGGAGCAGATATTGTGTCGTGCTGAACTGGAATCTTCAGGGGAGCAGGACGGTATTGTGTGTGATATCCGTGGTAACGTTATCGAGACTACGATGGCAAATTTGTTCTGGCTTAAAGGACAGACACTATATACACCGGATTTGAAATTGTGTGGGGTCTCGGGGGTTATACGGCGTATTGTTCTGCAGGAGGCTCCGAAACGTGGTCTGACCGTTATGGTCGGTGACTTTTTGCCTGAGCATATTCATAACGCCGATGAAGTGTTTATGACTAATTCAGTGTTGGGGGTTGCACCCGTAGTGCGTATTGGACTCTCGGCCTTTTCTGTTGGCTCGGTTACCCGATACTTTCAGGAGAATCATAATCTGTGATTAAAAAGCTTTTTTTAGGTATTGTTTTTTTTGCAGTGATGACTGCCGGAGCGGTTACGTATGTGTGGCAACAGGTAGATGCTTACCTCAATCAGCCATTACAGCTATCTGAACCTGAACTGATCACGATTAAAAGCGGAACCAGTTTTCCTAAGATTCTGGTCCGGTTCAGTGAAAAAGGCTGGGTAAACGCATCAGAATATGCCCGGTTTGTTAGCCGGGTCAAGCCGGAACTGACGGGAGTCAAAGCAGGAACATTTCAGATTCAGCCGGGCATGACTCTGGCAGATGCCCTGCAATTTCTTACCCGTGGTAAAGAACACCAGTTCTCTATTACCTTTGTTGAAGGCAGCCGCTTCAGCGATTGGCGAACGATTCTCAATGATGCCGAGATGCTGGAGCATCGAATCAATCAGCTGTCTGAAAAAGAAATAGCCCAGCGGTTGGGTATTGAGCAGGATAAGCTGGAAGGTTTATTTTTAGCAGAAACATACCATTACACGGCAGGAATGACGGATCTGCAGTTGTTAAAACGAGCGAATCAGAACCTGACCCGAATTTTGGATGCACACTGGGATGAACGTCAGGAAGATTTACCGATTAAAACGGCTTATGAAGCACTGATATTAGCGTCCATTATTGAAAAAGAAACCGCTCTTGATTCTGAGCGAGAGAAAGTGGCCTCCGTTTTTGTTAATCGTTTAAAGCGCAATATGCGTCTGCAGACTGACCCCACAGTCATTTATGGTATGGGTGATGCGTATGCGGGGAATATCCGTAAGAAAGATCTGCAAACCCGAACCCCATACAATACCTATATGATCAATGGTCTCCCACCGACACCCATTGCTATGGCAGGGAAGGCGTCTATCATTGCTGCTCTGCATCCGGAGAAAAGTCGTTATCTCTATTTTGTTGCCAGTGGTAAAGGAGGACATGTCTTTACTAATACACTGACTGAGCATAACAGAGCCGTGCGTGATTATCTGAAAGAATTGAGAAAGAACAAATAACAGCAAAGTGATAAGTATGACAAAAGCTAAATTTATCGTGGTAGAAGGGCTGGAAGGTGCGGGTAAAAGTACGGCAATGAATGCCATTCTTGAGGAACTCGCTGAGCATGGCATTACGGGGGTGATTAGAACCCGAGAGCCGGGCGGAACCGGACTGGCGGAAAAGCTGCGCAGTCTGGTTAAAGAGGAACACGATGGTGAGCAACTGCAAGATATGACGGAGTTGCTGTTGATGTATGCTGCCAGAGTTCAGCTGGTAGAGAATGTCATTAAACCAGCGCTGAATCGTGGAGAATGGGTTCTGGGTGATCGGCATGATATGTCTTCTCAGGCTTATCAGGGAGGAGGCCGGCAGATTGAGGGGCAAACAATGGCCAGTCTGAAAGAGATCACCCTCGGGTGCTTTAAACCGGATCTCACCTTGTATCTGGATATTGACCCTAAACTCGGACTGGAAAGAGCCCGAGGGCGGGGAGATCTGGATCGGATTGAAAAGATGGATATTAGCTTCTTTGAACGAACTCGTGCTCGTTACCTTGAACTTGCCGCTGTGGATGATACGGTGATAGTTGTGGATGCAGGAAACACTATCGATGCCGTGGCTGCCGATATCCGGCATAAGCTTTCACATTGGCTCAGCCTGCAGGAGAACGGATGAATACCATTTACCCCTGGCTACAGCCGTTATGGCGGCAGTGGCAGAGTCTGTCTGAAGGTAACCGGGTTCCGGGGGCGATGCTGTGTTGTGCTGCTGAGGGGATGGGGATCCGCCAGTTGGTTGATACCTTTTCAAATACATTAGTTTGTACTCATTCTGATTCAGAGCCCTGTGGTTTTTGTCATTCCTGCTCACTGGTGGCATCGGGAAACCATCCTGATATTCACTGGATAACGCCAGAGAAAGAAGGGAAAGCCATTATCGTAGATCAGATCCGTCTCGGTAATCGCTGGGCGCAGGAGTCATCTCAGCTTGGTGGTCGGCGAGTCATTATTATTGCACCGGCTGAGGCCATGAACGAATCAGCTTCGAATGCGTTACTGAAGACTCTGGAATCCCCGGCGGATAACTGTATTTTTATACTGTTGTCCCGGAAGAAAAACCGTTTGTTACCGACGATTATCAGCCGGTGTCAGTGTTGGCATCTCGCTGAACCGGAGCCTGAGGTAACATATCGCTGGCTGCAGTCTCAGACACAAAGTCCGGTGGATTACAACGGTATTCATCTCTCTAAAGGGGCTCCGCTTAAGGCTCTGGCTTTTTTTGATAATGGCAGCCGGCAGCGTTTTCTTGATATTCAATATGAGTTGATGACCCAGTTAAAGGCACCTATCCCTGTATTTTCGGAGTGCTGGAAACTGATGAATAATGATGTCTATGCCTCCCTGGATTGGCTGGCTATTTTACTGGCAGATGTGCAGAAAGTTCATTTTGGTATAAAGGAAACGGGACGCTGTGATATCAGTGACACACTGGCTGAGTTTGTCCCGTATGCCTCCGCATTCCTGTATGCAGGTAAGCTGCATCAGATACAAGATCAGTTAGTTCATTTTCCTGGATTAAATGCAGAACTCTTAATAATCAACTGGCTGACAGAATTACATGAGGACATATGTTTATAGATTCGCATTGCCATCTGGATAAGCTCGACTATACCGAACTTCATGAAGGTATCGGGGATGTTATCCGTAAGGCGAAAGACGCAAAAGTGACTGAGATGCTTTCAGTCGGAGTGACGCTCGAAGCCTTTCCCCGTATGATCGAAATGATTTTGCCTTATGATAATGTATTTGCTTCCTGTGGGGTTCATCCTCTGGATGTCGAAAGCCCTTTTGCTCTGGATGAAATGCACCGATTTGCCCAGCATCCCAAAGTTGTAGCGATAGGTGAAACCGGTCTGGATTACCATTATCAGCCGGAAACGGCTGAATTGCAGAAGCTTCGTTTTCAGCAGCAGGTGGAGATGGCGGTCGAGTTGAATAAACCGCTGATTATTCATACCCGACATGCTCGGGAAGATACACTTGCCATCCTGAAAAATGGTCATGCGGAAAAGTGTGGTGGAGTGATCCACTGTTTTACTGAAGACATGGAATTTGCTCAACATGCTATGGAGCTCGGTTTCTATATTTCTGTGTCCGGGATCGTGACTTTTCGCCAGGCTTGTGAGCTGAAAGAAGTCGTAAAACAGTTACCACTGGATAGGTTGCTGATCGAAACGGACTCTCCTTATCTGGCACCGGTTCCTCACCGGGGAAAACAGAACCAACCTGCCTATGTGGTTGAAATCGCGAGCTATATTGCGCATCTGAAAGGACTGTCATTAACGGAAGTGGCTACCAGAACAACTGAAAATTTCAGAACACTTTTTCTCTCTGCCCGTTAGGCAAAATGCCTTAGGTGTCTCCTAAGGCTTTTCTCTGTTTTTATTATTATCTGAATCATTACTGCAATATTTGGATAGTAATCTTTCCTCCTGCTATTGCGATGCTGTTCTGATGTGGCTGATATATAACCAGGTTTTGCGTCAGTTTTGAGACGTTAGTCGGACACTTATCTTAATAAGTGACAAGTATCACACCTGACCCTGAACAATTTTCCTAGTTTGTTAATTGGTTACATTCGCTATTGGGAACTCACTTTGATAGCAACAGGGGGACGCTGTTAGAGCCCATACACTAATAACCTAATAATTAGGAGCATAATTATGTCTAGTAATTTATTTGCTAACTTGCAGAAAGTCGGTAAGGCCTTGATGTTGCCTGTATCCGTTCTGCCGGTTGCCGGTATTCTGCTTGGGGTTGGTGCCGCTAACTTCAGCTGGTTGCCGGATGTGGTATCTAACATTATGGCGCAGGCAGGCGGGTCGGTATTCGGCCAGATGGCGCTTTTGTTTGCGGTTGGTGTTGCACTTGGCTTTACCCATAACGATGGTGTTGCCGGGCTGGCTGCGATAGTCGGTTACGGAATTATGATCGGGACACTGGGCGTTATGGCCGACGTAATGGGGGTTGAGAAAATTGAGACTGGTGTGCTGGGTGGTATTTTAGCCGGTGGTATTGCTGCATGGGCATTTAACCGTTTCTATCGCATTGAGCTTCCGGATTACCTGGGTTTCTTTGCAGGTAAACGGTTTGTTCCTATTGTGACAGGCTTTGGTGCTATTGTTCTTGGTCTGGTTCTGTCTATCGTCTGGCCTCCTATCGGAGCTGGTATCGGTAGCTTTTCTCACTGGGCGGCAGAACAAAACCCAACCGTCGCATTCGGTATTTATGGTATTGTAGAACGTTCTCTTATCCCGTTTGGTCTGCACCACATCTGGAACGTCCCATTCTTCTTTGAAGCAGGTAACTGTGTGAATGCTGCCGGGGAAGCCCGTACCGGTATTCTGACTTGTTATCTGGAAGCCAGTGAAGCTTCCCGTACTGCTGCCAATGGATATTTTGGTCAGTTGGCAGGTGCTTATATGTTCAAAATGTATGGTCTGCCAGCAGCCGCAATTGCTATTGCGCACTCCGCAAGACCTGAAAATCGCACCAAAATTATGGGTATCATGGTTTCTGCCGCACTGACATCCTTCCTGACCGGAATTACTGAGCCAATCGAATTCTCCTTCTTGTTTGTGGCTCCGGTACTTTATGGTATTCATGCTCTGCTGGCTGGTTCAGCTTTTGTTCTGACTAATAGTTTGGGTATGGTGCATGGCACATCCTTCTCACATGGCCTGATCGACTTTATCGTTCTGTCCGGACATTCGCAGAAGATGATCATGTTTGTAGTATGTGGTCTGGTATATGCCGCTATTTATTATGTTATTTTCCGTACAGTGATTAAAGCTCTGGATCTGAAAACACCGGGACGTGAAGAAGAAACAGCAGATGATCTGGAAATGGAATCGGGTTCTGAAATAGCAGGTCATCTGGTTGCTGCATTTGGCGGTAAAGAAAATATCACCAGCCTGGATGCTTGTATCACTCGTTTGCGTGTATCCGTTGCTGATACAGAGCTTGTTGATCAGGCAAAACTGAAGAAACTGGGTGCAGCCGGAGTGGTGGTGGTTGCTGGTGGTGTTCAGGCTATTTTCGGGACCAAATCAGATAACCTGAAAACGGAAATGGACGAATGGATTCGCCACAATAGCTGATTCATAAATATTTTGCTTACACAGCAGCCAATCTGAAAAATAAATAACACTATAAAAACAAAAGGTCTGGCACTTAGCCAGACCTTTTTCATTTTTATCAGAAGTGTCGAATTATTTATTCATCGCTTTTCTGATACAGATAGCAGCTCCGCCCCAGGTAACACAAAGGCCGAATACCATCATAATAATTGCACCAGTTGTCATGGCTTATGCCTCCGCTTTCTGTGGTTCACTTTTAAGGTTGATAACAATACCAACGATTGCCAGTAGTGCGATTAAGCCCCAGCCCAAAGTCATCAGTTCAAACTTGGCATAGCCACCGTAACCGTCATTGATCAGGTTCATAAAGTTTGTTGAAACAATGATCGCCAGCATAATCGGTGTGATGAAACGCAGGCAAAGTTCAAACCAGCTACCGATAGAGAAATCAGAATACTTGTTCACGTATTCACGGATATCGGCCAGTTTCACCAGCCATGCCATCAGAACGATTTCGATCAGACAACTGGTCAGGATACCTACGTTGTTCACAAAGTGGTCAACAAGATCCAGCAACAGCAGACCGCCATCGGTAGCAAATGCCATAGAAATAATAAAGCCGATACCACATACCAGAGTTGCTGCTTTCTTACGTGACCAGTTTAGTTTGTCGATAACTGCTGAAACCACGGCTTCAATAATTGAAATCTGTGAACTCAGACCTGCAACGACCAAGGCCAGGAAGAATAGCGGACCAAGAATGTAAGGCGCAGGTAAAAGGTTAATTGCAGCTGGCAGAGTAACAAATGCCAGACCCACACCAGCACTTACAACGTCAGTCAGCGGTTTGCCTTGTTCCTGAGCCATATAACCCAGTACAGAGAAGATCATAATACCGGCAATGATAGAGAAACCACAGTTCAGCAGTACGGTCATAAAGGCATTATTGTTGATATCTGATTTTTCTGGCAGATAACTGGAATAAGCCAGCATGATGGCAAAACCGATACTCAGAGTGAAGAAGATCTGACCATAAGCTGCCGCCCATACTTTCATATCCATGATCTTGCTGAAATCAGGTTGGAACAGGTAGTTTACTCCGTCAATGGCTCCCGGAAGGAAAATCATACGGGCAATTAAAGCAACAACCATCAAGAACAGAACCGGCATCATGATTTTTGCTGCACGCTCGATGCCTGCTTTTACACCACCGGCGATAGCCGCATAAGTAATGCCCCATGCAATAAGCATTGCACCGGCAATCTTCCACTGCATACCACCCAAATTAGTCGGAGAATTATCACCGAGTCCCAGATATTCACCGAAGAAATAGGCGTTAGTATCTGTGCCCCAGCTTTGATCGAAAGACATACCGAAGTATGAGATAGCCCAACCGATAACAGCTACGTAATAAACAGCGATAACAGAGGCTATACCGATCTGGAACCAGCCCAACCACTCAAATTTAGCATGGATTTTGCTCAGGGTGATTGGGGCGGAACCGCGGTTTTTCTGACCCATGCTGAATTCCAGGATCATAAAAGGAATACCGGCTGTGATCATGGCAAAAAGGTAAGGAATTAAAAATGCGCCGCCGCCGTTTTCATAAGCCATATAAGGGAAACGCCAGATGTTTCCAAGGCCGACTGCTGATCCCACGGCTGCCAGAATAAATCCGGCACGGGATCCCCATTGTTCTCGCTTCATATTTTCTCCTTTATGTAATGAATTTCTGAGTAATGAAGCTATTATCCGGAGCCTGAATCGGATGAATATAATCAGCAGGGAGCTTTATCGGTCTGAGTTGTCTCTTCTCAGAGGCTTACCCTGTTGTTTCTTCGTATTTAGTTATTTGTTCCGTCTGGCTGGATAAATCTCAGAATATTCTTCTGCTCTGTGCGATGTGTGTCTGCGAAAACTGAAATAATCAGCTACGCGTTAAGGGTGAGACTACCGAGTATTAGGGTCAAGATCAATACAAAACAATGAGTGAAATGTGATCTTGGTACGGAGTAAATAAGCATATATTTTGATCTTGTTGGATATTAAATGCGAATATTTTAATAAATGCAGGCTAAATTCCTGTTGTTGTATGAATGGCTGGTGTTTTTTGCTGCGCAAAAAAATTATCATTTGTCAGGTGAAAATGTTTTTTATGTGGGTATTTGTGGTAGAAGAAGCTGATAACCTGTTAATGAGATGTAAGTGGCTTTTTCTTCTGTAAAGGATTCAGACTGGCAGAAAGTTTGTCTAGTATAATAACAACACTTCTTTTATCTGATGGAGATAACACATTATGAGCACTGATATGAAATTGACTTTTGGCATCGTGGTTTTTTCTTTTGCTGTGATACTGGCTTGTTGCTTTATTGTTGTTGCTAACTAATCTGGATGCTGTGCCCAACAGAGGGATAATCAGCGGGACTCAGGTTGTTATTGAACATTCCAGATATGCACGATATCTGGAAGGGAGGAGTGCACTGGTTGCTCAAGGAGGGGGACAAAGAGGTA
The DNA here is from genome assembly GCF_002812955.1 of Vibrio sp. HA2012. Taxonomy (GTDB): domain Bacteria; phylum Pseudomonadota; class Gammaproteobacteria; order Enterobacterales; family Vibrionaceae; genus Vibrio. Next base: position 723,268 of record NZ_PFXK01000001.1, on the reverse strand, counting down.
TCTTTACAGCCGGAGTACTGGATGCTTTCCTGTTTTCTTCTTTTGATCCCTTCAATCTGTTCTACGGTACATCTGCCGGAGCCCTCAACCTTTGTCCGTTTCTGTGTCGGCAGCCGGGATTGGCGAAGGCATTTATCATGGAGCTGACAACCAGTCCGGAATTTTTTCATCTGTTTAGTTATATACGGCGCAAACAGCAGATGAATCTGGATTGGGCACTAGAACGGATTACCCATCCTCCGTACCAATTGGATCTGGCAATGGGAAAGCATATTCTGAATGGGCGGAGTGCTTACGCAGCAGTAACAAATTCTGCAACCTTACATGATGAATATTTACCGATTATGACGGAACAATGGTTTGATACACTTCGTGCTACCTGTGCTATTCCCGGCCTTTATTATCATCCGGTAGCAATAGGGGAAGACGAATACGTGGACGGTGGTGTATCTGCTGCGATTCCTGTTCAGGAAGCATGGCGGCAGGGGGCCAGAAATCTGGTTGTCATTATGACGGAAATCCCTGAACCGCAGAAAGCAAAAGATGAAGTAAAAGATATTTTCTCAGGAATGATTTCCCAAACGGACTCTACATGGTTCAGCAAACCGATCAGTGCTATTCAGCATCATTGGGAGCAGACAATAGGAAACTGGCGAACAGACTGGAATCAGTTTTGGGAAGCTCAGACAATGCGGATAAACAATCGTGAGGTTTATAAAGGCAGGAAAGGACATTCCGAGGAATATCTGAATACTATCAATGGCGGACGCTGGTTATTCGGAGCCGGAGACGTATACCGGTTAAGTCACTTGCTGGGTGATAAATTTGATTCCGGACTGGCTGATTTGCTGATGATGCATTATCAGACGTATGCTTTGACGGAAGAGTTTATGGCCAGACCGCCTGATGACTGTTTTATGGTGATTATCTGTCCTTCAGAGCCTTTACGTTCGAATGCATTAATGAGCAGAAAAGAAGAACTTCAGTTTGACTATGAGCTTGGGCTGGAAGCCGGATATCGCTTTATCAGGGAATATATGACAGCGAAGGAAGAGTATCCTGTCACTTCATCCCTTACGAAAAGGGAGGATAAGAGCAATATTGCCGGTTATAGCGGATCCGGAGTGCTTACCCGGTCGGATAAATCCGGATATTTTTCTTAAAAAAATAACATTTCTTTGACGGACACTCACGAGCTGTAAATAGATTGTTTTGAGATAAATCAGGTGTAATGCACCTTTATGCGTGACCATGGTCACGGCAAATCATCAAATCGCTTCACAATTAGTTCGCAAAGTAAAAAAATTAACTGATGATTTTCTTTAGGGGGTAAAAGATGTACATGGCTCAACCAGGCCATATTGACCATATCAAACAGGTCAATGCCGGTCGCGTGTATAAGTTGATTGATCAGTTCGGACCTGTTTCGCGTATCGATCTTTCAAAACTGAGTGAGCTTGCCCCTGCGAGTATTACCAAGATCACCCGTGAATTAATTGAAGCCCACCTGGTACATGAAACGGTTGTTCAGGAAGCGACCAGTCGTGGACGTCCGGCGGTTGGATTGCAGACTAATAATGAGGGCTGGCAGTTTCTGTCTATGCGTATGGGGCGGGGATATCTGGCTCTGGCGCTTCATGAATTGGGTGGTGAGGTTATTATCGACACCAAAATTGATATTCACGAAATTGAACAGGACGATGTTCTGGCAAGGCTGCTCCACGAAATCGATGAATTTTTTCAGACATATGCCGAGCAACTGGATAGGGTCACCAGTATTGCTATCACTGTTCCCGGATTGGTGAATTCTGAGCAGGGTATCGTGCTGCAGATGCCACACTATAATGTTAAAAATCTTCCACTGGGACCTGAAATCTATAAAGCCACCGGATTGCCGGTCTTTATTGCAAATGATACCCGGGCATGGGCTTTAGCTGAGAAACTTTTTGGTAATTCTCAGCAAAACGATAATTCGGCACTTATCTCGATTCACCATGGAGTCGGAGCGGGAATCATCCTTGATGGACGGGTTCTTCAGGGGCGGCACGGTAATATTGGTGAATTAGGGCATATTCAGATTGATCCGCAGGGAAAGCGTTGTCAGTGTGGTAATCGTGGTTGCCTGGAAACTGTCGCCAGCTCTCAGGCTATCAGGGAAGAAGTGACCCGACGTATTCAACAGGGAGAAGAGTCTTCAATTTCCTTAGATCAGGTGACCATAGAAAATATCTGCTCTGCTGCGGCATCCGGCGATCCGCTGGCGGTGGATGTGATTGAAAAACTCGGTCATTACTTAGGTGCGGCAATTGCTATTGTTGTCAATTTATTTAATCCGGAGAAGATCTTGATTGGTGGTGTGATCAACCAGGCCAAATCGATACTTTATCCGGCAATTAAAGCTTGTGTAGAAGAGCAGAGTCTGGATGTTTATTATCAGGGGCTGGAAATTGTAGAGAGCCGTTTTTACAAACAAGCGACAATGCCGGGAGCAGCCCTGATTAAGCAAGCGTTGTATGATGGCGAACTTCTGATGAAAGTTGTTGAAGGCTAAAGTTAGACACTAGCCCAGATTTACTATAATTATTTTTTGCAGGTAGATGTAAATTCAGTCATAGTGACTGTTATATCTGTCAATTAGAATTGTTATTCTATTTTTTACGTTATTGCGAGAAGCTGTATGTCCGGAGTATTAAGTACTGTTGACCAAAGAACCAATCTGGTGGGTGAAAACCGGCTTGAGCTGCTGTTATTTAAACTGAACAGCAGACAACTCTTTGCCATCAATGTCTTTAAAGTTAAAGAAGTGCTTAAAGTTCCTGCACTGACTAAAATGCCGGGCTCTCATTATACCGTGTGTGGTGTGGCTTCTCTGCGTGGAGAATCTGTGCCTGTCATTGATCTGCGGGCGGCAATCGGTTTTCCTCCGGCCAGAGAGGGAACAGAGCAAAACCTGATTATCACTGAATATAACCGTACAGTGCAGGGTTTTCTGGTTGGTCAGGTAATGAATATCATCAATACGACCTGGACGGAAATTATGCCTCCGCCACTGACAGCCGGGCGCAGTAATTATCTGACAGCTATTACTCAGTGTGAAGAGCACGGGCAGAAGCAGATCGTGGAAATCATTGATGTGGAAAAAGTGCTGGCTGAAATTGTTGATTACGATACCAGTATATCAGACGGTATTCTGGAAGAAGATATTATCAATGAGTTTACCGGACGTAAGGTTCTGATCGTGGATGATTCTGCAACGGCCAGAGGGCAGGTAAAAGGTACGCTGGAGCAGTTGGGAATTCAGATTATTCAGTGCAGTGACGGTCTTCAGGCTCTTAACCTTCTAAAGCAATGGACGAATGAAGGAAAAGAAGTCAGCAGTGAGTTGCTGATGATGGTTACGGATGCTGAAATGCCGGAAATGGATGGCTATCGTCTGACCCATGAAGTCCGAAATGATCCCCGGATGGATAAGCTTTATATCATACTGAATACTTCACTGAGTGGTAGCTTCAACGAGGCGATGGTAAAGAAAGTGGGTTGTGACCGGTTTATTTCTAAATTCCAGCCGGATGTTTTGGTCGAAGTGGCTCAGGAACGCCTGAAACAGGTATTAAATCACTGAGCCTGTTATTACTAACGCGGCTGGGCATCGAGGCACTGGCCGTTTATCGCACCACTTTGTTCAGACATCAGATAAAGATACAGCGGCATAATTTCCAGCGGTGTTTTCAGTGTTTCCGGATCTTCTTCTGGTCTGGCTTTTGCCCGCATACTGGTTCGTGTTGCGCCGGGATTAATTGCATTGACCCGTATCCGGCTCTGTTTTAGCTCATCAGCCAGTACCTGCATCATTCCTTCTGTTGCAAATTTAGAAATGGCATAACCTCCCCATAAAGCTCGCCCTATATGCCCGACAGTTGACGATGTGAATATAATTCTGCCGTTATCGGAGTTATGCAGTAGAGGCAACAGAGCCTGAGTCAGCATCACTTGGGCTTTTACATTAACTTGCATTAGCTCATCAAAGACCGCTTCGGTCATTTCTTCGAATGGTTCAATACTACCTAGCTGTCCGGCATTGTGCAGTAAGCCGTCAAGTCGGTTATATTCTTCTTCTATTTTGCGGGCAACATTGTGGTAATCACGACGCGTGGCTTCCTGCAAGTCAACAGTACACAGCATGGGTTTGATATAGCCAGCTTGCTCTATTTCTTCAGCAGTCTGTTCCAGTTTTGATTTTGTTCTTCCCAGTAGTACAAGGGTTGCGCCGTATTCTGCGTAAGTAATTGCTGCCTGCCTTCCGATACCATCTCCAGCTCCTGTTATTAAAATAACTTTGTCCTTCAGTGCATGTGCCGGAACCGGATAAAGAGGATCCTGCGCTAGTTGATCTATCGCCATTGTGCTATTCCTGATGACTTATCTTTTGAATATAGCCTGACAGCATACTGTGTTTGTTTATCTGTATTCAAATGCAGTTCTTATTTTGGCGAAAAAAAGCAAAAAAATCATATATGCCGAAATAGTTTCACGACGCTGGATTTAGCGTTCTGGTCGCTGTTCAGCTTAAAAAAAATAAGCTTTCAGATGAAGGTAAATAAAGGATTGATCATTTCTTTCGAGTATAAGTTGCCAGGATTTTTAATGATGGGATGATTTTTGTGACAGGATAGTTACAATGTATCTGAATCAACACTACCGGGGATAAGGTATTGGAATTTTTATATGAATATGGCTTGTTTCTAGCCAAAATTGCGACTTTTGCTGTCGCAGTGATCGCTATTCTGCTTATGGTCAAATCTGTTGGTGGCAGAACCGGCTCAAAAGGTGAGCTGGAAGTGATTAACTTAACGGAAAAACACAGAGACAATATCGAACTGATGGAACATCATCTGCACGATGAAACCTATATCAAAGCACGGGATAAGGCTGAAAAAAAGGCAGAAAAAGAGAAGTCGAAAGCACGTGAAAAAACGGTAAAAAAAGCCATTAAAGAAGGGGCTTTGGAAGAAAGTAGGGAACCTCATCTGTTTGTGCTGGATTTTCATGGCAGTATTGATGCGAAAGAAGTCTCGTCACTGCGTGAGGAAGTGACTGCGATTCTGGCTGTTGCCCGGGATGGTGATGAAGTACTACTGCGTCTTGAGTCAGGTGGCGGTATGGTTCACGGATATGGTCTGGCTTCATCACAACTGGACCGTATTAAACATGCTGGAATTCCGCTTACAATCGCCGTAGATAAAGTAGCTGCCAGTGGCGGATATATGATGGCTTGCATTGCCGACAAACTGGTATCGGCTCCATTTGCGATTGTCGGTTCTATCGGTGTTATTGCTCAGTTGCCAAATTTTAACAAGCTACTTAAAAAACATGATATCGAATTTGAGCAGCTTACGGCTGGAGAATATAAGCGCACCCTGACCATGTTTGGTGAAAATACGGACAAAGCCAGAGATAAATTCAGACAGGAACTGGATGAAACTCACGATTTGTTTAAGGACTTTATCCGTGTTCATCGTCCTGAACTGGATCTGGATAAGGTTGCAACCGGGGAGCACTGGTTTGGTACTCAGGCAAAAGATCTTGGTCTGGTTGATGACATAACAACATCAGATGATCTTGTTGCTGAAGCCTGCAAGGGTAAGGCTGTTCTGTCCGTTCGTTATGTGCAGAAGAAAAAACTGGCAGAACGTTTATCCGGCGTGGCAGGTGATGCCGCTGATAATGTGCTGATGAAGTGGCTTTCCCGGGGACAACGTCCGATTGTCTAATGGCATGTTTCCTCCTATAATACGCCGCCGACAAAAGCAGGCTTTTTCCCTGCCGTAAATGATAATCTGGAGTAATCAATGAATTCTCAAATACCTGTGATTACCGTCGACGGCCCAAGTGGTGCAGGCAAAGGCACTCTGTGCATGCTGTTGGCTGAAAAACTGGGGTTCCACCTGTTGGATTCTGGAGCGATTTATCGGGTACTTGCACTGGCAGCTATTCATCATGGAGTAGATACTGAATCAGAAGATGCACTGGTCCCTCTGGCGACTCATCTGGATGTTCAGTTTATTGCCGAGGGCGATCTGGTCAAAGTTATTCTGGAAGGTGAAGATGTTTCCGGGGAGCTGCGCAAAGAAGAAACGGGTAATGCAGCCTCAAAAGTAGCGGCGTTTCCCCGGGTTCGTGAAGCGTTATTGCGCCGTCAACGGGCATTCAGTGCAGAGCCGGGTCTGGTGGCCGATGGGCGTGATATGGGCACGATTGTCTTCCCGGGTGCGCAGGCCAAAATATTCTTGGATGCCAGCGCGGAAGAAAGGGCAAATAGACGCCTTAAGCAGTTGCAAGATAAAGGGTTAGATGTTAGATTTGACCACCTTTTAAGCGAGATCCAAGAGCGTGATGATCGAGATCGCAACCGTGCTGTTGCTCCTTTACGCCCTGCGGATGATGCTTTAGTGCTTGATTCTACTTCACTTTCTATTGATGGAGTAGTGCAAAAAGCACTGGAATATATTGAATCTAAATTGTCCCGCTAAGGGGCAATAGGAAGTCGGTTGCATGGATGATGACTGGCTATTTTATCAACCCCACGCGGTAGGATGCCCGTGGACGTTTAATTATTGAAGATTAAATTAATGACTGAATCTTTTGCTCAACTCTTTGAAGAGTCTCTAAACGAACTAGAATTCCGCCAAGGTACCATTGTTAAAGGTACTGTTGTAGCTATCGAGAACGGTTTCGTTCTTGTTGATGCTGGCCTTAAATCTGAATCTGCTATTCCGGCAGAACAGTTCAAGAACGCTGCTGGCGAGCTTGAAGTAGAAGTAGGTACAGAAATCGATGTAGCTCTTGATGCGGTTGAAGATGGTTTCGGTGAAACTCAACTTTCTCGTGAGAAAGCTAAGCGTCACGAAGCGTGGATCGTACTGGAGAAAGCATACGAAGAAGCTGAAACTGTTGTTGGTATCATCAACGGTAAAGTTAAAGGCGGTTTCACTGTTGAACTAAACGGTATCCGTGCATTCCTTCCTGGTTCTCTGGTTGACGTACGTCCAATCCGTGACACGGCTCATCTGGAAAACAAAGAGCTGGAGTTCAAAGTAATTAAGCTGGATCAGAAGCGTAACAACGTTGTTGTTTCTCGTCGTGCTGTTATTGAATCTGAAAACAGTGTTGAACGTGATGAGCTTCTTGAAACTCTGCAGGAAGGCAGCGAAGTTAAAGGTATCGTTAAGAACCTTACTGACTACGGTGCATTCGTTGACCTGGGTGGTGTAGACGGTCTGCTGCACATCACTGATATGGCTTGGAAACGTGTTAAACACCCATCTGAGATCGTAAATGTAGGTGACGAGATCCTGGTTAAAGTTCTTAAGTTTGACCGTGATCGTACTCGCGTATCACTAGGTCTTAAGCAACTGGGTGAAGATCCATGGGTAGCAATCGCTAAGCGTTACCCAGAAGGTCACAAACTGACTGGTCGTGTAACCAACCTGACTGATTACGGTTGTTTCGTTGAAATCGAAGAAGGCGTTGAAGGTCTGGTACACGTTTCAGAAATGGACTGGACTAACAAGAACATCCACCCATCTAAAGTGGTTAACGTTGGCGATGAAGCTGAAGTTATGGTTCTTGAAATCGACGAAGAACGTCGTCGTATTTCTCTGGGTCTGAAGCAATGTAAAGCTAACCCATGGCAGTCATTCGCTGAAGCTCAGGCTAAAGGCGATAAAGTAACTGGTAAGATCAAGTCTATCACTGACTTCGGTATCTTCATCGGTCTTGACGGCGGCATCGACGGTCTTGTTCACTTGTCTGATATCTCTTGGAACGTTCCTGGCGAAGAAGCTGTTCGTGAATACAAGAAAGGCGACGAAATCTCAGCTGTTGTTCTTGCAGTAGATGCTGAGCGTGAGCGTATTTCTCTTGGCGTTAAGCAAATGGAAAACGACCCGTTCAATGCATTCGTAGCGGATAACAAGAAAGGTACTCTTGTAAACGGTACAGTAACAGCAGTAGATGCAAAAGGTGCTACAATTGAGATTGCTGAGGGTGTAGAAGGTTACATTCGTGCATCTGAAGTATCACGTGACCGCATCGAAGACGCGTCTCTGATCCTGAGTGCTGGTGACAGTGTTGAAGCGAAATTTACTGGTGTTGACCGTAAGAACCGCGTAATTAACCTGTCTATCAAAGCTAAAGATGAAGCTGATGAGCAAGAAGCTATGGCTTCTATCAACAAGCAAGACGAAGGTGCGTTTGGTAATGCTATGGCTGACGCATTCAAGGCTGCTAAAGGCGAGTAATTGTTAGAAAAATCGCTAAAAAGGAGCCGCACGGCTCCTTTTTTTTTGCTATGCTGACATTAATAAGAACAAATAACGAGGCAAACTATGACTAAGTCTGAATTGATTGAAAGACTCTGTGCTGAACAAACACACCTTTCTGCAAAAGAAATTGAAGATGCAGTCAAGGATATCTTAGAGCATATGGCGTCAACTCTGGAAAGTGGTGATCGTATAGAGATTCGTGGTTTTGGCAGTTTCTCATTACATTATCGTGAACCAAGAGTGGGACGTAATCCTAAAACTGGTGACAAAGTGGAGCTGGAAGGTAAATATGTTCCTCACTTTAAACCAGGTAAAGAATTACGCGAACGGGTTAATATTCAGTAACGGATTTGTAATTACCGGATATTAGCTACAGTAGCTCCGGCCAATGGTTTTGGCCGGAGGCTTTTGCGCATAAAAAGACGGTGTCTGACAGGATACCGTTTTTTTATGACAGGAATCTGTATATTGAGCATGGTGTGTCGGGCTAAATTCCTGCATAATCTCTGAGTCATATTTATCGGGGATATCAATAACAGATAAATATGTCCTAAGCATGGGATTATTCAGGAGTGTGGTCGGTGAAAATTATAAAAACGATTCTAATTATTGCACTCTTTCTGGTTGCACTGGCACTGGGTGCTCAGAATCAGGAAGTCGTTTCTTTTAATTACCTGGTAGCAAAGGGCGAATTTCACTTATCGACTCTACTGGGCGGCGTGTTTGTCTCCGGATTTGTTCTCGCCTGGCTGATTTTTGGTAGTATGCACCTGAAATCAAGGCTAACTATTCGTCGTTTGAATAAGGATGTTACTAAGCTCAAAAAACAGGCAGAAAACGCCTTGCCGACTGAAACAAAAGCATAGAGAAGTAAGTAGGCTTTTTGATGCTTGAATTACTCTTCCTGTTATTACCTATTGCTGCTGCCTATGGCTGGTACATGGGGAACCGGAGTGCCCGGGAAAGTAAACAGGAACAGTCACACCAGATTTCCCGTCAATATGTAACCGGTTTAAACCTGCTGTTGTCAGACCAGGCAGATAAAGCGGTGGATCTGTTTATTGAACTGCTTCAGGTTGACGATGAAACGATTGATACCCATTTTGCTTTGGGAAACCTTTTCCGTTCCCGGGGAGAAGTCGATCGCGCTATTCGTATTCATCAGAACCTTATATCACGTTCGGGTCTGACTATAGACCAAAAAAATATTGCACTGCAACAGTTGGCTAAAGACTACATGGTGTCCGGTTTTCTGGATCGGGCAGAAAAGATCTTTGAGCAACTGGTTGATGAGCCTGAGCATCAGGAAGCTGCTTTAAATCAACTGGTTGCTATTTATCAGCAGACTAAAGAATGGAATAAAGCAATAAGCTATGCCTCAATGCTGGTCAGGAAAGGGCGTAAGCAGATGCGCACCAGTATCAGTCATTTTTTGTGTGAGCTGGCTACTCAGGAGTCTGCGGATGGAAATACCAGCAAAGCTATTGCGTATTTGAAGCGCGCTCTGACGGAGGATCCTAAGTGTGTGCGTGCCAGTCTGGCGCTGGGAAGAGTGTACCTAGATAATGAAGAGTATCAGAATACGATAAAATACATGGAGCCAATTCTGGAGCAGGATGTTGATTTTATCAGCGAAGCCTTACCTGATTTAGCCGATTGTTATTATCATCTTGGGCAGGAAGATCAGCTGCTGGAGTTTCTGCGGAAGTGCATTAATAAGAATGCAGGCGCATCTGCTGAACTGATGCTGGCTCAGCTGGTCGCCAAACATGATGGCATCGCAACGGCTCAGACGCTGCTGACTCGTCAGTTGCTGAAAAATCCGACAATGAAAGGTTTTTACCGGTTGATGGATTACCATTTAGCGGAAGCAGAAGATGGACGGGCAAAAGATAGCCTGAATACTCTCAGAGCCATGGTTGGTGAACAGCTTAAAGTAAAGCCCCATTACCGTTGCCGCAAGTGTGGTTTTTCAAGCCATTCCCTTTATTGGCACTGCCCTTCCTGCAAAGGATGGGGTACCGTCAAGCCCATCCGGGGGTTGGATGGAGAATAAATTAAATAGCGCCTCCGTTCAGAGGCGTTTTTTGCGTATATATGTTTTTTTGCGTGTGGATTAAGTAGGAGACACAATGAACGACCAGAAAGTGATCGTGGCATTAGATTATGATAAACAGCAGGATGCGTTGGCTTTTGTTGATAGGATCGACCCGGCATCCTGTCGCCTGAAAGTGGGCAAAGAAATGTTCACACTGTTTGGTCCGGATTTTGTCCGTGAACTGCATAAACGCGGTTTTTCTGTTTTTCTTGATCTTAAATTTCATGATATCCCCAATACCTGCTCTAAAGCTGTACGTGCAGCGGCAGAATTAGGGGTGTGGATGGTGAACGTACACGCCAGTGGTGGTGAGCGAATGATGACGGCATCACGTGAGATACTGGAACCATATGGAGCAGACCGTCCATTGCTTATTGGTGTCACGGTGTTAACCAGTATGGAACAGTCTGATTTAGCCGGAATTGGGCTGGATCTGCCACCACAGCAGCAGGTGATGCGTCTGGCTCATCTGACAAAAAATAGCGGTCTTGATGGGGTCGTTTGTTCGGCACAAGAGGCTTCTATGTTAAAGTCCGAGCTTGGTCCGTCGTTTAAGCTGGTTACTCCGGGGATTCGTCCGGCTGGCAGTGCGGTTGGGGATCAAAAGCGTATTATGACACCGGTAGAAGCGATCAATGCCGGTTCGGATTATCTGGTTATTGGGCGGCCGATCACTCAGGCTGATAATCCGTCAGCTGTGCTTGAGCAGATAAATCTTTCTTTACGCAGTTAACTCCCGATAGCAAGCCTTATCGACAAACCAGGCACTTATCTGGATCATACCGTATAAGTGTCTGGTTGCATTTCTTATCCATTATTTGACCAAATTCTTACACTTTATACTAAAAAAGTGGCTAAAATTAAGCCTCAGCATCTATTTAAAAAAAAACTATACTCTAACTATCAGAGAGAGATCCGCCATGCGAGAGGATAAGTAGTTGGCAGCCCGGCGACTTTATATTGTTTCTGTAATTATTACGTTGCTACTGACCGTGGTAATGGTGACTTTGTTTTATCAGGGGAATCGGTTGCTGACAGAACAGCCGCCAATGCTGCATGCGATTGAAAAAGTGAAGTTCAACACGACACTGGCGCATCTGTGGGTTGAAGAAATTGTCAGTGGCGACAGTTCCGAATCGGTGGAAAATGTATGGCAGGCTCTTACCCGGGCAGACTGGTACTGTCTGGCTTTGTTGTATGGCGGTGAAAATGAGGACGGGACTTTTTATCCGCTAAAGAACGAACAGATGAAGCAGTCTGCAAAGGATATCCGGGAACTACTGCAGATATTAAAAAAGCAAGCAACCACTCGCTATGAGCAACAACGTCGCTCTAAGCCGGGTTCAACGGCGGATAAAGAGTTTGACCAGTCTTTTCACGTACTGATGCAAAAAGCAGATATGCTGGAAACCAATCTGAGAAACCGGTTTGTGGCTGAATCGGAGCAGTATCGTTACGCTAAGATAAGTCTTATCTCAGGTATTGTTCTGTTGGCTCTGTTTGTCAGCCATTTCTTATTTCGGAGAGAAAAAAGCCGGACACATCTGGTTACTTCCCTGAACCTTGCTAAGTATTCTATTGAGGAAAAAAACAGAGAACTGCAAAAGCGGGCTCACTATGATGTTCTTACCGGACTTCCTAACCGGATACTTTTTATGGATCGTCTGGAGCAGGTTGTTATTCATGCGATGCGAACCGATCAGTCGGTTGCCGTTCTGTTTATCGATTTAGACCATTTTAAATCAGTGAATGATAATTACGGGCATCATAAAGGAGACTTATTGCTGCAGACTGTTGCAAACAGGATTTGTCAGTGCATCAGGGAGTCTGATACGGCAGCCAGAATAAGTGGCGATGAATTTATGGTGGTACTCAGTGATCTGCATAATACCCGGCTGGCGATGAAAGCTGCGAATAAGGTAGCAGAAGCACTGATTGACAGCCTTAAAGAATCTTATCAATTGGGAGATGTCATTGTTGATATTTCTGCCAGTATCGGGGTTTCTGTTTATCCTGATGACAGCACTAACTGCGATGAGCTCATCCGTTATGCAGACAGTGCGATGTATCATGCGAAGACTCTGGGTAAAAATAACTTCCAGTTCTATTCACGGGAACTGCATCAGCAGTCAATGAAACAGATGGAAATGGAGCGGGATCTGAAAGATGCAGTCAGATATGATCAGTTTATTCTTCATTTTCAACCACAGTGGGATCTGGAAAGTGGAAAAGTAAAAGGGGTGGAAGCATTGGTTCGCTGGAAGCATCCTAACTATGGGGTAATCTTTCCTGACGAATTTATTCCTACCGCAGAGAGTTGTGGATTGATCCAGCGGCTGGATACACTGGTAATAAAAAAAGCATTGAAACAACAGAAAGAGTGGCAGGCTAAAGGGAAAAATTTCGGCGTCCTTGGTATCAATATTTCTCCGGTTTGTTTCCGGAGATGCAACTTTTTTAGTGACATCCGGCAGATCATTTCTCAGTCAGAGGTTGATCCTGCACTGATCGAGCTGGAAATAACAGAATCGTTACTAGTAGAAAATGACACTTGTGCTCAGAAGTTATTCTCAGATCTGAAAGGGCTTGGTGTGCGTATTGCGCTGGATGATTTTGGTACAGGGTATTCGTCGGTTGCCTATCTGAAGGATTTCCGTTTTGATACGTTGAAAATTGACAGTAGTTTTGTAGCCGATTACGCCGGGAATGAGATCTCTACAATTGTATTGAAAAACATACTGGCTCTCGGGCGTGAGCTGGGGCTGAATGTCGTTGCTGAAGGTGTTGAGACTAAAGAGCAGGAGAAGCAGCTACAGTCGATGGGGTGCCGGACAGGACAAGGTTATTTGTTAAGTGGACCACTGGATGCAGATTCTCTGGAGCATTTTATGCAGCGTAGAGACGGAAATATAGTGACCTTCGACAGAGCTTAATTTTAGCGATTTGTACAAATCACCACAACCGGGTTATGAAAATGAAAACTGTTGTTATTAATGTTTGTGTGAGGGCGGATATTAATATTGTTTGATATTAATCAAACAATAGCAGAATAACGGATTGATACAATATCACTAAAATAAATTTGTCATATTAAAAGAATATAAATTCCCTGCTTTCTAAATTACACAGAGCAAGGAATCTCATGTTTAAGTTAAATAAAATTTTACTGGCATCATCTCTACTGGTTAGTATTGCGGCACAAGCTGCTGACGAGCCAAAATATGTATTCTATATGATTGGTGACGGGCTGAGTTCTGCTCAGCGTCAGATCACCGAATATTATCTTCAGGAACAGAAGAAGGATACAAATTATCATCTGACAATAAACTCCATGCCCGTTACCGGAATTATTACTACGCAATCTGCAAGTTCTTTGGTAACGGATTCTGCTGCTGCGGGTACCGCTCTGGCGACAGGTGTTAAAACCGATAATGGTGTTATTGCACTGACTCCTGATGGACAGAAACTGGAAACTCTTCTGGAAGGCGCACAAAAGCAGGGTAAAGCGACTGGGCTGATTACTACAACACGGCTTACCCACGCAACGCCGGCCACTTTTGCTGCCAAAAATAAAAACCGTAATGCAGAAAATGAAATAGCGGAAGACTATGTGAACGCTAATATTGATTTTCTTGCTGGAGGTGGTTTCCGTAACTTTATTACCGGCGAAGGTTCAAAGCGTAAAGATGATCGAAATTTGGTCACTGAATTTAAAAAGCTGGGTTACACCACATTTATTGGTAAGGATTCTTCCGAATCACTTATGAATTATCAGCCAAAATCGGGCGATCATGTACTGGCACTGCTGACTAAATCTCATCTTCCGTATGATTTGGATCGTCAGGTAACCCCTTCATTGGCACAACTGACCGATAAAGGTATTGAACTGCTTTCTAAAGATAAAGACGGCTTTTTCCTGATGGTTGAAGGCGGTCGTATCGACCATGCCGCACATGCGAACGATATTGCTGGTGTTATCGGTGACACTATCGCTTTTGATAATGCAGTTAAGAGTGCTGTGGATTTTTATAACAAGCATCCGAAAGAGACACTGATAGTGGTTGTTGGCGACCATGAAACCGGTGGTATGGGACTTGGTCTGGGTAAACAATATTTTATGAATCTGGACCGTGTAGTTAACTTCCGAGAATCTATTGAAGATAAACTGCAGAAAGTCTATACCGGCGATCGAGCGGCATTCTATCAACATATTGAAGAAAAATATGCACTGAATGATTTGACTGAGGATGAAAAAGCAACCATTGAATCCGCAATGGACTTTGTTGACGCTGGTAAGAAAGATTTTGATGGTATCTGGGGCGGCTATGATCCGGTGGCAATGTCGGTTGCTCATATTACGTCTAAGCGTGCCGGTGTTTACTGGACATCATATGCTCATACTGCCGTTCAGTTACCTGTCTCTTCTGTCGGAGTTCATTCAGCTACATTTGGTGGTTTTGGTGACAACACGGATGTTGCAAAAAAACTGGCTAAAGTTATGGACGTAAAAATCGGTCTTTAATTTGTGACATTTCTGTTCAGAGGTAAGGGTATGTATACCTTTACCTTTGTTGTTTATATCTATGTCGTGAATACGTTGAACCGATATTGTCGGTATGGATTGCTTGGAAGGATAAAATTATGCGTGGTGTGATTCTGGCTTGTGCAGTACTGATTGCCGGGGCTCTTTACAGTGTATTTTTCGGTGTAGAAGATAAATCGGTTTCACACCATATTGGTCAGATAATATCGGTAAATAACGAGCGAGTTACGATTGTCGGAACAGCAAGGCTGGGTGATCAAAAAATCACGGTTGAGCTGGGCAATGGCCAACTGGCGAAAATGGAGAATCTGCTGACTGGCGCGCTTGAATATGATGAATTCTATCAGGTTGGTGACAGAGTGGTGGTTGCCGAGCAGGATAACCGGTATCACCTTGTTGCCTTGTTTCGCTTACCGGTACTCATTGGGTTGGTTCTTCTGTTTGCAGCGGGTCTGCTGGGATATGCCCGAAAAGTGGGATTATACTCGCTGCTCTCATTTGTTGGTTCTGTAGCCATTATCTTTGGTATTTTAATTCCGGGGTTATTGGCTGGACTTTCTCCTATTTTGATCACTTGCATTACTGTGATGGTACTCAGCAGTATGATCATTCTGTCTGTTGCCGGGTGGACTTATAAAGGTAAAGCCGCACTGTCAGGAACAGTGATAGGTCTGATTATCACTACATTATTATGTATGGTTGTTGGTGACTTGTTACATCTTGACGGGATGACTCAGCCACTGGCTCAGCCATTGTGGTTTGAAAACTCGATGCAACTGGATATGGTCGGGATCCTCTATGCCGCCATACTTGTGGGCGCCAGTGGGGCTGCCATGGATGTGGCGATGGAAATGGCCGCAACCATGGAAGAGATTAAATTTAACTGTCCAGATATCAGCCGTAGCAATTTGTTGAAATCGGGGTTACGTGTTGGTAATGCTGTTATCGGGACTATGACTACCACGTTGCTTTTAGCATATGCGGGAGGGTTTCTGACACTGCTAATGTTATTTGCTACGCGGGGAAACAATTTAATGCAGATCCTGAATATGAAGCTGGTTGCGTCAGAAATCTGCCGAACTCTTATTGGCAGTATGGCTCTTATTATTGTTGCACCAACAACCGCCTGGATAGCCAGCCTGATGCTTTCCCGGTCACCTATAACTTTACAAGAAACAAAAGTGCATACCGGTGGTACAGAAGATAGTAGGCTGGCTTAGTGGGAAGACTTCTCCCCCCGAAGGATATCTTTATAGATAAAAAGGGAGAAGTCGGCTCAGTCACTTACTCAGTTATATAGTTATTCAGGAAGGCATATTTGCTTCTTAACGATGGCATTTGCTGTTCTGATGATCAGCCAGAACAACAGAACTGAAACAAGTGCAAGCAGCAGGTATTTCAACACAGAGAAAAAGGTTCCGGGTATAAAACCGGACATTTTGGTGGTGGCTATCGTCAGTGAAGCGACCGGGAATGAGTAGGCCCATGATGAAATAAAGAATGGAACCTTCATAAAACGAATGATGTTAGAAAACAGCAGGATACCTAAAAATAAGGCGATGTAGTACAGCACCCGGGCAAAGATATCAATTTCACCAACCAGGCTGGTATAAGACACAAGTCCGACAGAAGGTGGCGCCAGAAGAATAAACAGCATGGGGGTTAAGCGAGCCGGTAGTGGTTCATGGAAAAACAGACGATACATGACGATCGTCAGCAGTATGATCCAGAATACGATACCGATACTGAAAAAGAACCAGCTGATTTCTGTATAACCGAGATGGGAACCGGTGATTGGTACGATGATATTACCGACCACAGGTATAAACCAACTTGGGTTTGCATGAGCCAGAGTATAGTGTGTATGGTGGATCCAGCTACTCATCACATAGATAGTCAGGCATAACTGGATAACAGAACCGGTGACCCATAGCCCCTGAGACACGGGGGTAAAATGTTCCCAGACGACAGATAACAGAAGTAAGCTGATGGAGAATGCCGGAAAAAAGTTTAGTCGGATAGGATGACGGGCTTCACTCAGAACGGCATCCGGATACCGGATAGCTTTTAGCAGGTAAATGGCAGTGATGATCAGCATTACCAGAGAAGAAAAGCCGCCCAGCACAAGATAAGCCCCGGGAAGAATACTTTGTCCGGCAGCTTTCCATGCCAGCGTCAGGCCGCTCAATCCCATAACGGTTGCAAAAAATGAAATATGGAAGTGAATCAGCCGGGATTCATTGACAGAGTTGTTGTCATGTTGATCTGCACGGTTATTTGTTGATGACATATATCCTCACGAAAACGGAACAATATTAGAATTTGCTTATGTTAAGGGTTATAATATAACAATGCAAGTGTAGAACAACTTTGGCAACTTTGTACTAAGCCAGCATGATGCTGGCTTATTTCTGTTTTGTTCGCGTTTTTATCAGGATACCGTGGTTAGCCGGACATTACCCAACACCATATGTAAGCGGCCTGAAATACGGAAAACAAACGGGATATCGGTATGTCTGCATTCAGCGCCGGCTTTTTCCAGCTCAGCAAATGAGACGGTTATTTCTGTCCATTCTCCCGGAGATGCCTCCTGCAGTTGCCGGGTGATATCGAACGCTCCGCAACTATCGGAAATATGTTGCTGCACAATACAGTCAGGACCGGTGCTGAGAAGCACTTTACCATCCGGAATCTGTAACACCTGTACGGAAAATGTGATAACGCCATGATTATCAACAAAAAAGTTAAGATCATCATCTTCTTTGTCGCTGGTCTGCAGATATAGCACGCTATCTTCACCATAGCATTCCAGTTCAACGGCATCCTGCTGTAGCTGGTAGTTGTATGGAATGGTTTTAAGCCAGGGAGTTTGTATCGGATTGTTACGTGATATTTCAAAGCCTTCTTCTCTGGCGGGACTTCGGGCGGAAAGCAGATAGTCACCAATAGTTGCACGAACACCGTATAATTCAAGAATGGTACTTCCTTCCTGAGCCGATGATAAGTCCAGTGGAAGATGATCTAAATCCATATGGGTTGCTTCTGCCGTCCGGTAGCAGAGTCCATAACCATAGGGGAATAATGGGGCGTGTTCACTATTTGGATCTTGCTCCGAGTCTGGAACCTGATATCCGGGAATATGTGGCGGGATTCGGTTAACCGCTGCGGACATTTTTTTGTTTGGCCAGCTGTAGGAAAGTCTGCCGTTAAAGTCATAACGCGGCTGCGCATTTTCATCTCCGATCAGCACATCTGTGATCCCCCGGCCTTCTGAGCCCGGAAGAAAAGCAGCAACAAAAGCGTCAGAAGCGGATATTTCCTGATTCAGGAACAAAGGACGGCCGGAAAAGAAGACGGAAACAACTTTTATGCCCATTTCCCGAAGACGGTTTATTTTAGCGACATCTCTGCGGTAACTGCGTTTCAGGGCGGAAAATTCAAGCGTTTGCCACTCCTTAATATCACCCATCATCTCTGCGTATGGGTCTTCTCCAAATACGACAATAGCCACATCAATTACATCAGCAGCAACAGACAAATCAGAGGTTAATTCCGGATCAAAAAGTAGCCTCTGGCTGCCAATTTCCTGTGTCAGGGCATCTTTTACTGTGCATGAACCGGGGAAATCTTTCCGGGTGTTTTCGTCTCCCTGCCAGGTCAGATTCCAGCCGCCACATTGTTTTTGAATATTATCGGCACCACTACCGGTCAGTAGTATTTTTGTCGTATTGGCCAGAGGCAGAAGGTTATGATTATTTTTCAGCAGTACCAGAGATTTTCGTACCGCTTCTCTGGCAATCATTCGGTGTTTATCTGCACCGACAATCGCGTTGTTTCCTCCGAGAAGACGTTTGGACGGTGTGGGTTTATCCCAGAGTCCAGCCCGCATTTTTATACGCAGAATACGGGTAACGGCATCATCAATACGCGCTATTGAGATATGTCCGTTTTCAATATCCCGGAGGGTTTGCTCGTAGACGGCTTTCCAGTGCTGACGAACGGGTACCATTAAAATATCATTACCGGCATTGATAGCATAGGTCGCATTACCATCGCTGCATTTGCTGACTTCTGAATGTCCGTGCCAGTCGGTTACTACAACACCATCAAAGCCCATTTGTTGTTTCAGAACATCGTTCAACAGGTAGCGACTACCGTGGAGCTTTTCGTTATAAACCGTTGTCCCATATTCCGGACTGTGATCATAATTAGACGGGTTTTCCCAGCGGTTAAAAGAGGACATAACCACCTGCGCTCCGGCGGTTAGGCCACTAAAATATCCCATGGCATGAATGTTTCGCAGCAGATCCTCACTGTATGTATTATTTCCTCTGTCGGTACCTTGTCCGGTGCCACCGTCACCAACCCAGTGTTTTACATTGGAGATAACTTTTTGATCGGATTTTAGTGTTGCTGCATCTCCCTGTAGTCCTTCTACCATAGCGGAAGCATACAAGTAAGTAATTTCCGGATCCTCTGAATATCCTTCATAGGTTCGTCCCCAGCGAAGATTTCTCGGTGTCGCGACTGTTGGTGCAAAAGTCCAGTCCAGTCCGGTTGCACAAACTTCCCGCGCCGTAACTTCACCGATGCGCCGAATCAATTCCGGATCCCGCGCAGCCCCTAAGCCGATATTGTGGGGAAATATAGTGGCACCAAATACGTTATTGTGGCCGTGAACAGCATCGGTTGCCCAGATAAACGGGATCCGAAAAGGTCTGTGCTCAAATGCCTGTTCGGTTGCGTACCAGAATTCATCTGCTTTTTCTGCCCATTCCCGGGCTCCGGCATGTTTATTTTCATTCGGCCAGGTTCCGCCTCCGTTCAGGATGGAACCCAGTTTGTATTCTCTGAGCTCCTGAGGTGTTACATCACGCAGGTTAGGCTGAATCATTTGTCCTACTTTCTCTTTTATGGTCATCAGACTGACGATCCGGGCTATTCTTTTTTCAATCGTGGGATCGGAGGGAATGGCGGAATTAATTTTTGGCCATTCGGAGAAGTAGGGTATGTGTGTGTTGTCTGTCGTCATGGTATCCCTCAGAATTTTTAGTCAATACTGATATCGATTTCTGATCATAGAGTATAGAGACTAATTGACGTTAAAAAGACAGAGGCAGGCGAATAATTTGAAAATGATCTTATTTCTTTTTTTCTTAGAACAGTCTGTTTTTATTCTTTTTTTATTACAGAAGATCACCTGTAACCTCTGTGTAACAGGTTTTGGGTACCGGTTACAATTTGATACGGAGCTGGCTCTCAAATTAGAAATTCTTCACCCTATCTGCCGTTGACCTTAACCCTGTGAACTTTATGCTTATGGACAATGCTATTTTTTTCAGGGGAGACAGTAGTGATGTCGGGTCACTCTCAAAAAATCGCCAGTATGGAACTGGGACGACTTATTGCAATGTTTGCAATTATTCTTTTACATAATCAGGTGCTTACACATGCTCCTATGATTAATGGAGCACCATGGGTGGGTTATGTTATTAACCAGTTAGCAAGGTTTGCGGTACCGTTTTTCTTCATTTTGTCCGGTTTTTTGCTTCAGCCTAAGTTGACGCAGGATCCTTTTCGGACATTCAAAGATTACAGTCTGCCATTGATTAAGCTCTGGATCGTTTGGAGTATTATCAGTCTTCTTATGCCGTTCAACTGGCAGGTGCTGATGACGGACGGGTATATGGCCGATCGCTCTGGCTACTGGGGGTGGTTACTGCAGAATCCGCTGAACAGTTTTTTGGAAGGCGGACTTGTACATCTGTGGTTTATTCCCGGATTAATCTGTGCCGTTGCTCTTCTTGCTGTGTTTATCGCTTTTAATATTACGGTATTTTTCCCTTTTGTGGCGGTCATCTTGTATGTGTACGGATTGCTGGGGGGAAGTTATGGATCGCTGACCGAAATCTGGACGCCGTTCTTTACTCGTAATGGACCATTTTTTAGTACCCTGATGGTCTGGATTGGGTTTGAAATTCGTCGAAGAGGCATTACCTGTTCTTTTAACACTGCATTGGGAATGGCAACGCTGGGGCTACTGATCCATTTTTCGGAAGCTACCTGGCTGGCTGGGCATGAGGTGCTGTTTAATGTGCACGATTTTCTGGCCGGAACGCCATTGTGGGGGATTGGTGTATTTATGATGTTACTGCAGAAACCTCACTGGGGCGATCATCCGCTTATCTATAAGCTGGGGGGAAGGGTATTGGGTATTTATGTGGCTCATTTACCTGTTGCTATTGTCTTTTATAATCTTGTTGGTATGTTTGGTCTGGAAACCTATGTTCGTGATCTGGTTTTGATCTCCGGGACAGTTTTCGGCACTATGCTGCTTATGTGGGGTGTGGAGAAAACGCCACTAAGGGGTATTTTGTTGCGTTGAGCGATAAATCAGATACTAAAAGGGCTGTATCAATTACAGCCCTGATTCCTTTTTACTTTTTCTATCGATTTTCTATTTCTTTCTGGCAGTCACTTCTTTGTTATAGTCCTTCCAGAACTGATTCCGGCAGCGTTGCAGCTGCGCTTTTCTGATTTTTCTAACCATATTAATGCTCTTTTTGGTTCTATTTGATATAACTTAAAAACAATTGTTCTGTCACGTTATTAGTTCATCCTAACAACTGCTTTTCATTTGTAAAGTGAGCGGAAGCACGAATTAATAGAAAATTCATATTTGTTTCTATCCTGAGACAAGAGGGATTTTTCTTCCTGATGCGTCTGTTTTATGAACAATTAGCGAAACTGTGAGGTTGACATGAGTTGATAGCCATTCAGAAAACAGAGACTGGTTATCCTGTACTAAGCTTTAGCTGAATGATTAACCCCTGTTATAGGAGAAGACCAATGATAGAGCACCATAGTCTGGATAAAGATTTTCCTGAGCTGGCTGAAACCGTACGTCAGTGCATGGGCTGTGATGAACAGTTTCGTAGTAGGAATGATGAGTATAATCAACTGGATAGGGAATTATATAATTTGGAACAAAATGGAATTCCTACCTCTGACATTGAATTTATGTCTCTCAAAGCAAAAAGAGCTGAAATGAAAGACTGGCTGTATCAGCGGCTGCTTCAGTTTGGCAGTAAATAGCTATCTGGGTTTTACCAAATAAAATCGACGTATTATTTAGTAAAACCCTGAATTTGAGCAACACTTATACAGAAGCATCTTTAAGTTATTTCGGTATAAATATAAATGACGCAGAGTAGAAGGATATCTGTATGAATCCAATAAAAGTAAGAGATTATATGGTGCGACAACCCGTGACGTTTACTCCGGAAATGTCGCTGACTGCGGCGCTGGAAAAAGTGATCAATTCTGAACATCTGGGTGGTCCGGTGCTGGACACAAAAGGCGCAGTGGTCGGTTTTATCTCTGAACAGGATCTGCTGGAAAAGTTGATTAAAGTGAGCTACGACTGCCAGGACACATATCTTGTGGGAGACTGTATGCACAAAGAAGTACTTTCGGTTTCTCCTGAACTGGGAATTATTGAGTTGGCTGAGATGATGAAGGTAGGTAAACCTAAGGTCTATCCTGTTATTGAAGAGGGGAAATTACTTGGCATTATTACCCGGCGTGATGTTTTGCAGGCGATCGAGAAAAATATACAGACTTGTTTTAAACATCCGGTATGAGGCAGATATCTGTAGGCAGATAAAAGACGTCTATGACGCCTTTTATCTATATGAGGTTCGTGGCATATTTTTGTGAAGAATACGACGTCAGAGACAGAGTGAATCTGATTACCAAGTGATAGGGCTCATATAAAAGTCTTTTTCTATTCATCAGATGATTGAAATTTGATCTGAGACCAAAAAAAGTAACTAAATAGCAACATAATGTTTCCATGTGAACCGGTACTGCATTACCCGGTTTTATTAAAACTATTATCTGGAAGCTTTGAATCATTATGCGTCAGTACCTTAAGTACCTAATTCCGTTAGTGATCCCATGTTTTATCCTTATATTGCCTCTTTCGGCTTTTCCATTTGAAGGAATAACGATTATTCAGCAACGACTGATCGCCATTTTTCTGTTGGCAGCACTTTGCTGGGTTTTCGAGCCGATTCCTATCTATGCAACATCAGTAGTGATTATTGTGCTGGAGTTGCTTTTGCTTTCAAATAAGGGGCTGGTTTTTTTCCGTTTTTCCGAAGGACAGCCGCATTTTGGTGCATTGCTTCAATATAATGAAGTTATGGCAACCTTTGCCAGTCCTATTATCATGTTATTTCTTGGTGGTTTTTTTCTTGCTATGGCGGCAACTAAATATCGGCTGGATGTTAATCTGGCGCGTGTCTTGCTGAAGCCATTTGGCAGTAATCCTAAGTTCGTTATGCTGGGGCTGATGTTGATCACCGGGATCTTCTCTATGTTTATGTCGAATACGGCTACAACAGCGATGATGCTCTCCATACTGACGCCTGTGATTGCTTTGTTTGGACCCAAAGATCCCGGACGGGTTGCCTTTGCTCTCTGCATTCCGGTTGCCGCTAATATCGGGGGAATTGGCACACCAATAGGGACGCCTCCGAATGCGATTGCACTAAAATATCTGGTCGGTGATTTTCACATTACTTTCGGTGAGTGGATGGGTTTTGGTGTTCCGTTTGTTGTCATCATGATGGCATTAGCCTGGTTTCTGATCAATTACCTGTATACGGCGGAACAGGAAAAGATGGAACTCAATATCAAAGGCAAGTTCCTGAAAACGCCGAAGGCCATCACTGTATATATTACGTTTGGACTGACGATTATATTGTGGCTGATGGGTTCAGTGCATGGTATGAACTCTTACACTGTTGCAATGATCCCGGTCGCCGTATTTTCTGTCACCGGCATTATTAACAAAGAAGATCTGAAGAAAATTTCCTGGGATGTGCTCTGGCTGGTTTCCGGCGGTATTGCACTGGGTTACGCTCTGGATAAAACCGGTCTGGCAAAACTAATGGTACACAGCATTCCTTTTGATGCTTACTCTCCTTATGTTGTGCTATTCGGAGCGGCTTTCCTTTGTCTGCTTATGGCTAATTTTATGTCACATACGGCGACTGCAAACCTGTTGATGCCGATTATGGCGGCTCTGGGGGCATCAATGACCTCACTGGCTCCGCTGGGTGGGGAAATGACATTAATTCTGGTTGTTACTTTTGCCGCATCGCTGGGGATGTCTTTACCCATTAGTACTCCGCCTAATGCTTTGGCACATGCAACCGGAAATGTACAGAGCAGTCAGATGGCTAAAGTGGGAGCCTTGCTGGGTGTCGTGGGGGTGCTGGGCAGTTTTGTGCTGGTGTGGCTGCTGAAGATGGTGGGCTTTATCGGGTGATTTATACTCAGGTATCTTGAGATCATTCGGGTATATAGAAAAGTATGCAGTGAAAATTGATGTCAAATGGGAACCAAGGACGTATTACGTTAGCAAGTAATATGGGGGATGCAATGTCTAGGCTTGAACAGCCAGTCGAGGACGAGTATGGATAAATTAAATCTGATCTGTGTTGACGATCAACGGGAAGTGCTGAGTGCAGTATTGCAGGATATGGAGCCATTAAGTGGCTGGCTTAATATTGAGGATTGTGAATCTGCCGATGAAGCACTGGAATTGATGGATGAACTGGATGCTGAAGGCGAGTTTATTGCAGTCGTTATTTCCGACCATGTGATGCCGGGTAAAACCGGGGTTGAGCTATTGACGGAAATATCTATGGATTCACGTTTTATGGATACGAAGAAAATTCTGCTGACCGGTCAGGCGACTCATAGCGATACAATTACAGCGATTAATCAGGCCCGGATTGAAAGTTATTTTGAGAAGCCGTGGAATGCAGAGGAACTTCTGAGTCGGGTTCAGACATTAGTGACGGAATATATTTTTGACCGGGGACTGGACTATTCGAAGGTTCAGGAGGAATTAGACCAGAATGTTCTCCTCCGGCGTCTGCGCTGATATTGGTTGGTTCTTTAAAATAACGCCCTGATGTAATATCAGGGCGTTATTCTGCTTTAGTGACTTTCTGTCCGGAATTACAGCAGTTTTCGGGCTGCTTCAACCACGACTTTGATAGAACGGGTTTCTGCTTCTTTTAGTGTGGAATGGTCAGGGATTTCTTTGTGTGTCCGATTGATGATAACGCCAGCAACACAACCGGCTCTCAGGCCGGAGCTGGCACACATGGTCAGTAGTGTGGCGGATTCCATTTCAAAGTTCAGAACTCCCATGTCCTGCCACTCTTTCATTGAACCTTTGAAACGCCTTACAACCCGTCCTGAGAATGTGTCATAGCGTTCCTGACCCGGATAAAAAGTATCACTGGAAGCGGTTATGCCCATGTGAACTTTGGCTCCACTTTCTTCTACGGCAGCTTTCATTGCTGTTGCCACATCAAAATCAGCTACGGCAGGAAATTCCATTGGAGCAAAATGGAGGCTGGCACCATCCAGTCGGACTGAGGCGGTTGTGACTATCATGTCTCCGACATGGACATCAGGTTGGATAGCTCCAGTTGTTCCTACGCGGAGAAAGGTACGCACACCCAACTGTGCAAGTTCTTCTACGGCAATAGAGGTGGAAGGGCCACCAATCCCGGTAGAGCAGACCACGACTGGTTTTCCGTCCAGAGTAGCCCGGTAAAGGGTGTATTCTCTATGGCTGGCAAGAAATTCGGGATTTTCCATCTCTTCGGCAATTTTCTGTACCCGCGCAGGGTCTCCGGGAATGATCGCGAGAGTGGCACCTTTAAGTTCTTCTGTTGTGATGCCAAGGTGAAAAACAGCTTGAGACATAGTTAGCTCCTGTTCAGATTTATCATTGGATAAATCGTTGGTCGGTAGAATACAAAAACTAACTCTAGCGGAGAATGACACAACAAGGAGTGATCTGTGTCACTGCTTGTCGTGTAATATATGTTTGCGTTACACATAAAAACGGTTTGCATCACATTTTGCGCTGCAAATCTTCATATCCGCCAGCTTCAGTAAACCAGGTGGTCAGGTGAAGTTTTAGATCTTTCAGCTCGTCCGGACCGATAAGTGCCAGACCGAGATCCTCCGCTCGGGTAATATCATTATGCCGCAGAGGACGAAAACTGACCAGCATGGCTCTGGCCTGAATGCCTCCTAAAAGATCCCGCAGGGATTCTAGTTTGTACAGGGTATCATCCCCGTCATCCCGCATACCTTTTGTCTTACACTCAATAATATGCAGCTTGTTATTTACCACAGTGGCGACATCCAGCTCATTGCGAACTTCTTTGTCTCCGAGCTGACGGTAAACCTGTACGTTTAGTGATCGATCCTGAATGGTGGGCAACTGATCCTGTATCTGTTTTACTGTACTGTGTACTAGGGTTTCCAGCCACTCTCCGTTGGAGAAGCGGCGGGTATCTTCACTGTAGAAGGTAAGAGTCCCGTTCTGATATGTTGCCAGTCCGGCTTCTGCCAGATCGGAAAGCAGCATATTCAATTCCCGGTAGCCCTGTTGCTTTTCTGTCAGCTCGACATCCAGCTTCTGTTCTTTACGGCACGTAGTGGCCAGATAGTTCAGGGTTGCCAGCCCAGGTCCCAGTTCCAGTGCATTACCAGCCCATTTTTGTCCGATCTGATACAGTTTTTGATCCAGTTGTTCCGGAATATCCGGCGCGTTAAATTCAGCTCTGGCTCCGAAGATGGTGAGATAATCCGAAATGGTAATTCTGTCATCAACCTGAATGTCCGGAAGCTCCTCCGGATAAAGCCAGCAGATTTTGTCACTGTTCGGTTCGACGACAAAAATTTCCCAGCAATATTTGCGAAACATTTCATAGACAGTCAGAAGGCGGTGACGGACACCACAACTGGCGTTCAGTTTTATTGCTCTGCCCCGGGCCATAAGGTCTTCCCCGAGCGCCTGAATGGATTTTTTTATCAGAGAGGTATCAATGGCTGAGGGAATTTCGTAAAACTCGGTTGTAATCTTATGCTGATCCAGAACGGATTTAAGGCGCAGATACATTGTCTGTTGTGTCTGATCACCAATAAACACAATGTGCTTACACAGCACTCGTTTATCCAGCAAGGGAGTTACCAACCGAATCGGGTCTTGATCAATGATGCCTACATGAATAGCCATATCATTTCCTCAATTATTATTATGAAAATAAGATGGCAGGCAAAAAGGTAGAATAAAACGAGAAGCCGACCACATAATAGATATGGTACTAACCATATAAAAATCAAGGGTGAATTGTCTACATAAGCAAGACTTTTGAATGTAAATGTTATGTAATATAAAAAATGTTGCTTAACCGGGCATTTATATTGAGCTTTACTAAGTCATCACGCATACTGAAAAAAATCAAAAACAACGGAGTTTTCAATGGCCGAAGAAACTATATTCAGCAAAATTATTCGTAAAGAGATCCCGGCAGATATCGTGTATCAGGATGATCTGGTTACGGCATTCAGAGACATCAGTCCGAGAGCTCCAAGCCATGTTCTTATTATTCCGAACAAGTTCATTCCGACTCTGAATGATATCGGAGAAGAAGATGAACTTATGCTGGGGCGCATGTTTACAGTAGCTAAAAAACTGGCCAAAGAAGAAGGTATTGATGAAGACGGATATCGTCTGATCATGAACTGTAATGCGCATGGTGGTCAGGAAGTATACCATATTCATATGCATCTTCTTGGTGGACGGCCACTTGGTCCCCTTCTGCTGGACTAACACGGAATGATTGTCGGAAAAGGGAGCCGGTTCCCTTTTCTGTTTTTTTCCTGCCTGATTACTGCCTGTTCATCTTTTACGGCAGGGAATCTTTTCAGTCATTATTCGTTGCAAAATAAGGCTCTTTATCAGTCTGTGCGAGCGGGGGATTACCCGGGGGCCGAAGCATTCCTGCCGGATGCTGTCGGCGGTGATATTCTGGCTAATATGGAAAAAGGGCGGGTTAGTTTTCTTAATGCTCATGATGCTCGCAGCCGGGAATATCTGGAGCAAAGCGAACGGGCTGTCCGGGAGCAGCAGGAGCTGGCTGTAATATCCATAAGTGAAACGGCAACCGATATCGGAGCGCTGGCCATCAACGATAATCTGACTTCCTATACTCCAGGTGATTATGAGTTGGGTTTTCTGCATCTTTACCTTGCTCTCAGCTATCTGAAAGGCAATGATCTGGAAGGTGCTTTGGTTGAAATAAAAAAAGCCAATCAGGTTCAGGAGCAGGCCAGAAAAAAACGTGAAGAACAGCTTAGTCAGGCTGAATCTGCATTAAAAAAACGTGGTATCAGCCCGAATCTGGGGGCGGTACTGGCACAATATCCCGATGCGGGACAATCTCTTCAGGCAGTACAAAGTGGTTATCTTCTGTATCTGTCGGCACTTTTGTATGAGGCGGCCGGTGAACTGAATAGTGCTTATGTCGATTATCGGAGGGCTCTGGCAGTTGTACCGGATAACCGGCAAGTTATTCAGGGTACAATCCGCGTTGCAGAAAAGCTGGATGTGGGAGACGATCTGGCACGCTTGTATCTGCGCTATGGTCATCAACATGCAGAAAACGATAAGAAAGGCCAGATTATCGTGCTGGATGAGCAAAGTATTGTGGCTACCCGTCAGGGGTGGACGCTTTCATTGCCGTTTTTTTCCGGTGGTGGTGTTGCGCTGCATTCACTGTCATTGCCGTATTATCCGTTCCGTGCCGAGGAAAAGTTTCCATTGTTGCGCTTAAATGGCACAGCCCTGACACAATCGCTGCTTACTGATGTCAATCTGATGGCACAGCAAGATTTGACGGAACGAATTCCTATGATGGTGACAAGACTGGTGTTGCGGGTTATCGCTAAAGAACAGCTGCGGCGAGGAGCTGCTCAGGAAAGTGATAGCACAGGTAATGTATTGTTGAATGTCTGGAACATGTTGACAGAGCAGCCGGATACCCGTAGCTGGCAGACGCTTCCGGCAAAGGTGTACAGTTCCAGTCATTACCTCTTACCCGGAGAGTATTCACTTGAGCTTGGTGGTTTCACTGCGGAAAACCGGAGCTACAATGTAAAGATAAAGGCCGGAGAAACCGTATTTGTCTGGCTTTCGCGTCAGGGAAGTCATTGTACTGTCTGGCACAAACAGCTGGGAGGTTTGTAAATGGATATAATTCTGAAAAAAAGTCTGGCCTGTTGCTTATCTGCTGTATTTTTTATGGCTGGCTGTACAAGCATAACGGCGGGTCTGCGGGTTGACAGCCAGACACAAAAAGTCGTATTTGCTGACAGGGTTTTGGGCAACCGTCTGGAAGTGGGGGATATTGCCATTATCGAGTCTGAGGGGCACTCCCGGGGTATTGTGACTTTAAGCAGTCAATATGGCAGTGACCAACATATACAGTATCGTTTTTACTGGTATGACGATGACGGACTGGAAGTCAATTCAAAACAGGCTGCGTGGAAAGGTGCCGTTGTTCACGGTTATGACGTAATTTCGGTTTCTGAAGTATCCGTTAACCCGAGAGGCACACAGTTTCGGGTGCAAATCCGTCAGATAGACGAATAGATGGAAGGAATTGTAATGAAAAATAGTATGCTTATTTTGATTGGTCTGGCTTTGATGCTGGGCGGATGTTCGAATCGGGTTACTTATGGCGATGCGCAGGAAATTGAAACGACAACCATTGATTTTGGTTCCAGTGATCTACAGACGATTGCGGCAGAGATGGTCGACAGTATGCTGATGTCCGGTGCCGTCGGTGCAATTACACACGATAAGAGACCGATAGTCTTTGTGGAGCGTATTAAAAATAAAACCAGTGAACATATTGATACTGAGTCAATTACCGATTCAGTCAGTACGAAGATGCTGAACTCAGGCAAGTTCCGTTTTGTGGATATGGACAGAGTAGAATCGGTGCGTAAGCAGTTGAACTTTCAGAATAATGATGAATTGGTTAACAGCAGTAGTGCCATTCAGTTTGGCCGGATGGTCGGAGCTGAGTATATGCTGTATGGTAATCTGGCCAGTATTGTAAAACAGTCCGGCAGTGATAAAGATGTCTACTATAAAATGACCATGCGTCTGATGGACCTGCAGAGCGGAATCATCGAATGGGCGGATGAAACAGAAATTCGTAAGCAGGAATCAAAGAGTCTGCTTGGCTTCTGAGGATATTCTGGTGGCAAAGATGAGTTGGGAAGAGGCACGGTCACTCGATGAATCCTTGTCATCGCTGGAACACTTTTTTCCGGAACCGCCGCGTATCGCTGAAATCCTGTCCGGAGGATTGACAAACCGTTGCTGGAAAATTATCACTCAGGATGGACACCCTTATGTCTGGCGACCGGTGTCTTCTGTCTCTTCTGCCTATGGGATATCGCGGGTTCGTGAGTATCGTCTTCTGGATGCGCTGAAATCTTCCCATTTTGCTCCGGATCCGGTTTTTATTAATGAGCATGGTCTGCTGGTGGAATGGATTTCCGGTGAGTTGCTTAGTACTCCTGTACATGAGTTCGAGCTGATAGGTATGTTGGCAAGGATCCATGCCGTCGATGTCCGTAACAAACCTATCCCGCTTTTTTCCTATACATCTAAAGTTGATGGTTACTGGTATCAGTTACAGCCGAAGTTTAAAGATAGCGAATACGAAAAACTCTATTTTAAATGGCGGCAACTTCCTGTCATTGCTCCGGTTTCTCCTTCCTTATGCCATCTTGACCTCGGGCGGTATAATCTGATTACTACGGAACAAGGGTTAAAAGTCATTGACTGGGAATATGCCGGGGTCGGTGACCCGCGCATGGATTTGGCCATGACGATTGAAACTGAGCAACTGGATATGCCTTTGGCGGTAGCCAATTATTGCAAAATTCGTAATATAGAAGACGTGGGTATCTGGTTTCAGGGGGTAAATGCCTGGAAACCGCATAATCAGATGATGACGATGCTCTGGTATCTGCTGGGCTATCAGTTATGGCAGGATGAGAGTTATTTGCAACATGCCAGACAGCTAAAGTTGATACTTAATTCGATGAGATAGTTTGTGTTTCACCGGTAAGGCTTTTAAGCTAAGGGTATCTGGATCAAGAAGATAACAATAATGAGGGAAGCAGCATGATAATTTACCTGCATGGTTTTGACTCCACCAGTCCCGGTAATCATGAGAAAGTATTACAGCTTGAGTTTATCGATGACGATGTCCGTTTTGTCAATTACAGCACACTCCATCCTAAGCATGATATGCAGCATCTTTTGAAAGAAGTGAACAAAGCAATTCAGCTATCAGATGACCCGTCTCCATTGATCTGCGGGGTTGGCTTAGGTGGGTACTGGTCAGAAAGAATCGGCTTTTTATGTGGAATAAAACAGGTGATATTTAATCCTAATCTCCATCCGGAAAATAACATGGAAGGAAAGATTGATCGCCCGGAAGAATATGAAGACATCGCAACCAAATGTGTTGAAAAGTTCCGCACCAAAAATAAAGGTCGCTGTATGGTCGTATTGTCGACTCAGGACGAAGCTCTGGACAGTAAGATAACAGCAGCCGAGCTGGAGCCGTATTACGATATCATTTGGGACGATAAGGAAACCCATAAATTCAAGAAAATCTCCCACCATCTGCAGGCTATGAAGTCGTTTAAAAACGCAGAGTAGTCGTCTCCGCTGTCCAAGTCGTTTTATTTTTTCACACCCTGCCTGAGCGTTGTTTCTGGCAGGGTGTGAATCTGTCTGAATATGTAAAGTAAATACTTTCTTTTTCTGCTTGCTATACGAATATCCCTCGCTATAATGTGCTTATTAAAATAAATTTGATATAAATCAAAAAAAATTGAATTTCTCAATTTGAGTCCTGTCGCTTTAGTTCGGCAGAGAAAAAGAAGCAAAATGGCTCAGATTGAAACGATTTGCATAAAAATTAAAGTTTAGTCTTCAAGAGGAGCGATGTATGACTCGCATTATTATTGTTGGTGGTGGTGCCGGTGGTTTAGAACTGGCCACCAAACTGGGCAGAACCATGGGGCGTAAAGGCAGTGCAGAAATTACACTGGTTGACCGTAAAACCAGTCATCTGTGGAAACCTTTACTGCATGAAGTAGCGACCGGCTCTCTGGATGAAGGCATTGATGCATTAAGTTATCGTGCGCATGCAAAAAACCATCATTTTGATTTTAAACTGGGCAGTCTGGAAGATATTGACCGTGAACGTCAAGTGATTGTTCTGAGTGAAATGAAAGATGATAAAGGTGAGCTTCTGCTGCCAAAGCGTGAGCTGGAGTACGATATTCTTGTGATGGCAATCGGCTCAACGTCCAACGATTTTAATACTGCAGGTGTTAAGGAAAACTGCATCTTTCTGGACAGCCCGGAGCAGGCACACCGTTTTCGCCGTGAACTGAATAATGAGATCCTGAGACTGCATTCAAGCAGTGGTAATGGTTCGGTTGATATCGCTATTGTCGGTGCCGGTGCAACAGGGGTGGAGTTGTCAGCCGAGTTGCATAATGCTGTTAAAGAACTGAATGCTTACGGGGTAGATATCGATTCCAGTAAATTGAATGTCAGTCTGGTTGAAGCCGGTGAGCGGATTTTGCCGGCTCTTCCGGTACGAATCTCTTCGGCTGCTCACCAGGAACTGACCAAATTAGGTGTGAACGTACGTACCGCCACCATGATCACCAAAGCCGAACATGATGGTCTGACAACGAAAGACGGAGAAAAAATCCCGGCACAAATTATGGTTTGGGCTGCGGGCATTAAAGCGCCTGACTTTATGAAAGATATTGCTGGGCTGGAGACAAACCGAATCAATCAGCTTGTGGTGCAGAGTACGCTGCAGACGACACGTGATGAGCGTATTTTTGTTATCGGAGATCTGGCACAGTGCACTCAACCTGATGGATCATTTGTTCCTCCGAGAGCGCAGGCGGCACATCAGATGGCAAGTCTTACTTACAGCAATATCCGGGCATTAATGGGCGGAAAAAAACTGAAAGAATATATATATAAGGATCACGGTTCTCTGGTATCTCTGAGCCGCTTTTCAACGGTCGGTAGTCTGATGGGTAATCTGACGAAAGGGTCGATGATGATAGAAGGTCGCATAGCCCGTATCGTGTATATTTCTTTGTACCGCATGCACCAAATGGCGCTACATGGAATGTTTAAGACAGCACTTATGATGCTTGTTGGAAGAATTAACAGAGTACTTAGACCGAACCTTAAACTGCACTAAGTCGTGATAGTAGAACCGGAGCAACTGCTCCGGTGATTAAAGCGAAGTGAAGTAGTTAGAGGGGGAATAACGGAGTAGCGTCTTAATTCTCACTTAATCGTATCTTGCGGAATAACTGAGAGCACTATGCCGTCTCTGGGTTTTCCATGAAATATAAAGCGGTTTCTGGCTATGCTCTCCTGAACGGCGCCGCATTTGACGGCCAGCCGGTGACTTTGGTTATTCTCCGGATCGCAGACAATTTCCAGTCGGGTCAGATTCAGTTGGGCGAAACAAAATTCGATTAATGCATCCAGAGCTTCTTTACCGTAGCCGTGCTTCTGGTGTGGGTCTGCTACCCAGTAGCCTATGCTAGCCATGTTGAAGCTGCGATAAAATTCAGAAACAGCAACCATACCGATCAGAGCCTCATCGGTTTTACGGTAAATACCGAAGCCATAGGAAAGATCTTTAATCCAGTTAAGCTGATTTGCGCTGAGAAATTCTTCTGCATCACTGGTACTGAATGTCGGTGAACACCAATCCAGCCAGTGATGCAGGGTAGGGGATACGGATATGATCTCAGCCAGCAGAGATGCTTCTTCAATCGAGGGAAGACGAAGAGTCAGTTTCTGGGTATAGATAGCAAAATGAGTTCGCATGCCGTTGTATCGAAAGTCGGTTTTTTAGCTTTCGGTTTGTTCAGCTTCTTCAGCTTTCCGCACCTGAATAATAATACCCATTAACGGATGATCTAGGTAATGGATCTCACCACTGCGCATACGGCGCTTCTGGCTCATACGGTAGCTTTTGAGAAAGTGCTCCACCTGAATGGTCGGTGATACTGATTCCAGATGTCCGAATTGTACCGTGGTATTCTCATCGGCCGGATCAGTGGTCAGATCTAGTGGCTTATCTTCCAGTGTGACCTCCCGGATACCGGGAGATTTTAGATCCAGATCCGCTTCCAGAAACAGATAGTGCTGGACATACACCTGCAGTTTTCCATCCAGCTCATACAGAGGGTTATCTATACTCTGTTCCTGAACATCACTGATACCGGTATCACTGCCTGTTAGAATGTTGGTGGATTTTTCTCTCCCGTCAACTGCGTAATTACCGGAATAATCGTGTCCGGCCAGAATATGGAAAACAGGCGAATGACCTTTAGCTTCATCACCCTGACGCCATGCGGTATGTACGAGGACATTGTAGCCGGCATGCTGCTCCAGCTGTTTTTCCTGTTCTGCCAGCTGATATTCAGACGGAGAAAGCAGGGTCACGCCTTTTGCTTCCAGGTAGTCACTATTTTGTAATAGTGCTGCCTGACTGAGATCGATCGCCGGAGGCTGATTTGGCCAGGATTCCTGAAGACTGTCAGGGTCAACGGCACGCTTAAATATAATCATTTCAACATCAAACTGTCTTTCTGCCGCGTTACCGGATAGAGAAATAAAAGACAGTAGTAATGGGATCAGTTTTTTCATTTTGACTCCGCAAAAATGGGCCGTTTATCCGACCCGGAAGTTTCCCGTAGTTAACGATGCATTATACCCAAACTTTTTGAGGCTATCTGGATATATTATGTTGTTGCCGGTTATGTTACCGGCATCCGGTTCTGATGAAATTCTTCCAGCAGTTCCTGTATAAAACGGGTTCTTTCTCTTCTGTCTGTCAATGATAGCGTGAATTTGACCTTTGTCGGACCATCCATACTGTATTTTTGTGGTGCAGACTGAAGCAGTTTAACTAAAAACATAGGGTTAATGTCAGCATTCGGATAAAATTCAATATATCCGCCCTTGTCGTGGGCTTCAATTTTTCTGATGCAGATCTGGGCTGCTTCCAGTTTAATACTGCTGGTTGTCAGCAGATTTTTCGCTGCATCAGGAAGCAGGCCAAAACGGTCGATCAGTTCGACTTTCATTTCGGCCAGTTCATCACTGTTCCGGACACTGGCAATACGTTTATACATTGACAGGCGGGTATTAATATCCGGAATGTAATCATCCGGGAGCAGTGCCGGTATTCTCAATTCAACTTCCGTCTGTTCTCTGAGCAGTTCGTCCAGAGACGGTTCTTTGCCTTCTTTCAAGGCTTCAACAGCCTGTTCCAGCATTTCCATATACAAGGTAAAACCGACGGACTGTATCTGTCCACTTTGTTCATCGCCTAAGAGTTCACCAGCTCCGCGAATCTCCAGATCATGCGTTGCCAGAGTAAAGCCCGCGCCTAAATCTTCCAGAGAAGCGATAGCATCTAGACGCTTGATAGCATCTTTGGTCATGGTCTTTGGATGTGGTGTCAGCAGATAGGCATAGGCTTGGTGATGCGAACGGCCGACCCGTCCGCGTAGCTGATGCAGCTGAGCCAGGCCAAGGTTATCGGCATGATCCATAATAATGGTATTTGCTGTTGGTACATCAATACCGGTTTCGATAATCGTTGTACAGACCAGCAGGTTGAAGCGCTGATGATAGAAGTCATTCATGATGCGCTCCAGCTCTCTTTCGCGCATTTGCCCGTGGGCTACCGTTATCCGGGCTTCTGGGATCAGTTTTTCCAGATCAGCGGCGACCTTATCTATGGTTTCGACTTGATTGTGCAGAAAGTAGACCTGACCACCACGCATAATTTCCCGCAGTACGGCTTCCCTTATCACGCTTTCTTCCCGCTGGCGGACAAAAGTTTTTATCGCCAGACGACGAGCCGGAGGGGTTGCGATAATTGATAAGTCACGCATACCACTCATCGCCATATTCAGGGTTCTGGGAATGGGGGTTGCCGTAAGTGTCAGGATATCCACATCGGCACGCATTGCCTTAACTTTTTCTTTCTGCCGGACACCAAATCGGTGTTCTTCATCAACGATAAGCAGGCCAAGGTCTTTAAAGCGGATATCGTTCTGCAGTAGTTTGTGGGTACCTATAATAATATCAACCTTGCCGTCAGCAACATCGGCAAGAATAAGTTTTTGTTCTTTGGCGGACTTAAAACGAGACAGAACTTCGACTCGAACCGGCAGGTTCGCGAAGCGATCCCGGAAATTTTCAAAGTGCTGCTGTGCCAGCAATGTTGTAGGAACCAGAACGGCAACTTGCTTACTGTTGTCGGTACAGACAAAGGCTGCGCGCATCGCTACTTCGGTTTTACCAAAACCGACATCGCCACACACCAGACGATCCATCGCTTTGGGCTGACACATGTCGGACATAACGGCATTGATGGCCATCGCCTGATCATCGGTTTCCTCAAACGGGAAATTGGCCTTAAATGTGGCATACTGACCGCGATCCAGTTCAAATTTATAGCCGGGTTTTAGCTCCCGTTTGGCATAGACATCCAGCAACTCTGCAGCAACATCACGCACTTTTTCAGCGGCTTTACGCCGGGCTTTTACCCAGGCTTCTCCACCCAGTTTGTGAATTGGGGCACTGTCTTCTGCGCCACCGGAGTAACGGCTGATAAGGTTCAGTGAAGCAACCGGTACATACAGTTTGGCTTCATTCTGATATTCCAGAGTGACGTATTCTGTTGTCAGTCCTCCGGCTTCCAGTGTCTGCAGTCCGATATAACGGCCGATACCATGATCCAGATGCACAACGGGTTGTCCCGGTTTGAGTTCTGCAAGGTGGCGGATAACCGTATCGCTGTTAACCGTTTTTCTGTCTTTACGTCGTCGCTGAATAACCCGGTCACCCAGCAAATCACTTTCACAAATCAATGCCACATTAGGGGCGGAGTGGATAAAACCGTGTTCAGCGGCTCCCAGTATCAGGCTAATGGTCTGTTTGCTATGGACGGCTGTGCTAAACGAATCCGCTTCTGCCGGTTTTATCTTGATACCCTGAAGCAGTTCCAGTAAGGCTTCCCGTCGACCTTCTGATTCTACTGAGAACACGATTTGTCCGGTAAATTGCTCGGTAAACCGGCGCAGTGCAGCCAGAGGTTCTTTGTTTTGTTGCTGGACAAAGAGGTCAGGGAGTGACTCCAGCGACGTATTTATCCGGCCAGATTTTTCACTGATGCTTTCGATGTTCAGCTGTACCTGAGGGAGAGGCTTACAGCGGGCGAACAGCTCATCTTTTTTCAGCCAGAGTTTTTCCGGCGGTAGCAGAGGACGTAGCGGATCAATCTTGCGCTGTTCGTAGCGATAAGCCACATCACTGAGGAATGCGTCGATGGCGGGTTCAATATTACCGACGGTCAGCAGTTGGGTGTTATCCGGCAGATAGTCAAACAGGGTTTCTGTTTCGTCAAAAAACAGTGGCTGC
This sequence comes from Vibrio sp. HA2012, assembly GCF_002812955.1. GTDB lineage: Bacteria > Pseudomonadota > Gammaproteobacteria > Enterobacterales > Vibrionaceae > Vibrio. Next base: position 685,841 of record NZ_PFXK01000001.1, on the reverse strand, counting down.
CAGTATTCGATCCCTGCCGGCCAGGTTCCTTTGGACACCTGCATATAAACGGACTCAGGTTCCCGGCGTGCTTCAAATGTTTCTCTCCAGCGAATACGAAAATCTTCAATTGCACTGTCAGTGGTAGGAAATTCATGAGCCGGAAGCAAGCGGATTTCCTGAATTTCATCGGTTGTTCTCTGGCTTTCCGGGTCAAAGGTTCGAATGGTGTCGATTTCATCATCAAAGAAGTCGATTCGGAAAGGACTCTCGCTTCCCATCGGAAACAGATCGATAATTGAGCCCCGGCTGGCATATTCACCAGGACCGAATACCTGATCAACATGGCGGTAACCTGAATTTTCCAGTTGCAGGCGCAGTTTTTCCAGAGAATAGCGATCCCCTGCTTTTACGATCAGAGTGTGTTGCAGCAGGAAATCCCGTGGGGATTGCCTCTGAAGTAAAGTGCTGACCGGTACTATGGTTATGCCGCTGGTCTGAGTCGGAAGCTGGAACAGCTTCGCAATCCGGTCGGAAATAATTTCCTGATGCGGAGAAAAGTTATCGTAGGGCAGCGTTTCCCAGTCAGGGAAAAGGCTGACCTCTTTACGGCAGAACTGTTCGGTTTCACTGAGCAGTTTTAATGCGGTTTGTGGGTCCGCCACAGCCAGCAGGGTGTGGCCGTTATGGACGGCAGCGAGCTCTGCGATAGCGAGTGGCAGAGCAGCACCGGGAAGATTTCCTACTTGTTTTTTATCACCCGCTTTATCCGGGGTGACAAGAGATAAAAGAGACAAATTTTCAGACATGGTTCTTATTGGTTTTCGCGATCCAGTGATCGTTGACGTAATAGCTTTTGTTGTTGATAGAGCGCGGCTCTGATCAGTAAATCCTGATCCTGATCGCGGAGAAGGCTGTATTTCATTGCTACTTCATATCCGGGTTCACTCGGTGTGCATTCTATCGCTTCTGCATAACAGTAAATGGCTGCAGGGGGATGATCCAGAAAAAGTTTCACTCGTGCAAGGGTTCCCGGTGAAATTTCCCGATCCGAATGGTAGGAAAAGCGGCTGGCCCCAAATCCTGTGGTGTATGTCCGGTGTACTTCGTTATCCTGCTGAGCCAGCATAAATGTGAGCAGCAGGTTAAGTTTGTTATTCTGATTCTCCAGAAGCTGGATAACATGTCTGAAATCGCTATTACGCAGGTCGTTCATTGCATGCTCAGTCAGGTTGTCCAATTGGCTGAATTCACTGGCAACAATAAACGGTGCTGGGATCTCTGAAATAAACATAATTTGATCTGGCAGGGTAAAACCGGACGGAAGCGGTTCGACATTGACCGTTAGTTTGTGGTGCACGGTGAAAAATTCTTGTTGATCCATACCTTGATATCCTTCTGGTTAACTTTTTGATTATCGCTAACTCAGGCGACATAGCAAGAATTCTTACTGTTTATAGCGTGTTTATTAGAATTAATCCTACAAATAGAAAGCGATTACCGTTACATTAGGCCTTCCACGAATTTTCGAAAATGTGTTTATGTTTCATCCAGTTTCGGCATTTATCGGTTTGCGTTATCTGAGAGGACGTTCCGGTGACAGGTTCAGCCGATTTGTTTCTTATATGTCTACTGCCGGTATTACCATCGGAGTGATGTCTCTCGTTACCGTTGTGTCAGTTATGAACGGATTTGAGTCTCAGCTCAAGGGACGGATTCTGGGGGTTCTGCCACAAGCTGTCGTGTATCAGGAAGGTGAGAAAACAACATTTTCTGCACAACCGCCAGAATTTATCAGTGCGATTTCTCATTTGCGTAGTGTTGCTCCTGTTGTCCGAAGTGAAGCGGTTATCCAGAGCCCTGCTCAGTTGGCTGCCGGTATGCTTATTGGTATCGAGCCGGAAGAGCAGGATCCGATAGCTGAGTATCTTATGGGAGGCAATATCTCCTACCTCAGCCCTGGTGCTTACCGGGTTTTCCTTGGTCACAGTCTGGCCAGAAGCCTGAATGTGACTGTGGGGGATAAAGTTCGCCTGATGGTCACCAGTGCCAGCCAGTATACCCCGATGGGGCGTATTCCCAGCCAGCGTAATTTTCTGGTGGCTGGTCTTTTCAATACCGGCTCAGATGTGGATGCTCAACTGATGGTGACGCATATTCAGGATGCCGGAAAACTGCTCAGACATCAGTCCGGCATCATATCAGGCTGGAGGCTGTTTTTTGATGACCCATTTGTGGTCTCTGAAATGAGTCATACCCGTCTTCCTGATGGCTGGTTCTGGAGTGACTGGCGGGAACAGCGGGGGGAGCTTTTTCAGGCTGTGCGCATGGAGAAAAATATGATGGGGCTGATGCTTGGTCTGATTGTCGGTGTTGCGGCGTTTAATATTATTTCTGCATTGATTATGGTGGTGATGGAGAAGCAGGCAGAAGTTGCGATCCTAAAAACTCAGGGGATAAGCAACCGGCAGATACTGATTATTTTTATGGTACAGGGTGCCAGCAGCGGAGTGATAGGTTCACTGGCCGGAGGAGGGCTGGGGGTACTTATTGCTGCAAATCTGAACACGATTTTGCAGAGTGCGGGATTGGTTCTGTATGAAGGCAGTACTTTACCGGTTGTGATCAATCCGTTGCAGACCATGACTATTATCGCACTGGCGATTGCTTTAAGCCTGCTGGCGACACTGTTTCCTTCTTACCGGGCATCTTCTGTTAAACCTGCTGAGGCTTTGAGATATGAATAACCTTTTACAATGTCGTTCTGTTTGTAAAACTTACCGTGAAGGCTTAATGGAAACAGAAGTGCTGAAAGGCGTCAGTTTTTCCATGCAAAAAGGAGAACTGGTTTCTATTGTCGGTTCATCCGGTTCTGGGAAAAGTACTTTGCTGCATATTCTGGGAGCACTGGATGACGCGTCTTCCGGTGAGGTGACTTTTCTCGGACACGAACTGGCGGCACTGCATGCTAACCGTCAGGCTCGGCTGCGTAATCAGCATCTTGGATTTGTGTATCAGTTTCATCATTTGCTGGCTGATTTTTCTGCGCTGGAGAATGTGGCCATGCCGCTGATGATTGGTGGTGAGAAAGCCTCTGTAGCAAAAGAAAAAGCTCTGTCTATGCTGGACAAAGTCGGACTGGCGCACCGGGTGGATCATCGTCCGTCAGAGCTATCCGGCGGAGAAAGACAGAGAGTGGCTATTGCCCGCGCTCTGGTGAATACACCAGATCTGGTTTTGGCCGATGAGCCCACAGGAAACCTTGACCATGCGACGGCACTGGCCATTTATGACTTGATGCGACAACTGAACCGGGAGTCCGGTACGGCATTTCTGGTGGTAACTCATGATGGAGAACTGGCTGCAAAAATGGATCGCAGGATGCATATGCAAGATGGTCTGTTGACGGATACGACGTCGCAGAAGGAGGACTGAAGTGTTTGCATCCCTGTCGTTTTTTATCGGTAGCCGTTTCAGCCGGGCAAAACAGAGAAATAAACTGGTCTCGTTTATTTCGGTCTCTTCTACCATCGGAATTGCTGTTGGTGTAGCAGTGATTATTATCGGTCTTTCTGCCATGAATGGTTTTGAGAAAGAATTGGAGCAGCGGGTACTGGCGGTGATTCCTCACGGAGAACTGGAAGCGGTAAAAGGCGGAATAGCCGATTGGTCTACTGTGATAGAAGAGGTGGAAGCCCACCCACAGGTCACTGGTGCGGCTCCTTATGTGCGCTTTACCGGCCTGGCCGAAAAAGGTCAGACGCTGAAAGCCCTGGAAATTCGTGGTGTTGATCCGCAGTGGGAAGATAAGGTCTCTGATCTGTCACGCTACATTGAGGGGGCGGCTTGGACCGATTTCCAGCCGGGAAATCATCAGGTCATTTTGGGGAAAGGGATTGCGCTGAGTTTAGGTGTAATGGTGGGTGACAGTGTCACTTTGGTACTTCCTCAACTGGGTAATAGTGATGTTATGCGTTCTCCTCGTCGGGTGCGGGTAATCGTATCGGGGCTGTTGGAGCTGGGAGGCCAGATTGATCACTCTCTGGCATTGATTCCTCTGCCGGATGCCCAGCAATATGCCCGTATGGGTGAGCAGGTGAGTGGTGTATCCATCCGGACGTCAGATGTATTGAATGCTCAGAATATTGTCCGGCAATTGGGTAATCAGATTTCGGTGTATGTCTATCTGCGCAGCTGGAAGCAGAAATTTGGTTTTCTATATCGCGATATTCAGATGGTTCGTACCATTATGTATCTGGTGATGGTTCTGGTGATCAGTGTGGCTTGTTTTAATATTGTTTCTACACTGATGATGGCGGTTAAGGACCGAGCTTCTGAGATTGCCATTCTACGGACTATGGGAGCTACAGATGGCCTGATTAAACGTGTCTTTATCTGGTTGGGAGTATTTTCCGGTCTATCAGGCAGTCTTATCGGCAGTTTGTTCGGTGTAGTGATTGCCGTAAATCTGACCGCTCTTCTTCAGGGGCTGGAACAGCTCACCGGACATCATTTTCTATCCGGCGATATTTATTTTATCGACTTTTTGCCTTCTCAGGTCAATTTTTCTGATGTACTTGTGGTGTCAGGTACGGCTGTTGGACTTAGCCTGCTCGCAACTTGGTATCCGGCTCAGAAGGCCAGCCAGATGAACCCGGCTGAAGTGCTGAGTTCTAAGTAAACATGTAAAAAGGGCCGCATTTGCGGCCCTGTTGCATAATAGGTTGATATCTGCTCAAAATTCTTTTCAGACAGGATGTTTGTTTATCCATATCCGGTTATCTTACAGAACGTTTCTGCCAGCTTCTTACTACGGAATAGCGCCATAGTCCCCGGATACCAAAAAAGCCAATTATTGCACAGGTTATTCCGCAAATGGCACAACCTAGCAGTAAAGGGGGGGCAATTGTACCGATCTGCTGAACCAGAAAGTTCCATGATAGTTCAAAATGGAAGTGCTGCGGATGAAGGTGCATGACCTTTGCGCCGACCTTATAAGCAAAGTAGAACATCACCGGCATAGTGATAGGGTTACTGATCCAAACCAGTACGACAGAGAGAGGCAGATTAACACCACAAATAATAGCCAGTCCGGCGGCCATTATCATCTGACTCGGAAGAGGAACAAAAGCCATAAAAAGACCAACGGCAAAAGCACCGGATGCAGAGCGGCGGTTCAGACACCAAAGGTTCGGGTTGTACAATACGTTACCAAAAATTTTCAGTGCTTTCTGACGCTTGATCACTTCGTGATCCGGCAAAAAACGTCTAATTACTTTCTTTGGCATAAGGAATAATGACTCTCTTAATAAACAGCTGGAATCTGGTCTGTTTTTCTGTGATGACAGTGTCAGCTCAGTACTGGCCTATAATTCCCGGTTTGAAGTGGCTGATTATTCTGGCCACATCTTTATTATTTAGTTTTTGCTTTCACCGGCTCCGATGGATTCGGGGAGGGTTACTTGCTGTTATTGTTACTGCTGTCTGTGCACATCTGTATCAGATCCGGGTGGAAACCGTATTTCAGGACGGACGGGATATTACCATAACTGGGAAAGTTGACAGCCTTTTTAAAGAAATAAGTCATGGGCAGATCATGAATTTTTCTGTTGAAAGTATCAATAGCCGGAAAATTAATCATTTATTCCGTCCGTACATTAAGCTGGCAATCCCATCCGGTGAACAATTTCTCCTCGGTGAACGCTGGAAACTGGATGTACGCCTAAAACCTGTATACGGACGACTGAATGAAGCAGGGTTCGATCAGGAGAAATACTATGTCAGTCAGCATTTGCATGCCAATGCGATTATGCAGGGTAAGTCACAGCGATTAACCGAGGAGGTATCCCTGCGCTTACTATTGCATGCCCGGATAGCTGACCTGAGTCGTAATCTGGAAGGGCAGCCACTATTAATGGCATTGGCATTCGGAGACCGTAATTATATCCCTCCGCAGCTTTGGAATAAACTGAAATCCAGCGGACTGATCCATCTTGTTGCTATTTCCGGACTGCATATCGGAATTGCTTTTATGCTTGGTTGGTTAGCCGGTAAGTCATTTTCTTTACTGCACCCTGGGATGTTATTTTTCCCAATGCTGACAGGGTTATTTCTGGCGGTTTTTTATGCGTGGCTGGCCGGTTTCAGTCTGCCTACTCAGCGGGCACTGATGATGTGTTTTCTGATTTCTGTCTTGCCGCAATTACGTTTAACCTATAGCCGCTGGCAGATATTGTTACTGACGGTGTGTATCATTCTGTTTTTTGATCCTTTTGCCCCTTTTGCTATTAGTTTCTGGATGTCATTTTGTGCCGTTGCTGCCATTTATCTGTTGCTGGGATGTACGATCTTTATTCGTTCCGGGAAGTTGAAACAATTGGTACTGATGCAGGGTATGCTGGTGTTGGTTATGACCCCGGTAAGCGGGCATTTCTTTTCCGGTATCAGTCTGATCTCGCCACTGTATAATCTTATTTTTGTTCCCTGGTTTACCTTCGTTCTGGTGCCACTGATCTTTCTGGCACTGATGGTCAGTTTTATTGCTCCGGGTAGTTCAGTATGGCTTCTTCGGCTGGCCGATCTCGGGCTGGAACCTGTGCTCTTCGCCATTGATTATACGGAAGACATGTGGCTTCATCTTTCAGGTACAGCTGCATGTATATTGGCTGTAGTTGTTATTGTGTGGATATTATCACCGTTGCTTGAACGTTTCCTGCAGGTATTGCTGGTAAGCATTGCCTGTTTATGTCTTGGTTTCAGACATGAAGCCGGTGGCTGGCAACTGGATGTGCTGGATGTCGGGCATGGGCTGGCGGTACTGATTAGCCGGGATGGCGGGCATATCCTTTATGACACCGGATACCGTTGGAACGGAGGGAGTATTGCTGAATCGGTGATCGCTCCGGTACTGATTCGGCGCGGCGTAGATCAACTGGATGAGTTGATTCTGAGTCATACCGATTCAGACCATGCCGGGGGACGGGATTTTATTGAAACATACTTCTCACCGGTATTACGCCGAGCCAGCGAGCGGCTTCCCGGTTATCTGCCTTGTATCCGGGGCAATGTCTGGCGGTGGAAGGGGTTAGATTTTCAGGTGCTATGGCCGCCACAAAGCGTCAGGCGTGCCTATAATCCGCATTCATGTGTGATCCGTATTTCGGATGAAGATGTGAGTGTGTTACTCACGGGGGATATCGATGGTATCAGCGAATATCTGCTTAGCCGGGGAGGCGATCGGTTACGTTCGGATATCATGCTGGTGCCGCATCATGGCAGCCAGACCTCATCAACTCATGGTTTTGTGGAACGGGTTCAGCCGAAAGTAGCTATCGCGTCTCTGGGAAAAGGTAATCAGTGGGGGATGCCATCTGAAATGGTGGTCGATACTTATATCGACAGAGGAACGATCTGGATGGATACCGGTGAATATGGTCAGATTTCAGTCAAAGTAAAGGATAAAAGCTGGCAAATCAGCTCGCTCAGGGCGACAGATTCGCAGCCCTGGTATAGGCAGAGTCTGCGTAACAGAGTAGAATAACGAATATTTTTATTTGAATAGTTGTAGTTATGTCCACACAGCAATATGACGAAACCACCTGGCAGACTTTTAAGCGGTTATGGCAGTTTATCCGCCTGTATAAGCAAGGCTTAGGAGTAGCGGTTGTGGCTCTGGTGATGAGTGCCGCCAGTGATACGTATATGGTTTCTTTGCTGAAGCCACTCCTTGACGAAGGATTTGGCAGTACGGATTCAGATTTTCTTAAGGTTCTCCCAATGATCATCCTGGTGATGATGCTGATCCGGGGAAGCAGTAACTTTATTTCGTCCTATTGCCTGAACTGGGTCTCCGGTAATGTGGTGATGCTGATGCGGCGTAAAATTTTCCGTCAGTTTATCCATATGCCGGTTGCATTTTTTGACCGGGAATCAACCGGAGCTCTTCTTTCCCGTATTACTTATGATTCAGAGCAGGTCGCAGGGGCGACCAGCCGGGCTTTGGTGAGTATTGTCCGCGAGGGCGCCAGTATCGCCGGGCTGTTGTTTCTGATGTTCTGGAACAGCTGGGAGTTGTCGCTGGTACTGCTGATTGTCGCTCCCGTTGTTGCTTGGGGCATTAGCATCGTATCTAAGCGTTTTCGTAAGATCAGTAAAAACATGCAGACAACGATGGGACATGTAACCTCTTCTGCGGAACAGATGCTGAAAGGACATAAAGTGGTTCTCAGTTATGGCGGGCAGGATCTGGAAAGTCAGCGATTTGATAAAGTCAGTAATCAAATGCGTCAGCAGAGCATGAAATTGGTGACCGCTCAGGCTGCGGCCAATCCTATTATTCAGATCATTGCTTCATTTGCCTTAATTGCAGTTTTATATCTGGCGAGCTTTGATGCGATCCGGAATGAGCTTACCCCCGGCACCTTTACGGTTATCTTTTCGGCCATGTTTGGCCTGATGCGCCCGCTTAAGGCACTGACTAATGTGACCTCTCAGTTTCAGCGTGGTATGGCGGCCAGTCAGACTTTATTCGCACTGATGGAACTCGCTACAGAGGAAGATTCAGGAACGTTAGAGCAGGCAAGAGTGCAGGGTAATATTAAAGTAGAAGAGGTGACTTTTACCTATCAGGGTAAGGAAAAACCGGCATTGCGTAACGTCAGTTTTGATATTCCGCAAGGAAATACGGTGGCGCTTGTCGGCCGGTCCGGTTCTGGTAAAAGTACCATCGCTAATCTGTTTACCCGTTTTTATGATGTTGACAGCGGTAGTATCAAACTGGACGGGCATGATATCCGGGAATATACGCTGACCAACCTGCGTACCCATTTTGCGCTGGTTTCGCAGAATGTGCACCTGTTCAATGACACGATTGCTAATAACATTGCTTACGCCGCAGAGAAAGATTATAGCCTGGAGCAGATAGAAGAGGCGGCACGTCTGGCACATGCTATGGAATTCATTGATAACATGCCGGAAGGGCTGCATACGGTGATTGGTGAAAACGGAGCAAGTTTGTCCGGGGGGCAACGACAGCGTATTGCGATTGCCCGGGCATTGTTGCGTGATGCACCAGTACTGATTCTGGATGAGGCAACGTCTGCACTGGATACAGAATCAGAGCGTGCTATTCAGGCCGCGTTGGATGAGCTGCAGAAAAACAAGACAGTTTTGGTGATTGCTCACCGTCTGTCAACCATTGAGAATGCAGATCAAATTCTGGTGATCGATGACGGAGAGGTGATAGAACGTGGTTCACATCCGGAACTGATGGAGCGTAAAGGTGTTTACGCTCAATTACATCTGACTCAGTTTGGCGATTAGGAATCTCCACGGTGATAGAGAAAATATGGTTTGATAATCACCCTATCAGCTGGTTGCTTTATCCTTTTTTGTGGCCGTTGAGTCTGTTATTCCGGTGGATAAGCCGTTCACGCCGGAATGCATTTCGGTCAGGACAAAAGCCCAGTTATAAAGCGCCGGTACCAGTTATTGTTGTGGGAAATATTACTGCTGGGGGAAACGGAAAAACACCGGTAGTTATCTGGCTGGTGGAGCAGTTGTTGCAGCTTGGATTTAAGCCCGGGGTTGTGTCCCGCGGTTACGGCGGAAAAGCCCCAGCCTACCCGCTGATCTTGAATAAGGATACGCCGGGGGCTCAGAGCGGTGATGAACCAAAGTTGATTTATAAACGTACCGGAGTGCCGGTAGCGGTTGATCCACACCGTTCCAATGCTGTTAAGGCGCTGCTTGGCGAGAGTGATGTTGATATCATCATCACAGACGACGGATTACAGCATTATGCGCTGCAGCGTGATATTGAGCTGATCGTCGTCGATGGACAGCGACGTTTCGGTAACCAGCAATACATTCCCGCCGGGCCGCTGCGGGAAGGGCTGGAAAGACTGAAAGAAGTTGATTTCGTTATTTCTAACGGAGGAGAGGCTCAGCCGGGAGAGTTATCGTTTACGTTGCAGGCATCATGGGCGGTTAATCTGGTGACTGGAGAAGAAAAAAGGGTGAAAGATCTGGATAGGCTGGTTGCTGTCGCCGGTATCGGTCATCCGCCTCGTTTCTTTAAGACCCTTGCCGGGCTTGGCGCGGATATCGTCAAAACTCAGGGATTTGCGGATCATCAGGATTTTAAACCGGATGAATTAAAGGCGCTGGAAGCCTTTGGAAACAATATTATCATGACAGAAAAGGATGCGGTGAAGTGTGATTCATTTGCCAGAGATAACTGGTGGTATCTTCCCGTTACGGCCTGCTTTAATCCACATGATAAAGCGTTATTACTGAACAAAATCACAGAAAACAGGAAAGAATATGGATCACCGTCTGCTTGAAATCGTTGCCTGCCCAGTTTGTAAGGGTAAGCTGGTCTATGATGCTAAAAATCAAGAACTTATATGTAAATTAGATCGTCTGGCCTTTCCAATTAAAGATGGTATTCCTGTATTGTTGGAATCAGAAGCCAGAACGATGAGTATGGATGAGGGACGGTAATGTCATTTACGGTTGTTATTCCGGCACGTTATCAGTCGACGCGCCTGCCGGGTAAGCCTCTGGCTGATATCGGTGGCAAGCCGATGATCCAGTGGGTGTATGAGCAGTCATTACAGGCTGGGGCAGATTCAGTGATTATTGCGACCGATGATACTCGTGTTGAAGCGGCTGCGAAGGCATTTGGTGCCACTGTCTGTATGACTTCACCTGAACATCAGTCTGGGACAGAACGGCTGGCTGAGGTTGTGCAGAAAATGGCAATTGCCGATGATCAGATCATTGTTAATGTGCAGGGAGATGAGCCCTTGATCCCTCCGGTGATTATTCGTCAGGTCGCCGATAATCTGGCCGGTAGTATCGCCCCTATGGCGACTCTCGGAGTAGAGATCACTGAGGCTGCTGAAGTCTTTAATCCAAATGCGGTGAAAGTGGTGACGGATAAAGATGGTTACGCGCTGTATTTCAGCCGGGCAACCATTCCCTGGGACCGGGACAGTTTTGCTCAGGAAGACAGACTCGTTCACCAGCCATTGTTGCGTCATATCGGTATTTATGCTTACCGTGCAGGATTTATAAATACGTATGTTAACTGGCTGCCAAGTTCTCTGGAAAAGATCGAATCTCTGGAACAGTTAAGAGTGCTCTGGTATGGCGAAAAAATTCATGTTGCTGTCGCGAAAGAAGCACCTCCTGCCGGTGTGGATACGCAGGACGATCTGGAAGCAGTAAGGGCGCTGATCGGTCGTAGCTGAACAGGCCGGAAAATCTCAATAATAAATCCTCCCGTGGTCAGGGAGGATTTATTTGAGGGATTATTCTTCTTTGGGCGGGCAGGTTGCCAGCCGGGTTCTTCTTCCTGAATCAGTTAATTCTTCCAGTATAACGTCGAACCCCCAGAGACGGTGCAGGTGTTTCAGTACCTCCGGATAATTTTTCGCCAGAGGAATACGGTCATGAGGGTTATACAGCAGAGTCATGGAACGATCTCCCCGGACATCCACATTCCAGACCTGAATATTCGGCTCCAGTTTACTTAGGTTGTACTGTGAGGCAAGTTTCTCTCGGATTTCCCGATAACCGATTTCATTATGGATGGCACTGATTTCGATGTAGTTCTTCCTGTCATCATCCAGAATAGAAAACAGCTTGAAATCCCGGATGAGTTTTGGAGACAGATATTGGCTGATAAAACTCTCATCTTTAAAGTTCTGCATCGCAAAATGTACGGCATCAAGCCAGTCCGTACCTGCAAGGTTAGGAAACCACTCCTTATCTTCATCCGTCGGTTCTTCGCAGATGCGACGGATATCCTGATACATGGCAAAGCCGAGAGCATAAGGATTAATGCCACTGAAGTAAGGACTGTTATACGGCGGCTGGGCAATGACATTTGTGTGGCTGTGCAGAAACTCCAGCATCAGCTTATCGGTTACCAGTCCTTCATCATACAGATGGTTCAGTATGGTGTAGTGCCAGAAGGTTGCCCACCCTTCATTCATCACCTGTGTCTGTTTCTGCGGATAAAAATACTGACTGATTTTACGGATAATACGTACAATTTCACGCTGCCAGGGCTCCAGAAGGGGGGCGTGTTTTTCGATAAAGTAAAGAATGTTTTCTTGTGGTTCGGAAGGAAAGCGCATCTTTTCTTCTTCGGATTTCTGTTTTGATTTCGGCACGGTACGCCACAGTTCATTGACTTGTGATTGCAGGTAGGCCTCTCTTTCTTCCTGACGGGCTTTCTCTTCTGCAATGGAGATTTTTTCCGGTCGTTTGTACCGGTCCACCCCGAAGTTCATCAGGGCATGGCAGGAGTCCAGAATCTGTTCGACCTCTTCTTCTCCGTATTTTTCTTCACAATCAGAAATATACTTTCGGGCAAACAGCAGATAGTCGATAATAGAACTGGCATCAGTCCAGGTCTGAAACAGATAATTCCCTTTGAAGAAAGAGTTGTGTCCGTAGCAGGCATGTGCCATCACCAGAGCTTGCATGGTTACCGTATTCTCCTCCATCAGGTAAGAGATGCAGGGATCGGAGTTGATCACAATTTCATAGGCCAGTCCCATCTGGCCATGTTTATAATTCTGTTCGGTCTGGATGAATTTTTTACCGAATGACCAGTGATGGTAGTTGATAGGCATGCCGATACTGGAGTAGGCATCCATCATCTGCTCGGAGGTGATAACCTCTATCTGGTTAGGATAGGTTTCCAGACGGTAATGGTCTGCTACACGTTTAATCTCCCGGTGATACTCTTCCAGAAGAGGGAAAGTCCAGTCCGGACCATCCGGTAACGGATGCCGTTTCTGAGTAGATGCTGTTTTTTTTACTTTATCCTTTGTTGTCATTGCGCCCCCTAAGCCGTCTCTTTTCTGAACAGCTCTCTGAATACCGGGTAGATATCATCTACATCACGAATATTTTTCATTGCAAAGTGATGATAGGATTGCTGAAGTTTTTCGTATTCATGCCATAGTGTCTGGTGAGACCGGCGGGTTATTTCAATATAGGCATAATACTGGCAGGTTGGCAGCAGACTGTTCTGCAGCAGCTCTTTACATTTTGGTGAGTCATCAGCCCAGTTATCTCCGTCGGACGCTTGTGCAGCATAGATATTCCATTCATTAAGAGGGAACCGTTTTTCTATAATCTCTTTCATCAGTTTCAGTGCGCTGGAGACAATGGTTCCACCGGTTTCCTGAGAGTAGAAAAACTCATGTTCATCGACCTCTTTTGCCTGAGTATGGTGTCGGATAAAAACGACTTCCACATTTTCATAGGTGCGATTCAGGAACATATACAGGAGTACATAAAAACGCTTAGCGATGTCTTTGGTTGCCTGATCCATTGAACCGGAAACATCCATCAGACAGAACATCACGGCCTGACTGGAGGGAACCGGGCGTTTGTCATAATTTTTAAAACGCAAATCAAAGCTGTCTATAAAAGGTACAGCAGCAATTTTCTGCCGCAGTTCTTCAATTTCCTGCCGGATTCGTTTCTCTTCTATGGGCTGTGCCGGTTCGATCTTACGAAGCTGTTCCAGTGTTTGCTCGAGTTCTTGAAGCAGGCGTTTTTTTCCCGCAGTCATAGCGGTTCTTCTCGCCAGTGATTGCTGGAGTGAACGGATAATGGCGATATTAGAGGGAATTCCCGCAGTCTGATAACCTGCACGAGTTTTTTTCCACTCGACTATTTTTGTGTTCTGGTTTTTTTCCAGATTGGGCAGTTCCAGATCCTCAAATAGCATATCCAGATATTCTTCTTTAGAGATCTGGAAGACAAATTCATCCTGACCTTCGCCATCCGGGCTGGCATCTCCTTCACCACTACCATCACCTCCGCCCTGACCTCCGGGCGGGCGTTCTATTTTATCCCCCGGGCTAAACTGATCATTCCCCGGATGAACGCGTTCCCGAATCCCCCCTTGTCCATGGTGAAAAACTGGTTCTTTAATATCACGGTGTGGGATAGAAACGTCTTCTCCAGTTTCTGTGTCGGTAATCGAGCGGCGATTTACGGCGTCAGCGACAGATTCTTTTATCTGCTCTTTATAACGACGCAAAAACCGCTGGCGGTTAACCATGCTTTTATTTTTACTGTTCAGTCTTCTGTCTATAAATTGAGCCATGAGTCTCTCCTTATCAACGCCACCCCGGAAACATGGTCAGCGGCCGGTTATTTGGACACTATCCGGGTAAAAAATGGGAGGTATCACCAGCACGTAATAAGTGCTAGCCGCCGGTAATACCCGCTCATAGTAGGCACTGTATTATGAGGACTTACGTACACGTAAATACCATTCAGACAGCAAACGAACCTGTTTTCTGGTGTAGCCTTTTTCCATCATACGAGCGACAAAATCATCGTGTTTTTTCTGATCGTCACTGGAGGTTTTTGCATTGAAGGAGATGACCGGCAGAAGTTCTTCAGTATTCGAGAACATTTTCTTCTCGATAACTGTGCGAAGTTTTTCATAGCTGGTCCATACCGGATTTTTTCCTTCATTATTGGCTCTTGCACGCAGTACAAAGTTGACAATTTCATTGCGGAAATCTTTGGGATTGCTGATCCCGGCTGTTTTTTCTATTTTCTCCAGTTCGTTGTTCAGAGCTGCGCGGTCAAAGAGTTGGCCGGTTTCCGGATCCCGGTATTCCTGATCCTGTATCCAGAAATCAGCGTAGGTTACGTAGCGGTCAAAGATGTTTTGTCCGTATTCGGAATAGGATTCTAGGTAGGCCGTCTGAATTTCTTTGCCGATAAATTCGATGTACTTAGGCACCAGATAACCTTTCAGGAATTCCAGATAACGTTCGGCGGTTTCCTGAGGAAACTGTTCCCGCTCTACCTGTTGTTCGATAACGTAAAACAGGTGAACCGGGTTAGCGGCTACTTCGGTTTGATCGAAGTTGAATACCCGGGACAGGATCTTAAAGGCAAAGCGGGTAGACAGCCCTGACATACCTTCGTCAACACCGGCAAAATCTCTGTATTCCTGATAGCTTTTCGCTTTCGGATCGGTATCTTTCAGTGTTTCACCATCATAAACCCGCATCTTGGAAAAAATGGAGGAGTTTTCCGGATCTTTCATGCGCGAAAGAATGCTGAACTGAGCCAGTGTTTCCAGAGTGCTTGGTGAGCACGGGGCTTTGGACAGTTCACTGTGGTCGAGCAGTTTCTGGTAGATTTTGACTTCTTCTGAAACCCGTAGGCAATAAGGCACTTTTACGATATAGACCCGATCCAGAAAAGCTTCATTATTTTTATTATTACGGAAAGTCTGCCATTCAGATTCATTGGAGTGTGCCAGAATCATGCCTTCAAACGGCAGGGCGGAAAGGCCTTCTGTACCATTGTAGTTACCTTCCTGAGTCGCCGTCAGTAGTGGATGCAGCACTTTTATTGGTGCTTTGAACATCTCTACAAACTCCATCAGACCTTGATTGGATTTACATAGTGCACCGGAATAGCTGTATGCATCGGGATCATCCTGAGCGTAATGTTCTAACTGACGGATATCAACTTTACCGACCAGAGATGAAATGTCCTGATTGTTTTCGTCTCCGGGCTCTGTTTTAGCAACTGCGATCTGATCCAGAATGGACGGACGGACTTTGACCACCTTAAAGCGAGTGATATCACCGCCGAATTCATGCAGCCGTTTGGCTGCCCATGGTGACATTACAGAACGTAAGTAACGCTTGGAGATTCCGTACTCAGATTGCAGTAAGTCACCGTCTTCATTGACATCAAACAGACAGAAAGGGTGGTCGTTGACTGGACTGCGCTGACCATTTGCGGATAATACGTAAATAGGCATTTTCTCCATCAGGCTTTTCAGTTTTTCAGCCAGTGATGATTTACCGCCACCTACCGGTCCCAGCAGATAAAGGATCTGTTTTCTTTCTTCCAGTCCTTGAGCCGCATGTTTCAGGTAAGAGACAATCTGTTCTATTGCTTCTTCCATGCCATAGAAGTCTTCAAACGTTTTATAACGAGAGATGACCCGGTTGGAAAAAATCCGGCTGAGCCGGGGATTTTGTGCGGTATCGACAACCTCAGGCTGGCCAATGGCAAGCAATAGTCGCTCTGCTGCATTGGCGTATGCGCTCTTGTCTTTCTGACAAAGTGTTAAAAAATCCTGAAGCGAAAGTTCTTCATCCTTGGCGGCTTCGTAGCGTGCCTGATAGTGGTCAAAAATACTCATGTGAATGCCCCTCTAAAACGTCAAACTCAATGCGCAGTTATCTCATGTTGTATACCTTTTAAGACTAGACCCTGTTTTTAGTTTTTGCTTAATAATTATGTATTTATTTTTTATATACATGACTGAAAAGAAGGAATGGACTTATACATCGAGTGAATGGTGTTATATAAAAAGTGAATGGAGTTATGCAGGAGAGATTGTCAGGATAAATGAAGTTGATAATGAAGTTGACAGGGGAAGAATAAAAAAACGGGCGTAAAGCCCGTTTTCCGGTTATGCGTTAAAAATCTGTACCAGTTCAGTTGAAGACAGGTGGTACTGACGCGGGCAGCTTTTCCAGGTCGCTGACATACGGCGGTATTTTTCCAGCATAGGCACCTGAGCATTGAAGTTATGCTCACCTTTTTCAAATTGTGGGTACAAACCTTCGGAATCTACCAGAAAGCGGACATAGCAAACCAACTGTGCCTCTTTGGCCATATCGAATCCCAGAAACTGCAGACGGCGTGGATCGACCTTTGTCTGTTCTTCATTACCGAGCATTTTATGTGATTCCTGCATGGCGTGATACATTTCCATGATATCAATAATTTCTTTACATTCTGCTTCCGGCAGGCAGCCAAACTCTTTGTTAAGTTCACACATCTGTAATCCATAGCCACGTTCAACAATGGTCTGCAGGCGTTTATACTTGGCTGAGTTTGCCGGATCCAACTGGGACATCAGATAGTACTGATTTGAAAGGATAAGGCGTTGAGCACTGGTCATTTCCATATTTGAGGCCTCTTTTATTCTGTTTCGGATTATTAATTAGTATTTTACGTTGTCGTTATACTGCTTAAGAACGGCAACAATTTTTTCCATCGTTTCTTTACTTGGTGGCTCTACGCCTTCCAGAGGATAATCGTATCCCATGGCTTCCCATTTATGAGCGCCAAGTTTATGATACGGCAGCAGTTCTACTTTTTCCACGTTATCCATATCTTTGATGAACTGTCCAAGCAGATGCGCATCGTCTTCTGTATCAGTATAGCCGGGAACGACAACGTAGCGGATCCAGGTTGTTTGTCCGATTTTATGCAGATAACGGGCAAAATCCAGAACACGGGTATTGGACACGCCGATAAAATCTTTATGGATTTCATCCCGCATATGCTTAAGATCAAGCATGACCAGATCCGTTACTTCCAGTACTTCGTCAATCACATCAGTATGCTTACGGATATAACCATTTGTATCCAGACAGGTATGCATGCCTTCCGCTTTTGCCGCACGGAAAAAGTCCCGTACAAATTCAGGCTGGAGCATGGCTTCACCACCAGAACAGGTAACGCCGCCACCGGACGCTTTCATAAAGTGCTTATAGGATTTGGCTTCATTGATGATCTCTTCGACAGAGACTTCTTTGCCGTCATGCAGATCCCATGTGTCACGGTTATGGCAGTACATACACCGCATGTGGCAGCCTTGCAGGAAAACGATAAAACGGATTCCGGGACCATCTACCGTACCGCATGATTCATAAGAGTGGATTCGTCCGATTGCTGACATGTGCTTATCTCATAAGAATTATTTACGATCATTTTATTACAAATGGGCAGAGTAACCTAGTTCTCTATGGATCCAGTTGAGAGTTTTTCTGCCTACTGGATGCCTCAATTGTCTCTAACTGGCTCTACCACGATATTTTCCCACATGGTAAGAAAAGACAAAGAGCGTATTGACGTTCTTATTATTTGGGAAAGTAATCCCGAATGTTACGCCTTGTATTGCTGAAGTTAAGCTAAGGAAACAACATGGATGCGATTAAAATTTCACAAAAACAGAAAATGTTTGTTTTTCTCTTCCTGCTGTGTGTCGGATTTATCGGTCTTGCCGGTTATACCGCAGATAGTCTGGGAAAAATGGGTAACCAATATACTAAGAGTACCGGTGTTGCGAACGGGGCATTCGCAATAGAACAGAGTCAGGTCAAGCTGTTACAGCTTGCCGGAACATTGTCCGAATTATCTCCAGAGCAGGCAGGTGGTGTAGCGGATGTTGTTAACGATATAAAAACCAGTGTGCAGAAGGATTCTGCTTATCTTATTGAAGTCGGGTTGTCTTCTCAGGCTGAAAAACTGAATGCTCTGATTGACGTTTATAGCGGATCGATTGCGCCATGGCTGGAGATGAAAATCCGGTTAGGGCTGAATGCTGACGATGGTCTGCAGGGGCAATTAAAGGCTTTGGCCGCTATGATTGAACAAAAAATTGCAGAAACCGGCATGGTTACACTGAATTCTGATTTTCAGATCTTGGTGAAAGCCGTACAGAACTATCAGCTTTCTCCTTCTGAAAGCAATTATTCGGTGTTTAAAAAAGCGCTGAGCAGCTTTTCCAGTATTTCTAATTCATACGGTATGCTGGATATTTATGAGAAAGAACTCGGAGAATTCAGCGCTGCGTTTGAGAATCTAGTGGTATTGTCTTCACAGATGCATAGCGTTGAAATTCAGTTACTTGACTATCAGCATCAAGCATTACAGGTGATTAAAGAGGCATCAGCAGAATTGCACCAGATCAGTCAGGAATATCAGAATGCCGCAACGGAAAAAAGTCAGTTTACTCTCTGGTCTGTGATGATTGCATGTGCAGGACTGGCGGTATTTACCACGGCTATCTTCACTGTAAACAGCCTGACTACCGGGCGTTCTATCCGGCAGATATCCTATATCCTTGAACAGATGGCGGGGGGGAATCTGGCCGAGCGTCTGCTTGTATCGGATAATACGAAAGATGAATTTAACCGTTTGGCTCTTACTATAAACCAGACCTGTGGAAATCTGGGGGAACTGGTTAAGGGGGTGCAGCAGAGTAGTGAGACATTATCTAAAAATGCTGCAGATCTGAATATGGGGATTGATAAGGTGGTGTATAGCCAGTCAGAAGTGGTTGAACAGACCCAACTGCTGGCATCGGCGACAGAGCAGGTGAATGTGACCACTAAGCAGGTTTCTGAAGATCTGGAGCAGGTTGCGGAGGTAAGCCGTTCGTCCAGCTCATCGGCAGAAGAGGGAGGGAAAGTCATCACGTCTGCCATCAGTTCAATGGATGAGATTGGTTTAATTCTGGAAAATGCGGCTGGACATATCCGTAAGTTGGAAGAGGCATCCTTAAAAGTCGATTCGGTGATGGATATCATTAATGCTATTGCTGAACAGACAAATCTGCTGGCACTGAATGCGGCTATTGAAGCTGCAAGAGCAGGAGAGCAGGGACGAGGCTTTGCTGTCGTTGCTGATGAAGTCCGTAGCCTTGCAGTAAGAACAGTGGGTGCCGTGGCAGAAATTTCTGCTACGATTGAAGCAATGAAAAGTGAAAGCGGTATGGTTATCTCTTATCTTACCCAGTCGGAAGAAACGATGCAGGCCAGTCAGGCCAGAGGCAATGAAGCGATAATGGCTTTGTCTGTTATTGTGGAAAAAGCGGAAGAAGCGAATCAGAAAACTGAGGTGATTTTTGGTTCAATCCGGGAGCTGGTACAAACCAGTCAGTCTATGGCGCAAAATATGAGTAATATTTCAGTATCCATGGAAAATATTGGCAGAAGTAACAAGGAACTCAGGGAACACAGTCAGGCCGTTGACGGGCATTCGTCCAATCTGAACGAAGAATGTTTACGATTTGCAGTGTAGTGAACTATTCCGGCTATTTGCATGTGGGTAACTATTGTTATAAACCTTAACTTATAAAAAATCCCGCCAGATGGCGGGATTTTTAATTCAGTATTTCAGCTAAGTACTAATTACATAGACTCAGTGAAAGTACGGGAAATAACATCAGCTTGCTGCTCTGGAGTCAGAGAGTTGAAACGTACCGCATAACCAGATACACGGATTGTCAGCTGAGGGTATTTCTCAGGGTGTTTAACTGCGTCTTGCAGAGTTTCGCGGTTAAGAACGTTAACGTTCAGGTGCTGACCGCCTTCGATACCTGCTTCGTGGTGGAAGTAACCATCCATCAGACCAGCAAGGTTCGCTCTTTGTGCATCAGTGTCTTTACCCAGAGCATTAGGAACGATAGAGAAGGTATAAGAGATACCATCTTTCGCATCAGCAAATGGCAGTTTACCTACTGAAGTCAGAGAGGCTACCGCACCCTTCTCGTCACGACCGTGCATTGGGTTTGCACCTGGAGCAAATGGAGCGCCAGCTTTACGGCCATCAGGAGTTGTACCAGTCTTCTTACCATATACCACGTTAGAAGTGATAGTCAGGATAGACTGAGTCGGGATAGCGTCACGGTAAGTTTTCAGTGCGCGGATCTTGTTCATGAACGTAGTGACAAGTTCACAAGCGATATCATCAACGCGAGGGTCGTTGTTACCGAACTTAGGATATTCGCCTTCGATTTCGAAGTCGATTGCAACGCCGTCTTCGTCACGAACTGGTTTAACAGTTGCGTACTTGATTGCAGACAGTGAGTCAGCTGCAACAGACAGACCAGCGATGCCACATGCCATAGTACGTTTGATGTCCAGATCATGCAGAGCCATCAGAGAGGCTTCGTAGCTGTACTTGTCGTGTGAGTAATGGATAGCGTTCAATGCAGTAACATACTGTTTTGCCAGCCAGTCCATGAAGTGGTCCATTTTGTCCCACAGTTCATTGTAATCAAGCACTTCAGAAGTGATCTTAGGCATAGCCGGGCCAACTTGTGCTTTAGATTTTTCATCGACACCACCGTTGATGGTGTAAAGCATAGTTTTTGCCAGGTTAGCACGAGCACCGAAGAACTGCATTTGCTTACCAACAACCATTGGAGATACACAACATGCGATTGCGTAGTCGTCAGATTCCATGTCCGGGCGCATCAGATCGTCGTTTTCGTACTGGATAGAAGACGTATCGATAGATACTTTCGCACAGAACTTCTTGAAGCCTTCAGGCAGGCCTTCAGACCAAAGAACAGTGATGTTTGGCTCTGGAGAAGGACCCATGGTGTACAGGCTGTTCAGGAAGCGGAAGTTAGTACGGGTTACCAGAGTACGTCCGTCAAGGCTCATACCACCCATTGATTCTGTTGCCCAGATTGGGTCGCCAGAGAACAGTTCATCGTACTCAGGAGTACGCAGGAAGCGAACCATACGTAGTTTCATTACGAAATGGTCGATCATTTCCTGTGCTTCAACTTCGGTCAGTTTACCAGCAGCGATATCACGCTCAATGAAGATATCCAGGAAAGTAGAAGTACGGCCCAGAGACATTGCGGCACCGTTCTGAGACTTAACAGCAGCCAGGTAACCGAAGTAAGTCCACTGAATCGCTTCTTGCGCAGTTTCTGCAGGACGAGAAATGTCACAACCGTATTTAGCAGCCATTTCTTTGATTTGGCCAAGAGCACGGTGCTGTTCTGCGACTTCTTCGCGCAATTGCATAGTCAGTTGCAGATCTTCACCGTTTTCGAATTTTTCTTGCAGAGAAGAGAACTGTGCGAATTTGTCTTTCATCAGACGGTCGATACCGTACAGAGCGATACGACGGTAGTCACCGATGATACGACCACGGCCATATGCATCTGGAAGACCAGTCAGAACGCCGGACTTACGACAAGCAAGAATTGACGGAGTATAGATATCGAAAACAGCCTGGTTGTGTGTTTTACGGTATTCTGAGTAGATTTTACTAATTTCAGGATCCAGCTCGCGACCATAAACTTTACAAGAACCCTCAACCATACGGATACCACCGTTAGGGATGATGGCACGCTTCAGAGGAGCTTCAGTTTGCAGACCAACGATTTTTTCAAGGTCTTTATTGATGTAACCAGCATCGTGAGCAGTGATGGTAGAGATAACAGAAGTGTCGAAGTCAACAGGAGCGTGAGTGCTGTTTTCCTGTTTGATGCCTTCCATTACTTTAGCCCAAAGAGTCGTAGTCGCTTCAGTACCTTCAGAGACAAGGAAAGATTCATCGCCTTCATACGGCGTGTAGTTCTTCTGAATAAAGTCACGTACGTTAACTTCGTTTTGCCAGTCACCTGCAGCAAAACCTTCCCAAGCTTTAGCAAATTGCTCTGCCATGATATACCTACCTTTTTAGTAGAAAAAACACGTACTGCTGTTCACCTAGAGTTGGCTAGCACTTCAGCAAAAGTGCGCAGTACACTCTTAATTAAAAACAATATCTATGAACAAATAGTATCCACTTGACCATAGATATTGCACCTAAATTTTCAACGGAATTTGAGTGCGACTCAAATAATACTGCAATCTTTAAAAAAAATACATAAAAAAAGACCTAAAAAAAGGGTGGTTTTGCTACCACCCTTGTTTTTTGTGATCTTTACAGGAGTGCCGGGATTCCGTACTGGCCTTCCAGCATACCAACCGCAAGCATTGCGGCCAGACAGATAACCAGAACAACACTTGGAATAATGATGCGATCCAGTGTGCTCAGTTTCTCTGGACGTTCTTTATCACCAATTAAGCCATTGTTATCCAGCAGCATAGTCAGAGCCCATGCCAGAACAGGGTTTGTCACCATAGCGGCGAATACACAAATACCTGCAGACTGAGAGTCTTTTGCATCTTTAATCATTTGCATACCCGCTTCCAGCAGAGGCAGAGCAACACCAACCAACAGTGCAACACGCATTACCGGGGGCCATACTGCAGCATCCATTGGGTAGCCTACGATAGCGATAAGCATAACCAGAGAACCCAGTAAAATGGCACCCGCAGGGATTGGGCGTTTAGCGATAGCTGCTGGGATCATGTAAGTACCCCATGAAGAAGTAATGTTACCACCACCGACAGCGGTACCTACCATTTGACGAATAGAACACATAGTCATCGTGTCATCAACGTCCATCAGTACTTTCTCAGTTCTTCTCGGGTAGTTCAGTTCCTGGAAGATGCGGTGACCCAGAAAGTCAGGTGACCACATGGCAACAGCCAGAATTGCGAATGGAAGAGAGGCAATGAAGTGCTGAACATTTGGCAGACCCAGTTGCCAACCTGTTTCAGTAGAGCCCCACCAGTAAACAGGGTTCAGGTTTGGCAGACCAGGTTCCGTGGTGAAAACCAGATCGAAACCAGCGCCAGATACCATTGCTACAACAAAGCCGATAACAGCACACAGAGGAATTGCCAGCCAGCGTTTGCCTAGTTTGGCCAGAACCGCGTAAGTCACGACAGTAATGCCGAGCACGATCAGTGCTACATAACCCATATCACCGGCAACCACACCTTCGGCTTCGTTACTAAGGCCATTAGCCCAGCTGATCAGTGAGTTGATCTGACTCATCGAACCGGTGAAACCAAGGAATACGAGCAGGCCGCCTGCAACCCCTTCACTCGTTAGGTTGACAAGTCGGGAGCCACCTTTCACTGCACTGAGGATCAGTCCGAATACACCAATCAGGATTGCCAGAGCCAGAGGGTGGGCTCCCGCCATTGCGATAACGAAAATCATCGGGATCATCGGGCCGTGGTTACCCGCAAGGTTTGCTTTTGGGTTAATAAAACCAGATGCCAGAATACAGAAAAGGAATGCTGGGATGATCATCTCAACACGAGCAACTTCAATCGCCCATGCAACATCCAGATTTACGTGATCCCATTTTTCGGTCAGGCCAGCAGCCCATGCCATCATTACTGCTGAGTACATCGCGATGATGCCGATAGTACCAGCGATAGCTGGAACAAAATCTTCAAGCTCGAAACGGAAGTCACGACCCGGCAGGTTCAGGCTGAAGCGGCGTGGTTTCATGATCTGGAGTTCGTGATCCAGATAATCAGAACGACTTGCGAACTCAGAAGCGGGACGGTGCAGCTCTGAGTAGCTCTTCGTCTCGATCTCCGAGAAGTTCTTGTTATCTACGTTCGACATAGATTCCTCATATTATAAAAAGTTAATAATGCAGAAGGTGTTAAGTATGCAATTTGCTTGTCAGGCAGGTGCAATAGATATTTTATTTGACCCTGAAATGTAACACATATTAAAGCTACCTTAGTGCATAAACATCATTTACTACATTTAGTTTATTAATGCTTTATGCTACCTGAGGAGTATGTCGTTACTCTTCGTCATTTTACTGGCGCCCGAGTGTACCAATCTCCCTATTTATTGAGATTGATCTCGATCACGATATAAATCTTTGTGAAAGAAAGCTACAGAATGCTGAATATTTAGCAAGTTATTGCTTTGTTTTGTCGTTGATTTTTATCGTATAGCGAATCGGCAGCGAACATACTGCTTTTTGTATGGAAAATCATGCTTTTTATGTCATAGAGAACGCTTTTGTTGTATTAAGACACAAGTCAGTGCAGTTATTTGCATATTTAAATTAATATGAAACTGCAATTATATAGATAAGTATTGTAATAAAATTACAGACATGTCCCGAAAATTATATAATGTTCAACAGGATAAATATAAGAAGAAGCTGTATTTATTTTGTTCTGTTTTCTATTGATCTTCTTGCTTTTTATCTTGTTTTTACACAAAGAACGAGTTACTGGAGGCTTTTCTTTTCCTGCTATTCACCAAATGTAAAAATATTTAACTTAAATTGCATATCAATTCAGATTAGTTAACTAAATATCTCATTATTTACGGTTAATAATATGTTGCATCTGGCAAAAACTGATGCTAGTTTGTAGCGAAATCATAGGTCGGAGAACCTAAAATACCAAAAAGGAGCGAATAGCGCATGACAGATGTAGCCGCGCTGGATATCAGGGACCTGCATAAAACATTCGGCCAGAATGAAGTGTTAAAGGGCATTTCTCTGCAAGCACACAAGGGAGATGTGATCTCTATTATTGGCTCTTCCGGCTCAGGCAAGAGTACTTTTCTGCGTTGTATCAATCTGTTGGAGACACCGACAGCCGGTGAAATTTGGGTTAATGGTGAGTTGATCCAGATGAAAAAAAACCGAACCGGTGAATCTGTTCCCGCTAATGAAAAACAAGTTCAGCGTATCCGTTCACGCCTGGCGATGGTTTTTCAGGGCTTTAATCTTTGGTCACATATGACGGTTCTGGAAAATGTCATAGAAGCTCCGGTACATGTTCTGGGGGTGCCTAAGGATCAGGCGATAGAAAATGCAGAGTTGCTACTGAAAAAAGTCGGTCTGTATGAACGCAAAGATTATTATCCCGGCCATCTTTCCGGTGGGCAGCAACAACGTGCCGCAATTGCCCGGGCTTTAGCCGTAGAGCCCGAAGTGATGCTATTTGATGAACCGACATCGGCCCTTGATCCTGAACTGGTAGGTGAAGTATTGGGTGTAATGCGTGATCTGGCTGATGAAGGCCGGACCATGTTGGTAGTGACACATGAAATGGCGTTTGCCCGGGATGTGTCCAGTCATGTGATGTTCCTGCATCAGGGACTGGTTGAAGAGCAGGGCGCGCCGGATAAACTGTTCAGTCATCCTGAATCAGAGCGCTTAAAGCAGTTTATCTCTTCTATTTACTAAAAAATAACTATGTTTCGTCAGAACGAAACAGACAAACACAACTAAAACAGACAGAAGTATAAAACACAGGAGTATGGATATGAAAAAGTGGTTATTAGCTGTAACACTGGCTGCGACAGCCGTAACTGGTGCTGCTCAGGCCAAGGATTGGAAAGTGGTTCGTTTTGGTATTGAAGGGGCATACCCTCCGTTCAGTAAGACAGAAGCGGATGGTTCTCTGAGTGGTTTTGATGTTGATATGGCCAATGCTCTGTGTGAAGAGCTGAAGGCTCAGTGCAAGATCGTTCCACAGGATTGGGATGGTATTATTCCATCGCTTCTGGCTCGTAAATATGATGCCATCATTGCAGCAATGGATATTAATGAAGAGCGTAAAAAGAAAGTCGATTTCACGGAAAAATATGCTCAACTGCCAAGTAAATTTATTGCCAAAAAAGGTTCCGGGCTTGAGATTACCGCAGAAGGTCTGAAAGGTAAGAAAATTGGTGTTCAGCGTGAAACTACACATGATAAGTACCTGACTGATAAATATGGCGATAGTCTGGAAATTGTTCGTTACGGTTCTTTTGATGATGCATTCCTTGATCTGGAGAATGGCCGGATTATTGGTGTGATGGGCGACGTTCCTGCGCTGGAAGCAGGTGTTATTAACAAAGTCGGCGGTGATGCTTATGAGTTTGTTGGCCCGGTTACCTGGCTTGGTGAAGGTATGGGCATTGCTGTCCGTAAACAGGATCAGGATTTAAGAAACAACCTTAGCAAAGCAATTAAAGCCCTGCGTAAGAGCGGGAAATATCAGGAAATCGCAGCAAAATATTTCGCTTTTGAGGTGTATGGCGACTAATTGATACCTAAAGGGCGGTAGTTATACTTTGCCGCCCTGACTTCGGGTTTATTTTGTTGTCATCTTACGGATATTTATCATGCTTGATTTACAAGGGTATGAGGCTGCCTTGCTGAAAGGTGCATGGGTTACCATTGAGGTTGCAGTCCTTTCTCTTCTTCTTGCCACTACTTTGGGTCTTCTGGGTGCATTGGCAAAACTCGCACCATACAGGGTGGCACGAGGTATCGCGACGTTATATACCACGATTATTCGGGGTATACCTGATCTCGTTTTGATGATGTTGATTTTTTTCGGCGGACAGATGCTGCTGAATAATACTCTCTATTCAGTCAATGAGTGGATTAATGAATGGATGGCCGGTTCTGATCCCGCTCATGAGTGGACTGCCTATCTACCAGATTATATTGATATCAGTCCGTTTATAGCCGGTGTTCTGACGATTGGTTTTATTTTTGGTGCCTATATGGCAGAGACCTTCCGTGGTGCCATTTTGGCTGTTGATAAAGGTGAAATGGAAGCGGCAAAAGCTTATGGAATGAGTGATTCTCTTGCTTTCCGCCGTATTCTTCTTCCACAGATGATCCGCCATGCATTGCCGGGTTTTGGTAATAACTGGCTGGTTCTGCTTAAAACAACTGCACTGGTGTCGATTATTGGTTTGCAGGATATGGTGCGGATCAGTTCACTGGCGGCGGGATCAACAAAAATGCCATTCACTTTTTACATGGCTGTTGCGCTGATCTTTCTGGTTTTCACTTTTATCTCAACCACGATTCTTAAAGCTGTTGAGCGCAGGTATACTATTCACACGAGGTAGGTATGGATTTTTCTCTGGTTATCGAAAGCCTGCCTGTCTATCTTGATGGGCTATGGACGACTGTCTGGCTGGTAGGACTCGCCCTGATTATGGGTATTTGTCTGGCTATTCCACTGGCGATTGCACGTAACAGTACGATTTATGCCATTCGGTTACCTGCCTGGGCGTTTATTTATTTTTTCCGCGGAACTCCGTTGTTGGTTCAGCTCTATCTTATTTATTACGGGATGGATCAGTTTTTTCCGGTAAAGGATACGTTGTGGGAAAATGCATGGTTTTGTGCGTTAATTTCTTTTTTCCTGAATACCGGCGCTTATACGTCTGAAATTATCCGTGGTGCAATTAATGGGTTACCAAAAGGTGAAGTGGAAGCGGCGAAAGCTTATGGTATGAGTACCTGGAAAACGTATCAGCGTATTATTTTGCCCAGTGCTTTACGGCGGGCACTTCCTGCTTATAGTAATGAGGTCATTTTTATGGTGCACGGTTCTGCGGTAGCAGGCATAGTGACGATTATGGATCTGACCGGGGCTGCGAGACTGGTTAACTCTCGTTACTATGCTCCTTTTGAATCATTTCTGACAGCCGGCCTGTTTTATATGTCACTTTGCTTTATTATTCTTTGGGTGTTTAAAAAGGCAGAGAAGAAGTTTCTGGCTTATCTGAGGCCGCTTAGTTAGTTTCAACCATTTGTTTAGTTAGTCTCAACTATTTGCTTAGTTAACTTCAACTATTCTCAGGTAGTTTCAATCATTTTTGTCAATTCTGATTATTATCGTCATTCCCTTCTTTGGGGAATGACGATTCCGGCTAAATTGTACTTACTCAAATACGGACCAGATTGGTGCATGGTCTGAGGGTTTATCAATTCCCCGCAGTTCATAGTCAATATCTGATTCAGTGCAGTGTGTGGCCAGTGATGGTGTCGCGAGAATTACATCAATACGTAATCCGCGGTTAGTATCAAATCCGCGGGAACGGTAGTCAAACCAAGAGAACTTATCTTCCGCATGCGGATGAATCATACGGAATGTATCTTCAAAACCCCAGTCCAGAAGTGTTTGCAGCCATTCGCGTTCTTCCGGCTGGAATGAACATTTTCCGGTTTTCAGCCAGCGTTTACGGTTGGCTTCACCGATACCGATGTCCGCATCAATGGGACTGATGTTAATGTCTCCCATAACGATAAGCTTTTCATCGTTTGAACGGTGTTCATTCAGGTAGGTCATCAAATCCTTATAAAATTGGCGCTTATAGGGGAATTTAGTCTCATGCTCGATATTTTCACCCTGAGGGAAGTAGCCATTCATAACGGTTACTTTCTCACCATTATCATCCTCGACAGTGACCATAATCATACGTTTCTGGTGTTCTTCTGAGTCAGTCGGGAAACCTTTCTGCACAGAAACGGGTTCTTTCTTACATAGCATCGCTACGCCATAGTGGGCTTTCTGCCCATGGAAATAAACCTTATAGCCCATGGCCTGAACTTCTTCCAGAGGGAAAGCTTCATCATGCACTTTAATTTCCTGAAGACCGATCACATCAGGTTGATGTTTATCGATTAATGCCTGAAGTTGGTGAAGCCTGGCACGTAGTCCATTGATATTGAAGGAGATAATTTTCATCTGTTGTTTTGTCCTTTGATTATCTTTGTATATGAGCAAGATTAAATGTCATGATACCCTGATCATTACCGAGAACCAAAGTCAGAACGAAGAGTATTTGACCGGATAGAAAAAAAGCCGGTACTAAACCGGCCTTGGAGGCTAAGGAATGGCCTAAAGTATGTCAGTTTTAAAGATCCTGAGCTTCAATCCAGAGTACGGCGTCCTGAGACAGTTCTTTACCTTTATACTCTTTATCCGGGCCGGAACCCAGGCAGGCAAATCCCCATTGACCGGCTTTAGGGACACCGAAAGTAAACATGCCATTATCATCTGTAATGGCAACAATTGCTGATGATGGGGCATCGCTGAAAGTACTCTTACCAAATGCATTGGCTTTGGTATCTACATCTGTGTTGATAAATTCAATTTCACATTCAGCACCGGCAACAGGCTTACCTTCTGCAAGCAACTGACCGGTGAAGGTGCTGCCAGTGAATACCTGATAAGGCTTATTCAGAGGAACGATTTCAGTTTTCAGGCCAAGAGGTTGTTCCCAGCCAGTTGGAAGGTCACCTTTGTTGATGTATCGTTTAGTAATCTGCTGAATATAAATATCTTCTCCGGCTTCGTAGTAAGGTTCCGGGGTTAGTGCAAAGATGTAATCACCATTACGACGAATTTTATAATCAAGCTGGTAAGCATCCGCTTGGTTATCGTGACCAGACCAGGTAATCTTTTTCAGAGTATTCAGCAAATCAGTTTTGGTATCTTTAAACTGAACAAAGAATGATTCCGGTTGCCCCATGTTCATGGTATGTCCGTTTTCCATTGGGTGGCCAAAGACTAGTTTCATATCAATGGTCGTTGGGGTTTCCAGTTGGGATGCTGGAGTATAGAGCATCTGGAAATGTGCATGAGATGCAGCAGAAAGAGTAAGTGCTGCAGTGCCTACAGCGAGTGCAATCTTTTTCATTTATTCAATTCCCTTAACAATTGGATTATAGATTATTCAACAATATTTTTACCATCGATTTCAATGATATGGCCTGGTCCTGCATTGAACTGAACGCTATAGTCAACAGATGGTTTTTGGAATTCAAATTCACCGTTGTCATCGATTTTTCCTTTCAGAAGCTCCTTTCCTGAAGTATCAGTTACATACATATCAACACCTGAGGCAGATGAGCCATCAGAAAACCCACCTTCACACAGAATCGTGTTGTCACCAAAGTCATAGCAGGAACATAAGGGTGTATGAGCTGATGCTACTTGCGGCAGGAAAATACAGCTGAGAGTGATCAGTGTTAGTTTTTTCATGTTTATTCCTTTTATGTACAACGAATTTAGACAGAACCAATTCGACAGATCAAAAACGGATCAATTGTTACTTGATAACATATCAAAAGCAAGTAATAATTATTCGTATTAGCTATTGGGCGAGTGATATCACAATGGTGAGAGTCATTATCATTAATGTTTTTTGTCATTAATTCAGTCAATTAATATTCGTCTATTCAGGAGCTTATAAGGAGTGTTGAGATGAAAGTGTCGCTGGCAGAACTGACTCCGGGACAAAGTGGGGTCATTGATGTGCATTGTTCAACTGGAGCGACCAGACAGCGTTTGCTCGATTTAGGGCTGATTCCTCAAGTAGAGATTGAGTTTGTACGTAAAGCTCCTCTGGGGGATCCCATCGAAGTAAAAGTCGGCCTGACGTCGGTTGTACTGCGTTGTGCTGAAGCAGAAACCGTGATAATCAAGACCATTAAATGAGTAGTAAAGATGAGTAGAAGGAAACTGTTGCTGTCCGGACAGCAAAATGCAGGAAAATCAACGATTTTTAATATGCTGACCGGAGCCCGTCAGCATGTGGCCAATTATCCGGGGGTGACAGTTGACAAAAAAATTGGCTATTTTTCTACAGAAAATGATATGTATCAGCTGGTCGATCTTCCTGGAACCTATAGCCTGACCAGTTTTTCCCTTGAAGAGCGTGTTGCCCGCAGGGCATTGCGAGAGGAGAGTCCGGATGCTGTTCTGAATGTACTGGATGCAGCGAATATCTCCCGTTCTCTTCATTTGAGCTTGCAGTTAATAGAGATGGAACTGCCTGTCATGCTGATCCTGAATATGATGGATGTTGCCGGGCATGAAGGTATTTCTATTGATACTGATAAATTATCTCAGTATCTGGGTGTACCGGTTGTCGAGGCGGTGGGGCGTACGGGAAAAGGGGGAAAACATATTACCGCAAACCTTGATAAGGTGAAGGTCAGCCCTTTTGTTCTTCAGTATCCTGCACTTGAAACACACATCGAAGAAATTGCGCAACAGTTATCCTGTTTTCCGTTAATCAATATGCCAGCAAAACGCTGGTTGAGTGTTCGTTTACTGGAAGGCGATAAAGAGGCGTGGGAGTGGCTGGAACAACAGTTTGTTAATATGGATGACAGTGATTTTGATACGCTAGTCAAACAAATAGGGTATCTGCGCGAAACGGTCAGAGAGGCGTTGGAGCAAGACGTTAATGATTATATCGTTTCCCGGCGGCAGAAAGCGATAAGCCACCTTATTACTGAATGCGTTCAGACCACAGCAGCAGACAGAAGAAAAACTTCATACACAGACAGAATTGATAAACTAGTACTGAGTCGTCCTGGTGCTCCAATCGCGCTTTTATTGACTGTCTTTGCTATTTATCAGATAGCCATTGTCTGGGGTTACGAACTGACTAACTACACCTGGCCTTACCTGGCGGCTTTACGGGAACTGGTTGCATCTGTTTTACCTGATGCCGGTTTTCTCTATGATCCTTACGTACGTTCATTAGGCCTCTGGGTTATCGATTCGGCCAATACATTACTTAATTATGTGCCGATTTTCGTTATTCTTTTTGCGTTAATTGCTATTCTTGAAGATTCCGGTTATATGGCGCGGATTGCTTTTGTTGCTGATAAGGTACTGAACCGTTTCGGACTGCATGGGCAAAGTACCTTACCTATGATTCTCAGTGGTGTATTTGCCGGAGGGTGTGCAGTACCCGGAGTTATGGCAACAAAAGGGATCCCGGATACCCGGGCCAGAATAGCCACGATCCTGACGGTTCCTTTTATGAATTGTCTGGCTAAAGTACCACTCTATACCCTCCTTTTGGGGATCTTTTTTGTAGATGATAAGCCGTTGATGATGTTTTATATCTCTACTGTGACAATTATTGCAGCGTTATTGGTAGCAAAACTTCTGACCCGTACGGTATTGCGTTCAACAGAAACGGCGCCATTTATTATGGAATTACCGCGTTATAACCTGCCGACTTTACGTAGCGTTATGACCCGTTCGGTAGAAAGAACCTGGGTTTATATCCGTAAAGTAGGGACAGTTGTACTGGCCGTGTCTACCGTTATTTTTGTGATGTTGCAATTTCCGGGGCTGTCGGAAACTGATAAACACAGTTATCAGGCTGAAGCTGAAAAAGCGGTTATTACCTTCCAGAAAAAAATTCGAAAAACGGAATATGCCGGTTTGCTGACCGAAAAGACAATTCCCGAGTTGGTGAATTATTATACGGATTATAAGCGGGCCAAACTGAACGCGAAGGGCGTGGACGGCTCCCAAAAGGTCAGTGAAGCATTCCGATTACGTAATGAGGATTTTTATTCGATTATTGTACCAAAGGAAGGGGGAAAGTCAGCGAAGGTTGTTTATCGGGCATTGCGTAATCTGGCATCGGACAGAAAACGTATTCGGCGGGAAATCCGGGAAAAACGACTGGAAGAATCCCTTCTGGGAATGTTTGGTCGTGCTATTGAGCCGGTAACGAAGTTGGCTGGTTTTGACTGGAAAATTAATATTGCTCTCTTCTCATCTTTTGCTGCCCGGGAAAGCAGTGTGGCTACACTTGGCGTGCTATTTCAGCAGGACGAGGACAGTAACAAAAAGCTGGAACAACGTATGGGAGAGTCAGAAGAATTTAGTACTAAAGGTGAGTTGGCCGCAGTTGCACTTATTCTGTTTTTTGCTCTTTACCCGCCATGTTTGGCAACGGTGATGATGATTAAAGTACAAACTGGCCACTATCGTTGGATGCTTCTTTCTATTGCCTTACCGACAACTCTAGGCTTTGTTATCTCAACTGCAGTGTATTCTCTTGGACACTACTTTAACCTAACTGGGGTTCAGGCAATGTCATGGGCTTATTTTACCGGTCTGACCCTTTTATTGTCGGTAGGATTTAAGGATTGGTTGAAGAGCAAGTTTGCTCCGGATCGGCAGATTCCGGTTAAAAATATTCATTAATCAGAATGGGTAACTAGTTATGTATGAAGAGGCAAACAGTTTTTGGGATATCACCATCGTACTTGTAGTTATCGTACTGGCGTTAGCTTACTTATATCGCAGGATGCTAAAAAAAGGACGAGGATGTGGTGGGTGCAGTTCATGCTGCAGTGGGTCTGCAGACGTAGATGATAATAAAAAAGAGAATGGATCTTAAAGGTTTATTATCTTTGCCGATAAAGTAATATGGAGCGGATAATGCTCTGTGTATTAGGACGTGGCTGTTTTCTTGGGATTGCATTTATTCCCGGCAGCCACGGTGGTTCCTAAGTTATTTAGTTAGAGGTAAGGATATGA
Source organism: Vibrio sp. HA2012 (assembly GCF_002812955.1). Lineage (GTDB taxonomy): Bacteria > Pseudomonadota > Gammaproteobacteria > Enterobacterales > Vibrionaceae > Vibrio. The sequence goes on along the minus strand of NZ_PFXK01000001.1, from coordinate 652,275 downwards.
GAACTCTCTCCGTTAGATGGAAAATAACGTTTATTTCTGGTTTATGTCTTGTACTGACATCAATACTGCTGATTGGTTTTTCTGTTTATAACGCACAGGAAAATCAGAAATCAATAAAAGCACTCAGCTCTGCATCTGTCGTTAAAAAATCTCAACAACTCCTTGAAAGCCAAGCAAAACTCAATGTTGCTAATATTAAACAGCGTATGGAAGAAGCTCTATACAGAGGCGAGATGTTGTCTGAATCTGCGTTATTTATGCAGCTAAGTGCAGAAGAGAATTTTACATCCAGCGAAGATCTGCGAACATCACTGGTTCAGTTGATACAGAGTTCAGTTCAGCGTTTTCCTTCTATCCACGCCGCTTATCTGGTTTTTAATCAAAATGCTCTGGACAGTGAAGATGCTAACTATCACGGTGCCAGTTATGTAGGATCGAATGAAGAGGGACGTTTTGCTACATACTGGCAGAAATCACCGGATGGCAGTGATGCTGTTGCCGGTGTTATTTCTGAACAGGAGCTGAAGGATAAAGCGAACCAAGAGCGATTTATCTGCCCGCTACAGAATACGGGAGCTTGTATTTCTACTCCGGTTTTTACAGAGGTGGCCGGAGAGCAACATCTGGTATCTTCGATCAGTTTTCCACTTATCCGTGATGGTGAAGTTATTGGTGTTATCGGTATTGATTTGCTGCTGAATTTCCTGAGTAATACAATTCAGGAAACGGATGCCAGTTTATTTTCCGGTAAGGGAAACGTACACCTGTTAACACACGCCGGGTTGCTGATTGCCAGTGATGACGGCAATGCTGTTATTGGTCAAAACTTTATACCTCAGCACGGTGACGGACATGCACTTGCTGAGTTATTTGAGTCAGAAAAGATACAGTCTCGCTGGGTTGATAATAATCAGTGGCTGGTACTTTTTGCCCCTGTACAAAATGCTAATCAACAGTGGGATTTATTGCTAGAGATACCGAGAGCAAGTGTGCTAGAGGATGCTAATTATCTGGATCAGACGATAACTCAGCAGATGGATGATGGGGTACTGAGAGAACTGGTTGCCGGTGTGTCGTTTGTTATTGTCGGTTTACTGGTGGTAGCATTTTCGGCATTCAGGCTGGTGAAACCGATTCAGGAGGTAGTGATAAGGTTGCAGGATATTGCCTCCGGAAATGGCGACCTGACCCAGCGTCTGGATATCCGCTCAGAGGATGAAATTGGTCAGCTTGCTCAGGAGTTTAATCAGTTTCTGGATAAATTACAGCACATCATCAAACAGGTTATTGTGACAACGAACAGTATTGCGGAAACATCTCGTCAGGCTGAAGAAGCGGCTGGAGTGACCCGTAGCAGCAGTGATGCACAGTTCAGAGAAGTTGATCTGGTAGCAACGGCCTCTGAAGAGATGACTCAGACGGCGTCACAGGTTGTAGCAAATGCCGATATTGCCGTCCGGTCGGCTACACAGGCTGGAGATGCTGCTACATCGGGAAGAACGGTTGTAGAGCAATCTTCTGAACAGATGGGAAGGCTGGTGGAGCGCATGAATCGTACGGTAGGTATTGTTGAAGCTCTGGCGGTTAACAATGCTCACATTACGGAAAGTCTGACGGTTATTGAGGATATTTCCGAACAGACGAATCTGCTGGCTTTGAATGCTGCGATCGAAGCTGCCCGTGCCGGTGAGCAGGGACGAGGCTTTGCTGTTGTAGCGGATGAAGTTCGTAACCTGGCCGGTAGAACACAAAGCTCTGTAGATGAAATAAGAAAGGTGATTGAGCAGGTTCAGAGTGGGACAGAGCAGGTTGTTGCTGCCATTCAGGAAGGCAATGAGATGGCAAATTCCACCTCTCAACAGGTTGGACAAGCGGTTATTCAGTTAAATCATGTATTTGAATCGATTGCTGAAATCAGTGAAATGAACAGTCAGATTGTCCGGGCGGCAGAAGAACAGCAATCGGTTTCTGGTGAGGTCAATAATAATGTTGCGAATATCCGGGATCTGAGTGCTCGTATTCTTGAACAGGCAGAGTCATCAGAAAGAGTCGGACAGGAGATTGCCACCTTGTCTGTCACTCAGCAGGCATTGGTTAATCAATTCAGGGTGTAGCTACGTCGTTATATAAGATACGTCGTTATATAAGAAAAGCCCGTCCGGATAAAACGAACGGGCTTTTTAGTGTTATTTTTATTATACCAGTCCGGTATTATAGTTTATCTGTCAGTTCGATAGCCTGGCCAATATAGTTTGCTGGTGTCATCTCTTTCAAACGGACTTTTTCTGTTTCAGGAAGTTCAAGGCCGTCGATAAAGTTACGCATCGCTTCACCGTCAACCCGTTTACCTCGGGTCAGTTCTTTCAGTTTTTCATACGGTTTTTCGATACCATAGCGACGCATGACTGTCTGAATAGGTTCAGCCAGTACTTCCCAATTCCGATCCAGCTCTGCCAGCAATGCATCACGGTTTACTTCCAGTTTGCTGATCCCTTTCATCGTTGAAGCATAGGCAATAATGGCATAGCCACAGCCAACCCCAAGGTTACGCAGAACGGTTGAGTCTGTCAGGTCACGTTGCCAGCGGGAGATTGGCAGCTTTTGTGCGAGATGAGAGAATACGGCATTCGCCAGTCCCAGGTTACCTTCAGAGTTTTCAAAATCGATTGGGTTAACTTTGTGTGGCATGGTAGAAGAGCCGATTTCACCGGCAATCGTTTTCTGTTTGAAGTGACCCAGTGCTATGTATCCCCATACATCACGGTCAAAATCAATCAGAATAGTATTGAAGCGGGCAATTGCATCAAACAGTTCTGCAATATAATCATGCGGCTCAATCTGAGTCGTGTATGGGTTCCAGGTTACGCCAAGGGATCCGGTGATAAACTCTTCGCTGAATTTGTGCCAGTCCAGTTCCGGATATGCGGAAAGGTGCGCATTATAGTTACCGACAGCCCCGTTAACTTTAGCTAGAATTTCTACATCTGCAATCTGCTTGTACTGACGTTCCATCCGGTAAGCCACGTTAGCCATTTCTTTACCCATAGTACTGGGAGATGCTGGTTGACCGTGGGTACGGGAAAGCAGGGGAATATCGCGGTATTCTTCAGCCAGTTTTTTGATGGCATCAATAATATTGCGAATTTCAGGAAGGATAACGGTATTACGGGCTTCTTTCAGCATCAGTGCGTGAGAAGTATTATTGATGTCTTCTGAAGTACAGGCGAAATGAATAAATTCATTTACAGCATGTAATTCAGGGATGCCGGCAACTTTTTCTTTCAGGAAATATTCCACGGCTTTAACGTCATGGTTGGTCGTACGTTCAATTTCTTTAATACGGGCAGCGTCTTCTTCACTGAAATTAGCCGCCAGCTCATTCAGAAACTGAGTTGCTTCTGCACTGAAAGCCGGTACTTCTGCAATCGCATCCGTAGCTGAAAGCTTCTGTAACCAACGTATTTCAACGATAGCACGATACTTTAGGAGGCCATACTCACTAAAGATGCTGCGTAACGCAATCGTTTTACTTCCGTAACGTCCGTCTACCGGTGAAACAGCAGTCAATGCTGACAGTTCCATGTTCATTCTCCTGAATAGTGTTGTTTGAGATTAGATTCTTGCTAAAAGAATTTGGGCTTGTTCGACCATTTTCTTACGACCGAAAATAAGGTGACGGCGTTTTCCGCCAACCTGACGCCACAAAACGGCGCTGCGAATACCTGAAAGCAGCAGTGCCCGAACTTTATGTTGATTGCTTGTCTGTTGTAAAACAGAAGGGGTGCCTGTCACCTGAATCCTCGGGCCGATAGGGCTGACGATATCCAGATAAATACTGGCAATATTACTGATCATCTGTTCGTCAAACAGATGGAAATGTTCAGCCTGCCGTTCCAGCATCTGAATGCGATTGCCCAACTGAGACATCGCGTCCTGATTACTGTCAAGCTTACGTTCCAGAGCCATCAGACTGATTACATATCGGGTAAGGTCATTTCCGGCCGGGGTATTTTCTATGCCTTTGACCAGACATTCCAGACCGGTTTTCAGGTTACTTTCATTACCAAATACGTCCAGCGTACTGCTGGGATTGGTATTCAGAATAGCTTTAATTGAAGTTTCAAATGCGTTGTTATCACAGTAACCGTCCCTTGCAACCTGCTGAACCAGAGCAACGGCCTGACAGATGCCGGCAAAAGCAATAGTGCGGTCATAAACAGTATTAGCCACGTGCAGAAACTCCTTAACTGATGGTTCCGGGATTATAGTCTTTTTTCGATAATGCCGCCGCCCAGGCAAACATCATTTTTATAAAATACAGCAGATTGTCCGGGGGTAACGGCGACCTGAGGTTCATCAAAGATGACTTTGATGCTTTCTTCATCCACCGGAATAATCGTACATGCCACATCCTGCTGACGGTAACGGGTTTTCACTGTGCAGCGGGTGTGTTCGGTTATTGGCTGGCGATCTACCCAATGCAGTTGAGAAGCAATCAGACCGTCAGACTTCAGTAGTGGATGGTCTGCTCCCTGGACTGCGATCAGCACATTACGCTGCAAATCTTTTTCTGCTACATACCAAGCAGCTTCGTTGCCTCCGCCACCTTTTTGTCCGCCGATATGCAAGCCTTTGCGCTGACCAAGTGTATGGTACATCAGCCCCTGATGTTGGCCGATAACCAGCCCGTCCGGGGTTTCAATGTTACCGGGTTGTGCCGGCAGGTAGCGGGAAAGAAATTCGGTAAATTTGCGCTCACCGATAAAGCAGATACCAGTTGAGTCTTTTTTCTTTGCAGTAATCAATCCCTGCTCTTCCGCAATACGGCGAACTTCCGGTTTTTCCAGTTCTCCAACGGGGAAAAGACTACGGCCTACCTGCTCATGACTGAGAGTATACAGGAAATAACTTTGATCTTTGTTTGAATCCAGTCCCCGTAGCATCTGTGGTTTTTCACCACGTTCCGGGAAGGTACGACGTACATAGTGCCCCATGGCAATATAGTCGGCATCCAGCACTTCATCGGCAAATTCCAGAAATGCCTTAAATTTAATTTCTTTGTTGCAAAGAATATCCGGATTTGGTGTACGCCCGGCTTTGTATTCAGCCAGAAAATACTCAAAGACATTATCCCAGTATTCAGCAGCGAAGTTAATCGTATGCAGAGGGATTCCCAGTTTGTCACAGACTGCCTGTGCATCGGCTAAATCCGTTGCTGCAGTACAGTATTCTTCGTTGTCATCTTCTTCCCAGTTTTTCATAAACAGGCCTTCGACCTGATACCCCTGCTGTAGAAGCAGGTAAGCGGAAACGGATGAATCAACGCCGCCGGACATACCGACGATGACTTTTTTCTGGCTGTTGTTTGTCATGGAGCTATTTCGATAAATTTACACGGGCGCCGATTCTACCAGAAAGATAGGCAAGGTGACAGATCTGAGAGGGTCTTCACAGATGGATTTCTCGCCATTCGCCGGGGGACAGATCGTTTAAGCTGATATCGCCAATAGAATAACGGATAAGCCGGAGTGTCGGAAAACCGATATGAGCAGTCATTCTGCGTACCTGCCGATTACGGCCTTCAATAATGGTGACAGCAAGCCAGGTTGTCGGTATCGCTGCCCGGAAGCGTACCGGCGGATCCCGATCCCATACCTCTGGCTGCGGAATAATATCGACGCGGGCTGGCAGGGTCATGCCATCTTTTAACTCAATACCTTTTCTGAGCTTGTCCAGATCCGATTCGGAAGGTATGCCTTCGACCTGAACCCAGTATGTTTTGGGTGATTTTGAACTGGGCTGAGTCAGCTTCGCCTGCAGTATTCCATCGTTAGTCAGTACCATTAGCCCCTCGCTATCTCTGTCCAGACGTCCTGCGGCATAGACGTCTTTGACCGGAATATAATCCGCAAGGGTTTTTCTGCCTTCTCCATCAGTAAACTGGCTGAGTGTATCGAAAGGCTTATTAAACACAATGACCTTTCTGTTTTCTGCCGATACCGGAGGTTTTATGTTTTTTTTCTTTCTTTTCACCGCGTATTTTCCCGGATTTCTTTTGGCCGGGGAAGACGTGTTAGAACGGCTTGAACGAGTGCGGTTAGCACGAAGTGTCATATCTACTATCCTAATAGAATGTAATTAATATATGCGGGAACGTTTTGTCAGAGTATAGTTTTAAGTTATGATTCATATAATTTTAAGTTATGATTTGTCTGTTTGAGAAATTGTATCTTAATCCGAACTCATGGATACAGGAAAAGAGAGGATTCTTTTTCTGATAAGAGTTTCGTATTGCTGAATAGTGCCGAGGATGAAAAAGGTGACTGAGCAGCGCATTATTGATTCAGGTTCTTTCCTCATTTTGGAACCTGTCAAAGTATAGGGAAATATCATGTCTACAAAAAAGCCAACCATAATCTACACAATTACTGATGAAGCACCGGCATTAGCAACCCAATCCCTGTTGCCGATCATTCGTGCTTTCACGATCTCATCAGATATTGATGTGGAAACAAGAGACATTTCACTGGCTGGTCGTATTCTTGCCAACTTTCCGGAATACCTCACGCCTGAGCAGCGTATAGGTGATGCTTTAGCTGAACTGGGTGATATGACTCAGAGCCCTGAAGCGAACATTATTAAACTGCCTAATATTTCTGCCTCCGTACCTCAGCTGAAAGCAGCAATTAAGGAGCTGCAAAGTAAGGGGTATTCATTGCCGGATTATCCGGAGGAAGCGTCTGATGAGGCAGAAAAAAACATCAAAGCTACGTACGATAAAATTAAGGGAAGTGCAGTAAATCCGGTACTTCGTGAAGGTAATTCTGATCGCCGGGCTCCTGCATCAGTGAAAAATTACGCGAAGAAAAATCCACATTCAATGGGAGCGTGGTCAGCGGATTCGAAATCTCATGTTGCCAGTATGCGGGAAAAAGATTTTTATGGCAGTGAGAAGTCCCTGACTGTTGATGGTGCAAAGGAAGTTCATATTGAGTTTGTGGGTAAAAACGGGACAACAGTTGTTCTGAAAGAACGGCTCCCGCTTCAGGATAAGGAAATTCTGGATGCTTCTGTGCTGAGCAAAAATGCACTGGTTGCATTTTTTGAGAATGAGATTGCGGATGCCAAACAGCAGGATGTACTGCTTTCCCTGCACATGAAAGCCACTATGATGAAGGTTTCCGACCCGGTTATCTTTGGTTATGCAGTTAAGGCCTACTACAAAGATGTTTTCGCACAGTATGGAGAGTTGTTTGAACAGCTAGGTGTCGATGTTAACAATGGCATTGGTGATGTTTACACCAGAATAGATTCTCTTCCGCAGGAGAAGCAGGATGAAATTAAGGCGGCACTGGCTCGGGTCTATGAGACTCAGCCAGCATTAGCAATGGTTGATTCTGACCGTGGTATCACAAACCTGCATGTACCAAGTGATGTTATTGTTGATGCTTCTATGCCTGCGATGATCCGCTCTTCTGGCCAGATGTGGGGGCCGGATGGCAAGCTGAAAGATACCAAAGCAATGATCCCGGATCGATGTTATGCCGGAGTTTATCAGGCTGTAATTGATTTTTGTAAGAAGAATGGCGCTTTTGATCCGACGACAATGGGTAGTGTACCTAATGTGGGTCTGATGGCACAAAAAGCAGAAGAATACGGCTCTCATGATAAAACCTTTATTCTTTCCGGAGAGGGAGTCGTTCGTGCTGTTGATAGCGAAGGCAATATCCTTCTGGAGCAAGATGTTGAACCGGGTGATATCTTCCGTATGTGTCAGGCAAAAGATGCACCTATACAGGACTGGGTCAAGCTGGCAGTCACCCGAGCCAGGGCTACGGGGGTTCCGGCAGTATTCTGGCTGGATGAAAACCGGGCTCACGATGCAGAGCTGATCAAAAAGGTGAACACCTACTTGCCGCAGTATGATACGGAAGGGCTGGATATTCGTATTATGTCACCGGTCGAAGCAACGCTATTCTCCCTTGAACGTATTAAACTGGGACTGGATACGATTTCCGTTACCGGTAATGTTATGCGTGATTATCTGACGGATCTGTTCCCAATTCTTGAACTGGGTACATCAGCGAAGATGCTGTCGGTCGTACCGCTGATGAATGGTGGCGGTATGTTTGAAACCGGAGCCGGTGGTTCTGCACCTAAACATGTTCAGCAGGTAATAAAAGAAAACCATCTGCGCTGGGATTCTCTGGGTGAGTTTTTGGCATTGGCGGCTTCGCTGGAACACCTGAGTACGGTTTCCGGTAATACTAAAGCTCAGGTTCTGGCAGATGCTCTGGATAAAGCAACCGGACAATTCCTGGATAACAATAAGTCTCCGTCTCGTCAGGTTAATGAACTGGACAATCGCGGCAGCCATTTCTATCTCGCTATGTACTGGGCTCAGGCTCTGGCAGAGCAGACGGAAGACCCGGAACTGGCTATACAGTTTGCTCCGGTAGCGAAACAGTTAAGTGACAATGAAATGGTTATTATGAATGAGCTGAATCAGGTTCAGGGTGTAGCCGGTGATCTGGGGGGGTACTATGTAACGGATGCTGGCAAAGTTACCGCTCTGATGCGTCCGAGTGCAACTCTGAACGGCATTATCGATGCTCTGTAATTGAGCTCAGGATAATAAAAACGACCCGGAATGGTAAAACAAAGAACCCGCAATTGCGGGTTCTGTTCTTTTTGTCCACATTATATTATGTGGATTCGTTTTCATAGGGTTCCAGCTTATTAACCACTACTGTAAATGGCAGCGTCTCTTATTTGGCTGGTTGCAGTTGCTCGATCGGAACAACAGAACTAGCGTGATAACCCTTTGGTCCTTCTTCAACCTCGTACGATACTTGTTGACCTGCTTTCAGAGTTCTGTAACCGTCCATCTGAATGGTGGAGTAATGAGCAAAAATATCCGCATCTTCACCTTCAGGGCAAATAAAACCAAACCCTTTTGCATTGTTGAACCACTTTACTGTACCTGTAGCCATGCTATACATCCCTCATGCATTTTGTAACTGAAGTTGTCGTTACCAGTATTTTGGTTAATTACCTGTCTGAACATTTATACTGGTATTAGTGAATACAAATAATGGCGCTGCCATACTTTTCATCACTATGCCCACAATTTAGTCAATGAATTCATACAGTCAATAGCAAGAGTCTATAAATTTAAACATATTTCTAAACAAATCAGTTTTGAGATTAACATTTTCCTAACTTTGTGATCTCTTGGGCAAACTGGTATCTGTGCTATACGTCGAACAACAGTTGTATAAAGCGTGAGCGATTGTTACCCGGCTGAGCAAACGATAGCAATGTTTTATTTGCAGGGATACAATTGGTGCATTAGTCTCTTAGTTAGGGGGAAGATTTTCTGTTCCTGAGACTTAAATGCTGAATTTGAAAGGCCGGGATACGGGAAAATTTCATAAGTTAAAAGTAAATAATGAGCAAACAATATGAATGGGTGACTCCAGACTCTGACCTGCTGGAGAAAGAAAAAACACAAACAAAACCGCCATCGATGTATCACGTTTTGTTACTGAATGATGACTATACTCCGATGGACTTTGTGATTGATATTCTCGGACGTTTTTTTGCTATGGATCTGGATAAAGCCACACAAGTCATGTTGCAGGTCCATTATGAAGGGAAGGCTGTCTGTGGCACGTATACTGCAGAAGTTGCAGAGACTAAAGTGGCTCAGGTCACAATGTACTCGAGAGAGAATGAGCATCCGCTGTTATGTACGATGGAGCGGGTCTAAGAGTCCCGGCACTGACAACATAGGGTGTTCTTTGCGGAGGTGAGGTACTTATGCTGAATAAAGAATTAGAATCGAGTCTTAATAGTGCGTTTGCCCGAGCTAGGGATAAGCGGCACGAATTTATGACGGTCGAACATCTTCTGCTCGCACTGCTGGATAATGATGCAGCGAGGGAAACACTTCTTGCCTGCCGGGCTGATATTGAAATTATGAAGCAGGAGTTGGATACATTTATTGATCAAACGACTCCGCTTATTCCTGAAAATGATGATACTCGGGAAACTCAACCGACACTGAGTTTTCAGAGAGTATTGCAGCGTGCAGTTTTCCACGTACAGTCATCCGGGCGTAATGAGGTTTCAGGGGCAAATGTGTTGGTGGCGATTTTCAGCGAACAGGAGTCCCATGCAGCTTATTTGCTGAAAAAACACGATATTAGCCGCCTTGATATTGTTAATTATATTTCTCACGGAATTACGAAGGCGTCAGCAAGAGAAGAGGATTCTTCATCGGATGCTTTTGGCGAAGGACACGTCTCGGAAGAGGTGCCGGCAGAAGAGAAACTGGAGAGTTTTGCCAGTAACCTGAATAAGCTGGCGAAGCAGGGGCATATTGACCCACTTATTGGTCGGGAAAAGGAACTGGAACGTACGGTTCAGGTGCTGTGTCGGCGCAGAAAGAATAATCCCCTGTTGGTTGGGGAAGCCGGGGTTGGTAAGACGGCAATTGCAGAAGGGCTGGCGTGGCGGATCGTTGAGGGACAGGTTCCCGAAGTGATCAAAGACAGTGTGATCTATTCTCTGGATATCGGTTCATTGCTGGCGGGTACTAAGTACCGTGGGGATTTTGAAAAACGTTTCAAGTCTGTGCTTAAGCAATTGGAAAAAGAAGATGATGCAATTCTGTTTATTGATGAAATTCATACGATTATTGGTGCCGGTGCCGCATCTGGCGGACAGGTTGATGCGGCAAATCTGATTAAGCCGTTACTCAGCAGTGGTAAATTACGTTGTATCGGTTCTACGACGTATCAGGAATATAAGAATATTTTTGATAAAGAACATGCCCTCTCACGACGTTTCCAGAAAATCGATGTAGTGGAACCATCGCTGGATGATACGACTAAGATTCTGATGGGATTAAAACCTAAGTATGAAGCGCATCATGATGTCCGTTATACCAATAAGGCGTTGCGGGCTGCTGTAGAGCTGTCTGCCAAGTATATTAATGAGCGTCATTTGCCGGATAAAGCGATTGATGTTATTGATGAAGCCGGCGCTAAAAGCCGTCTGGCTCCGGCGAGCCGTCGTAAGAAAACAGTTGGGGTAGCCGATATCGAGGCAATGGTTGCCAGAATGGCTCGTATACCGGAAAAATCTGTCTCATCCTCTGATAAAGATGTGCTGCAGTCACTGGATCGCAAGATGAAGATGATGGTCTTCGGTCAGGACAGTGCGATTACTGCACTGTGTGAAGCGATAAAACTGAGTCGGGCAGGGCTTGGTGATGAGCATAAACCGGTGGGTTCTTTCTTGTTTGCCGGCCCTACGGGTGTGGGCAAAACTGAGGTAACGGTTCAGCTTTCCAAGCTGTTGGGAATAGAGTTGCTGCGGTTTGATATGTCAGAATATGGAGAACGTCATTCGGTCAGCCGTTTGATTGGTGCACCTCCGGGATATGTTGGTTATGACCAGGGTGGTTTGCTGACGGATGCGGTGATTAAGCATCCTCATGCTGTGGTGCTGTTAGATGAAATAGAAAAAGCACATTCTGATATTTTTAATCTGCTGCTGCAGGTTATGGATAACGGAACACTGACAGATAATAATGGACGTAAGGCTGATTTTCGTAACATTATTCTGGTGATGACAACGAATGCGGGTGTAGCAGAAACAGTCAAGAAATCGATTGGTCTGATCCAGCAGGATCACAGCTTTGATGCGATGGCGGAGATAAAACGGGTCTTTACTCCGGAATTCCGTAACCGCCTGGATAACATTATCTGGTTTAATAGTCTGGATGAAGAGGTGATCCATCAGGTTGTGGATAAATTCATCGTCGAACTTCAGGCTCAGCTGGATGCTCGGGGCGTATCTATGGAAGTCTCAGAAGAAGCCCGCTTCTGGCTTGCCAGAAAAGGCTATGACAAAACGATGGGGGCTCGTCCTATGGGGCGGGTGATTCAGGAACAGCTTAAGAAGCCATTGGCTAATGAACTTCTGTTTGGCTCTCTGGTTGATGGCGGTTCAGTAAAAATCGATCTTGAGAATGACGAATTGTGTTTTCATTATCTGAATGCTGAAGAGGAACCGGTACACTAATCGAAAAGCCGGAACGTCAGACACAAAAAACGGAGCATTCAGGCTCCGTTTTTTTGTGCCGGATAACTGAGAATTAACGAGCACGGAAGACGATGCGACCTTTAGACAGGTCGTATGGAGTCAGCTCCACAGTTACCTTGTCACCAGTAAGAATACGGATGTAGTTTTTACGCATTTTACCGGAAATATGAGCAGTCACGACATGACCATTTTCAAGCTCAACACGGAACATAGTATTCGGCAGAGTATCCAGAACGGTACCTTGCATTTCAATTACGTCTTCTTTAGCCATTTAATCCTCTTTAGAAACAGGCAATATTAACGGCAGCGTTATGCCATTAAAACAGATATAAATAAGTTGGGGCGTATTCTACCCTTGCCACCGGTGATTTACTAGCCTTTGATGTGGCTGAAAGCGAACTTTATAGTTCATTGCCGGGCACTCGTCTATCTGATATCCGAGATAAAGCCACTGTTTACCATGTTTCTGGCAGAATTCAATCTGGCACAGAACGGCAATAGTTCCGATAGAAAACGGATAGTCAGGGTCGAAGAAGGTATAAAATGCGCTGATGCTGTGTTCCATGATATCCGTAACGGCAACGGCAATCAGGCGCTCTTCATCGTAGATGTGCAAAAATTGAGTATTCAGCCACTGACAGTGAGCAAAATTGTAGAATTGATCTTTTTTCGGCGGGTACATGCTTCCGTCCTGATGACGGGCCGTTACATAGCGGCTATATAATCCAAACCAGCCTTCATCCATTTCCGGTTTGAGCTCTCGGCGCAGAGTGCGGCTTTTTCTGAGCAGCCGTTTCTGGCTTCTGGTGGGTCTGAAATCGGTTATCGGGATACGTATGGCTTCACAAGCGACACAGGAGCCACAATAAGGAGTATAGATGGTGTCTCCGCTGCGTCTGAATCCATTGGCCAGCAGCATTTCATATCCGTTACAACAGTGCAGGGTCTTATCTAAGGCCACAGCCACTCTTTCTGAATGGGATTTCAGATAACTGCAAGGGTTATATGAGGTTAAGCCTATTTTTATATGCTGTTCTTTCGGGATCATAACGAGTCTTCCTGCCGGGGTGTTATCTCTGTCAGCCACTGTTTTGTGTAACAAGAGGTATCGATGTTTTTGGATCTCAGGGTTTCCAGTAATGTCAGATAGTCAGAGCGCGCAATTTCAATTGCCCCGAGTGATTCGGTATGTGGATTTAGAATTTGGCAATCGATCAATTTGCCTCCGTGGCGGTGGAAATGCTCACAGAATGCCCACAGAGCAATCTTAGATGCGTTTGATTTCAGGCTAAACATGGATTCACCACAGAAAATCAGCCCGACCTGAACCCCATAAAGTCCACCGACTAACTCATCACCATCCCATACTTCAACTGAGTGACAGAGCCCCCGATGAGCCAGTTCAGTATAGGCGGCCTGCATTTTTTCATCCAGCCAAGTTTCATCTTCGGTACGCAGGCTGCCACAGAGGCGAATAACGGTTTCCGTTACCTGGTTTATACTGACCCGGTAACCGGATCTGCGAAAGAATTTTTTCAGACTTCTGGATGGGGTAAATTCTCCCGGAATAAATATGGCTCTGGGGGAGGGGCTCCACCATAGAATAGGATCACTGAGGCTATACCAGGGAAAGATACCGCAGTTATATGCTGATATCAGCCTTTCAGGACTGAGGTCTCCACCCATAGCCAGCAAACCGTTAGGATCGGTGAGTGCTTCACCTGGAGAGGGAAACTGGGTGTCATATGGGCTGAGTTCCGGAAGATAGATGGTCATGAGTCAATAAATTACGGCGCTGCGGGCTCGGTAAGAAGTTATAACCATTAGTATAAAGGGGATTCCTCTGACTTGGGAATGATTTCTGCTGGCGATTTTGGTCAAAATTAGCTAGTCTGCCAGTACGAAAAATTCAGTTTTCACGTGTTCTGCGTGATAATTTCAAGGACAATCAGTTTTAATGGACAGCCTTACGCTACAACCTATTCGCCAGGTCAATGGTGAAGTAAACCTGCCGGGATCAAAAAGTGTGTCGAACCGGGCCCTTCTTCTGGCCGCTCTTTCTAAAGGTACTACCCGCTTAACCAATCTTCTGGATAGTGATGATATCCGCCATATGCTTAATGCGCTGACTAAACTTGGCGTAACCTATCGTTTGTCGGAAGATAAAACCGTTTGCGAGGTTGAAGGGTTAGGGCATGCCTTTTCTATATCCGGGGAGCTGGAGCTGTTTTTGGGGAATGCCGGTACGGCAATGCGTCCATTGGCTGCCGCTTTGTGTCTGGGTAAAGGGGATTATATTTTAACCGGTGAACCGCGGATGAAAGAACGTCCTATCGGACATCTTGTGGATGCTCTGCGTGAGGCCGGTGCTCAGGTGGAATATCTGGAAAATGAACATTTTCCGCCACTAAAAATAACAGGAACAGGTCTGAATGCTGGCAGAGTTTCAATCGACGGTTCTATCTCCAGTCAGTTTCTGACGGCGTTTCTGATGTCGGCACCACTTGCTGAAGGTGAAGTCACCATTCAGATTAATGGTGAACTGGTGTCTAAACCTTATATTGATATTACACTGCATATTATGCGTCAGTTTGGCGTTACGGTAGAAAATCGTGATTATCAGGAATTTGTGATCCCTGCCGGGCAATCATATGTTGCTCCCGGTGATTTTTTGGTTGAAGGTGATGCGTCCTCAGCGTCTTATTTCCTGGCTGCCGCTGCAATTAAAGGCGGTGCGGTTAAAGTGACAGGTATCGGTAAACACAGCATTCAGGGGGATGTTCAGTTTGCGGATGCACTGGAGAAAATGGGAACCCAAATTGAGTGGGGAGAGGATTATGTGATCGCCCGTCGTGGTGAACTGAAAGCCATCGATATGGACTTTAATCATATTCCGGATGCGGCAATGACTATCGCAACAACTGCTCTGTTTGCTGAGGGAACAACGGCTATCCGTAATGTATATAACTGGCGGGTGAAAGAGACAGACCGTCTGGCGGCAATGGCAACAGAATTACGTAAAGTCGGTGCTGAAATTGAAGAGGGCGAAGATTATATTATTATCACGCCACCGGTTCAGATTAAGCATGCGGAAATTGATACCTACGATGATCACCGTATGGCGATGTGTTTTTCGCTGGTTGCTCTTAGCGATACTCCGGTCACCATCAATGACCCTAAGTGTACGTCAAAAACGTTCCCGGATTATTTTGATAAGTTAAAAGGACTCAGTCTGGGCTAAGTTCGGGTTTAGATCTATCGGTCATCAGGCAGGGGTTACTTATTAATACCTGCCTGTTTTCATCATAAGTACTTACCTAAGCGTAAATTCCTTAGACAGGTGGTGCGCCAGATACTTGAACATATTGAAAACGGCAGTTGTTTCCAGAGTTGGCAGGCCGTTAGTATCCAGAAAATAGTTTCCTTTGAACACCAGTACTTCATCTTTTTCTTCTACTGAATCTGCCCGCATTCCTTCAATGTAGCTATCATGATCCTGAATAATCTGATTGGCAATCATTAGAAGGTCTGATTCAGAAATACTTTTCTTCTCACTCATGGTGGTTTCTCCGGGTTACTGAGTACATTGCATAGGCGACAGTGTATGGGTGAACCGTAAAATTTCAATTATTTTGTGACTTACAGCGTAATTAACAGCATGAATAGAGAAATTTATTGGTAGCAATGCGTTGGCATGTTTATTCTCCCCGCATCTTTATGCGTGTGTTTTCACCGGATTCAGAGAAGGTAAGGCAGTCTCTTGCTGGGGAACTGGTGAATAAGACATCAGTTATTAATTTGTCAGCCTGATTTTTATAAAAACAGGTTGACCTTCATTAAATCTCGCTCAATAGTAAAAAAAGACATAAATTTTAGGAATGGTATATGCACGGACGAGAATGTTTGTGGCATGGGATCATTCAGAGTGATTGAGGACGTCAGAATCAATTATGGGTAAGTCACTGGTAATAGTGGAATCACCAGCCAAGGCGAAAACGATTAATAAGTATCTTGGTAAAGACTATATCGTTAAGTCGAGTGTGGGACATGTCCGCGATCTTCCTACAGCAGGCCAGAGCAGTGGCCAGAAAGCCGCACCAATTTCAACCAAGGGTTTGAGTCCGGAAGAAAAAGCCCGGATAAAAAAAGAGAAAGAGAAAACGGCACTAATCAAAAAAATGGGCATCGACCCGTTTCATGGCTGGGAAGCCAACTATCAGATACTGCCGGGTAAAGAAAAAGTAGTCGCTGAACTGCAGAAACTGGCAAAAGATGCCGATCAGGTTTATCTCGCAACCGATTTGGACCGCGAAGGAGAAGCTATCGCATGGCACCTTCGTGAGATCATCGGTGGCGATGAAGAGCGATACAAACGTGTAGTCTTTAATGAAATTACGAAAAATGCCATTCAGCAGGCGTTTCAGGCTCCGGGTGAGCTGAATATGGACGGTGTGAATGCCCAGCAGGCTCGCCGGTTTATGGATCGGGTTGTAGGCTTTATGGTCTCTCCTCTGTTGTGGAAAAAAGTGGCGCGTGGCTTATCTGCTGGTCGTGTTCAGTCTGTTGCGGTAAAACTGCTGGTTGAACGTGAGCGGGAAATCAATGCGTTTGTTCCTGAAGAATTCTGGGATATTCACGCTGATACCAAGACACAGGATAAAACCGATTTTCGCCTTCTGGTAGCACAAAAAGCTGGTGAGGCCTTTAAGCCGGTTAATGAATCAGAAGCAAAAACAGCAATGATGATTCTGGAACAGTCGGCGTATGAAGTGTGTAAGAGAGAAGATCGTCCGACTCAGAGCAAACCGTCAGCACCTTACATTACTTCGACTCTGCAGCAGGCTGCAAGTACTCGTCTGGGTTATGGTGTTAAGAAAACTATGATGCTGGCTCAGCGTCTGTATGAAGCGGGCTATATCACTTATATGCGAACGGACTCGACCAATCTGAGTCAGGAAGCCGTAGAGGCCGTCAGAGGCTATATCTCTGCCGAGTTTGGTGATGCTTACCTCCCGGCTAAAGCGAATGTCTACGGAAGCAAAGAAGGGGCGCAGGAAGCGCACGAAGCGATTCGTCCTTCCAGTGTTGAGGTTATGGCGGCAGACCTGCAGGGCATGGATCCGGATGCGCATAAACTGTATGCTTTGATCTGGAATCAGTTTGTTGCCTGTCAGATGACGCCAGCACAGTACGATTCGACCACGATCAGCGTAAAAGCAGCAGAATACACGTTGAAAGCCAAAGGACGCATTTTGAAGTTTGACGGCTGGACCCGTGTACAGCGTCCTTTAGGCAAGAATGAAGATCAGATCCTTCCGGCTGTTCAGATTGGCGATATGCTTAACCTGCAAAAGTTGGATCCTAAACAGCATTTTACCAAGCCGCCGGCACGTTATACGGAGGCCGCTTTGGTTAAGGAACTGGAAAAACGAGGAATCGGACGCCCTTCGACTTATGCTTCTATTATTTCGACTATCCAAGATCGCGGTTATGTCAAGGTGGATCAGCGTCGCTTCTATGCTGAAAAAATGGGTGAAATCGTAACGGATCGTCTGGATGACAGTTTTAACGATTTGATGAACTATGATTTTACTGCCCGTATGGAGCAGAAGTTGGATCAGATCGCAACCGGAGATACCAACTGGAAAGGAGTATTGGATAACTTTTTCTCTGATTTCTCCGGCGATCTGGAAAAAGCTGAACTGGATGAGATGGAAGGTGGCATGAAGCCAAACAATATCGTCCTGACAGATATTGAATGTCCGACCTGTGGTCGCCCTATGGGGATTCGTACGGCATCCACGGGGGTATTTCTTGGCTGTTCCGGTTATGCTCTTCCGCCGAAAGAGCGTTGTAAGACAACGATCAATCTGGGGGATGAAGAGGGCATTATCAATGTTCTGGAAGAAGATGTTGAAACGGCAGCACTGAGAGCGAAAAAACGTTGCCCTAAGTGTGGCGTAGCGATGGACGCTTACCTTATCGACGATAAGCGTAAATTACATGTTTGTGGTGATAATCCTAACTGTGACGGTTACATTGTCGAATATGGTGAATTTAAGCTGAAAGGGTATGAGGGACCCGTTGTCGAATGTGACAAATGTGGTGCCGATATGGTACTGAAAAATGGTCGTTTCGGGAAATACATGGGGTGTACTAACGAAGCGTGTAAGAACACACGTAAGATCCTGAGAAACGGTGAAGTTGCTCCGCCAAAAGAAGAGCCGGTACATTTTCCTGAGCTGCCATGTACAAATTCAGATGCTTATTTTGTGCTGCGTGATGGCGCATCGGGCCTGTTTATGGCAGCCAGCAATTTCCCTAAATCACGTGAAACCCGGGCTCCTCTGGTCGCTGAGTTGGTTCAGTTTAAGGAACGTATTGCCGAGAAATTCCTGTACCTGACGACAGCTCCGACAGCGGATCCTGATGGGATCCCGACCGTTGTGCGTTTTAGCCGGAAATCTAAAGAGCACTATGTCCGCTCAGAGATTGATAATAAACCATCAGGCTGGACCGCACTCTATATTGACGGTAAATGGGAAATAACAGATAAAAGAAAGAAAAAATAAGTACAAAAGGCGATCAGATGATCGCCTTTTTTATTAACAATCAGCGCATTTCTATTTCACCGTTCCTTCATTACCCTTCTTCCTGTTCGTGTCTCAGAACCAACCGATATATATTAAGTTTTTGCTTTATAGCAAGTTTTTTTCTCAGAGCTATTGCAATTCGTGAATGTTATAGTAAGGTTAATATCGTTATTATTTTGAAAATAAATTTCAAGTATTCAGTGTGATACACAACAAAAAAATAAATTAGAAATACGTATAGTAACAAGTAACAAGTGACATACTGATGTGACTCACTGCATGCCCTGATTATTGCTGGAAGTTTTCTTCCTCTCACAGAGGATTACCCCCTCAGACAGTGACATCCGGACTCGATTTTATAGCCGTCTGTATTTACCCTGAAAGTGTACAGACTGTACCTTTCTATAGGCATAGGCGGTTTTCTTACTTTGCTTTGACTATTTGGAGAATTACAACAATGGCTGGTGTATTAAGTATGATTCTTGCTGGCGGAGAAGGTTCCCGCCTGTGCCCTCTGACAGAAAGTCGCAGTAAACCCTCTGTTCCGTTTGGTGGTAGTTATCGGTTGATCGATTTTGCGCTGAATAACTTTGTGAATGCAGGACTAACCCAAATTTATGTGCTTACTCAGTTTAAATCGCAGTCGCTTTATCTGCATATGAAAAAAGGCTGGAATTTGTCCGGGATTACCGGAAGTTTTATCGACTCGGTTCCCGCTCAGATGCGTGATGGTAAACGGTGGTATGAAGGTACGGCAGATGCCATCTACCAGAATATCAGTTTTGTCGAACTGGCTGATCCAGAGCAGGTATGCATCTTTGGATCTGACCATATTTATAAGATGGATATCCGGCAAATGTTGGATTATCACAAGGCAAAAGATGCCCGTCTGACAGTTTCGGCATTGAAAATGCCGTTATCCGATGCCTCTCAGTTTGGGGTGATTCAGGTTGATGAAGAGGGGAAAATGATTGGATTTGAGGAGAAGCCGGCTCAACCTAAACCTATTCCGGGTGATCCAGAACATGCGCTGGTTTCTATGGGAAACTATATTTTCGATACCAGTTCACTGTGTCGGGAACTGCGTGAAGATGCTGCAAATAAAACATCCAGTCATGACTTTGGTAAAGATATTATACCGAAGATGTATCGTGAAGGTGGCGTATATGTTTATGATTTCTCAACTAATGTTATTCATGGCGAAAAAGAAGCAACTTATTGGCGCGATGTCGGTACGATAGATTCTTACTGGTCGGCACATATGGACTTGCTGGATAAAGACCCGCAATTCTCACTGTATAACCGAAAGTGGCCTTTACATACTTACTTTCCGCCGTTACCACCAGCTACATTTGCAGATACCGGTGATCACGAAACGAATATAAAAGATAGTCTGGTTGCTGGTGGCAGCTATGTTCAGGGTGCGCATGTTTATAAATCTGTGTTAGGCTACCGGAGTAATATTGCACCAGGTTCAATGATTAGTGAGTCTATTCTACTGGGTGAAGTGAAAATTGGTGCCGGTTGCAGTATCCGAAGAGTAATAATAGATAAATATGTTGAGATCGCACCTGGAACAGTGATTGGAGAGAATCCGGAGCTTGATGCTAAGCGGTTCCATGTATCACCTGAAGGGATTGTGGTTATAGCAAAAGGAACAAAAGTTGGGTTCTAGAATGGAACAAACAAAAATTTGGTTTACTGTTTCTGAAGCTCAGGGTCTGGTAAAAAGCGGAGGCTTGGCTGATGTAGCCAAGGCTCTGCCTAAAGCCCTGCAGGAGCTTGGTCATGACGTTGCTATCGCTATTCCCGGTTATAGCCTTCTTCCCGGATTTTATGAGGCAGAAGAAATCCTCTCTACAGAACTCGAATTCTGGCCGCATACGCCTTATAAAATAAGAAAAATGAGTCTGGATGGTGTACCTGTTTATGCCGTTGAGTGTGGGAAATATTTTGAACGTCCTCATCTCTATGCTGAAAATAATGTCGCATATGCTGATAATGGTGAACGTTTCGGTTTTTTTAGTGCAGCCGTTTTGGACTGTCTGCCTAAGCTGGGGATTCATCCGGATATTATTCATGCGAATGACTGGCACACAGGACTGGTGCCATTTCTACTGAAGAATCGTTATCAGGAACATGAATTTTTTGCTGATATAAAAAGCGTGATCACCGTACATAACGCTATTTTTCAGGGGATCTATTCCTACTCTGAGCTGGAGATTATTCCCGAACTTCAGGCGATAGGAATGGAGCATTTGCGTTACAGCCATTCTCATATTGGTATGCTGAGAGCCGGGCTGGCCTACGCAGATAAAATCAATGCAGTGAGTCCGAATTATGCTCAGGAGTTACTTACGGCTGTTGGGTCACACGGGCTGGTGGATGATTTTAACCGCCGTGCCGGTGACTTGTGTGGGATCCTTAACGGATGTGATTACAGCGAATGGAATCCGGAAACGGATGAATTCATACCGCTGCATTATTCCGCAGATAAAAACAGTATGCTTCAGGGTAAGAGTGCCGCAAAGGAAGTATTACAGGCAGAATGTCACCTGCCATGTGAGAATAAACCGCTATTTGGAATGGTTTGTCGGTTGACTCATCAAAAGGGGTTTGACTACATATTGCCTATTCTGGAGCAGTTCCTGCGCAATGATATTCAGATTGTGGTCGTAGGAACCGGAGATCCTAAGATTGCTGACAGTCTGCGTAGTATTTCTTCGCGGCATCCGGAAAAGTTCACCTTTATTGAGGCGTACAGCAACCGTTTGGCTCATCTCGTTGAAGCCGGTGCGGATTTTTTCCTTATGCCTTCAGAGTTTGAAGCTTGTGGTCTGAACCAGATCTACAGCATGGCTTACGGAACATTACCTGTTATCCGGGAAGTCGGGGGGCTGAAAGATACAGTGATCGACGTTGATGTTGATCCGGATAATGCAACTGGCTTTGGTTTCCATTATCCCTTGGCGAAGGATTTGCTTATTACTATGCAACGTGCTCTGATTTTCTATTTGCAGCAACCGGATAAGATGCATGACATTCAGCTAAGAGCAATGAAGCGTAATTTTAGCTGGCACCAGTCGGCGGTTGAATATGTGGACATGTATCACAAAGCGTTGAATAAATAGTAACAATGGATAAATAGTAGCAACCGGCGTGTATTATGATGCTGAAAAACTCCTGTCTCAGTACAGGAGTTTTTTATTTCTGGTCACAGGCTGTCAAATCAATCCTATGTCATGAGCTCAGATATGTTAACCTTGCCTGATCTTAGTCAGACAATATGAAGTAACGAATGTCACAAGCCTTGTTGTTCCATAAAACCTATCTTCATCCGACATCGGAAGAATGGGTGGTCTTTGTGCATGGTGCTGGTGGAAGCTCTTCCATCTGGTTTAAGCAAATTAAAGCATACAAACAGCATTTTAACCTGCTTTTGATCGATCTCCGGGGACATGGCCGTTCTAACCGGCTGATCAAAGAAATTATCACTAACAAATACACCTTCAGTGAGGTCACCACAGATATTCTTAAAGTTCTGGATCATCTGAAAATTCAGTCAGCCCATTTTGTCGGAATGTCACTTGGCACGATTATCGTCAGAAATCTGGCAGAAATGGCAGCAGAAAGGGTTTGTTCTATGGTGCTGGGCGGAGCCGTCACCCGCCTCGATATTCGCTCACAGTGTCTGGTTACTATGGGTAATCTGGGAAAACATATTATTCCTTATATGTGGTTGTATAAGCTGTTTGCTTATATTGTCATGCCGCAGAAAAGTCAAAAAGAGTCCCGGCATATCTTTGTCCGGGAAGCAAAGAAATTGTGTCAGAAAGAGTTTAAGCGCTGGTTTATTCTGGCGGCTGAAGTTAACCCGCTAATGCGTTATTTCCGTGAAAAAGAATTGCCTATACCGACACTATATCTGATGGGGGATAAAGACTATATGTTTATTCAACCGGTAAGAGAAATGGTATCTGAGCACAAATTGAGTTCATTATGTGAAATTCCCGACTGTGGTCATGTCTGTAATGTTGAAAAGCCAGAAGAGTTTAATCAGAAATCGATAGAATTTATCCAGAAGCAGGGAATAGCTTCTGTCTACCACTGAAAAGATAAAAGAAAAGAGCCTTTCGGTTCTTTTCTTTTATGGTGGGCATTGAACTACAAGATATAGCTAATTAAGTTGGTTTATCAACTCATCGCGGGTCTGTTTAGAGAGTACAGACCAGTGCTTGCCTTCGATAGCACCTTCCAGGGACCAGAGAAGCTCAAGGCTGACCGAATTAGAATGGGTTTTCTGGATCGCTTTGTAAGCATCAACAGCCCCTATTTTTTTCAATTCGGAAACCGTATTGATACCGGCTTTTTTCAGCATACGCTCAGTGCCTAACCTCAGGTTTGGGAGATCCTTTAACCGGGTAGGTTTTTCTTCCGCTTGTACGGCTTTCTCTTCGGTTGCATTTTCTAGTGCAACCGAAGCGATATTCAGAATATCTTCCGGATTTTTCCATATGCTCTGTGGCAGGGCAAAATACTTGGTGACAACAGGAAATCCACGCTTTTTATAGACGTAAGGTTCATAGCCTGCATTTTTGAATTGTTCGATAGTTAATTCACAGGAGCGGATATGCAGCGCATCGTTGACTACAAGCGCAAACATCGTCTCGTTAACGAAGATACCAAAACCGCCAAACATAGAACGAGATTTAATTTGGCCAAATCGCTCAAACAGGCGGAGGGAATCTTTTAGTACTGGTTTATCCATTGTAATAGTCTCGGGTTCGTAAATTGATCCAACCAATCCATTACCGAGAAATTAGCAAATAAACGTGATCTGTTGTCAGAAAACCGTCAAACCACTTTGTATTATTGCTAATTCGCCTTCGGCAACCCCGCTACCTTTTTCTGAACTACTGTCAGAAGGAAGGCCGGAGGCTTTGCGTCCCACCTTTTCAGATGGTTTGCCCTGGTCGTGACATCATAAATATAGGAAAAACTTGAACAGAGATCACGCAATATGCTCAAAAATGTGATCCCTGCCACATCGTTGCCTGTGTTTTAATGCTAATTGGTGAAAGCAAAAATAAATCCAAGCGTAGTTTTTCTGGTTTTTGTCTGTAAAGGTTAATTATTTCGTTTAGCCATTGAGATTCTTAACACTGTCACGGATGACAATTTCCGGTTGCATCTCAAACACATGTCTTTCATGTTCTTTGTTCTTAATGCGTTCCAGAAGAATTTCGAATGCAGTTTTTCCCACTCGTCGTTTTGGCTGGTGAATTGTGGTCAGTGGTGGAGAAAAATAGCCGGCCAGATCAATATTATCGTATCCGATAACAGAGATATCATCAGGAACACGCATGCCTTTTTGTTGTAGGCGGCTCATCAACCCCAGTGCCATCGTATCGTTGAAACAGAACACCGCGGTTGGTTTATCATCCAGAGCCAGAATGGTGTCTGCTGCTTCAACAGCAGTATCACATTCGAAGTTACCTTCGATGATCTTACTTTCATCAAACGGCATCCCGGCATCAGACAGTGCGCGTTTGTAGCCCAGAATCCGTTCTTTACAGATAGCTTTTGCCAGCTGTCCACTCAGGCAGTAGATATTTTTGTGGCCGTTTTCTATCAGATATTTTGTGGCCAGATAGCCACCTTCTTCTGAGTTATCAATGATTTTGTCAGACGCAGAACTTTCCGGTCCCCAGTCCATAATAACTTTGGGAATATTCGGGTGACTATCCAGCATTTCCTGCAGTTCACAGGTCAGGTCGGAGCACATGACCAGCATGCCATCCACTCGTTTTTCAGCCAGCATCCGGATATAATCACGTTGCTTTTCATAGATACCACCGGTATTACACAAAATTAAAGTGTATCCCTGCCGGTAGCAGTAGCTCTCCACACCGTCAACAACTTCAGCAAAAAATGGGTTGGTAGACTGAGTGACCAACATACCGATAGTACGTGTTGTATTACATTTCAGGCTGCGGGCAACGGCACTGGGAGCATAGTTCAGCTCTTTCACTGCGGCCATTACTTTGTCTTGTGTACTTTCTGCAACAAAACGGGTTTTGTTAATGACGTGGGATACGGTTGTTGTCGATACGCCGGCCAGGCGTGCAACATCTTTGATTGTGGCCATAAATTCTGTCCTATCTGTTACTGCATGATTTCGTTACTGATTAGAATAGAAAAGAAACCGACAGTGTACGATGCACTCAGATATCTGATAAATGTGACGTTATTGGTATGAAAACACAAAAACCGCTATATCTATATAAAGAATAGCGGTTAGACATCATTCCAGTTAAGGGGGGAAATTGTAGTCGTTCTCCTGCATTTACACAAGTTGCTCTGACAGACGGACCGCAAGTTTGACGCGACTTGCTTCACATAAGTTATCCTTCCCCACTCAGGTAAGAACAGTCGAGCTGGCAGAAACTAACCAGCAGGGCGGCGATACTGGCATAGAAGCCAAAAGTATCATATTCAGAGCATTTTTCTGCGAAATCCGGTAACCAGTTCAACAGATGTTTTTCAATAAACCATTGCTGTTCCGTCAGAGCTTCGTCCATATGTTCCGGTTTTTCAAATTCATTAGAACGGATGATCATGTTCCCCAGCAAATCCAGCTCACTGGCCAGATGATCGACCGGTTCTTCTGGCCGGCTATGGGCTGGAATGCCTTTTTTTTCCATTAATTCCATTATCTGGTGTGCTGGAGGAACCGGCTCGTTTATATATACAGAGGCTCGGGGGGGGACTAATGCTTTTACGGGATCCTGAAAAAGACGAAAAAAGTCTGAGGCCAGTAGGAGCTGTGCGTCTTTTATATTCTCAAGCTGGTCTAACCTATTTCCGAGCAGGTTGATGGCTAGCTCTAGAGTGGCATTTTCTCCCAGTCCGGCAAGGAAATTACGGATCTCCGGTCTATGGTAGGCCAGCAGTTCTTTGTCTGAAAGTGCGTGGACAAACAGGCTGGAAAGCCACCAATAGATTTCCGCCCGTCTTTCATTGAATGCTTTGATTTCTTGCATTATTTAGCCCTGTTGCAGGATCTCTATACCTATAACTGTAGTACATATATATACCGAAGTGACCGCAATATTCCGGATTTATAGCTCCTCAGGTACAGGCGCAGAACAAGGCATAAAGAATATTAACCTGAAGTCGCTGCTGAATTCTCTTCCTGTTCGCCTTCAATCAGGTAATCCCGAAAATGGCTCCACCAGATCCCCAGTTTTTCGTGCCAGTAAAGCTCGGTTTGTTCAAGGTAATTGGAAGAAGGGAGATATTTCACCCATGGCTGATGGATTTGATCGTGAGCCAGATAGTTGGTGGGAGCCGGGATCGGATTCAGTCCGGCAGAGTTAAACTCCATCAGAGCGCGTTGCATGTGGCTGGCTGAAGTAACCAGAACAATATTCTTGTTATTAACGAAAGCGGCTGCTTGCCGAGCCTCTTCCCAGGTATCGACAGCGGTTTCCAGCAAAATAATATCCGGCTTAGCCACACCAAGTGCCAGTGCAACACTGGCCATCATTCTTGCATGACTGAATTCGGAACCACCGGCATAGCCGGATAGAATTAACTTAGCTCCGGGATACATTCGCTGGATACGAATACCTTCAGCCAGCCGCATCAGTGCGGTACGGCTCAGTTCTGAGGTTGGAGGGATTTCCGGATCGACTACATGACCATTGCCCAGAACCATCACGTAATCAATGGTGCCTTCTACTGGCAAAAAGGCTTTATATTCTCGTTCCAGAGGCATAAGAAGACGGACTGATATCGGTTGAAATGATGCGCAGAACATCCCCCCCAGAGATATCAGAAGAAAAAAGCAGCCAAAGCGGTGATGCCGCGAGAACATGACCATTGCCAGACCGATAAACCCAATAATAAGCAGGGAGGGAAGTGGCATTACGAGAGAAGACAGTATTTTTTTCAGCTCAAACATACTTAAATAGTCCGAAAAATCATCACTTAGTTATAAAAATAGAGCTTAACCCTTTATTCCTTATAATCCTATGACAGAATAAGCGCCAAGAATTGACATCATACCCTAACGCGCCGTGACAGAAGACCGTAATTTCGACGATATTGCACATAAATTCGCCAAAAACATCTATGGATCCGAAAAAGGAGAGATTCGTCAAACTATTGTTTGGGAAGATCTTCAGGAAGCTATCGCACTGTTAACGTGCCCGGAAACGGGCAGGAGACAGGATGAACCCTTGCATATTCTGGATGCCGGTGGTGGTCTGGCTCAGATGTCCCAACGATTGGCACAACTGGGACATCAGGTGTCATTATGTGATCTTTCTTCGGAAATGTTGCAACTGGCGCAACAGGATATTGAACAGAAAGGCTTGCTTAAGCAATATCGCTTCATTCATTCTCCGGTACAGTCAGTCGCAGAACATTTGGATAGCAAAGTTGATCTGGTCTTATTTCATGCAGTGATGGAATGGCTAGCCAACCCGGAAGATGCACTGAAAATCGTACTGGATCAGGTGCGAGCAGGGGGGATAGCATCAGTGATGTTCTATAACCATCATGGATTAGTATTAAAGAATGTTATCTGCGGCAATATTCCTCATGTTCTGGAAGGAATGCCACACAGAAAACGTTTTAAACTGCAGCCACAAAAAGGTCTCCGGCCCGAGCAGGTTTATCAGTGGATAGAAGACGCTGGTTTTGAAATATGTGGCAAATCCGGTATTCGTTCGTTCCATGATTATATTGGCAACGTAAAAAATATGGGTGAATACCGATCTGAAGACGTACTGGCTCTGGAAAGGCAGCTATGCCGTCAGGAGCCTTATCTTTCTCTTGGCCGTTACATTCATGTATGGGCAAGGAAAACTGAAACACAGGAACAATAATGAGTGATATAACTCAGGCTGTTATCGAGGGACCGTTTGATGAAATGGTCGGCTGGGTAAAACAGAATGATTTCTCATTAAATCTTTCCAGCGAGCGCCTTGCTTTTCTTATTGCAATTGCGGTATTGAGCAATGAAAGATTTGACGGAGAACTGGGTGAAGGTGAATTGCACGATGTG
This sequence comes from Vibrio sp. HA2012, assembly GCF_002812955.1. Lineage (GTDB taxonomy): Bacteria > Pseudomonadota > Gammaproteobacteria > Enterobacterales > Vibrionaceae > Vibrio. Next base: position 624,495 of record NZ_PFXK01000001.1, on the reverse strand, counting down.
TTTAAGATAGTGACCCAACGATTTGAGAGCACCGGAGAGGCCAGTGCTTTTCGTGCCAATAATGCACTGAATGAACTGGTTAGTCAGCGGTTGCTCAGTCGTTTCACCAGTGAAGTGACCGATGGTGCAAGCATTTATCGCCTTTCTCCACTGGCACTGGGTATTACGGATTATTACGTTCGTCACCGGGAATTTTCCCGGCTGAAACTTTCTATCCAGCTGTCTATCGTTGCCGATGAAATGGCTAAAGCGGTTGAAGCCGCCCGACAAGGGGGCAGCGAAGAGCACTGGCGCAAATATGTATATGCTGTGCTGCATTATTCGGTGGGAGAAATTTTTGATCAGATAGACCTTAACCAGAGAGTCATGGATGAACAACAGCAACTGGTAAAAGAGCAAATTGCTGAACTTTTAAACAAAGACTGGCGTGATGCGATTAATCACTGTGAAAAGCTACTGGGTGAAACTTCCGGTACGCTGAGAGAACTACAGGACACGTTACAGGCGGCAGGTGATCAGTTGCAGACGCAGTTGCTGGATATTCAGGAAATTACCTATGGTGATCCTGAACTGGATTATGTGGAAGAAACGCTGTTTGCTTTGCAGATGAAACTGGATCGGATTACCCGCTGGGGACAGCAGGCTATCGATCTCTGGATCGGATATGACCGGCATGTACATAAATTTATCCGGACCGCCATTGATATGGATCAGAACCGGGCTTTTAGCCAGCGCTTGCGTCAGTCGGTCAAAGATTATTTTGATATGCCTTGGTATCTGACGTATGCCGATGCCGAGCGTTTGCGGGATCTGCGTGATGAGGCGTTGGTACTGCGTGATGATGAAGTGACCGGCTATGTGCCTGACGAAGTAGAATATGAAGAATTTGAGCAAGTAAACGATGAGCTGACCGAAAAGGTTGCTGTCATGTTAAAGATACATAAAGAAGAGGGTACTCCGATCGATCTGGGTACTGTTCTGCGTGACTATCTGGCACAGCATCCGCAAACTCATCATTTTGATTTAGCCAGAATCGTTGTTGATCAGGCAGTTCGTCTGGGTTATTCCGGCGCTGATTACTCCGCAGTTCAGCCAGACTGGCAGGCAATTAACGATTTTGGTGCAAAGGTACAAGCAAATGTCATCGACAAATATTGACGAATATATGCCAGAAAGACTGGTAAAAGCGATTTCTAATCCTCTGTTTCCGGCACTGGACAGCATGCTGCGTGCCGGTCGCCATATTGCAGCGGATGATCTGGACAATCATGCCATGTTGTCGGATTTCGAAACGGAACTGGCGCATTTTTATCAGCGTTATAACACCGAACTGGTAAGAGCTCCTGAAGGGTTCTTTTATCTGCGGCCGCGCTCGACAGCACTGATTGGACGCAGTGTATTATCTGAGCTGGATATGCTAGTGGGTAAAGTGCTGTGTTTTCTGTACCTCAGTCCTGAACGTCTGGCTCATGAAGGAATTTTCACCAATCAGGAGCTGTATGAAGAAGTTCTGACACTGAGCGATGAGAAAAAACTGATGAAGCTGGTTACTAACCGGGCGACGGGATCGGATCTGGATAAAGAAAAACTGTTTGAGAAAGTCCGGACGTCGTTAAGACGGCTGAAACGGCTCGGTATGATTATCGGTATAGGCGATGAAGGTAAATTTCACATCAGTGAAGCCGTGTTCCGTTTCGGTGCTGATGTGCGCACTGGTGATGATATGCGTGAAGCTCAGCTCAGGCTGATACGTGATGGTGAAGCTGTTGTCGCTCATCCTGATAGTCAGCAGGACGTACCGGAAATGGAAACAGACGATCAGGAGGCGAAGACATTTTCGCCGGAGATTCAGTATGCAGAGACAGAGGATGAAGCATGATCAGAAGAGGTAAGTATCAATCCCTGACGATGATTAACTGGAACGGTTTTTTTGCCCGGACCTTTGATATCGATGGTCTGGTCACGACACTTTCCGGTGGTAACGGGGCAGGTAAATCAACCACGATGGCATCGTTTATTACTGCACTGATCCCGGATCAGAGCCTGCTGCATTTCCGCAATACAACGGAAGCTGGCAGTTCTCAGGCATCCAGAGACAAGGGGTTGTATGGTAAGTTACAGCCGGGTGTTTGTTATGCCGCACTGGATGTGGTGAACTCGCGCAATCAGCGTTTGCTGTTTGCGGTTAAACTGCAGCAGGTCGCCGGTCGTGATAAGAAAGTGGATATCAAACCCTTTGTTATTCAGGGGTTGCCCAGCCACCTTAAACCGACAGATGTGCTGATCGAAAATGTCTCTGATCAGCATGCCCGGGTACGTCAGTTAAATGAAGTCAAACAGTTGGTATCTGAAACAGAAGGCAGCCTTTTTAAGGCATTCAGCTCCGTTGTTGACTATCACGCTATGATGTTTGAATTCGGTGTGTTGCCGAAGAAACTGCGCAACAGCAGTGATCGCTCTAAGTTCTATCGCCTTATTGAAGCCTCATTATACGGCGGTATCTCCAGTGCGATTACCCGATCTCTGCGCGATTATCTTCTGCCGCAGAACGGTGGGGTGAAAAAGGCTTTTCAGGATATGGAATCGGCTCTGCGCGAAAACCGTATTACACTGGAAGCGATTAAAACGACACAAGCGGATCGCGATCTGTTTAAGCATCTGATCACCGAATCGACCAACTATGTCGCTGCGGATTATATGCGCCATGCAAATGATCGACGCAGTAAGCTTGCCCAGACGCTGACCCTGCGTGGAGAACTGTCTTCTTCTCGTATTACCCTTACAGAACAGCATGAGTTACTAAACCGGGTTCAGGAAGAGCTTACCCTGTTGACTGAACATGAGTCGGCGCTGGAGCAGGATTATCAGGCGGCATCAGACCACTTGCAACTGGTGCAGAATGCCTTGCGTCAGCAGGAAAAAATTGAACGCTATCAGGAAGATCTGGAAGAGCTGAGCGAACGATTGGAAGAACAGGTTATGGTGGTCGAAGAAGCTCAGGAACGTACCGTGATAGCAGAAGAGCAGGCGCATGTCAGCGAAGAGGAGGTTGACAGCCTTAAATCGCAGCTGGCTGACTATCAGCAGGCACTGGATGTTCAGCAGACAAGGGCGCTGCAGTATCAGCAGGCCAGACAGGCGTTGGAAAAAGCGCAGTCTCTGCTGAACGAGCCGGCTCTGGAAGCCGAAGAGGTACAGACTCTGCTGGCAGAGCTTAAACATCAGGAAGCGGATAAAACGTCGCTATTGCTGGCTCTGAAACATAAACTGGATCTCTCTTCTGCGGCAGTGCAGCTGTTTGAAGAAGGGCTTGCTCTGGTGACTTCTGTGGTGGGGCCGGTTGACCGTAGTGAGGCAGCTACTCTGGCAAGACGAGTGATACAGCGGGCTGCTAATGCTGAAAATCTGCTCCAGAATGAAGGGCAATGGCAGACTCAGCACCGGGAACTGGAGCGGGATATATCTGCTCAGCGTGAAACCCGGGTGTTGGCAGAAAGCTATACAAAGCAGTATCAGTCAGTGCTGAATGATGCCGGGTCAGTGGAAGACGAGCGGGAAAAGCACAGCGCTGTTATTGAGTCAGTGGAGTCTGAGCTCGAGACACTGCGGGAGATTCGTAGTGATAAACGTCGCAGTGAACAGACCTGTCAGGCCGAAATTCAGCGTTTGGAAAAGATTGCTCCGGACTGGATTGTCGCTAGTGAAGCGTTATATGCCCTGCAGGAACAAAGTGGCGCTCAGTTGTCTGACAGTCAGGCAGTCATGTCGCAGATGCAGAAGGTTCTGGAAGCAGAAAAACAGCTGTCAGTACAGAAAGATCGGTTGGGTCAGCGTCGTAACAAGCTGGATCAGGAAATCGAATGTCTGGCTTCTCCCGGAGGATCAGACGATCCGAGGCTGAAAAGTCTGGCTGATTCTCTGGGCGGAGTACTTCTGTCTGAAATCTATGATGATATTACCATTGATGATGCACCGTATTTCAGTGCTATGTATGGCCCGGCACGTCATGCGATTGTGGTTTCTCATCTGGACGGGATCAAAGAAAAACTGTCCGGGCTGGATGATTGTCCGGAAGATCTATACCTTATTGAAGGCGACGTAGATGCATTCGATGACAGCTCATTCAATGCCGATGAGCTGGAAGGTGCGGTATGTGTTCAGTTAAATAATCGGCAGATGCGTTATTCGCGTTTGCCTGCTATTCCGTTGTTTGGCCGTGCAGCTCGAGAGCAACGTCTGGAGCTGCTGCGTGAAGAGCGTGAAGAGGTCATTGAGCAGTATGCCAAAGTATCGTTTGATGCCCAGAAGCAGCAGCGTCTGTATCAGGCATTTAATACCTTTGTGGCAAACCACATTCAGGTGGCATTTACTACGGATCCAGAGCAGGAACTGGCTGAATTACGGGAAAAACGTAATCAGGTTATCCGTGAACTACAGGAATCTGAATCTCAGGAACAGCAACAGCGTTCTCATCTGAGCCACAGCAGACAGGCTTTGCAGGAGCTGGATAAAATTGCCCGCAATCTGAGACTGCTTGAGGACAACTCTCTGGAAGATCGCTTCTCAGAGCTGGAATTGAAGCTGGAACAATTGGCCGAATCCCGGCGTTTCTTGTCTGACCATGCTAAAGCGATAAAAACGTTGGAAGGTCTGGTTTCGGCACTGGAGGTGGATCCTGAGCAGTTTGACGTGCTTCAGGCTGATTTTACTGCTGCGGATTCCGGGTTGCAGATGGTAAAAAATCAGATCTTTGCGTTGTCGGATGTGTACGAACGTCGTCACCATTTTGCATACGCTGATTCTGTACAACTACTGGATCAGAGCAGTGAACTGAGTGAGCAACTGAAAGCAAAACTGGTGACAGCAGAAACTGCTCGTACCCGCTACCGGGAAGAGCTGAAACAGGCGCAGAATCAACTGAGCCTGTACAGCCAGTTACTAGCTTCTCTGAAGAGTGCTCATCAGGCTAAGTCGGAAACGGTACAGGAGTTCCGGCATGAACTGCAGGAATTTGGCGTACATGCTGATGAAGGGGCTGAAGAGAGGGCTATGTGTCGTCGGGATGAGCTGCATGAACGCCTGCATACATCCCGTAGCCGTAAGAGCGAGTACGAGCGTACCATCACGTCAACAGAACTGGAGATGAAAGGTCTGCTGAAACGGATGACAAAGGTACAGAAAGAGTATGCCGAGTTGCGTACCTTTGTGGTTGCAGCAAAAGCTGGCTGGTGTGCGGTACTGCGTCTGGCCAGGGAAAATGATGTAGAGCGCCGCCTGAATCGTCGGGAACTGGCCTATATGAGTAGTGATGAGCTGCGTTCCATGTCAGATAAATCACTGGGGGCTCTGCGTCTGGCGGTTGCGAATAATGAAACATTGAGAGATGCTCTGCGGGCTTCGGAAGATAATGCTCATCCGGAACGTAAGGTACTTTTCTATATTTCGGTATATCAGCATCTGCGTGAACGTATTCGTCAGGATATTATTCGCACCGATGACCCGGTAGAAGCGATCGAAGAGATGGAAGTTGAACTGGCTCGTTTGACGGAAGAGCTGACTCAGCGGGAAAATCGTCTGGCTATCAGTTCAGAGTCCGTCGCCAGCATCATCCAGAAGACTATCCAGAGAGAGCAAAACCGTATCCGGATGTTGAATCAGGGCTTATCCAACATTCATTTCGGTCAGGTTAATGGTGTTCGTCTGAATGTGAATATTCGTGAAAGCCATGACATATTGTTACGCGGCTTGTCTGAGCAACAGAGTCAGCATCAGGATTTATTTGAGAACTCCCGTCTTACATTCTCTGAAGCGATGGCTAAGTTGTACCAGAGAGTCAATCCGCATATCGATATGGGGCAGCGTTCACCGCAGGTTCTGGGTGAGGAATTACTGGATTATCGCAACTATCTGGAACTGAGTGTGGAAGTAAACCGCGGTTCAGACGGCTGGTTACAGGCAGAATCCGGAGCTTTGTCTACCGGTGAGGCCATCGGTACCGGTCAGTCTATCCTGCTAATGGTGGTGCAGAGCTGGGAAGAAGAATCCCGTCGTCTGCGCAGTAAGGATATTATTCCTTGTCGCCTGTTGTTCTTGGATGAAGCCGCCCGTCTGGACGGGAAGTCTATTTCGACGCTGTTTGAGTTGTGTGACCGTCTGGATATGCAATTATTGATTGCTGCTCCTGAGAATATCAGCCCGGAAAAAGGTACAACCTACAAGCTGGTGCGTAAGGTCTTTAAAGATCATGAACATGTACATGTGGTGGGGCTGCGTGGCTTTGGAGAAAAACCGGGCCAAGCGATTGACACGGCGAGGTTATCAGAAGAAATGGCAGACTAAAATGAGCCTCGTGGCTTAATTTTTCCTGTTTCTAACCCTCCTTATGCTGCAATGCAGAATAAAGAGGGTTATTTGTTCCGAGTGGTGAATATTACAACTCTTCAAGCAGGTGATGGAACTGAGGCATGTAGTCCCGATTTTCGCGAATGGTTTCCAGTAGAGCATCGTCCAGTACTGTACCGGTCGTCACTATAGGGTTCAGGATCAGTCCGCGCTTGGCTGCAACTAAGTCACCGGTTACGGCAGCCTGTACCGTCAAGGTTTCGAATTCTTTCATCAGTTGTATCAGGCGCAGGGTATCTGTAGGGAATGGTGCAACATTCAGCGGAAGCGGCCCGTTTTTCGTGATAACTGAGCTGACTTCTACGGCACAGTCATCCGGCAGGCCGCTGATTGCCCCGTTATTACGGGTGTTTACATGCATAATTGTGCGTTTGTCGTTATAGATGGAGGTCATCAGCTCACAGGCGGCCTCGGAATAGTACTGTCCGCCACGCTTCTCCAGCTCTTTCGGTTTTTCGTTCAGATCCGGATTTTTATAGATATCAAACAGGCGTTTTTCCATGGCCTTAACCACTTCACCGCGGGTTCCTGCTCCATCGGCTTCATGGCGCTCCTGCTGCATAATATCATCGCTGGTGTAATAGTAGCGCAGGTAAGCACACGGGATCATCCCCATATCCTGCAGCAGGTCTTTTGGCCATTCAAACGGAGGGATGTTCGATGGAACCAGAGTGTCGTTACCGTTAAGAATTTCGTTCAGCACATAGCCAAGTTTGTCTTTACCTTCATGCAGAATCTGACGAGCCCAGATCAAATGATTGAGTCCGGCAACCTGCATAATAAAATCATCTTCTTTGGTATTTAGCATGCTGGCTATGCCTTTTTGCATAATCACGGGAACATTACATAAGCCGACGGCTTTTACATTGGTATGTTTTAGAATTGCTTCGGTGACCATGCCTGAAGGGTTAGTGAAATTCAGCAGCCAGGCATCCGGACACAGCTCTTCAATATCCCGGCAGATTTCCAGTGTTATCGGGATGGTTCGGCAGGCATTGGCAAAACCGCCCAGCCCATTAGTTTCCTGACCTATCATGCCGTACTTCAGTGAAATACGTTCATCACGGATGCGTCCTTCAAGGCAGCCAGCCCGGAATTGGGAACAGATGAAATCGGCATTTTCCAAAGCCGGACGACGCTCAAGTGTGACATGAACTTTAATATCCAGTCCTTCGCGTTTGATCATCCGCTCTGCCAGTCCGGCAATAATATTGACCTTTTCCCGGCCATCTTCGATATCGACCAGCCACAACTCACCGATTGGCAGTTCATGCTTACGCTTTAACAGACCTTCAATCAGTTCTGGGGTATAGCTGGAACCACCGCCGATCACGGCAATCTTCAATGCTTTTTTCATGATGACTTTCTCTTTATGGATAAGATAAATTAATTTAAGCTTACAAAAACGAGGCTAACAAACGATTTATTTTGTCTTATACATTAGTCAAATTAATGTATGGAGTGTGATATGGATAACAAACAATCTATGATTGCTAACTTGTACACCTTTAGTGTAGTAGCTAAATTTCTGAGTTTTACTCTGGCATCGGAGGAACTGTGTCTGACACAGGGAGCTGTCAGTCAGAGGATCAAAAAACTGGAGCAGGAACTGGGTTTCAAGTTGTTTGTCCGTCTGACCCGCAGACTGGAACTGACTGATGAGGGGCGACGGGTACTGGCGACACTGACTCAGTCACTGGATAGTGTATTTTCTGAGATAGAGGATATTCGTTTTAATGAACTGACAGGAGAGCTTTATATCGGTGTGGCTCCCACTTTTGCACAGTTATGGCTATTGCCGCGTTTTTCTGAGTTTCAGCAGCGTTACCCTCTGCTGGATGTCAAGGTTCGGGTGAAGGCCAGCAAGCTGGATTTCCAGAACCAGCCTGTGGATCTGGCGATCTACTATGGAGATGCTGCACACACCGATTTTTATCATCAGAGGCTGTTTGATGAAAAATTATTGCCGGTCTGTACCCCGGAGTATGCGCAGAAACTCGGGCTGGATAAAGATGAATCCCGTCTGGCAGATGCCTGTTTTATTCATTGTACCGAATCGCTGGAGTTTCTGTCTCCTCAGGCAGAATGGCTGCGTTGGTTAAAACAGACAGGAAGGGAAACGGATATCATGCACCATCATTATGTATTTAATCATGAGGAGCTGGCGATGTCGGCAGCGAAGAACTCTATGGGTATTGCAGTTGGACGGTATCAGTTGATCAAACCTTATCTGCAGAGCGGGGAACTGATTGCTCTGTTTGAAGCGGTGGATGCCGGGCTGGGGTATGATTTGATCTGCCCTAAAGGGCATGAGCAACGCCCCAGATTTCAGGCATTTTCCTCCTGGATAAATGCAGTTATTGAACGCTCTAATCAAGATTTTTCTTAAATCGCATTGAAGCTGCGATAAGCCCAAGAGCAGTAAAAACAGCCAGCCACAGGGTATCTTTCCACAGATCCTGAAGGTCGGCACCCCGCAGAATGATACCTCTCACCATACGGATAAAGTGGGTGGCAGGCAGTATTTCTGCTATCCACTGCGCCGGAACTGGCATTCCTTCATAAGGAAACATAAATCCTGACAAAAGTATTGATGGCAGGAGAACGAATACGGTCAGTTGCATGGCTTGCAACTGAGTTGAGGTGAGAGTGGAGATAACCAGCCCCAGAGTCAGGCTTGCAGCGATAAAAAGCAGGGTTCCGAACAGGATCTGGCTTAGCTCACCATTTATAGGTACATCAAAAATCAGATACCCAAGACCAAGAATAATTACGACCTGAATCAACCCGATAAAGATATAGGGAATAATCTTCGCAATCATCAGTTCGAGAGGATGAATGGGCGTGGTGATCAGCAGCTCAAGATTGCCTCTTTCTCTCTCCCGGACAATGGCTGCACTGGTAAACAGAATCATGGTCATTGTCAGGATCACACCCAGGAGACCGGGAACGATATTCACTGCAGAGCGACGACTGGGATTATACAGCAGGGTCACGGAAAAGGTTTCTTCTACGGCTTCTTTACCTGCATGGATACCAAGATCACCGGGGGGCATATTGCGAAGTTTCATAATGGCAGAACCGATCATGGTATCAGACCCGTCTACAATCCATTGTCCGAGTTGTCGTCCCTGACCGACTCTCTGATCCAGATCTTCCGGCAGAAAAAGAACGGCTCTGACGGTGCCGTTACGTATAGCCTCTTCACCTTCTTGTACGGTCGGGTAGGCCTTTCTTATCTGAGTAACTTGCGATACGCGAACCGCTTCGGTGAGAAAGCGTCCGGAAGATGAGTGGCTGTGATCCACAATTGCGACAGGAATATTACGCACATCGGTATTAATGGCGTAGCCGAACAGTAGTAACTGAATCAGTGGAATCATCACCACCATGCCAAAAGTGATCCTGTCCCGTGAAAGTTGGCGGAACTCTTTTACCATAACAGCATGAATTCTGGAGAACAGGCTCATCGTTGTTTACCTCTGGTAGCAACAACAAATACGTCTTCCAGACTGGGACGGGTCAGGTTTATTTCCGCTGTGGATAATTCTGGAAATGTACTTCGTAGCCAGAATTCGGGATTTACAATTTCGGCTTCTACCAGCACTCTTAATCGTACTCCAAGCTGTGCTGCTGAGCGAATTTCCGGATGAGAGAGCAAGGTGTTTTTCAGAATTCTCAGGTTGCTGCAACGAACCTCCAGCACCTGTACCCCCATATTCTGCATCAGTTCTTCCGGCGATCCGTCTGCCCGGATAACTCCACGATCCATAATCGCCAGACGATGGCAACGCTCGGCTTCATCCATATAATGTGTAGAGACCAGTATGGTCGTTCCGGTTTCGCACAGATCGAATAATTGTTCCCAGAATTCGCGCCGGTTTTCAGGATCGACAGCGGAAGTCGGTTCATCCAGAAACAGCAGTTCAGGCTTGTGCAATGTCGCTGCTGCAAGGGAAAGGCGCTGTTTCTGACCACCGCTTAATCCGCAGACCCGTTGCTTTCTTTTCTCACTTAGTCCGTAAATGTGCAATTGTTCTTCTATACGGGATTTACGTAAGTGGGGGATGATGCCGAAAATTTGACTGATAAATTGCAGGTTCTCTTCAACAGAGAGATCATCATACAGGGAAAATTTCTGAGTCATATAGCCGATTTTCAGCCTCAGAGCTTCTGCTTGCTGCGGGATCCTGAGCCCAAGAACGTTGACCTCTCCCTGTGTCGGTTTCATAAGCCCTGTCAGCATACGTATCGTGGTGGATTTACCGCAACCGTTTGGCCCCAGAAAACCGTAGATACTTCCGCGTGGTACTTTCAGACTGATGTTATTGATGGCAGTAAAATTACCGAATGTTTTGACCAGCCCGTCAGCGATAACAGAGTAATCACTCATAGGCTGCTCTTGCTGGTAAATCTGCCTGTGCTGGTACGCCTGATGGCAGGTTTTTTGCCTCTTCTGACAGATCAATCTCAGCCAGATACATCAGGCGTGAACGTTCTTTTTCTGTAAGAGCATAGTAAGGGGTGAATGCCGGAGCAGTGGCTATAGTACGCACGGTTCCGCTAAAAATCTTGTCTATGCCGTCCACATGCACCGAAAGTCGGTCTCCTGGATGGAGGTGGGCGATGTATGTTTCGGGAATATAAACCCGGGCGTAAGGGATGCTGCTAACCTGCATAATGGCAATACAGCCACCTTGAGGAACTCTTTCGCCCAGATGGAATGGAAGGCTGTCCAGAATCCCGTTCCGGGTTGCGGTAACGGTCAGTTCATTCAGTCTGTGCTGCTGATAAGTGACGTCTGCTCTGGCCGCGGCAAGAGCGGCTTCTGCTTGTTGTATGTCTTCTGGTCGGGAGCCAGACTGCAATTTTGTGTATGTCTCTTTTGCACTTTTTAGCCGGGCTTTTGCTGAGTCTCTGGCAGCAAGTGCGGTATCGGCCTGAGAAGGACTGGCCAGCTTTTGTTCCACCAGATATTGCATACGCTGATAGGCTTTTTCGTTTTCAGTTAATACTGCTCTGGCTAAGTCAATCTGAGCATTGGCTGCTGCAATATCTTCAGTTCTTTCTCCATGATGTAAACGGTTCAGATAAGCTTGTGCTTTTACTTGTTCGGCTTCTGCTCGGGTCAGCAGAGCGCGTTGTTTTTGGGTATCAAGTTGCGCCAGTACATCTCCGGTTTTAATCTGGCTGCCTTCTTTAAACGGTAACGCTGTAATAATTTCGCCGGAAGTGGCGGTAAAGGTTACCCGGTCTCTTTCTATCGTACCAAGAGCCTGTACCGGATGCTGGTTGTTGCATCCGAAAAGGATAAGCAATGCGATGATGGTTGCCGGTAACCGGAACATAAGTCCTCCACTGCTGGAAATTAATTCTCTTAAAGTGTAGGACTTAAAATATGTTTGTTAGTGTGCGGGATCTAAATTTTTGGGGCTGTAGCAAGAAACGATAATATTTGTTCAGCATGTTGTGCGATTTCAATCCCTTCATTCGTCAGATAGCCGCCATCAGGAAGAGTGCATAATCCTTTGGTGTATAAGGCCGCTACAGCGGTCTGAGTATCCGGGGCTGCATCCTGATGTACTTTAATACCGGTAAAGGTACTGCTGAGGTCGAATTGAAGCAACAGGTTCAGTTCTGCAATATGTTCGGCGGTAAATTTCATAGTTGTTCCTAAAGTCAGGCGGTTAATTAAAAAGTAATGGCCAATGACCTGGTAAACAAGCAAATATCTTCAGAAATGTTAGCTGCGTTGAAAGTGGTGAATATTTAACCGTAATGGTTCTGATAGAAGAATGAACCCGGACGAATAAGTTTGTTTTTGAGTGATAACTCTAAAAAATCACCATTGTGAGCCTTTAGGGAAAGATGTCTGCAGTGTGATAAATATCGATATCTCTAATTATTTTGGTTGTTATTAGCCTGTTTTTTTTGTGAAAATTGCGCAGAATTTCACATGTAATGGATTACACGTATTGGGTTGAAGTTAGTGATAAATATCAAGATAAGTCTTTGTGAGCTCATTAGAAAAGTGGTAATGGCTTGTAGATACATATATTTTTAGGGATAGGTGATAGTGGAGCGTCGTATTTTTGTATTACTTAATATCTGGACGGGATTGAAAATTTTATTAGCCGGTTTTTTGGTATTGGCCTGTAGCCACTGGGGAAATGAAAGGTCACTGGACGTGTTTGTTATACCTATATTAGTTATGGTGGCCTGTATTCAGTTACCGATTCTGGTGCATAGTTTTATCTATACGCGAAAAATGTCTAAATCGATTCATCATGATTCCGGGGTGCTGTAAAGGGGAAAGACGTTTGTTATTATAATGTTACGATGAATATTCATATCTAAGCGGTATAGTTTTCCACAATATCTGTGGATAAAATTCTGTAAGCCCGTCATCTCGGGTTGTGCAGCAGTTGCAAGTGATTTTTTCAGAAATTTTTCCGTGCTCAGAGGAATTCTCCGGAAGGCTTATCCGCCGGGATTCTCTCTGAATTCTGCAGCATAAAACTACCCGGGTATAAAGCCAATGACAAAATCTCAAAATCAGGTAAAGTACTTACCTTAAGGAGAGGCTGAATAATCAGTCCAAACAAACATAACTTGCATAGGAAAGAAGATGATTCAAGTTGTCGGTCATAAAAACCCGGATAGTGATAGTATTTGTAGTGCACTGGTTGCGGCAGAACTGCTTAAAGCCCGTGGTCTTGAAGCGAAAGCAGTTCGTCAGGGCGAACTGAACCGTGAAACAACACATATTCTGGCTCAGGCTGGTGTTGATGCTCCTGAGATGTGTACCGGTGTTGCTGGTGAAAAGATCTGGCTGGTGGACTACTCAGATATTGCTCAGGCTCCGGATGATATCAAAGAAGCTGAGATTCTGGGTATTGTAGACCATCACCGTTTGGGTGACGTGATGACAGTTAACCCTCTTGAAGCTTGGATTTGGCCGGTTGGCTGTACCTGTACTATCCTGTTTAATCTGCTGAAGATGGAAAACGTTGACGTTACCCGTCCTTTAGCTGTACTTATGATGTCTGCCATTCTTTCTGATACGGTTGGTTTTGCATCTCCGACCTGTACGCAAAAAGATAAAGATGCGGTTGCAGAACTGGCTAATTACGCTGGTGTGACGGATCTGGATACTTTTATCAAAAAACTACTGATTGCAAAGACTGATATCGAAGGTCTTACGGCGGCCGAGCTGGTAGAAAAAGACCTGAAGGCGTATCCGTTTAATGAGCGCGAAGTTGTGGTTGGTCAGGTTGAGCTGGCAACGCTGGATCAGGTCGACGGTATGATTGATGCGCTTGAGGCCGATCTTACCCGTCGCTGTGAAGAAGAAGGACTGGCGTTTGCGGCCGTGATGCTTACGGATATCACAACAGCACAGACTCGTCTGCTATACAAAGGCGAATGGGCAGAGAAGCTGGTTAAGCATGAAAAAGACGGCATGCTGATGATGGAAAATACTCTGAGCCGTAAAAAACAAGGCTGGCCTTGGCTGCAACAGGAACTGGCATAACTACATACTGGTTTAAAGATAAGAAGAAAGGCAAAACGTTATGGTTTTGCCTTTTTTATTGGCAATCGATAGAGTTTTTATCTGGATGGATATTTCTTCATTGCCCCTTAGTATGTGAGGGATTGGTGTAAAAGTGGTTCTCAACCAGCTTTTGAGTAACTGGATGGGTTGGTGTTGTCAGGATAATTTGACTGTCGCCGTGTTCCACCACTTCACCGTCATGCATAACCATGACCTGATCACTGATATGTTTAATGATACCGATTTGCTGAGACACGTAGATAAATGAAACCCCCATTTCCTCTTGCAGTTCTAACAGGAGGTTAATAATCTGTGAGCGCATTGCCATATCCAGACCATTTAAAGCTTCATCGGCAATAATCACGGAAGGCTGCAATATGAGTGCCCGGGCAAGACAAACCCGCTGTTTTTGTCCAGTTGCCAGCATTTGCGGGTAAAAATATGCATGTTCAGGCAAAAGGCCAACACGTATCAGAGTGTCTTTTACTCTCTGAATGCGTGCTTCCGGAGACATGTCTGTATTCCGTTTCAACGGACCTTCCAGGATTCGGCCAATCTGAATGCGAGGATTTAAAGAGGTATTGGGATCCTGAAAAATCGTACGGATCAGCTTACATCGAGTGCTGTAATCACCGTGCTCCAGTTTTTCTCCATTGACGCGGATTTCTCCTGACGTCGGCTCTATTACCCCGGCCAGCATTTTAGCCAGAGTCGACTTACCAGAACCATTCTGGCCGATAAAAGCGATTGTTTGTCCCGGTTCGAGAGTGAAACTTACCGGCTTGACGGCTTCTTTCACTTTTTTTCGGAACAGTCCGGTACGGTTAACAAATGTTTTTGCCAGATTATCAACTTCCAGCAGGGCACTCATGATTGCTTCTCCAAATCGGTATTAAGCGGAAAATGGCAGGCATACTTATGGTCTTTTATCTTTTGTGTGTAGGGATATTCTACGCACTGACGCTGAGCGTATGGGCAACGGGGTCCCAGACGGCAGCCTATAGGTAAGTGTTGCAACGGAGGGATGGAACCCGGGAGAGAATGCAGTTTCTGTTTATGTGGAATTCCCTGAGTAAAATCAGGCATGGCATTCAGTAGGGCATGTGTATACGGGTGTTTAGGTGCAGTCAGAATACTTTGAGTTGATGCAGACTCGACTGACTGGCCGCAATACATGACTGTGATACGTTTTGCCCACTGAGTAATGGTCGTAAGGTCATGACCAATAAGTAGAATGGTCGTATTATTGACCTGATTCATTCTACTCAATAGTCTCAGGATCTGTGACTGAGTGATTGGATCGAGGTCATTCGTCGGTTCATCTGCAATCAAAATTCTTGGCTTAGCTGCAATCGCCATGGCAATCATGACTTTTTGACATTCCCCATCGGTCAGTTCATAGGGGTAACTGTCCATTATCCGGGTGTGCTCCTTGATCCCGACTTTATGCAATAGGGCAACGGCCTGTTTTTTCCGCCATTTCAGCCTTTCCCACCAGCGTCCTTCAAAGGATTTGGAAGGAATTGATTCTGCCAGCTGTTTTCCGACCGCTTCAGATGGATCCAGACAGCTGGAAGGTTCCTGAAATATCATGGCAACATCGCGGGCAATGACTTTGCGGCGTTCTCGAGGCGTCAGTTGCAACAGGTCAATATCACCTAATCGCATCCGGTCAGCAGTGATACGCCAGTTGTCTTTACACATGCCGACAATGGCTTTTGCGACCAGACTTTTCCCTGAGCCGGATTCTCCGACGAGACCGCGAATATCCCCTTCGCTGATGGTCAGGCTCATCCGATCTACGGCTTTAACCAGTCCATGCGGCGTTTCAATTTCTATAGTTAAGTGTCTGAAATCAAGAAGTGGCATTATTCGACTCCTGCATTGAGTGCATCGCGGACACCTTCGCCGACAAGGTTGATGACAATAACAGTAAACATAATCGCCAGTCCGGGAAGTATGACCGTCCAGGGAGCCAGATAGATCAGTTCTACTGAATCGCCTAAAATGGCTCCCCATTCGGTGCTCGGAGCCTGTGCACCGAGGCCGAGAAAGCCCAGAGCCGTAATATCTAAAATGGCAATAGTCAGAGAGATAGTAATTTCAGCGATAATGACAGACAGAATATTTGGCAGAACCGAATTGGTCAGCAAATAGAGGTTGTTTGCCCCGTCCAGCCGTGCCGCCATAATGTAGTCTTTTTCTACTTCATTATGTACAGCGGTATATACCGAGCGGATAAAGCGGGGGATCAGCGCTAAACCAATAGCAAGCAGAATATTCAGCTCACCAAAACCGAGAAAGGCGACAAAAATAATCGCCAGCAGCAGGGATGGGATGGACATGACAGTATCAAACATATGGTTAAGGGTACTGGATAACATTCCTTTGGTCATGCCAGCCAGAAAACCGATAACGCAGCCAATCAGTGTCGCCAGAAAGGTGATGACTACCGCTGCACCATAAGTAAATTGTGAGCCTGCTAGAATCCGGGACAAAATGTCTCTGCCCAGATCATCAGTGCCAAAAAAGAAATCAACAGTGCCTCTGGGCTCCCATGATGGAGGAAGCAGAAGATGGGCAGAATGCATCTGAGGTTCGTAGGGTGTTATCCACGGAGAAATCAGGGTGATTAGCGTGATTAGCAGCAGACACCACGAACCGAACATGGCCAGACTGTTTGCCCGGTAACTGCGCCAGAAACGTTCAAACTGGGTCGGAATATGTTCTTCCTGATAGATACTATTTGTTATCCGCATTTAATTCCTTCCTTATCAGGGGATTCACCATTGCACCCAGCAGGTCTGTGAAAATATTTGCGGCAAGTACAAATGTGGCGACAACCATAACACCCGCCTGAATAGAAACGTAATCTTTGTCCGACAGCGCATCAAGCAACCAGCGCCCGATGCCCGGCCAGTTGAAAATTGATTCGGTAATGATCGCAAAGGTCAGCATACTGGATAGCTGTACACCAAATTTAGGAATAATAGGGGGCAGGGCATTTCTCAGTACATGCTGCATCACGATTTCATATTTTGACAGTCCCTTAATTCGGGCGACCCGGATGTAATTTTGAGTCATGACTTCAGCAACAGATGCCCGCATCAGACGTACAACCTGTGTTGTCGGAGCAAGAGCCAGTATCAGAGAAGGCAGGATCAGGTGTTCGATGACATTTTGCAGAGCCTGAGCCCGGAGGGGGCTCTGGGAAAGAAAGGCATCAATCAGAGCGAAACCGGTCACGTGTTCAATCTCATACAGCAATTCATATCGGCCTGATACCGGCAGTATTCGCAGGTTAAGGGAAAAGAACATAATTAAAAGTAATGCCAGCCAGAACAGCGGGGCACTATAGCCGGACATTGAAATAAAAGAGATAACCCGGTCGATAAGCCTACCCTGACGCATGCCTGCCAGTGTACCGGTAGGAACGCCTATCAGCAGTGCAAAAACAGAAGCAATAATACACAACTCAAGCGTAGCCGGAAAAACAAAACGCAGGTCATCAATAATAGGCGTTCCATTCTTATTCAGACCAAAATCGAGGTGACTCAGACGGGAAAGATAGTCGATCCAGCCGTCTGAAAATGGATACTCTCCCCATGGCGATGACGGGTCAAGGCGCAGAATACTGTACCCGACTAATGTCAGGATAAGCAGAGTGATCATAAACAGAAAGAGTTTTCTCAGTGAGTAATTAAACATCTATCGGTTCCTCTTTACCTGATAGAAATTCTGGGTGTTGAACTGATCGATAGCAAATCCGTCCAACGACTGATGATAAGCCTGAAACTGTGCTCCATGAGCAAGAGGAATAACCGGAACCTCTTCATTCATAATATTCTGAGCTTGCCGGTACAGATTAATGCGGTAACGGGAGTTATTGGTCTCTTTCGCCAAATTAAGCAGAAAATCAAAATCCGGATTACACCACATAGAAATATTCATCCCGGCCTGATTCGCATTACAGGAAAGTAAAGGGCGGAAAAAATTATCAGGGTCACCGGTACTGGCATTCCAGCCGGTCAGTATCAGGTCGATATTGGCAACCTTATCTAAATCTGTCCGGTCAAAGCGGTCGCCGGTAAATAGTAGCAGTGTGACACCGATGTCGGCCAGATTTGCCTGAATTAGCTCGGCTGTTTTTCTCGGACTCGGGTTATAGGCACTGGTTTCAAGCGGTACCCACATAGATAATTCCAGCCCGGAACTGAATCCAGCTTCTCTTAGCAGAGCAAGGGCATAATTTTTATCATAGCGGACGTGAACCGTATCTTTCTGATAAGCCCACGATGATGGTGGCAGCAGCGTATAGGCCTGTGAGCCGGTGCCGTAATAAACGGATTCAAGAATATTTTCCCGGTTGATTGCAAGGCTGAGTGCCTTGCGAACCCGCAGATCCGACAGAGCCGGATGTTTGGTATTAATAGCAATGAAAGCGACATTCATTGCCGGGTGAGCATCGAGTTTTAACTGCTTCTGCTCTTTTATCGTCGGAATCTGGCTAGATAGCGGAGCATTTAGAACATCACATTCACCACGCAGCAGTTTTGCCAGCGGGCCGGTACCGTGAGCCGATATATCAAATACGACCTGTTGCATCTCTGGGCGTCCTCGCCAGTAATTATCGTGTCGTTTCAGACGGATCAGATCACCGACCTGGTAGTCGGCCAGATAAAAGGGGCCCGTTCCGACTGGTTGAGTGTCGAGTTTGATTTTCTCATCACTCAGCATCAGCTGTTGTGCATATTCTTTCGAGTGGATAACAGCAAAAGGAGTGGAAATATTCGGTAGAAAAGTATTGTCGGGGCGGGTCAGAGTGAACCGGACATGGTTATCATCAACCGCTTCAACTTTGTCCACTAACTTTTGAAAATCAAAGCCGGAAAACCAAGGATAGACCGCTTTTCCTACCTGATGAAACGGGTTATTCGGATCCAGTATCCGGTTGAAGCTAAAAACCACATCGCTGGCATTCATCGGTCTGGTCGGGGTAAACCATGCGGTCGTCTGGAATGCCACATTTTTCCGCAGTTCGATAGTAAATTCTGTACCGGATTCGTTTACTGTCCACCCCCGAGCCAGAGCTGGTACTGGGTGCAGGGTTACTGGATCAAGCTGGAATAGAGTGTCAAAGAGTTGTGGTCCCAGTGAATCGGAAGTGATACTGCGTTCAACCTGCTGTGGATTAAAAGAGTCCGGTGCGCTCTGACCGCAAAAAACAAATCCCTGTTCGCGAATTTTTGACTGATCAATATCGCTATTACATCCGGCTAGCAGACTCAGTCCGCATAGCCCAACCGCTATGTTAAATAATACTTTCATAGAAAGAACTTGTTATATTGATAAGAATCACGTTTTCGACACAGATATTTTGCGGGACGCGTTCCAAAGATCCGGCTAATTTACCATTTTTGTTCAGACAGACCAAGTGAAGCGTCATTATATGTCTCAGTTCTCTTCATCGGTTTCCGCTCCGGTGTTGTGTACTGAGCCGATTAGCTGGTATTTTCGCAACATCCCTCTCAGCTGATGATAGCTGAGTCCCAGCAAGTTTGCTGCCTGTCGTTGATTATGTCGGGCTTCTTTCAGTGCCTGAGTCAGTAACTGAATATCATAATCCTCTATCTTTCTTTTGTAATCTATAGGGAAAACGAAATCTTCATCAGTAACCGGAGACTCTGCTGTGGTACTCTCGCCAGACGTGTTTTTCCAGGCACAGACAAAGGGATCAAAGATAAGCTGTCCCACAGGGAGTTCAGACCGGCCATGCTGATAGATGGCTCTTTCAACAACATTCTTCAGTTCCCGAATGTTTCCCGGCCAGGAATATTCCTGTAAGGCTGAAGCGGCCTGTGGCGTAAATCCGGTAAATAATGGCAGGGAGAGTTCTCTGCACATTTTTATGGCATAGTGCTCTGCCAGTAATAATATATCTTCCGGACGTTCCCGAAGGGGAGGAAGATGAATCACATCAAAGGCGAGTCTGTCCAGAAGATCCGCTCGGAAGCTTCCCTGCTGTGCCCGTTGCGGAAGGTCAGCATTAGTGGCACAGATGAGCCGGACATTTGCATTTAATGTCCGGTTACCACCGACTCTTTCGTATTGATTGTATTCGATAACGCGCAGCAGTTTTTCCTGCACAGAGAGAGGTGCGGTAGCAAGCTCATCAAGAAAAAGGGAGCCATTCTCTGCCCGCTCAAAGCGTCCCTGATGTTTCCCTTTTGAGCCGGTAAATGATCCCGCTTCATGACCGAAGAGCTCTGAATCAATCAGACCTTCACTCAGTGTTGAGCAATTGAGCGTAATCAAAGGTTGATCCCAGCGCCTCGACAGGTAGTGCAGTCGCTGGGCTATCAGTTCCTTCCCTGTCCCTCGTTCCCCGATAATCAATACTGGTCTTTCAATTGGTGCAAGCTTTGACACCTTATCCAGAACGGCGAGAAAATTACCGGATTCACCAATCAGCGTCTGTTGCTTCATCGTTGTGATGGTTCCTTTTTATATGGGGTGGTTAAAATTACCAACTATTAGCTGAATTGATCATAGCATGCGATACAGTAAATTCTATTTTTTCTTAACTGATTAATTTTTATAGAATTTCATCTTGGCATATATCTTGGTTGTCGTATGATAGGTCAAACCGATAATCACCGAGGTATATTATGGGCATCTTTTCTCGTTTTGCAGATATTGTAAACTCCAATATCAGTGCATTGCTGGATAAAGCAGAAGATCCGGAAAAAATGATTCGTCTGATCCTTCAGGAGATGGAGGATACACTTGTCGAAGTACGGACTAATTCAGCAAAAGCTCTGGCGGATAAAAAAGAGCTTTCCCGTCGGGTAGACAGTCTTCAGGAGCAGGTGGATGAATGGCAACAGAAAGCGGCACTGGCTCTGTCTAAACAGCGGGATGATCTGGCTCGTGCCGCTCTGATCGAAAAGCAGAAGCTTCAGGATGTAGTGAAAAGCCTGCAGTCTGAACAGACTCTGGTTGCTGAAACTATTGAAAAATTGAGTGGAGAGATTGGCAAGCTTGAAGCCAAGATCAATGAAACACGGGCAAAACAACAGGCTTTGGCTATTCGTCGTGAAGCGGCCGGTAACCGCCGTGATGTTCAGAAGCACTTGCATACCGCCCGGACTCATGAAGCTTTTTCCCGCTTTGATCGATACGAAAGAAAAATTGATGAGCTGGAGGCCGAAGCTGACAGCTATGCCATGTCTGGTCAGGGCAAATCATTGGATCAGGAGTTTGCTGAACTTCAGGCTCAGGATGAGATTGAACAGGAACTGGCTAAAATGAAACAACAGATGGAATTACAGAAGCCGCAGAATGAACAATAATCACAGGAGAAGGCTATGATGGGCGCATTTATCACTGTTCCGATAATCTTATTTATGATTTTTGTTGCGCCGTTATGGTTACTTCTTCATTACCGGAGCAAAAGAAAATCAGCCACAGGATTGAGTGAGGAAGATTATGCGGCTCTGCAGCGGTTATCAGAAAAGGCGGAATCACTACAACAAAGGGTGGGGACACTGGAACGGATCCTGGATGCAGAAGCCCCGAACTGGCGGCAGAATTATGAGAGATAGAGAACTGTACCGGGATCCTGTTAACGGCAAATTGGCTGGAGTTTGTGCCGGCATCGCACACTACTTTGGTATTGAAGTCTGGCTGGTCAGAATAATCGTTGTGTCTGTCACACTGCTTGGCGGGAATTTTCTGGTGGTTGTCGCCTACGTTGCTGCCGCAATGATGCTGGAAAAACAGCCCTATGACTATACCCAGACAGTACAGGCAGAACAGTGGCATAAACTGAAAAGTAAATCCTGGCAATCAGGAAAGACCCCGGCACAACTGCTTATGGCACTGGATCAGGATTTGTATTCTCTGGAAAGCCGGGTTCGTTCTATGGAAGCGTATGTGACGTCCGATACCTTTAAAGTTAACCGGGAATTCAACAAGCTGTAAGCTGTATTGATCCCGGTTACCTGCTTCTGCTATTGATGCTTGCAGTCGCGCTATTGCTCTCAGTGTCGGTCATTATCAGTAAATGATACTGATCTTCCCGGCACTCTCTTTAGCTTCATCAATAGCAGTTTCAACACTTTTGCGTTTGGTTAAAACAACCCCGAGACGGCGGCGGCCGCTGATATCTGGTTTACCGAACAGACGGATTTGGGTCTGCGGTTTTGCCAGAGCATCTTCCATGCCGGAAAAACGGACATTATCTGACGTGCCTTCACCCAGAATAACGGCAGAAGCCGATGGACCGTATTGAGTGATGTTATTCACGGGCATTCCGGTAAATGCCCGGACATGCAGAGCGAATTCAGACATATCCTGAGAAATCAGAGTGACCAGACCTGTGTCGTGAGGACGGGGGGATACTTCATTAAAGATAACCTTATCACCTTTGATAAACAGTTCCACACCAAACAGGCCATAGCCTCCCAGTGCATTAACCACCTGTTCGGCAATGTATTCTGCAGCTTTGAGTGCAACGTCTGACATGGCTTGTGGCTGCCAGGATTCACGATAATCACCGTCTTCCTGACGATGACCAATCGGTGCACAGAAATAAACCCCATCGACAGCTCGAACGGTCAGTAGTGAGATTTCATAATCAAAATCGATAAAGCCTTCAACAATGACTCGTCCGGCACCAGAGCGGCCGCCTTCCTGTGCGTATTTCCATGCTTTCTCAATATCTGCATCTGTTTTGATGATACTCTGGCCTTTACCGGAAGAACTCATTACCGGTTTTACTACGCAGGGTGTGCCGACATAGTTAACAGCTGCCTGAAAATCTGTATAAGTATCGGCAAACTGGTAAGGAGAGGTCGGTACTGATAGCTCTTCGGCAGCAAGGCGGCGGATACCTTCTCTGTCCATCGTCAGTTTGGTTGCCTTCGCAGACGGAACCACCTTCAGTCCCTGTTCTTCAAGCTTGATTAGGGTATCGGTTGCGATAGCTTCAATCTCCGGTACGACAAAATCAGGCTTTTCCAGACTAATCAGTTCTTCCAGCGCTTTTCCGTCCAGCATATCGATAACATGGCTGCGGTGAGCAACTTGCATGGCCGGTGCATCTGCGTAACGGTCACAGGCAATGACTTCCAGACCTAAGCGCTGACACTCGATGGCAACTTCTTTTCCAAGTTCACCAGAACCGAGTAGTAAAACACGTGTCGCATTCTTACGGGTTGCTGTACCAAGCATTTTTGCATCCTTTTTTCAGTACGAATGGGGCGGATCATACTGATATTTTGTTTTTAGGCAAACGTTTGCTGGTGAAGTTTTTATTCAAGTCGCAGGAACGTCCAGCGACAGATACTCTAGTGTGATATCCGGATCTATGGCATCCAGTGTTGTTTGTGTTCCTCCCAGATGACTGACAGATCCGGCGGACGATTCGGCTAGTGCCGCATGACGGATCTGTGAGAAAGAGTGTCCGTCCAGTAATATCAGAAGAAGAGCAACCTGCAAAGGTGGAAGACTGGGGTTAAAGGCGGCATTTTCTGCGTAAGAACCGGTGTAAATTTCTCCGCTTGCAAGCTGAAGAGCTACACCGCTGTGGTTATGAGTATAAGGAGCATAGCTCTTATTCATCCCTTCTACTGCATTAAATAGCAGTAAATCGTCATCCGGAACCAGATAGGTATGTGGTGAGGATTTCATCAGCCGATCATGGATATTCAGATCGGCTGGGCCGAAAGATTCCGGAAGATAGTATTGCAGTGTCTGTTCTTTTTTTTCCGGAAGCTGAATTTTCAGGTTGCCGGCAGTGGAAAGCTCATTCATAAACTGGCGGCAATGGCCGCAGGGACTGTAGTTTACAGTGATATCTTTCACTCCGTTTTCACCTTTCATCCAGGCATGGCTGATAGCACATTGCTCAGCATGAACGGTCTGATTTAACGGTATGTCTGCAAACTCAATATTGGCACCAAAATAGAGGCGTCCTGACAATCCACGACAAATAGCGCCGACGTTAAAATGAGATATCGGCGTATGTGAATAAGCGGCGGCGAAAGGAAGCAATGTGACTCTGAGCTCACTATCATTTAAACCAGAAAGTTGTTGTAGTTCCGCAAACTGTTGCGCAGAAATCGTTGCATCGAAATGCTCAGAGTAAAGCATCGTATGCAGATAATCGGCAACTGCAGGTGGAACTATGCTTAGCGCATGGTCAAATCGGTTATCCATAAGAAGCCTCTGGTGATGTCTTGATTGCTTATTGTAGAAGAAAACAAGACACAAACCGTGGCTGAGATCACGTATACAAATGTAACGAAATGTTGGTATTCATTAATTGCGTGACACTGCACAAATTTAGCTCAGTTATCAGCCACCATGAACCGTGATATATAAATGTTCCACCAGAAAATAAGCAAAGGGAGCCAGTATCGAAGTGATCACACCACAGACAACCAGAGCCAGTGAGCTGAATGCGGCATCTCGGGGATCTTTTTCTGCACAGGTTGCTGTTCCCAGAGCGTGAGAGATGGTTCCCATCGTGAGTCCTTTTGCAATAGGGTGGGTGATATTCAGCCAACCATAAATCGGATAAGCACAGACGGCACCAAAAACACCGACAATCAGAACCATCACCGCAGCAATAGCCGGTTCACCACCCAAAAATTTAGCGACTTCCATTGCAATCGGGGTTGTGACGGATTTTCCCATCAGGGCGGCAATTAGGCCTATATCCGCTTTGAGTGCCAGCGCTATTAAAGAAGCGGTTGTCATTGACAGTACACTGCCTATACCACATGCAAGTAAAATAATACGGAAGTTCTTTTTGATTTCCGGAAACTGCTCATACAAAGGGTAAGCCAGAGCCACCACGGCTGGTTGGAGCAGGTAAGTTATCCATTGATTGTGCTGGTTATAGGTTTCATACGGAATATCCAGCAGGATCAGTAGCGGAATAATAATAGCAATGCTCAGCAACAGTGGGTTTGCAAGAGGGTGATTGAGCTTTTGTGAAACAAAGCGGGTGAAAAAGAAAACGGTCAGTGTCACCAGAACCCAGATCATTGGTTAACCTCCTCTTTATCTGCTACGGATGAACGGGTAAGAATGTATTCCAGCATTTTTGCCAGAATAACCAGTACAATAATGGTACCACCAACGGTTCCGGCCAGAATAGGAAGGGCATTTTGGGTCAGTAGATCTCCGTATTGGATCAGACCGACACTGATAGGAACAAAAAGCAGCACCATATAACGGATAAGAAGTTGAGCTGTCGGTTTTACCCATTCAGCTGGTGCCAGACCGCTGATCATCAGCAGGAATAGCAGCAGCATGCCAATTATGCTGCCGGGAATAGAAAGAGAAAGATATTGCTGAATAGAAACACCGACAGCAAGTGATCCCATGATCAACCCGCAGGAGACTAAATATTGTAAAATTTTTCTTAGCATGACGTATTCGCCTGTATTTTTGATGATAAGAGTGTCGGGTCAGGAGACAAGGCGTTCCACGTATCGGTAAATGGATTTTAGTATCGCAATCTTTTTTTCGTCGCTTTCATGTTCATGCACCAGATTTTCTAGGTTAAGCATATAGTCAGGCAGATAGGTTTCAAAATATTCACGGCAATGCTGTGTCCAGCGGACTTGTTCATCTGGCGTTAGCGTCTGAGGAAAGTTTCTGGCCCGATAACGGAACAGCAAGGGTTCAATGCGCGGGTCGCTGTAAGAGATATCCAGTGTCCCAAGCTGTTCAGGAGCTGCCTGGCGGATAATATCCATTGCCGCTTTATCAGACGGGGAAAAGAAACCGTCATACAAACAGGAATCCACATCTTTACCGGCATCTGCATAAGCGGGTTCGGCAGCGTATAAGCCGGTCAGTTTTTCTCTTATTTCAGGGTGTTGCCTGATTAGCGCCAGATGTTTAAGGCATTTTTCCCGATCAATACCGATTTTTTCTGCATTTTCTGCCGTCAGGGTTTTGGCCGGAGCCAGAATGGGGCATTTATTCAGATGAACCAGTTTGACCGGAACGGGTAACTCGCCCGGAGCCAGATCATCCCGGCGTGTATACAGACGCTCACGAAGCGCATCACTGTTCAGTTCAAGTAGCGGAGCCGGGTCCATCGCCAGATTTACCATAATAACAGCGTTCTGATTAGTCGGATGCCAGGCAAGAGGAACCATCCAGCTCGTATTTGCGCATTCGCGTCCCAGCATTCCGGAAATATGTACCAGAGGCGTCATATTTACAATATCGATTAACTCATTCAGTTTGCGCTTGTTACGCATATCGTACAGGTAAGTAAATAATTTGGGCTGAGCAGATTTTAATTTCTTCGCCATTTCGATGGTGGCGATAACATCAGCCATCGCATCGTGTGCATTAGTATGTTCAATGCCATTGGCCGCGGACAGATGCTCCAGTTTAAAACTGGTAAAGCCTTCGGCATTTTCCGGCCATTCAATGCCGTCCGGACGCAGGGCATAACAGGTACGCATTACATCCAGCAGATCCCAACGAGAATTTCCGTTCTGCCAGCTCCATGCATACGGGTCGTAGAAATTACGGTACAACGTATAACGGGTGACTTCATCGTCAAAACGGATGCTGTTGTAACCCAGACTGGTGGTATTAGGGACTGACAGCGCCTGATAAATCTGCCGGATAAACTCCGGTTCAGGCAGTCCTTTACTGATGGCTTCTTGTGGCGTAATCCCGGTAATAAGCGCAGCTTCCGGGCTGGGAAGATAATCTGCCGGTGGCTGACAGTAGATAACCAGTGGTTCGCCGATAATATTAAACTCCATATCCGTCCGGACTCCGGCAAACTGACACGGACGGTCCTTCGCCGGGCTTACTCCCCAGGTTTCATAATCGAAAAAGAAGAATGTCGGTTGTTCGTTTCTCATGGTGTTCCCGGCTGTTGTGAGTTTTTATATGAGGTCTTGTTTTTAGGCAGAACCCGGAGTGTATCTGCCTTGCAGGTGAAGTATCCTATAGTAAGCCTCTGCTTCGCAAGAATAAAGCCTGAAAGCATGGCTATTTATTTCCAGATATGTATTTTCCCGAGAGTAAAGCCATCACTGTGATGTGGTGTTACACCAAATCGCTATGCTACCGGTTTAACTACTGAGAACTTGTTAACATTTTTGATGAAATAATTTGGTAGATGATTTTTATCTTTTAAACTGTAGGTCTTAGTGGAAGGCAAGTGAGCCATACGGTAAGATTGCGCAGCTAAAAAAGGAGTCATTAATGGTAAAGCCACTGTTTCGTCAATCATTTCTATATGATGCACTGATGCCTGAGGAAGACATTCATTCGGGACAGGTGCAGCTCACCTCTGGTGTGGTTGTTCATATTCTTGGCCGGGGTGTTGTGGAAGTTATACCAGCGAAGGTAACGGCAGAGACAAAACACATACTGCTCTCCGCCGGTATTCATGGTGATGAGACGGCACCAATGGAATTGCTTGATAACGTACTGGCCGATATCCTTAATGAATCAGTACCAGTGATGGAACATTGTCTTTTTGTGTTGTGCCATCCGGAAGCTGCAGCCAGACATGTCCGTTATCTGGATGAAAACTTGAACCGTTTGTTTGATGAACGGGACAGAGAAGAAACCAGAGAAACCCGGATCGCCATGACGCTGAAAGCTATCGTTCAGGGCTTTTTTGAGTCAACAGAAGCATCACAACGCTGGCATCTGGATATGCATACTGCGATTCGTCGCTCACATCACACTACGTTTGCGGTGAGTCCGAAGGTTAAAAAGCCGGTTACCCGTAGCCGTGAGCTTATTTCCTTTTTACAAAAAGGTGCGGTTGAAGCAGTTCTTCTGGCTAATGCCCCAGCCAATACCTTTAGCTGGTTCAGTGCCGAATATTTTGACGCGCAGGCTCTTACCGTTGAATTAGGGCAGGTGGCTCCTCTGGGTGAAAATGATCATACTCGGTTGCTTCCGTTTGAATCAGCTTTAAAAGCACTGATTGCAGGTCAGCTTGATGAATTGGATGAAAAACCGATAGTGACTTATCGGGTAACTCAGACAATTAAACGCATCAACGAAGATTTTGGTTTTAATTTCAGTGACGATATTGAGAATTTTACTGAATTTGAACATGGGCAAGTGTTGGGGCATGACGGTGAAAAATTGCTGTTTGCCAAAAGTGATAATGAAGCTATTGTCTTTCCCAATGATAATGTGACCATCGGCCACAGAGCCGCTTTGATGGTATGTAAAGTGGAAACCCGTTACGAGGACGATCAGCTGGTCTATGATTGACAGGCCGGTCTTTCCTTTCTTCTGAGATACGTGGTCAGACCCGTTACCTCAAGATGCTTATCCGGTAAAAATTTCACATCGTTTTTGTCAGGCAAAAAAAAGCCTTCTTCAACAAGCGAAGAAGGCGTGAATGCCTAACGAAAGCAGAACGAGAATGTATCGATATTAATAATGCTATTAGTGTGCCAAAAAATAAATCAATCTAATTGATTGATTTTATTGATGATTATTTTTATCTTTATTTTTGTTATGCCAGCAGGTGCACAATCTCAGTGCACTTCGCCTTATTTTGGCGCTCATATTGCTTTGGGTGTTCATTCCCTCTTTTCGGTGTGTATCTCTTTAACCGCAAGCGATAAAACCGCCTTTTAAGGCAAACTCAGCTATACTTGTCTGGCAGAATTATCAGACAACAGGGAGGTGGTGACTGGTATGCAGGCGAATATAACGTATATATCTGCCGGAAAAATATCGGCGGATAAACGTATTACGGATATAACCGGACAACTTCAGTATGGGTTGAGTGAGCTGCTGGCTGTCGCAGAGCATAATGCACGGTACTATGTCCGTCATCATGACCCGGAAGCTTTGCATCAGTACCGGGTTGCGCTTCGGCGGGCAAAGGCTCTGCTAAAAGCAAACCGGGCTTTTGTGGCTTCGGAATATCTTCTCGACCTTAAACGGCTTTTTAGATCCCTGACGGAACCGACCGGGAGACTTCGCGACCTTGAAGTGTTTTCTGAACATCTGAAAGAGTACACCGTTCAGTTTCCTGAGCTATTTCAGGAAGGGGCAAGATGTATGCAGAGTGATCTTCATTGGGAAGCGAATAAATACCGGCAAAAAATACTCTCCTGGTTTCTCAGTGACGGTTTTAAAAGTCTTCTGGATGAAGTATACAGAAATATCAGTCTTATTAACCTTACTGTTTCGGTTAATGAATATCGCCACTTTCTGCACTCTCAGTTTAATAAGGTACAGAAAAAAATATCAGAAAGATTTCATAAACTCAGCGCCTTATCACTACTGCAGTTGCACCAACTGAGAATTCTGGTAAAGAATCAGCGTTATATTGGCAGCTTTTACCCTGAACTGATGCCGGGTGATGGCTCGGAGGCTCATAAAACAGTACAAACCATGCTAGGACAGATTAATGACTATGCGATGCAGCGTGATTTTGTTACTGAATATATTGAACAAAAGCAACCGGATGAAAAAAATCTGAAATCAGTGGCATTGTTTTCCGGTGCTTTAATCGGTTATCTCAGTTATCTGGAAAGAGAGAAAACGCAGCGGTTGGCTAATTATATATTCTGATAATTTTTCCTGCTTCCCGGTACAGGAAGCAGGAAAGATGAAGAAACAGATAGATGAAAGCACAGATAGCTCTACGTTATGTATCATGGAATGGGAATAATCAGTATATCAACACCTAAATGTTGGATCAGTTTCTTCGCTGAGGACATAAACAGATGCCAGAAATCCTGATGGTGTCCGCAGATCACCAGATCAATGTTATGTAAGTGTATCGCCGTTTCGAGACGGTCTTCGATATTTCCGCTGCTTATCAGCATTTCTTTGATTGGATAACCGGCGTGTTTTTTCAGGTTGGCTAATAATTCTTGTGCATCTTTCATCACCAGATAGCTACTGTCTTCTGTCAGTTCTTTAGCAACTATCTGTTCCGGACGGGTTTCACTGTAGCTTATATCTACATGGATAAAGGAGAGTTCAGCATGCAGAGCTTCAGCTAATGCTGCCGCCTTTTTGACTAGATTCCGGCTTTCATCGGTTAAGTCAACAGCAACCAGAATATGTCTATAGCTCATATAACGCCTCCATACTAAGCTTAAAGTACACATATATACTGCGTACTTTAAGCTTAGTATGGATAGAAAAAATCCGCTGTACCAGTTATGGAACAGCGGATATTAAGTCGGAAACTATTCAGCAGTTAGCTAAGTTTGAATTTACCAACAATATTGACCAGTTCCTGATTTGAACCGGTCAGCTCATGTGTACTGCTGGCGGCTTCATCTCCGTTCAGAGCCAGAGTCTGGATCATTTCCTGAATAGCTGTCATGTTACGGTTGATTTCTTCAGTTACGGAACTTTGCTCTTCAGCCGATGTGGCAATCTGAGCGGTTAGGTCATTAATATCAATAACCGATTCAGACATGATATCCAGCGAATTCATGACATGGGAAGTCGTTTCTGCAGTCTGCTCACAACTATGTTTCGTTGAATCCATTGCTGTCACCAGTCCGTCACTGCCCTGACGCAGTTTACTCAGCATTTCATTGATTTCATCTGTGCTCTGACGGGTTCTTGCTGCCAATGCCCGGACTTCATCCGCTACCACAGCAAAGCCTCGACCCTGTTCGCCTGCACGAGCGGCTTCAATTGCGGCGTTCAGTGCCAACAGGTTGGTCTGCTCTGCTATATCACCGATCACACCAAGAACAGTGCTGATCTGTTCCGTATCTTTCCGGCTGGATTGAATGGATTCAGACATATTTTCCACTTCCTCAACCAGAGCGGACACACTACATACCGCCTGCTGTACGACTTCTTTGGACTGATTCGCTTCATCACTGGTACGTTGAGTTTGTTTCGCTGCGTCTGCAGCACTGTGTGCAACCGATTCGGCAGTTGAGCTCATTTCGTTGATAGAGGTAACAGCCATTTCCATTTCGGAGCTGTGAGCATTCAGCAGTTCTTTGTTTGATTCTGTCTGGCTCTCCAGACGAGTGATTTGTTCACTGATTTTTCTGCTGGAAGCCGAAACCTGCAACATCATATTTTGCAGGTTTTCAATAAATTTATTAATACCTTCAGCAATTTTACCCAGATCATCGGTGGTTTCTACAGCCAGACGATGTGTCAGATCGCCGCTACCGTTTGCCAGATCGGTGATCACATTTCTCAGTGCAACTACTGGCTTCAGGGTTTGATTGATCAGCAGAATCGTCAGCGGAATGATAATAACGGCAGCAATCAACAGTGATGTTGTGATTGCGGCATTCAGACGACCAGTATTTTCTTCAATATAGTGTCTGTCTATATAGCCATTCAATTGCCACTGTTTACCTTCAATTTCAAAGTTGTTCAGAAGCGGGATCAGATCATCACCGGTTTTGTTGGTGAACAGTTCCGTACCATTCGGGTCTTTCAGTTCCAGATAGCTGCCTTCAATCGTTGATTCCGCCAGCAGGTTTTGCATATCACTTAGATCGATAAAAAAGATATTGCCTGCATTTTTTCCGGTTGGAACCGTAATTGACATCAGCGGTTTTCCGTCTTCAAAGAAAACGTCACTGACAACGGTTTGGTTATCTGCATTTTTAATTTGTTCTACAAAGCTTTGAACCAGCGCCTCGTCTTCAATCGCACCGTTTTTGTCAAAAACCAGATCAAAGGACATCTTCATAATATTGGAGAATCCGGTTCTGTCGGTGATTTCCTGTATCTGCGTAATACTGAAGTTCAGGCCTTGAGCAAGGATGACTTTATTTTGTATATCGCTGACAAGTTTGTCGGTTACTAAAGAAAGCTGAGCTTTAATGTTTTTACTATCATTTTTGGCAATGTAATCACTGATAACATGGTTAGAAGTGAGATAGGCGGTTAGAACCGTCGCAGAGATGATGGTGACAACAAGCGCGATAAGTTTCGCTTTAAATGAGATTTTTTTCATAAGGCATTTTGTTTTGTAGTTGAGGAATAGACGTAAGTTGTCTGTAACAATCTATGTTAATTGATTTTCTATGCAGCAATCTGGACTTACATCACAAACCATTTTTTGCCCACATGCACAAAAGGTGATCTATAGCCAAAAATGTTTATATTATGCTTATGCTCAGTAAACAAATCTGAGTGATTCTCATATTTAAGACAGTTATCTATGCATCTTTCACTTCCTATATTGATGTTTCTATAATTTCTTCGCACAAAATTGTTGCCAATAAAAAGCAAAATATGATAATTTCGCGCGCAATCTCGGAGCAGTTCCATAACTGAAATTTCTGGGGGATACGCGAGGCGACCATTAAAGCTGGTGCCGTCTCGTAGGGTAGGTACCAGCCATAGCTAATGGACTGGTAGACGGGATACTTTGCTCTGCTGATTAAGAGCTATAGACGGATTTTTTGTACCTCTTGGATATAGCGAATAGGCGGCATTAAATTGGGAAACCCAACATTGTTATCATTAATCTATTACTTCAAAATCAGCTTCGTTCTTCCAAACTGCAGTATTATTACTGAGCCTTGATTCGTAAGCCCTTTTTAGCTGGCTATTAGCCGGCCTGTGTGCCTGTGCCGGAAATTCCGGTATGGGTTAGTCTGCTTTGCAGTAACCGTTTTGCCTGAAAAAAGCACAGAATAGTCCCCTTGGAAATGTGGGTAGAGAGCGTATTTCAGACAGTTAATTGAGAAATAGGTGTCAGAGATGAGTACAGCATTCCCTCTGGAAACAGTGAACGTAAATAATCCATTCGATACAACAACTCCGCAGCTTGAAGGTGTCTATGATCTGACACCGGATCAACTGCTGATCGATCAGGCGCAGCATGAATCTGAAGTACGCTCGTATCCGCGTCGTCTGCCTATTGCTATTAAGCGGGCTTATGGCGCGTTAGTTGAAGATACGCGTGGTCAGTTGTTCTTAGACTGTCTGGCTGGTGCGGGAACATTGTCTCTGGGTTATAACCATCCTGAAATTAATCAGGCGCTGAAAGATCAGCTTGATTCCGGTCTGCCTTACCAGACCCTGGATATTACAACCGAAGCAAAAGACAGATTTATCAAGCAGGTTAAGGCGTTCCTTCCTCAGGAATTTGCGGAAAATTCTGCAATTCAGTTTTGTGGTCCGTCAGGTGCCGACGCAGTAGAAGCTGCGATCAAACTGGCAAAACAGACGACAGGACGTAATACCATGTTTGCTTTCCGTGGGGCATATCACGGTATGACTAACGGTACGATGGGACTGATGGGTAATCTGGGCACAAAAGCACGTCGTACAGGACTGATGTCTGATGTGCATTTTATGCCGTTCCCTTACAGTCTGCGCTGTCCGTTTGGTCTGGGTGGTGATGACGGTGCGAAAGCCGGCATCCGTTATATCGAACGTATGCTGTGCGATGATGAAGCTGGCATCATGAAACCGGCAGCCATCATTGTTGAACCTGTTCAGGGGGAAGGTGGTGTGGTTCCTGCGCCAGCATTCTGGCTGCGTGAACTGCGCCGTATCTGTGATGAGCATGGTATCCTGCTGATTTTTGATGAAATCCAGTGTGGTGTAGGTAAAACCGGCTATCGTTTTGCTTTTGAAGAATCAGGCATTAGCCCGGATATTTTAGTGTTGTCTAAGGCTATTGGTGGTGGTTTGCCAATGTCGATTCTGGTGTTCAAAAAAGACATTGATACCTGGAAAGCGGGCGAGCATACCGGCACATTCCGTGGTAATCAACTGGCGATGGTTTCTGGTGCGAAAGCACTTGAAATTATGGAGCGTGACAACCTTGTTGAACACGCCAATGTTGCGGGTCAGTACTTGCGTCATGGTCTGGAAGGCATTCAGAGTCGTGTCAGCTGTATTGCAGATGTTCGTGGTAAGGGTCTGATGCTGGGACTGGAAATTGTGAAACCTGACGGTGAAACCAATAAATTTGGTGAACCTGCGGCAGCCGGTGATCTGACTCTGGCGATTCAGCGTGCCGCGCTGGAACGAGGCCTGATGGTTGAAAAAGGTGGCAGAGAGGGGTCGGTTATCCGCTTCCTTCCTCCGATGATCATTTCTTATGAGCAGATTGATTTTGCAGTCCGTACGCTGGAAGAAGCGATCAACGTTGCAGTAGCTCAGTGGGAGACAAAATAGTGTCCTGGGAAAAACATTTTCTGCGCACCGGTCAGGCCGGTGCGGATACTTATGCTGCAGTAATGCAGCATACCACCGCCGCGATAACCTCGTTGTTTGAAGACATCAATAAACCCTATTCAGGAATGGATCCTGCGTTGCTGGAAGCCGCAATCTGTCAGATTGATCTTGATGGCAGCAATGAGAGCCTGAAGCGTGTTGTGAGTGATACGATTGAGCTGGTGGGTAAAAACTCCATTTTTACTCAACACAAAAACTGTATTGCGCACCTGCACACTGTGCCTCTGATGCCTGCTATTGCCGCTGAATCTATTATTGCCGCATTAAACCAGTCTATGGATTCCTGGGATCAGGCTTCTGCCGCAACCTATGTTGAGCAGAAAGTGGTGGACTGGCTGTGCGGCCGCTATGAGCTGGGTGAAAAAGCCGATGGTATCTTCACCAGTGGCGGTACTCAGTCTAACCAGATGGGGCTGATGCTGGCACGTGACTGGGTTGCGGATAAGATTAGCGGTCATTCTATCCAGAAACTGGGTTTGCCTGAATATGCGTCTAAGCTGCGCATCATCTGTTCCTCTAAGTCTCATTTCACTGTGCAAAAAACGGCGTCCATAATGGGACTCGGTGAACGAGCTGTGCTCTGTGTTGAGACAAATGATAACGGCACCATCCGGGTAGATGCGCTGGAGAAGGCTGTGCAGGAAGTAAAAGCAGAAGGGCTGATCCCATTTGCTCTGGTTGCAACTGCCGGTACGACAGACCATGGTG
Organism: Vibrio sp. HA2012; assembly: GCF_002812955.1. GTDB lineage: Bacteria > Pseudomonadota > Gammaproteobacteria > Enterobacterales > Vibrionaceae > Vibrio. The sequence continues at coordinate 589,610 of NZ_PFXK01000001.1, read as the reverse complement.
CTATTGATGATATCGATGCGCTGGCTGATATTGCTGCTAAAGAAGAGATCTGGCTGCATGTAGATGGGGCGTATGGTGGTGCTCTGATCCTGAGCAAGCATAAGAATCGCCTTAAGGGTATCGAGAAAGCCGATTCTGTGAGTGTCGATTTCCATAAACTGTTTTATCAGACAATCAGCTGTGGTGCATTGCTGGTTAAAGACAAAGCAGACTTCAAGTACCTGTTGCACCATGCCGATTACCTGAACCGGGAGCATGATGAGCTGCCGAATCTGGTGGATAAGTCAATGGCTACGACCAAAAGATTTGATGCTCTGAAAGTTTTTATGACAATGCAGAGTGTTGGTCCTGATGCGTTGGGAGCTATGTATGACCACCTTCTGGAACAGACTCAGCAGGTCGCCAGAATGGTCGAAAGGTGTGAAGGCTTTGAGCTGTTAGCTGAACCTTCTTTATCAACAGTTCTGTTCCGTTGCGTATCAGACACTGAAGATATGGATACACTGAACCAAAGAGTCCGTCTCGAGGCTCTGGTACGGGGTATCGCTGTGTTGGGTGAAACCACAGTAGACGGAAAATCCGCACTGAAATTTACTATTTTAAATCCGTGTCTGACACTTGCAGACTTTGAACATTTATTAACTGAAATTAAACAGCTGGCGGTTACTTAGTTTTAGCCGGCAAAATAAGGGAGCGACTATGTCAATTCTACAGATTGGTGCTGGTGGTGTTGGTTGGGTTGTGGCGCATAAGGCGGCACAAAACAACGATGTATTGGGCGATATTACACTGGCATCCCGTACTATTGGTAAGTGCGAAAAAATCATCGAATCGATTAAGAAAAAAAATAATCTGAAAGATCTTTCCGGAAAATTGGAAGCGCGGGCAGTCAACGCCGATGATGTTGAAGCATTAGTAGCCCTTATTAAGGAAGTTCAGCCTGATTTAGTGATTAATGCTGGTCCTCCGTGGGTAAACATTACAATCATGGAAGCGTGTCTGCAGGCAAAAGTATCTTATCTGGATACGTCTGTAGCCGTTGACCTTTGTTCGGAGGGGCAGCAGGTTCCTCAGGCTTATGATTGGCAGTGGGAATACCGTAACAAGTTTGAGGAAGCGGGTATCACCGGCATTTTGGGTGCCGGTTTTGATCCGGGTGTTGTGAGTGTTTTTGCTGCTTATGCCGTGAAGCATCTGTTTGATGAGATCGACACTATCGATGTGATGGATGTTAACGCCGGTGATCACGGTAAGAAATTTGCGACCAATTTCGATCCTGAAACGAATATGCTGGAAATTCAGGGTGATTCTTTCTATTGGGAAGAAGGAAAGTGGAAGCAGGTTCCTTGTCATACTCGTATGCTTGAGTTCGATTTTCCTCTGGTAGGTAAACATAAAGTATATTCAATGGCGCATGATGAAGTTCGCTCTATGCAGGCCTTTATTCCGGCTAAGCGCATTGAATTCTGGATGGGCTTTGGGGACACTTATCTGAACTATTTCAACTGTATGCGTGATATTGGTCTGCTGAGTCCGGATCCGGTCACTTTGCAGGATGGAACGGTGGTTGAGCCTCTGAAAGTACTGAAAGCTATTCTTCCTGATCCGACATCACTGGCTCCGGGCTATACGGGAAAAACCTGTATTGGCACCTGGGTTCAGGGCACAAAAGACGGTCAGTCTCGCAGTGTATTTATCTACAATAATGCGGATCATGAAGTGGCTTACGAAGATGTTGAACATCAGGCTATCTCTTATACAACAGGGGTTCCTGCGATTACTGCGGCTCTGCAGTATTTCCGTGGTAAATGGGCTGAAGCCGGTGTGTTTAATATGGAACAGTTGGATCCGGATCCGTTTCTGGAGACCATGCCGGAAATTGGTCTTGACTGGCATGTTCAGGAACTGGAAGCTGGTCAGCCTGATATTAAAATTCTTAAATAAAACAGAGAGACTAGAAACTAGATTATCTGGTTTCTAGTCTCTAGTTTTTAGTCACCATAACCATCGGAAAACTCCCATGAGCACAACCCCTCTCAAAACCCCGTATTTTATGATCTCCGAAGAGAAGTTGCTGGCCAATCTTGAAAAAGCCAGACAACTAAAAGAACTTTCCGGAGTAAAGCTGGTACTGGCGCTTAAATGCTTTTCTACCTGGGGCGTATTTGACATTATCAAACCGTATCTTGACGGTACAACCAGCAGTGGTCCTTATGAAGTGAGACTGGGTTACGAAACTTTTGGCGGAGAAACTCACGCATACAGCGTCGGATATAGTGAAGACGATGTAAAAGAAGTCGCGGATATCTGTGACAAGATGATTTTTAACTCCCAGAGCCAACTGGCGGCTTATCGTCACCTTGTAGAAGGTAAAGCTTCTGTCGGTCTGCGTCTGAATCCGGGAGTGAGTTGTGCAGGGCAGGATCTTGCGGATCCGGCGCGAAAATATTCGCGTCTGGGTGTTCAGGCAGATCATATTAATCCGGAAGTGTTTGAGTCTCTTGACGGTGTTATGTTTCACATGAACTGCGAGAACAAAAGTGCAGATTCATTCATCACATTGTTGGAGCGTATTTCTTCTCAATTCGGTACTTATCTGGATAAGCTGAGTTGGGTCAGCCTGGGTGGGGGTGTATTCTTCAGCTGGCCGGGATATGAGCTGGAAAAACTGGCAACAGCGTTGAAAGCCTTTTCTGCTAAGCATGGTGTTCAGCTGTATCTTGAACCGGGTGAAGCTATTATCACCAGAACGACAGACTTAGTGGTGACGGTTGTCGATATCGTTGAGAATGAAAAGAAAACAGCGATTGTTGACTCTGCTACGGAAGCACATCGTCTGGATACCCTTATCTACCATGAGCCGGCTTCGGTTCTGGAAGCTTCTGAGACAGGGGAACATGAATACATTATTGGATCATGTTCCTGTCTGGCGGGCGATCAGTTTTGTGTGGCTAATTTTACTAAGCCACTGGAGATTGGTCAGAAACTGCACATTATGGACAGTGCCGGTTATACCATGGTGAAACTAAACTGGTTTAACGGGCTAAAGATGCCATCGGTTTATTGTGCCCGCAGTAACGGCGATATAGTTAAACTTAACGAGTTTGACTATCGTGATTTTAAGCGTTCATTGTCTCAGTGGAGTGTCTGAATACTTATTCGTACTCTATTTTTTATGTATACGCCTTTCTCCGTTGCCGGGGGAAGGCGTTTTTTCGTTATATTCCCATCTTATTTATCAGCGTCCGGTACTTTTTAAGTATAAATTCATTAGTATTAACAGAGCGATAGCATCTTTATAACTGAATCGAAAATTATCATATACACATGAAATGTAAGGGATTTATCAATAAGAACAGACTGGATATAGTTGCGACAGCGCTTGTCTCATTAATAAGAATGAATGGAAAAAGTAGCGCCAGATCACGATTTATGGTTTTCTTTCCCATTGATTCAGGTAAAACTACAGCCAACTTATAGAAGTTCGAGTCTTTTCTCTATAGGTCAGTATGTGTTGGCTAGGGTCTTATAAATACAAAATTTTAATTCCAGTACATGCGAAATAGATATCTTTCGATTACAACTCATTCATTTTACTCATAATAGTAAGCTGAAAATCCATGAGCTAATCGTTTGATATCTGCATAATTAACGAGAATGTACGCTGAAGCACGGTGGGAGCTGTTAACCCAAGGGCGGTAGCGTGCTTAGTTGATTACTGAGTGAGCAGTCATAAATCAATAGACAGGTCACTCATTAACGACGAGCAGTCGGTTTGCTCGTTATCTCACTAATTAGAAATTTGCGTTGTTGGCTGGGTTTAAAATTATGAGACAGGGAAAACGAATTAAAGGTCATGGCGAGGAAACCGTTCTTGCCTACCGGATTCTGGATGTGATCATCATCTCCGTTATTCTGGTAATGGCCGCACATGTCTATAACGGACAGTTCAGTAATAATTATTTTATTGCGTTAAGTACCGGAGTCTTTTTCTATAGTCTGATGGCTGAAATTGCCGGTATCTATCGTGCGACTCACTCGCGCTCTCTGCGTGAAGTCACTGCCGGGATATTTTTCTCCTGGTTGTTTACTATCGCTACGTTACTGTTTATCGCCTTCTTCTTTAAGGTATCAGAGGCCTATTCCCGTGCGGTTCTTGGTATATGGTTTGCCGCTGTACCGGTTGTTCTCGTCGTCTGGCGTATTTTTGTCTACAAATACCCATGTATTGCACACCGGGATTCACATCAAAATACAGTTATTATCGGTGCGACAAGCTCTGGTATTACCCTTTCTAATGAAATTCTCAGCAATTCTCTTCTGAACCTGAAACTAACAGGTATCTATGATGATCGCTCTCCGGATCGTTTGCATTCAGAACAATTACCGGTTCCGCTAAGCGGCACCATTGATGATGCACTGAATCTGGCTAAAGAGCGTAAGGTCAAACATGTCTATGTCGCTCTTCCGATGGAAGCGGCGAAGCGTATCAAGCAGATTATCAATCACTTTGCTGATAGTAACGCCCGTGTTTATATTGTTCCGGATTTCTTCACTTTCGATTTAATGCAGTCTCGCTGGCGTAATGTGGGCACTGTTCCTACCCTGAGTATTCACGACACCCCTTTCTACGGATTCTCCAGTTTTATGAAACGGGCAGAAGATATCATTCTGTCTCTGCTGATTATTTGTCTGATCAGTCCGCTGCTCTTTGCGGTTGCTGTTGGTGTAAAATTGTCATCACCGGGGCCGGTTATTTTCAAACAACAGCGTTATGGTCTGGACGGTAAACCGATTAAGGTCTGGAAATTCCGTTCAATGACGACTCAGGACAATGGTTCCGTCGTGAAACAAGCCACAAAGAATGATCCCCGTATCACTCCATTCGGTGGTTTTATCCGTCGCACTTCTCTGGATGAACTGCCACAATTCTTTAATGTCCTTATGGGTACTATGTCTATCGTAGGACCAAGGCCGCATGCGATCGCTCATAATGAGGAATACCGCGGACTGATCAATAAATATATGCTGCGTCATCAGGTAAAACCGGGTATTACCGGCTGGGCACAGATTAATGGCTACCGTGGCGAAACCGACACGCTGGATAAAATGGAAAAAAGGGTCGAACACGATCTTATGTATATTCAGTCCTGGTCATTGTGGCTGGATATCAAAATTATTTTCCTCACCGCATTTAAAGGGTTTGTTGGCAAGACGGCTTACTGATCCACTGGCAACAACTTCATCAACGCAGACAGCCGCCGGAGATCTTCGGCGGCGTAAGTTTAATTAGCAGGTAATCGATGTATAACGCTGTAATAAAAACATTATTGTTATTTTTTTGTCTATTTCCACTGGCGGCCAATTCTGCGCTTGCCTCCGTCAACGAACGGGACTACGTCATTTCCGCAGGCGATACGATCCGAATTACCGTTTATGGTGAAGTCGATATGTCGGTTGATGAGCTGTTGATCGACAGTAGTGGTAAGTTCGATTTTCCGTATCTGGGCGAGCTGAACATTGAAAATAAAACGCTGAAAGAGATTCAGCAATTGATTACCGACGGTCTGGAAGGTGATTATCTGGTGTCGCCTAAAGTAACCGTAAATATTGTTCGTTACCGCAATATCTATGTTAATGGTGTCGTTAACAATCCCGGCGCTTATGAATATCAGCCAGGTTTGACGGTTGAGAAGGCGATTGCTCTGGCGGGTGGGTTTATTTCCAAGTACAGAAAAACAAAGGACATTTACCTGACCCGTAATAATCAGTTTGATGGACTGACCGAAGAGCAGATTAAAGATGCGCTGGAAAATCAGGGTGAGGTTGATTTGGCTGAAACGGTGAACCCGGGTGATACCGTGTATGTTGTCAGTTCTTTTTGGTAATTCATAATAATAATTATAAGTGTAAGGTATTAATATGCAGCAGTTTTTAGATGAAAAAAAAGCAGTAGCTGAAGAAGTGATTGACCTTGGGCATTACTTCCGGGTATTTAAAAAAAGTTTCTTTGCCATTTTATTATTCAGCATTCTGATTACCGGTATTACCATTTTAACCGTTTTTTCGATCACACCTAAGTATACGGCAACCGCCACTTTGCTTATCGAAGCGCACGAGAAAAAAGCGGTTTCGATTGAAGAAGTGGTTGGTATCGATTCATCACAGAAAGAATATTATCTTACTCAGTTTGAGATTCTGAAATCTAACCAGATCGCAGAGCACGTGATCGATAAACTGGGTCTGGATCAACTGGTGGAATTTAACGCGGCACTGGATGAAAGTGAATCCCTGTTCGATGAACTAAAACAGCAACCGCTAGTGCAAAGTCTGATGAATAACACAGAAGAAGAAGGAAATAATCAGGAAGAAATTCGTCAGAAAGTACTTGAAGTATTTAAAGATAATCTGGTTATTTCTCCAATCCGAAATACACAGCTGGTTAAGATCAGCTTCACTTCAGAAGATCCTAAATTGGCAGCGAAAGTCGCCAACGAGGTGGGGTATGCCTATATCGAAACCAATCTGGATGCCCGCTTACAGGCAACAAAATATGCCTCTAACTGGATTACTACCCGGCTGGCAGAACTTAGATCACAACTGGAAAGCTCGGAAAATACACTGGCAGAATATCTAGAAAGAGAAAAACTGATTGATGACAGCGGCATCGACGCCTTAGCCAGTGCAGAAATTGCCAACCTGACAGAACGTTTGGCAGAAGTGCGTGATCGCCGCATTGAAACCGAATCGGCATACAGTGCGCTAAAAACTTCTCAGGATGCCGATATCGCGACACTGGCTTCTATTCCGGCTATCTCTGAACACCCTCAGGTTATTGAAATCCGTAAAGCCGAAATTGAAGCCTTAAAAGAGGTGAATGAACTGAGTAAGCGTTATGGTCCTAAGCATGACAAGATGTTACAGGCCAATGCAAAACTAGCGACGGTTGAAGCTCAGTCACAGGATATTGTTTCCAAGCTGATTAAAGGTATAGGTAAAGAACTGCAGACTATTACCCGTCAGGAGCAACTGATTGATCAGGAGCTGCAGGCGAAAAAATATGATTTCCAGAAACTGACCGTTAAAAAGAGTAAATATGAAGCTTTAAAACGAGAAGTCGAAACGAATACCAATGTATTAAATGTCTTTTTAACCCGCCAGAAAGAAACCACGGCCACCAGTGATTTTCAGGCTGCCAATGCCCGTTTTACCGATGAAGCTATGGTACCACAGATCCCTAGTGCACCTAGGAAAAAAATTATTACTGCTCTGGCTTTTGTTGCCAGCTTTGGTCTGGCTGTGGCGATGGCATTGATTATCGATATCATGCGTAATACGGTGGAATCGGTGAAGAACTTTGAAGATAAGTTCGGCCTGATCCCGCTGGGTGGTATACCCATGATAAAAGCCAGCCGGTTTAAGAAAACACCGCTGGATAATTCCGTATTCTTTGATTCTCATTATATCAGCTTCAGTGAATCAATCCGTTCGGTGCGAACCTCTCTGATGCTTTCTTATATGAATAGCCAGCGTAAGCGTGTGGCGATTACCTCATCGATTCCGTCGGAAGGTAAAACTACGGTATCCATTAACCTGGCGATGTCTTTTGCCAAGGTGGAAAAAGTGCTTTTAATTGACTGTGACCTGCGTAAATCCGCTGTGTCAGAACGGTTTGGTTTTAAACGTCATCACCAGGGTCTGACTAACCATCTGTTGATGGGCACTGAGCTGCAGGACTGTCTGTTTAAGGATAAAAAATCCGGCCTGACGGTTATGCCTGCCGGTATGCTGACGCCGAATCCGCAGGAACTGTTAAGTTCTGATAAATTTAAGCAGTTACTGGATAAGCTGGATAACCATTTTGACCGTATTATCATTGATACACCACCAACACTGCCGGTGAGTGATTCACTGATTATCAGCCGTCTGACCAAAGCGGTGATTCTGGTTGTTAAAGCTAACGGTGCTAAGGTAGAAGCTATTAAGAAAACCATGTCCAAACTGATGAGCCACGATATTGGACTGGATGGCGTAGTTATTAACCAGATAAATACCAAAGTTGCCCAGAGTGAATATGGCTATGGTGAGTATGGGACTTATGGTGACACTCTGAGTTCTTAAAGATTACTTAATCAGTAATCGCCGCTGAAAAATGGGACAATAGCGGAATGGAAAGCCGAGTCTGGTTATCGCTATCGTTCAATATCTGAGACTGCAATGTCCAGATATAAAGGACTGACAAACGGTAAACTGAGCCTGAGATGTTACAACGCTCAAGTGGGCGAAATCATGGCAAATGTCAAAGCTATAAACAAAGTCATAGGACTAGGTGCTAATCGCTAGTCATATATGGCGTCGTTGATCTTCAAGCTGATTTGATCAACAACGTCATTCAAAAGTAATTAACAATCTTGATGAGTTTAAAGAGACTTCAGGTGTCATCGTTGCTAGCAGGGTTGTTGAAGAATTGGAAGATGTATTGAATAAAATTTATACCTGTGATTTATTCGGACAAGATTAATTAGCTGAGTGAAAAATGAACATGTTAGATATTTTGAAATCTAGGTTATCAGATGAAAAAAAATTAACCTCTCCCGAAGGAATTAATACATTCTTGAATCCATATAGTTATTTACTGATGAGAAACGAAAAAGAATTACTGTCAGAATTTGATCATATATTTATTGATGGGCAATGGTTATGTCATTTTTTAAGGTGGTTTAGAATAGCTAAGATATCTCGTTGTAGTTTTGATAACTCATCTGCTGCTCCAATCGTATTTAGTAATGCAGAATGTAATAATCAATCAGTAGCTATTGTTGGCAGTGATAGTGAATCAATAAATAGATTTAAAGAATATTTAATAGAAACTTATCCTGAATTAGAAATATCGTTTATCAGAAACGGATATTTTGAAGATGAAAGTGAGATTGAAGAAAATTTAAATGAGCTTATTCAACTTATGCCCAATGTTGTTATAACTGGAATGGGAGCTATAAGGCAGGAAAAATTCTTGGTTCGCCTAAGAAAAAAAGGGTGGTCGGGTACTGGCTTTACATGTGGTGGCTTTCTTCATCAAACAGCAAGCAAAGGACATAAATATTATCCAGATTTTGTAAATCGATTTAATTTGAGATTTCTTTATCGAATATGGGATGAGCCAAAATTAATTAGAAGATATTCAGTGGATTACATAAAATTTGTAGTGTTATTTTTTAAAGATGTAACTAATTTGAAAAGAAAAAAATGAACAGTCAAACTCATTATTATTTATGTAGAATATTAATAAATGTATACCTTTCTGCTTCTATGGGAGTGACTGCGGTACTATTTGTTCCTCAAGATAGCATTACTGTAAGTACAGGAAGTAACGCTACATACATGATTAGTTGGTTATTACTGTATGTTCTTAGCATTGTAATGGCATTTACGCTTAAGCTAAGGATAAATAAATGGTTTTTACTATCTTTGTCAATACCGTTATATCACTTAGTATCAACTCTTTGGTCTGAATTAACAATGAAAACATTGATTTATTCATCATGTTTTGTACTTAATGCAGTAGTTGTATACTTAATATATAGAGTATATAGCTTAAAAGAAGTACCAAGATTGATAGTAAACTGTTTGTTTTTGCTTAGTTTTCTTGGGCTAATGGCATATTTTTTGGGTGTTGAATCAGTAAAGTACTTTGATATTCATAGCCGATTAAATGTGCTTGGTTTAGAGCCGATGAGAGGGTTCTTCAATCATAAAATAACAGCGGGCTTATATTCTTCTATAGGTTTTCTGATTTCGTGGTTAATTCTTGGTGGGCGAAAAAAATATATTTATTCTTTTGTTTTTTTAATTTTTAATTTAATGACAGGGTCAGCTACAGGACTGTCATTGTTAGTAATTGGTTGCTTTATACTTTTAACACTTTCACTATGCAAAAGATATCGTATTAAACCCAATGTTTTTATAATTTGTCTTACATTGTCAATTTTCCTATCTATATTTTTATTTCAATTGTTTAGTGCTGATGTCTTAGTTATGTTAGGTCGAGATCCTACATTAACTGGTCGTACATTGTTATGGAGTTGGGGAATTGAAGCTGGTTTGCAACGAATATGGTTTGGTTGGGGTTATTTAGGATATTTAGGAACAGATATAGCAGGAAATGTTGCTGAAACATACGTTGAATTTCAAAATTATAATGTGCCACATTTTCATAATAGTATTATACAAATCTTTGCAAATGGTGGAATAATATATACAATATATTTGATTTTAATTATCATATTTGCTATGAAATCTTGGTATGATTATTATCTTAAAAATGAAGATAATAGTGCAATGATATTTTGCTTGTTGGTGTTATTGATTTCTGTATCATCGATATTCGTATATGTCTTTTCTAGATATAACGATTTCCCAACAATTTTATTAATGATTATGATTTCTTTTATGCCTAAAAATGAAATGAAACAAAACAAGTTATCATCGGATTATAAATTATGACTTTTGAGATATCTTCTGAATTTGAAAGATGTAAAAAATTCGAAACTAGATTTCCTGTTTATAAAATTACAAATAGTGATGATTCTTGTATTCATCGTTTTTATGATACATCTCCAATTAGTCCGTCAGGTAAGTATATAGCTTTATGTCGTTTTTCTAGAGAAAATACACTACCTAGATTTGGTGAAGTTGCCAAAGTAGTAGTTTATGACTTATCTGTAGGAAATGAGATATATATTAGTGAGACACAGGCTTGGGATACTCAACTTGGAGCACAAGTGCAGTGGGGAGCTACAGATCATGAACTATTTTTTAATAGAATTGATACTGAGACACTTGAACCATTTGGGGTAATGGTTGATGTTTTAAATGCTAATGAAATGGCACTCAAAAACACCATATATATGGTTTCTCCATGTGGTGGTTATGCTATAACACCATGTTTAAATCGTATTTCAAATGTTCAAGCTGGTTACGGAATTTTATTGCCGGGTACAGTAATAAAGAAAAACAGAGGTGCTGTTAGTGATGATGGTTTATATCTTATTGATATAAAAGAAAACAAATCATCATTATTGATATCATTTAGTGATATATATAAAAGTTTAAAAAGTACTTTTTCAGATATTGATTTAAATTCTGGTGGATTTTATGGATTTCATACGAAATGGAGTCCATCAGGTGATAAAATACTATTTTTAATTCGGTGGTTAGAGGATGGTAAAAGAAAAACGAAGAACTACTTGCTTTCGATGAACGCAAATGGCAGTAATCTAAAAGTTGTAGTAGATGCTCATCGTTGGGTTGGAGGTCATCATCCGAATTGGCATCCAAATGGTGAAGAAATTATTATGAATCTGATGTTTAATAATGACTATCATAAGTTTGGGGTTGTTACTGAATTAATTGAAAAAATTAGTAGAAAGTTAGGATTTAGATACTTTTCAAATTCCAAGTTTTTAAGATTTGCAAGAATTAAATCTGATGGTTCGAAAATTGAAGTCTTTAATGAAAAGAGTTTTGGCTCTGGACATCCTTCTTTTCACCCCAAGCATGATTTTCTTGTTACTGATTGCTATCCAAGCGAAAGAGTCGCACATCACAATCGTACTATACCCATCCGCTTTGTAACACCGAACGATGAACGTACTGTATGTGTATTAGAGACAGTACCATATTACAATAAGAGATCAGTTGCTATGCGAATTGACCCACATCCTGCATGGGATGCTCAAGGACGTTTTATAGTAGTAAATGCGCTTAATGGAAGAAATCGAGGGGTATTTATTATAGACACTAAGGAAGAAGTTTATAATGCCTAAAATTAGTATTTCTTTAAAATCAGATTTATTGTTATCTATATTCGCTTTTATCATAAAACTTTTAGCTGGAATATCAGGTTACTTTTTATTTGTTCTATTTGCAAAAATGATGGGGACAGTAGAGTACGGATATTTTAGCTACATTTTTAGCATATTAATGTTAATTGCATTAGTTAGTAATCTGGGGCAGCAAACATTTATAATTAAGGAAGTGCCAAAGTCAAAATTATTATCTGATAAAAACAGAGAGTATAGCGCATATATATTCTCAATGGTTATGTCTAGCACAGGCGTTCTCATAGGTGTAATGATTTATTCTATCATTTGTTTGATGATTATAAAAACCTCTAACTATAAGATCATTTTTTATGGTTCTATGTTTATTGCGTTATTTTCTTTCTCTCAAACTACAGTAGGTTATCTGAGGGTTCAGGATAAAACATTGTTAGCTATTGGTACTAGAGACCTTATTTGGCGTATAATATCAGCAGTTATTTTTGTTTTTATTTTATATTTGGAACATTCAAAAGCTGAGATACCTTTAGGGCATATACAAGGAATTATAGCTATGTCTGCTAGTTTGTTCCTTATTTTGATGTTTCATCTATTTCAGATAAAAAAATATATACGTCATAATTTCAATGGAAATAAATTCGTTATCAATCCTCGCCCTTGGGTCAAAGTTAGTTTAGGTTTGACATTAATAGCTTTAATTTCTAATTCGGATTCTTATTTATACACTATTATACTAGGTGGTATTTTAAGTGAATTTGAAATAGGTTTACTTTTTTCCTCTTTGAAGACTGTAGAACTAATTAATGTATTTTTGATGGCTGTTACTCTTGTTGTTTCGCCCCAATTATCGAAACTAGTTGCGTTAGGTGATGTTGAGAAGCTTCAGAGAAAGTGTAATGTTGCAATCGTGCTCCAAACAATTCCTGTGTTATTTGCTACAGTTGTTTTGTTTGGTTGGTCAGAGGATATTTTAGTTATTTTTGATCCTAGCTATTCTTCTTATTCATTATTATTGCGTTTGTTATCTATTGGTATGTTTGTTAACGCTTTGACTGGAGCCACTGTTTTATTGCTTCAAGTAGGAGGTATGCATTGGCAACACGTACGATATCAAGGTGGAAGTATATTAATTTCTTCAGCATTATTACCTTTATTTGTAATGCTATGGGGTGTAAATGGAGTTGCTATTTCTTTCATTCTATCTAAATGCCTATGGAATATTCTCGCTATCAAGGCAATAAGAAAGAAACTAAAAATTGATCCATCTATCCTTGCACTAGTGACTCCAAGTAGGAGTCATTTAGGCTTTTTAAAATCAGATTTGTTAAATTTAAGGTAGTTAAAAATGGCTAGCTCGTTTTTTAGTCCAAAAACACAATTTGAAAATGTTGGTGATGCACTTATCAATAGAGAAATGATAAAGCTTGCCACCAAACATTCAGATGTTTATGTCGATGCTTCAAGATGCCCTGAGAATTTTTGTTCTACTTTAAATTTAAAAAATAGTAAAGAGATAAATGTTATAAATGGAGGAACATTAAAGTTATTCTTAATGATTTTGAAGATGGTTTTATCGGGTGAACAATGTTATTATTATCTTAGTCCTGGTGGTTATTTTGGGGAAATTTCAGGTAAAGAACATTTAAATAAATACATAAACTTTTTTATATTGATATTTTTTTATTTACTAGGTGTAAAAATTTGCCATGTTGGTGTTTCTTATGAAAGGCTTGAGAAAAACTTTGTAAGATTAATTAGACTTAGAAGTAAAATATTACATTCCCATGTATTAAGAGATAAAAAGAGTGCCAAATATTCAGATTCTCTAAATATCAGGTATACATCAGTTGCACCAGATCTTGCTTATAATATTTTTCACGATGAGAAAAAAACTGAAAAAACTGAAAAAACTGAAAAAACTGAAAAAACTGAAAAAACTGAAAGTATTTGTTTTTCCTTTAGAACTGACCAAGATCCAAGGCAACTAGAAATAGTTAAAAAACTTATTTTAATAATAGATGAATTAACTCCCAACAATTTAAAGTATTATTTCTATTCTCAAGTTGTACGTGATAACGAAAGTATGAAATCTCTCTATGAATTTTCAAAGAAAAATATAAATAGAGATGTAGAGTATATAGAGATAATTGGTGATATTGATGTAAGTCTAGGCTTCTTTTCTAACGTGTCAAGAATAGTTTCAAATAGACTCCATGTTTTATTAATGAGTGGCTCTGTTGGTTGTAAATTAGCACCAAGTTTTCTTGATGGTTATAACGATAAAATTCTTGGCTTATTTGAAAGTTTGGATGGTTTTACATGCCCAGCAATTGATATGGCTGAATTGTCAAAAAATAAAATAGAAAGTATCATTGTTGATAAATCAGATATAATTAAATTAGGACTATTACAAAAAAATAGATTAAAAGCTACATATGAAGATATTTATTCTTAGGTGACATAAAATGATTGCATCAATAATAATACCTACTTATGGTAGATCTAAATTATTAGAACGAGCGATTGAATCAGTATACTCATGTGATGGTTCAAAAGATGTTGAAGTTATAATTGTAGATGATTGCTCCCCTGTTCCGGTAAGATGTTCCTCTTTGAGAGAAAATGATCGAATTATTCGATTGAAGTCTAATTCTGGCGCTGCTGTTGCTAGAAATGTTGGTATAAATAGTGCCCGGGGAGATTTAATTTATTTATTAGATAGTGATGATTATATAGTTGAGAGGAATTTCATAAAAGATTATGATAATTACAAAGGACAAAAAAAATTATTTTATTCAAACATTAAATCTCAAGGTTACAAGTCTGATTTTCCAAACTCAATTAGTGCGTCAAATTATTTCGAGTCAATTTTTTTTAAATATCCACATATATGCCAGACTTCATCTTTATTTTTTGATAGATCTTTAAGGCATATATTAAATTTTGATGAGTCTTTACCAAAGCATCAAGATTGGGATTTAATTTTATTTTCTGCTTTAAATAATAATATACAAGTTGAAAAAGGAGATGGTGTGACTTTCTTTGATAGAAGTGATAGAGGATCCTTATCGAGGAAGTATAGTGGGTATAAGTCTGAGCCATGGTTCGATAAGATCTGTAAATTATCAATATCGACAAATATGGATATAGATACGATAAAATATTGCCTATTTGGCCAGTATATTACTCATTATAGATGGAAGAGTTTTTTTTTAGAATCTGCATCATTATTTCTTAATAGAAATTTAAAAGCAAAAATTTTATTTGTTAAACTTGTTCATCGTTTAATTCAAGAATTTAATAAAATTAAGATAAGTGGTTAGATATGTCTGAAGAATAAATAAAAATTTATGGATTTTATTTCTAGATTAGATGGCGAGAAATTTTTCTAGAGAAATCATGTATTTTAATGATCTAATGTCGCATGAAATAAGTAGTTCTTGCAATTTTAAGTACCAATTCAATCCTTATTTGTTTTAAAGACTATGATATTCTCTGAAAGTTAGGTGATGAATTAAATATTGATATCGCATATCGTATCGGTAGGGCATTCGGACAACAACCCCGTATTGCGACTTTTTCATCTTCGGATGAAATTAACTTAAAACTCAAAGATCCTAAGCAAAAAATTGAAAGGATAGAAAATCATATAAAGCTCTTGCCTCCGCGCTCGATTATACAGATGGTTTGTCTATGGAGTTTGTAGAGAATGATTCTGCCTGGCGTTTTAACCTTCGCAGCTCGAACACGGAACCGGTTGTGGGTTTAAATGTGGAGTCTCGCGGGAATTCAAAGTTAGTTGCTCTGAAAGTTGAAGAACTTAAAGGGTTAATGACAGAGTAATTATTTAGATGAAATCTGAACTTATTAAAACTATTCCACTTCTTATTATTGCTACTTTATGTGTAGGTGTGGCTTCCTACTCCGTTAAACTGGGGATTGGCAGCTTATATGCGAAAGCTGCAGAGAATGAATTGCACCACATGCCTGTCTCTTTGAATGAAGAAGGGGCTGAGAATGCAATGCAACTGAAACAGCAATTTGTGGAAAGAATGCTGAGCTGGAATCCGGACAGCCCGCAAAACCTGCTGATAGCCGGTTATTTTCAGTCTTATATGGGCTGGCTGACAAGTGATCCGTCTCTGACCGGGGAAGCGATGGAAAGCATGCAGTACTCTGCTGAACAGCGTCCGTTATGGCCTGAATCTTATATTCAGCGGGCTTATCTGCTGGCAAATACAGAAGCGTCACCGGATGCTGCGATAGCCATGCTGAACAAAGCGTCGGCAGTCGGGCCTTATGAAGGCTCAACGGCGGAAGCAATTATGCGTATTTATTTTTCCAAATGGGATCAATTGTCGGCTCCGGACCGGATCCTGGCCAGCCGGGTTGTTCTTAATGCTGGTGAGTACGGGGTGGGGTACTGGGAATTACGTAAGTTTATTTCCGGATTCAGCCATAAAGAACGCGTTTGTAATCTTCTGAAATTTAATGGTATTTACAACAAAGAGTGTCAGTAGTTTGGGTGTTTTGATTCGTAGTATGTTGTCTTACCGGTTATTGTTTTTGTTAGGTGTTGCTTTGGTTGCCCTTTCCGGCAGTCTGGCAAAAAGTCTGAGTTTTCATTCTGAATATGTTTACGCACTAGAGCTCTGGTTGGGCAGCGATAAGTATCTGCATTTTATCGTCAGCTTTGCTATCGGATACACGGTAACCTGGGCAACACCGTTCAGGCTCAGACGGTATTTTTTCTACTCTGTCGGGGTGCCTACTCTGGTGACTTTTCTGGCAATTGTGTCGGATGAGTGTTTGCAACTATATGTCCCGACAAGAGAGTTTTCTTATGAAGACCTTCTCGCCAATGTGCTGGGTATGGGAAGCGGTATTTTCGTCTGCAGATTTCTTGAAATGATATTTATATATTTATCAAAAAGAAAGGAGGAGAAAACCGGATAACTTTTAATTGTTTTCTTATTTTTAAGACAGAACTTTGTTGCAATGACGTGGTAAAGTTCAAAGGTATGCATACAACCCGTATGAATGAACCGTTGTATGTTTTTTGGTTAGGTTTATTTTCCTGATTATCAGGAGCATAAGGAATGATAATGAAAGGTAAGTTATTAGCATTGACAATCGCAGCAGCAATGTCTGTTATGCCAATCGCAGCAAATGCCATTACTCCTGAACAACAGCAGAATATCGATACGGCTATTTCTGCGCAGTCAGGTCTGTCTGGTGCCGAGCTGGTTCAGTCTCTTCTGTCACAGTATCCTGAGCTGGCAGCTGAAGTTGTTGCAAGCGTTATGGCTGCACGACCAGCAGAAGCGGCTTCTGTTGCACAAGCGGCAACACAAGCTGGTGTATCGGCAGAAACGGTTACTACCGCTGCCATCTCCGTTAATATTGACCCGGCATCTGTTGCACCGGCAACGGCGGCAGGTACACAAACTATTGGCGCTCCTGCTCCAACAACGACGGATGCGGCTACAGGCGTATCTTCAAGTTAAGATATCAAGTCATCGAACTCAGTTTGTAATTTGATTAAAAAGCCCAAAGTAGTTTGGGCTTTTTTCTATTTCTATGGATGTACAATGTCTCGGATCGAAACTGCTTGTTATTATAGTTTCCTGCTGCTTTTAATCTGGTTACCTGTTCCTCTTGCCAGTAACCGGGTATGGGCCTGGTCCATCGCTGAATTCTGGATTGCGTGCCAGACATTCAGCCTTATTATTGCTTACCGGAAAAATTTTCCCTGGCATCGCGTCAAACGTTTTTACTGGTTATTAATTCCTCTGCTTATTTTTCAGGTATGGGTGGCACTACAGCTTGTCCGGCTACCGGTTGACTGGCTGGGGTGGATTTCTCCTGAAGCTGCCAATACTTTTCGTTGGGTCGGGGCTGAGTATGGTTCGGTTTCTCTGGATCATTTTGCAACCGTTGCCGGGCTGATTAAAGGGATCAGTTATACCTTATTTGCGTTTAATGCCGTTCTGTTAGTTAACAGTATTAAACGTATTAAATCGGTCATGATCACACTGGTTATCAGTGGTACTTTTCAGGCTTTTTATGGCGCGATGATGGTGCTGCTCGGGATCCGGAAAAGTCTGGTGTTTGGTTTCCCCGAAGTCGACATCGCTACCGGCTCTTTTGTCTATAAAAATCATCTGGCAAATTACCTGATGATGGTTTTATCCGTCGGGGTTGGGTTGATTGTTTCTGAGCTTCACCAGAGTCGCTCGGGTTCCTGGCGTGTCCGGCTAAGACGCTGGTCAGATGCGATGCTCTCCAGCAAAATGATGGTGCGGCTCGCATTGGTCATCATGGTGATTGCGCTGGTCATGACTCGTTCCCGGATGGGGAATTCGGCCTTTTTTGCGGTCACGATTATTGGCGGGCTAGTGGGACTCCTGCTGTATAAAAACAGGCCAAGAGCATTAACGGTTCTGATCATTAGTCTGTTGGCAATTGATACCCTGATTGTCGGGACGGTATTTGGTCTGGGTAAGGTCAAGGAACGGCTTGAGCATACTTCTGTGCAGGCGGAAACACGGGACCAGGTGGTCGTCTGGAGTCTGGATATTATTCAGGATTTCCCGGTTACCGGTACGGGGATGGGCAGTTATTATTCAACGTTTCCTAAATATACACAGTATAACGTTGGTTTTTATAACCATGCACATAATGAATATATTGAATTTGCGGTAGAAGCGGGGATCCCGGCAACCCTTATGCTTGGAAGTATGGTGCTGTTTGCTGTCTGGCTATGCCTGAAGGCGGTTCGCAGTAGAAATAGCCGAACCATGAAAGGAGCGGCTTTAGGAAGTCTGATGGCTATTGTCGGTATGCTTATCCATATCAGTGTGGATTTTAACCTGCAGGCTCCTGCGAATGCATTGACGTTTATTCTAATATTGGTGCTGGCGGGGTGTTCTGCCAATATGCCGGTAAAAGTAAAGAACGGCAAAGCGCTATAAAAATAGTTATAAACAGTTAGTAAGGTTATTCAGTGTTTGAAAAAATTTTAGTCGTGTGTACAGGCAATATTTGCCGTTCGCCGTTTGGTGAAGCGTTACTGAAAAAGCTAAAACCGGAGCTGGATGTCAGTTCTGCCGGGGTGGGTGTCGAATCCAATAAACTGGCTGGCTTACCGGCAGATGCTATGGCCGTAAAAGTGGCGGCTCAGTATGGTGTGGATATTTCGGGGCACCGTTCCCGGCAGATCACTCAGGGAGATATCGATGCTGTGGATGTGATCCTTGTTATGGAACGAAAGCATATTGATCAGCTGTGTGAATTGTTTCCGTTAGCCAGAAGTAAGACGATACTATTTGGGCACTGGGTAGGGATCAGCACCATTGATGATCCGTTCCGTCAGGGTGAAGCGGCATTTGAACACTCGTTTTCTCTGATAGAAAATGCCGCTGAAGCCTGGAAGCGGAAGTTATCTTAATCCTGCTGGTGCTTGTAGTTTTTGCTCAAAAAACAATACACATTCCCACGCGGGTGCGTGGGAATAGTAGACGGTTTGCGGATGTATAAAAGAGACATTAACTGGTCAGAATAACCCGGGTATCTTCACTGAGAGATTCCAGTTCTTTGGTCACATCTTCTATCGTGACATCTGCCGGAAGTTTGATGGCCAGATTAGCGGTAAACAGGCTGTTACTGACACCACCACCGCCGGCAATAAACACCCGCTGGCAATCCATATCCAGAATGCGGATTCCCTGTCCGTCCAGAACCTGAGTAATTTCATTCACTACACCAGCTCTGTCGTTGGCATCCAGTCTCAGATTAAAAACCTCTTCTTTATCATGGGTTGTCGGATCGGTATCGACAAATTGAACGACCAGATCTTTGTTATCGGCAAATGCATCTTTAACGACTTGCTCATTCGCTTTAGGAAGCTCTACTTTGATCACTGCGGCGACCTGATCTTCTATAAAGTTAACTTTACTGATTAGCCACTTACCACCATTCTCATGCGTAATGGCTGAAAGGTGCTTGATCGTCGTAGGGGATGCTTTACCAACAAAATTGACGATGAAAGTGCTGCTCATACTTAAACCCTCCAAAGGTCGCAGTGTTATTTGTTATTCCTTAACCTGATTATCTGTTAATACTTAAGTCTATGAATTACGTTGTTATCTCTAGTTTAGGACTAAAACTAAGAGAATGTATGACAATTATCAATTTTTGAACCAGTGGCAGACAGGAAGTCTTAAGTTTGTTATCCAGTTACCATTTTGAGTTAATTCGTTGATTGATATGTAAACAAGTATGATGGTTTTTTTGTCGGGTTTACAGGATCCTGACTCGACATAATGCCTGAAATTAGCGTAACGTATAGCGGTTAAATCAAACAGGACAGAGAGCAACCCGGATGATCAAGATAGCAATGCTAAGTACAGGTGAAGAAGTTCTTCACGGAGATATTGTCGATACCAATGCCGCCTGGCTGTCCAGACGTTTTTTTGAGGAAGGGCTGGCATTACAGAAACGCTCTACAGTGGGAGACAACCTGTTTGATCTCGTGAATGAAATGGTCAGTCTGAGTCTGAATTATGATCTGGTTATCGTAAACGGTGGTTTAGGTCCTACCTCTGACGATATGAGTGCCGAAGCTGCAGCCGAAGCCGCAGAAGACGAACTGGAGTTGTTTCCCAAGTGGGTTGAGGTGATGAAAAATTACTTTAAGCGGCTGGGTAGGGAGATGCCGGAAAGTAATATTAAGCAGGCGATGCTGCCCCGTTCCGCCACTATTATTGATAATCCTGTTGGTACTGCTTGTGGTTTTTCTATACGGATAAATCAGGCTCAGTTCTTCTTTACTCCGGGTGTACCGCGTGAATTTAAACATATGGTTGATTCCCGGATCCTACCGGCAATAAAGTCGGAATATCATGCGGCTGAAAGTCGGGAGGTCAGCCGCATATTCACATTCGGCCTGACCGAGTCGGGAATCTCCGATCTGATCAGTCATATTCATCTTCCGGCAGGGTATGAATTTGGTTATCGCTCTTCGTTACCATTTATTGAAATCAAACTTTTCGGCCCGGCCGGGGAGATGGATACCCGTCTGAAGATTATGCATATTGTGTATGGTCATCTTGGTGATAATGTGGTTAGTGTCGATGAGCCCATGCTGGAGAATATCCGGGCATTGCTGGAAGAAAAGCAGCAGGTCGTTTCTGTTTCAGAACAGTCGACGGGTGGGTATCTTGCCAGTTGGCTGCACAGCAATAAGAAGCTGGCAGACAGGCTGGGTTCTTCCTGGATTATGAGTAATCCGGTGCAAAATTCGCTGGTTGAGCAGGATCCGCTAGCAGCGGCGCTGGCTCTTGCTGCGGCTATTCGTGAGAAGAATGGCAGTGATATCGGACTGGCAACCGGGAATATGCTGGACGGAAAGGTGGCTTTTGGCTTGTCGACCTGCAATGGAGAATGGGGACAGGTTGTCGAATTGAAACGTGATTATGAGCGGGAAGATCTGCGGAAATTGTATGCGGCTATGGTCACGGATATGTTACGTCGTCACCTTGAGGCGAAACCGGTATTCGGTGAGTACTCATCGGTTAAGCGCATTCGTGAACTTTTTGTGCCTGCCAGTGCGTTGTGATTATTATTTTTAAAATCAATCTGTTAAGGAAGGCCTGTTCTGTGCCTAAAGCTTTTGGTTCGACAGAGGAATTTAATAAAAAAGTTTATAAGATGTTAATTTAATAACAAAATATCTGCTTTTTTCTGTTTTGTTTATACCAAAACGGTCTAAGTGCTAATTCAATGATTTCCAATGGGATTTAAAACTGAGTTTTTAAATCCCATTTTTATCTCTGGGCTTTCAGAAAAAAAAATCTACACTGGAACTTGCTCGTTAAAAAAAGATCTTCTCTAAGATCGTTTTATGGATGGAGCATCACGGACAGTTGGAGGTGCGATAATGCTGAGTCAGTCTAGAATTGAAGTTTGGTACAAGGTCGCCAGAGAACGAATTCTGTTAGGCGAAACCTGTAGTTCCGATAAGATGGATGTGATTAATCTCTGGGTTAGTCTGCCACATGACAGCGGTTCACCAGATCAACAGGGATACCATTTGTCACTCTTTGATGACGATGGTAGATGTATTGGTGAGAAGCCTGTCACTTTATCTAATGCTGAAGCTGTACTCAAAAGACGTCCTAAATTTGAGCAGCTTTACTCCGTAAATCAGCTGGTCTTTTAAATAAGTTCATAACTACTCCCTTTTTATTTACTTCCATGTTTTACTTGAACCAAGTTTAAAAGCCCTGAATTCACAGGGCTTTTCTTTATCAATATGACTGATCTGTGGTTCAGAGTTCGAAGTCTTCAAAATCTCCGCTTGCTACCTGATTATCAATCTGGCCGACAAGGTAGGAACTGATTTCAGCCTCCTGAGGTGCAACCTGAACATTGTCGGATGATAACCAGGCATTAATCCAGGGAATAGGGTTCGAAGCGGCCTGCGGATAAGCCGGTTCCAGACCAACTGAACGCATCCTGACATTAGTGATATATTCGACATACTGGCTGAGAATATCTTTGTTCAGGCCGATCATTGAGCCGTCTTTAAACAGGTAATCTGCCCAGTCTTTTTCCTGTTCTGCTGCATCCTTAAACAGTTGGAAACATTCCTGCTCACACTCTTTTGCTATATCAACAAATTCAGGGTCATCCTGACCGGTGCGCAACAGGTTCAGCATCTGCTGAGTTCCGGACAGATGCAGGGCTTCATCACGGGCAATCAGTTTAATGATCTTGGCATTACCTTCCATAAGCTCCCGTTCCGCAAAGGCAAATGAACAGGCAAAACTGACATAGAACCGAATGGCTTCCAATGCATTTACCGACATCAGACACAGGTAAAGTTTCTTTTTCAGATTTCGCAGCTTAATGGTGACGGTTTTTCCGTTCAGTTCATGTACACCTGCGCCAAAACGATGGTAGTCATTGGTTAGTTGGATCAGGTCATCATAATAGTGTGCAATATCTTTTGCCCGGGCGAGGATGTGTTCGTTTTCTACTATGTCATCGAATACGGTGCCTGGGTCATTAACAATATTACGAATAATATGTGTGTAAGATCGGGAATGAATGGTCTCTGAAAACGACCAGGTTTCGATCCAGGTTTCCACTTCCGGCAGTGATACCAACGGAAGCAGGGCTACGTTCGGGCTGCGTCCCTGAATAGAATCCAACAGTGTCTGATATTTCAGGTTGCTGATAAAAATATGTTTCTCATGGTCAGGAAGGTCTGCATAGTCAATCCGGTCGCTGGAGACATCGACTTCTTCCGGACGCCAGAAGAAAGAGAGCTGCTTTTCGATCAGCTTTTCAAATATTTCGAATTTTTGCTGATCGTAACGGGCAACGTTGACAGACTGACCGAAGAACATCGGCTCTTTCAACTGGTCATTTTTAGTTTGTGAAAAGGTACTGTATTTCATCATCATATGCTCATAAAAATTAGATCTTACAGGCGCCGCCAGCACAGTCATCCTGCTGTGTTGCTGCTGCATTGCTTTGTTCATCACTCGCCCCATCACGGGTGTTATGGTAGTAGAGGGTTTTTACTCCCATCTTATAAGCAGTCAGCAGATCTTTAAGCAGTAGCTTCATCGGTACTTTACCGTTTGGTTGTGTTGCCGGATCATAATTTGTATTGGCTGAAATAGCTTGATCGACAAACTTCTGCATAATGCCCACAAGGTGTAAATAGCCATCGTTAGACGGAATATTCCACAGCAGCTCGTAGTTGTCTTTCAGTTTTTCATATTCAGGGACAACCTGCTTCAAAATACCGTCTTTAGAGGCTTTTACCGATACAAAACCACGTGGAGGCTCAATGCCGTTAGTTGCATTTGATATCTGAGATGATGTTTCTGACGGCATCAGAGCGGTTAAAGTTGAGTTACGCAGCCCGTAAGTTTTGATCTCTTTACGCAGTGTTTCCCAGTCGTAACGCAGGGGTTCGCTACAGATGTTATCCAGATCTTTTTTATAAGTATCAATGGGTAAGATACCCTGAGCATAGCGGGTTTCATGAAAGGCCGGGCAGGCTCCCTGTTCTTTCGCCAGTTGCATGGAAGCTTGCAGCAGGTAATACTGAATCGCTTCAAATGTTCTGTGCGTCAGTGCATTGGCACTGCCATCTGAGTATCTTGTTCCGTGTTTTGCAAGGTAGTAGGCGTAGTTGATGACACCAACCCCCAGAGTCCGGCGGTTCATCGTTGATGTATAGGCGGCAGGAAGCGGATAATCCTGATAATCCAGCAGAGCGTCCAGTGCACGGACAACCAGTTCAGATAATTCTTTCAACTCATCAAGCTGCGAGATGGCCCCCAGATTGAAGGCTGATAAGGTACAAAGTGCGATTTCACCCTGATCATCACCAACATAATTCAGGGGCTTGGTCGGCAGCGCAATTTCCAGACACAGATTTGACTGGCGAATTGGTGCGACAGTCGGGTCAAACGGGCTGTGGGTATTACAGTGATCTACATTCTGAATATAAATCCGGCCGGTCGATGCCCGCTCCTGCATCAGCAGAGAGAACAGATCAACGGCTTTTACGGCTTGCTTCTTAATGGCAGGATCCGATTCATATTGCGTATACAGGCGCTCAAATTCGTCCTGATCAGCAAAGAATGCATCATACAGTCCTGGAACATCAGATGGTGAAAACAGGGTGATATTTTCCCCTTTGATCAGGCGGGTATACATGGTTTTATTGAGCTGTACACCGTAGTCCATATGCCTTACACGGTTTTCTTCTACGCCACGGTTGTTTTTCAGTACCATCAATGACTGAACTTCACCATGCCACATAGGATAAAAAACAGTGGCGGCTCCACCGCGAACCCCTCCCTGAGAGCAGCATTTTACCGCTGTCTGGAAATATTTATAGAAAGGTATGCAGCCGGTATGGAAGGCTTCACCTCCCCGAATTTCAGAGCCAAGGGCGCGGATCCGGCCGGCATTGATGCCTATGCCTGCACGCTGGGACACATAACGAACCACGGCACTTGCTGTGGCATTAATAGAATCCAGACTGTCATCACACTCGATCAGTACGCAGGAACTGAACTGACGGGTAGGGGTGCGTACGCCAGACATAATCGGCGTAGGCAGTGATATTTTGAATGTAGAAACGGCATCATAAAAACGTTTGATATAGTTCAGGCGGGTTTCTTTCGGATAGTTAGCAAACAGGCAGGCGGCAACCAGCATATACAGAAACTGAGCACTTTCGTAGATCTCTTTAGTTACTCTGTTCTGGACAAAATATTTGCCTTCCAGTTGTTTCACTGCTGCGTATGAGAAATTCAGGTCACGATTATGATCCAGAAAAGCGTTCATCTGCTGAAACTCTTCAAAGCTGTAATCCTGCAGCAGATGTTTGTCGTATTTCCCCATATCAACCAGCTTAGACACATGGTCATAAAGCGCGGGTGGCTCGTACTGCCCATAGGCTTTTTTCCTCAGATGGAAAATAGCAAGGCGAGCGGCCAGATACTGGTAGTCTGGGGTTTCTTCTGAAATCAGATCCGCGGCTGATTTTATAATGGTTTCATGAATGTCAGTGGTGGAAATGCCTTCATAAAACTGAATATGGGATTTCATTTCGACCTGCGAGACAGAAACATTCTCCAGACCTTCTGCGGCCCAGGTAATAACCCGGTGAATTTTCTCCAGATCGATGTTTTCTCTGCGTCCGTTGCGCTTGGTTACGCTTAATTGTTGGTTCATTTTCGTTATTTTCCCTGATTGAAAGCTGACGTATATCCGTTGAATGGTTTTCAGACCATACGTAATAGTAAAAACGGGTGTTTTGTTGTTTGATATACAACATATAGTGTTCTTTCGTTGAGCGGGTTACAAGATAGAGTGATTTTGAATGCTTTTCAAGAGCGTAAATGTGTCGGAAATGTGATGGGGCAGCAGGAGGAAGCTTAGAAGTTAGTAGCTGCTAACTGAGGATCTCGGATGGTCTTTGACATGAAAAAACCATCCTTTGCTATTTCTTTTGAGTTAAATCAATGAAAATTTTTTTTCTTGATTTTCGGTAAAAAATCAGACTGTTGCATAAACTCGTTTTGGTGGTGAAATTATGCACTGTTTTGTGTATGGATAATGTTGTTTTGTGTATGAATAATATAGTTGATATCAACCCTGTGTCCTAACCGGTAAGTGGCGGTCAGAGGATTATAATGTAAACCAGTGATCCCTTTTTCTTGCAGGGAAGTTTGGTCGATCATACGCATCAGCTCTGATGGTTTTATGAATTTTGCATGTTCGTGAGTTCCCTGTGGAACGATTTTTAATAACTGCTCTGCTCCTAAAATAGCAAACAGATACGATTTCAGATTCCGGTTCAATGTGGAGAAAAATACATGCCCACCCGGTTTTACCAGTATTGCACATGACTGAACTACTGAAAGTGGGTCTGGAACATGTTCCAGCATTTCCATGCAGGTGACGATATCATAATGGCCGGGAAATTCTGCAGCATGCTCTTCAACAGTGCTTTGCAGATAGGTTACTTTAGTATTGGTTTCCAGTGCGTGTAGACGTGCAACTTCCAGCGGCTCGGCACCCATATCCAGTCCGGAGACATGAGCCCCTTCAATGGCCATACTTTCCGCCAGAATACCGCCTCCGCAGCCAACATCCAATACCGTTTTACCAAACAGTCCGCCGACTTTTTCCTGCACATAGTCCAGCCGCAACGGATTGATCTGATGCAGAGGCTTAAACTCTCCTTCCAGATCCCACCAACGGTGTGCCATTTCTTCAAATTTCCTGATTTCATTAGGATCGACGTTTTGCATAACGGTTCCGGTTTGCCTCTCTACGGATTGAGAATTATAGCCGGGAAAAGAACAGAGAGTACAGGCTAAACCATGCGTCATTTTTTCGGATAAAAAATAACCAGCATTCAAAAACCTACCGCTTTATTATGTTAATTCTACGGCATTTATTTGGAAAATAGCGCACAAGCCAGCAAAAGGAGCCTGAAAGTGCTGCGGAAAAGGGGATTTTTATGTTATATTTTGTGGTCTTGTACGTATCTGATATACGATCAAAAAAGTAGAGGGATAATGGCTCTATGAGCGATTTAGCTAAAGAGATCACGCCCGTAAACATTGAAGATGAGCTGAGAGGTTCTTACCTTGACTATGCGATGTCAGTTATCGTTGGTCGTGCTCTTCCTGATGTGCGTGATGGCCTAAAACCAGTACACCGCCGCGTGTTGTTTGCGATGAATGTACTGGGTAATGACTGGAATAAACCATATAAAAAATCAGCCCGTGTAGTGGGCGACGTAATCGGTAAATATCACCCGCATGGTGATAGCGCAGTATACGATACAATTGTACGTATGGCTCAGCCATTCTCATTACGTTACATGCTGTGTGATGGGCAGGGTAACTTCGGTTCTATCGATGGTGACTCCGCGGCAGCGATGCGTTATACCGAAGTTCGTATGGCAAAAATTGCTCACGAACTGCTTGCTGATCTGGATAAAGAAACGGTGGATTATGTACCTAACTATGATGGTACAGAACAGATCCCTGCCGTACTTCCGACCAAAGTTCCTAACCTGCTGGTAAACGGTTCCTCCGGTATTGCCGTAGGTATGGCAACCAATATTCCTCCGCATAACCTGACGGAGGTTGTTGATGGTTGCCTTGCATATATCGATAACCACGATATTTCTATCGATGAGCTGATGACTTATATTCAGGGACCGGATTTCCCTACAGCGGCACTGATCAGTGGCCGCAAAGGTATTGTTGATGCCTATAAAACCGGTCGCGGTAAGATCTATATGCGCTCCAAGGCGGAAATAGAAGCAGACAAAAATGGTAAAGAGACCATTGTTGTAACTGAAATTCCGTATCAGGTAAACAAAGCACGTCTGATCGAGAAAATTGCTGAACTGGTCAAAGACAAGAAAGTTGAAGGTATCAGTGCACTGCGTGATGAATCCGATAAAGACGGTATGCGTATTGTTATCGAATGTAAGCGCGATGCTGTGGGTGAAGTGGTTCTGAATAACCTGTACTCCCAGACTCAGCTTCAGACGACTTTCGGTATTAATATGGTGGCGCTGGATAACGGTCAGCCTAAGCTGTTTAATCTGAAAGAAATGATCAAATGCTTTGTTGATCACCGCCGTGAAGTGGTTACCCGCCGTACTATCTTTGAACTGCGAAAAGCCAGAGAACGTGCTCACCTGCTTGAAGGTCTTGCTCTTGCACTGGCAAATATCGATGAGATTATTGAGCTTATCCGTAATGCATCGACTCCGGCTGAAGCAAAAGCCGGGCTGACTGCCCGTGGCTGGGAGTTGGGTAATGTTGCTGCGATGCTGGAACGTGCAGGAACAGACGCTGCTCGTCCAGAATGGCTGGAAGATCAGTATGGTATTCGTGATGGCTTGTACTATCTGACAGAACAACAGGCTCAAGCTATTCTTGATTTACGTCTGCATAAGCTGACCGGTCTTGAGCACGAAAAGATTCTCGATGAATATAAAGCGCTGCTGGATGAAATCGCTGAACTGATGTTCATTCTTGCCAGCACTGAGCGCCTGATGGAAGTGATCCGTGAAGAACTGGAAGCTGTTCGTACCGGCTTTGGGGATGCACGTCGTACTGAAATTACGGCAGCAACTCACGATATCGATATGGAAGAGCTGATAGCTCAGGAAGATGTTGTTGTTACCCTGTCGCATGAAGGCTATGTGAAATACCAGTTGCTGAGTGACTATGAAGCTCAGCGTCGTGGGGGCAAGGGTAAGAGTGCAACCAAGATGAAGGATGAAGACTATATTGAGCGTCTTCTGGTTGCGAATACGCACGATAATATTCTGTGTTTCTCTACTCGTGGTAAAACTTATCGTCTGAAAGTGTACCAGCTTCCTCAGGCAACTCGTACTGCCCGCGGTAAACCAATTGTGAATATTCTTCCTCTGGAAGAGAATGAACGTGTGACGGCTATTCTGCGTGTTTCTGAATATTCAGAAGATAAATTTATCTTTATGGCTACCGGTGACGGTACGGTTAAGAAAACGTCGCTGGATCAATTTGCTAACGTTCGTTCAAATGGTCTGATTGCGTTGAACCTGCGTGATGAAGATTCACTGATCGGTGTTGATATCACCGACGGCGAAAGCGAAATTATGTTGTTCTCTAAATTCGGCAAAGTAGTTCGCTTTAAAGAATCGGAAGAAACCGCTGTTGTGGATGAAAACGGTCAGCCAGTGCTGGATGAAAATGGCCAGCCGGAGATTAAGTTCAAAGGTGTAAGACCAATGGGTCGTACGGCAGCCGGTGTTCGAGGCATGAAGCTTGCTGACGGCGATCAAGTGGTGTCGCTAATCGTACCGAAGACGGATGGTGATGTACTAACCGTCACTGAGAATGGTTACGGTAAGCGTACCAGCCTGTCTGAATATCCAACGAAAGGTCGTGGTACCCAGGGTGTGGTTTCGATCAAAGTTTCTGAACGTAACGGTAGTGTTGTGGGTGCAGTACAGGTAGAAGATGGTGATGAGTTTATGATGATCACCGATGCCGGTACTCTGGTTCGTACTCGTGTTGCTGAAGTCAGTCAGGTTGGCCGTAATACACAGGGCGTGACTCTGATTCGTACCGCGGACGATGAAAATGTGGTTGGACTACAGCGTATCGATGAAGTTGACGATATAGAAGACGACGTTGATGATATTGAACTGAAAGACGGTGAAATTTCTGATACTGATACTGATACTGATACTGATACTGATACTGATACTGATACTGATGCAACTGACAGCGAAGAATAGTCAGCAATCTGAGTGATAACTCGCACGTGAGTAACATAAAAACGGGGTCTGACAAGATCCCGTTTTTTTACGCATAGGCATAGATTTTTTGTGGTTGTTATATAGTAACAATGGGGTAATATCCCTGTCATGCGGATTGAAATTTCCGGAAACATACCCATGTATATAACAGAAGCTAATTCTTGTCTTAAGGTCATTTGCCTGCCGGCAACACCTTCTGAATCCGGAAAGAGGTTTTTGCAAAGACATTCGAGACGCTTTCCTGAGAATACAATTAAGCCTGTGAATCTAATTTAGATAGTGAGTAAAGATATGGCGGAAGTCAGAGCCAGAGTCGCCTTAAAAGTGGGGATCAAAAGTAGTATTGACGCAGAGATCCTCTCTTTCAGAGGGTTGAACAGTGATAAAGAACATGTTGCGGTTATTTTCCAGTCTGCCGACAAAACAGCCGGAGATAAAACGCCGCTGGTCAGAATGCATTCCGAATGCCTTACCGGAGATGTGTTTCATTCTTCTCGCTGTGATTGTGGCGAGCAACTTAATGAAACTATCGAGAAAATGGGCGAACAGGGCGGTATTATCCTTTATTTGCGTCAGGAAGGACGCGGGATCGGCCTGTATAACAAGATCGATGCGTATACATTACAAAGTGCCGGGATGAATACCTATGAGGCGAATAATCATCTTGGGTTCGGCGATGATTTACGTGACTTTACCGAAGCGGCTCAAATGCTGAAAGCATTAGGTGTCGGGAGAATCAGGCTGATCACTAATAATCCTAAAAAGGTGAAAGAGCTGAAAGAGCTTGGTATTGAAATTGAAGAAGTAATCCATACGCTGGCGCATGTAAAAGACGGAAATAGAGCTTATCTGAAAGCAAAAGTTTCACACGGTAAGCACAAACTGGATCTGGATTAGGTTCAGAGAACAAAGGCCCCCTATTCAGTTGTAGGGGGCGGTTTTAATATTCTTCTTCTTCCCTTCCGGTTTCTTTGCCATACTTAGTATGTAACAACGTTGTAAAAGGCATGCTAAAGATGGTCAGGGTACTCATTTTTGTTTTTTCTCTTATTATTGCTTTTCCGGGAGCTGCCCTGAGTCGCTTTGATGCGTTGCGCTGGGTGGATAATCAGACTCCGGACAATGTCGTCTTGCTGCATAAGGAACTGGTTGCCCGGATCTATGCGTCGAATGGAAATCAACTACTCTGGTACAGTGACGATGCCATAAACGGATTCGAACAATTACTGGAAATTGTTACGGTTGCGGATCTGAGCGATCACTTTTTTAAGCGCCTGATTGCACTGAAAGAAGCGAGAGCAGAACATCAGGCAATGGCGTATGACATTGTCGCTACCGATACGCTTCTCTCTTATATCAGCTATACAGAGCTTTCCCGGGAAAATGGTAAAGACTGGTATTTTGGTGCCCGGATACCAACTGTTCTGCCTGAGCCATCAGAGCGGGCAAAAGTAGAATTGATGAAAGCGATACAGGATGCCCGGCTGGAGCGTTATCTTCAGCGGTCTCTTGCGATGAATGAAGAACAGAAAATGCTGTATGGCATGATAACGCAGCTTCGGCATAGTCGTTTTAAATTTTCCGCTTACTCTCCGAATCAGGTCAAAAGGCGGGGTGATACACTTAAGCGAAAAAGGGCGTTGCTGGAAAGACTGGCCATTGTCGGGGTAGATACGACCCGTATTGATGCAACAAGCACAGTATTTGATCCGGAAACGGAAAAAGCCGTGATCCGTTTTCAGGCTTTGCACGGGCTGAAAGCCGACGGTATTATCGGAAGAAATACCCTGAAATGGCTGAATACGCCAGTTGAGGAAAGAGCCAGAATACTGGCTCTTAATGCCGAAAGACTTCGGGTATGGCAGCCAGACCGGGATAATATTATGATTGTTAATGTCCCGGATTTCCGGCTTCGCTACTGGAATAACGGACATGCTTATTTTGATACAAAAGTGATTGTCGGACGGCGTTCACGTAAGACCCCCCTGATCGACACCCGGATGGATGCTGTTATTTTAAACCCTACCTGGAATGTGCCTCGAACCATTATGGTTGAAGATATCATTCCTGCGGTTCAGCGGGATAAAAATTATATAGCCAAACACCAGTATGAAATTTTGTCTGACTGGGTTTCTGAGCAGAGTATTAATCCTGATGAGCTGGACTGGAAGCAAGTTGTTCCGGAACAGTTTCCTTATCGTTTCCGGCAACATGCAGGGCCGGAGAATGCGCTGGGATTATATAAATTTAATACTCCTAACCGCAACTCTATTTTTTTACATGATACCCCGGGGAAGTCACTGTTTGACCGGGAAATTCGGGCTTACAGCTCTGGTTGTATCCGGGTTCAGGATGCCGATAAACTGGCAAATTTGCTGCTTAGTTCGCGTATCAGTGAACGGACGAAACAGGAAATTGCCGCTCAGAATATCAGCGGACAGGCCAACTATGTTATCAGTCTTAACAGGCCTATACCGGTGAGCATTGTGTATCAGACGGCATGGGTGGAATCCGGTGTTGTCCAGTACAGAAATGATATTTACCGGTATGACAGCTATGCCAAAAGTGACTCATTTGGTCAAAAACTCATCATGTTATCTATGGCGGATAAACAACTTTCAAAACAGTAAGTAACCTGTAGTTTCCAGTTTAAAAGCGGCATATTCGCCGCTTTTTGCATTTGACTGACCCCAAAACATTCGGTAGATTGCCGTGTTACAGAGGCATGGTGCGTTATTTGCTTAGTCTTCAGACAGGGATGTTTGTCTGTCGTTTTAGTTGTATTGAGGTTTGCTGTTTTATGTCTGCTGTTGATTTAAGTCGTCGCCGTTTTCTCACACATACCACCTGTGGTGTTATCTGTTCTGCCGTGCTTCCACAGGTTGCTTTTGCTGCTCAGCCGGGCAGAGAAAAGATCATCCGTCTGAATAATTTGCACACAGGGGAAACCCTTGAAGCCTGTTATTTTGACGGCAGACACTATATTGAATCTGAACTGCTTAAGATTAACTATCTGTGTCGCGATTTCCGCAGAAATGAAACTCATCCTATAGACAGGCAATTGTTGACACAACTGCAGGCAATACAGAATCGGTTAGGTGTGAAATCTGAAGTGCAGATTATTTCTGGTTACCGTTCTCCGGCCACCAATGAAATGTTGCGTTCTCAGTCTGATGGTGTGGCAAAAAAGAGCTTCCATATGCAGGGGAAGGCAATCGATTTCCGCCTCTCCGGGGTCAGGTTAAGTCAGGTCAGAAAAGCAGCATTATCACTACATTCTGGTGGCGTCGGCTATTATCCGGAAAGTAACTTTATTCATATTGATACTGGTCCAATCCGTCACTGGTAGTCGGGGGGGAGTCAGGATTTTTTCTGACTTGTAATCCCGTGTTTGTGATGCGATAGTCTCTCTCAGGCTATTATTAGAGATGAGAGTGTTTCATGAGTCTGCAATATCAGATTGTTCCCGTTACTTCTTTTTCCCAGAATTGCTCCATTGTATGGTGTGATGAAACGATGCAGGGGGTTGTGATTGATCCCGGTGGCGATGAAAAACAACTGGCACGCTTAGTCGGAGAGCTGGGTATTGATGTCATCAGCCTGCTGCTGACACACGGGCATCTTGATCATGTTGGTGGTACGGTACCTCTGGCTGAAGCTCTGGGGGCCACGGTCATCGGTCCACAGAAGGAAGATAATTTCTGGCTGCAGGGATTGGAAGGGCAGAGCCAGATGTTTGGGTTTCCGCTGACAGAGGCGTTTGAGCCGGACCAGTGGTTGAATGACGGCGATGAAGTTCGTTTTGGGCATCAGGCTCTGAAAGTACTGCATACACCGGGACATACTCCTGGTCATGTGACATTTTATAATGATGAAGCTCGAATTGCTTTTGTCGGAGATGTTCTCTTTAATGGCGGCGTTGGCCGGACAGATTTTCCTCGTGGTGATTTTAATACTCTTATCAGCTCGATTAAAAATAAACTCTGGCCACTGGGAAATGATATGAAATTTATTCCCGGCCATGGTCCGGAGTCAACTTTCGGCAGGGAGAGGGCGACAAATCCGTTTGTTGCCGATGAGATGCCACTTTACTGACATGTTACTTCTTTATTAAGACGCCGTTTTTGACTGGTTGTTTTTTACACAAAAAAAGGCCGGAAGTTGAATGTTGTCTGAATTTTAATCATATTCAACACCTTACTCTGTATATTTCGGGTAAATTTTGGTATAAAAGCCGCCTTATATTTACCCACTGTATGCAGGGTCTATTTATCTTTCAAATGTAACGGATCACACCAGGATGTTAACTTTGAAAGCTAAAAGGGCCTCATCAGTGAAGCGGAGAAGCACTAATGAGACTTGCTCATAAGCGTAAAGTGCAGATGAAACTGCAAAAACGTGTTAAGGCAGTTGTAGGTCAGACACCTGTAGCTCCTGTGAAAGCTAAGCCAGTAAAAAAGGCTGAAGCAGTAACGGTTAAAACCTCCCCGGCACCTGCAACGGCGGTTAAAGCAACAACGGTTGCTTTGACACCAAAGCAGCAGCAGGTTCTGGATATTGTTGTAAACAATCCTGACGGTATTAATCCGAAAAGCATCGGTCTGGAAGCCGGACAGGATGATGCGAAAGCCGCATCCTGGGCGACTGGAGCTCTGAAAAAACTTCTGGAAGAAAAGCT
This sequence comes from Vibrio sp. HA2012, assembly GCF_002812955.1. Taxonomy (GTDB): domain Bacteria; phylum Pseudomonadota; class Gammaproteobacteria; order Enterobacterales; family Vibrionaceae; genus Vibrio. The sequence continues at coordinate 555,220 of NZ_PFXK01000001.1, read as the reverse complement.
GGTTGTGAAAGAGCAGATGACAGGTAACAAAGTGATGTATAAGGCACAGTAAGTTCTTATTATCAGACAACTAAAAACCTCCTTTGCGGGAGGTTTTTTATTTCCAGAGTCTTTGGACTGGCATATCGGCTGGGTAGTGGTGAGCAATTTGAGCTTGTAGCAGTTCGGCTGTGGCGATAGCATCTGTCAGCGCATGGTGTGGCGGATAAGCGGGTAAACCGTAGCGGCTGCGGCTGGCTCCCAGACGGACAGACTCCGGTTTTTTTCCTTTGAGCAGATTCAGTAAACCGCCACTCTGTCGCCGTTGAATCTGGGCTTCCAGAACCAGTGTATCTATCACCGGAAATAGCATGCCTTCGCCGATACGGTTTTTTAAGGCACTATCCAGAAATTCACGTTCGATTTTCCGGTAATGAACAACAACAACGCTCCCTGCAAGTGCTTCAAGCAGACGTTCCAGAACCTGCGTAAGATCGGGTGCATCAATAATATCACTGTGGGTGATACCGTGAATAACTACCGATTCTTCTGCCAGTGGTTTATCCGGGTTCACTATCCAGTGTCTGGCATGATTCAGAGTAATTCTGCTCAGTGTAAAAGGCACCAGTCCAATGCTGATAATCCCGTCTTTTTTTGCGTCCAGTCCTGTAGTTTCAAAGTCGAGTGCAACAAAGGGAACCTGATTCAGGGGGGTTTCCGGCGCGACAACTCCCTGTTGATAAAATGCGGTCAGACGCGGATCCTGTACCCGGATCTTCTGCTTAGCATAGTATTCGGGCCAGTTAATGGTGTTGCTTTGAAAAAGAGTTTTCAGTTTCATTGTTATCACTTGAATTTGTTACTGGCCTGATAGCGGAATTTCAGGAAGTTTTGGGCATTACTCAGGATCTGAAACGCATCTTTCAGATTTCTGCGTTCAAAGTCTGACATGTTTTCCGGTTCGATACTGTTATCCGGTTCAATACCATTTTGTACATCAGCGGCCTGATGCCGGATCCTGACCATGGAGATAAACTCCAGTGCATCACGCAGATCAGCCGCCCGGCCTTTGGGTAAAATACCGGCTTCCATAATGTCGTCTAAGCGTTCAAAGGTATTTCTGGATCGAGAACCGACAGCCAAGGCGTGTACCCGGATTAAATCAGCCAGCGGAGCCGTACCGCGCCGTTTCAGATTGATCGAATTTTTATGCTGTCCGTCTTTTTCCATCACAAAATTTTTGAAAAAACCAAGCGGGGGAGTACGGTTCAGTGCATTGCGGGCAAGGCAGGCCAGAAAGCGGTTGTTTTTCCGGGCACGTCGCACAATGAAGCTGTTGAGTTGTTCTGCCCATTTCAGTCGGCCATAAACCCCGTCCAGATCGAAAAATATGCTGCTGTTAAGCAGTGCTTTTGGATTCGGATTATCTATCCAGTCCGCGAAACATTCCTCCCATTCGGTCTGAGTCATACGCCAGATCGGATTGGTCGCCATAATCTCTCCGGTACAATAAGGATATCCACACTGATCCAGTCCGTCGCAGACCAGAGTACTCAGTTTTTCAAAGTATTCTGCATGTTTTGTTGGATCGTAACTGTTGTCGAGAATAATGGCATTATCCTGATCCGTTATTAATAGCTGCTCATCCCGGGCCATTGACCCGAGTGCTAGAAAGCAGTAGGGGATGGGAGGTGCCCCCAGCGTTTCTTCGGCCAGTTCAATAATTCGTTGTTTAAAGCTACGGCCAATCACCGACATGGCCGTTCCGACCATGTGGGCGTTAGCATCCTCATTGACCAGCCGGACAAAGCTGTCTTTTACCTGTTCTGAAAGATGCTTCAGTTCATCAATACTGTTTTGGGTGAAAATACTGCTGACCAGAAGGAGAGAGCTCTGTGACTCATAGCGAACAATATCAGCGGATTCAAGCACACCGATAGGATGCCGGTTTTTCAGAATAGGGAGATGGTGCACGTTGTAGCGCAACATAGTCAGCATCGCCTCATACACATAGGCATTATGGTCGAGTGATACCAGCTCTGTTGTCATTACGGTATCGACCTTTTCTGTCGGAGATATGCCCTGTGCCAGAACCCGGGTACAGAGATCCCTGTCGGTAATAATGCCGACAAACTGACTGTGGTCTTCACCTTCTTCGATTTCAGGGTCGATGATCAGAACTGCAGATACGGATTCATCGGCCATCTTTTGTGCTGCATGCTGAATGGTTTCATTGCGGGAAATTCTGACCGGTTCACCTGATATAAGGGTGCTGATTTTGGATGTTGTCAGATCATTCGCTCCCTCCGTAATCGATACGGCTTGCCGTAGCCGGGCTGTATTTTCGACTTCGACAAAATCTGCGAAGCTGTCAAAGTTGTCATAAAGTTCCTGAAAAATTTGTTCCGGAATGCAGTAGATCAGTGAATCTTCAATCGCTTTGGCTGGGAAACGGGCTTTATTATTGGTCAGCAGTCCCATCTGGCCGAAGATGTCACCTTCATCAAGACGGTTATAAAGTTCGCCGTTACGGCGGGATATTTCTACAATACCACTGCGAACCATATAAAGATCATGCAGATGATCGCCAAAATGGACAATAGGGGTATCTTTTCGGTAGTAAGATATTTCAATGTTACTGCTGATATATTCAATCGTTTCCCCGGGAAGGTCATTAAATGGGGAGAATTGCTTAACAAAATTATTAATTTCCAGAAGTTCTGCTTCCATTGTGGGTTCCTGCTGTTTCCGGTAGAACTATCGTAACATTGAAGACGGGTTAATACTAAGCGGGGTTTTAATACTAAGAAGGATAGCGATGGATAAAAAAAGGCTGAACACAAGTGTTCAGCCCTTACAGATTGAAATCGCCGTATAAGTTACAGAACAGCAGCAATACCTTTACACAGAGGCAGCATATTTGCTTTGGTCATACCAGCGACACTGATGCGGCCAGAACCTACAATGTAGATACCAAACTCCTTTTTCAGTTGCGCAACTTGTTCTTTACTGAGTCCGGAGAATGAGAACATACCATTCTGACGTTCAATAAAACTAAAGTCGTTTGCTACGCCGAGTTCTTTTAATGTGGTCACAAACAGCTCACGCATTTCCTGAATACGGTCTCGCATTTCAGTGACTTCTTGTTCCCACTCTTCACGCAGTGACGGCGTGTTCAAAATATAAGTAACAACGGCAGCTCCGTGTGCCGGAGGATTGGAGTAGATAGAACGGATAATGGTCTTAATCTGAGAGAATGCCTGTGTAGCGATATCTTCTTTCTCTGCTACCAGAGTAAAAGCACCAACACGTTCATTGTACAGACCAAAGTTTTTTGAAAAAGAGCTGGCGACCAGAATCTCTGTATTAAAACGGGTGAAGATCCGCAGACCGGCGGCATCTTCTTCCACGCCTTTGGCAAATCCCTGATAGGCAAAATCAAACAGGGGCAGAAGTTGTTTATCGGCACATAATTTTGCCAGTATTTCCCACTCTTCAGTCGTTGGGTCAATGCCTGTCGGGTTATGGCAGCAACCATGGAAAAGAATCACATCTCCGGCTTCTGCTTTTTCCAGATCTGCCAGCATTGCCGGAAAATCTTTGTCTCTGCTTTCTGCATCGTAGTAGCTGTATTGCACGGTTTCCAGTCCGGCTGCTGTGAAGACACCGTTGTGGTTTGCCCAGGTTGGATTACTTATCCAGATACGAGGAGCATTCAGTTGACGGCGGATAAATTCTCCGGCGACACGAAGCGCACCTGTTCCTCCGGGAGCCTGAGCAGTTTTTGCTCTTTTTTGGGAAACAATGTCGGAATCAGCACCGAACAGCAGCTTTTGTACTGCCAGCCCGTATTCTGCGGTTCCTTCAATGGTCAGATAAGATTTTGTTTTTTCGTCTTCAAGCAGCGCAGCTTCTGCCTTTTTTACGGTAGCAAGAATAGGAGTTTCACCGCTCTCATTCTTATAAATACCTACGCCCAGGTTGATCTTTTCAGTGCGAGGGTCTTTTTTAAATTCTTCAGTTAGGCCAAGAATGGGGTCTGCCGGTGCCGCAGCGACTTTTTCAAACATAATCTCCGTCCATGTTGATAAGGGGTTGGTAAACGCCCATAGTTATACCTTTATGGCTGTATTGTGACAACAGATAATACAGAGAAACAGAAAAAAAATAGATTACAGTCATTTTTTCAGTTTGGTGATGATTTTACTAAGGTCATTCTGACTGAAAAACGGTTTTTAAACAGAGGATAACTGAGAAAAATCTGCGGGGCAGAGGAGCGGATTTTACGATAGGGATTTGAAGAAAAACCGCCTTAAGAAAGGCGGTTTTTGTCTGTCTGTATTCTGATCAGAAGTTTGCGCTGCGAGGTGTCCGAGGGAAAGGAATAACGTCACGTACGTTCGCCATACCGGTTACATAAGAGACAAGACGCTCGAAACCAAGGCCGAAACCGGCGTGAGGAACCGTGCCGTAACGACGCAGATCACGATACCAGTTCATATGTTCCGGATCGATACCCATTTCGATCATGCGTTTGTCCAGAATATCCAGACGTTCTTCACGCTGAGAGCCACCGATAATTTCACCGATGCCCGGTGCCAGAACATCCATTGCCGCTACTGTTTTGCCGTCGTCATTCATACGCATATAGAAGGCTTTGATGTCTTTTGGATAGTTTTTCACGATAACCGGAGCTTTAAAGTGTTCTTCCGCCAGATAGCGTTCGTGCTCTGAAGACATATCAATACCCCATTCAACCGGGAATTCGAACTCTTTACCAGAATCAATCAGGATCTGGATGGCATCGGTATAGTCTACTTGTGCAAAGTCCGAATCGACGAAAGCTTCAAGGCGGGTAATGGCTTCTTTATTGATACGTTGAGCGAAGAACTCCAGATCATCGCGACGTTCTTCCAGTACTGCTTTAAATACATATTTAAGCATTGCTTCTGCGAGACCTGCAACATCATCCAGATCAGCAAAGGCAACTTCCGGCTCAACCATCCAGAATTCTGCCAGATGGCGGCTGGTGTTGGAGTTTTCAGCGCGGAATGTCGGACCGAAAGTATACACTTTACTCAGAGCACAGGCATAAGCTTCGGCATTCAACTGACCGGATACCGTCAGGAAGGTTTCTTTGCCGAAGAAGTCTTCATTGAAATCAATATCCCCCTGTTCTGTATGTGGCAGATTAGCCATATCCAGAGTTGATACGCGGAACATTTCACCGGCACCTTCACAGTCAGAGGCGGTGATTAGCGGGGCTGACATCCAGAAAAATCCCTGCTCGTGGTAGAAGCGGTGGATAGCCTGAGACAGGCAGTTACGCACACGGGCTACAGCACCGATTACATTAGTGCGAGGGCGAAGGTGTGCGACTTCACGCAGATATTCGATGGAATGACGAGTTTTAGCCATTGGATAAGTATCGGCATCTTCCACCCAGCCAATAATGTTTACTGCTGTCGCTGCCAGTTCAAAATCCTGACCTTGTGCCGGAGATGCAACAACCGTCCCTGTTACTTCAACTGAGCAGCCGGTTGTCAGTTTCAGTACTTCGTCATTGTAATTATTCAGATTATTCGGGACCACGGCCTGAATCGGGTCGAAACAAGAGCCGTCATAAATGGCAAGGAAAGAGATCCCGGCTTTGGAATCACGACGTGAGCGGATCCAGCCCCGGACAGTTATTTCACTGTCAACAGCCAGTTTTCCACTGAGAACGTCTTTTACAGGCGCGTAAGTCATGTTTGATATATTCTCCGTTAAAACAAATCAGAATTTTTTATCCAGCAAGACATATTACCTGTGATAGGAATCGCTTCAACCTTTATTGGCCATTATGGGAATAAATTCAGGTAATTTACTGAAAACCGGGTTCAATATGGTGCAAAAGTAGACATTTCTTTTACTGAATGCACGTTTTGAATCTGCCATGTGGTGCTTTTGTTGACTGTATGTATCAGTTGGTTAATTATGTTTAATAAAGGTCAATAAGATGGAGATTTCTGTGAACCTTGCGTTGTATAAGAAAGATCTGTCCCCGCTCTGGATCTACCTGCAAACCGGGCTGTCATTGCTCGGGTTTCTGTTGATTTTTATTATCTACACGGTATTCAGCCATATGAATGATGAGCTCAATGAGCAAGTCACCAGTCAGAAAGCACGACTGAATATAGGTGAACTGATTGTATTAGATCTTAAACAGATGGAATCTTCTTTTTATCAGATGGCGACGACATCTGCTATTTCGGATCAGGAAGCCATATATAAAGGGTTGCATGCCAATATAGAACATCTGGAATCACTTCTGACCCTTTTTGAGAAAGGGGGGGCTGTTGAGGCTGATATTCATCTGGAATATATTCGCCAGAATGGCCTGCATAATGTCAATGTTTATCAAATTCAGCCGGGCAAGGAAGATTTTGTCCGGAAGGTCATAGAACTGTCCCCCTGGCTGGTTCAGATGCGACGTGAATCCGATGATTTGCTCCAGATGCTCAAAGAACGTGAGACCTACAAAAGTGCGGGTAATTCGCTGGAATATATGCAGACGATTAACCGGATAAAATCTTATCTGAATACACTTCCTCAGTCTTTTGAACGCCCTGTGGCTGTGGCTGATAATATGCTGCAGCGCAGCCATGCGAAAGTGCATGAGCTGGAAGCCAATATTGAAGAGCACAGGCACTATTATCAGACGCTTCAGCTTATCTTTTCCGTTTTCGTCATACTTGCCGTTATTTTTATCGGTTACTTTATTCTGCGTCAGGTTGAACGCTCTCAGGAGCGACTACAAAAAATGGCCAGAGATCTTGAATTTCAGACCTTTGCTCTTGATCAGCACGCCATTGTCAGTGCGACGGATGTCAATGGTAATATTGTGTATGCCAACGATAAATTTTGTGATATTTCCGGATATACACGTGAAGAACTGATAGGGAAAAATCACCGTATATTAAAATCGGATGAGCATGATGCGGCATTTTTTTCGGACCTCTGGAAAACCATTACAGCCGGAAATGTCTGGGAAGGAGAAATAAAAAATCGTTCAAGGTTTGGTACAAATAACTGGTTTGCTGCTACCGTCGTTCCTTTGCTTGATGAAAAAGGAAAACCTTTCCGTTTTTTTGCTATCCGGACGGAGATTACCAAAAGAAAGGAGATGGAAGATGCGATTCAGAAACATCATCATTTTCTGCTGAGTCTGACTAATACCATGGGGGAAGGGGTCTATGCTGTTGATGGGCAGGGAATATGTACCTTTATCAACCGGAAAGGGCTTGAACTGCTGGGATATACAGAACAAGAGATCATAGGCAAAGATATTCATGCTCTTATTCATCATCACGATGATGCTGGTGATAAGTTGAATGAGCAGAATTGCCCTATTCTGGTCAGTATCAGAGAGCAAAAAGATTATACCTCTGATAACCAGTGGTTTTTTAATAAAAACAATCAGGCTTTTCCTGTATCAGTTAATGCTGTCCCTATTACGCTTGCTAATGGCGGCGATGGTTATGTCTCTGTATTTCAAGATATTTCTTTGCGTAAAGAGGCGGTGCGAAATCTGAAAACGGCCAAGCGGCAGGCCGAAGAGGCCAGCAAAGCCAAAAGCCGTTTTCTCGCCAATATGAGCCATGAAATCCGTACACCGATGAATGTCATTATCGGGATGTCTCATCTGGCGTTACAGACAGACCTTTCCGAAGCGCAGAAAAATTATGTGGAAAAAATTCATCATTCAGCGGAGCTGTTGCTACGGGTTATTAACGATATCTTGGATCTGTCCAAAGTCGAAGCCGGTAAACTGGAGATTGAAAAGTCAGAGTTCTGGTTTAAAAGTGTGTTCGATGATTTGTCTTCAATCATTAATATCAGCATTAAAGAGAAAGGACTCGATTTGAGCTATGACCTGGATCCGGCGATACCGGCTCTGCTTATTGGTGATGCAATGCGGCTGAATCAGATTCTGGTCAATTTGTGTGGCAATGCGGTTAAGTTTACCGAACATGGTGGGATTACGGTATCGGTTTCTGTTTTATCCCGGCATCGTCCTGACATTGAACTGCTTTTTTCTGTTGAAGATACCGGTATTGGTATGTCTGAGTCTCAGCAGGAGAAACTGTTTTTGCCTTTTAGTCAGGCGGATGCATCAACAACCCGGAAGTACGGAGGCTCAGGTCTTGGACTGTCCATCAGTCGTGAGCTGGTTTCCATGATGGATGGGAAAATATGGGTAGAAAGCCAATTGAATAAAGGCAGTATTTTCTACTTTACGGCATGTTTTCAGTGTCCGGAAAAACGGAAAAATGCTCAGAATGACAGGACTCAGGAAACGGTTCAGGACGCAGCAGGAAAGCTGAGAGGGAAAAGGGTCTTACTGGTAGAGGATAATAAATTTAATCAGGAAGTTGCGGTTGGATTAATGGACAACTACGGGTTGGATATTATGCTGGCCGAGAATGGTCAGGTTGCGCTGGAGCTATTAAATAGCTATCCCTTTGATCTTGTTCTTATGGATTGTCAGATGCCGGTTATGGATGGATACACAGCAACAAAACTTATTCGCCAGAATGAGGTATTTGGATCGGTGCCTGTTATTGCAATGACTGCCAGTGCGATGCGTGAAGAAGTGGATGAGATGTATCGTTGCGGTATGAATGACCATATTGTTAAACCAATCAACGTAGAAAAATTTCTGAGTACATTAATATTCTGGACAAGTGACGAGGGAATGGTTTCTGGATCGAATGAGGAGCCGGTCAAGGAAACAGAACCGGAACGGCAGGCAGATGAGGACGACTTCAAAACACTGAATACCGCATTGGCGATGAAACGGCTGGGACTGGATAAGGAGAGCTATCTGCAACTGCTGAAACGTTTCGCTGAAAATGAAGCTGGCATACTTAATGACATTAAGACCGCCCGGGGACGGAAAGACTGGGTCAGTGCCGTGCAGGCGGCTCATACGTTGAAAGGGATCTCTGCAACGATTGGGGCAATGACGCTGCATGAGCGGGCAAAAATGAGTGAAATGCAGCTAAGACAGGAGCAGGAAACCCATTCAGAGCTACCGGATACCGCGAAAACATTAGCCGAGCTTGAAGAGCGGTTTGCACTTGTGGTTGACGAGATTTCTCGGTTAGCCATTCCTCCTGTAGCTGAAGCTGAAAATGAACAGAGTGAATATGCAGAGATTCTTTTCGAGTTGAAACAAAAACTGGCAGATTTTGACGGAGAGTCTGAAGAGCTGATTAATCGGCTACTGAAGATGAATATTCCGACAGAGGTCAGAGAACCGTGCCAGATTGCGTTAACCGCTATCGAACAGTATGACTTTGAAAAGGCGCTGGGCATACTGGATAAACTGGGGTGAAAATAATGCAGAACGACATAGATCCACAAACCATACTGATTGTTGATGATACTCCGGAAAATATTGACGTTCTTAAAGGTATTTTAAGACATGACTACAGAATAAAAATAGCGACCAGCGGACAGCTTGCCCTGAAAATTGTAGAAAAGGGAAAACCGGATTTAATTCTTCTGGATGTAATGATGCCGGGTATGGATGGGTATGAGGTGTGCCGGCATCTGAAATCCAGCGAAGAAACGGTGCATATACCGATTATTTTTGTTACAGCGATGACGGAAACGGAAGATGAAGCGATGGGATTGGAGCTTGGGGCTGCCGATTACATTACCAAACCGGTTAATGCAGCAATCGTAAAAGCCAGAGTTCGTAACCATCTGGCTATGGCTGATAAGCGCCGGGCATGTGAACAGGAAGTCATACAGAGAACCCGCGAACTGATGGAGGCACAACGTTCGGCTATTTTTATGCTGGGGGATGCCGGTCATTATAATGATACGGATACCGGGGTACATATCTGGCGTATGGCGGCTTATGCGGGTGCATTGGCCCGGGCGGTTAATTGGCATGTGGATAAAGCTAAATTGCTGGAACTGGCTGCACCAATGCATGATACCGGAAAGATCGGTATATCCGACTCTATTCTTAAGGCTCCGCGCAGGCTGACGGAGTCTGAATGGGAGATCATGAAAAGTCATGCAGAGATTGGCTACCGGATCCTGAGCCGCAGTAATAGTCCGTTGTTCTGTCTTGCTGCTGAAGTTGCACGGTATCATCATGAGTGGTGGGACGGAAGTGGTTATCCGATGGGACTTAAAGGTGATGCTATTCCTGAGTCTGCGAGAATTGTCGCAATAGCGGATGTGTTCGATGCGCTTTCGACCCAGCGGCCATATAAGAAACCCTGGTCTTTTAATCTGTCGTTTGAAACGATACGGGAATGTTCCGGAACGCATTTTGACCCCCGGCTGGTCGATGCCTTTTTTTCTATCCGGGAAGAGATCGAGGCGATTAAAACGCTCTGGGATCAAAGGGAAGATGATGCTGATATGATATGGGGGTGAGGCGTTAATCTCTCAATTGTACTTGTAGTGCCTGAATAATCTGAGCGGTTACTCCCCAGATGAAGTGTTCCCGGTAAGGGATGGCAAAAACCCGGTGGCTGCTGTCTCTCAGATGGAAAATCTGGCTGTATAACTGCCGGATATCAAACAGATATTCTGCCGGGACTTCGAAAACAGAAGCGACTTCATTTTTATCTACAACAGTCTGGTAGTCTGGACTGATGAGAGCGACGACCGGTGTGACCAGAAAACGGCTGATCGTGATCAGCTCGGGCAGAGTACCTAACACTTGTATTTTCTCTTCCGGAATGCCGATCTCTTCTTCGACTTCCCGGATGGCGGTGCCGATGAGTGACGGGTCATATTCTTCGTGCTTTCCTCCCGGAAAAGCGACCTGTCCGGGATGGTGTTTCAGATGAGCCGCCCGGTGAATAAGGATAACATTCAGCCCGTGTTCTCTTTCTACACAGCCAATCATAACCCCGGCTCTGCGCAACGTTCTCTTGTCGATACCGGCACAGCGTTTGAGACCTTCGTTGTGGTAATGCTCCGGAAGGTGCAGACTGAAATTACGCAATAGCTGAGATTTATCCATCGTTACTTGTTCTCCAGAACCGGTAGTATCCGGCTGAGTTTGTCCAGTGTTTCCTGATACTCATCATCCCATTGACTGTCTGCAACAATACCGCCGCCAGCCCAGACATACAATTTCTGATCACAGGCAATCAGAGTCCGGATCGTTATACTGGTATCCATATTTCCACAGCGGCTCAGATAACCGATACTGCCACAGTATACTTTTCTGCGGTGAGGTTCTAATTCTTCGATGATTTCCATCGCTCGTACTTTGGGGGCTCCGGTAATGGAACCTCCCGGGAAAGCGGCTCTGAGCAGGTCGGTTGCAGCATATGGATCATCCAGTGTTGCCGTTACCGTACTCACCAGATGGTGTACAGCAGGAAATGTTTCGATAGCAAACAGGCTGGGAACCTGAACCGAGCCTGGTTTGGCAACCCGCCCGATGTCGTTGCGCAGCAGGTCGACAATCATCAGGTTTTCGGCCTGATCTTTGCTGGCATTTGCCAGAGCTTCTGCATACTGTTTGTCTAACTGACTGTCAGTGGAACGAGGACGTGTCCCTTTGATTGGTTTGGTTTGAATACTGCGGCCTTTCAGCTCGATAAAACGTTCTGGAGAAAGACTTAAAATTGCGGCTTCATCAGTACGGATAAAGGCAGAAAAAGGTGCCTGATTGCTCTGTTCCAGTTTTTCGTATGCTTCCCATTCTGAACCGGAATAACTGGCTGAGAAACGTTGGGTCATATTTATCTGATAACAGTCGCCGGAGTGAAGATAGTGATGAATTGTGGATATGTTTTGCCGGTAGTGGTCCTGAGTCATGTTGGACTGCCAGTCTGAATTCAGAAAGAAAGGTGTCGAGGCTCTTTCCTGCTGAGCAAGCAGCCACCGATAGGCTTGCTCCGGCTGTTCACCAACCAGCACCGCTTTTTCTTGCTGGTGATCGACGATCAGTGCCCAGTTATACAGGCCTACAGCCATATCAGCCAGAGGAATATCATCTTCGGCGAGAGACGGTACCGTTTCTACTCGTCTGCCCAAATCATAACCGAAGTAACCTAATGCCCCGCCACAAAAGGGAATATCAGCGACAGGCTCCAGAGCCGGTAGCCATCGTGTCAGACAATCCTGTAGCAGACTAAATGGATCCTGTTCTGAAACCGTAACATGATTACCGTGTGTGATTGTTGTATTTAATCCAGTCGTTTTCAGGGTTGCGACCGGCTCCGCTACCAGAATATCAAACCGGCTGTCAACGTGTTGTCGGGAAGCCGAGTGGAGCAACATTGCCCATGGTTGATGAGCAATTGAGCGAAAAAACTGTTTGGCTAGTAAAGGTTGATAATTAATGTTAAAAGTTAAAAACTTGTGATTTGTTTTGTAATTCATTTGCTTAAACTGTGACAAGGAGTGCAATCACCATACGGCGCTTAAGAGTATCATAATTTTCAGAACTTAATATAAATTACATGGGGGCAAGGGCAATGACCGTCATACGTAAGCAGGATCTTATTTCCAGTGTCGCAGATGCACTTCAGTATATCTCTTACTATCACCCAGTCGATTTCGTCAAAGCGTTAGAAAAGGCTTATCATAAAGAGCAAAATCCGGCAGCAAAGAATGCCATTGCTCAGATTCTTATTAACTCCAAAATGTCAGCAGAAGGGCATCGGCCGATATGTCAGGATACTGGTATCGTGACCTGCTTTGTTAAAGTGGGGATGAACGTAAAATGGGAAACCGATATGACGGTACAGGAAATGGTCGATGAAGGTGTCCGTCGTGCCTATACCAACCCGGATAATCCTCTGCGTGCTTCTGTACTAAGTGATCCTGCCGGGCTCAGAATCAATACTAAGGATAATACTCCGGCGGTTGTACATATCGATTTGGTTCCCGGTAATCAGGTTCAGGTTCAGATTGCCGCAAAAGGCGGTGGTTCTGAGAATAAAACCAAAATGGTTAAGCTTAATCCGTCTGATGATATTGCTGACTGGGTCGAAAAAATAATGCCGACACTGGGGGCGGGCTGGTGTCCACCGGGGGTACTGGGTATCGGTATCGGAGGTACGGCAGAAAAAGCAGCATTGTTGGCGAAAGAAACGCTAATGGAACATATTGATATTCAGGAGCTGATAGAAAGAGGCCCGCAAAACGCCGAAGAAGCACTGCGTCTGGATATCTATAACCGGGTGAATAAACTGGGTATTGGAGCTCAGGGACTGGGGGGCTTAACAACCGTTGTGGATGTGAAAATTAAGAGTGCTCCTACCCATGCGGCTTCGAAACCTGTGTGTATGATCCCTAACTGTGCTGCTACCCGGCATATCAGCTTTACACTCGATGGCTCCGGTCCCGCTGAGCTGATACCGCCAAAGTTGGAAGATTGGCCAGATATCACTCTGGATGTAGGGGATAATGCCCGGAGGGTTAATCTGGATAATGTCACGAAAGAAGAGATCCAGCAGTGGAAAATGGGTGAGACGCTTCTTCTTTCAGGTAAGATCCTGACCGGACGGGATGCGGCCCATCAAAAGGTTCAGGAACTGCTGGAAAGTGGAGAGGGGTTACCGGAAGGCGTCGATTTTAATGGTAAGTTTATTTATTATGTGGGGCCGGTCGATCCTGTCCGGGATGAAGTTGTGGGACCTGCCGGGCCGACTACTTCAACCCGAATGGATAAATTTACGGAAATGATGCTGGGGCAAACAGGACTTGCCGGTATGATTGGTAAGGCTGAGCGGGGGCCGGAAGCGATCGAATCGATCAAAAAACATAAAGCAGTCTATCTGATGGCTGTCGGTGGTGCGGCTTATCTGGTATCAAAAGCCATCAAAAAAGCACGGGTAGTGGCATTTGAAGAACTGGGTATGGAAGCTATCTATGAATTTGAGGTTGAAGATATGCCGGTCACTGTCGCTGTTGATTCCGGTGGCGAAAATGTTCATCAGATTGGGCCGGATACCTGGCGGGTGAAGATAGCAGAGATGAATAAGTAAACGTTGTCTGCGTTTATTTGCTAAAAGATAAATAACTCCAATTAAGCGCGGATATTCCGCGCTTAATTTCACCCGGATTAATGTCGGTTCAGGGAAATAGTTATATCGTTCTGATTAATGTAATAGTAGGTGTTGATGAAAAAGATCCGTCAGGAAGTCAATGACTTTATTCTGCGTGGTACGGACAGCCATTTACGTTTGGCTGTAACGGGCTTGTCTCGTGCTGGAAAAACCGCCTTTATCACTTCACTGGTCAATCAACTTCTGTTTACTGCCACACATGATCAGCTTCCGTTATTTACTGCCGCCCGGGATAAAAAAGTGATTGGGGCAAAACGGGTTCCTCAGACCAATATGCTGGTGCCGCGTTTTGCTTATGATGAAGCGCTCAGTGCGTTGCATTCGAGTCCAGCGCATTGGCCAGAGCCTACCCGGGATGTCAGTGAGATAAGGCTGGCCATCCGCTATAAGCCTCAAAAAGGAGCAAAGAGTCTGCTGTCTAACGTTGCCACTTTGTATCTGGATATTGTTGATTATCCGGGGGAATGGCTGTTGGATTTGCCGCTTCTTGATATGAATTATCGTGAATGGAGTCAATCACAGTTTCAGTGTCTGAAGGGAAAGCGAAAACAGTTTGCCCGTCAGTGGCTGGAGCGGGTTGCCGGCCTTGATCCATTTGCCGATGCGGATGAAAAACATCTGGCTGATTTGTCTGCTATGTACACGAGCTATTTGCATCAGTGCAAGGAAGAGGGTTTGCACTGGGTTCAGCCCGGACGGTTTGTTCTGCCGGGTGAGCTGGAGGGAGCTCCTGTGCTGCAGTTTTTTCCCTTGTCGTTTACTGGCCGGGAAGAGGCGTTACAGAAGGCCGGTAAACATTCTGTTTACGGGATGCTCAAAGCCCGTTATGAAGAGTATCAGCAAAAGGTAGTGAAGACTTTCTACCGACAATATTTTTCCACCTTCGACCGACAGATTGTGCTGGTCGATTGTTTACAGCCGCTGAATGCCGGTCATGAATCTTTCCATGATATGAAAAATGCACTGGAACAGATTATGAAAAGCTTTCGCTATGGCAGAAATTCTTTACTGAAACGAGTATTTGCTCCACGGATAGATAAGGTGCTGTTTGCGGCTACAAAAGCGGACCATATCACGCCTGAGCAACATAGCGCTCTGGTTTCTCTCCTTCAGCAGATGGTACATCCTGCATGGCAGAATGCCGCCTTTGAAGGCATTGAGATGCACTGTATCAGCATGGCATCGGTGCGTTCGACGACTACTGGTTTTGTCACCAGTGGCAGCCAGTCTGTTCCCGCCATTCAGGGCGTAACTTTATCTGGTGAGGCGATAACGCTGTTTCCTGGCGATGTTCCGGGTAAGCTTCCTGATGCCGGTTTCTGGCAGGAAAAAGGGTTTGAATTTATCAGCTTCAGACCGATGCCGGCAGAAACGGATACGCCGTTACCTCATCTGCGAATGGATAAGGCACTACAGTACCTGATCGGAGATAAATTGAAATGAGCCAGATAAAATCCAGACAGATATACACCCAGACACTGGATGAACCGGATAAAAAGAGTGCGGATGAGCTGACAGCAGCACAGACATTTCAGACTCAGAATTCGTTTGTGCCGGATAAATTACCGGAGGACAGCCGTTCTTACCCGGAAGAAAAACTGACGGAGATCATCCGGCCTGACGGAAAAAGAAAATGGCGTACAGGCGGAATTGTCACGGCTTTTGCTGGCCTGATTGGCTGGCAGACTGTTGATACGGTGATGAGCGCAGTACAGAATGGAGACTGGCTGAGTATCGGCTGGTCAGCATTTATTGCTTCTCTGGCTGGATTAGGTCTGACGGCTATCGGTAGAGAACTATGGAAACTGAGGAAGTTGCGCCGGCATTTTTCCGTCCAGGAGCAGGGGGAGCAACTGCAGGGCAGCGACAGTATCGGAAGGGGCCGGGGCTTTTGTCAAAAGCTGGCCAAACAAAGTCATCTTGCTGAAGAACATCCGGCATTTGAGCGCTGGCAGAACAGTATTCATGGTGCTCACAGTGATAGTGATATTCTGGCTATGTATGACGGTATGGTGCTCAGTCTGCAGGATAAACAAGCCAGAAAACTGATTGCTCGTTTTGCTTCAGAAGCGGCAGTACTCGTGGCTGTCAGCCCGCTGGCGACGGCTGATATGTTGCTGGTTGCCTGGCGTAATTTTAAACTGATTGATCGGTTGGCAGATATTTATGGTGTGGAACTGGGATACTGGTCCCGTATCCGTTTATTCCGGTTGGTGTTGCTGAATATGGCGGCAGCGGGTGTCTCTGAAGTGGTGACCGATACCGGTATGGATCTGTTATCTGTGGATCTGGCCGGTAAAGTTTCTGCCCGTGTTGCTCAGGGTTTTGGGGTCGGGCTGCTGACTGCCCGTTTGGGTATAAGGGCTGTATCACTGCTGCGACCTATCCCATGGCACAATGATAATCGGATGCGGCTGAGTGAAATCCGTAAACAACTTATTCTCAGTCTGAAACAGAGCATTTGATTCTTGACTGGAAAATTTACTTTATTACACTAGCTGTCAACTTTTTCTTACACCTTTAAGGAATGATGCGTGCGTCTTGAGGTTCTTTGTGAAGACCGGCTGGGTTTAACCCGCGAGCTGCTTGATATCCTTGCTTCCCGCAATATTGATTTACGTGGGATCGAGATCGATGTCAGCGGTATTATTTACCTCAATTTTCCTGAAATTGATTTTGATACTTTCCGCGAGTTGATGGCTCAGATCCGGAGAATTTCCGGAGTCAGTGATGTCAGGAAAATTCAGTTTATGCCCAGTGAGAGACATACCACAGAACTGGATTCTATTCTTTCTAATCTTCCTGATCCGGTGCTGTCAGTCAGCCTGAAGGGGGAGGTGGATATGGTGAATCATGCTGCTGAGGCTCTGTTTTCTAAATCCAGAGATGCGCTGCTGGGGATTCAGGTTACCACGTTATTGCCGGGTTTTGGATATTCACGCTGGTTGGATGAACACCGACAGCGGCAGCGGGAAGCGATGGTTCTGGATGGTCTCGATTATATCATGGAGATTATGCCCGTTTATATTACAGAAGAGCTGTCCGGAGAAAGTACTATTGCAGGTGCTGTGATTAGTCTCAGAGCGAATGTACAAGATAACTCCGGAGCCAGTTTTCTGCCGGAAAGTAATAATCTGGGATTTGACCACTTTGTCGGTGTTTCGAACCGCCATAAGGCGATGCTGGCTCAGGCAAAGAAACTGGCAATGTTGGATCAGCCTCTGCTTATCGAAGGGGAAACCGGTACAGGCAAAGAGATGCTGGCAAAAGCTTGTCATAACCGCTCAGAAAGAGCCTCAAACCCATTTTTGGTGCTGAACTGTGCGGCTATGCCGGATGATGTGGCTGAAACAGAACTGTTTGGTCATGCTCCGGGTTCCTTTAATCAGCATGTCGGACATAAAGGTATATTTGAACAGGCAGACGGCGGGACGGTATTTCTGGATGAAATCGGTGAAATGAGTCCGCATCTGCAAATCAAGCTGCTGCGTTTTCTGCAGGATGGTACTTTTCGCCGCGTTGGTGAAGAGCATGAGATCCACGTTAGTGTACGGGTCATTGCTGCAACCAAACAGAATCTTGCTGAACTGACGGAACAAGGACGGTTTAGGGAGGATCTTTATTATCGTTTGAATGTGCTGAGCATCACTATTCCGGCACTGCGTGAGCGGCCGAATGATGTAGCGGTATTGTTTGATCTGTTTCTGTCGAAATATGCTCAGCAACTGGGGGTGTCCAAGCCACCGGTTGATGTTTCGGTTCTGGATGAACTTGCGGCTTATCAGTGGCCGGGAAATATCCGTGAGCTGGATAATATGGTACTGCGGGCAATGACCCAGTTAACGGATGACCAACTGACAATAGACCATTTCCGTCTGCCTAAAGTGGAACATGCCGTATCGGGGCTGATAGGTGTTAATCTGGAAGGTTCTCTGGATGACATAATGAAGCATTATGAAGCTCAGGTTCTGGACAGACTATATCAGTCATTTCCTTCCAGCCGTAAGCTGGCGAAACGGCTGGGGGTATCACATACTTCAGTCGCGAACAAACTCAGAGATTATGGAATTACGAAACATTGATGTGGCGAGAACTGACATTTAAAAGTATGAATGAGACGGAAGGGAATATTCAGGTACGTCTGGCCCGGGCAGAGGATGCACATATGATTACGGATTATTTTTTGCGTAATAAAGAGCACCTTAAGCCTTGGGAACCTATGCGGGAAGAGGGATTTTACACTCTGGAAGGATGGCGTAAGAAACTGATTAAACTGAATGAACTGCATCTGATGGAACTGGGTTTTTACTGCCTGATTATCAATACAGCCAGCAACCGTATGCTGGGAACCATCTCTTTCAGTAACCTGAATCGTTTTCCGCTGCATTCCTGCAGCGTGGGTTACTCACTGGATGAGGATATGCAGGGCAAAGGAATTATGCGTACGGCACTACGGCTGGCCTGTAACTGGATGTTTAACGTGCAGAATATACACAGAATAACGGCCAGCTATATGCCGAGAAACCGGAAAAGTGAGGCGGTTCTGGAGGCTTCCGGCTTTCAGAAGGAAGGTTATGCCAAAGATTATCTGCTGATCAACGGCAAGTGGGAAGACCACAATACGACAGCATTAATCAATACTGGCTGGCAGGACAGAACAAGATAAGTATTGAGTTGAGAGACAGAGAAAAGAATTACAGTATATGGCCTATATTTCCTTGAACGATTATCCACGTAAGTGGATTTTTACCCATCAGTCTATGCCTGTTCCGGTTGATGACCTTGAGCTGATTAAACCGATGGATCAGGTTCGCTCGGCGCAGTTATGGAAAGATAATATCAGTGCTCAGAGTCCTGATGCTGAGCGGTTGAGCAGCAGTGACTGGCCTTCTAAAACTCAAAGCTGGATAAATGATATTCAGTGGATGGAGGCCTGGGAATCGGATGATCCGCAGCTACCGGCAGCAATCATGGAACATATCCGCTGGCAGGATGATGTCACTGTTTATTTCTGTTATGAAAAATACAATGTGATTGAAACCAAATGGGATGTGTTTAAACGTAACTGGAAGAACTTTTTGTTTTTTGATGATGGTCCGATTCTAATTGGCCGTCGCAGAGATGAGGCTCTCTGGTTTCACAGTGATGGCAGAGTGAAACTTGGTAAACGGGCAGATTAGCTGAATCGGAAATAAAAAAGCGGATTCTGTTTATGGTTTAATCCATTGAAGAACCCGCTTTTTGCCTCGGTACAAATTCGTGTACCGGTGTCAAATCATGTAGTAAGGCGGCTTCGGCGTAGTTATAGCGCTGCCAGCTCATCAACGGCTTCAAGTGCCTGAATACCGTATGTCAATGCAGGACCACCGCCCATTACGATTGCCACATTGATTGATTCAACCAACTCTTCCCGGCTGGCTCCGGCTTTCAGAGCTGCACGTACGTGAGCGGCAATACAATTGTCACAACGCAACACAATACCGATACTGACAGCCATCAGCTCTTTTGTTTTGGTAGACAAAGCCCCATCAGCCATTGTTGTTTTGCTCAGATTGATAAATGCGTTCATCGTGTCGGTACTGGCTTCACGGAAAGCCAGACCCAGTTCACGTTGCTTTTTATTCATGTCATTATAAGATTTGTCAGCCATTGTAGATCCTTATCTATAAATTAGTATCATCTAATGGATGGGATTAAACCATAAAATGCATTGTAATAACATATCAATTTAAGGTTTGTCGTCATCTAACCAGATACAATCCCTGCGGCAGGCTGTCTCCAAATATTTTACGGGAGTCAGAGTCTGAGAGTGCATTCACTTCCTGAACCAGAGTGTACCAGGCATCCGGCACTTTACTGTTTTTCAGTTTTTCGCAGACCTGGATCCGGTAATGGTCAGAAATATCAAACAAGCGATCTCCGGTTTTCCTGCACATCATCACCGTTGCAAACGCTGCCATAGGTTCGTTATTCCAGTCCTGCTGCAGAAGCTGTGGCAACCATTGCTCAACCTGTTCTCTTGGGATCACTCCATGCTGACTGCCGTACATCAGGGAACGGGATGCAAGCCGTCCTAAAGCCCACCAGTGTGCCTGAGCGTGCTGGCTCTGGTTTAAGGCTTTATTTTTAAACCATCCGGCGAGCAGAATTTTATCTTCCACGTCCAGATGTTCCAGAGACGCAGCAAGGCGAACCATGGCTTCATAGGACATTTCCTGTGCTTCTTTGGCTACTTTGGGATTTCTCAGTGAACCGGGATGCAGATATTTAGCCAGATCGGCCAGAATGGTTTCCTGTTGCTCCTGACTCAGACCTCCGGCGACTCTGCGCCAGAAGATCCACCAGTCACTCCAGCCCTGATGGTTTTTAAACTGGATGCCCTGCTGATACAGAGACCAGATCTGTTCTGTCCGCCACCTATCGGCAGGATCACCGAAGCCGGGGCGCAAAGTAAATCCGGCAAGGCGTAGCCAGTTTTTTTCGTGCAGTTCAGAACGGCGGCGGCGTTTTCTTCCTGCAGAAAATGTATCGAATAATTTTCTGCTGGTAACACAATCCCATTCATCCCGTTTCCCCAGCAATTTTTCCAGCTCTCTGGTCAGGGTTTTAATGGCATTGCTATCGGCATTTTTTTTGTTTCCGCTGTATATCCGGGTAATCAGTTCGATTGCCTGTGACAATTGGGGGGAAAGTGCCTGTTGTTCCTCTCCGGATTGTTTGTTTCTTATCTCAAATTCCAGAGCCCAGCGCCGGTTGTTGTCGCTGGTACTGACACATTCCATTTTAAGTGTACCGACTTCGGTTAACTGACAAGCAAGCTGGACTTCTTCACGTTGTTTTTGATTGGCGTGCAGGATGTTGTTATCCGCACCGCTATCAAGTGTTGCGATATAGGGGGGAAGCGGTGTAAAAAGATCCGGGTCGGTATTAACCACGATGCCGTTTTGTGCTGGGGTGTTATCTGTCAGTATACTGTGTGTGGACGTCAGAAGGTTGAATCGGACTGGTTCATCCAGAGTCAGCGCAAATCTGCGTCCGGAGAGACGAATTTCATGTCCTTCTTCGGTCCCTTTGGCCAACAGACAAAGTGCTTTACCACTCCGGTTTTTTTCCTGAAGATGCAGAAAGTAGGAACGGGCTGCACCTCCACCAATTTTTAGTTGTGCCCCGCGTCTTGCTTTGGCAAAAGCAACGGCTCCAAGGGCAACTGACCAGTCAGGATGAGGGTTATCTAAAAGTGTAAGAGGAGTACCGCGCCAGTTTTCCAGAACGGATGTCAGTCTTTTTGTGACAATGTCACTATTAAACACGCCACCATTCAGTAGCAGTCCGACAGGTATTGCCGGTTCTTCGGTCTGCTCATCCAGTCCGAGTGCAGCTCTAGAAACCGGCTGATGCTGGCTGATAAATTCTGCAATATGCTTAGTGACGGCAGGATCAGCGACATAGGGCAGACCGAATCCAACTACGGCGCTTTTGCGTTTATCCGGTCGTTGTGACAATGAGGTGAACGGGAAGAATCCGTCCAGAGTGATCTGATGTACTTCATCTCTGGTAACGCTGATGCTTCTGGCTCCGCCAAGCAGTTTCGAGCCGCTTCCCAGCAGAGTGATCTTAATCGTATCCGGTGCATCAGCAGCTAACAGCCGCTCTTTAGCATTGCGTGTTTGCTGGATCAGTTTTGTCAGTCCTGCAGCCGTGAGTTTTTTGTTCTTATTCAGGCGTTGTTCGGCCATATGTGCTAGAGCGAGATCCAGATTGTCACCCCCTAACATCAGGTGGTCACCGACACCGATACGGTTCAGGGTTAACGTATCATCCGCCAGTTTTGCTTCGATAAGACTTAAATCTGTGGTACCGCCACCCACATCACAGACCAGGATCAGCGGAATATCAGACAGTGTTTCTTTTGCCTGTTCTGCGTGACGGGCATACCAGTCATAGCAGACTGCCTGAGGTTCTTCCAGCAGCACGACATCCGGAAGTCCGGCGAGTTGAGCTGCTTTCAGGGTTAGTTTTCTGGCTGTTTCATCAAAGGACGCCGGAACCGTAATTACAACATCCTGTTTTTCCAGCAGATCTCCGGGATGATGGTAGTTCCATGCCTGTCGGACATGGTTGAGATAGCTGGCACTGGCAATCACAGGAGAGACTTTTTCAGTATCCGTACTGCTGACCCAGGGAAGGATCCCGGATTCTCTGTCAACCCCTTGGTGTGAGAGCCAGCTTTTGGCACTGGATACCTGCCGTCCCTCAACTTTTGCCCCCAGCTCACGAGCCCATTCACCGATAATAGCCTGTGAAATATCACCGGTTACCGGTCTGATTTCCCATGGCAGAACCATATCATCCGGGGATACCTGTCCCTGAGCGGGGTGGTAACGAAAAGAAGGAAGAAGGGGTTTACGCACGACTTCGCCAGCGCCGATCAGCTGGTCGATTTCGAACAGGCTGACGGGAGCGTGCTGCAGGTTATCGTTTATTTCAGCGTAGGCGACGACAATATTTGTCGTCCCCAGATCGATACCAACAAGAAAGCGGGGAGAGGACATATTATTACCTGATTATTCTTCCCGGATATCAAATTCGACGTGCCATTTCTGGCCGTTATCCGTTGCAATGGCTTCCAGATACAAGGTTCCCAGTTCGGTTACCCGGGAGGCTAGCGTGACAGGAACTACCTGACCGGTTTCCCTGCCTTCAGAAACCCCCAGAGTGACCTGAACTTGTGGCAGTTCTTCTAGTTCATCCGGTTGCCAGAAATCCAGATGGGCTCCAGCCTGATCGTCACGACGAACCGTGGAACCATAAAACTGGAATTGTACCGGATGACCGATTACCAGACCAAATTCCTTATCTGAAACAAAAGCAGAAGAACCTTCTTCCATACCGAACGGAGCCACACAGATTGCCTCCATCGGTGGTGCCATTCCCGGAATAGCCGGCATGGCACTTTCAATACCCACATAATAGCTGCTGGCGATACCACCCCGAATGCGTACCCCCTGACCACGGCGGACGGCACCGTAGTAAGCTGCACCACAGGCTACAGCCAGATCGAGATCCAGCCCCGGCAGTTGTTTGGCAGCAGGACTGCCCGCTGTTGTCAGCCATGTGTTGATGACGGAGGTCAGGCGTTTGGCCAGCAGATCAGATTTTAAGACCCCACCGTTGAACAGAATCGCAGTGGGTTTTATAAATGAGTGTGACGGTTGTTCACCAAACATACCCGCAAAAACATCCTGAGCTGCGTCTGACTGGCGGCTTAAAAATGCAGCAATATGACGAGTGATACCAGCATCCTGTGCATAGGGCAGTCCCATTTGTGTCAAGGCGCTGCGTGTATTTTGCTGTGGATGTTCATGAATATCAACCTGAGGAAAAAAACCGTCAATAAGTGTCTGCTGCACTTCTTGTCGGGTCAGTTCTGTTTTCAGGGTTGTCCCTAACAGTTTCGAACCACGGCTGGGCACGACAATCGGTACTGTACCCAGATCCGGATCATTCAGTAACGCTTCTTTGGCATCCCGGCAGGAATGAGTCATTGCCTGTATCTGCCAAGGTTGCAGTTGTTTACCTTCTCCTGCCAGTTTTATCTTCAGACGATAAGCCAGAGCAAGATCCATATTATCACCGCCCAGCAGGATGTGTTCACCTACGGCTATCCGGTTCAGATTCAGATTTCCGTCTTCTTCGGTGACAGCGACCAGCGAAAGGTCAGTTGTACCTCCGCCGATGTCCACAACCAGTACAACGTCACCGACTTTAACCTGATTCCGCCAGTCGTCGTGACTGTTATCGATCCAACTGTACAGAGCGGCCTGTGGTTCTTCCAGTAAGGTCAGGTGACGGAAGCCTGCATTGCGGGCTGCTTCTGCTGTCAGATCACGCGCTGCCGGGTCAAATGATGCTGGTACAGTAATGGTGACGTCCTGTTCGGATAAGGGTGCGTCAGGATGTCGATGATTCCATGCATTACGCAGGTGCTCCAGATAACACTCCGTTGCTTTCAGGGGAGAAACTTTGCAGACCTCTTCAGGACTGCCCTGAGGAAGGAAATCTTGTCGGCGGTTTACACCACCATGACAAAGCCAGGATTTAGCGCTCGAGACTAGACGGATCGGTGTTTTACTGCCCAGCTTACGGG
Organism: Vibrio sp. HA2012; assembly: GCF_002812955.1. Taxonomy (GTDB): domain Bacteria; phylum Pseudomonadota; class Gammaproteobacteria; order Enterobacterales; family Vibrionaceae; genus Vibrio. The sequence goes on along the minus strand of NZ_PFXK01000001.1, from coordinate 530,995 downwards.
CAATGGCTCCAACCAGAACATCCGGCTGAGTACTCCATGGTAGTACACGCGAGCCTGCTCCCATTTCATGTTCGTGGGGCTGGTACAAAAAAGAGCCTAACTGGTTTTTTTCTTCTATCTGTCCCGGTGCAACGAGTTGGGGAACCGGCATTACCTGAACCTGGTTTTCATCATTACCCGGCTCTGTGTATGAGATAACACAGTGTGTTGTACCTAAGTCGATACCAACGCAGTATCTGGCGTTTGATTGATGGTTTGTCATTACAGCTCTACCTCTGCCGGTGCTATGATGCTGGTATCATAATTTTCAGCAAGTTTTGGCAGTTTGATACAATCGGCTTTCCACCCTTTGTGTACCAGTGTTCCTGTAAATGGCGCACTGCCTGTAACGTTTCCGGTCAGACGGACGCTCTGAGGATTGAAGCCTGCTTCCAGTGTAATGCGGGTTTCTTCTTCTTCCTGACGCACCGGCGACAGAGTAATATATTCTGACAGCACTTTCTTACCACCAGAGTGAATGACTCTGGCTGCCGCACCGACTTCTTCATCAGAAAAGCCGGTCAGATCTTCATGCAGAAAATCGATCAGACGAGCTTCCTGCTGCAGGACAGACAGTAACTGCATTGCTGAATCGGTTGAAGCAGTTTTTAGTCTGGATTCAACTTCGACGACTTTCTCAACAAGCTTTTCAACCTCAATAATTTTTTCTACTTCAACGATTTTTTCTACTGGTTTTTCAATTTCAACAATTTTCTCTACGGGCTTTTCTATCTCTTTTTCTATGATTTTTGTCTTACGGGACACGGCAATAGCAAGAAGTGCCAGGCTGGATACGGCAAGTCCTGCATGCAGCATATCAAATGTGGTCGGCACAAGGCTTAAGTCAAAAGTCATCGTATTCTCTCTGAATATATTTACCTGATAGTCGCCGGACATCAATCAACAGCGAAATGGTTACAGGGGATTTAGTTAAATTGGCATAAATATTAGCATATTTAAGGCGTGCAGAATGCTTTCTGACGGATATGTTTGCTTAACAGCTTATTTTTTATTCTTCCGTTCTCATTGATGCCTTTGCCGGACAGTGACGCCGGTTCTGCTTCTTACGGATGTTGTAACAGATGTACTGGATCACAATGATCAGATTTTTCGTGTCGGTGGGGATGAATTCTGTATTTTGTGCGCGAAAAAACATCCGGTTGAACTGAAAGCCTATATGGAAATCATTCGTTCAGCCGTTGAACTGAATCCTTTTAACTGCATGGAAGATATGCTCTATTCCAGTATAAGCCTCGGGGGCGCTGTCTGGCGGGGAGAAACCATCGAGAGGCTGTGGAACACAGGGTAGAATATGCTCTGCATAAGAGTAAAGGTGACGGAAAGAACAAAAGTACAGTGAGTGTTGTGTGAAATCAGCATGGCTGTTTATAGCCAGTTAGGCTAAAATGCGCGGCTTTATTATGGGATAGGTAAAGAACAACAATGAATTATACCCGTATCGTCTGCCTCGATTTAGAGATGTGTTGCTGGAATGTAGATGGTGTTGGCAGCACGGGTGAAATTATTGAGGTGGGGCTGGCAGAGATCGATTTGGAAAAAGGGGACATCGTCAAACGGGCTCAGTATTATGTTCGTCCGGAAAAAGATGAAGTTTCTGAGTTTTGTACCGAGTTAACCGGTATTTCTTCCCGAACCATTCGCAAGCAAGGCAGACCGTTAGCCGATGTTCTTCAGTCCATGACCAAAAATTTTGGTGGAACGAATAAGATTTATGCTTCTTGGGGCAGGGATGATGCAATTCTCCGTGCAGAGTGTCAGTCTAAAGGGCTGGCTATGCCTTTCAGGGAATTTATCAATCTTGCGACCCTATACCGGATCCAGAACCGTATAAAAAACCAACGTATCGGACATCGGGCGGCACAGGAAGCGAAAGGTATTGAATGGCAGGGGCGTCAGCATTCCGGTTATGTTGACGCTTATAATCTGGCCAGACTGGCTTTAACCATGTTATAGACTGAAGGGTTATAGCTATAGGTAGTTCAGGATTATAGTTATAGGCAGTTTAGGATTATAGTTATAGATAGCGGGCTGCACCCGGAATTATTCTTTTCTGGCATCAATGATCAGAAGTTTGGCGCGGATAAATTCGTGATGATCCACATACAGCAGTTCTGCCACTTTACGGATAACGGCATCCTCCAGAGGGTCGATATGTCCGTCAGCATAGGCAACACTCCACATCGCTTTGATGAGTTCAAAGCGGGTTTCCTGCGTCAGCTCTCTGAGCCTGGACGTGAAATCATACAGCGAGGCGGATTCTCTGACCTTCTCCATGGCTTGTTCAATAAGCTGAAGGGCTTCATTTTTTTCAACGGACAGCAGGTGCTGAAGCAGTGACAGCTTGGCCTGTTGCTCCTGAGATTCTACCTGATAATCTGCTGACGAAACTTCACACAGCAATGCGGCCATTGCCAGATCCGGAGTAATGTGGTCGGCAGTGGCCGGGTCTTCACCTTCCAGAAGCTGTTTAAAAATTGATTTAATTGAGTTAAGCATGTTTGTATCCTGAGCCTTATACGCAAAAACAGAATGATGTTCTGTTATTTTAATCATACCAGCTTTCTGGCTCTTCAAGAATTTCGATTACCTCTGAACTTGTCTTCTCATGCCCCATCAGAAACAGACGCAGGAAAATTTCGGCCTTGGTTTTATTGTCAGCACCTTCATCCATCAGTTGCTGGATTTTTTCTCTGAGCATCGTAATTTCATGATCAAGAAAGCCACGGGCTTCTTCATCACCAGCAGTTTCTTCCGGTGCATTATCAAAAGAAAGGTGGATCATATTCCCGTCATAAGAGGTTTCAATCAGGCGCTCAGGCAGCCAGATCTCTCCCGTAACAATTTCAGGGTCGGTGTTTTCCGGTAGTTGGGAAAGAATAAATATTAGTTCAGATGCTTTCATTCAATCGATGGCTGTAGGGACTGATTACCCATTGTAACGGCAAAACCTCGTTAAAATTAAGCGTGTATAACGAAAAATGGATCCTGTGGTACAATCGCGCCAGTTTTTCAGCAATAAATACAGGTAGAGCTTTGACACCGTCACAGCAGAGCACCACAGAACATGGTGCAGAAAAAACACAGACAAATACAAACAATGCAGCAAAACTAAAAGCAGCACTGAAGGATTGTATGATCCGGGATCGCTTCCGGTTGCAGAAGCGGATTACCGGCGCTAATAAGATTAAAAATCCGGCTTCCAGATTGTCGGTATTTGATGAAATTGCACTGGATATCGCAAAATCTATGCTGGTGGTTCAGGAGAGACAACAGTATCAGGCGAAACTTGTCTATCCGGAGATTCTACCCGTCAGTCAGAAGCGGGAAGATATTGCGAAAGCGATTGAAGATAATCAGGTTGTTATCGTTGCAGGGGAAACCGGGTCGGGTAAAACCACTCAGTTACCCAAAATTTGTTCTGAGCTGGGGCGGGGAAAGTTCGGCCTGATTGGACATACTCAGCCACGTCGGCTGGCGGCTCGTTCTGTTGCCAGCCGTATTGCAGAGGAAACGGAGACCAGACTTGGGGAGCTGGTTGGCTATAAGGTTCGTTTTACTGATCAAATTTCGGATAATACACAGATAAAGTTGATGACAGACGGTATTTTGCTGGCTGAGATTCAGCATGATCGCTATCTAAATCAGTATGACACCATCATTATCGATGAAGCGCACGAAAGAAGCCTGAATATAGATTTTATTCTGGGTTATCTGAAAGAGCTGCTTCCCCGTCGTCCCGATCTGAAAGTTATTATCACCTCGGCAACTATCGACCCTGAACGTTTTTCAAAACATTTCAATAATGCACCGATCATTGAAGTGTCGGGGCGTACTTATCCGGTAGAGACCCGTTATCGTCCTTTGAGTAACGAAGAAGCGGATGACAGAGACCAGCTGGAAGGTATCTTTGATGCCGTCGATGAACTGGCCGCTGAAGGGTTAGGTGATATCCTGATCTTTATGAATGGTGAACGAGAAATCCGTGATACGGCAGAGGCGTTGGGTAAACGAAAACTGCGTGATACAGAAATTGTGCCTTTGTATGCCCGGTTATCTGCTGGGGAGCAGAATAAGATTTTTCAGCCACATTCCGGACGCAGAATTGTGTTGGCGACTAACGTGGCGGAAACGTCACTGACGGTGCCGGGCATCAAATATGTTATTGACCCGGGAACGGCGCGGATCAGCCGTTATAGTTACCGTACAAAAGTTCAGCGATTACCGATAGAACCGATTTCTCAGGCAAGCGCCAATCAGCGTAAAGGTCGTTGTGGACGAGTCGAGGAAGGGATCTGTATCCGATTGTATTCGGAAGATGATTTTTTGTCCCGGCCTGAATTCACTGATCCGGAGATCCTGCGTACTAATCTGGCATCGGTTATTCTGCAGATGACTTCTCTTGGGCTCGGTGATATTCAGGCTTTTCCGTTTGTAGAAGCACCGGATAAACGCAATATTCAGGATGGTGTCCGTCTGCTGGAAGAACTGGGGGCAATAAATGACAAGGCAACCGATCCGAAAAAACGTCTGACGGCCATTGGCCGAAAACTGTCGCGCCTGCCTATTGACCCTCGTCTTGCGCGGATGGTAATCGAATCCCCACGTTTTGGTTGTCTGAAAGAGGTGATGGTGATTACTGCTGCCTTATCTATTCAGGATCCGCGGGAAAGACCTTCTGATAAGCAACAGTCTTCGGATGATAAACATCGGCGCTTTTTCGATAAAGAATCGGACTTTATTACTCTTGTGAATCTGTGGGAATATATCCAGAAGCAACAGAAGTCTATGTCTGGCAATCAGTTTCGTAAGCAGTGTAAAGAAGATTATCTGAACTATCTGCGTATACGTGAATGGCAGGATGTTTATTTTCAACTGCATCAGGTAATGCGGGAAATGGAGACCAAACTCAACGATGAACCGGGCAGTTATCAGGGAATCCATAGTGCATTGTTAACAGGTTTATTGTCACATATTGGTCTTAAAGATCAGGAAAAAAATGAGTATCAGGGGGCAAGAAATGCCCGGTTTCATATTTTTCCGGCCTCCGGGCAGTTCAAAAAACAGCCGAAATGGATTATTTCTGCTGAGCTGGTAGAGACCTCTAAGTTATGGGGGCGCATTGTTGCCAAAATTCAGCCAGAATGGGTTGAACCTTTAGCGAAACATCTGATTAAACGCAGTTACAGCGAACCACATTGGTCGAAGAAACAAGCTGCGACAATGGCTTACGAAAAAGTAACCTTATACGGTATTCCTGTGGTGCCGAAACGCCTGATAAATTATGGAACGATTGACCCTGTAGTGAGCCGCGAAATTTTTATCCGTTCAGCTCTGGTTGAAGGTGACTGGGAAACCCGGCATGCTTTCTTCCGACAAAATCGCAAGTTGTTGCAGGAAGTTGAAGAACTGGAACATAAATCTCGCCGGCGGGATATTCTGATCGATGATGAAGCCTTATTTGAGTTTTATGATCAGCGCGTTGATACAGAAGTGGTTTCCGGCCGTCATTTTGACTCCTGGTGGAAGCAAGCTTCTAAAACAACACCTGAACTGCTTAATTTCGAAAAAGAGATGCTGTTCCGCAGTGATGCAAGCCACGTTACCGAACTTGATTATCCTAACTTCTGGTATCAGGACGGTCTGAAACTTAAGTTAAGTTATCAGTTTGAGCCGGGGGATGATACTGATGGTGTTACCGTTCATATTCCGTTGCCGATATTGAATCAGATTAATATGAACGGTTTTGACTGGCAGATTCCGGGATTGCGGCAGGAACTGATCATCAGCCTGATTAAATCTCTGCCCAAGGCACAGCGGCGTAATTTTGTGCCGGCACCAAACTATGCGGATGCCTTTTTGGCGAGGGTAACACCGATGGAGATGCCATTACTGGATGCGCTGGAAAAAGAGTTACGGCGTATGACCGGCGCAGAAGTCCGCAGGGAAGACTGGAATCTGGAACAGGTTCCGGATCACCTTAAAGTTACCTTCCGAGCCGTGGATCATCGTAAGCAGAAGCTGAAAGAAAATAAAGACTTATATGAGCTGAAAGAGAGTTTGAAAGAAAAAGTTCAGGCGACGCTTTCTCAGGTTGCTGACGATGATATTGAACAACAGGGCCTGCATACCTGGAGCTTTGGTGAGCTGCCAAAAGTGTATCAGCAAAAGCGGGGAGGCTTTGATGTTAAAGCCTATCCGGCACTGGTGGACAGTAAGGACAGCGTAGAAATAAAACTGTTTGAGACGGAACAGGAACAGGAACAGGCTATGAAAGCCGGTCAGCGTCGCCTGATCCTGTTGAATGTTCCTTCGCCGATTAAGTACCTGCACACGAATTTGCCGAACAAATCTAAGTTAGGTCTATACTTTAATCCATATGGGAAAGTACTTGATTTGATTGATGACTGCATTGCTTGTGGTGTAGATAAACTGATTGAGGAACAGGGTGGAATTGCCTGGGAAGCTGAAGCGTTCGAAAAGCTGAAAGAACATATCAGAGCAGAGTTGGGTGATACCGTTGTTGATATTGCAAAACAGGTAGAAACGATTCTTACGACAGCATTTAATATCAATAAAAAATTAAAAGGGAAGATAGATTTCACCATGGCATTTGCTCTGTCTGATATTAAATCACAAATTGAGGCTTTGATTTTTAAAGGTTTTGCAACTGAGTGTGGCTGGAAACGATTGCCAGATATCCTTCGTTATATGCGAGCGATTGAACGAAGAATGGAGAAATTGCCGATTGATCCAAATCGAGACAGGCTGCATATGCTGAAAATAGAATCGGTTTACAGTGATTACAGAGAGCTTTTAAATAAGATCCCTAAAGGAATGGCAGTGCCGGAAAGCGTGAAAGAGATCCGCTGGATGATTGAAGAGTTGCGGGTCAGCTATTTTGCTCAGCAGCTAGGAACGCCGTACCCGGTTTCGGATAAGAGAATAAAAAATGCGATAGACGTGGGTTAAGATCATTTATATTGCAGTTATCTCATTGAAAAAGTTTTGAATTCTGCGGCTTCAGGGCTATTTGGTATATTGAAGTTACATAGGGCAAGCTTTTTGCATAATACAACGAAAGCACACAAACAGCGGACTGAGAGGCAATATTTTTCCGCTCTTGCTGTTAGTTAACGAAAGAAGGTCATGTATGAAAAAAACATTATTAACACTGGCTCTGGCCGGTTTTGCAACCACAGCCTCTGCGGACGCACTATTGTATGGTGGTGCTAATGTGGGTCATTCTGATCTGAACGGAGAAACTGGTACTTCTTCTACCGTTTATGTCGGTACCGGTATCTTGCCGTTCCTTGGTATTGAAGCTGGTTATACCAATCTGGGGTCATTCGATACGGCTGCCGGTGTTGAAACCAAGGCAACGACAAAGTTTGTTGCAGTACGTCCAAGTGTTGACCTTGGGCCTTTACATATCTATGGTCGTGCCGGTCTTCAGGCATGGGAAACGGAGACAACCGGGGAGCCGGATGATGATGGTGTCGATATTATGTATGGGATTGGTGCTGAGTATTTTATCATGGGACCATTCTCTGTCGGAGCTGGTTATGAAGTATATGAAATGGATAATGATGAGGTAGAAACATTTACCCTTAACGCAACGTTCCATTTCCTGTAATCCCTCTATCCCTCTTCGAACTTAACGCCGTTCAGAATAACTCAGCTGTGCGGCGTTCATATCTTGTCCTTTATACTTACTTCTTGTTCTTCATCAGGAATTTTTAAACACTGATCAGTATCAAAAACTTAGCTGATAAAAAAGCCAGTAATTTTTTGTAGTACTTTCAGACAATTATTATATGAAATTTCATATATAGCTCAAAAAGATTTATTTTAGGGTTTATTTTTATCTAATTAAAAATTAGAATCACTCGCAGAAAAATACTAATATCAACTCTTTTGTTAAGTGATTGTAATGAATTTTATAAATATTTTGTTAAATAGGTTAAAAGTTTCGTCTAAGCTGCGTTTAATTATAGTATTGGCTAGTATCATAATTATCGGATCTGAAATTCTTTCTGCAAATAATTTACGGGAAGAAACCATTGTGGAAAGAAAAGAAGCAGCACAATCGCTGGTGGAATCTCTGGTCACACAGATTAATTTCATTATGTCTTCCGGTATTGAAAAAGATAAAGCTGAACAATTAATCAAGGATTTGGTTTCTGCAACCCGATATTCAGAAAATGGTTATTTCTTCATCAGCGATCTTGATGGAGTAATGATTCGTCATGCCATCAGTCATGAACTTAATGGCAAAAATATGCTGAATAGCTCTGAAGAATATGTCCGCTCTGCCTTTCATGATTTTATTCAGACAGCAAAGAGCAGTGGATTCGGTTTTGTCGATTATTACTGGCAGAACTCTGAAACAGGTAAGCTCGAAGAGAAGATTTCTTATATAAATAGAGTGAATGGATTACCCTGGTTCATTGGTACGGGTGTCTATTTTTCTGATGTAGATAAAGCATTTAAGGAAGCGCTAATAAATACACTGATAACTTCAGGTATTATTCTTGGGATTCTTATTGCTTTATCCGCTGTGATATCCAGAAACATTATCCGTCCTCTGGAGAAAATCACTACTACCATGACAGAAATAGCAGAGAATAAAGATCTGACTATTGAAATGAAAAGTCAGGGGAAAGATGAGCTTTCACTTATGGCAGCTGCGTTTAATATGATGAATACCAATATTAAAGGTGTTGTATCCAATATTAACTTGAGTACGGATACACTGGCCTCACAGGCTGAGGAGCTTTCTGCTGTTACTACTCAGATTCAGGGAGGCATTGTTGAACAGAAAGCACAAACAATGGCTGTTGCGGAAAGCACTGAGCATTTAACTGCCTCTTCTAATATGGTTGCGGAAAAGACGGCATTGACTCTTGAGGAGACGGAAAAGGCGACCCAGATGATTGACTACGGTAATCAGAGTATTCAGGAAAATATTCATGTAATACAGAATGTTGCAGAAAGAGTGAATGATGCTGTGATCACAACGGAAAAGCTGGAGCAGTCTTCTAATAAGATTGGTGAAATTATTGAGGTGATCAAACAGGTGGCTGATCAGACCAATCTACTTGCTCTGAATGCAGCCATAGAAGCTGCTCGTGCCGGTGAGCATGGGCGAGGATTTGCTGTTGTTGCTGATGAGGTGCGTACTCTTGCTTCAAGAACCCAGCAGTCGACGGAAAGTATTCAGGCAATCATCAGTGAATTACAGTCTGACGTCGGGACGACTGTCGGGGTGATGAGAGATTGTGAACGCTATGCTGCTGAGGGGATTGAAAAAGCACATGACTGTGGCAATGCTTTTGAAAGTATTCAAAAATCCATTATTACACTGAATGCAATGGCTGCTGATATCCGTCACTCGGTCGAAGAGCAGAAGAATCAGGCTGCTGAAATTAGTATGAATATTAATAGCATTACTGCTGTTGCTGAACAGACAGAGATAGGGACGTTGCAGACGTCTCAATCTAGTGAGCAGTTGAGTCAAATGGCTCAGGAACTGAATGCACTGGTGAATGCATTTAAGGTTTAATTGTTTCTGATATAAAAAAGGTAAGCATCAGCTTACCTTTTTAATTCAATAAATAAAGCAATCCATCCGGAAATGTTGTTCTCCAACTGAGCATATCATGAGAGCTTGCAACTGGTCTAAAACAATACTGATATCCTTTGGATTTTAACACACTTCTTAATTCTTCATTTGCCGGGAATATCCAGGTATTTTCAAAAATTCCGGCACTAAAATACCAGCGAATAGGTAATGTTTTTTTCTGAGTCAATTGAGAAATAACCTGTTTTTCCTGACCGCTTTCTTTTGAATCAGAATGACTGGTCCACCAGAAAGAGCCGGAGAGACTTAATACGCCACAGAATATATCAGGATATCGAATAGCAGTGTAGGCAGATATCAGCCCACCATAACTGGAACCGATTAAAATTTTTTTATTTTTATCGCCTAAATTTTCTTCTTTTTGCAATTCCGGAAGTATTTCATTAACAAGAGCATCACTGAATACAGGATTACAAGATAGTTCTCTGGAGCGACTTTCCGGACTAGGGTTGGTAATAAATACGGCTTTTACTGATGGTATCTCATTTTTACCTTTCATATTATCCAGAATTTCTGGAATCTTCCCTTGATGGATATATTTATCACCATCAAAAATAATCAATAGAACTTCTGGTGGGGTCATTTTATTTAAACCTTTTGTTCTATATATATAAATATCTCTCTTATTATTTAGTGTGTGAATAGAAATATTTTTTTTGATGATGGTTGCTTTCTGTTTTGGCTCACTTTCAATCCATATTTCTTTTGTGGCGGCCGGAAGTCTGATGGTTGACCACGTATTGTATTTATCGTGTGCTTTCAGATAGAGCCAGGGGAAGTGGTTTAGAGGGTCTTTCTGCGCAGTTGCCAGGATCGCTTGCTTTCTCTCTTTTCTGTTTCCGTAAAATTCAGGCACATCCGGAGCTAATTGATAGGAAAAATACGCATTATTTGGCACAATAAAACTCACATACCAGAGATCAGTATCAGGTAAATGAATTAAGTCAGGGTGATCCGCAGAAGGGCCACCTAAAAGCCGGACATTTTTTTGTTTTCCCCTCCATAGAAAGCTGATGATCGATTTTCCGTCAGAGTATTCATCTGAACAAAGGGGGATTGGTTCTATCAGTGGTGTTCCTGTCTGCTGTATTTCATTCCAGAATTGTTCCAGAGTTTCGGGCTGCTCTTGCATATCCTGACTCAGAATCTGCAAGCGTGGACTGAGCAGTGGGCTGTATTCCTGTATGTGAGCTGGGAGTTTTTCTGACAGACAGATGGTACCTTTCGTATCTGCAACACCTTCTACAGTCAGAAGATACTTTCCACTATTCTGTGGACTGAAATGGATATCAGCACCATAGCCGGGAAATGGCATCAAGTCTTTTACCTGCTGTCTGTCTGTTTTGAGAATGGATACTTTTTTTAACGGATCATCTGACCAAATTTTTCCTGTAAGGTAGCTGCCTGCTGCCAGTGATAATTCCTGAGTGAAGATCTGGGTGTTATCCAGTGAAAATACAATCTGCTGACTATTTTTCATTGTGATATTTTAAATTATTGATATAAAAAGAAGACGAAAAGGCCATTGATTTTAGTTGCTCGCAAATGATATCTATTCGTATTATCATTTGTGTGGGTGTCATCGTCAAGAGATAGAACAGAATTACCTGCACGGGTATTCTGGAGGGAATAAATATTCATGCAAAATACACAATCTTTATCCTGGTTTCAGGCTTTACGTTATCATTCGTCGTCACATCCGGTGATATCCGGAGGACTGCTTGTTTCTGTTGCACTGGTTGCTTTACTGGTCGTGTCGGCATTTTCCAGCGATAAGCAGCTATTTAGTCAGTATGCTCTTATTGGCGGAAGTGCCGGGTTTGCCGCTACCGCGATGGGAACCCTGCCAGCCTTATTCTTGAGAACTATTCCTCAACGAATTTCTGATTTGATGCTTGGGTTTGCTGCGGGAATGATGCTGGCGGCAGCGGCATTTTCTCTACTTTTACCGGGAATTGAAGCTGGGATAGAGTTAACGGAAAGCAATGTTTTCGGTGGGGCTCTGGTCGTATTTGGCATGATACTGGGGGTACTGCTGATGCTGGGGCTGGATGAATTTACGCCTCATGAGCACATGACCGGTCCATGTGGACCCGGTTATGACCGGTGTAACCGGGCTTGGTTATTTGTATTTGCGATTGCACTGCATAACTTTCCGGAAGGGATGGCTATAGGCGTTGGTTTTGCTCAGGGAGATATGACTATCGGTGTTCCACTGACAACAGCGATTGCTTTGCAGGATATTCCAGAAGGCCTTGCTGTCGCTCTGACAATGCGGGCTGCCGGATTCAATGCGATATTTTCGGTATTACTGGCGATTGCTACCGGGCTGCTTGAGCCTCTGGGGGCATTGCTTGGTGTGAGTCTGGCTGGTGGTTATCTTCTGGCTTACCCTGTTGGATTAGGGCTTGCCGGTGGTGCAATGTTATTTGTTGTTTCCCATGAAGTGATTCCGGAAACCCATCGTAGTGGTCACCAGACTCTGGCGACTATTGGTTTAATGGTGGGGTTTGCATTGATGATGGTTTTGGACACAACACTGGGGTGAGAGGGAACACGTAAGGAGTTTTTTGTGTTTAGAGAAATAACAAAAACTGATTTTGAGTTGTTTTGGCCAACATTTTTGAATGTAATTCAGTCTAGAGAGACTTATGCATTTGATCCTGATATGACATTCGAACAGGCATTCCATCTCTGGTGTGAATTGCCGCTAAAAACCTATGTGTATGTGGAGAATGATACGGTGCTGGGGACTTACTATATTAAACCTAATGCCATGGGACCCGGTAGTCATATTTGTAATTGCGGTTACATGGTTGCACACGATGCCCGAGGGCAAGGTGTTGCGCAGAAAATGTGCGAACATTCCCAACAGATGGCGCTCCGGCTTGGCTTTGAGGCTATGCAATTTAATAGTGTGGTTTCTGCCAACGAAGTTGCGGTCAGACTCTGGAAAAAACTGGGATTTGATATTATCGGTACAATCCCTAAAGCATACAGGCATGGCCGATTGGGATATGTCGATAGCCTGATCATGTATAAATGGCTTGGTACATCAGGAGGTTAGATGAGCAAAATTTATCTGTTTGACTGGGGGGATACTCTGATGGTCGATTTTCCGGAACAAGCAGGAAAAATGTGTGACTGGAGTATTGTCCAAACCATCGATGGTGCGTTAGAAACCCTGAAGACACTCTCAAAAGAGCACTTGGTGTATATTGCTACAAATGCAGAAGACTCATCTGAACATGACATTCAGGAAGCCTTTTCCCGTGTCGGTCTATCTCCCTATATTGACGGATATTTTTGCAAGACAAATTTGGGTATCGGAAAGGGTAGTCCTGAATTCTTTTATAAAATTATGTCTCACATTGGAGTAGATCCGGGGTCAATTATCATGGTTGGGGATAATTACGAGCATGATATTGAACCTGCAATTACTGCGGGAATTCAGGCTATTTGGTTTAATCCAACAGCAATAGACGGTGGCAAATATAAAAATACGAAGCAGATCAGTCAGTTGATGGATCTTTGTATTTAAACTATTAGGTGGGCTTTCTCCAAGATAAAGATATAAAAATAGGCATAGATAGGGGAATGAGTTAGATATATTAAAAAAGCGGGCATTGTTGTTTCTGTTTTGTTGGTAGTATGTTGTATAATTTCGTGTGAAGTGGCTGATTTTAAGATGTAAAACATAAAATTTAGCCTTTCTCCAAGCAGGTTTGCTTGAAGATGTAATCTACATTCTTTTACGGTGCCTACACATGAATATTAATTCGATAAAAATAAAAATGACACTTGCTGCTGGACTTTGCTTAGCAACAGCGACATTGGCATTGGTTGGATACAATGTCTATTCTTCATTTAATTCTGAACAGTTTGTATCAAACAAATCTGCTGAGCTTATTACAGAAGAGGCACTGGAAAAACTAGAGCTAACGGCGTCAGAATCAGCGAAGCAAATCAGCATAAAGATAGATACCGCTCTTGACCGTGCGATCACCATGGCTTCATCAGTGGCTGCGATGAAATACTCAGAGTTGACATCGGATGATATTTTTTTAGATAGATCGACCTTTAATCAAGTGCTTAGAAATGTTCTGGAGAGAAATAGTGAACTCAACGGGACATATAGCTGCTGGGAGCCGAATGAGTTTGACGGCGATGATACAAAGTTTGTTGGTGGCAAAGCGGGTAGTAATCCTGAAACAGGTAGGTATACCCCATACTTCACTCAGACGGCGGGGCAAAATATAAGCTTACAGCCTTTGGTTGAATATGATTCTCAGGAAAAACACCCGAATGGCATAGTGAAAGGTGCCTGGTACCAGAATCCTAAAAAGACATTACATGAAGCCGTTACCGCACCATTGCCATATGTCGTTCAGGGAAAATCTGTCTGGTTAGCGACTATGTCATCTCCTATTATAGTGAATGGTCAGTTTTCCGGGGTAGTAGGAACTGACTTTGACTTGAGTTTTGTACAGAAACTTGCTGAAAAGGTTTCTCAAAATATATATAACGGAAACAGCCATGTTACGATTTCAACAGATACTGGGTTACTGATTGCCGACAGTAGTCATCCTCAATACATTGGGCAGTCCATCGAAAAAATTTATGGTGATAAAAGCGCAACGGTTATTTCTATTATCAATAAAGGAGAATTATATACAACCGATGATGACGTTAATAACCTGTATAAAGTCTTGGTTCCAATAACATTTGGTCAATCAGGGGTTTCTTGGGGTATTACATTAGAAGTGAATAAAAATTTAGTCTTAAAGAATGCTACAGATTTAGCTGATAGCTTAGCGCAACGTAATACAGAAAGCACTATCAACCAAATCATAATTAGCCTGTCTGTCATGACCCTAGCCATACTGGGGCTATTTTACTTTTCTCACAAACTGTCTAAACCTATTCTTGCATCTGTTGAAATGGCTAAGTCTATTGCATCTGGACGATTCGACGAGCGCTTGAATCATGAGTCTGAAGATGAAATCGGCCAATTATCCAAGGCGTTAGATAACATGGCAGATTCACTTCATAAACAGGTTATTAGTGCTGAAAGAATAGCCCGGGGGGATCTAAGTGTTAAGATACAGCTTGCTTCGGAGCAGGATCAACTTGGTAAAGCGCTGGAGCAGATGGTGGCTGATTTAAACCAGTTAGTACGTCAGATATCTCAGCGATCCGGCAATATTTCTGGGTTTGCTGCATCTGTTGCTGACCTAAGTCATGATTTGGCTAGTGGTGCAACAGAATCAGCCGCGTCGGTAACCGAAATTAGTGCGACAGTTTCTGGAATAGCTGAGCAGATATATCAGAGTTCTGAAAATGCGAAAAAAGCGAGTAATTTTTCATTGGAAACCAATGATCTCGCAATAAACGGAAAGAAATTAATGACCGAATTGCAAGCGGCTATGGTTGATATAGAAACTTCTGGTAATGACATAAACAATATTATTAGTACCATAGAAAACATCGCAGAGCAGACAAACCTTCTGGCATTAAATGCAGCAATTGAAGCTGCAAGAGCAGGAGAAGCAGGAAGAGGATTTGCTGTTGTTGCTGATGAAGTGCGTGGTCTTGCTGCCAGAAGTGCAGCAGCAGTGCAAGATACAAATAAAATTATCAATGAATCCGCAGAAAAGACTCAACGAGGACTTGATCTGACAGCTGACACATCATCGGCACTTGATACAATTGTTGATAATGTAGGTAAAGTCTCATCTTTAATGTCTGATATTGCTCAAGCTTCGATTGAACAATCTGCTGGCGCTGAGCAGGTAAAAGTGGGTATTAATCAAATTGATGAGGTGACTAATCACACTAGCTCCAGTTCTGAGCAATGTGCTCAGGCTGCGGCAGAGCTTACTCAGGAATCTCAGGAATTATCAGCTTTAATCAGTAGGTTTAAATTGTAGTTTTTTATTGAACTGTGCTTCAACCCATATAAGAGGGGGGGGGACATTGAAAATACCAGATATTCCGGAGAATGAGCAAGAACGCCTTGCGACATTAAGGTCTCTTCATATCTTAGATACTCCAGCAGAGCAACGGTTCGACAGCTTAACGCGTATAGCTCAAAGAGTATTTAATGTACCAGTGGCTTTAGTGAGCCTCGTTGACGAAAAACGTCAGTGGTTTAAATCTTGTATCGGTATGACTGTTCGTGAAACTTCTCGGGAAATGTCTTTTTGTGGGCATGCTATTCTGGATGATGTTCCATTCATTGTGCCAGACGCTACGGCAGATGAACGGTTTTTCGATAACCCGTTGGTAACTAATGAACCTTATGTACATTTCTATGCAGGGATTCCCTTAAAGGCTCATAACGGTCACAAGCTAGGTGTTCTATGTGTTATGGATCAGAAGCCAAGAGTGTTTAGCCAAGAAGACTTAGGTCTCCTTATGGACTTAGCGAAAATAGCAGAAAATGAATTATCAATAGTACTCCAATCGAACACTGATTATTTAACAAATATTTTGAATCGAAGGGGATTCGAGTTGGTTGCGCAGAGTCGCTTAAACTTATGTTCAAGAGAAAAAATACCCGCATCATTAGTTTTTATTGATCTGGATAAGTTCAAATATATCAATGATAGCTTTGGTCATGCTGAAGGCGATCAGGTCTTAGTGACTTTTGCGAAACAAATGAAAAGTACCTTTAGGGATTCAGATATTATTGCCCGGCTCGGTGGCGATGAATTCGTTGTGTTGGTAACGAACATACAAAGTTCATTGGTTTGTAATATGGTATCTCGTCTTGCAATGGCACTGGATAAGATTAACCGTGATAAAAACTATGAATATAAAATCTTATTTTCTCATGGCGTTGTTGAGTATATTCCTGATAAACACACTTCTATTGAAACATTACTGGCAGATGGTGATGTTCTTATGTATAAAACTAAGCGATCAAAGCCTGGTAATGAGCAGCCGACGGATTTTTGTATTTAGTTCTTGCCCTTTTCTAGATACAAGAATTTTGAGTATTGTCGAGTGAAATTTTGGTTTGATTTGGAATTTTGTGTTTACGGTGTAATAGTTGAGTGTCGTGGTAGTGTTGCTCACGACTTAACGTGACATTATCGAGGCAAAAATGATTCGACATATATTACTTATAAAGTTTAAACAATCAGCAGATCCATCTGAAATTGAAAAATTAAAGTGTTTGTTTGCGACGATGCCGGAAAAAGTCGATGGTGTACTTGCTGTTGAATGGGGAGAAAACGATAGTCCAGAAGGTAAAAGCCAAGGTTTTACTCACTCGGTTTTAATGACGTTTGCCGACGAAACGGGACGTCAAAATTATCTGCCTCATCCTGATCACGATGTACTCAAGCAAGTTTTTCGTCCATTGCTCGAAGATATCGTGGTTTTTGATTATACAATCTAGTATCAGGTAGCGTAGCTAACATGCAAGTATTTAAGAGTAATTTCTAACGTTTGGCATTTTTAATGCGGTGGTCAGCAGTAAGGAGTAATCTATGAGTGACACGATCTTCGCTTCCATTATTAAAAGAATTACATCTGAGTATGCAGAGTCTATGTCTGGTGAAGTTTTGATAGGAGCATTGAATGATGTTTTGCCTCAGCAAGAATCGGACATCGAAGCGTTAATAACGGCCAAAAAAGCAGGAGAGCTGACGGGTGAAGAGTTTGACTGTGAAATGTCCAGAGAAGAACAGATTCTGGAAGCTGAAATGCTGACCATGCAAGTGGCGTCAAAAGCGGAAGTGCAGAAGGTTGTACATGAGGTCTTCTGCTATCTATCCAAGGAAGCTGGATAAGACACATAGAATTTTATGCTGAAGACTTCAGAAGAATCAATATATTATGTAAGGTATCGCCAGGGCGTCGGGGCCAAATAAGGCGTACTTAAATGCACCAAGAGCAACCGAAACAGAGGCACTGGTGTATCTATACCGAACGAAAGGACGAAGCATTAAAAACCTTACCTTACTCAGAATATAAAAGAATCGCTCGGACGATAGCTAAAAAATAAGAATAATCAGACATGGAGCCTCCAGTGCTAATAAGTACCACGTAAGTGTGGCAGATCCTCGGGAGGGAGAATCCATGGCATTCGTTATGTACTTGCCTCTTAATAATTTGGTAAGTGGCTTAAATTAGTTAAGATCAGGATGGTTATGACATTTTCTGAATTTGAACAAAAACTCTATGAGAAAATTGTTGGTTCGTATATAGAAACACGTCGTCCTGAACCCCGGATAAGGGATAAGGGATAAGCTTGATATCAGCTATCGGATTTCTGGTCAAAGTCTCGAAATCTTTGAAGTGCGGCCAAATTGGAGAGATTCATCGATTATTCACGAAAACCCGATAGCAAAAGCGACTTATGTCAGAACAAAGAATAATTGGAAAATCTATTGGATGAGAGCGGATTTAAAGTGGCACAGTTATGAACCTGATTCAACAGTAAAAACACTAGAGCAGTTTATTGGCGTGATTGATACCGATGAATTCGGGTATTTTTGGGGTTAGCTTTAGTCCGTACATAACAAACGGCTCAACGGGATAAAAACACGTGCCACTTTTGGTTCGGTTTGTTTCTGGGGTTCCGGCTGGTTCGGTTGAGTGAATGGATTGGTTTTTGCCCTTTAGTTGGGCGCTATGCATAATAGCCTCTTCCTTGAGTCTATTTTCACATTATAGAGCTCGAATCTTAGTGATTTCGTCACCAGAAATGCCTAAAGACTCAAGGAACTTCTGGTGCTCATTAGGTTCTAGTTCTTCAAACTTCTGATGCCACTTGACCATATCGGTTTCAGTGAATCCAGCGGCAATCATGATTTCTACCCAGCGTTCTTTGTTCACAATATTTTCCTCTAATAGATTTGGTTCTTGAAGCAATACAACTACAGCTTTTTGTTGTGCTCGTAGGTTTTGGATTTCTCTTTCCAGTTCATTGAAGTGGTCTTTCAATATTTGGGTTTGAGACTCTCCATTTCGGTCTAATAATGTGCGAATGCTGGAGATTGACAGCCCGTACGAACGATAGGAAGTAATCGCTTCTAAGCGTTTAATCTCTTTTTCACCATACCAACGGTATCCATTCTCAGAACGATAAGCAGGTATCAATAGTTCTTCTTTTTCGTAGTACAAAATAGTTGTACGAGAAACTCTGAACAGTTTTGCGATTTGGGTGACAGTTAGCATATATGCTCCATTGTTTGACCGAATGTGCATCTTGAACCCTAGCCTTATAGACGGGTCAATAGATTAATTGTACACACCTCTGGTGTGGCACGATATGCATAACAAACGACTATGGCGTCAATAACTAATTTTTAGCTATGTTCTCATCCCATATTACACCGTCTCTGAGCATTGAATTTAGAATAACAACCATCTTTCGCATACAGGCCACTATTGCTACTTTTTTGGGTTTACCTGCCGCAAGCAATCGTTCATAAGTGGTTTTAAATACACGGTTGCATTGGATAGCTGACATAATGGCCATGTAGAGTACAGTCCTTACCTGTGAGCGGCCACCTTGGATGATTCGCTGACCACTTTCTTTGGTAATAGGGGCAACCCCAATAGGAAATGCGGCTTGTTTATTGGTGATATAGCCAAGCTCAATGGAATTGATTGAACTGGAAACGTTGGCAATTGAGAACAATGATCCTGTAGGTCTGGTTGAGTAAATAGGTCGCGAAAGCGGCCTTTTTGTGTTTTAAGATAAATAATTATGTTCGTTAGGAGACTACTGTATATTACCACTTTTTTACCACACCCTTAAGATGCTAATAAGTGATACGGTAACTTGCATGCAAAGGAACGAATTGATATGTAAATATGAATTTAACGGGTTCTTTTAACATATTGATATAAGAGTAATAATAAACAACAGGCATAAAAAAAGAGACTGAAAATTCAGTCTCTCTCTTTAAGAATATGGTGCGTCCGAGTGAACTCGAATCACCGACCCCCACCATGTCAAGGTGGTGCTCTAACCAACTGAGCTACGGACGCATTTCTTTAGAACGAGGTGGATATTAACGGCTCATTTTCTGATGTGCAAGCAGATTTTTGCTGATTGTGAGCTGTTTGCATTTAATTTGTTCGTTTTGGTGCTTTTTTCGTCTTGGTGGTATTGCTCTGTTGGCGACGTGTTATAAATTTTCAAAAACTGAGCGGTTAATATCCAGAAGGCTGCTAAGCTTTATGTCAGCAAGAGCCCAGTGATCTTTTTCTGCTACAGAAGTTTCGGGGATAACAATAGTCTTCATTCGCGCTGCTTTTGCTGATAATAGTCCCGAGAATGAATCCTCAATGGCAAGACATTCTGTCTCATCAACTTCAAGTGCTTTGGCAGCATTGATATAAACTTCCGGGTGTGGTTTTGGATGTTCAAGTTCTCCGGCTGAGCATACAACCTGAAAATATTCTTCCAGTTCGAGTCGTTCCAGTACGTTCAGAATTACATCCATTGGAGAGGATGAAGCGATACCCAGAAGCAGTCCCTGTGAACGGAAAAAGGCAATTGCCTCCAGAACGCCTGGCATCATAGGCTGCTTCTCACTAATTAGCTGCATAACTCGGTTGATAATGGCAGTAATGATATCTTCTTTGCTTCTTCCTTGCCATGGGGTGCGTTGATAGAAGTAATCTATAACATGGTCAATGCGAATACCAATAGTGTATTCGGCGTCAGCTTCTGTGACTGTGATTCCACATTCCCCGAGGACTTCTGTTTGAGCTTGATTCCATAATGGTTCAGAGTTAATTAATAGACCGTCCATATCAAATATTGCCGCTTTAATCATTAGGCTTTCCGTTATTTTGCTAAAAATAATTTCAGAGAATCAGTGAAAATCGATTGAGAGTCAAATTTTTGTGTATCTGTACTGAGTGGCGTAGGTGAATCATATTGAATGAATCGAAAAAATAATCAGAAAGGCTGGATAGGACATACTGCCTGTGTTCGTATTGAATCTGTTTCAGGTAAAAAGGAATAAACAGATGTTTTGCAAATTATCAGGAAATACAGGTTATCAATTTGCATTGATAGCGGCCGGAATGACGGGGTTCTATCCGCTTTATGATGCTCGGGCTGATATGGTTCCGATGGTTATGCTGGCTAATAATTATCAGCAGGGATTATCACTGGAACATTACTGGATGAGTGAGAAACTGGATGGAATTCGGGCATACTGGACGGGAGAATATTTGCTAACCCGGAAGGGAAAAAGGATTTATGCTCCTGAGTGGTTTATCCGAAATCTGCCAGCATTCCCGGTTGAAGGAGAGTTATGGGCAGGAAGGGGAGCGTTTAATCAGGTTCAGAAAACAGTATTTGATCATAAGCCTGATACTGATGGTTGGAAAGAAATTCGTTTTATGGCGTTTGATTTACCGGATGAAGAGGGCTTTTATCTGACTCGCTATAAGAAACTGAAACGGGTTGTTGAAGGGATTGGATCTGTGTACCTGAAATGTGTAGAGCAACAGACTATTACCGACGAAGTAACATTACTGGCATCTCTTGATTTGTTAATCGACAGGGGCGGGGAAGGTATAATGCTCAGACGATTTGATCGCCCATACAGAACCGGGCGTAGTAATGATTTGGTTAAACTGAAAAAATATCAGGATGCAGATGCTCAGGTTATCGGATATAAGCCTGGAAATGGAAAATTCAGTGGCATGTTGGGGTCTGTTCTTGTGGTAACTGATGATGGACATCGCTTTTATATTGGTTCAGGCCTTACGGATGATCTTCGTCATACACCGCCTCCGTTAGGCAGTATTATTACTTATCGGTTTAATGGATATACAGGAAACGGGTTACCCCGGTTTGCACGATTTTTGAGAGTCAGGCGAGATTAAGCATCCCCTATAAAGGGGCGCTTATTGTCTCCATTACCTGCTCTGGCATGGGTATAGTTTACGGCTTTTATGCAGTTTTTGGTGTGCAGGAATCAGTTACAATCGAAAGCTCTTGTTTCTGCTGTGGTTCTATACTGATTTTTTCTGTAATTTCTTCAGTGGAAACTGTTTTAGATGTTCCCAGAAATGAGCCACCTTTTTCTATGGTCAGTTCTGCTGATGTTACCTGACCTTTCAGACAACCGCTGGATAATACATCGACATTTCTTGCATAAACTTCACCTTCGAACAGACCATTGATGATCGCTTTATCAGCAAAGATATTTCCCTCTACGATACCGGAAGGACTGATAGTAACCATCTTACTGGTGTAAATGGTGCCGGTTATTTTTCCGTCGATCTGAATGTTCCCTGCAAGGGTTAGTTCACCTGAGATGCAGGCTCCCTCAGAGACGATAGTTGTAGAGCTGTGCTTACTTGTCGTTCTACGTTTTTCACCAAAGAGTCCCATTGTATTCCCTTTTGATTTTTAAAAATGGATTCAAAATTGTCGATATTCCAGTCCACAAACGGACGAGGATCTAAGGCTCTCCCGACAAAGCGAATTTCATAATGAAGATGTGGGCCGGAAGTTAAACCGCTATTGCCTGAATATGCGACCAGTTCTCCTTTCTTAATAAACTGACCGGTATGTACTTTAAAAGACTTTAGATGTGAATATGAGGACGTGATTCCAAAAGCGTGCGAAAGTCTTAGAAAATTCCCTGATCCCTGATTACTTTTTCGGACGATCTGCACCACGCTATCTGCCGGGGCGTAAATAGGAGTGCCGGTGTTAACTGCGTAATCCAGACCGCGGTGCATGGTTTTCTTTTTTGTCACCGGGTGTACTCTCATGCCGAAAGGAGATGAGATGCGAGCATCTTTAACGGGAGAACCATTAGGAATTTGTGTCAGAATAGCCAAGCGGACAGCCGTATTAATCGCCGCAATATCGAGACGCGACTCTACATCCAGATTTTCGTTGTTTCCCCCGAGAAAGGTTTCGATATCCTGAAGGCGGTTTGTGACGGATTTAAGCTTATTTTCTTTTACCGAAATATCGCCTTCGAGCTCTTCTTTCAGTTGTTGATATTTTTGCAGTTGCTCTGATAGGTCTATGGATTCAAGCTGAAGTAATGCTTGTTGTTCCTTGGTCAGTTTAAGTTCATCGAGAAGATAAAATACACCGGTACTAATAAGTCCTATTACAAAAAGCATAACAGAAAAAATAACTTTCAGGCGTAGTACTGCCTTATTGGTCAGCTTGAAATGACTGGTTCCTTTTACGCCAGAGATAGTTACAGCAAGACTTTGGCTCATAAAAATAATGCTCACTAGTCAAAGAAGAGAATTAAACACTCTTCTGATGGATAAGACAATAAAAACACTCGAATTTTAAAACGATTACACTCTATGAACATGGATCGGTTTCATGATTTAGCTGTTTAACGATAAATTTATGAAGAGAGTTGGTCGGCTATATTTCCTATTTTGGCTCATTATTATCTATATGGCTAAAAATGATATTACCGTGATGCAAATTGTAACTGGATGGCACTTTCCTGGCGGTGCATCCATGTCAGGCGAACAAACAGAAGTACGGCAGCTGAACTTAAACCGACAATAAACCCGACCCAAAAACCATGAACACCCATTGCAGGGACTATGATATCTGTCAGTCCCAGAAGGTAACCTGCCGGAAGCCCGAGCAGCCAGTAGGCAATAAATGTACATATGAAAATTGATTTCATATCCTTATAGCCCCGGAGAGCACCGGCTGCTGTTACCTGAACAGCATCAGTTATCTGATAAATCGCGGCTATCAGTAACAGTTGTGTGGCAAGCACTACAACCTCTGGGCTATCTGTATACAGGTGTGTGATCGGTTCTCTGAACAGTATGGTAAGAATTCCGGTAGCTATTGCGCTTATAACAGAGACAATAATGCTGATGCGGGAGGCAATTTGTGCACCTTCCGTACTTTGTTCCCCCAGTTTTTGTCCAACCCGGATACTGGCTGCAGACCCTATACTCATAGGAAGCATAAACACCAGTGAAGAAAAGTTTATGGCCACCTGATGTGCGGCTACGGTGACCGAGCCGAGAGGTGCAACCATCAGTGCAACGACTGCGAACAGGGTAACTTCAAAAAACAGCGCCATAGCTACGGGGAGTCCTAACCGGAACAGACGCAACTGTGCAGCTAATTTGGGTTTGTGAAAATAGGAAAATAACCGGACATATTTGAGGCGCTTAGACATGATGACATACATGAACAGAGACAAGCACATCAGCCAGTATACGATAGCGGTAGCAACACC
Organism: Vibrio sp. HA2012; assembly: GCF_002812955.1. GTDB lineage: Bacteria > Pseudomonadota > Gammaproteobacteria > Enterobacterales > Vibrionaceae > Vibrio. The sequence continues at coordinate 507,067 of NZ_PFXK01000001.1, read as the reverse complement.
ACAGCCAACACCTCCTAAAGCCGGAAGTCCCAGTTTTCCATAGACAAAAATCCAGTTAAGAGGGATGTTTGCAGCCAGACCAATAAAACTGACCATCATCGCCGGTTTGGTTAAAGCCATACCATCAGTAAAGCTTCTTAAAGCCTGAAACAGGAGGAATGCCGGTATTGCCCACATAATGGCATGCATATAGCCTATCGTTTTTTCTGCCATTGCCGGTTCTATTTGCATAAATCCCAGAATAACCTGAGTCTGAAACAAAACAGCAGCAATCGGGATAGTCAGAAATAAAGCGAGAGCGAACCCTTGCTGTATTTCAAAAGCTATTTTTTCAGGGCGTCCGGAGCCGTTAAGTTGTGCAACAACAGGGATTAGAGCCATTAACAATCCCATTCCAAAGAGTATTGCCGGAAACCAGATACTGCCGGCAACTGCAACTGCGGCCATATCAGTAGCACTGACTCCACCGGCCATAATCGTATCAACAAAGCCCATACCGGTCTGAGCGACAGAGGCGATTAGAACAGGAGTTGCCAGTTTAATTAATTTAGAGGCTTCAGTTTGGTAACGATGCACAAGATTCTCCAGAAAAGCGCTTCCTCTCATCCTTATTGTTTTACTAGTCAATGAGGAGAGTGACTCAGAGAATAATGCCTATGTGAGAGCTGAACCTACCGAGCCCGAATGGAAGTAGTAACCACGCAGGCTGACATTATAGTGAAAGGCAGAATTTAACACCATAAAAATGGTCTATTTTCTATTTTATTTATCGTCGTATTATTTATAGTGCAGTTCTTCCTGTTGTGGAGCATTTAATAGCTGGTTTATCCGCCGTTCGGCTTCACTGAGATAGTGTCCTCCAAAAAGGTTACAGTGATTCAGAATATGGTAGAGATTATATATTTCTTTGCGTTCCTGATAGCCCACATCTATGGGGGCTATACTTTCATAGCCCTGATAAAATTCAGGTTGAAAGCCTGAGAATAATTCTGTCATTGCTATATCACATTCTCTGTCACCCCAGTAGCAGGCAGGATCGTAGCTGATAGGGCCAAAAGCAGAGTTAGCGGTATTACCATGCCACAGATCACCATGCAGAAGTGAAGGGCGGGGAGTGTGATTGGATAGTCTTTCCTGAACAATATCGACAATGGTGTCAATTGACCCAAAATTGATCCCTTTTTCATCCAGAAGCTGTAGTTGCCAGCCAATTCTCTGTTCGGCAAAGAAACGCCCCCATTTTTTATGCCAGCGGTTAGGCTGCAGGGTTTGTCCTATGTAGTTATCCTGATCGAATCCGTATTCTTTCTGCTCTCCCCATTGATGAAGTTTTGCCAGTTGAGTTCCGAAAAGGTAGCTATTTTTCGGCTCATCAAGAGGTTTGGTGGCAAGATAGTTGAGAATAATATAAGCGTGGTGCTTGGTATGTCCCATTGAGATTAGTTCCGGAACAAAAATAGTGTCGGTTTTTCTCAATTCTTTCAGCCCTTCACCTTCAGCTTCAAATTTAGGGAAAAATTCACGGGAATTTACCTTAACAAAGTAACGCTGTTCACCATCACTGACCATGTAGCACTCGTTGATATCACCGCCACTAAGTCGTGTGCGCTCTTTGATTTCATATTCGAACATACAGATGTCGGATAAATTCTGAGCAATCGCCTGCCACATAGAAGCTTCCTCTCATTCCAGATAATGGTTCTAAGGTTAGTTTAGGACAGATTTTTTACCGGAAACAAAACTTTATGCAATGTAACGCAATATCTTGTTGACCATGTTCAAAAAGCTGACAATTTGTAGAGTGATCTTGATTCCATTTTGCTGCCAGTTTTGTATCATAGGCTCAATATAAAAATTGATAAAAAAGACAATACAGAGTTCTATTTTTACTGTTTCGCATCGTGTCACTGTGGTTCTTTTTATTTTGATTAACACGTTGTGAAACAACGTGGATATCGGTTAAAAGCGGTACTGGTGGCTGTTGTCATGAAAAACAAGAAGTTGGCAGATGAACATATTAATATGTGATGATTCAGCATTAGCACGCAGATCACTGGCCCGTACTCTGGAAGTATACAGCGGGCTGGAAGTCTATTTTGCAGAAGATGGAAGGGAAGCTCTGAAACGGCTGCAAAAAACAGATATAGATTTACTGTTTTTGGATTTAACAATGCCCGTTATGGATGGGTTTGAAGTCCTTGAGAGTCTGCCTGTAAACCATTATTCCACACATATAGTTGTTATTTCCGGAGACGTGCAGAAAGAAGCACAAAAGCGCTGCCTTACACTGGGAGTGACCGAATTCATTGAGAAGCCATTTTGCAGTGAACAGGTTCTTTCTTTAGTGGACCGCCTGGGATCTGGACACCCGGTATCTGTAGAGCGAAAAGCAAACCATACAACTGCGTCCCGGATTACTATTGATGCAATCAGTAAATTCAGGGAACTGACCAACATTGCTCTGGGCCAGAGCGCTGCTATTATTTCAGACCATATTGGTGAGTTTATCCAACTACCTATTCCTGCTGTCGGAGAGCTGGATCCCGGTGAGTTAAAAATGACCATTGAAGATTCCATGAGTCGCAAGGGGCTGTATGCTGTAGCACAACGTTTTGTCGGAGGGGGGATTTACGGAGAATCTCTGGTGTGTATGAGGGGTAAAGGTATTGCTACTCTGGGAAAACGTCTGGGATTTGCGCAGTCCGAATCAAATGATTATGAGACATTGCTTAATGTGTCAAACCTGCTTGTATCTTCTTATCTGAATTCATTGGCACATCAGTTGATGATTCCATTTTTTTTGCGTCAGCCTGTGATTATGGATAAAAAAAGCCAGGAATACGCCAGTATGCATAATGTTGAAGAGTCTGCGTTTGCGATTGAATATACCTATTTTGCAGAAGAGCTGGATTTCGAATGTGAAGTTCTTTTTCTGCTTAGCTCTTCTTCGGTTAAGGTGATCTATCAACTCATGGAGAACTTCTGATGTCGGATATATCGTTAAATATTGCCGATTTTCACTGGGCACTTCAGGTGATGGGAACCATCGATGTTGGGCTGGTCGTTGTCGACAGAAAGTATAATGTCTGCCTCTGGAATAGTTTTATGCAGAATTATAGCGGAATAGGTTCTGAGTCGATTATGGATAAAAATCTGTTTGAAGTTTGTCCTTCACTTCCTGAAGACTGGTTAAAGGCAAAGCTTCAGACATGTGCCAAACTGAACACTCGGGGTTTTTCTAATTGGGAAGATCGCCCCTGTGTCTTTGAGTTTAAAAATTACTCACCGGTTTCTCATGGCCTGACTACTATGTATCAGAATATGGTGATCACACCATTAAAGTCACTGACCGGAGAAGTCTCACATCTGTGTATTATGCTACAGGATGTTTCTGATATTGCTAAAAGTAAAATTCATTTGCGGGAATCGAATCATCAGCTTTCTCTGATAAGCCGGATGGATGGATTAACAGGGTTATTTAACCGGGCACATTGGGAAAAATGTCTCAGAGAAGAGTTTGATAATCTGTCGGTGAGCTGTCAGTCCAGTTCTCTGGTTATTTTTGATATTGATTACTTTAAACGAGTCAATGATACCTATGGGCATGGTGTCGGAGATGAAGTCATTCGCCGGACATCTGCAATGCTTAAAAAGACGGCACGCCATTCTGATTTCTGTGGACGTTACGGTGGGGAAGAATTTACGATTCTTCTCCCCGATACAACGGCGGATCAGGCTCTGTATTTTGCAGAAAGGTTGAGAAAACGTATAGAAACGACGGTGGTGGAAACGGAAGAGTGCCGTGTTCAATATACGATCAGTCTGGGAGTCAGTGAGTTTACCCCTTCCTTTTCAACTTATCACGAATGGCTGGAAAGTGCAGATAAAGCACTTTACCAGTCTAAGACATCGGGACGCAACCAAACATCTGTTTACTCTGAGCAGGTTCAGTCTGCTTCTGTTTTATAGTTGTTGGCTGTGGTGATAAATCACAGCTAATTGAAGATAGTCATATTTGCAGAATAAACTCGGGTCAATAGGTGGCAACATTCCGGCCAATGATTTAGTATAAATTTAATTATTAAAGAAAAGTCGCCCCAGATAGTGAACATGGCTTGTATATGGCGACTTGTTGCTGGCTTTCATCGGAGTGGTAATAGTGGTTGTAGATACAGACGGATACTTGGCTCTCATAGAACATCTGACGATGAACCTGGATGTATTTACTATGGAAGGGGATACGGGGGCAGAAACGGTAGAGGATGTTGCAACGGATATGATTGCGACTAATATTATGGCCGTTTTTGAACAAAACCCGGATCTCCATTCCAGCGTTCGTTTTAAGTTACTGAAAGAAACAGATTCTGTGGTTGAGGATCTGGGGGAAGTATTGGCAGGTGTCTGGAACAAAAGAGCAACCAATGAACAGATCATCTTTCTTGATGAATATGTGGCATTGCTGAAGAATTTATTTGATAGTGCTGTTGCGACTTATGATTAACCGGTTAGTCTGAGGATTTGATCCTGCGGGCCTGCCAGAAAACAGACATCCAGTATGGATTATCCAGCCGGGAGATTATGACACCTTTCGATGTTGAAGCATGCATAAATTTTTCATTGTCGATATAGATCCCTACATGCCTTTCTTTTGCTGAGGTCTTGAAGAAGACTAAATCTCCGCTCTGGAGATTCTCTAGCGCCACTTTACTTCCAAGCTGGCTTTGTGCCTTCGTTGTCCGGGGAAGAATGAGTTGTTGAGCCTCTAAAAATACAGATTGCACAAAAGCTGAGCAATCTATGCCTGATCGGGTTGACCCTCCATATAAATAAGGTGTTCCTTTCCACTTAGAATATTGCTGTGTAAAAGGGAATGCGTGTTCTTTATTGTCGTCATTTTGAGCTTTTAGTGAAATTTCGTTGTCTTTTGTGTAAGCGTTATTTTGTTGTCCAGAACATCCGGTGAGAGATAGTAATATCGCCGATATGATTGTTTTCTTCATTGTAGGTTTTATGCATGTCCAGTTTAAAAAATGGTCAGTTAAAGTGAAATAAATGTGTCACATACTCTCTGTAATATCGATGCAGCCGTATATATTGAGCCGATTTGTATAGAATAATGAGTAATAATCTGACTAAGAAATTTCCACTGTCGCTGACGCAAACGCTGAGTGTCATTTTTATCGCAATCATCCTGCTTGTGCTAGCACAATCTGTTATAACTGCCAGAGGGATCAATAAGGTCGGGGAGGGGTTTTCCCAACTGTCTAAAAAGGCACTGCCGTTAGCAATGAATAATGCCCGGTTGACTCAGAATGTGTTGCAGGAAGTAAAGTTACTCAACCGGGGACTGCTCGCTCGTACCAGTGAAGAACTGACGTCTGTGATGGAATCTATTCGGGGACTGTCAGACGCAGTGTCTGCTGATCTGAATCAATTTGACCGCTTTACAGATACTGTTACAACGGAGCAGAGAGCGCTTCTGCAAGATAAACTGACTCACCTGAAGGAGGTTTCTTCAATATTGCTGCAAAACCAGTTTGAAAATATACATATGCAGCAGAAACTGGATGAAGAGCTCCAGGGGTTTAAATATGGATTGGCTTCTATTGGGCCGGAAATGAGTCGGGTGGCACTGTTTTTGGCTCAGGATAATCCTGAATCAACGGATGCAGCAAACCGTTTTGTCGCGAATGCCAGTGCAATGGAACGTTCGTTTCTTTCTCTGCTGATGCAAACGGATCTGGAAAAAGCACAACAGGATTATCGTAATATCAGAACGAATATTTCCGGAATTGAACTTGCTTTTGATGATTTTTCAGAATGGCATCCGGATGTCAAAGAATTTGCTAGCCTGACAGCCCCTTATGACATGGTAAGGGAAGGGGTTGGCTCTGATGGAATTCTGCAACTGGTGATGACTCGTTTAGAACTGTTTTCCGTTCAGCGTCAGGAATTGTCAGAAGCGGCTGTTTTTGCGGATGAGACGATAGCCTTACTCAATGAGATTTCCCGTTCAGCTGAACATCTTATTGCAGATAGGGAAGCCGGAGTGAGTCAGACTATTGTTAATATTTCCTGGATATCTATATTCAGTTCTCTGGTTATGGTAGGACTGGTGATCGGTTCCGGGGTATTTTTAAGCGTATGGATAAAAAAAGGTCTGAAAAATATAACCCATCAGCTTGGCCTGCTTACAGAACATAATCTGGTTGAGAAAGCAGCGCAGGTCGGCCCGCAGGAAATGCAGGAAATCGCTGTGAAATTAAATCAGGTGATTGAATCTACTCATGAATCTATCTCTCTGGTAACCCGAAACTGTGAGACTCTGTACCAGACGGCAGAGATAAGTTATACGGCAGCAGAGCAGACAGATAGCAGTCTTTCTGCTCAAAATGATTCATTAGCAAGTATTGTAACAACAGTAGGACAACTAGAAAGTGCGATCAGAGAAATTGCTCAGGTAACCAGTGAGTCTTATGCAGAATCCCAGATTGCGGTCGATTTTGCCGGAGAGGGAACTCAGGTGATTGGACAAAATACAGCACGACTGGAGTCTCTGGAGAGAATATTGTCCGGTAATGAAGAGTCAATGGATAAACTGGATAAAAATGTAGGCCAGATCAGTGCGATGGTTGAGATGATTAGTGGCATTGCTGATAGTACTAATCTGCTGGCTTTAAATGCTGCAATAGAAGCTGCCCGAGCGGGTGAACAGGGGCGGGGCTTTGCAGTGGTAGCTGATGAGGTTCGTAAGCTGGCCAGTGATACCAGTAAGCAAACAGAAAGTATCCGCGGCATGATGACAGAACTGGTTCTTGCTGCCCAACAATCTAAGATATCGGTCGCCGAAAGCAGGGCAGAAATGGTGGCGGCAATGGATGTTAATGAGCAGGTTAAAACCACTTTTGACAATATTGAACAGGCTATTAATCATATCAAACAACGGGTAGAGCAGGTTTCTGTGGCTACAGAAGAACAGGAACGAGCAACAGCAAATGTGAGTGAAAGCATTTCTCATATTACCGAACAAGGTCATCACACCAAGCTTCAACTGGATTCGATGATTGAAAACTCGGAGCAGGTTGCTGAAATAGCGGGTGAGCAGCAGGCAATGTTGCATAAATATGTTCTGTAATTTAACAGGGGCTTTCTGAGCCCCTGTTACGTTATTGTTTCAAAATGTTCTATTTAGGCCGGCTGGTAAAAACGGTCCATTCCTTGATCAAATCGTGATCGAAGCCGACGACCGTAGCAACAACTCTGCGGTTAACTGCATGTGCAACCGGCGATTCTCCCTCTCTGTCTGTAACCATCTCTCCGAATCCGACCATTTTAACCCGCTCGGGTGAAATGCCCATGGAGATAAGAGTTGCCTGGACTTTTTGGGCTCGCCGTTCAGACAGGGCTTGATTGTAATCCGGTTCACCCACTATGCTGGCATGTCCTTGTAATTCGATAGAGGTTTCCGGGTATTTATTTAGAAAATCAACCATGGATCCGAGTTCGTTCATAAATACAGGATTAATTTTTGATGAATCATGGGCAAATAGAACCTTTAGATCCCAGTCTTCCATATCATCCTTGTACTTTTCGCAGCCATCATTATTAATCTCTGCCCCATTCGGGGTTTCGGTGCAAAGATCTCTGGCATTAATAACTCCATCGGAGTCATCATCCATCAGGTCGGCAATCTGATTGGCTACGGGAGGATCCATGTAACGGTATTCATCTTCTGCTGCGACGGTGGAAAAAGTACAGACGGTAAGCAGCACAATAAAACAGGCTGAGTAGTTCATATCGGCTCCTTAGTAATCCATCTTCTTATTCCACTCTTCAGGTATATCGACTAAGAGGGACTCCAATAAAATTCCGGTTGAATTCAGTACACGGTATTTCGCCAGTTGTTCGTCATATTTGGCATCAATGTAATCTTTCCGGGCTTCAAAAAGTTCATTTTGCATATTCAGCAGATCAAGTAGGGTCCGCTGCCCAATAAGAAACTGTTTCTCATATCCGGTAACAGTTTTTGCCGCTGAATCAACCTGATCCGCCAGAAATTCTTTCTGCTGCAGGGTCAAATCTAAAGCACTCCAGGCAAGGCGAAGACTTTCTTCAACATTACGATAAGCTTTATCACGTAAGTCTTTAGTCTGGTTGAGTATATATGCCATCTGATCGACTTGAGCCATATCAGAACCGCCATTCAGCAGGTTATAGCTGACGCGTAGCATGGCCGTGAATTCATCACTATTGCCTGAAATACCGTCAGCGTCGTCATACCAGCTTTGAGCCACATCAATAGAAAAAGTCGGGTAGTTAACTCCTTTTGATTGTTTGTATTGCAGCCGTGCTGCATCGACATCAGCAGTGGCAACTCCGATGACCGGGTGTTTTTCATGTGCCAGTGTAACCGCATCTTGTAGAGTCAGTGGAATAGCTGTTTCATCAGCTCTTGGAAAAATTAACCCCATAGGTGTTTGTCCGACGATACGGGTAAACTGAGTATGTGTATCAGTCATATTATTTTGTGCTGCAAGCAGATTACTGTGTGCCCGTGACAACCGGGTTTCTATTTGCGTCAGATCGGCAGTGGAATCGATACCTTGATCCGTCCGGCGTTTGATATTGCGGTAAATCTCTTTATGTACGGAGAGATTTTTTTCTGACAGAGCAAGTATTTCATAAGATTTTGTGGCATCAAGATAGATCTCTGTGACTTCCAGTGCCTTATCCTGAGCATCGGCAATCAGTTGTACGCGCATAGATTCTGCTTCTGCAGCAGTACGGCTGATGTCGTTTAAAGTCTGGTTACCATCCCAGATAAGTTGGGTTAAACGTAGTGTCAGTTCTTTTCGGGTTAAATCTGTATTATCTCCATTAACAGGATTGATGGCTTCATGCCCGATTCCTGCATCTAAGTTCAGGTTTGGCAGATAATCACCACGGGAAATATTACTTCGTTCGACGTAACTCTGATACTCGTTGAATGAAGCCTTTATTTCCGGGTTGGTGGCGAGTGTTATTGCTATCGCTTGTTCCAGTGTTTGTCCCAGCGTTGGAGTACTGCTTAACGCGATCAAACAGGCAAGTGTGGTTAGATGAGTCCGTTTCAAACCAATTCTCCCAGCGTCTGTAATCCGCAATTCGTTCACATTTTATGATTTAGAGTACAGCGGCTAAATCTCCGTATAGTGTTCGAAGACACTTATTAATATGTAAAAAGTGTAGGAAGCAGACGTATATTAATCAAAGTGGATATTAATAAAATTAGGGATAGTTTTACTATTGATACATTTAAAAATAGTATTTGTATTTATTTGAGATGCTCATTTTGTTTATTTTTCCACAAGAAAATAATTTTTATTGAAGATTACAACTAAAGTACCAGAGTTAACTGATAAGAAAGTTTAATAAATATTTTTATCATCTAATCCTTTTGTAAATTAAGGGATTATTTTGTATTTATGACTTTGACTATAGTGGTGCTATAGCTAATACCTATAATAGTAGGCTGTTTTTCGTGGGCTTTGTGCCAATGGAAATACATTCATCTATTTGGACGCAAAGGATGAAAATTATGAACATAGTATTAGCTAATGTTGCCGGTAGTGGCAAATTTATCGCGATAGATATTAATGGTAATCTTAAGTTTATCAATAGCCCCAGTGAATTAGCTCCGGGAGAAGTCATTGTTACTGCCGGTAACCATGATGTCACAACGGACATGAATGTTCAGGTTGGTATCGCTAACCAGGCCGGTGGGATTGATTCTATAGGTAATGATGATCTTGAACAGCTGTTTGCTGCTTTAGAAGGCGGACAGGATCCGACTGCAATTGAAGATATAGCACCAGCGGCCGGTGGTACTCCGGGATCTGCTCCAACGACGTCAGGGACCATTGAACGGGATGGTCTTTCCACAATAGCAAGTACTTTTCATGATACCTCAGGTATTGGCACATTAGGCCTCTCTGAAACACAAAGCTTAAGTCTGCTGGATGTTGTAACACAGATAGCTGCGACTGTTTCCGGTGATGATGCTGGCGCAGTGACTGAAGATGACAGTGATCCACTTCTGACCGATACGGGTCTTCTGGTCGTGACAGATCCAGATGAAGGTGAAGCGGTTTTTGTTCCGGGCAGTGTGAGTGCCAGTGATGGTGTTTTGGGCAGTTTAATAATTACCGCTAATGGTAGCTGGAGTTATACCGTTGCCAATAGTGCTGTGCAGTATTTGGATGTGGGTGAAACGAAACAGGAAGTATTTACTGTTGCTACAGCAGACGGAACAGAGCATCAAATCACTATCACAATTACTGGTGTGGAAGATGGTGCAGTGATTTCCGGTGATGATACTGGTGGAGTTGTGGAAGATGCCAGCAATCCTACTTTAAGTGATAGTGGTGACCTTACGGTGACAGATGCAGATACGAATGATAGTCCTGTATTTGACACCAGCAGTGTTGTTTATGATGCCACAGCGAGTGATGGCGCTCAGTTAGGGGTATTGAGCATAAACAGTACCGGACATTGGGTGTATAACGTAGCCAATGCGGATGTCCAGTATCTGGATGCTAATGAAACGAAACAGGAAATCTATACCGTCACTTCTGATGACGGCACAGAGCATCAAATCACTATCACAATTACCGGTGTGGAAGATGGTGCGGTGATTTCCGGTGATGATACTGGTGGCGTTGTGGAAGATGCCAGCAATCCTACTTTAAGTGATAGTGGTGACCTTACAGTGACAGATGCAGATACGAATGATAGTCCTGTATTTGACACCAGCAGTGTCGTTTATGATGCCACGGTGAGTGATGGCGCTCAGTTAGGGGCATTGAGCATAAACAGTACTGGACATTGGGTGTATAACGTAGCCAATGCGGATGTCCAGTATCTGGCTATTAATGAAACGAAGCAGGAAGTGTTTACTGTCACCTCGGATGACGGAACAGAGCATCAAATCACTATTACAATTACCGGTACAAATGATCTGCCTGTCACCTCCAGCACCAGTATCAGTGTACTGGAGTCTGTGCAGGATACCAATATGGGGCTGCTTGCTCCGACGGATGTTGATGGTGATTCTCTTGTGATTACTGTCACAGGTGTGCCGAGTATCGGTACGGTAACCTACTTTGATGGTTCGGATTATATCCCTGTATCCGTCGGACTGATCCTTACTGCGGCTCAGCTCACCGGACTGCAGTATGATGCGCCATACGACTATGATCCGGTGGCTGATGGTGATATCGGTGACTTCACCTATTCAGTCTATGATGGAACTGGTACGGCTTCAGGTAGTGTAGATATTAGCGTTATCCCGTTTGATATGCAGGCTAGTGACGTCAGGGATATTATTAATATTAATAACACAGATCCGGATAATCCTATTCTGGAATGGAAGACTATTCCTAATAATCCGGCATCCCATCCGGACGATTTTGCTGAAGAGAGCGATTATGATGAATCAGGAATGACTATCAGCACTTATGGTGATGGTGACTTTATTTCTACTGGTCAGGGAGATGATACCCTTTATTTAGGTGACAGCGATAAAGCCGTTCACGGGTCGGGAAGCAGTCCGGTACAGAATGTAATAGATAGTTTCCTTGATGAGAGTGAAGCTGATTTGCAAGATGTAGAGGTACATACTGATCTTCCTTATGCTGATAACGCATTTGTTGACGTTGCATTCAGTAAAGGAGGTGATGATTCGGTTTATGGTCAGGACGGTGTGGATCTTATTTATGGTGATTCAGGTAATGACCACTTGTATGGTGGCAGTGATATAGATGTTCTCCGTGGTGGTGGTGATAGTGATTATCTGGATGGTGGAACAGGTAATGACTATCTGAATGGTGGTGAAGGTAACGATATTCTGGTTGGTGGTGAAGGAGTCGATACTTTTGTCTGGAGATCTGAAGATCTGGATGGTTCTATTGATACCATCAGGGACTTCAGTATTACTGATGGAGACAAACTGGATCTGTCTGATATTTTGTCTGATATGTCCGACAGTGAAGTGGATAGCTACCTGGATTCTCTGACTGTTACCGAATCTGCAAACGGGCTGGATTCTGAACTTGTTATTGAGCATGCCGGAGAAAGCGTGACTATTGTTTTTGAAGGCTACGCAGATGATATGACCACACAATTGACAGATTATCTGCTACAGAACAGTGGTATTGTGACTGATTAATGCTGGCTATGGATATATCAAAAGGGCTCCTTTCCGGAGCCCTGTCTTTTTGGCAAGCTCAGTCAGAACACTTTGCAGGCGAATCCTTTCAGGTAAAATCCTTCCGGATAGGCGCTGTCAACAGGATGATCGGCTGCCTGTTCAAAACGTTCAATAAATTTCACCGAACGGTTAGCATCCAAAGCTGCATCGGATAAAATTTTCTGGAACAGATTTTGTTCCATTAACCCTGAGCAAGAGTAGGTCAGAAGAGTGCCTCCTGGCTTCAGGATCTGCATTGCCAGCATATTAATATCTTTGTAACCGCGGCAGGCACCGTTCAGTTGTGCTTTAGATTCGGCAAACTTAGGCGGATCCATAATAATTACGTCAAATTTAGTCCCCTGATCCCGATATTCGCGTAGCAGCTTAAACACATCTGCATTTAAGAATACTGCCCGTTTTTTCGAGATATCAAAACCGTTGATTTCAGCATTATGTTTTGCACAGTCCAGTGCAGGCTGTGAAACATCAGCATTGATAACGCGTTTTGCGCCTCCTTTCAGAGCATACAGACCAAATCCACCGGTATAGGAGAAACAGTTCAGCACTTCCTTATCTTTGACGTATTTTATGGATTTCTGACGGCTGTCTCTCTGATCCAGATAAAAGCCGGTTTTATGGCCACCTTTGATATCCACACTGATCTTGACACCATTTTCTTCAATGACAACAAACGCCGGTGGTTCCTCACCGTGGAGTACACCGACAGTCTCCTTAAGGCCTTCTTTTTTCCGCACAGAGACATCTGAGCGTTCGTAGATATTCGTGTCAGGAAAACATTCCAGCAGGGCTTTAACCAGAACTGTTTTATGATATTCAGCGCCGGCACTGAGTAACTGACAGACGAGAAAATCCTGATATTTATCAATCGTGATTCCCGGTAGGCCATCTGATTCAGCCGCAACCAGTCGATATCCTGTGACACTGTCACGCTCGGTAATCTCTTGTCTCAGCAGTTGAGCTTGCTGGATACGTTTAACAAAGAAGTCTTTATTGATCTCTTCTTTAGTGAAACTCCACACGCGGGCACGAATCTGAGAATCGGGAGAATAAGCCGCTTTTGCCAGCCATTCACCATTCAGAGCAAAGACATCTACGGTTTCACCGGATTGGGGGGTACCCTCTACCCGTTCAATTCCACGGGAAAATATCCAGGGATGTTTTCTTCGCAGAGATTTATCTCTGCCTTTTGCCAGATAGATGGATGCTGTCATGGAGTGCTGCCTGCTTTGGAATAAAAGGGGCGGTATTGTCGCGAAAAAACGGGGGGGGAGTCAATAAATTATCCGTTGCTTTTGCGCTAAACTTTAAAAAATATCAGAAATAATCAGGAGCCCGTATTATGACTCAAAAGTGTATGAAATTTATCGTGAAAGGTGTTGTTCAGGGGGTAGGGTTTCGTTATCACACCTGCCATGAAGGCTTGAAAAGAGGATTAACGGGGTATGCAAAAAATTTGTATAACGGTGATGTCGAGGTTCTGGCGTGTGGGAATAGTGACAGCGTTGATTCATTACATGATTGGCTGAAAGTGGGGCCGCGGAGTGCCACGGTTACTCAGCTTATTTCTGAACCAGCAGAGACAACAGTTTACCGTGGGTTTGAAATTCTGTACTAAAAAATCAGGGGCAATGAATACCACCCCTGCGGTCAGGGAGTTGTCTATAAACATTTGGCCGGCTTGGGTAGCCCAGCGAGTTTGGTTGCCTGTTTTGCTGGTCCCTTTTTAAATAGTTTAAACAGATATTTGCTGTTGCCCTTTTCCGAACCATGCTCTTTTTCAACGGCTTTTACCAGCATTCTAACTGCGGGAGAAGTCTTGAACTCTTGATAGAAGTTACGTACAAAATGGATTATTTCCAGATGGTCTTCTGTCAGCTCAATGCCTTCCTGTTTGGCGAGAATATCGATCATGCCTTCTTCCCAGTCATCGACATTCAGGAGGTAGCCTTCAGCATCTGTTAGTATCTGTTTTCCTTGGTATTCAAACATGAGTATTCTTTATCGGTCATAAGTATGACTGTAAGCGTATATCAGCTTATAAAAATAAAAAAGCCCGGAAATCATTTCCGGGCCTAATAAATAACTGACTGTTGAATTAGTCGTCGTTCATCACACCAAGAATACTCAGCAAGCTGATGAATAGGTTGTAGATAGAAATATACAGCGTAATGGTTGCTGAAATATAATTGGTTTCTCCACCTCGAACGATCTGCTGCGTTGTCAGTAGAATGGCTCCGGTAGAAAACAGAATAAACATTCCGCTCATTGCCAGATACAGAGCTGGCATTTGCAGAAATAGATTCGCTACCATAGCGATCAAAATAACGACAAAGCCAGCCATCATCATACCGTTAAGGAATGACAGATCGCGCTTTGTTGTCAGTGCGTAAGCTGAGGAGCCAAGAAAAGCCAATGCTGTACCGCCAAGGGCTGTCATTACCACATCACCCATACCTGCACCAATGTACATGCTCAGGATTGGGCCAATGGTATAGCCAAGGAAACCGGTAAACAGGAAGGTAAACACCAGCCCCATACTGTTGTTACGGTTTTTTTCTACCAAAAACAGCAGACCATAGAAGCCTACCAGCATAATGATTAAGCCAGGACGAGGCAGATTCATTGCCATCGAGAAGCCAGCAACCACTGCGGACCACAGCAGTGTCATTGACAGCAGAAAATAGGTATTACGCAGTACTTTGTTGGTCTGCATTACACCCTGTTGCGTTGAGGTACGGGATACCATAGGACTATTCATAATCTTCCTCACAAAAGTGACTTTTTAGTTTAGGTTATATATTGGCGTGAAAGTTCAGAATTTCAACCCTTTCCTTTGTCATTTGCCGCATCAATTCTAATAAAATTAATGGGTTTTCACTGAATAAAGGTGTAACAGGATGTTTCTTGCGGAAAATAAAAAGGAGAAGCAAGCTCCTCCCTTCTATTGATAGTTAATGGCTCAATATCTGACTGAGAAAGTTCTGAGTACGATCAGACTGAGGATTACCAAAGAAATCAACCGGATTGTTCTCTTCGATGATCTCCCCTGCATCCATGAAAATAACCCGGTCAGCGACTTCTTTTGCGAAGCCCATTTCGTGTGTCACGCAGAGCATTGTCATACCTTCTTCCGCCAGTTCGACCATCACGTCCAGAACTTCACGAACCATTTCCGGGTCAAGTGCTGATGTTGGCTCATCGAACAGCATGATGTTCGGGTTCATACAAAGAGAGCGGGCGATCGCTACGCGTTGTTGCTGACCACCGGAAAGTTGACCCGGGTATTTATGTGCCTGATGCGGGATTTTAACCCGTTCCAGATATTTCATTGCAATGGCTTCAGCTTCTTCCTTTGGCATCTTCTTCACCCAGATAGGAGCCAGCGTACAATTATCTAATACTGACAGGTGAGGGAACAGGTTAAAGTGTTGGAAGCACATACCGACTTCATGCCGAACAGCTTCAATATTTTTCAGATCTTCTGTCAGCTCTGTTCCACCGACAATAATTTTTCCTTGCTGGTGTTCTTCGAGGCGATTAATACAGCGAATCATGGTTGATTTACCTGAACCTGAGGGGCCACAGATTACAATTTTCTCGCCTTTTTTAACCTTCAGATTGATGTCTTTCAGTACGTGAAACTCACCGTACCATTTGTTCATGTGCTTGATTCTGATTACATAATCATCTTGTGGTTGCTGCGTCATAATACGTCCTTGAATTCTTTATTTAACTTATCGTTTGTGACCGGTATGCAGTTTGTTCTCAAGCCAGATCGAGTATCTCGACATGCCAAAGCAGAACACCCAGAACACTAACGCGACAAATACATAACTTTCTGTTGCAAATCCCAACCATTCCGGATCGGTATTGGCCGACTGGCCGATACCGAGTACATCAAACATACCGATAATCAGTACCAGACTGGTATCTTTAAATAATTCGATAAACGTGTTTACGATAGAAGGGATAGAAATTTTCAGCGATTGAGGAAGGATCACCAGCCCCATTTTTTTCCAGTAACTCAGTCCTAAAGCATCAGCTGCTTCGTATTGTCCTTTAGGGATAGCCTGAAGACCGCCACGAACCACTTCAGCCATATAAGCAGATGCAAACATAACGACACCGATCAGTGCTCGCAGCAGCTTGTCTGTTTCTGAACCTTCAGACAGAAACAGCGGCAGCATTACAGATGCCATAAATAAAACCGTAATCAGTGGTACACCGCGCCATACTTCAATATAGATGGTACTAATAGTACGGATAACCGGCATATCAGAACGGCGTCCCAGAGCCAGCACTATACCAATTGGCAGAGAAACTACGATACCGACCAGAGCAATCACCAGTGTGACCAGCAGTCCTCCCCACAGATGGGTTTCAACCGGTTCAAGACCAAAAACACCACCGTACAGCAGAGTAGCCATCAGGAAGGGATAAACAAAGACAAAGAATAATCCAATCCATGAACGTTTCGGTGTTTTTTCATATACCAGTAAGGCAAGAATTATAGCCAGTGTTACGTAGAAAAAGCGTGGCCTCCATAGTTCAGCATGCGGGTAAAAGCCGTACATATACTGCTCCCAGCGAACATGGATAAATACCCAGCAGGCTCCATCTTTACTGCAGGCATCCGCTGTCAAACCAACCCAGTCAGCGTTGATTAAAGCCCAGTCAGCTACCGCATAAATAGCAGAAAAAGCGATATAACCAAGAACAAAAGTTAAAATAGTGTTTGCCGGACTATTGAACAAATTTTTTCTCAGCCAGCCAACCAGTCCGACGGTATTTGCTGGTGGCGGCAGATCTTCCTGAAATTGATGTATTCTCATGTTTGATTCCCTTCTATCGTTCCACCAGAGCAACTTTTCTGTTGTATATATTCATCAATGCTGAGGTCACCAGACTTAATGCCAGATAGACAGCCATTGTCATTGCAATAATTTCAATTGCTTGTCCTGTCTGATTCAGAGTTGTACCGGCAAAGACAGATACCAGATCCGGATAGCCGATAGCCATTGCCAGAGATGAGTTCTTTGTCAGGTTCAGGAACTGGTTAGTCAGAGGTGGGATAATGACTTTCATTGCCTGAGGAATAATTATTAGCTTCAGAGTCTTTCCGGCAGGAAGGCCGAGTGAAAGAGCGGCTTCTGTCTGACCGTGATTGACAGAATTAATACCTGAGCGAACGATCTCTGCAATAAATGAAGCCGTATAAATGCTTAGTGCAATAAGCAGAGCAGCAAGCTCAGGAATGACCGATATACCGCCTCGGAAGTTAAAGCCTTTTAGCACCGGAAGATCGGCTGACACTGGCATACCGCTAAATAGAAATACCAGACCCGGTAAACCAATACAAAGTCCCAGAGTAATACGTAAGATTGGGGTCTGTTCACCGGTTCTTTCTTGTTTATCTTTTGCCCAGATATGGATAATAAGTGAGAAGACTAAACCGAAAATAAGCGTTCCAAGAAATAATTCGCTTCCCGGTTCAAAAACCGGAGCCGGGAAGTATAATCCCCGTACGTTGAGGAAAATAGCTTCTCCAAGACTGAGGCTCTGTCTTGCCGAAGGCAGAACCTGAAGTACCGCAAAATACCAAAAGAAGATTTGCAAAAGTAATGGGATACTGCGAAATATTTCGATATACACGGCAGCTATACGGTTAACCAGCCAGTTAGATGATAGTCTGGCTACACCAACGGTAAAACCAAGAATAGATGCGAAGATAATCCCCAGAACGGAGACCAGAGCCGTATTTAACAGGCCGACAACAAACGTATGTCCATAAGAAAATGTCTCATTATATTCGATAAGAGACATTGAAATACCAAAACCGGCTTCCTGTGACAGGAAGTCAAATCCTGTTGAGATGCCTCTGGCATCAAGATTCGTTAGTGCATTATTTACAATGGTGTAAAAAAAGTAGACAAGCCCGAGAATAGCAATAGCCTGAAAAGTGATTGAACGAAAGGTCGGGTTGTACAGAATATTTGTACGCTTACTTTCGGTTACTGAATCACTGTCAGGAGTACCTGGCGGGGATGTCGGTGCTGCTTTTATTATATTTGTTGGCTTCATACTACGATAACCTCTAAATTTCTTTAAAAAAGGGTGATCGAAATCACCCTTAGTGATACCAACGTCAATCATTATTGGTATAAAACAAAATTTCAGAAATTAACGGATTGGTGGAGCGTACATAAAGCCGCCTTCATTCCACAGAGCATTCACGCCACGTGCAATTTTCAGCGGAGAACCTGTACCAACCTGAGATTCAAAGACTTCACCGTAGTTACCGACTTGTTTTATCACTTTATAACCCCAGTCATCAGGTAGGCCCAGAGCTTTACCTTTAGGACCGTCAACGCCCAGAATACGCTTAACGTTTGGATCGCTGGACTTCAGCATATCATCAGCATTTTTCGAAGTTACACCGTATTCTTCGGCATTAACCATGGCAAACAATGTCCACTTCGCTACGTTAAACCATGCATCATCGCCCTGACGAACTACAGGTCCCAAAGGTTCTTTAGAAATGATTTCAGGAAGTACGACAGCTGAAGTCGGATCTTTCAGATTCAGACGCAGAGCATATAGTTGAGACTGATCGGATGTCAGTACATCGCATCGGCCAGCATCGAATCCAGCTGCAGTTTGTGCTGAAGTATCGAAAACCACTGGCTTGAAAGACATTCCGTGGTTACGGAAATAGTCAGCAAGGTTTAGCTCAGTGGTTGTGCCAGACTGGATACAGACAGACGCGCCATCCAGTTCTTTAACGCTTTTTACACCCAGATCTTTAGACACCATAAAACCCTGGCCGTCGTAGTAGTTTACACCGACAAAGTTCAGGCCAAGAGCGGTATCGCGCTGAAGTGTCCAGGTAGTGTTACGGGCCAGAACATCGATTTCACCAGACTGAAGGGCGGTGAAACGCTCTTTTGCTGTCAGAGGTACAAATTTTACCTTAGATTTGTCCCCAAAGACTGCAGCAGCAACTGCCTCACAGTAAGCAACATCCAGACCTTCCCATTCACCTTTTTCGTTAGGGTTAGAGAAGCCAGCCAGACCCGTTGTTACACCGCAAGATAAATATCCCTGAGATTTTACTTTATCAAGGGTGGAGTCTGCAGCTGCAGCATTGCCTGACATCAGTGCAGCAGAAGCTGCTATCACAGAAGCAATAATAGTGAGTTTATTTTTCATCTGTATCCTTCCTGTAGTTGTATTTGAACCTTTTTTACCGGGTTCACCGTTCCATAAAATATTTTTTGGTGATTGGAGCTGATCACTCCAGCCTACCGTTTCTTTTCTTATCAGAATTGTTTTTGTTGTGTAATGCATTGATTCGTTGGGAAAATATTCGTTCCTTTGTATTCCCGACATGATTTAGAATGACGAATTACATATAAAGAGTAAATAGTGCAAGACTGCACTGAAATAGGGATTAAGAGCGTGTTACCAGCATGAAATTCTGTTTGGTGAATAATTCTGAATTTATGATTAATAGTGAAATTTTAGACTGGTCTTTACGGTAAAAAAACACAGAAAAAGTTTAAAGACGTGTTTGTGCAGAAGAAGGATGCACAGTTTTGGGGCAGCATGCCAAAAGTGGAACTGTGTAGTAAAAGAAAGAATAGGAAAATTATATCTTATTGTAAAATAAGGAATTAAAAATTCCGTTTTTGTGAATTAAATAACAATTGCTCTTATTCTCATTAAATCAGCTTACACAAGTTTGCCTGGGTTACGATGGTGTACAGGACAAATAAACATGCCCCTGGTAATAGCAGGAGCATGTTATTGCACATCAGGCAGGCCTTAATTTGCCTCTTTTACTGCTGTTGAAAGCATCTCAAGCATAACCAGAGTATCGTTCCAGCTCAGGCATGGATCTGTAACGGACTGTCCATATTTTAAATGATTCAGAGCTGCTATTGGCTGGTTACCTTCTTCAATAAAACTTTCAGCCATTATACCTGCAATGTACCGGCTTCCCGAACGAATTTGCTGGCAGATATTTCTTGCTACATCCAGCTGTTTTCGGTGTTGTTTCTGACAGTTGGCGTGGCTGAAGTCAACGATAAGGCGCTGAGGAAGGTTGACCCCGGATAGAGCATCGCACGCGCTCTGAACTGATATCGGGTCAAAATTCGGTCCATTGTCTCCGCCCCGTAGGATCATATGTCCATAAGGGTTACCACTAGTACGGTAAACGGTCATACGACCGTTCTTGTCCGGGGAGTAGAAATAATGAGAGGCCAGGGCGGCGCGGATGGCGTCTATGGCAATCTTCACATTTCCGTTTGTGCCGTTTTTAAATCCGACCGGACAGGACAGTGCTGAAGCCATTTCCCGATGAATTTGAGATTCTGTGGTTCGGGCACCGATCGCCCCCCAGCTGATAAGATCAGCAATATACTGGCCGGTAATCATATCCAGAAATTCAGTCGCTGTAGCCAGCCCCAGTTTGTTGATTTCGAGCAGAAGATGCCGGGCCTTCCCCAGTCCGGTTTCCAGAGCATAGGTGCCATCCAGATTCGGGTCGGTAATTAACCCTTTCCAGCCAATGACGGTTCTCGGTTTTTCAAAGTAAGTTCGCATTACAATAAAAAGTTCTTCACTATACTTGTTCTGGACGGCATTCAGTCGGTTGGCATAATCCAGAGCAGCGTCCGGATCATGGATAGAGCAGGGCCCTACAACAACAAGCTGGCGCTTATCTTCACCGGTGAGTATTGCTTCAATCTGTTTACGGGAATGGGCTATTTTACCGGCAACATCATCTGTGATTGGGTATTGCTGACTCAGTTCTGCCGGAGTTGGCATCGGGCCGAGGGGCTGAGTTCTTAGTTCGTCTGTTTTTAGTGGCATGAGTTCGCCTATAGAAAGATGCATATAATCTGGGTTCCAGATGGATGATTTTCAAAAGAAAAACCATATGGAATAAGGTGTAAAGATAACGGAAATGAAAGCTGATATAAACTCCCTTGCTGTTTTAATCAGAGTCAGCAGGTGCTTTTCTTCACTTTTTCATGCGTGAATATGTTTTTATTCTGGGTATTTATTCATTTTTTATAAATAATTATCAATTTTAGCTTGAGTTCATCTGGCTAGAATTGTATGTTCAGATCAAATAAGAAAATTAATAACCGGAGTCGTAATGAGTAATGCAATGCAGGGACCGATCCTTTCAGAACTAAACATTATCAATGTGCTGCCTTCTTATACAGAAAATAGCGCATCGGATCAGTTGTATGTGTCAATGGCTGATTTGATAATGGAGAAGGTGTTTTACCATCCGTCAGTAGAGATATCCCAGCTTTCAGAGGCGGATCAAAGTACGCTGAAATCTATTTTAAATGGTGCGTCTGTTGAAGAACACTTTGTTAATACTCTGTATACAGTGATTAAAGAGGCAGTAGAAGAGCAGCATACTGTTGTTCGTGTCTGCCTGAGTAATCTAGATAGTTATGCATTTTCATCATTACTTGGCGGACAAGCTGAAGCGCCGGAAAATAACCCGGCGATGGGCTGCCGTGGAGTGGTCAGATTTGCATCAGAAAGTTACAGCAAGGCCTTTGCTCTTGAATGTGATGTGATTAAATCTCTGCGTGCTGACGGAATCAATGTAGAACTGGTGGTACCTTTTGTCCGGGCTCTTAAAGATGCTGCAACGATTATTGACCGACTGGCAGAACAAGGATTACCAAGAGGGTTGAATGGATTCAAGTTGCTGTACTCATGTGATGTTCCATCATCAATCCTGCTGGCAGATAAATTACTGCAGTATTTTGATGGGGCGGTGATTAATATTGATCACCTTGCCCAGTTTACTCTTGGTGTTGATAAATCGAACCAAGCAATGGAATATAGTTTTGATATGCAGAATGATGCTGTGATTGAGCTGATGAAAATGATGGTCAAGACCGTTAACAAGGTCAATAAGCCTTATTTTGTTGTCTGTCCTGTACTGGAGCAGTTTCCGTTATTGCAAAGTGCACTGGCAGAACTAGGAGATGCTCAGGTTGCAGTGACGGCGTAACTAAATGTAAACGTGGTGAATTTCACAGAGCATTACAAGTTAAGATCACGTATAATTTGTTCCGGGAGAGGAGATGGCTGATTCGCCGTCTCCTTTTTATTTGAAATATCAAATAGTTGAGATAGTAAATGATTAATGTTGGCCAGATAAACTCACTTGAAGTCGTAAAATCTGAAAGCTTCGGTCTGTTCCTGGATGCTGAAGACTACGGCACAGTTTTACTTCCCCACCGTCAGGTTCCTGATAATATGACGATTGGTCAGAAGCTGGATGTTTTTCTCTATTTTGACTCGGATAACCAACTGACGGCAACGATGGAAAGGCCGATTGCTCAGGTCGGTGAATGGGGACTGATGAAGATTGAAGGGATCAATCAGACCGGTGCCTTCGCTAACTGGGGCATCGAAAAAAAAGATCTGCTAATTCCTTTCAGTGAACAAAGGACTCGTTTCAGACCCGGACAACAAGTGCTGGTGTATGTTTATACGGACAGGGCCTCTGGCAGAATTGTCGGTACGACGAAATTTAATAAGTTACTGGATAAAACCCCGGCACGTTATAAACCAAACGATCAGGTTGAGTTATTGATTGCAGAACATAGTGAGCTGGGATTTAAGGCGATCATTAACGGAGCGCATTGGGGGATGATTTTTAACTCCGATGTCTTTGGCAAGTTATTTATTGGTAAACGTCTGAAAGGGTATATCAAAACGATCCGTGAAGATGGAAAAATTGACCTTGCTCTGCAGAAAATGGGCACGGCAAAGATGGATGACTTGAGTAGTAAGATCCTGGAAACTCTGGAAAAGAAAGGTGGTTTTTTGCCTCTGAGCGATAAGTCTGCCCCAGATGCTATTTTTTCGGTATTCAGAACCAGTAAGGGAACGTTTAAGAAATCCATCGGTGGTTTGTATAAGCAGGGAAAAATCATTATCGAAGCGGATGGCATTCGCCTGAAAAAGTGATGTATCCTGCCGATTGCCACTGGGCAAGAGTATAACAGGATAAAAAAAAGCCCGAAACCTATGGGATATCGGGCTTAGGGGAACGGCTCAAAAGAGCCTGCGCTAATCAATCTTGGCTTTTAATTACTTCAAGTGTAGTTCAGGCACAGGGCTTTACCAGCAAGGGTTGGCGCAAATTTGACTCTTTTTGAAACAGGGTTCAGTCCGCATAAAATTAATCGTCTGCAATTAGAACAGGTTACCATCTCGAACCAGTTCTCGGGGCAGTCCGTTTTTTATCCGGTTTCCTACCCATTTTCCGATCCCTATCACATCTTTATTTAACTTAACGATAACTTCTCCTTTTCCGGATAAGGAATTTGGTCGGATATCTCTTCCCATAAACCATTCCCGTGCCTGTTCCACAGAGAGTTCTATGCAGGCAGCTTCACTGCCGGTGGCCAGAGACATTACAGCTTCATGCTGCCAGCGATAGCCTTTCTTATGGGCTTCCGCAAGTTTAATTCCCATACGGTCAAAACGAATTTGGCCAATCATAGGTTCCAGAGCGGCAGGAAACAGCCAGACTTCATTATCACGCAGCCAGAGTCTTCCGCTGTCAGGCAGAGTCAGACCAAGACTGTCTTGCAGGGATTTGGTTACGCTGTCACAATTATTGCGTGATGCTTTTTCAAATGGGAATTTACCCAAACGTTTTTTTACCTGTGGTGGTGTTGCTGAAGCATGTTTACGTAAGCGGGCAACAAAAAAACCTTCGCTATCGAAAATTTGTGGATATATATGCAGGAATCCCTCTTCAGTGATAGCCTTGTCTGCATCCTGGAATAACTGATTCAGTGGCTCAAAGGTTACCTTATCACCGAATTGTTTTTTTAAATGATGACAGACCTGCTGGTTTTCTTCCAGATTCAGTGTACAGGTTGAATAAACCAGAACACCACCGGGTTTTAAGGCATGAAAAGCACTTTCGATTAGGTCTTTTTGAGTTTCCGCGATATCCAGAACGGATTCACGACTCCAGTTATTCATTGCATCCGGATCCTTACGAATAGTACCTTCTCCGGAACATGGTGCATCAAGCAGAATGGCATCAAACTGTTCTGGTAGCCAGCCGCCGAATACCCGGCCGTCAAAATTCGTCAGAGCAACATTTCTTACGCCGCAGCGCTGAATATTTGAATACAGTCCTTTTATACGGCTTGCTGAGTACTCATTTGCTACTAGAGCACCATTATTATCCATTGCAGCGGCTATCTGAGTTGTTTTTGAACCCGGTGCGGCGGCGACATCAAGTACGGTATTCAGTTTGTCTTCCTGATCCATCAGCAGAGCAGAAACAGGCATCATGGAGCTGGCTTCCTGGATATAAAACAGCCCGGCCATATGCTCGGCTGTATTGCCCAGCGGAGTTGTTTCCTGGCTGTCTCTTTCGATCCAGAATCCGGTATCGCACCAGGGAACGGGTGTCAGTTTCCAGCCTTTTTCTCGGGTTCGGATAAGAAAATCGGCTACAGATATTTTTAATGTATTCACCCGGATACTACGGCGAAGAGGCCGTTTACAGGCTGAGACAAAAGCCTCCATATCCAGATGCTTAGGCATGATGGATTCGATTTGTTGCAGGAATGCTTGAGGTAATTTGATATTAGGATGCACGACGTCTTCCGGATAATCAGACTAAAAACAGGCGATAATTCTACCCGTATCAGGAGCAGAATTAAAAGGGTATCTGAGACTTGAACGATATGGGGTGGAAGTATATACAAATAAACCTGCTGAAATCGCAGGTTTATTATCTGATCGCCACAGCAGCGGAACGTTAACCAGCACGAGACGTTCTGGAAGACGTTACTCCGGTTTCGGAATTGGGGTTCTCCACTGTAGCCATTCTTCTTTTGCTTCCGGGTGAAGGAAGAATGACTGCTCGTTCTCGGCGACAGGACTGAGCGTGGTATTTTCTGGTGTAGCGAATGCGACCCCTCCGCGGAGAAGACTGTCAACCGTTCCTGATTTTATATGGGCACCGGAGAGGCCGACAGATACATCGACGCCAGATACATTCCAAAATACGGTATTCTCTCTGACCAGATAAGCGTAACGCTTTTCTATTTCTATTGTCGTAATAATCCTGTCGGCAAAGGTACCCAGTTCTACGCTGTTAACTTTTCCGACTTCCATTTCCCGGTAGAAAACTGGTGTGCCGGTTTCAAGTGAATCGCGGGTTTCGCTTTGCAGGGTAAAATGAACGCCTTGTTCCTGTTTAGGGATGAAATTGAGTGGAAACGTAAACTGAGCATGACCGGATCCCGGTTTTACATCAATGTATGAATTAAGCAGTGTGTCCAGATTCTTTATGCCTTTTATTCCGACTTCGGCAGTGATCAACTGAAAATAGCTGTTCTCAAGCGCAATATGAGATACATATTCCGGCATGATCTGAACCTTGATATGTGTTTCACTGTGTTTGAAATCTGGGATCAGGCTGGTTACTTCACCGATGGTCACGCCCTGATAGCGAATAGGAGTACCATTACCAATAGAAACATTTTGTGTGGTTAACAGAGTGATGACTTTGCCGTATCTGCGGGCATGCTTGAGATCTGGATAAAGCAGCCAGCGGGTGTCTTTTTTGTTTTCCACTCCCGGAATACTGTCGAAAGCGATTCCTCCCTGTATCAGCGATTTCAGTGGTGCTGCTTGAATATTTATTCCGCTCAGACTGGCTTCGATTTCGACACCGGAACGATTCCAGAATACTGTATCAGGCTGTATCAGGTGGCGGTAACGATTTTCTATTTGTAGTTCCAGAGCAACGCCTTCTTTGGTCAGGTGATAGCCTGAAACATGACCGACGGACAGGTTGCGGTATAATAAAGGACTGCCATCATTTACCGGCGGAAGCTCTTGTGCGAACAGATGCAATACTGTGCTTCCGCCCTGATTATAAGCCGCCAGTTCTGCCAGCGACTGGCTGGCATAGAGGTGGTATTCTGTGTTGGGAGCCGGTTTTCCTTCGCTGACAAAACTAACAGACCCGGTAAGTAGCTGTTTTGCCGGAGGAACCGATATATTGAGTCCGGATTCAGTAAGCTCAGCCGTAGCGCTTCCGGTGACAAAAAAGCGGTTATCTGATTTCAGCAGATGTTTGTACTGCTTATCGATAAGAAGTTTGATCTGAATGCGATCATTTTTCAGTGAAACGGATGAAACTGAACCGACAGACAGACCTTTATACAAGACGGATGAACCGGCATTCAGACCGTATGAGTTATCCGCAAGCAGAGTGACCGGAAGAGAGCTTTCCTGTTCACGCAGGAGATCATCTTTTCTGACGGCACTGAATTCTCTGGTTTTATTACCTGTTCCGGGAACCAGTGTCAGGTAGTTTCCGGTAATCAGGTTGGAGATATTGTCCAGTTCAGTAAGCGAAAGTTTCGCTTCTTCGAGAAGAAAACGGGAGCCTGTTGTCAGCAGATCACTGAAAGCTGGCTGAATAGCGGCAGAAGCGATAACCGATTTTCGTTCATCGCCCAGACTCAGGTCAGTAATTTGTCCCACCTCTATCCCACGGTACATGATCGGGGTTCCATTCGGAGTAATCTTGTTATTATCAGGTAATGTTATACTGATGGGAATGCCTCGCCCGGCAGTTTGAAGATCCGGATATAGCTTAAAGTGGGTGTATTCCTGAACTGGGTCTCCTGCGTCAGGAGCGTCTACGGCAATGGCACCAGCCAGCAGAGCACTCAGACTTGCCATCCGCACATCAATCCCTTTGAATCCGATATTGGCGGCTACACCACTGACATTCCAGAAACGGCTTTCGCTGGTAATAATATGGCGAAACTCGTTCTTGATAAAGGCTTTGATCAGTACCTGTCTGCTGTCTTCTGATAATTGGTAACTATATACCTCACCGATAGGAATCTTCCGGTACAGAATCTGAGAACCGATGGAAATAGACGCCAGATTATCGGATTCCAGAGTAATATTCAGTCCCTGAGATGCCTGCAAATCGGCCGGGGCACCATCAAGGGCAGTATAGGTATCTTTTATCTCATCATCGTCATCCGGTTCTCCTGGCTGAATGGCTATATAGTTCCCGGAAACAAGGGCATCTAGCCCCGATATGCCAGATATGCTGGCGGTGGGTTTGACCAGCCAGAAACGGGTATGTTTCCCCAGCAGAGGAGTCGCTTCCGGATAAATATCAGCATCAACATAAATATTGTCCAGCTTTCGGGACAGTGTGATGTTACGGACCATACCGACTTCCAGCCCCTGATAGCGAATAGTGGTTCTGCCCGCCACCAAACCTTCTGCATCGGAGAAATAGATTTGCACACTCTGTCCAGCCTCATGGACGGCTTTTATCACCAGCCATCCCGCAAGGATCAGGGTGACCAGAGGAACAATCCAGAGTGGGGATATTCCGTAATCCCGCCTGACTTTTGGCGGATAAGATTCTGTATTTGTATTTACCTTACTCATGGAATGACTCTTTCTATGGGCTTGTTATCCGGTAAACGGAGTTCTGCAGTATTTTTTTCCGGTATTTCATCCCAGATTAAACGTGGATCCAGACTCTCTGTGGCCAGCATAGTCAGTACCACAACGATGCCAAAAGCAACGGCTCCGTAACCGGGTGTAAAATTAAGGAGTTGTCCCCGATCAACCAGTGTCATCATAATGGATATGACGAAGATATCCATAACCGACCACTTACCAATCCATTTAACCACAAAATAGATGATCATCAGTTGTTTCCTGAAGCGTTTTTTCTTCAGATGAACACAAATCAGAATACATCCGATGCCCAGAATCTTGGCAGCAGGAACAACGATGCTGGCAATAAAGATGATCAGGGCGATGCCTTGCATGTCTTTTGTTATCAGCGTTGCTACACCAGAAAGGATGGTGTCTTCCAGCCGTTGACCATTAGTAAATAGAATGGATATAGGGATTAGGTTTGCCGGAAAAATAGCAACACTGGCGGCAATTAAATAAGCCCAGGTTTTCTGCACGGAATAAGGCAGTCTGTGGCTGATGGGTTTGTGGCAACGCTGACAGTGGGAGCCTTCCGGCTGAGACAAATGGCAATGGTGACAATGCATTTCTTTATGGTTAAAGACATAGTCTGACTCAGACTGCCAGCATTCCCAGTAACGCCGGGCACTGAAGCGGGTGAGCAGCATCAGCAGGAATATCTGCAGCAGGACTAAGCCATATAAACCGGTACCGACAAAAATATCGGAATAATCCTGCAATTTGAAACAGGCGATAGCAATACTGGCAAGAAAAACGTCCAGCATTGCCCAGTGTTTCATTATCTGACTGATACTCAATGAACGCCGGAACCAGATAAAGCTCCGTTTCTTCAGTGCAATATGAGCGGTAACAACGGACAGACAGACAGCAAACGGAGCCAGTGAACTGCAAATAAAAACCAACAAGGCCAGTCCCCCGAAGCCTTCCAGCACCAAAGAGTACATACCTGAAGGCAGTGTAGCTGTAAACATGACGCCAAACAGACGGATACTTATGAAAGGAAAAAAATGTGAAGGAATAAACAGCAGAAGACAGGTAATGGCTAAAGCCAGATTACCAGACAAATGTTGCGAACCTCCGCGGTAGAGCTGGGTACCACAGCGGGGGCAATAAGCACTTTTTCCTTCCGGGAGGGAAGTCAGAGCGACGGGAAGTTCACATCCCTGACACAGTCTGATTTTCCTGTCGGATTGCTGTTTTTGCTGAGACAATACGGTGCTTTCCTTAGATTCCGAATAGTAAGATTATAAGGCATTGTTTTTATATGGTTAAAATATTTTTTACTATCTTGTATTATTGAACAGAAATAAACGATACCATCTTTTATCTGGTTTATTATCTAAGGAAATACATTGACTCAGCATCAAACATTAATCAAGCAGGCTATTGCACTCGTTGAAGACGAAACTGATTTGATCGCCAATCTGGCAAATCTTAGCGCACTTTTATACATGGAACTGGAAGCGCTTAACTGGGCTGGTTTTTACTTGCTTAAAGGTAACGAGTTGGTTCTCGGACCTTTTCAGGGTAAACCTGCCTGTGTTCGGATCCCTCTGGGGCGTGGTGTTTGTGGAACGGCTGTCGCAGAGAACCGTACTCAACGGGTATATGACGTTCATCAGTTTGAAGGACATATTGCCTGTGATGCTGAGAGTAATTCTGAAATTGTGATTCCATTTTCTGTGAACGGGAAAGTGGTCGGGGTTCTGGATATCGACAGTCCCCAAATAGGACGTTTTAGCGAAGATGATCAGCAAGGGCTGGAGAATTTGATGACAGAAGTAGAAAAGCTGTTCAATTCACACGCGAACAAAGCATAAATTCAGGATTGAATGTGGTTTTTCAACTCTATCTCACTATAATAGCCAGAATATTTCTCAGACATAAAGAGCGCGCGGATAAGGCCGCACGTATCAGGAACCCTCATGGAAAACACTGAAAAGTTAAAAAACAGCAAAGAAGTCATTGCATATATTGCTGAATGTTTCCCTAACTGCTTTACTTTAGAAGGTGAAGCAAAGCCACTTAAAATTGGCATTTTTCAAGACCTTGCAGAACGTTTGGCTGAAGATGAAAAAGTCAGCAAAACTCAGTTACGAGCTGCGTTACGCCAGTACACCTCTTCATGGCGTTATTTGCACGGTGTAAAGCCGGGTGCTGTTCGGGTTGATCTGGATGGTAACGAATGTGGTGAACTGGAGCAGGAACATATTGAGCATGCCAAACAGGCATTAGCTGAAAGTAAAGCTAAAGTACAGGCTCGCCGTAAAGAGCAAGCGGATAAAATGCGTGAAGAAGGTAAAGCGAAAGCGAAACCAAAAGCGAAGAAACCGCAGCAGTCTCGTCGGGCAGCAAAACCAAAACAGCAAAAAGCGGACAGCAAACCTGTTCCACAAGAAACACGTCAACTGACAGCTGATGAGTTAAGCATTGGTAAAGATGTGCATGTGAATATGGGTAAAGGAAACATGGCTGCTACCGTTGTGGAAATTAATAAGGATGATGTACGTGTGAGTCTTGCTAACGGCCTGCAAATGGTTGTTAAAGCGGAGCACCTGCATGCATAAGTGACACATGTGATATTTCACGTGTGCTAAGGAGACAATCCTACGCATGAAATGCCGTTTGAAACTATCTTTGATTGCTGCTGGCTTATTGCTGGCAGCATCTGCTCAGGCTCTTGAAGCCAAAATCTCCCGGGAACAACTTCCCGTCCTCGTTCCTGAAGCTCAGCATGAAACTGCCAGTAAACGTGTAACCTCACGCTTTACTCGTTCACATTACAAGCACTTTAGTCTGGATGACCATTTTTCTCAGTCTATTTTCCAACGCTATCTGGAAATGCTGGATTACAATCGGAATATCTTTACTCAGGCCGATATTGATTCATTTAATGGCTGGTCTTTACAGCTTGATGATCAACTGAAAGCCGGTAATAACCAGATTGCCTTTGATGTTTATAATCTGGCGACTCAAAGACGTTTTGAACGATTTGTCTATGCACTTAGTTTGTTGGATAAACCAATCACTTTCGATACTGATGAGTCTATCGAGCTGGACCGTTCTGAATCTCCGTGGCCGGAAAACATTCAGGAACTGAATGAGCTATGGCGTAAACGGGTAAAATACGATGCTCTCAGTCTCAAACTGGCAGGAAAAGAGTGGTCGGACATTAAAGATACACTTGAGAAACGCTATAACAATGCGATCAAACGTCTGACTCAGTCACACAGTGAAGATGCTTTTCAGTTGTATATGAATGCATTTGCCCGTGAAGTTGATCCGCATACCAGCTATCTTTCTCCTCGAAATGCTGAGCAATTCCAATCAGAAATGAATCTTTCTCTGGAAGGGATCGGTGCTGTACTTCAATTGACAGATGATTACACGGTCATTCGTTCTCTGGTTCCTGGTGGTCCGGCTTCAAAAAGTAAAGAATTGACTGATGGTGACAGGATCATAGGTGTTGCTCAGGATGGTGAGGACATGGTGGATATCATCGGCTGGAGGCTGGATGATGTTGTGCAACTGATTAAGGGCCCTAAAGGCACAAAGGTCACGTTGCAGATCCTCCCGGATAGTAAAGATGCCAAAAGTCATGATGTTACTATCGTACGAGATCAGGTCCGGTTAGAAGACAGGGCAGTTAAATCTGAAGTTATAGAAAAAGACGGTAAGAAAATCGGGATCCTGGAAGTGCCGAGTTTTTATGTTGGTCTGGCAAAAGACACGGATAAATTACTTGCAGATCTGAAAGAGAAACAGGTTGACGGTATCATTGTTGATTTGCGTAACAATGGTGGTGGTGCACTGACAGAAGCCAATGCACTTTCTGGTTTGTTTATTACCCGTGGGCCTGTTGTTCAGGTTCGTGACAGCTATGGCAGAGTGAATATCAACACGGATACTGACGGACAACTCAGTTATCAGGGGCCAATGACCGTATTGATAAATCGCTATAGTGCATCAGCATCGGAAATTTTTGCTGCAGCTATGCAGGATTATGGCCGGGCAATCATTCTTGGTGAACAATCGTTTGGTAAAGGCACAGTTCAGCAGCACCGTTCTCTGAATCATATCTATGATATGTTTGATAAAGAGTTGGGTTATGTTCAGTATACCATTCAGAAATTCTATCGGATTGATGGCGGGAGCACTCAGAACCGGGGGGTTATACCTGATATTTCTTATCCGACTCCGGTGGAACCCTCGGAAACAGGGGAAAGCGTAGAAGATAATGCGTTGCCGTGGGACAGCATTGTTCCTGCTTCGTATGAAAAATTAGCGGATCGTCAGGAACAGATTACCCGCTTAATTCGTGAGCATCAGGTTCGTATTGATAAAGATATGGAGTTTGGGTTTATTCAGGAAGATATTGTGCGTTATCAGTCTGAAAAGGATGATAAGACACTGTCTCTGAATGAGGTTGCCAGAAAAGCAGAAAGTGAAAAAGACGATCAGATCAGCTTGGAACGCATCAATAAGAGACAAATAGCAGAAGGGAAAGAACCTTTCACTTCTCTGGATGATGTACCGAAAGATTATGAAGCCCCGGATGCTTATCTGAATGAATCTGTTGCTGTTATGCTTGATATGCTTAAGTAGTTATCATTGGGTGACAAAATAGAAATTTCTTGTATTTGATTGACGATAGAATATAAAAAGCGAGTCTAAAAAACTCGCTTTTTTATTTGAGTAAAAATTGGACGGAAGTCTTAGTTTTCGCTTTATCAATAATCTCCGGCTAAGCTTAAAGAAAAGAGAGGAGAAGAATGATGAAGTGGTTATTACTCATTCTGGCCTGTTTTTCTGCTCTGAGTGCAAGGGCAGATCTGAATCTGAAAGGCGATCTGACTCAGTTTGATTACCCGTTTCTGCTAGGAGACTGGTATCTGTTTAATCCGCAGCCCCAGCAGTCTGATGAGGATTTTCTGACGATCCGCCTCTCTCTGTCTTCCGACTATAACTTTAATATTCAGGTGGAAAAGAAAGATTATAGTGTTGACTATTGGCAGGGCATATATTCTGTCGGGATTGATACGTTGATCCTGGGAGTTGATTCTACCATTCCTCAGTATTATCAGTATCGCTCAAGTCACAACCGGCTTATGCTTAACGGTATCACTTTTATTAAAGGCCTGCCTAACGCTATCGCCGGGGCATGGACAAGTCGTAATATCAAAGGAGATGATATTATGGCGAGTAACGTGAATCAGATGGATCTAATATTACAGCCAGATTTTGTTTTCCTGTTTATGGCTCAGTCTGGTGACGGAACCTTTGTAACCCACGAAGGGATCTACTATATGGAAGGTGATCATCTGGTTTTGATGTATGAAGAGGGTGAACAGGATTCTCGATACAGCCTGAATCAGGATACTCTGACACTGGAAAGTGTGAATTTTGATATGTATGCAGAATTGGCAAGAGTGAAATAATTCAGGTATTTCCTGGAGAACCGGGAGTAGTCATTCGTTTCAGCGTGAAATACAGAAGCAAGGCAGGGAGATTCTCTGCCTTGTTTTTGTTTGTAAGGGGTTGAATTGTCAGTAACAGCCCATAGATATTAATAGGAATTATTTTAATCCCGCAGTATCAGAAGGCT
This sequence comes from Vibrio sp. HA2012, assembly GCF_002812955.1. Lineage (GTDB taxonomy): Bacteria > Pseudomonadota > Gammaproteobacteria > Enterobacterales > Vibrionaceae > Vibrio. The sequence goes on along the minus strand of NZ_PFXK01000001.1, from coordinate 473,651 downwards.
GGTGACTGTGGGAGCATAAAGGATCACACCAATGTCACAGAATCCACAAGCGAAATACCGCAAAGACTATCAGTCTCCAGACCATACGATTACTCACCTTGATCTTACCTTTGACCTGCATGACACCACTACGCTGGTTACCGCACTTTCCCGGGTAAAACAGCAAAAAGCGAACGATACGCTGGTGCTTGACGGGGAGCGGCTCACTTTGGTGGCAATAGAAATTAACGGCCAGGCATGGCATGAATACAAAGAGTCTGAAGGGCGTCTTGAAATTTTTAACCTGCCGGCGGAATTTGAGTTATTGATCAAGACTGAGATTAATCCACAGGATAATACGGCACTGGAAGGATTGTATAAATCTGGTGGCGCATTCTGTACTCAGTGTGAAGCGGAAGGTTTCCGTCGTATTACTTATTATCTGGATCGTCCGGATGTGCTGGCTTGTTTTACGGTGACGGTCATTGCTGATAAGGCTGAAAATCCGTATTTACTGAGTAACGGTAACCGGATTGATAGTGGTGACCTTGACGGTGGACGTCACTGGGTAAAATGGGAGGATCCGCATCCGAAACCGGCTTATCTGTTTGCGCTGGTTGCCGGAGATTTTGATGTGCTGCGTGATACATACGTGACAGGCTCTGGTCGCAGTGTTGATCTGGAAATTTTTGTTGATAAAGGTAACCTCAATCGCGCCGGTCATGCCATGACATCATTGATTAACTCTATGAAATGGGATGAAGATCGTTTCGGTCTTGAGTATGATCTGAATATTTATATGATTGTTGCAGTCGATTTCTTCAACATGGGAGCCATGGAAAATAAAGGCCTGAATATTTTTAACTCAAAATTCGTTCTGGCAAATGAGGATACCGCAACAGACACGGATTATCTGGGGATTGAAGCGGTAATAGGTCATGAATATTTTCATAATTGGACAGGAAACAGAGTTACCTGTCGGGACTGGTTCCAGCTTAGCCTGAAAGAGGGACTAACGGTTTTCCGTGATCAGGAGTTTTCCTCTGATCTTGGTTCTCGTGCTGTGAACCGAATTAACAATGTTCGTATTATTCGTGGTCCTCAGTTTGCTGAAGATGCCAGCCCGATGTCTCATCCTATCCGTCCGGATAAAGTTATTGAAATGAATAACTTCTACACATTAACTGTGTATGAAAAAGGCAGTGAAGTTATCCGTATGATGCATACTCTGCTGGGAGAAAAGGCTTTTCAGGAAGGAATGAAGCTTTATTTTGCACGTCATGACGGAACGGCCGCAACGTGTGATGATTTTGTTGCTGCGATGCAGGATGCATCGGGTATTGATCTGTCGGATTTTAAACGCTGGTACAGCCAGTCCGGGACACCGATACTTAAGGTTGAGAGTCAGTATAACAGTATTGCTAAAACATTTACACTGGATGTGGTTCAGTTTACACCCCCAACGCAGGATCAGAAGAAAAAACAGCCGTTGCATATACCTCTGGATATCGAACTGTATGCAGCGGATGGTGAAGTTATTCCGTTACGTCGTAACGGTTTAAAAGTCACAAACATTTTAGATGTGAAGCAAGAAAAAGAAAGCTTTGTATTTGAAAATGTTCACGAAAAACCAGTGGTCTCATTACTGAGAGAGTTCTCTGCTCCGGTGAAGCTGGAATATGATTACTCTGATGATGAACTGGTATTCCTGATGAACCATGCTCAGAATGATTTTGCTCGCTGGGATGCTGGTCAGATGCTGTTGGCTAAGTATATCCGCACTAATGTTGTTAACCTGCAACAGGAAAAAGCATTTGAATTGCCGGAAGCTGTTTTAGATGCGTTCCGCGGCGTTCTTTTGCATAAGGAATTAGACCCTGCTTTTGTTGCTGAGTTTATTTCTCTGCCATCCCACAACGAAGTATCTGGTTGGTTTGATCTTGTTGATGTTGATGCGATTGATTCTGTATTGAAATCAATCCGGCAGGCGATGGCTGTCAATCTTGAAGACGAACTGACAGTGACATACCGCCACCTGGAACAGTCAGAGTACAGTATTGACCATACTGCTGTCGGTAAACGAGCATTGCGTAATGTTTGTCTGGGTTATTTGGCTTGTCTGGATTCAGGAAATCCACTGGTTCTGGCTCAGTATAATAATGCGAATAACATGACCGATACAATGGCTGCAATGGCTGCAGCAAATCAGTCACAGCTGGACTGCAGAGAAAAACTGATGGCTGATTTCAGTGATAAATGGAGTCAGGATGGTTTGGTTATGGACAAGTGGTTTATGCTGCAAGGGACAAATCCGGCAGAAAATGTGTTGCAGGTGATAAAAGAGACGATGAATCATCCGGCATTCAGTCTGAAAAATCCAAATCGTATTCGCAGCTTGATCGGTTCCTTTCTGAATACAAATCCGGTTTATTTTCATGCTAAAGATGGTTCTGGCTATGCGTTTGCCGGAGAAATCCTGTGTGAACTTAACGAAAGCAATCCTCAGGTCGCTTCTCGTATGATTGATCCCATGCTGAAATTACGCCGCTACGATGAGCATCGGCAGAGGCTGATGCGTCGAGAACTTGAAAAACTTGCTGCAATGGATAATCTGGCAAAAGATCTGTATGAAAAAGTGACCAAAGCGCTTGAAGCTTAATCAGATTTGACCATTTATTAGGCAAACAAATTCTCAGTGCCAGGGAGTGTACTTACTGATACAGTACTGGCACTGAGGAATCTATAGATGGTTTATATGGGGTTGTATTTGATGCCCATTTGTGGCGATGTAAGAATTTTATTCTGTCCAATATGTAATATATTTGTATAGCGATGAACCAGTACACATTTCGTCTGAATATTTCATACCATATATTTCAGCAGCATTATTCTGGTACAGCCAGTTCAGTTCTGGTAGTAACAGAGCAAGGGCTAAAATTACAAATACCAGCTATGCGGCTGAGGCCATTTCTTTCTCAGATAGGTGTCAAAGGACGATTCCGTTTAACAACTGACCAGAATAATAAGTTTGTACAGCTGGAATCACTATAAACGGATAACTATTTGATGTTTCATCAGTAATATTAATCACATAATCCCATATTCTTCTGTTGTTCTTGTCTGAAATGTTAACTAATTGTCAATTTCATTTTTGTTTCAGAGATACACTGTAGGTAATGAATCCCTGCAATGGAGCATGGTTATGGCTGCTCATGATACTCCGGTTCCGGTTCTTCTGGAGAAAGTATATCTTTTAATCCAACAGAAACTGGATACTGAACAAGCCCCTCTGGTTATCAAACTTGCAAAACATCTTTTTAACAATATCTCCCAGGATGATTGGGTTCAGAGGACGGACTCTGATTTGTACGGGGCTGTTATTAGTTTGTGGAATCGCCTGACTGAAAATAAGCCGGATCGAATATCTGTTCATGTTTTTAATCCGACACTCAGCCGACATGGCTGGCAGTCAACGCACACTATCGTCGAAATTGTGGTTCCTGACAGTCCATTTCTGGTCGATTCCGTAAAAATGGCACTGAATCGTCTTAGCTTAACCTGTCACTTTATGCTGCATGGTCCGACACAGCTGTTGCGGAACTCCCGGCAGAAAATTACAGAAATAAATAGTGGAAAGGGCAACTTTCAGTCTTTATTTCATATTGAAGTTGACCGTCTGAATGATGAGACTGAAATGATTCGGCTGAAAACGGAACTGACAGATGTACTCACCGATACCAGACTGGTTGTTGCTGACTGGCAACCGATGCTGAAAAAACTGATGTCAGTAATAGAAGAGACTGAAAGCCTGCGTTCTACTATCCCCGAATCTCCAGAGAGACTGGAAGAAAATCTGCAGTTTTTACGCTGGCTCGGGAAACGAAACTTCACGTTTATGGGCTATAAAGAATTCGATCTGATTCATGATAAAGGCGATGATATTCTCACTCCAATCGATGAAGAGGGGTTGGGTCTGTTAGGAAAAACCGGAAAAGCCAAAGTTGTCCGATTTTCTGAAATGGGGGATTCTGCTCGAGCAGAAGCAAAGAAACCCACGCTCCTGATCCTGACTAAAGGTAACACGGCCTCCCGAATTCACCGGCCTGCCTATACCGATTACATCGGTATTAAGAAATTTGATAAAAATGGTATCGTTATCGGTGAACACAGGTTTATTGGTCTGTATACCTCAGCGGTTTATAATCAGAGTGTGTTCAGCATTCCTCTTGTCGGGCAGAAAGTTCAGCGGATCCTGAAGGCCAGCGGTTATAGGGATGGTTCGTATTCTTATAAAGCCCTGCACAATATTCTGGAAAATTACCCGCGAGATGAATTGCTGCAGGCTAGTGAAGAAACATTGCTGGAAGTCGGGAGCGGTGTTTTGCAAATGCAGGATCGGGATTTATTGCGCTTGTTTGTTCGTAAAGATCCCTTCGGACGTTTTTACACCTGTATGGTGTACTGTGATAAAGAGCGCTATAACACGGGACTTCGTTGTGAAACACAACGTATTCTGAAAGCACATTTCCATTCCAGTCAGGACGTGGAATTTACCACTTTTTTCTCTGAGAGCCCTCTGGCCAGAACACAGTATATTGTCCGGGTGGATGACAGCACTGTGCCTTTTAATGTTAAAAACATAGAGCAAAATCTGATGGAAGCAGCTTCTTCTTGGGATGACCGATTGAGACAAGCGATCGTGGCGAATTTGGGTGAAAATAGTGGGTTGTCTCTGGCTAAAGAATATGTGTCGGCATTTTCGGAGGCTTATAAAAGTGATGTGTTGCCAGGTGTTGCTGTTGCCGATATCGAACGGGTAGAAGCACTTAGTGATGAGCATCGTCTGGGAATGCTTTTTTACCGGCCTCAGGAAGAGAAGGCTGACTCCCGGGTTGTTCACCTTAAACTCTATCACCGAGCGGAGCCTATTCATCTATCGGATGTGATGCCGATGCTGGAAAATTTAGGTTTACGGGTGATAGGTGAATCGCCTTATGAGATCCGGAAAAAAGATGGAACAGTATGTTGGATCCTGGACTTTTCTATGATCCATAAAGGTGCCGGAGAGATTGATCTTCGCCAGGCTCAGGATCGTTTCCAGCAGGCATTCGCTATGATCTGGACTGGTGAACTTGAAAGTGATCGTTTTAACCGCTTGATCCTCGGTGCCGGCCTGACAGCCCGGGAAGTCACAGTTTTGCGCAGCTATGCTCGTTATATGCGGCAGGTTGGTTTTCCGTTCAGCCAACGTTATATTGCCGAGACCTTGTCGGATTATCCGGATCTTGCGGCCTTGCTGGTTCTGCTGTTTGTTAAACGTTTTGATCCTAAAACGAGAAGCCGGGATAAGGGGCAGAGTGATTTGATCAATCGGATCATGGAGCAATTAGATAGGGTGGAAAGCCTTGATGATGACAGGATCATTCGTCGCTATATCGAAATGATCTCAGCAACACAGCGAACGAATTATTTCCAGAAAGATAAGAATAATCAGCCCAAGCCATGGTTGTCAATAAAGCTCAGACCGGGCGATATCTCGGATATTCCGGCTCCTGTACCTGCTTGTGAAATTTTTGTATACGCTCCGGATATTGAAGGGGTTCATCTGCGTGGTGGTAAAGTAGCCCGGGGTGGACTGCGATGGTCGGATAGGCAGGAAGATTTTCGTACAGAGATTCTGGGACTGGTGAAAGCGCAACAGGTCAAAAATACGGTTATTGTTCCTGTCGGTGCAAAAGGTGGTTTTGTCTGTAAGCGTCTGACTAACTTGTCTGGAAGAGATGAAATTTTTGCAGAAGGACAACGGTGTTATCAGCAGTTTATCCGGGCATTGCTGGATGTGACGGATAACATCATAGACGGTCGTGTTGTTGTGCCTGAAAATATGGTTCGTCATGATGACGATGATCCATATCTGGTGGTTGCGGCTGATAAAGGAACCGCCACTTTTTCTGATTTAGCAAATGCGGTATCTGAAGAGTATGGTTTCTGGCTTGGTGATGCATTTGCATCTGGTGGTTCTAATGGGTATGACCACAAAGCAATGGGGATTACCGCTAAAGGGGGATGGGAATCGGTTAAACGTCATTTCCGGGAAATGGGAAGCGATTGTCAGACAACAGATTTTACCTGTGTTGGAATCGGTGATATGGGAGGGGATGTTTTCGGTAATGGTATGTTGTTGTCTAAGCACATTAGGTTACAGGCTGCATTTAATCATATGCATATTTTTATTGATCCTGCTCCCGATGCGGCTGTCAGTTGGCAAGAACGGCAGCGGCTGTTTAATTTATCCCGTTCAGGATGGGATGACTATAATCCTGATCTCATTTCAGCCGGAGGCGGAGTTTTTTCCCGGAAAGCCAAATCAATTAAGCTTACACCCGAAATTCAAAAAATGCTGTCTACCCGAAAGACGGCTGTGGCACCTAATGATCTGATAAAAATGATCCTGACAATGAACGTGGATCTATTGTGGAATGGTGGGATCGGAACCTACGTTAAATCTTCCGGAGAGAGTGACAGTGAAGTGGGTGATCGGGCAAATGATGCCCTTAGGATCGATGGTAAGGATCTGAATGCTAAGGTTGTCGGCGAAGGCGGAAATTTGGGAATGACTCAGCTCGGGCGAGTGGAATATGCACTGAATGGTGGCCGGGTTAACACCGACTTTATTGATAACGTTGGTGGTGTCGATTGCTCTGATAATGAAGTGAACATAAAGATCTTTTTAAATGCTTTGCTGGCTAGTGGTGAACTTACGTTTAAACAGCGTAACAGGATCCTAATGCAGATGGAAAGTGAGGTTGGCAGTATTGTTTTGAAAGATGCTTATTGTCAGTCAGAATCTGTATCGGTTAGTGAGTATCAGGGAACGTCTTTGGTGAAAGAGCTGATCCGCTTTATCCATACACTGGAAAAAGCCGGTTATCTGGACAGGGCTCTGGAATATCTCCCTGACGATGAAAGCCTTCTGGAAAGGGAAAAACAGGGATATGCCTTTACCAGACCAGAATTGTCTGTTCTTTTGGCATATGGAAAAATGGTGTTGAAAGAGCAATTGGTCTGCGATGAGATAGTTAATGATGAGTTTCATACTCACTACTTGCTGAGTTACTTTCCCGATGAGTTACGGGGTAACCATTCTCGGCATGTTGATCAGCATCCTTTACGGGCTGAAATTATTGCGACAGTTCTTGCTAATCAGATGGTTAATGAGATGGGCTGTAATTTTGTCACCCGCTTGCAGGAAGAAACGGGGGCCGAGGTTGCCGAGATTGCTAATGCTTATGTCGCTATCCGGGAAATTTATGGTTTTGCGGAGGTGATCAGTCATATTCGTTGTTTGGACAATATTGCACAGGCACATGCTCAGTATGAATTGCTGTTCTATGTGCGTAGAACGATGCGGCGGCTTTCCCGGTGGATACTACGCAACCGGAATCGAATGCCTATCAAAGTATTAGTGGAGCAGTTCAGGAAAGACGTCAATATTATCTCACATAATCTGGACAGTTTTCTGGTTGCGGAAGAAGTTCAGGAACACAACGATCTTGCGGCTCGCTGGATTGAGCAGGGTGTTGATAACGTATTGGCTAATCATGTTGCCCGCCTGACAAGTCTTACTTCTGCTCTGGACATTTCTGCTATTGCAAAAGAGAGCGGTCAGTCAATAGAGGGGGCAGCCCGACTTTACTTTATTCTGGGGGACAGGTTGTCTTTGCATTGGTTCCTGAAACAGATCAATGGCCAGGAAACGATGAATAACTGGCAGGCTTTAGCAAGGGCTGCATTTCGGGAGGATCTGGATTGGCAGCAGCGTCAGCTTTCTGCTCAGGTTCTGAACTGTAGATGTACTGGTAATCATTTTGACCCGGAATCAGCACTTGAGGACTGGATAGCTTTGAATCAGCGTTCGTTAACACGTTGGGAAAATATTCTGAATGAGTTCAAAGTCGGTAGCGGACATGAGTTTGCTAAATTTTCCGTTGCATTGCGGGAATTGATGCTATTCAATTTGAATTGTTCCACAAATAAGTAAATAATACAGCCCCGTTTATACGGGGCTTTTTTCTACCGGAGGCACAATGCTTTACCGTTTAGCCAGGACTGGCTTTTTTCAACTCGATCCTGAAAAGGCACATGAGTTAGCAATTCAAAACTTCAAGCGTTTTCACGGTACACCATTTGATCTGTTTTATCGCCAGAATCTTCCACTGCGTCAAGTTGAGTGTATGGGGATCTCTTTTAAGAATCCTGTGGGTTTGGCTGCCGGGCTGGATAAAAATGGAGAGTGTATCGATGCCTTTGGGTCTATGGGGTTTGGTCACATTGAAGTGGGCACAGTAACGCCACGTCCTCAACCGGGTAATGATAAACCACGCCTTTTTCGTCTTGTTGAAGCAGAAGGGCTAATCAACCGGATGGGCTTTAATAATAATGGTGTGGATGAACTGGTTGAAAACGTCAGGAAAGCGACATATGACGGTGTCATCGGTATTAACATCGGCAAAAATAAAGATACTCCTATTGGAAATGGTAGTGATGACTACATGATCTGTATGGAAAAAACGTACGCTCATGCAGGATATATCGCCGTTAACATCTCTTCACCAAACACTCCGGGACTGAGAACGCTTCAGTACGGTGATGCACTTGACCAGCTTCTTTCGGATCTAAAGGCAAAACAGTCTGAATTGCAGAAGAAGTATGACAAATATGTTCCGGTAGCATTGAAAATTGCGCCAGATTTGAGTGACGAGGAACTTGTTCAGATTTGTGACTCACTGGTTCGTCACAATATGGATGGAGTGATTGCAACGAATACAACACTTGATCGAACAATGGTTAAGGGAATGCAATATGCAGAAGAAGCGGGTGGCCTTAGTGGACGTCCGGTTCAGTTGCGCAGCACGGAAGTGATCCGGCGGATTCATCAGGAACTGGGAGATAAATTGCCAATTATCGGAGTTGGTGGTATTGATTCTTATGTTGCAGCTAAAGAGAAGTTGCTGGCTGGCGCTCAACTGGTGCAGGTTTATTCCGGTTTTATCTATCATGGTCCTGGTTTGATTCGGGATATCGTTCGGAATCTTTAATCTGAACTTGTCAATATTTATCTTATCTGTGAAAAAGAGGGAATTATTTTCCTCTTTTTTTTTGTATTTCCATTTGTAGAATTAATGAAAACGTTGGCTAAGGTAATCATGTATTTTACCTAATATATTGAAAAATTTAAAAAAGTAGGTAACAGAACCATGCTTAAACCCAAAGATACATGGAATTGGTATTTCGACAGAGGGAATGATGCCCTGATGTTGGATCTGGGAGAGGATATGCTCTTCAGGGTCAATTTACCAAAGAAGTTTTTGGTTGACTGCGCCTTTTCTGCTAATGATTTTTCAGTTGAAGATGCCACTTCATTTCAGATTTTTCGGGAACAGATTTCCCGGATAGACCTATCCGAACCCCGCAGAGCGGAGTTGGTATTGAACTGTGTTGCAGCTAAGCGGTTCCATGTACCTGTTCAGCCCAAGAGCTGGTTTTTTGATTATCAGCCGGAGGGGAAAGGATATGAACCAGAAGAAGGTGACTTTATTCATTTGCAAAATGGTTTTGGCGAAGGCTATTTCATGGTTATCGAGTGTGGTGAAACTGCCAGTTTATGTGCTTATGTTGAACTTGGTGAGTTTCAACTGAATGGTTCCAAGCGGCTTTGCTTTGGTGAGCCGATCAAGGTTATGCATGACCGTATGTTATGTGCTAATGCTATGTTTACTGAACAACCCATTGCACTTGTCGGATAGCTATCTGTGGCTTGTGTAAGAAAATAAAATTCGTTCCTTTGTTGTATTTATCGGCTTCTTCCCTGGTTGCCGATTTTTTTTGTCTCTTATTTTTCTTTTGACGATATCCCTCCCGGTAGCTGTTTTTTTATTCTACTTTTCTTGCCTGTTCATTAATCAATTGTGCTCAATTTTACTCATGGAAGGTAAGTAAGAGTGTTTCATGTGTGATGCACCTGCCATAAATTTTTTCTATTTTTTCTCTGTCTGGCGAAAATTCCAGGCTGATTTATACCCATTTATTCCGCTTTTATGGATGTTTCGTAATTCACTTTCACTAAGATTGCCGCTTGGTATAGACCAATATCTCAGTGAATAATTAGTCGATATGTTTTGTTTTCTCTTATATCTCAGGAGATGAAACAGAAGTAAGCGTTCACTTTATTTTTAGAGGAAATTAATCTTCAAGAAAATAAACTAGCCTGAGTGATTGGAATAAACACTCTGTTTCGGTGCATTTCTCAGGTATAATCAGACCATTTTTCGCTGGCAGTCGAGCCGGCAGTGTGCTGACAGAAAGGCCAAAATGAATCAATATTTAGCAATAACCTCAAATGGGTTAGAAAACCTTCTTGCTGAGGAACTTAAGCAGCTTGGAGTGACTGATCCCAAACCGGTTCAGGCCGGTGTAAGATTTAAAGCAGATAACCGGCAGATTTATCGTTGCTGTCTATGGAGCAGAATTGCCTCCCGTTTTGTTCGGATCCTGTCGGAGTTTCAGTGTCAGGATGATATGGATCTGTATCTGGCAGCTTCCTCAGTTAATTGGTCCTCTTATTTTCATAGTTCTAAAAGTTTTGTTGTGGATTTTAATGGTACTAACCGGGAAATTCGCAACAGTCAGTACGGTGCAATGAAAGTAAAAGACGCTATCGTTGACAGTTTCAATAAAAAGAATCTAGCCAGACCATCGATCAACAAGGATCGTCCGGATCTTCGTGTGCATGTACGTCTGCATAAGGATAAAGCCATTCTTGGTATTGATATGGTCGGAAGCGGTTTGCATCAGCGCGGCTACAGAACTGAATCAGGTAAAGCGCCATTACGTGAAACATTGGCAGCTGCTATTGTTATTCGTAGTGGTTGGGATGCGTCTAAGTCTTTGCTGGATCCTATGTGTGGCTCAGGAACATTGCTGATAGAAGCTGCCATGATGGCGGCAGGTATGGCTCCCGGAGTGCAGAGAAAGCGGTGGGCTTTTGAAGCCCTTAACGACTTTGAAGCGGATGTCTGGGCTGAGCTGAAATCAGAGGCCAATGTTCAGGCCAGAAGAGGCGTTAAAAAGGTCGAGCTGATATTCTATGGCTATGATAATGACCCGCGTGTGCTGTCAGTTGCCCGTGAAAATGCCAGAAGAGCGGGTGTTGAAGAGTTGATCCAGTTCGATAAAAGTGACGCTGCAACGTTAACCCGACCGAAGGACTTTACAGGAAATGGCATTATTGTCTGTAACCCGCCATATGGTGAGCGACTGGGAACTGAGCCGGGGCTGATTGCATTGTATACCGCCTTTGGAGCTCAGCTTAAAGCTGAGTTTGGTGGCTGTGAAGCTTCTATTTTCTCCAGTTCCGAAGAGCTGCTGAGTTGTCTCCGTATGCGTGCGGAGAAGCAGTATAAATTGAATAACGGCGCGTTACCCTGTCACCAGAAAAACTATTCTATTACGCAGAGGGCGGCAGATGAAACCGGTCATCAGGAATCGGTTGTTGCGCCTGATTTTGCCAACCGACTGAAAAAGAATCTAAGCAAGATTGGAAAATGGGCAAAATGTGAAGAGCTTGATTGTTATCGAGTTTATGATGCAGATCTTCCTGATTATAATGTAGCCATTGATGTTTACAGGGATTATCTGGTTATTCAGGAGTATGCGGCACCTAAAAATATTCCTGAAGCGAAGGCTAAACGTCGTTTAACTGACGTTATTCGTGCCGCTATTCAGGTTATGGAGATGGATGCGAATAATGTCGTACTGAAAACCCGTGAGAAGAAAAAAGGCACATCTCAGTATCAGAAACTTAGTGAAGGTTCTCGTTTTCTTGAAGTGCATGAATATGGTGTGACTCTGCGAGTAAATCTGTACGATTACCTCGACACTGGTTTATTTTTGGATCATAGACTGACGCGTAAAAAGATTGGCCAGATGGCGAAAGGAAAAGATTTTCTTAACTTATTTGCTTACACGGGGTCAGCAACAGTTCATGCTGCGTGTGGCGGAGCTAAATCAACCACAACGGTGGATATGTCTAAGACATATATTGAGTGGGCAAAAGAAAACCTGAAGCTGAATGGACAGGTAGGGCGTCAGCACCGATTTGAACAGGCAGATTGCCTCCAGTGGTTGGAAACCGCTCAGGGCGATTATGATCTTATCTTTATTGATCCTCCGACATTTTCAAACTCTAAACGGATGGAACAGAGTTTCGATGTTCAGCGTGATCATATCGAGTTAATGAAGCATTTGCAGCGATTATTGAGAAAGGGCGGTACTATCGTATTTTCTAACAATAAGCGCCATTTTAAAATGGATCTTGATGAGCTAAAAGCTCTGGGGTTACAGGCGGAGAATATTTCACCTCAGACTCTTCCAATGGACTTTTCCAGAAATAAGCATATCCACAATTGTTGGATTATCACGCATCAAAAATAAGATAGAACGGTTTAACAATGGCATTATTAACCATACATAACGCACAGTTGGCATTTGGTGACCATCCGCTTCTTGACCATGCCGATTTTTCTCTGCAGGAAAATGAACGGGTTTGTCTGGTCGGAAGAAATGGCGCAGGTAAATCAACTTTAATGAAAGTACTTTCCGGGGAAGTCATTCTTGATGACGGGAAGATACAGCTTACTCAGGATGTGGTGGTTTCCCGGCTGGAACAGGATCCTCCCCGCAATGAAGAAGGCACGGTACTGGATTATGTGTCTGGTGGCCTTGCCGGAATAGGCGAACAGCTTAGGATCTATCAGGATCAGCTTGATCTTGTGGCGTCAGAACCGTCAGAACAGAATATCAATCGTTTGGCACGAGTTCAGGAGCAGCTTGAGCATTCCGGTGCCTGGCGGTTTGAAGATCGGATAAAAAATGTTTTGTCTGCACTGAATCTGGATCCACACACTAAACTGACGGATCTTTCTGGTGGATGGCAGAGAAAAGCCGCTCTGGCTAAAGCTCTGGTGTGTGATCCGGATGTTTTATTGCTGGATGAACCGACTAACCATCTGGATGTAACGACTATTGAATGGCTGGAAACCTTTCTGAAGGACTTTCGTGGCTCCATTGTTTTTATTTCCCACGATCGGGCATTTATTAAGTCTATGGCAACCCGGATTCTGGATCTTGACCGGGGTAAATTGAGCTCTTTTCCTGGAAATTACGATCAATATCTTATTGATAAAGAAGAAGCTCTGCGGGTTGAAGATATGCAGAACGCAGAGTTTGATAAAAAGCTGGCTCAGGAAGAGGTTTGGATTCGGCAGGGGATTAAAGCTCGTCGAACCCGTAATGAGGGGCGTGTTCGTGCGTTGAAAAAGCTGCGAGAGGAACGTAAAGAACGCAGAGAAGTACAGGGGAAAGCGAATATCAATATTGATACAGGATCGCGTTCAGGTAAGATCGTTTTTGAAGCCGAGCATGTCAACTATTCAATTGCGGGTAAGCAGATTGTTTCTGATTTCAGCTTTAACATTATGCGCGGTGATCGGATTGCACTTATAGGACCGAATGGCTGCGGCAAGAGTACAATGCTAAAACTGCTGCTGGAGGAATTGAAACCTGAGTCAGGTAAGTTGCGTTGTGGAACCAAAATCGAAGTGGCTTATTTTGACCAGTACCGGGAGATTTTGGATCCGGAAAAAACGGTGATCGATAATTTGGCCGATGGTAAGCAAGAGGTTATGGTTGGCGGGCGTCAGCGCCATGCACTTGGTTATCTGCAGGACTTTCTTTTTTCTCCCAAAAGAGCAAGAACGCCGGTTAAGGCTTTGTCCGGAGGGGAGAAAAACCGTCTATTATTAGCAAGAATTTTTCTTAAATCCAATAACCTGCTGGTGCTGGATGAACCAACCAACGATTTAGATATCGAAACTTTGGAACTTTTGGAAGATTTGCTTGCCAATTATGAGGGTACGTTACTTTTAGTCAGTCACGACCGGCAATTTGTTGATAATACAGTGACAACCAGCTGGATTTTTGAAGGTGAGGGTAGAATCGAAGAGTTTGTTGGTGGGTATCACGATGCTCAGCAGCAAAGGGAACAGGTTAGACTGGCTCGTCAGGCTGAAATCGTACCGGTTATGCAGAAAGTGGTTGAGGAAACTCCCAAAAATAACCAACCACGCAATAAACCTAAAAAATTATCGTATAAGCTACAGCGCGAATTAGAAGCGTTGCCGGCAAGGCTGGAAGAATTGGAATCCGAAATCGAATCGTTACAACATCAGGTCAATGATTCAGCTTTCTTTTCTAAGTCTGTAGAAGAAACGCAATCGGTATTAAATAAATTATCTGCTACGGAGCAGGAACTGGAAACCGCCTTTGAGCGCTGGGAAGAGCTTGAAGCGATGCAACAGGAATTTGAACATTAAATGAGTAGTAAAACATTTAAATTATCGGCGTTAGCCACTTTTATTATGGCTGCCACACACGCTAATGCTGCGCTATATCGGGTCGTAGAGATTGAACAGCCATCAGGTACTGAAGCCTATGGCTCTGCTATTCAGACAGGAACGACAAGTTGTTTCACCAGTGATTGCGGTACAGGTACAGATTACCTTCTGGCTGGGGATACTCTGGAAGGTACGATGGGTTTTTCTTATAAGCAGGAAGTACCGTTTAATTACGATAATGGTTTTTATATCTTGGATCAGGATGATCTGGAAACTTACTGTGGTAGTGAACTGGGTTATAACACTTGTGAAAGCTGGGCATATTATCAGTGGTATGGGATTGATGGCGCAGGTGGGCTTTATCGTGAACGTGAGGCTTGGGATCTAGGAACCTATACCTCAAACGCGACGGCATTTATCAATGATAGTGGATTGAGCACAACCAGTTCGGTCAGTTCTCCGGATCCAGATGAAGATCCACAGGGAAGTACATCATCTCCTGAAAGCTCAACTAAAAACATAGTCATAAATGCATTGGCTGGAACGACCCCTGTGGGTAATACATCCAGTGGTTATTTTGATTTAAGTGGCAATTATGCACTGACCTATCGTAACCGGGGGTTCTATGGTTCTACACTGCTGCTGCCGTATCAGGATAGCAGTATTGTAGAAACGATGGGCCGCACGATGGCCTTCGATACATTTACTTATGGTGGATCCACGTATGCTGTTGGCTCTGCCGCCGTCGCAGTTTTTGATTATACAGATTCTGATAAAGATTATGAGGGGGATCTGGATACCTGTGCTTCGAGCAGTACGCCAGCAGCGCTGGAAGCTTGCCAGAATATAGCCTTTGCCCAGAAAGCCTATTATTGGGATGTTACTAGTGCCAGTGGTACTTCTCTTACTGGCGAGGTGGCTGTCGATTGGCACAGCAGTGTAACAAGTTCTAACCTTGATGAAGAATCAGCTGAAGCGGGTATTCGTGGTGTAGCTCTTGCTGCAGCTAGTGACGACTATGACTATGATGGTTTACCTGTAATGGTCGGGTTTAACTCTGAATACGATAGCAGCGACGATAACATTATGATGGAGGCGGCAGTCTTTTATCCGGCTTCCACCAGTAGTTTTGCTGTTGGCCCTGAAGCATGGAGTTCTGTTTTTATCTCCAATGCTAAGCTGCAAGATGGTGATGATTATATTTATAGTAACAGTATTGCTAAAGATATTAATGAGAATCTGTTGGTTATCGGGGAATCAAAGCGTGAAACCGCTGAAAGCGGTGCTTATAATAACCGCTTGTTTGTTGCTGATGCCAGTACGGGTTCTCCTAGTGCTAGCTATTTTAGCGGTGGTATCTTCTTTACCGGTGCTGGTGGTGAGGTAAATGCCATTAACAATTACAACGAAATTGTTGGCCAGATTGATGCTGAGACTCACCGGGAAGAGAGTGGAAAAAAACGTCGTCGTCGCGGGTTTATCTATCCATATAATGGTACTAACTCGGATTCTACCCGAATGGCGGTATTCGGCAATCAGGCATGGTTGTTGGATGACTTGACCAATGGTGGAACATACAGCAGCGATAATAATGAGTACCGCATTTTTAACGCTGCTGATATTAATGATGCTGGTGTGATTGCTGCATCGGCATTTAAGTGTAGTGGTGGATACAATTCTACTGCGCACTTTGCTACCTGTGACAGTGATGAGGAAGTCGTCGCGGTTAAGCTGGTTCCAATTTCGGGAACTTCCAGTTCAGATATTGTTGAAAGGGCGGATTCTGATAGCAGTTCTAGTTCGACTTCGCGCTCTGGTGCAGGGTTTGGCTGGATAGGCATTATGTTGCTTGGCTTTTTTAGCCTTCGGCGCAAATTTGCATAATTGCTAAACTTCAAATAGCACAGGTTCACAATTTTGAATCTGTGCTTTTTTTGTGCTTGAGAAAAATGTTTAGTTGGAGCAATCTTAACAGTGGAGTAACAAATACTCCATCAAGAAGTAATAGTCGTACGTTAGGAAAACAACTCACTGTATGAGGAACTGCACTATGAAGAGACAGAAGCGTGATCGCCTAGAACGAGCTCAGTCACAAGGTTATAAAGCTGGTGTAAACGGACGTTCAATGGAAGCGTGCCCTTATCAGCAGACGGATGCGAGATCGTATTGGCTAGGTGGATGGCGTAACGCCAGAGATGATATTCAGACTGGTCTCTATAAGTAATTAACCCTCCCATACACAATGTCGATTAAAGGAACAGACCCCGCAAGGGGTCTTATAAAATCACCTTAACGCACTATAACTAAATCTTTTGTTACAAATAAAGACAACTCGGAAGTTGTCTTTACTAAAAATAATGTACAAATAAAATTGTTTATTAAAAGCTGGATGTATCCTTAAAAAGGCCTACTTTCAGATCCTTAGCGACATAGATTTCTTTACCATCAACCAGTACCCGGCCATCGGCCAGTCCCATTACCAGTTTGCGGTTAATTACGCGCTTCATATTGATTTGATAAGTAACTTTTTTAGCGGTTGGCAGGATCTGACCGGTGAATTTTACTTCACCTACACCCAAAGCTCGACCTTTGCCTTCGCCGCCAACCCATCCAAGGAAGAAACCAACCAGTTGCCACATTGCATCAAGTCCCAGACAGCCTGGCATTACAGGATCCCCAGGGAAGTGGCAGTCAAAAAACCATAGATCAGGAGTAATATCTAATTCAGCTTCAATGTAACCTTTACCGAATTCACCACCGTCTTCAGTCATCAGGTTTACTCTATCCATCATTAGCATGTTAGGTGCAGGAAGTTGAGGGTAACCTTCACCAAACAGTTCACCTCGGCTTGAGGCTAGCAGGTCTTCACGATTATAGGAACTACGTCTGTTTTGCATTATTTTATCACTCCAGAATTTAGTACGAGCATGTTAGTGAACACGTGTATGCTAATCAAGTCCGATCAGTTCACAAACCGGTTCTTTATGCGTTGAATCAGTCCTTCATTCATCTCAGTTCGGGTAAAATTTTCAATACGCTCAGATATTCGACTTATAATGGTGTCGTCATCATCTCCTCTGAACTGCTTTCCTGTAATAAGGGCTATCGTTTCATCCACATTTTCCACTGACCAGATATGAAATTCTCCGCTGCGAATGCTTTCAATAACATCATTATTCAGAGAAAGATGTTTCAGGTTAGTTTTGGGTAAGATAACGCCTTGTTTACCTGTTAGTCCTTTATGCTGACACACATGGTAAAAGCCTTCTATTTTTTCATTCAGCCCGCCGACAGCCTGCACTCGGCCAAATTGATCCACCGCACCAGTAACCGCAATTTGCTGGTTAATGGGAACTTCAGAAAGAGCGCTGACAAGAGAACATAGTTCAGCGAGCGAGGCACTGTCTCCATCGACCTCACAGTAGGACTGTTCAAAAACGACAGATGCTGAATAGGGCAGTGGTTCATCCAGATCCAGAGCGCTACTGACAAAAGCCTGCATAATCATCATGCCTTTAGCATGCAGGTTTCCACCTAATTCGGCTTTGCGCTCAACATCCGTAATATCTCCGTCACCAAAATGTATAACACAGGATATGCGGGCTGGTTCACCATAGGAAACCGGATGTCCCGGAACTTCGATAACGGTTAGGCCATTGACCTGACCAACACATTCTCCTTCTGTTTCAATGAAGACCTGACCATCGAGAATATCATCAATTGCCCGGTTGGGCAGATAGGATTCCCGGTAGTATTTATTTTCTATTGCAGCGTTCAGATGTTCACCGGAAATCATTTTCTGCTCTGATTCCAGAGCTGCTTCACTAAGTAGAGAATTGTGCCACTGCAGACATAAGGGCATAAACTCTTGATCTTCACATTCACGGGCTCCAGCTGCAACCAAGCGCTGTAATCCTGAACATTCCAGCAATGGCAAACGAAATGATTCACACAAGCCTTTCAGATATCGAAGATAGGATTCAATGGAGTCTTTGTGTATTTTTATATCAAGCTCAATTTCAGTGAAAATGCAAAATCCGGACTGAATGTCTGAATCAAAATAGTCCAGTTCGCTCATTTGCTCTCGATCGCCGATGACGATTAGCTTTACATCTACTTTATGTGATGGTGTTTTGTCCGCAATATGCTTAGGGTCAACACTGATCGGTGAAAATGCTTCTCCCAGAAGGGCTGATTTCAAGATCATCCAGGAAGAGGGGTTTGCCATGATCAGGTTTGCAGAGACAACCAGATAGCCACTATCGGCTTTTTCCAGCAGTCCTTTTGACTGAGACACCACCTCACCGTCTTTTGCTTTGTAACGTCCCAGAATAGATTCTATTTCAAGCGTTTCTGCTTTTACAACGGTATGTTTTTTGTTTGCTAATGATGGATCTTGTATCGCATTAATAACAGCATTTCGGTAAATCGCATTATCCGGAGAGTTAATTAGCAGTACTTTTGTCCAGTTTTTCAACTGTTCGAAGCGAAGCAATGCTGCACGAAGCCTTGGCTGCATATCTAAGAAGGATAGGGAGCGGTAATCCGCCAACTTATTGAAATATTCCAGATAACTATCTGTCTGAGGTGTGACGGAACGCCAGTCTTCTTGAATCATTGAGATTTAATATAAAAAGGAAATAAAGAGCCTGATTATACACTTTAGAGTTACCGGGCACAGGTAAATTTCGAGACCTTGCTACGTCTAACAGAGAAATAGTTAACATTTTTTCCAGTTGCAGGTTGCTCAATAAGTAAGTTAGGGTTACGCTGTCACCAAAAGGTAAAAAATCAGGGACTTACGATGAAATATCAACAGCTTGAAAATCTCGAATGTGGTTGGAAATGGCAGTATCTGGTAAAAAAATGGAAAGATGGAGAATCTATTACCCGGCACATTGATACCAGTGAAGTAGACCATGCTATTCAACAACTTAAAATGCTTGAATATGAACCAGTAAAAGTTCTGGAATGGATTGATAAACATATGTCTTTTGAGCTGGATAATAAGCTTAAACAAGCGATTCGGGCAAAACGAAAAAGACATTTTAATGCAGAGCAACAACATACGAAAAAGAAATCCATTGATCTGGATTATCGTGTTTGGGAAAAACTATCGAACCGCGCCACTGAACTAGGCTGTACGCTATCGGATGCTATCGAATACTTGCTTAGTGAAGCTTCCCGTAGTGAAAAAGCCAGTCTGGCGGTCAGTAGCCTGAAAGAAGACCTCAGTAAGCTTTTATCTGAGTAATAAAGGGAGTTTGTATGCTTTACGTCATAGCTATAGCAGCATTGTTAATCTTGTGGCTGGTTGCCGTTGATCGTCCAGTGATGAGGCTGATATTTAAAGATGGTGAATTAGATAAGTCCTACGGAAACATTCCACAGGGATTTGGACAGAACTGCAAAGAAATTGCCAGAAAAACACCGTTTACAGGCACAATTAAAGTGTATTCAACACGTTCAGGTAGCAAATTAACGTTCACCAAATCGGTGCCACACAAGATCCAGCAAAGAATCCGTAACGTATTTCCACATCAGGGACTCAAGCATAAAGGAAGGAAACGAGCTTAAATACCAACACCTCATCTTAAAGTGCGCATTAGGTATATTATGTTAAATTTACTGTATTGGTAAGTCTGTTTGATTCGTGTTTTCTGTTAAACGTTATCGTTATATTTGTTGGCCTTAGGAGTTAAATTGTTCCGATTCGATTACTCGTTCTATTTAAGTGTTAACGGTTTGAATAACCAGAGCGTGTATTAATGATCTTTTCTAATTCCTTTGCTCGGATAGGTTTTGTTATAAATGCATTCATACCGGCTTCCAGACAGTCGTATTTATCGGTTTCCATGGCATGAGCTGTTAGAGCAATAACGGGTAATGTTATTCCTGCTGAACGTATTTTTCTGGTTGCAGATAAACCGTCCAATACTGGCATAGACATATCCATAAACACCAGGTCAATATTCTTCTCTTCCTTGAGCAGTATATCCAACGCTTCCTGACCATTATTCGCGAGGATTACTTTATGCCCTAGTTTATTCAGCATAAGTTTGATGACCATTTGATTGGTTTTATTATCTTCTGCTACCAAAATTTGTTTGGAGGTTATTTTTTCATTGCGGACTTCTTGCTGAAGAGAATATGGTGATTGATTTGGGGCTATGATTGGTATTGTGACGATAAAGTTGCTTCCCTTCCCTTCAATGCTATTTACCTTGATAGTGCCACCCATTAAATCAAGGAGCTTTTTTGTAATTGTCAGTCCGAGCCCTGTACCGCCAAATTTTCGTGTAATCGTACCATCAGCTTGTTTGAACGGTTGGAAAAGCGTACTGATAGTATGCTGGGCTATACCTATGCCTGTATCATGAACCTCAATATACAACTGCTTCATGTCTTCCTGATGAACCCGAATGCAGACTTTTCCTTCTGCGGTAAATTTGACAGCATTACCGACAAGATTGAATAAAATTTGTGACAATCGGGTTGGATCAATCCAGATAGTGTCTGGAATATCATCTGTAAACAGTGTTTCCAGCCAGATATGTTTTTTCTGTGCATATGGTAGATGATGCTGAACACTGTTGGTAATAAGCTCTTTCAACTGACTGTGTTGATTATCTAAAGAAAAATGTCCGGACTCTATACGTGAAAGATCCAGAATATCACTGATAATAGCCAGTAATAATTCTGCTGATAATTCCATTTTCTGCAAGATATGCTGCTCGTGAACGACGGGGGCATGTTGCAGAACATCAAGTAACCCCAAAACGGTATTCAGTGGTGTTCTTATTTCATGGCTCATCATAGCCAGAAATTCAGATTTGGCTCGGCTTGCTTCCAGAGCTTCCTGTTGTGCTTTCTTCAGATCAGATAATTGCTTTATTTTAGCAGTAATATCTTTTGCCGAACCTCGATAGCCAAGAAAATCACCACCATCTGAATAGTATGTTCTGCCACTGATACTTAGCCATTGGCTATTATTACCAATGCATATTTCCTGTTCTCTGAAAGCATCCCTGTTTTCAATGGCAGCAATAATCTCAGTCAGATTGTTGCGTACATTACAATCACAGGTGCAGGAACAAAGAGTATCCTTCAGGTTATTATTTTTAATGGTCAGGAAATCAATATTATCATTGCCGTAATAGGTAAAGTTAAGTTCTGCGTCGGTTTCCCATAGCCAGTCTCCGACGCTATTGGCAAAATCGTGAAACCGTTGTCTGTTTTGCAATAATTCTTCTGTACGAGCCATAACCAGAGACTGTAATCTCTCTTTATGATCAATATCGATAACAGCCCGTTCGATAAGTGGACGAAATCTCTGCAGAATATTTTTGGACTTGATGGTGATCTGTCCCTTTTCTTTACTGATTAGAATAATAAGAGACTGACTAATTTCCGTACTTATCCCTATGATTAGGGCACTTTCAAGTTGCATCCGGAGGCTATCCTCAAGATGGCTGAATTCATCAAACTTTCTGGGTTCATACAGCAGGATGCACTCACCTTGCAATGCTCGGGTAAACTTACTTTCTTCTTCCCAGAAAATGCCGTCATAAGTATTATTTGTACTTAGAAGAGTTGAAAACGGTTCTTTTCTGTCTGTTTTCATTAAGACGAGAGCATCATCAAAACAGATATATTTTCTGAGTACGTTCAGAAGCTCATTAAAAATTTGTTGCCGGTTATTGGCATTACTAATCGCTGAGATTGTAGTCAGAATGGCCTGATTTTCTTCTGCCAGCCGGCGTTCTCTTTCTGTACTACGACGAAGTTCCTGCAAAGCTTCCTGAAGTGATTCTTGCTCAAGTATATCCATATTGATACCAGTTGTGATTTAACTTTCTACAGCATTAGCATAGAACAAGGCAGTTGAGGCCATAAGATTACCATGTACGTTTTCTTCGTTAATGAACCGTCCCTGTTCACCGAATGTAAAAGGACAGATGAATGGTTTCTTTTCATAAGCGATACGTAGTAACTCGTATACCTCATCCATTCTATCTTTCACTAATACCATGGAACCGGCACAGAAGATATTTATCCCTCCATTTAGAGGTGAATTAAATATATTTTCGTTTTTGGCTGCTTCAACGACTCTGCTGGAACGTTTTACTAACAACTCTGAAGAGCCCTGCATCAGATAAAGATGATCCCCTTCTTTAATGTCAGAGAATACATGGATTCCTCCATCTGCCGTTGCTTTTCTGAGATGTGATAACTTATAAAATGGCTTATCGTACAGATAACCAACTATTCTACCCAGAGGATAAGCCATCGTTTGGTCAAATAGATAACGTCCTGTCCGGTATTCTCCCGAACACTCATATATCCATTTCTGATAAGTATCCAAAGCAGGCTGATGATCTATTTCATACAGGGTTCTGCCTTCTACTTTAGTTGCAATTCCATGCATCTCCGTCGGTAGATATCCGCTGCTGAAATATGTTGATATTGCGGTTGAAGGATAAAATACCGACACAGATATACCTACCTGAGCCGTACCTTGTTCGGTCAGAAACGAGCAACGCTCGAAACTGCCGTTATCTGCAGCACTTCCACCAATTAGGGGAATATGAAAACCAAATTTATTTTTTATTGTTTCAATAATCAATTCTTCATAACCGACAGAGGCGTGTAAGAGCAGAAGACTGGGTAATTCCCCTCTTCTATCGGCTTTCTCTATCGCTTCTTCTACCAATTGATTGGTACATTCAACAATATTGATGGTTGTCATATCTGATTTTGATCTGAATGTAGTTAATGCAGTTCCATATGCTGATGAACCAGTGTCTTCAATAGCAAGCAGTGCGATGGCCGGTGCAAGATGGTAGCCTTTATCCGTCATTACTCCCCGGCAGGAACTACATCCATGGAAGTTAACGCCGGGAAATGCTTTACGCAGAGCCAGCGACAATACTTTTGCATCATAATTTTCTGTGTAATAACAAACCATAAATGAGGGTTTGATGGTTTCAGAGAACTGTGACTTAAGCGAAATAATCGCATCATTGATATCTGTGTTCTTTGAAAAGGCGGAAGCCAGTTGCATATTTATATAGGTATTTTGTATAAGTTATTGTTAGGTTATATCTTACAATGAAATAAAGCGTAAGTATTTATGTGCCTAAATATGCGTTATTTTGCAAAATAACCATTCATATAAACCTTGTTGCCTATTGGTGGGGGATGCTAGGGTCTTTACAAGGAAGGTCTGAAATTCAAATTTATGTCATATTTCCTAAAAACTTATATATCCACTTGTTTAACAAGGCTTTTTTTAACTACCTTTTAACTATCGTCAATGCTAGAATATTGATGTATATCAAATTAGCAGTCTGGAAGTTATGATTTCTGAAAAAACTATAGTAACAAAGAGAATTCAATCAGGTGGTTGTGCTATTCACTGTCAGGATTGCAGCATCTCTCAGCTTTGTATTCCCTTTACGCTAAATGATACCGAACTGGATCAGCTCGATCAGATTATTGAAAGAAAAAAGCCGATTCAGAAAGGACAGGAGTTGTTTAAAGCCGGGGATGAGCTGAAATCGCTTTATGCCATTCGTTCCGGGACGATTAAAAGCTATACGATAACTGAGCAGGGAGATGAACAGATTACTGCATTCCATCTGGCTGGTGATTTAGTTGGGTTCGATGCCATCAACTCCAACTTGCATCCTTCTTTTGCTCAGGCTCTGGAAACTTCAATGGTTTGTGAAATTCCTTACGAAATTCTGGATGACCTTTCAGGAAAAATGCCAAAGCTTCGGCAGCAGATTATGCGTTTGATGAGCAGTGAAATTAAAGGTGATCAGGACATGATCCTGCTGCTATCAAAGAAAAATGCAGAAGAAAGGCTTGCTGCTTTTCTTTATAACCTTTCTACTCGCTTTTCTCAGAGAGGTTTTAGCCCGAGAGAGTTTCGTTTAACGATGACCCGAGGGGATATTGGTAATTATTTAGGGCTGACTGTCGAAACCATAAGCCGGTTACTCGGTCGTTTTCAGAAGTCCGATATTCTGAGTGTAAAAGGTAAATACATTACTATTCTCGATCATCAGGCATTAAAACAGTTAGCAGGGATTTCGCCAGCTCAGTAGCAGACTTTTTCCTCTTCTTCCTTTTATTTTGCAAAAAGTGGCTCATTAATGAGCCACTTCATGTTTCTTCCCCTCTAAGCTATTTTTTTCTAATATATTTTTTCCAGATGCGCTACATTTACAACAGTAGATCAAGTTAACTCTTTGGTTCTGCTCCATAAAAAAGGAGTTATTATGAGTATATACAGCAAGATCCTCGTCATCGCCGATGTTAACAACGAAGCACAGCCAGCTCTGGCCAGAGCGGTTCAACTTTCCCGAAAAAGTGCCTGTAAAAGCCACATCACTTTCTTTTTATCTATCTATGATTTCTCTTATGAAATGACATCTATGTTGTCCAGTGATGAAAGAAATGCCATGCGGAAAGGTGTGATTCATCAGAGAGAAGCATGGATGAAAGAAGTCGCTGAACCTTATATTAATGACTCCATTGATTTTGATGTGAAAGTGGTATGGCATAATCGGCCGTATGAAGCCATTATCAGTGAAGTATTTGAGGGCTCTCATGATGTTTTATTGAAAGCAACTCGTAAACATGACGTGCTTGAATCAGTTATTTTTACCCCAACTGACTGGCACTTACTGCGGAAGTGTCCATGTCCGGTCCTGCTGGTGAAAAACCACGACTGGCCGGAAAATGGCAATATTCTTGCTTCCGTGCATGTGGGGTCTGAGAATCCGACCCACCAGGAACTGAATGATGCAATGGTTGAGCAGTTAAAAAGTCTGTGTATTCGTCTGGATGCTAAACCGTATCTGATTAACTGCTATCCTGTTACTCCTGCAAATATCACTATCGAGCTGCCGGAATTTGATCCTGCAACTTATACTGATGCGGTACGTAGCCATCACCTAAAAACAATGAAAGCTCTGAGGCAAAAACATGAAATTGCAGAAGAGCAGACCCGGGTCGAACAAGGCTTGCCTGAGGATGTGGTTCCTCAACTGGCAAAAGAGCTGGATGCCGGGCTTGTGATTTTAGGAACAACCGGACGTACAGGATTATCCGCGGTATTTATCGGCAACACTGCCGAACATGTGATTGATAAGATCAATTGTGATGTACTGGCATTAAAACCTAAAGGCTATATCAGCCCTCTGGATCCTAACCAGAGCAATTAAGCGTATTTTATGAAAAATCCCCGGAAACGGGGATTTTTTTAGATATTGGCAACATCAATAAACATAGATTCATCAATATTGGTGGAAGAGACAACCGCCTCTGAAAATTGATATTCAGCTCGGTTACCTTCTCTGTCTAACGGAAGATCAACAAAATCGAACAGTTCTTTGTCAGCTAACTGGCTTGGGCTAACATTTTGCAGTGATTTAAAAATACTCTCTACCCTTCCTGGAGTTTTCTTATCCCATTCAAGTAGCATAGCCTTAATGGCCTGACGCTGAAGATTTTCCTGAGATCCGCACAGATTACATGGGATAACCGGGAAAGCCTTATATTCAGCATAGCGTATAAGATCTTTTTCTCTGCAGTATGTCAGTGGGCGAATGACGATATTCCGGCCATCATCAGAACGCAGCTTTGGTGGCATTGCTTTCATTCGTGAACCATGGAACATATTCAGAAACAAGGTCTCGACAATATCATCAAGATGGTGACCGAGAGCTATTTTAGTGGCTCCTATTTTTTCGGCAAAAGAGTATAAAGTACCACGACGTAGCCGGGAACATAAGCCACATGTAGTTTTACCTTCCTGTATTTTCTCTTTAACGACGGAATAGGTATCTTTATCCACGATATAGTATGGGATATTCAGGCTGTCGAAGTATTCCGGCAGGATATGTTCAGGAAATCCGGGTTGTTTCTGATCAAGATTTACAGCAACAATATCAAACTTAATCGGTGCTGCTTTTTGCAGATTTAGTAGAATATCCAGCATGGCAAATGAGTCTTTGCCCCCACTGATACATGCCATTACAACATCATTTTCTTCAATCATATTGTAATCAATAATGGCATTACCAACGTTTCTCCGCAGGCGTTTTTGGAGTTTGTTGTATTCTAAGGTCTCTTTACGGGTATCTTTCTGCTTCATTACGACTTCTCATATTTCGACGGTGTCGATCATTGACTTCCTGACGGATTTTTACAGGGCGTGGATTATACGCATTTTGGAATAAAATTCTATTGCTGCCAGAACTCGTCGTTATGCCTAATCATTGCCTGCAAATCATCAACGTAGTCCTGCCCTCGTTCTGAATACCGTATTAACCCATTAGCCAACTGTGTTGCAGAATCACTGCTTAGAAGATCCCCGCCCTGTTCTGCAATATTTGCCCGGATATTTCGTAGTTCTGAATAGGCCTGATTGCGGTTCACATTCATAAAATAACGATGAATAGACTCTGCTGCTGAAGGAAATTTTGCCACTTCGTGTGTTGCACTATCGTTTCTCTGCAGAGGAATCAGTCCACAGCCTTTCTGATAACACCACTGGCCAAAATAGTTATTTCCCTTTTGCGCAAATCGGGATGTCCCCCATGCGGATTCATTCGCTGCCTGAGTCAGTACCAGAGTTTCGGGCAATACATTGACTCGTTTTTTCATCTCATTCAGCCAATTCTGAGTCACGTTACCTTTATGCAGGGGCAACTGATATAATTTAGCCAGTTTTTCGGCCGATTTTAGCTGCGACTCTGTTAGTTGGTTAACCGTGAGACTTTCTTGTATACCGGAAATATAATGTCGTTCGTTAAGAATTCGTTGATTTTCAGCCTTAATCCCGGGAACGAGATAAGCAAAAAATGCTCGTTTCTTCTCTGTTATATCGAGGATAGCACCAAAATCAGGCTTTTTGCCTAATGTAACTAAAGACGGAATCACCAGAATATCTTCCTTTGATTCAGATTGATTCGTGGTGTGATAAACACAGCTTATCAGGGCTATGGACAATACCAAAGCAATACTGAGTTTATACCGGTTCTGTATGGGATGAGTAGTTTGTAAATTTATCAGGCCGGATAACCGGGTATTTTCAAACAACTTTGCTACAACTTTATGCATTGAAAATATCAGAATCCTTATTGTCAGAATGTGTTGATGTCGGGGTGTTTTCCGTGTTTTCCGGACCATGTTCGGAGTCATCATTATCCGTCGTAATGATTTTCAGTGTGATACCGAACATATTGCGATAGATAATGCCTTTTACATGAAAGTAAAGTGGCAGAACAAAAAGCATCGGAATGCCGTAGAAAAAGGTTGAAAACGCAAATAAGGCCATGATAACAAGGTAGATTGTAATCAGTGGAATGAGCTTCTTATTCACTGCGCGAAGTGATAGTAAAAGTGCTGATATTGGGGCAATGCGTTTTTCACAAATCAGAAGCGTGGAATTACTGAAAGCGACGGTCAGGTAAAGTGACAGAGCAAAAAAGAGCTGTCCGGCTACTCCCTGACCGATAAGAGCCATCATTGTGGCCAGAATAACAGGTACTGTAAACTGCAGGCCTTTGAGTATATGTTTCGGTTTCGTTTTTAAACCGGCGGCATGACTCATACCCATCAGACAAATTCCGGCATAAATTGGAGCACTGATAACTTCATAGCTGAAATTGGCGATCATAATGGCATTAAGAACACCGGTATTCAGACTCTCCGGTTGTGCCATTATGTTGAATAATAATGTGATAGGATCACCAACTTGTAACTGAAGTGCGATATAAAAAATACTCACTTGCACCAGTACTAAGATAACGATCGAAGGCATAAACGAAGCAAAATGCTTTAAGGTATGTTTTATGGCTTCTCTGAAAATAGCTATGGGGTTTAGCTCGTATTTTCCGGACAATGCAGTTTCAATGGAACCACCTAAAATAAAGCTTTTTTCAATGCTATGCGTCATAACTACGTATCTAATATAAAAATTCCGTTGATTATACTAAGGTGAGCCTGTCTTTCATAGCTGTGTGTAACGATGAAAACCGGCTGCTACAGTTAAATTGTTACACACTGTGGAAGGTTTTGCTGACCTTTATTTTTTATTCGCCTGAAATCAGCAATAAAAAGCTATCCAGAAGCTTTTCTTTCTGGTGAAATAGTGCAAATAACAATATGGTCATGGGCATGCGGGAAGCCTCGTATGTCCTCCGATGGTGGAGACAATCAGACATTGGAAAAGCAAGCATCAGAGATACCGGTTGTACAGATACAAGGGGTAACGAAAAGTTTTGATGGAAAAGAGATCATCAGTAACTTAAATCTGAACGTTAATCACGGTGAATTTCTCACTATTCTGGGCCCTTCTGGCTGTGGTAAGACAACTGTTTTGAGGATGATCGCAGGTTTTGAACAAGCCGATAAAGGTGCAATCGTTCTTGCTGGTGACAACGTCACCAATACTCCCCCAGAGCATCGTTCTGTAAATACCGTATTTCAGAGTTATGCTTTATTTCCACATATGACCGTCTTTGACAACGTCGCTTTTGGGCTGCGAATGCAGAATGTCCCCGTTTCTGATATCGAATCACGGGTACTTGATGCGTTGAAAATGGTTCGCCTGGAAGAAATGGCGCAGCGTAAGCCACAACAACTTTCAGGTGGGCAGCAGCAACGTGTTGCTATTGCCCGGGCTGTGGTGAATAAGCCAAAAGTTCTGCTGTTGGATGAGTCTCTTTCTGCCCTTGATTACAAACTCAGAAAACAGATGCAGATAGAGCTGAAACAGCTTCAGAGACAGTTGGGTATCACCTTTATTTTTGTTACTCATGATCAAGAAGAAGCTCTTTCTATGTCTGACCGTATTATTGTAATGCGGGACGGTGTGATTGAGCAGGATGGGTCACCAAAAGAAATTTATGAAGAGCCCAAAAACCTTTTTGTTGCCCGTTTTATTGGGGAAATCAATGTATTTGATGCCACTACCGTGAAACGGTTAGATGAAAAACGTATTTTAGTCATGATAGGTGATAGTGAAGCCGTCGTCTACTACGATACACCGGTTAATGTCGGAGATGAATTGCAGGTATTATTGCGTCCGGAAGATCTCAGAATTGAAGAGATCAAAGAGACTGAACAGAAAGGCATTGTCGGGCATGTAGTGGAAAGAACCTATAAGGGTATGACTCTGGATTCTGTTCTTGAACTTGAATGTGGTGACAGGATTATGGTCAGCGAATTCTTTAATGAAGATGATCCCGATGTTGATCACTCTCTGGGGCAGAAAGTCGCTGTGAGCTGGGTTGAAAGTTGGGAAGTGGTATTGAAAAAATGAGCAAAAAGATAAGCTTGCAGAATAGCATTATCAGCCTGATTGTTGGCTGGTTGATTGTGTTTGTATTTCTGCCGAATCTGATGATCATCGGAACCAGCTTTCTGACCAGAAGTGAATCTGACCTTATCGAACTCACCCTGACGCTGGAAAATTATTCCCGCCTGCTGGATCCGTTATATGCTCAGGTACTATGGCATTCTTTGTATATGGCGCTTATTGCAACCTTGCTGTGTCTGTTGATCGGCTATCCGTTTGCCTATATCGTTGCCAAAATGCCGGAGAAGTGGCGACCAGTGATGCTGTTTTTGGTTATAGTCCCTTTCTGGACAAACTCTCTGATCCGAACCTATGGATTAAAAATTGTTCTGGGCACAAGAGGCATTGTAAATAGTAGCCTGCTGGCTCTGGATATTATCGATAAGCCTCTCAGGATTATGTATACAGAAACGGCAGTTATGATCGGTCTGGTATATATTTTGTTGCCTTTTATGATCCTGCCACTCTATTCTGCAATTGAAAAACTGGATAAAACCTATATAGAAGCTGCCCGTGATCTGGGGGCCGGAAAGATACAAACTTTTATTAAAGTGATTTTTCCTTTGACGATGCCAGGTGTCATAGGTGGTTGTTTGCTGGTATTGCTTCCTGCTCTGGGAATGTTTTACGTTTCTGATTTACTTGGCGGAGCCAAGAATCTGCTGATCGGCAATGTTATTAAAAGTCAGGTTCTGAATGCCCGGGATTGGCCATTTGGTGCGGCAACCAGTATTGCGATGACGATATTGATGGCGATCATGCTTTATGCTTACTATCGGGCAGGAAAACTCCTGAATCGCAAAGCGGAGTTTGAATCATGAGAAGAGTTGTCAATTTTAGTTTCACCAGTATTGTTTATATTTTTCTCTACCTGCCGATTATCGTGCTGATAGCCAACTCATTTAATGCGAATAAGTTTGGTATGAAGTGGGATGGCTTTACTGCAAAGTGGTATAGCGAACTGGTCAACAATGATAGTCTGATGCAGGCGGCCTGGCACTCTCTGAATATTGCTGTGTTCTCTGCTACAGCAGCAACCCTGATCGGCAGTCTGGCAGCTGTAGCCCTGTTTCGTTACCGTTTTAAGGGGAAAGCTCTGGTAAACGGTTTACTGTTTGTGGTAATGATGTCACCGGACATCGTTATGGCTATCTCATTACTGGCGCTGTTTTTGGTATTAGGTGCCGGGTTAGGTTTTTTCACTCTGTTTGTCTCTCATATTACTTTCTGTCTACCTTTTGTTGTGGTTACGGTATACAGCCGATTAAACGGATTTGATGTTAAGATGCTGGAGGCTGCCAAAGATCTGGGGGCCAGTGAATGGATTATTCTGCGGAGAATTATTTTTCCCCTGGCTAAGCCGGCGGTTGCTGCCGGATGGCTATTGAGTTTTACTCTTTCACTGGATGACGTCATTATCAGTTCGTTTGTAACCGGTCCGACCTATGAAATTTTACCTTTGAAAATATACTCAATGGTTAAGGTCGGTATATCGCCGGAAGTCAACGCTCTGGCAACTATTATGCTGGGAATCTCCCTTGTTCTTGTTGTTTTGTCTCAGTGGCTCACTCGAGAGAAAATTCATGCACAGGCAGCCAAATAATATTGCATTGAAAAATGTACCGAAGTAACCTCAGAATATATCGGATTCAGTTGAGCTCAGAAGAATATAGTTATCAACAGGATATAGTTATTAATCGTCTTAGTGGAAATTATGATGAAAAAATGGACTAAGGTTCTCTCTTGTGCCTTATGCACTACTGCCCTCTCAACATCTGCTCTTGCGGCAGATGAAGAACTTTATTTCTACAATTGGTCAGAATATATTCCAAATTCAATTCTGGAAGAATTCACCAGTGAGACAGGTATCAAGGTTATCTACTCGACTTACGAGTCGAACGAAACCATGTATGCCAAGCTGAAAACACAGGGTGAAGGTTATGATCTTGTGGTCCCTTCTACTTATTTTGTATCCAAAATGCGCAAAGAAGGTATGCTGCAGGAGATCGAAAAAACAAAACTGAATCATTTTAAAGATTTAGACCCCAACTATCTGAATAAATCTTTTGATCCGGATAACCGTTACTCTATTCCTTATATATGGGGTGCAACCGGTATTGGGATTAATTCTGATATGCTGGATTCAGGTTCAGTGAAAAGCTGGAACGACTTCTGGGATACGAAGTGGGAAGGTCAACTGATGATGATGGACGATGCCCGGGAATTTTTCCACATTGCTCTGGTTCGTCTTGGCTATTCAACCAATACGACGGATCCGGATGAAATCAAAGCGGCTTATGAAGAACTGAAGAAGCTGATGCCGAATGTACTCGTCTTCAATTCAGATTTTCCGGCCAATCCATATCTGGCAGGTGAAACTTCTCTTGGCATGCTTTGGAATGGTTCTGCCTATATGGCTCGTACTGAAGGTGCCAATATCGAGATTATCTGGCCTGAAAAAGGAACTATTTTCTGGATGGACAGCCTGGCAATTCCATCTGGAGCGGTTAATACCGATGCCGCACATAAGATGATTGATTTCCTGCTACGTCCAGAAAATGCAGCTAAAATTGCCGTTGAGATTGGTTATCCGACACCGGTAAAGTCAGCTTATCCGCTGCTGCCAAAAGAATTTGCTGACGATCCTTCGGTTTTTCCGCCACAGGACGTGATGGATTCCGGCTTCTGGCAAGATGAGGTGGGTGAAGCCGCTACCCTTTATGAAGAATACTTCCAGAAACTGAAAGTCAGTCACTAACGAAGCATTAATCACAGAACTAAAAGGAGATGGCCTCTGTCGGGAGTGTCATCTTTTTTTTACCTTGATATTATTAATCTGTTTTTACTGAACAAGCACCTTTGAGTTACAGTGTCAGATGTGAGGTATATACCCTCTCATAGAGGAAGAACAAAATGCATTTTCCATACAGAAATATTGTTATTTTAACCGGTGCCGGAATTTCGGCAGAATCAGGAATCCAGACTTTTCGTGCGCATGATGGTTTGTGGGAAAATCACCGTATTGAAGATGTTGCTACACCTGAAGGATTTTCCTCCAATCCGGATCTGGTTCAGGACTTTTATAATCAACGCAGAAGAGCACTTCAGGACGAATCTATAAAGCCGAATGCTGCGCATATAGCTCTAGGGAAGCTGGAACAAAATTTTGAAGGAAACGTTACCGTCATTACCCAGAACATTGATAACCTGCACGAACTCGGCGGAAGCAAACAGGTTATTCATATGCATGGTGAGTTGCTGAAAGCTCGCTGTTGCAGATCTGGTCAGGTTGTGGAACAGACAGTAGATCTTTGCACCGGCGATTTGTGTACATGCTGTCAGGTACCTGCACAAATGCGGCCACACATCGTCTGGTTTGGAGAAATGCCCCTGAGAATGGATGACATTTATGCTGTGATAGAACAGGCTGATCTCTTTATTTCTATTGGTACATCCGGGGTTGTTTATCCGGCGGCAGGCCTTGTGCATAATGCAAAGTTTTATGGAGCACATACGATTGAAATTAATCTTGAGCCCAGTGCTGTAGAAAGTGAATTTGCAGAAAAACGCTATGGTAAAGCAAGTATCGAAGTGCCTAAATTAGTCAGTGAATTATTAGAATAACTTGTCCTTATTTTTAAAAAGAAGAAGGCAGACAAATATGTCTGCCTTCTTCTCTGAATCAGAGCGTAAAACTATTTTTCATCAGAAAAACTACTCTTCGTTAACCGAGCTGATTTTGTGGATTGCCAGATCTGCACCATTAAACTCATCCTCTTCTGACAATCTTAGCCCGGTTACTTTATTCAGTGTTCCATACACGATAGCAGCCCCGGATAGTGCAATGACAATACCCAGCACAGTGCCAAGCAGCTGAACGGTAAAACTTATCCCGCCCAGACCTCCGAAAGTGGTTTGACCAAAAATACCGGCGGCAATCCCCCCCCACGCTCCACATACACCATGCAGAGGCCAAACACCCAGAACATCATCAATTTTGGTTTTATTTTGCAGCAATGTGAACAGCCATACAAAACCGGCTCCAGCAATTGCACCGGTTACCAAAGCACCAAGAGGATGCATAAGGTCAGAGCCTGCACAAACAGCCACCAGCCCGGCCAGCGGGCCATTATGGATAAAGCCCGGGTCATTTTTACCGGCAATCAGAGAGGCAAGTATACCACCGACCATTGCCATCAGAGAATTCATGGCAACTAGTCCACTAATACCATTCAGTGTCTGGGCAGACATTACGTTAAAGCCAAACCACCCTACGCATAAAATCCAGGCACCGAGAGCCAGAAACGGGATGTTTGACGGAGCAAAGTTAGTATGTTTTCCTGCACGGATACGCCCTTTGCGCATACCAAGAAATGTAACGGCAATCAGAGCAATCCACCCACCAACGGCATGTACGACGACTGATCCGGCAAAATCATGGAACCCGGCACCAAATGTCGCGGTAAACCACGCCTGAATACCAAAGTTTCCATTCCATATGATCCCTTCGAAAAAAGGATATACGAAACCGACGGTAAACATTGTTGCCAGGAGAATTGGATAAAATCGGGCTCTTTCTGCAATACCACCGGAGACAATGGCTGGGATAGCTGCTGCAAACGTCAACAGAAAGAAGAATTTAACCAGTTCATAGCCATTACCTGCTGACAGCGTTTCTGCACTTGAAAAAAAGTTGGCATCGTAAGCGACCCAGTAACCAATAAAAAAGTAGGCAACTGCAGAAACACCAAAATCGGCAAGGATTTTTACCAAGGCATTCACTTGATTCTTCTTTCGCACCGTACCTACTTCAAGGAAAGCAAAACCGGCATGCATAAGGAAAACCATGATAGCTCCCAGTAGAAGAAACAGGGTGTCAGAACTTTGTGTCAGCGTCTGCACGGCACTATGGACTTGACTGATACTATTGCTCATTCTCGATACTACTCCGCTATTTTTGAGTATGTCTGAACCATCTTTAGGGGCGCGCTCATTTTTTGTGCACCACGATTCATAGTTGAACCAAAATGGTTACTTATTTATTTTTCCTCCAGATAGCAAATAGCGTTCCATAAAATAAAATCAAAGAGAAAAAACCAAGATATTGATATAAGATATTGTTTTGTATCTTCTTTATGTTTCACTTTCAGTGTAATTTCCAGAACAGTTATTGTCTGTTACGCTTTGGTGATGCACCAAAATGAGGATTTATTGCACCAGAGTGAAACACGAGAAGTGCACCAAAACTAACTGAATTGAGCATTTGTGTGTAGGTGCAGGCTGAAACAGGTTCCTTTTTCACTTGCGGAACTGACCCGCATCTCTCCGCCGATACGATGCAGCAAACCTTGTGAAACCGACAGACCGAGTCCTGTTCCCTCTGGCTTAGTTGTATAAAAAGGATCAAATAATTTTGAAAGATCCTCCTCTTTGATTCCACATCCTTCATCCTGAATGTGAATAATGCTTCCTTTCAGTTCTGAATTTTCATACCAGTTTTCTGTCCGGACAGTAATGGTTCCTCTTTCAGCCATGGATTGTACGGCATTAACCAATAAGTTTATTAATACCTGCAGCAACTGGTTACGGCTGCATTCGATAAACTCGGTCGCGGTATATTCTGTGTAGAAAGTAACATCCTTTCGCTTGGAGCCGGTTTTTACCAGTGTAATACTCTCCACCACAATGCTGTTAATATCCTGCCGGATAAATAATTCTTTGTCTGCTCCACTCCTGCTGTATTGTAATAGGCTCTGAGTAATGTTCCTGATCCGCTTAATTTGCTCAAAAATGACGACAAGTTCTTCCTCAATATCTTGAGTTCTATCCCCTAACTCCATCTGAATTAACTCAACATTACCGAGAATAACTGCGACAGGATTGTTTATTTCATGCGCGATGCCGGCGGTCAATTGACCGAGAGCAGCAAGTTTTTCACTGACGATCAGCTTGTCTCTGGTTTGATTCAGTAGCTTTATGTGGTGTTCCAGTTGGATTGTTTTATCGTGTAAGCTGGCTGTCCGTTCCGAGACTTTAGTCTCTAATTCAGCTGTCGCCTGTTTTATCTGCTGGTTACGAAAGGCAAGCAGATCTAACATTTGGTCGAATTGTTTTGCCAAATTAGCCAGTTCATGTTCGGGAACAAGTGCCAGATCGCCGATCCTTTTATCCTGGCCCTGCTGGATTGCCTGTACGACAGAGGAAATTTTCTCTATCGGATGAAATAGATCCCGAGTTCCGAAATGCACGATATAAGCACTGAGCAGTAATACGGATATGATCATCAGGGCAATTTCACCCAGATTGATAAGATATGCTTCAAGTAAAGGCCAGATTTGATGCCCTACATACAGCATTCCAATAATAGAGTCATTCAGATCCCGTAGTGGTTTATATCCGGAAGCGTACCAGGTGTTATGTACGTATGCCCGGTCAAGATAGAAATCACCATCCTCTAGTACGGTTTGTCTGACTATCGGTGACACCCGGGTGCCGACTGCTCGGCTTTCTGGATTATAGTCATCAATCAGAATATTGGTACTTATTCGTAAATCATTAAGGAAAATTGTCACAGCGCCTGTTTTTGTTGAATAAGAGCCGATCTCCGGATAAACCTGATCTCTGATATCATCGACAATCTGCTGGTTATTATTCAGTAAAAGGATGCTGTCGAGATACCCCTGTAAGGTTCCGTCTTCTGCATAAACCGGATATAACGCCCGGCTAACTAATGCCCTGGTTTCCTGAGAACCTGACTGATGAATAGGGACAATTGCCTGACTGACGGCTGATTCACACCAATCCTGAAGTTCTGAGCTTTCCAGTACCTGATAGAATACACGTGCCGTAGGATGGGTTAAAAATGCGGC
Source organism: Vibrio sp. HA2012 (assembly GCF_002812955.1). Classification (GTDB taxonomy): domain Bacteria; phylum Pseudomonadota; class Gammaproteobacteria; order Enterobacterales; family Vibrionaceae; genus Vibrio. The sequence goes on along the minus strand of NZ_PFXK01000001.1, from coordinate 436,974 downwards.
TTCAGTACGGTTGACTGATTGCCAGCGCAGACAATCAAAGATGTGCTGATGTTTTTGCAGTGAAGGGAACTCATGGTCTTGTAACCAGATGTTAAGTTCTTTTTCTCCGGAAGAATGCAGCAGTTCCTGACGAAATAGATACGATTCACCAATCATATACAGGTTTTCCACCTGCATATTCTGCCGATTCTGAAACTGGTTCTCTGCTGTTTTCAAACGTTCAGCAACGTCATTCAGAGTATCTTGCCAGGTATAATGCGTTGCCCAGTATATGGTGATCATCACCAGAGCCAGCATAGTGATGAAAACCGGCATTGAAGTAAGAAACAGGAGACGATAGCGAACCTTAGTCTGTATTTTACAGACAATTCTCCGGATCCCGCCGGAAGTACAGTATTCACCCATTAGTTACGATCCTGACATTCCCACTCTTTGTATTTTCTGTCCAGCGTTTTTCTGGATACTCCTAATTCTTTCGCCGCTGCTGCTTTATTCCCGTCGCAGAATTTTACAACCTGTTTTATATGGGCTTTTTCTACTTCTTTCAGCGTCCAGTCGGTTGGATATCCCATATGATTATTATTGAAGTCTGAGATCGCTGTAGAGACCGCACCATGTGACAATGTCACAGATATCCGGCTGTCTGAGCGGGAACTTTCGAAGTTCAGCTCTCTCCAGTACTTTGCTACCGGTTTACCGATAAGGATACACCTTTCCAATAAGTTCTTGAGCTCTCTGACATTTCCCGGCCACTCATACTGATGCATGGTCAGGATATCTTCTTCACTCCACTCCAGTAATGGCATACTCAGCTCATCGGCCAGTTTTTTATTAAAGTACGGAACAAGGTCGATTAAATCGGTTTTTCTTTCTCTCAACGGAGGAACCTGTATGGCTAATACATTCAAGCGATAAAACAGATCTTCCCTGAATCGCCCTTCCTGTATTACTTGCTTGATATTTTTGTTCGTTGCCGCAACGACACGGATATCCACATTGACCAACCTGTTTGAACCTACGGGACGAATCTTCCGCTCTTCCAGAACCCGGAGCAGCGCAGACTGAACACTCAGTGGCATTTCACTGATTTCATCCAGAAATAGGGTTCCTCCGTCAGCAATCTGAAACAATCCTTCCCTTGCTTCTGCTTCGATATTGTTGGTAACGGAATCGAATTCACCGAATAACTCACTTTCCAGTAAAGATTCAGACATTGAGCCACAGTTAACGGGAACGAACGGGCCACTTCTGCCACTAGCGTCATGTAAGCCTCTGGCGATAAGTTCTTTACCTGTCCCGGATTCTCCCTGAATCAGAACTGATGCTTTTGAGGGGGCAAATTGCGCAATTGTCCGGACAATTTGTCGGGTCTTTTCTGAACCGCCAATAATTGTACTATCAATATGTCGTTTGACATCACGTTGTAGTGCAACTTTCAGCCGGCTCTCAATTCGTTTATCCAGACATTGCTGAACGGCTTTCAGCATCTGCTCCAGATTAAACGGTTTCAGAATAAAATCGGCAGCACCGAGCTTCAGGGCTTTGACAGCTGTATCCAGATCAGCATATCCGGTCATAAAAATCACATCGGTAATGTGCTCCCGGCATTCGAATACCTCATGCCAGTCTGTACCGGATCGATCAGGCAGATTGATATCCAGAACAACCAGATCGTAGTGTCTTTGTTTACGTAGCTTCTCTGCTTCCTCTATGCTTCCGGCACAGTCAACTTTAGAGAACGTTTTACTCAACGCTTTAAATAAAATCTGTTGCATCCCTGGTTCATCATCAACGATAAGGATTGAAACACTCTGGTAGCGGTTGGTGGGTTTGCCTGAAAAATGATTCATTCTAATATTTCAACAACATGAAATGCTTGCCTTTAATGGAAACAGAGTAGCCTATTTCGGTTATAAGAACTATGTCACGTAGGTAGAAATAAGGTGTTTTATGTATCTTTTTCACTTTACACGATGAAAATTCAATCTTATCTTCCCGGACACGTTATAGTGTCAGGCAGGAACCTGATGATTAAGGATACATAAGTATGATCAGTTGGGTAATACTAGCTGGCGGACAAGCCTCTCGTATGGGAGGAAAAGACAAAGGACTACTGATATACAAGACCCGTCCTCTGATAGAGCATTCCCTGAAGCCATTCACACAGCAGCAGTTTCCTGTGTTTATCAATGCAAACCGGAATTTCGGGTTTTATTCAGATTATGCTCCGGTTATCAGAGACTTAATCCCCGGATTTTACGGACCGTTGGCAGGTATCCATGCTGGTCTGAGCCAGCTTGAGACGGAATGGGTTGGCTTTATTCCCTGTGACAGTCCATATATTTCAGAAGACTTTGTCAGCAGGATGAGCGCAGAAATACATAAGCCAGCTGATATTCTGGTGGCCTATGATGGCAATATCGTACAGCCTGTATTCAGTCTGTGGAACAGACGGATACTGCCGCAACTGGAATCTTTTCTACAAAATGGAGATCGGAAGATGAAGTTATTTCTGTTACAGTGCGACACCAGATACATTGATTTCTCTGACTCACCATCATTATTTATCAATCTGAATACTCCTGATGAGTTAAGTAATAACGAAGCAGACCAGTTATGATGCCATTTGATCTTCCTGTTCTTGGATTTGCTGCTTACAGTGGCACCGGAAAAACCACTTTGCTTGAAGCCCTGCTCCCCCAACTGAAAAAACAGGGGATACGGGTCGCCATATTAAAACATGCCCATCATGATTTTGATGTAGATACCCCGGGAAAAGACAGTTATCGGCTGCGCAAAGCGGGTGCAGAGCAAGTGTTGCTGGCCTCCGGGCAGCGTCATGTTCTGATGACAGAAACACCAGAAAAAGAGTCCGGTTTTGAGTACCTGTTAAGCCGTTTTGATTGTACAAAACTGGATATTATTTTGGTGGAAGGATGCAAAAATCTCTCTTTTCCCAAGTTAGAATTACACAGAAAAGCAACCGGGAAGCCCTGGCTCTATCCGGATGACCGCAGTATTATCGCTATCGCCTCTGATGGTCAGGTTGAGACGTCTCTGCAGCAGATGAACATCAATGATGTTCCTGCTATTTGTCAATTTGTAATTGATTTTGTTCACACATTTAACCGTAAGTAAGTATATGGCACGCACAATTATTTATATCTATAAACAGCAAGAAAAGACACTTCCTTTTTCCTATGAAAAACACCGAACTATTCACGAAGCAGTGGCGGAAGCTGAGGGCATAGATCTTTCCGAATTTCTGAAAATGGAGCAACAGATAGAAGCTGTATCAGATACAAAAGCGGTCCGCGATTACCGGGACAATTACTTCAAAAAATTAGGTTTCGGGAAAATAACGTTGGCACAAAAAGAGAACCGGGGTGTAGGGAAGAAGAAAAACTGACTTTCCGAAGAGACCTTCATGTTAAAAATTCAGCCACCCTGAATCCTTAGTAAGTAAAAAGAGTGGCTGAACGAATGGTTATTTTATATTCAGGAATGCCGCGCCGCGAACACCGCCCGAATCACCGTGTTTTGCTTTCATAATCTTCGGACATTTTGCAACAGAAAGCAGATACTTAGGCAGGCGTTTCGGTAACTCTTCATAGATCAGATCATAGTTGGACAACCCGCCACCAAGTACAACAACATGTGGATCAATGGCTGTGAAAATACTGGCAAAACAGATGGCCAGTAATTCCATAAAGCGCTCTACATGTTCTACTGCTTTAGGTTCACCTTCAGCCTGTGCCTGAATAATATCAATGGCTTTTTTCTTCTCCGCATAATAATGCTCATATAGCTGTTCAAAACCACGACCAGACAGATAATTGTCCAGACATCCTTTTTTATCACATCCGCAATCAAACAGAGGAGCCTTTCCACTGTCTCCCAGATGGAACCAGGCATCAATAGGCAAACGCATATGCCCTACCTCACCAGCTACGTGGTTACAGCCTGAAAATATTTTACCTTTAAATACAAGTCCGCCACCAAATCCGGTACCCAGAATCAATCCTGCAACCGATTCCTCCCCCTGCAACTCATCGTCCCAGGCTTCTGACAAAGCAAAACAGTTCGCGTCGTTTTCAATACGAACTTCACGGCCAACAACTGCCTCGAGATCCTTGCGCAGCAATTTGCCTTTTGCCGCTTCAATATTTACGGTTAGAACCGCACCGGTTTCGGCATCTTCCATACCGGGCAGACCAATTCCTATTTTTCCCTCAACTCCCAGCTCAGTATCATATTTTTTGATTAATCCCGCTAATGTATCAATCAGCTTCTGGTAATCATCACCCGGAGTTGGCACTCGTTCTGTCGCTACTCTTTCCAGTTTTTCATTAAATGCACCAAATTCGATTTTAGTGCCGCCAACATCAAAGCCGTAATACATATTATCTCTCCTGAAAAAGCTCCAATCCCGGAGCAAAAAAAACAATCTGGTGCATTATCCATATCTCTCAGCCTGCATTCCGTGACCAATGACGAATTTATTCTGCATTTATATCGAAGTGACATTTGTATAAAAACAAAAAATAAATAAACAGATAACTGCCTGATTTCCTGCTACCATTCAGGCATTGAAACCATGCGCAGGAATATAATCATGAGCAATTTAACATCCGATGCACAAGCTAATCTGGAGTTGTTTGTTACCGAAACAAAGAAAAACCAGCTGGTTTGGGGGCTACGCAACGAAGAAGACGGCTGGCTGGCCTGTGACTCTGCTGAATTTGAAGAGACAGAGGTCATGCCATTCTGGTCGTCCAGAGAAGATGCAGAAGTACATAATGTGGAAGAGTGGGAAGATTTTGATGTTGTTGAAATACCATTGGATATCTTTGTCGAGGACTGGATGATTACGTTGAATGAAGATGGCGTACTTATCGGAACAAACTGGAATGCGGATCTGGAAGGAAAAGAAGTCGAACCTTCAGAACTAGCAAAAATGTACCTGTAATTCTTCTATCAATCAGTGCTGAACAATAACCGGGCATGGAAGCCCGGCAGAATCGGGCATTATTTATATTTTGTCTGCTTACTCTCAAGCGATGCCGTTACCTCATCTTTACTATTCAGATAGGCATCCAGTCCGGCTTTGCGTAGGCTGCAGGACGGACAATCTCCACACCCATCACCAACAACACCGTTATAACATGTTAACGTTTCATTGCGGACAAGTTCCAGTGCGTCATTTTTATCAGCCAGAGCCCAGGTTTCTGCTTTGTTCAGCCACATCAGGGGCGTTTCTATCGCTAGTTGCCGATCCATACCTTTGACCAAAGCAGTATTCATAGCTTTAATAAATTCATTCCGACAATCTGGATATCCGGAAAAATCGGTTTCGCATACACCGGTAATGATAACATCTGCACCAATCTGATAAGCATAAATACCAGCTAGTGTCAGGAACAGGATATTTCGTCCGGGAACAAAAGAATTTGGTAATCCGTTATCCTGTAACTCATGGGATACGGGTATATCATCCCGGGTCAGTGAACTGACTGCCAGCTCATTCAGCAAACCGACATCCAATATTTTATGTGCGGTAACCCCCAATTTTTGGGTTAGTTTCTGAGCAATCTCAATTTCCAGTTTATGCCTCTGACCATAATCAAACGTAATAGCATGAACTTCATCGTATTGCTTTAGTGCCTGAACAAGGCAGGTTGTTGAGTCCTGTCCTCCACTGAATACTACAACCGCTTTTTTCATCGGATTACCCTATATAAAATCAATATCGGCCAGACCATAAAGGAGTCCGTGCAGAATAGCAATATGTATCCGGAGAAGTTTTTGCTCAGGATTCTTTTATCTTCCTGTGTTATTCTCAGCGGATTATTGCAGACAACACATCAGGTATTTCTATGTATAAACTTGTTGCACTGGATATGGACGGCACATTGCTGAACAGCCAGAAAATGATATCGCAGCGAAATAGAGAGGCTATCGCAAAAGCTCGTGCTCTTGGCGTTACGGTTGTTCTTGCCTCTGGGCGCCCTGTCGAAGGTATGATGGCTCAGGTTAGAGAACTGAATATGACTTCTGAAAATGATTTTGTACTCAGCTACAATGCGTCGTTGGTGCAGCGGGTATCTGATGGTGAGGTGATCCGCAGCCAGATCCTTACCGGTAAAGAGAATAAACAGCTGGCTGCTTTAAGCCAGAAACTGGGCGTTAATATTCATGCATTCAGTCAGAAATATGGCCTGATCACACCTAAAAACAGTAAATACACGCAACATGAAGCCGATATTAACGGCCTTGAAGTCACTACTATGGACTTTTTTGAACTGGATGATGATCACCAGATAATTAAAACCATGCTGATCGATGAACCTGAACTGCTGGACAAGGCTATCTCCGCTTTCCCAGAGGCGCTCTATGACCAGTTTACTATTGTACGCAGCTCCCCTTTTTTCCTGGAATTTTTGAATAAAAACAGTAATAAAGGTGCCGGAGTTAAAATGGTTGCTGACTATCTGGGTCTGACTCCGGATCAGGTTATCTGTATGGGGGATGCTGAAAATGATCACCATATGCTTGAGTATGCCGGTCTTGGTATTGCGATGGGGAATGCCATGGAACAGACGAAGGCAATAGCCGATTATGTGACTGACTCAAATGATGATCATGGTGTTGCTACTGCGATTGAAAAATTTATTCTTAACGCGTAAGTCTGTCCCGGCAAATACTGGTACAGGTTATCCGTACCAGTATCTGTTAATCGTCCACCTTTATGGCCTTCCGCATCCAGTGAATATGCGGATTAAACCCAACCTTGTTATAGAATCCTATAGCGTCCTGATTGAAATCCCACACTTCAACAAAAATCTGCTGTACTGCATAATCGTCAAAAGTCTGTTCCAGTTTCCGGAATAAATTTTCGCCAACGCCGGTATGACGCTTTTCAGGCAGCACATACAGCTCATCAATACTACCCATTTCAACGGGTCTGCTCACAGTGGAAATCAGTTCACAAAAATGGCCACTGATGAATCCAACAACTCTGTTTCCTTCTACGGCGACGAACACAACACACTCGGGCAGATCCAGATAACGGGCAATACTTTTTTCCTGTTCGATATCTTCTGCTGTTTTGAAATGTTCAGGGCATGACTGATGATGAAAATCATGCAGAGCAAACATCATATCATTCAGTTGTTCCAGATCACCGATAACAGCACTGCGAATTTTAATATTATTCATGTAATTACTGAGCTTTCATAACCTACATTTATCACGGATCTATTTATTTTATCTGTTCTTAGCCTGCTTCGGTATCGTTCTGAGCAAAATCCTCTTTATCCAGATAACATAATTATGTTATTTCTCATGCATTAGACTAAAATAGAGCATATACTCTATTTCAGATACTTACACAGATACAGTTTTAGTATGATTAGAAATTCTCAGGTATTGACTGTTCTCTCCCTTGGCTTTTTTCTTTTCACTTTACCCATTCAGGGAAAAGAAATGCACTTTAATGAGGCATGGAAAGTACTGCAGGAAAAAAACAGCTCACTTGCTTCTCAGAGGGCGAATGTTGAACGCTACCGGTTGCTGGAAAAATCCAAAGATGCGTTAAATTATCCATCGATTTCCCTCGGTGCAACTTATACCCGGCTGGATGATGACGTTACCCTGTCTGCCGATGATCTGATAAATAGCCTTGACAGTACAACGAAAGCTGCAATACCGGGTCTTATCAGCTCACTGGGGTCAACAAGTCTGGCGTCGTTGGTTTCCAGCCTCAGTGCATTACCTGCGGTTTCCACAATTGCAGACAAAGATATGGTGAACTCCTCGGTTCGGGCTATCTGGCCGATTTTTACCGGCGGCCGGATTACTGCAGCACAAAAAATTGCTCAAGGTCAAACAGAGGAAGCTGAATCGCTGCTGGAGATGGAAACTCAGGCACAATATGAGGATTTGGCTAAGTATTATTTCAGCGTTGTACTGGCCAAAAACGTTCTGGAGACCCGATTGTCCGTGGAACGCGGACTGATCCAGCATAAAGAATTTGCCGTTAAACTGGAACAGCAGGGGCAGATAGCCAAAGTTGAGAGACTGCAGGCTGAAGCTTCGTTGATGAAAGCGGTTGTTGACCGGAAAAAAGCTCAGCGGGATCTGGCTATCGTTACTTCGGCTTTGACCAAGATCTTAAATCAGCCGGAGAGCATAACACCACAGACCCATCTGTTTATTAATCACAGTCTGCCACCTTTATCTGCTTTTTCCGAGCAGACTCTGGCAACCTATCCCGGATTAAAATTACTGGCTGCAAAAGATAAACAAAGCCGCAATCTGTTAGAAGCTGAATTGGGTAATTATTATCCGGAAGTCTATCTGTACGGAAACTATAACCTTTATGAAGAAGATAATCTGGCCAGCAAACTGGTGCCAGACTGGATGGTTGGTATTGGGGTGAATATTAATCTTATCGATACCCATGGCCGTTCAGAAAACACGGCAGCGGCCAGAAGTGCCATTATGCAGGTGGAGCATGCCCGCCGACAGGCCATTAGTGATTTGACGGTGTTGGTTGAAAAAACCTATTCTGAAGCAGAACAGGCTATTGAAGAAGCTGAAGGATTGGACACGAGTCTGATGTTGGCACAAGAGAACCTGAAATTACGAAGAACTGCGTTCTCTCAGGGGTTGTCAACCTCGCTTGATGTCGTTGATGCAGAACTGTATCTGGCTGGTATCAAAACACAACAACAGGTCGCCCGGTTTAATTATTTAATTGCACTGAACCGGCTTCTGGCTCTTAGTAATGAAATGGATACATTTGTGCACTATGAATATATATCTGAACCCTCAGTTGCTCCGGAGAATCCGTTATGAAAATAGTTAAGCCTGCTATTATTGCGGTTAGCGTTCTTTCCGTTGCCGGCTGGATAGGATACAGCTTTTATCTGGCACATCAGCCTAAACCAATCCGGATACAGGGGCAAATAGAAGCGCAGCAGTACAGTATTTCGTCTAAAGTTGCCGGGCGTATCGATAAAGTTATGGTACAAAAAGGGGATCAGGTAGAGAAAGGAGATCTGATCTTTACTCTCTACAGCCCTGAAATCGATGCGAAGCTGGCACAGGCTCTGGCTGGAAAAGCGGCGGCAGGTGCGCTGGCTCAGGAAGCAGAGAACGGGGCCAGAGAACAACAGAAAAAGGCGGCTGAAGATCAGTGGAAAAAAGCTCAGACTGCCGCCCTGCTTGCAGAAAAAACCTATCGCAGGGTAGACAACCTGTATAAGGAAGGTGTGATTGCTGAGCAAAAGCGTGATGAAGCCCTGACTCAATGGCAAGCAGCCAGGTATACTGAAAGTGCTGCTTACCAGATGTATCAGATGACACAGGAAGGGGCGCGTTCAGAAACCATTCAGGCTGCCAGTGAAAAAGCACGTATGGCTGAAGGTGCTGTTGCTGAGATCGAAGCCTATGCAGCAGATACCCGTATAAAGAGCTGGTTTAATGGTGAAGTGTCTCAGGTGTTACTGAATAGCGGCGAACTGGCACCACAGGGTTTTCCCGTCGTTACTGTGATTGATACACAGGACTGCTGGGCAATATTCAATGTTCGGGAAGATTGGCTGAAATATTTCCGTAAAGGCGATACATTTTCGGCTTATCTGCCTGCGTTAGATAAAGAAGTTTTGTTTGAAGTCAGTCATATCGCCGTTATGGGGGATTTTGCCACTTGGCGTTCTACTGATGCATCACAGGGCTTTGATTTGAGAACCTTCGAAGTCGAAGCCAGACCGGTTGAGTCATCGGATGAATTCCGGACCGGAATGAGTGTTGCTGTAGAGCTGTAATCATATGCAGAATATAAAACCCAATCAGTGGCATGTTCTGGCTAATGATAAATGGCTGTTATCTTCACTGACCTGGTTGCCTGTGCTTCTGGGCTTTATACTTTGGTGGATTTTCTCTCAAGGGTTGATCCGGGATTTGCCTGTCGGTATTGTTGATCTGGAAAAAAGCCCTCTTTCGCAAACACTGGTCCGGGAACTTGATGCGACTTCAGTAATGCAGGCAGACCGGTATTATGTCTCTGTTCCCGAGGCTAAAACTGCGTTGGTAGCTGGTGAAATATATGCTTATGTAGTGATTCCCCGGCATTTTGAACGGGATGTGTATCTTAATACTCCACCCCGTATTTCCGTTTTTTATAACAGTCAGTACATCTTAATCGGTAAGCTGATTAACAGTGCTGTCAATCTGGCTGCCGGCACGTTCAGTGCTCAGGCAGGAATACAGAAACAACTGTCAAAAGGAAAAATGTCTATACTGAGTGCTCAGGGTAAAACGGTGACTGTCCGTAATCAGATCACCCCCTTATTTAACCTGAATTCTAACTATGCTCAGTTTCTGGTCTCAGCCATTATCCCCGCATTGTGGCAAATATTTATTGTAGTGACGACTATATTGTTTTTAAGCGCCAATGACCGGATTTATGGATTAGTGGCCATGTTTGGTGCCCGGCCGGTTCGGCGGCTCATTTCACTTTGTGCATGTTATCTGCCTGTATATCTGTTACTGGGATATATTTTCTTACTCTGGTTCTCTCTTGGTTTAAAATGGCCATTAGCAGGAAGTCTGTTGCCTTTACTGTATGCACAGTTTTTAACAGCGATCGCAGCTATGATTATGGGGTGCTTATTCTTCTTTCTGACATGGGATCCCGCCCGTGCAATGAGTTTTTCAGCGGTTTTTACCGCGCCAAGTTTTGCCTTTATGGGGGTAACTTTTCCGGCAACAGATATGCCCTTTCTTGCTCAGGTATGGCGGAGTTTCCTGCCAGTCAGCTATTATATTGAGGCGCAAATTGAACAATTTAGTTACGGTGTCGCGCCATGGCAAACTATCCTTCGATTTACCCCTCCGATACTGGGATATCTTCTGCCTTTTTTCCTAATGGTGTTACTGATCAGAAAACATCTTAAATATCAGGAGATTCAACATGAGTCTGACTGATTTGGCAAAAAAAGAACTACTGGCCATCTTCCGCAATCCGGTGATTTTGCTTACTGTATTTGGTGGCGTCATTTTTTACTCGTTCCTGTATCCGTTGCCTTATATCCATCAGGTGCCGACAGAGCAGGAAATTACTCTGGTTAATCTGGATAACAGTGCACTCAGCCGTCAGTTAGAGCGAATGGTCAATGCGACACCACAGGTAAAGATCATTAAACATGCTTACACGGTTGAGCAGGCGAAGCAGCAGTTTCTTAACCGGGAAGTTCGGGGCATTCTGGTCATACCCGAACACTTTTATCGTGACCTGTTACTGGGGAAAAGTCCGGTGCTTGCCTATGCGGGAGATGCCTCTTATTTTCTGGTCTACGGCACGATTGTTCAGGGACTTGCACAGGCTGGTGCTACCTTAGGAGCCAAAGCTAAGGTATTGCGTTTACTGATGGAGGGGGAACCACTAGCCTCTGCTCAGGAACAGTACTCTCAGATCCAGGTTAATATGAAGCCGGTGTTTAACCCTGTGCTCGGCTATGTTGATTATGTTATTCCGGGGGTATTTATCCTGATCCTACAGCAGACTCTGGCTATGGGAGCCGGTCTGATGGGCGGAACAGAGAAGTACGGGAACGGATACTGGAAAAAAGTTTGTCCCGTAAAACTGTTGAGCATAAGGATAGGATTACTGGTTTGTATCTATTACCTTTTGGCCATGTTTTACTTTGGTTTCAGCTTTGATTTCTACCAGATTAATCAGTTGGCTGACAGTTTTCTAATCCTGCGGTTACTGGCTCCGTTTTTTATCAGCAGTGCCTGTATCGGGGTCTGGCTGGGAGCCTTGTTACCCAGAAGGGAACTTGTCACTTTTGTCGTGTTAATCAGTTCAATGCCCTTAATATTCAGTGCTGGCTTTATCTGGCCCCTGGAAGCCATACCTGAGCCCGTAATCTGGCTGAGTTGCCTGTTTCCCAGTACACCGGCTATTCAGAGCATGATGGCGGTTAACCAGATGGGAGCAGAGTTTTCCCAAATACTCCCTCAGTGGACACTATTGTGGGGACAGGTTATTGGTTGGGGGAGCGTTGCCTGCTACTCGTACCGCCGGCAGCAACAATCCCCCATCAGTCAGGCCGTGAAATATTAACGGTTCCAAAATCTATAAGCCAATTTCTCCGGCAATTTGCTGGATTTGACGAAGATCCAGCTTATGGACTTCTATCATCTGATCAATCTGACTCAGTCTTGAATTGGCCTCATCATGCTTGTCACAAGAGTCTTCTGCCACATCCCAGTCATTACCTTCAAGATAGGCATCACAGTCTTTTTGGTATTGTTGCACTTGTGGCTCTAGTGCTTCCCGCTCCTGCTGCAGTTTTTCCAGTTCCTGTTTGATCTTCAGTTCCCGTTGAAACAATTCTCTGGAACGTTCAAAAACCATTTCCTGCATCTCTGTTTTCTGTAGTAACTGAGCATTTTCTTCCTGTTCTTGCTTTATGGAATCCTGCTGTACTTTGATTCTGGTTTCCAGCTCAATATTCACCTTCTCCAGTTCAGTTACTATTTTCTGCGAAGCAAGAAGTTGTGCATCAAATTCTTTTTTCAGTATACTGACTTCTGATTCCAGTTGTTCGGTCACACGTTTATCCACGATAGCATCAATATCTATCGAAGTTGCAGGTTCTTTCTGCTTGTCAGCAGAAGAAATCACCGCTTCAGTCTTTTGTTGCTGTTTTTCCTGTAACTGGTGATAAGCGGTTTCCCAACGGCTCTGGGTGACAATTGACCCAGCAAGCCCTCCGATAGCAAGGCCAAAGACCGCTGCAACTATAATATACAGATAAGTCCGTTTGTCCCGTTCTTCAATAACAACAACGTTATCCTGACCATTCAGATCTTTCACTCAATACAACTCCACGTTATCCGGCTCAGCGTATTAATTCGCTAATCACTATGATGATGGTATATAACATAATCCCTGTGATCAGTGCGATGATAACACCGGTTTGAATTTTTTCATTAGTCCGGTAACGGAATAACAACACCGCCAGTGCTATTAATACACCAATGGCAAATAATCGGGTCATCTTATTTTGCTCCATATAGCAGGGCTTATTGCCTAATTATATATAATTTCACTTTTTTTTCCGTGTTTACCTGCCATTCCCTTCTCCTTGCGCTGATTATTTGTTCAATTAGTACATTCTTTGCTGACAGGCGCTCATTTTTTTTGTAGGATGCGCGCTACAGAATACCTGTGATACTTATCTATACAGGTATTTGTTCCGGTGAAGACTGCAGGAGAGAGACATCTGCCCTTCGTTTTGCTTAAAACGTATGACATTTGTCCGCCGAAGAAGTAAATCTTTCAGGTGTCGGTGCCTAATGGCCAGACAAGGACTGTAGTTGGAGGAACCTCTGGAGAGAGCTGAAATATCAGAACGATATAAACCAGCCGCCGAAGGAGCAACTTTGATCGTCAGATCGGAGGAAACTCTCAGGCAAAAGGACAGAGGAGTGGAAAGTAATTAACTATGTGTTTTGGGTAACTGATAATGTGTTTTCTCACATCTGTTCAGTGACCCTTATTCTTACTGTTGTGTGATTGTTTGATCACGCCCCTTTCCCTCTTCTCCTTAACGTATTTATTTTTAAGGGGAAATCATGAATAACTTCCAATCTTTTTTACAAACTGTTGATAGTCTGGTCTGGGGACCTCCGCTGTTGATCTTATTGGTCGGTACCGGTGTTTATTTCACTTTTCGTCTCGGACTTCTGCAATTCCGCCATCTTCCTACAGCTCTGAAGTTAGTGTTCAGTAAAAGTAGCACCAACAGTTCTCAGGGTGATGTTTCCAGTTTTGCTGCACTGTGCACTGCACTGTCGGCAACCATAGGTACTGGTAATATCGTTGGTGTTGCGACAGCAATTAAACTGGGTGGTCCCGGCGCATTGTTCTGGATGTGGCTGGCAGCGGTATTTGGTATGGCAACTAAATATGCAGAATGCCTGCTGGCGGTAAAATACAGAAAAACAGATGACAAAGGCCAAATGGTTGGCGGCCCAATGTTCTATCTTCAATACGGTGTCGGTTCTAAGGTTCTTGCAACTCTGTTCGCTGTATTTGCTCTGGGTGTTGCCTGCTTTGGTATCGGTACATTTCCTCAGGTTAACGCCATTCTTGATGCTTCTGAATTGTCATTCGGGCTATCCCGTGGTGTGGCTGCTGCTTTTCTGACTCTGCTGGTTGCTTTTGTGACTATAGGTGGTATCCGTTCTATTGCAAACGTTGCGGGTAAAGTAGTTCCAGCAATGGCCGTATTCTATGTGCTGGCCTGTCTGAGCGTGCTGGTTGCCAATGCAGATCAACTGGTGGACGCTGTCGTGCTGGTCATCACTTCTGCCTTTACACAAACCGCAGCAACTGGCGGCTTCCTCGGGGCAACCATTATGGTTGCAATTCAGTCCGGTGTCGCCCGGGGAGTGTTTTCTAATGAGTCGGGTTTGGGCAGTGCGCCAATGGCGGCGGCAGCGGCAAAAACAGATTCTTGTGTGCGTCAGGGACTGATCTCTATGACGGGGACCTTCTTTGATACTATTATCATCTGTACTATGACCGGCCTTGCTTTGATTCTTACTGGTGCATGGCAGAGTGATTTCGCCGGAGCAGAGATGACTACACATGCCTTTGCTGTTGGTCTGAGCTCTGAAACTATCGGTCCGATGCTGGTATCTATTGGCCTGATGTTTTTTGCCTTTACCACTATTTTGGGCTGGAACTACTATGGTGAACGCTGCGTAGTATTCCTGATGGGAACGAAAGCCGTATTACCATACAAAATCATTTTTTTGGCACTGGTTGCATCCGGGGCATTTCTGAAACTGGATATGATCTGGCTGATTGCCGATATTGTTAACGGTCTGATGGCAATACCTAACCTGATCGGTCTGATTATGCTGCGCAATGTCGTTGCAGAAGAGACCAAACAGTTCTTTAGCCAAATGGCTTCACTGAAGAAATACGATACGGTTACTGAAAGCTAAGCACTGACCCGTATTCAGGTTAAATACATACCCGCTTCGGCGGGTTTTTTATTTACCGGTCTGGCGTAATCAACACAAAATACAGAAAAGATGTTGATTTATTGTTAATACTTGGCTATTTTGCCATATATGCAAATAATAAATGCTATGAACGGAAAATATGAACGAAAAAGATAAACGATTATACGAAGCAAAAGCCAGAGTGCTTAAGGCTCTGGCCCACCCTACCCGCCTTTGGATGGCTGAACAGCTGGTCGATGGCGAGCGTTGTGTCTGTGAATTTGTTGAACGTATTGATGCCGATTTCTCTACTATTTCCAAACATCTTTCTGTCTTAAAACAAGCCGGAATTATTGATAGCGACAAACGAGGTAAACAAGTTTTTTACCGGTTAAAAGTTCCCTGCCTTCTTCAGTCTATGCGTTGCATAGAAACCATTATTAGCTCTCATGCAACAGAACAGACTGCTTTAGTCGGCTAACTTAATCACAGGTACGGAGAAGAGGTATGAACTGGAAATCTGAATGGAAAATACTGACGGTTATTACTGGTATATTTCTTATATTTTTCTATCTGCCTGTCGGAACTGAGCGTTTTGATAATGCTGTGATGGAAGCGCTGTATCTGACTAAGTGGTATGCCCAGGAACATGTACTGCTCTGTTTAATTCCTGCATTTTTTATTGCGGGTGCGATCGCTGTTTTTGTCAGTCAGGCATCTGTTATGAAGTATCTTGGTGCCAAGGCCAATAAGATACTGGCTTATGGTGTTGCTTCTGTCTCGGGCTCTATTCTTGCCGTTTGTTCCTGTACGGTTCTTCCGCTGTTTACCGGCATTTACCGCATGGGGGCAGGACTGGGACCCGCAACAACATTTCTCTACTCGGGACCGGCAATCAACGTACTGGCCATTATCCTGACAGCTCGGATTCTTGGCAGTGAGCTGGGTATTGCCCGAGCCATCGGAGCGATTGTTTTCAGTGTCATTATTGGTGTGTTGATGCATTTTATTTTTATCAAAGAAGAGAACCAAAAAGCAGCAGCACAGATGGTTTTACCGGAAGAAGACGTAAAACGTTCACTCTGGCAAAACGGCCTCTATTTTTCCTCTATGATTGGTATTCTGGTTTTTGCTAACTGGGGAAAGCCGGCTGAAATTACGGGTATCTGGGCGACCATCTACCATTTTAAATGGGTCGTCACCTCACTTTTTGCATTTACTCTGAGTATCATTCTGGTGCGCTGGTTCAATATGGCATGGTGGAAAGTTACTCTGACAGGTATTGCTGTTGTCATGTTGGCACTGGTTTTTCCAGCACAACCTTTACTCGCTTTCTCTGCCGGGATAATTGGTCTCTCTGTCTTTACCAGTACTGACAAAGGTGAAGCGTCAGAGTGGTTTTCATCTTCATGGGCATTCGCTAAACAGATTATGCCCTTATTATTATTCGGTGTTTTGATTGCCGGAGCATTGCTGGGACGAGTCGGGCATGAAGGTCTTATTCCCTCTGAGTGGGTTTCGCAGGCTGTTGGCGGAAACTCCTTATCGGCTAATTTCTTTGCTTCTTTTGCCGGTGCCTTTATGTATTTCGCTACACTGACAGAAGTGCCAATCCTGCAAGGGCTGATTGGAAATGGTATGGGAAAAGGTCCTGCACTGGCTCTGCTTTTGTCCGGGCCAGCATTAAGTCTGCCGAATATGCTGGTTATCCATAGCGTACTCGGAAGCCGTAAAACCATTGTATTTATCAGTCTGGTCGTCGTAATGGCAACCATTAGTGGAATAATATTCGGGGCCTTTTTTGGTTAAAACACACTATTCGGAGAGTTGCTATGAAAATTCAAATATTAGGTACTGGTTGTCTTAAGTGTCAAAAGCTGGCGGAAGCCGCTGATACGGCAGCAAAAGAGCTTCAGTTGGATTATGAACTGGAAAAAATAACAGATATTAACCAGATTGTAGCATTAGGTGCAATGCTCACCCCTGCTCTGGCTGTGGATGGAGAGATCAAGGTGATGGGTAAGGTTCCTGCAGTTGATGAGCTTAAGAGTATATTACAGCAATAATCTTCTGGATCCGCTTCCCTGATCAGGCTCAGGGAAGCGGGTTTTGATGGGGTAAATTAACTGGCCTCCACACCATCATCCATGATTAATTTTATGCCAAGTGCAATCAGTACACTTCCTGTAATACCTTCCATCCAGGTTAATAATGATGAGTTTTTCACCAACTGTTGGGCTGAAGTGACAGCAGTAGCAACACCACTCTGCCATATCATTGCAATCAGAAAATGAATACCAGCCATCATAAATGACTGAACAAAAAGAGAATGCTCAGGATTGATAAACTGAGGTAAAAAAGCCAGATAAAACACGGCTGTTTTAGGATTCAGTACATTAGAAAGAAACCCTTCGCGTAACGAGCGTCTTGCTGAAAATACCCTGTGCCCGTCACTTTCTTCAACCTCGATGCCTTTAACGCCTTTATAGGTTGCTTTCAGGGAGTTGATTCCCAGCCAGATAAGGTACAAAGCCCCTATCCATTTCATTACCTGAAAAAGTTGTGCTGACTGAAGCAGAATCGCAGAGATCCCCACAGAAGAAAATGTGGCATGAACAAACAAACCACTACAGATACCAAAGCTGGTAACACAACCGTCTTTAACACCGGAACGGCTGCTGTTTTTTATCACTAATGCCGTATCGATACCCGGAGTAAGGGTCAGAATTGTAATGGCAATCAGAAAAGCTTCGAAATTTTGAATATACATAAATGCCTCAACAAAGTGTAGGCCATCGTTATATCAGGAAATAGTGGGAATACCAACCAAGAAAAGCGGTCATTCATAAATATGATTGTAGTCATCACCACAACAGATCTGATTTAATTTGTTAATTATGATAACAATACTGCAACACAAACATTTCATGGTGTTATATTTGTTAAGTCAGCAAGACAAAAAGGAACCGGCATGCAGACAAGCAGAATGACTTATCGATATATACAGCACTTACTGGTTTGTGTCTTTCTGCTTTTGGCTACCGGCAATTGTGTTGCGGACACTCAAACAGTATCGCTTCGCCTTCAGTGGAAGCATCAGTTTGAATTTGCAGGTTTTTATGCTGCAAAAGAGTTGGGATACTATCGAGATGCCGGGATAAATGTTGACATCCGGGAGTATCAGAATGGTTTGAATGTTGCGGAGGAAGTTCTCTCTGGTAAGGCTGACTTCGGTATCTGGGGAAGCGGTCTTATCGAACTGGGCATGCAGGGAAAGCCGGTCATGATACTGGCTAACTATTTTAAACGTTCTCCGCTGGCGCTGGTTACCCAGCCTGATATTCGCCTGCCTTCTGACCTGGTTGGTAAAAAGTTGATGATCTCAAAACAAGATATCGAAAATGCCAACTACACCCAGATGTTTAACACTTTCAGAGTCGATACGAGCGAAGTCGACGCTGTTCCTCCGACATTCAATATGCAGGATTTTATTGATAAAAAAGTGGATGCGGTTTCAGTCTTCTTAACCAACGAACCCTTTTCGCTGCAAAAAGACGGGATTCCCTATAATATCATTGACCCGAACAACTATGGTGTTGAGCTTTACGATGTCAATCTGTTTACGTCAAAAACTTTTACAGAAATACATCCGGAGCTGACAGATGCTTTTATCAACGCCAGTAATCGTGGCTGGGAATATGCGCTTAAACATCCGGAAGAGATTGTTGACCTTATTATTGATAAATATAATTCTCAGCACAAAAGCCGTGAACACCTCCTTTTTGAAGCACGGCAAACGGTTCGCATTATTCAGCCTAAAACTTATCCGATAGGCAGCATAGATCCAAAGCAAGTCAATCGTATCAGTAACCTGTTCACTGAAGTTGGCCTGACCGAACCAGAAGAATCTTATAATAGTCATTCTTTTATATATACGACCGAGCATCCTCAGATTGCACTGACTGAGGAGGAAATCAGTTATATCCGGGTCAATCGTAAAGTCTCTGTTGCCATGATGCCTGATTTTACACCTTTCAGTTTTACCACCCAAAATAATGTGGATGGTTTTGAACATGATCTTCTGGACATATTAAGTGAGAAAACCGGACTTACCTTTGAACCTGTCATAGAAATATGGAACAAAGGACTCGATGCTTTTAAAGCCAAAAAAGTCGATATGATCACCAGTATTTCATATAAAAAAGAACGGTTGTCTTTTACTCTTTTTACCGAGCCCTATTACGAAATTCCAATCATGATCTACGTCAGAGATGATTTTGGTAAGTTCGAGGATCTGAATAGCCTTGTCGGGAAAAAAGTCGGTATATTGAAAGATGTTTTTTATACCAGTGAACTGAAAAAACTGAACACTTTTGATCTGATTATTTACGAAACCTATGAAGAACTGACCAAGGCCCTGGTCTATGGTCAGATAGATGCTTTGATGCAGAACTTAACCAATATTAATGCCCTAGTCACAAAACATGCCTATACCAATTTGCGTATAGCCGGTGAATTACAGCTTCCTTCCATATCTGAAGAAGATCTGCGTTTCGGTATTCGGTCTGATAGACCTGTACTTAAGTCTATTATCCAGAAAGCAATGGATGATATTACGGCAACAGAAAGAATGAAGCTGGTTAATAAATGGCTTGGAACGAACTTTCTTGCCAATGAAAATTCAAAACATGACAACAATACCGGATCGATGCTGCTTACTGAGCAGGAAGCCGCTTATTTACAGGAGAAAAAAATATTACGTATCTCTAACGAAACAGACTGGCCTCCGTACGATTTTGTTATAGACAATCAACCAGCAGGCTATTCTGTCGGATTGATTCAGTTAATTGCAAAACAACTAAATATAAAGGTTGAATTCGTTAGTGGTAAATCCTGGGAAGAGTTAGTTGATATGTTCTGTAAAGGAAAAATTGATATTCTGCATCCGTCAGACCGCTCAGAGAAAATAAGTCAATGCGGACAATTCTCCCAGCCTATTATTAAAGACACGACTAATTTCGTCACACGCAGCAGTTTCAGACCGATAGACTCACTGGAAGATTTATACGGCACAACGATTGCTACGCCGAAAGGCTGGGAACAGACCGAATATCTACAAAATAACTATGCTGACAAATTCAATTTTCATCTCACAGACAATACACTCGAAGCTATTGAAGCTGTACGTAATGGCAGTGCCGATTTTGCTGCCGACTACGGAAATGTTCTTCGCTACCTGATAAACCAGAATCACTATCTCGGACTTACGGTTCAGGGAACCTGGAATATTCCGTCGGGAGCCAACAATCTTTATATTGCAACACCGAAAAACCAGCCTGTTCTGCTCGGACTGATCGATAAAGCTATCGCATCAATTTCTCCTTCCTCTCTGATTTCTTTAAGTAATCTCTGGTTCGGTTCCATGACGACCAATATGCAACGCCCTGCTCTTGCATGGACTAATGATGAACGTCATTATCTGGAAAAGAAAAAACAGATAACAATGTGTGTCGATCCTGACTGGATGCCTCTTGAAGGTATCGATGCGGAAGCGAAACATACGGGTATCACTGCAGATATCCTGCAGGAAGTAATGAAAAACAGCGGACTTAACCTGCAACTTGTTCCATCTCACAACTGGCAGGAAAGTATTGATCTGGCAAAACAGCGTAAATGCGATATGTTCTCTCTGGCAATGAAAACTCCGGATCGACTGGAATATATGAATTTTACCCGACCCTACGTCTCATTCCCTTCTGTTGTTGCCACCAGAAACACTGAAATTTATATTGATAATATGGCACCTCTGGCAGGCAAAAAACTGTCTATGCTGAAAGGCTATGCATCAGCTGAACTATTAAGCAATGAGCAGCCTGATATTGATATTATTCTGGTTGATTCTCGTCTGCATGGTATTCAGATGGTAAGAAACGGAGAGGTTTTTGGTTATGTTGATGCGCTACCGCCTCTGGCTTCGGCAATACAAAAAGAGGGCATAACCGATATCCGTATAGCCGGAAAACTGAACAAAGAGTTCGAGCTGAGTGTAGCAACCAGAAACGATGAACCTCTATTATTAGGTATAATGCAGAAGGCTCTCGATAGTGTTAATCCTGAAACTATCAGAACGATATACAATAAATGGCTTGCTATTCGCTATGAATCCCGGATTGATTATTCCCTCCTGTATAAAGTTATTATTGGTTTTGGGCTTATCTCTTTAGTAGGTTTTTGGCGCCATAGAGAATTATTTAAGATCAATCAGACTATTGCAGAAAAAAACCGGCAATTGCAATTAGCGTACAAAAAATATTTCTGGCTGGCGGAAAATATGGATGACGTTGTCTGGGTGATGAGTACTCAAGGTAAGTTTATTTATATCAGCCCGTCAGTTGAGAAATTGCGCGGTTATATCGCAGAGGAAGTGATACTACAGCCTTTAGATAAAGTTATTTGTGAAGGCTCACGGCAGCAGGTTTTAAAAACAATGCAAGCTGAAATTGAAGCCGTTCAAAGCGGTAAAAAACCGCAGATGCATACCTTTAGAATTGAACAGCCCCGCAGGGATGGCTCCACTGTATGGACTGAAGTCAATGCACGATTGGTCGTAGATAAAGAAACTGGAGAAATGCGCTTTATTGGTTTGTCTCGTGATATAACACAAACTCTATCTTACGAAAAACAACTTGAAAAGCTGGCTTTGACCGACAGACTGACCGGTCTCTATAATCGCCACAAACTTGATGAAATGCTTGCTCACCAGTTGGATCTGGCCAACAGGTACAAGAGTATATTTGCTGTTATGATCCTAGACATTGATCATTTTAAGCGGGTTAATGATACTTTTGGACATCATGTCGGTGATTCAACTCTGATTGAATTTGCTCAGATAATCTCTTCTTCCACTCGTCAGAGTGACGTAGTCGGCCGGTGGGGAGGAGAAGAATTTCTGATTATTGTTCCTCATGCCGACAAAGTTCAGTTAGCAGAAATGGCTGAAAAATTACGAGAAAATATAGAAAAGTATCCTTTTAATACCGTTAAACAGGTAACGGTCTGTATTGGTATTGCAACGTTAAGAACGGGAGAATCAATCCATAGCCTGTTATCCCGTGCAGATGAAGCGCTTTATCATTCAAAACAACAAGGTCGTAACAAGGTAACAAATTATGATGATAGGTAAAAAATTCACAGCATATCAGTAAATTGTCACTTATGCTTAAAGAGACCTTTTTAAGTAAAGAGGCATTAAGATAAAATAGTGCTGCCTGATAAAATCCCCGAATTGCTCATTTTGGGCGTGCTGTTTCTGATAGGCTGGACAGCTCATATCATTAGCTCAAAAGCACATATTCCCCGTGTGACGATTCTTCTTTGCATCGGGATCCTTTCCGGCCCTAGTGGATTAAATTTAATTCCAGAAGAATTTTCACAATACTTCAGCACTGTTTCCCATCTGGCTCTGGCAATGGTCGGTTTTCTGCTTGGCGAAAGTTTTTTCGGACGGGATATTATTTCGGAACGCTGGCAGATTTTGTTTATTTCACTCGGTGTATCTCTTGTTCCTGCTATCAGTGTTTTTATTGCTGTGTTTTTTGTCTCATCCGACATAACTCTGGCCCTAGTTCTGGCTGGTATTGCGACCGCAACGGATCCGGCTGCAACGATCGATGTCATCAGAGAATTCAAAGCCAAGGGGCCGGTTTCTAAGATACTCAAAAGTGTCGTTGCCGTTGATGATGCCTGGGGCATTATTATTTTCAGTCTGCTGCTGGTCATTGCCAGTAACCTTAACGGCGGGCAACACAGTATCAGCTACATGATTCACGGAGCGTGGGAAATTGCCGGAGCTTTAGCGATAGGTATTGCTGTTGGTATTCCTATGTCACACATCATTGGGCGGAACAGACCTGGTGAACCAACGGTTGTCGAAGCTATGGGCTTTGTTTTTATCTGTGGGGGCAGTGCTCTGTATCTGCAGGTTTCTTACCTGTTAGCCTGTATGGCTCTGGGGGCGACAGTATCTCGGATGGCAAAACATGTTGAAAGACCATTCTATGATATAGAAACAGCCAGCGATCCTTTTCTGGTGATCTTTTTTATTCTTTCCGGAATTAGTATGGATTTTTCGTCTTTGGGCTCTCTTGGTTATATAACATCAGCTTATATAGTCGCTCGCACTCTGGGAAAGCTTTTCGGCGCGCAGCTATTTTCCAGACTCGCAAAATCTCCACCAAACGTTGTACAGCATCTGGGCGGTTGTCTGCTGCCACAGGCTGGTGTTGCTATCGGTATGGGGTTATTAGTCAGTGAACGTTTTCCCGGATTAGGTCGTTTAGTATTGACTATCGCTGTTACAACGACAGTATTATTTGAACTCTTCGGCCCTTTGGTTACTCACTGGCACTTAAATAAAGCTGGAGAGATCCCCCGCAAGAGCCACTAGTTCTATCCGGAATACAACTAATTTACTATGCATGGAAACTCCCTGTAATATATCTACTCTGACGCGTCAATGACCTATACGGAGATTTTATGACCCCTGCTATCGAAACTATCCTACATCACCGTTCTATACGTAAATTTACCGACACCCCTATCTCTGAGTCGCAAATGGAACAAATTTTTGCAGCCGGAAGAGCCGGGTCTTCTTCAAACCTTATCCAGTGTATTTCTATTATTCGGGTGACAGATAAAGCCAAAAGATCCCGACTGGCAGAATTGGGCGGCAATCAGCCTTATATTGAAAGTGCAGCTGAATTTCTTGTTTTTTGTATCGATTATCAACGCCATCATAGTCTCAATCCGGATCTGAAACTCGATTCAATGGAACTAACATTAATTGGTGCGGTTGATGCCACTATCATGGCACAGAACTGTTTGCTAGCGGCTGAATCAATGGGTTTGGGAGGCGTCTATATCGGTGGATTAAGAAATAACCCTCTGCAGGTTGATGAAGTACTGGAACTGCCCGAATATTGTGCTGTTCTGTATGGAATGTGTCTGGGGCATCCAGATCAGGCTCCGGATAGTAAGCCAAGGTTTAGTACAGACATTTTTGTACATGAAAATACTTATCAGAAACCGGATAAAGAACAGATCGCACACTATGATCAGGTCATGTCGGATTATTATCGGTCAAGAAGCAGTAACACAAAAGATACCAACTGGTCAGAATCTATGATGAATATGCTGTCCAAAGATTTAAGGCCGCATATGCTTGGCTACTTTCATGCAAAAGGATTGGCAAAAAAATAAGACTTAAAAAATAAGCCCTCTGGCATAGGGCTTATTCATTCGATATTTCCAATAAATTCTACAATATGCTGGAAAGGAATTTCTGCAACCTTGGGTGAGGTGGTGAATCAAATAGACTATCAGGTTCACCCTCAACCAGTAGCTGACCATCTTCCATAAACAGGACGCGATCTGCCACTTCTCGGGCAAAACCCATTTCATGGGTAACCACAACCATGGTCATCCCTTCTTTTGCCAGAGCTTTCATTACATCAAGTACTTCTCCAACCATCTCTGGATCTAATGCTGATGTAGGCTCATCAAAAAGCATCAGATCCGGTTTCATCGCCAATGCCCGGGCAATAGCAACCCGTTGCTGCTGTCCCCCGGATAATTGACTGGGATACACATCCATTTTATCCGCCAGACCGACGCGATAAAGCAAGGACTCGGCTTCCTGCTCAGCATCTGCTTTATCCCGTTTAGTCACTTTCAGTGGAGCCAGCATCACATTATCTTTAACGGATAGATGCGGAAACAGATTGAATGACTGAAACACCATACCGACATTTTCACGTAATGCATTAATATCTGTTGCTTTGTTATACATATCAATGCCGTCGATAGTGATGCTGCCACTGGAGATCGTTTCTAACTGGTTCAGCGTTCGTAAAAATGTTGATTTACCAGAACCAGACGGGCCAATAATAACGACCACTTCACCGCGTTTAACTCTGGCAGAGACTTTCTTCAGGGCATGACAGCTGTTGGGGTAAATTTTGTCAACATCGGTGGCAACAATCATGTCGTTACCGGTATATTCAGATCTAGTCACTGCTTGCCAGCCTTTTTTCAATACGTTGAATACCAATAGATAATGCAGAAGTCAAAACAAGATAGAGACCTGCCACTATAAACCAGACTTCAAAAGCAGCAAAACTTCCGCTGACGACTTCCCTGCCTGCTTTTGTCAAATCAGTAATAGAGATAACGGAAACCAGAGAAGAATCTTTGATCAGGTTAATCAGTTGTCCAGCCATCGGTGGTAAGGTTCTTTTCAACGCCTGAGGCAGAATGACATAGGTCATAGCCTTGGTATAAGTCATTCCCAGAGAACGTGCAGCTTCCATTTGTCCTGATGGAATAGACTGAATACCTGAACGGATAATTTCAGCGATATAAGCGCCGGTAAAGATAGAAAGTGCAGTAATGCCCGCGGTAAAACGTTCCAGATCGAATACGGTTCCCAAAAAGAAGTATACGATAAAGATCTGTACCAGAAGTGGTGTACCACGAATAACTTCCACATACAGTAACGAAAAGTTCTTAGTTAGTGGATTATTCGATATGCGCATCAGTGCGGCAATTAAACCAATAATAATTGCAAAAAATAGTGAAATAACAGAAAGTTCAACCGTTATTAACAACCCCTTTAGCAAAACGCCCATTTTTCTCTGCTTTAACAATGCCAGTGTATCCCCGGCAAACACCAGATCACCATCAGAGACCATGGCCTGAGAAAAATTCGATACAACAGCAGAGGGATCGCCGTTATCGTATATAAGAGTAATAGAACCATCCTCTTCTACACGGATTGTGCCATCTGCTTCGGCCCGAATTTCTGTCGGAGATGTATCGATAAGATAGGGAAGTACTCGTTCCCACTGCCAGTTATAGTTAATCTTTTGTGAGGCCGTATAGATACCAAACCCAATAAGACTGAGTACCACACCGAACAACAGGTGCCATACCCACTTTTTTGTGTTTTTCTGCATAAATTTTCCAAATATAAACTGAATCAGGGGAGTTTCCTCCCCTGATTGTTTAACAACATTAATTGAGCTGTTTTAACCAGGCATCACTCTTAAACCATTTGTCATAAATACGCTCATAGGTTCCGTCGCCTTTGATTTGACGAAGGAAGTTATTCAGAAAGTTGATCATATCCGGATCACCTTGTTTTACCGCCCAGCCCAGGGGTTCGTAGGTAAAGGGTTCAAGAATAGAGACAACTTTCCCCGGGTTCTGTGCTGTGTAAATAGAAACAAATGGCATATCGTATACCATGGCATCAGCCTTACCGTTAAGTACTTCAATAACAGCATCGGTTTCTGTTTCAAATGAATTATACTTGGCTTTGTTCAGTAATCTTTTTACTGCCTGTTCCCCGGTGGTATTCAGCTTACTGGTTATCGTGTATTTAGGATCATTCAGATCTTTATAGCTTGTAACCTTACCTTCCAGTTCTGGGCTAAGAATAATAGACTGGCCGACAACAATGTACGGATCAGCAAAGTTGACCTTCATATTACGTTCTGCATTAATCGTCATACCTGCCATAATCAGATCACATTTACCGGTCAACAGTGTAGGCACTATACCATCGAATGCAGTATTGACCGGAACGTACTTCACCCCCATCTGTTTTGCCATCACTTTACCGAGGTCGATATCAAAACCGATATAACTTCCGTTTTTGGCCTTCATTTCGAATGGCATATAACCGGCGTCAAAACAGGCTCTCAGTTCACCAGTTTTAACAACATTATCCAAAACTTCTCCTGCGGAAGCCCCCACTGAAGCCATTGCCAATGCACCGGAGGCAACGATTTTAGTTATCGTTTTTTTCATCTTGTAACATCCATTTTATAAAAAATTAGAAATCAGCAACATATTAATTCATATATCACGAATAAATATGCCACAAAATATGGCTAAATGCACGATTTCTCAGTGAGAGATAAAAACATCCTGAGGCATATTCAACCTATTGAGTGCAGTTTGTATGCCAGTAAAACTGAAATAAGGGAATACCAGGAAAAGTAGTCTGAGAGCGGGTGAGATCGGTTCAGAAAGAACACAAGTAAAGTTAAATGCGCACCAACAATAAACACAAAGATGCGATATTGCACCATAATGGGGCTAAGGCTGTAACCGGACGTAACGTCAGGCTATATTAGGAATAGCTAGCTGTTCAATAGTCTGTACGGCATCATAATATTGATGGCCTCTATACTCCATTGCGGATTCAAGAGTTAACGGCTTCGCTATCAGATATCCCTGAAACGATGAGACGTCCATTTGTATAAACCGCTCCATCATTTCTTCTGTTTCAATCCCTTCAATCGTGACACCAATCCCCCGAATACTGCACAGCATGGTTAAAAACTCCAGGTAAGCAAACGGTTCTGCTTCTCGCATGGAATCATTAACCAGCTCTTTATCGATCTTTAACTGCTGAAACGGTAACTTAAAAAATCCGGTAACAGAACTGTGTCCGGATCCAAAATCATCCATCGCTAGACGAAAACCGAATGACTGTAATTGCCGAAGTTGATTCATGGCCTGGAATTTATCTTCCAGTAATACAGATTCTGTCAGTTCCAGTACGACATTATCCGGCGTTGCTCCTTCATCCCTAACAATGTCCAGTGCCTTATCCGGAAAAGTGCCGTCCAGTAACTGT
Source organism: Vibrio sp. HA2012 (assembly GCF_002812955.1). Classification (GTDB taxonomy): domain Bacteria; phylum Pseudomonadota; class Gammaproteobacteria; order Enterobacterales; family Vibrionaceae; genus Vibrio. Next base: position 409,241 of record NZ_PFXK01000001.1, on the reverse strand, counting down.
AACACCGACACATTTACATTGACTTTAACGTCAGTGTCCCAGATCTTATTATAATAAGCGATAAAGCTACTTGCCTGAGCCAGTACTTTTTCCCCCAGTTGGCTAATCAGTCCCTTACGTTCTGCCACCGGAATAAATTCATCCGGATATATTTCACCTATCCGGCTTTTATCCCAGCGAGCAAGAGCTTCAAAACTAAGGAGTTGACGTGTTTTAGCGCAAACGATTGGCTGAAGACGTACTGATATTTCATCATTACTGATAGCCGATTTAAGCTTACTCTCAATGTAGAAATAACGTTCCACTTTTTTCTTTATTGCGTCATTACAGATCGCCCATTGACAGGATTCGTTCCGGTAAGCGTACTCTGATGTCTGTGCTGCCCAGTTAATGACTTCATTCGGGCTCAGTTTCAGGTCATGGCAGGGATAAGCCCCTATACAGACACTGTCGATATAAAGGGCACCATTCTGATCTGCATGCCGGGAAAACATATAAATAAAATTCTGACATAGCCCGGCAAGTTGCTGTTCAGTGATCGGCGTATATAAGACCACAGAAAAGGTTTCTGTTGAATTCCGGTAAAATTTACTGATATACGGTTTAAAGATATCCAGACACTGAATGGTCCGGTCAATCACTTCCTGCATAACCAGTTCGCCGTACTGGTTAATATATGATTGGATTCTTTTCAGGTGGATATGCAGCAGGGTGATTTCGGAACGTCGATTTTTCAGGTCTATTTTTAACTGATCGTGATTGGGGAGTCCTGAGGCTTTATCACAAAAAGCCAGACGTCTAATGGAGGACTCAAGCTTTTTCTGAGAGGTAATATCCCGGTGGTTTCCCACCATATACTCGCCCTGTTCATCCCTTTTTACTGACCCAAAGGCTTCAATCCAACAATAAGAACCGTCTTTCTTTAATACCCGATACTGGCTAATCAGTTTTTTATCCGAATATGCAGATCTGAGATGGTCATCAACCCTATCGGTAAACTCCGGTTGATCATCCGGGTGGATCAGAGCAACCCAGTCATTTAGGTGAGCCCCTTCAGGGTTAAAATTGAATTGCTTATAGAATGAATGGTTGAAAAAGGATATGTCTCCATCAGGAGTCATAATCCACAATCCTTCGACAGCTGTGTCGAACATACTCATAAATCGACGCTGAACTACATCCGACATTGATACAACCACTCATATGAATATTGACAAATACGAAATTTATACTAGCACAGCATGATCAGCTCCGACAATTGATAATACACCCAAATTGTGAGCTTCTTTTATATTTCACATTAATGCAATATGAGCTTGCCCTGTAAGCTTTACACCATAAAAACCAATTAAAGTGTTAATGTCTATGGATATTGATTTGTTAATCTGAGAACGAAACTATGTTTTTAAGGTAAAGTAATCCACGTCTCAGTGATTAGTTAAGGAAGTGGAATGACGCAAATAGAGTCTGACAACCGGTTATCTGAACGGGAGCTCTCTCCCGAAAAAAAGATAACGGCTTCTGCTGCTGCAGTTGATTTGTATGAAAACCACCTGAAAGGTGGCTGTCAGCGGTTACTTGCCCTGAATAAGATTCTTATACAGGCCGAACGTAAGCAAAGAATAAGACGGGTTTTATACCGGCTGGGTTGGGTCGGTGGACTTTCAATTCTTGTCATGATTGTCAGTTATTTGTTTATTGGTATTAACATGCTGACAGCAATTGGCCTTTTGGTGGCCTATTTTGCCGGACTTTTATTACACGGAAAGTTTTCCCCGGGTATTGTTCTGCCCAAGAAAGAAGAAGATGAATTGTTTCAGCTTAATGACCAACTCAGACAAGTTATCCTAGACGCAGAAAAAGAAAATAAGGGACTTCTGTATCCTCTGTTGAGAAAGGCTGGACTGAAAAAAGAAGCTCGCAGTAAGGGGCTAACTTTAGAAGAAGGTGAGATTGATATGTATCAGCTTGATGGCGGCGGATTGTATCAGTACCTCGACGCAATGAATCTGCTGATGCAGAACCGTGAACGACTAACTAAATAACGTCCACGGTTCTGTATTACGACATAGACGAGCCAATCCCCGGTTTCCGGGGATTTTTTTATGTGAGATTGATTAACCTCTTAGTCCTTGTTTACTCAGGTATTCATCATATGTTCCATGAAAATCACTGATACCATCTTTGGTAATTTCAATGATCCGGGTTGCAATTGAGGAAACAAACTGGCGGTCATGAGATACGAAGAATAATGTTCCCTGATAATTTTCCAGAGCCAGATTCAGAGATTCGATCGACTCCATATCCATATGGTTGGTCGGCTCATCCATCAGCAACATATTGGCTCTTTGCATGATCAGCTTACCAAACAACATACGTCCCTGTTCACCACCGGAAAGGACTGTGACAGATTTCTTAATATCATTTTGGGAAAACAGCATCCGTCCCAGAATACCACGAACAACCTGCTCATCTTCGCCCTCTTTTTTCCACTGCGCCATCCAGTCCAGAAGATTCATATCCTCTGCAAATTCGTGCGCATGGTCCTGAGCGTAAAAGCCGATATTGCTATTTTCCGACCATTTCACCATACCGGCCATTGGCTGCATAACACCTGCTAATGTATTGAGGAATGTGGATTTACCAATACCATTCTCACCAATAATAGCGATGCGTTCTCCGACTTCTACCATCAGATTGACACCATTAATCAGAATGTTATCTCCATAGCCCTGCTTTAGTCCTTCCACTTCCAGTGCGGTACGGAACAGCTTTTTCTCCTGGTCGAAACGTATAAACGGGGATTGCCGGCTGGATGGTTTTACCTCTTCAAGCTGGATTTTTTCCAGTTGTTTCTGTCGGGAAGTTGCCTGTTTTGCTTTAGACGCATTGGCAGAGAAGCGGCTGACAAAGGTCTGCAACTCTGCAATCTGAGCTTTTTTCTTGGCATTATCAGCGTGTAAACGCTCTCGGGCTTGTTCTGCAGCAATCATGTATTCATCATAATTACCGTGGAACATACGCAGTTCACCATAGTCCAGATCAGCCATATGAGTACAAACAGAATTAAGGAAGTGACGGTCGTGCGAAATAATAATCATGGTACAGTTACGGGCCAGAAGTGTATCCTCCAGCCATGCAATAGTATGCATGTCAAGGTTGTTGGTCGGTTCATCGAGCAACATTATCTCTGGCTCAGCAAACAGAACCTGAGCCAGAAGTACCCGAACTTTAAGTCCCGGTGCCACTTCACTCATCAAGCCGTAGTGCTGTTCCTGTGGAATACCCAACCCCAACAGCAATTCTTCTGCTCGAGCTTCCGCTGAATATCCATCCATTTCAGCAAATTCAGTCTCCAGATCACCGACTCTCATTCCGTCTTCATCTGACATTTCAGGTAAAGCGTATATACGTTCACGCTCTTCTTTAATTGTCCAGAGCTCTTTATGTCCCATAATGACAGTGTCAACAACAGTATAATTTTCAAACGCAAACTGATCCTGCCCCAATTTGGCCATGCGTTCGTTAGGATCTGAGGATACGGTGCCGGAAGACGGTTCCAGTTCTCCACCCAGAATTTTCATAAACGTTGATTTACCACTACCGTTTGCTCCGATCAAACCGTAACGATTTCCGTTGCCGAATTTGACAGAAATATTTTCAAACAGTGGTTTATCGCCAAATTGCATGGTGATGTTTGCAGTTGTTAACACAGGAATACCTAATTATCCGTATAAAGACACAAAAAGCCGGTCAGAGACCGACTTCTCAAAATTCAGGCGATTTTAGCAGTTTTCGTGAACTTCATCACCCTTAATTAAAAAAACAGATTCAGCGCAGGATTCTGGCTCGAAAATTCCTTCCCTTTATTTTTCCTGATTCCAATTTTTTCAGAGCATTTTTCGCAATATGTTTTTCAACAGCCACATAAGAACGCATATCAAACAGGTTTATTTTTCCCACCTGTTTTCCTGAGATACCATTTTCTCCGGTCAGAGCCCCCAGAATATCACCGGCACGGACTTTCTGTTTTTTCCCACCGGCAATTTCGATCGTTACCATAGCAGCAGCATAAGGTGTTGCCGATAAAACGTCATCTCCTGGAAGAGAAACCGGCGTAATCGGAAGATCCATAAATTCATCGATCAACGCGACCCGGTAAGCCTCTTTTTCACTAAACAGGCTACAGGCGAGTCCTTTATTGCCAGCTCGTCCCGTTCTGCCTATACGGTGTACATGCACTTCCGGATCACGGGAAAGCTGATAGTTGATCACCATATCCAGATTATCCACATCCAGTCCCCGAGCCGCGACATCGGTTGCTATCAGGATTGAAATACTTTTGTTGGCAAATTGCACCAGAGACTGATCCCGTTCTCTTTGTTCCAGATCGCCATGTAAATCAATCACACTGTAGCCATCGTGATAAAGTTCATCGGCCACTTCCTGAACTTCTTTTTTGGTATTGCAGAAAATAACCGCTGATTCAGGCTGACGTGTCAGCAAAAGTTTTTTAACGGCGATGAGCCGTTCTTCATGACTGTTAACCTGATAAAATGCCTGATGAATACTGGAATTAGCATGGGTTGACTCAACCTTTACCAGGGTAGGCTGAAGCATAATCCGCTGGGATACTGACTGTATCTGATCCGGAAACGTTGCACTAAATAGTAGTGTTTGCCGTTCAGATGGTGCTGCCTGAATAATGGCTTCCATCGCATCCTGAAACCCCATATCCAGCATCCGGTCTGCTTCATCCAGTACCAGTGTATTCAGTTCCGAGAGATCGATTCTTCCTTTCTCTAAGTGGTCTAAAATTCTCCCCGGCGTACCAACTAAGATATGAGCCCCATGCTCTAGCGAGCCTATCTGAGGCCCCATGGGCATACCACCACATAGGGTAAGAACCTTAATATTATGAATGGTCCTGCCCAGCTTACGGATTTCTTTTGCCACCTGGTCAGCAAGTTCTCTGGTTGGACACAGCACCAGAGACTGAACCCGAAACCGTTTTACATTCAGATTACTTAATACCGTTAAACCAAATGCTGCAGTTTTTCCTGAACCGGTTTTTCCCTGACCAATGACATCTTTTCCCTGCAACATAAGAGGAAGACTCTGAGCCTGTATCGGTGTCATCGCGGTATATCCCAGTGAATCCAAATTATTTAAAAGTACTGGGGAAAGAGGTAGTGAAGAAAAAGCAGACTGGTTCAAAGGGTATTCCTTACTATAAGAAAAACTGCATTGATGGTGAGTATAGCGCCAAAAATAGCAAGGCCCCGACATTTCTGCCGGGGCCTTAAATCTGGAGCGACACACGAGGTTCGAACTCGTGACCTCAACCTTGGCAAGGTTGCGCTCTACCAACTGAGCTAGTGTCGCATTTTGTCTCTAAATGGTGCCCCGAGCCGGACTTGAACCGGCACAGCGCGAACGCCGAGGGATTTTAAATCCCTTGTGTCTACCAATTCCACCATCAGGGCACGCTATATCAGCGATGGAGACACCATCTTGATTCATCCCTGCAACTCATTGTGCCGGGAACGGGGTGTACTTTACTGCATTCAGATTTTTCGTCAACAAGAAAATATAATGTTTTGAACTGGATGGCTAAATTTCGGCCTGCCAGGCTATTTTGGCAACAAAAAATTTAAAATCAGGAAAAAAAGAACAGACAAAAGCCTGCGGGTAACACAGGCTATCAGAAAAGCAATGATTGTTTAAGCATCAGTATCTCTGAGAGAACCTGTTGTCTGGGATCGTTTGCTGTTCAGCATGGTACTCAATGCCATCTTTGGATAAAAAAACCTCTGATTCACAGCAAGGACATTTCGGTAGAATCTGATTGTCACCTTTTACACTGACGACAACATAGCACTGACTGCACAAGTACATCCCCTGCTCTGCTTTACCTTCAATACATGCCATAATGCCTCCGGATCTCTATCCATTTGCAACATAATTTTTACAAATTTACTCTTTCTCCAAACAGCTGCCAATCAACTTTTGTATTAAGTGTGAACCATATTCCGGTTAAAGCTCAACCGATATTAATACCATTTCATTAGATCAGTTGAATATTCCAGCAATCCTTGTATGACATTCCGGGCAATACGAGTTGTCGTTCAGAGTAAAAAGACTGATCTGGTATCTGTCTCGTTGAATCAGAAGATGCTGACATACCGGACAATAGGTGCTTTCTGTGTCACTGTTACTGATATTTCCGGTATACACATAACGAAGTCCCTGTTGCTGAGCTATTGTTCTTGCTCGCAACAAAGTTTCCAAAGAGGTCGAAGGTTTATTTTGCATCTTAAATGCCGGGTGAAAAGCACTAAAATGTAACGGTATGTCTGCACCGAGATTATCCACGATCCACCGGGTCATTTCTGTAAGTTCTTTATTACTGTCATTTTCACCGGGAATAAGCAGTGTTGTAATCTCAAGCCAGACATCAGTTTCATGTTTCAGATATAGTAGAGTATCAAGTACCGGAGCCAGAGTGGCGGCACATAGTTTTTGGTAAAATCGCTCGCTGAACGCTTTCAGATCAATATTTGCAGCATCAATGTGACGGAAAAATTCTCGTCTGGGGGCATTACAAATATACCCGGCACTCACAGCGACTGTTTTAATATTCATAGCATGACAAGCTATCGCAGTATCTCTGGCATATTCCAGAAAGATCACGGGATCATTATAAGTAAAAGCAACACTTTGACACCGCTGTTTTTTTGCCAGGATAGCGATCTGTTCCGGTGTCGCTTCTATGCTTGATATGGAAACGTCTCTTGAGTTACTGATGTTCCAGTTCTGACAAAATTTACAGGCGAGGTTGCATCCAGATGTACCAAAAGAGAGCACCGTACTTCCGGGATAAAAATGGTTCAATGGTTTTTTTTCTATCGGGTCAACAGCAAGGCCACTGGTTCTCCCGTAGCTGCTCAGAATAATTTCACCATGACAAGCCCGGCGTATAAAACACGCGCCTCTTTTTCCTTCCCGTAGAGCACAGGTTCTGGGGCAGAGGTCGCAAACCACCCTACCGTCATCAAGTTTATGCCAGTAGCGAGTCCTATAATGTCCGGCAACAGGAGAAATCATATGGCTTTTCACAAGAAATCACTTCTATACTTAACTATAGTCCGGAAAACAGAGCCTGAGCGTTATGAATATCCGTACCCCTGCAGTCGCAGGACAGTTTTATGCCCGCTTACCCACAACTCTTCGCAGTCAATTGACTCAGTGGCTTGCCTGCCCGCCAGAGTATGAATCACCTCTGCGCGCCATTATTGTTCCTCATGCCGGATATATGTATTCCGGTGAAATTGCAGCAAAAGCCTATGCTCACGTGAAATTACAATCAGACCATTTTCACAAGGTCATCTTGGTTGGTCCTAGCCATCATTTTTATTTTGACGGCTGCGCAGTGCCAAAAGCGGATGTCTATACGACGCCTCTCGGCGATATTCGTATAGATAAACCGGGTATAAAACAGCTTATCCGGCACCCAGAGGTACAAGTTACGGATCAACTACATGCACCGGAGCATTCGCTAGAGGTACAACTGCCATTTCTGCAGTTAAGTCTTGATGAATTTACACTACTTCCCGTTCTAACCGGAAATATTGCACCAGAAATTCTGGCCGGTATCATTGACCCGCTTTGGGATGAAAGCACCCTATTGGTTATAAGCAGTGATTTAAGCCATTTCCATACCTATATGGACGCGATGAATATCGATCTGAACAGTTGCGATTTAATAGAAGACTATCAGCCCATTCTTAAACCGGAGCAGGCTTGTGGCTGTACAGGGATAAATACATTGCTTGTACTTGCTGATAAGCATGGTTACCAGTTGGAACGGCTTCAATTACTCAATTCAGGTGATACCAGCGAAACAAAAGAGAGAGTGGTCGGTTATGTCAGCTACATTGTTTCAACCTTATAGCACTGAAGAGTTGTCGGAACTGCTCAGTGTTGCCAGAAAAGCAGTAACTGATTATCTGGCAAACCACTATACGGATCTGGATCCCAGCTTGTACAGTTTTCATTTACAGCAGCCAGCGGCCTGTTTTGTTACGCTTGAAGTCAACGGAGAACTTCAGGGATGTCTGGGGTCCGTCGAACCGAGATTGCCTTTACTGGATGAAGTCTATAACAAAGCCCGTGCAGCAAGTTTTCAGGATCCCCGTTTCCCGCCTTTGAAGAGTGAACAATTAGACAAACTCACACTGGAAGTCTCTGTACTGAATCAGCCACATGAATTAAAGGTATTATCAGAACAAGAACTCGCAAGCTATCTGATGAAAAATCGTGTCGGGCTTATTTTGTCAGATCAGTCCCATCATGCTCTGTTCCTCCCTCAGGTCTGGGAACAAGTTTATAACCCCAGAGACTTTATTCGTCACCTGAAGAGAAAAGCAGGCTGGAAGTCGTCTTATTGGTCTGCATCGATTCGTATTCAGACATTTGAGGTTACGAGTCAGAAAGAAGCATTTTATATACGAGTATAAATATGATTCCCTTTACTTGACAGAACCTTCCTTAGATACGATCTTTTCATAAATAATTAACAAACACACAACCTGAACAACAAGCTTGATATTATTTATCGTCAGAAACAGGCAGGAGGCTAGCAATGACAACCCCGATAGATATTGTAGTAAACTACATGTTTAAAGGAGAGCCACAAACACTGACAACAACAGACATAGAGATTAAAGCGGATGGATTCGACCCACTGGATCAAAGTACTTTTGAAAAAGAACTGATTGGTTATCTTGTCAGCTTTCATTACAACGAAAATGACCGAATCGAACTCTCTGTTGCGTCTTTACGCCATATTCTGTGCAAAAAAACCGACCATCATCCTTGCACAACAGCAGAGTATGCGGCTCTTTTCGGATTAAGTCAGATTATTGCAACAGTGAGGGGATATTGCTTCCCTCTTGCTGCTTAAAAACATCTTATGAACCTTTAGCAGCCCCATCCTGGATACCCGGGATGAAAGTGGTATGAGAGATGCAAATCAGACATTACCCGTTAACAAAAAAGCCACGAAGCAATCCGTTTCATAAAAAATCATCAACAAGCTTTACATATACAGACAAAAACACTTGATAAGATGTTACATTTGTTCTACAAATTAACCGTCTTGGCTATTTGTTTATAGGGAATTAAGATGATAAAAAAGCGTTTTTTTAAAACTAAAGATGAAGTTGAAGTCACGTTTGAGTGGCCGCAGAGCGATGAAAATAGTGTTTCGCTTGCAGGAGACTTCAATGAATGGCAGGCCGAACCAATGAAACTGAACAAAAAATCCAAGGTGTTCAGTCACAAAATGCGCCTTCCTAAGGATGATAGCTTCCAGTTCCGCTACCTGATAAATGAGTCTGTATGGGAAAATGATCCTGTCGCTGACGAATATATCGGTAACGATTTTGGCAGTGATAACAGTTTGTTACATACAAAAGAAGCCTGACTACTTCTTTCTGCACATTCATGATGAATTGAAATAAGGCGCCTGCTCGGCGTCTTTTCTTTTGTGACAAGGAAATAGAAAAAACAAAGCCCTGACATGATATCAGGGCTTCTTAATCTGGAGCGACACACGAGGTTCGAACTCGTGACCTCAACCTTGGCAAGGTTGCGCTCTACCAACTGAGCTAGTGTCGCATTAATATGGAGGCGCGTCCCGGAGTCGAACCGAGGTCCACGGATTTGCAATCCGCTGCATAGCCACTCTGCCAACGCGCCTCTGAAACTCAGAAAAGAACCGTTTGGGTTCCTCTTGAGTACGGGAGGCATTTTACGGATTCACCGATATGAGTCAACACAAATTTGTGTTTTATGCATTGTTTGGCTACTTTACAAACAAAACAGACAGAATAACCGGTTTAACTGAGCCACCAAAGATAAACTCTCCCTTGCGGCTCAGAGAATAATAAAACTTTCCCCGTACAATTACTGATGTTCTTCAGCCAGCAGATCGCCTTTTGCGGCTTTCAGATACTGAATCATTGACCAGTACGTTAATACGGTCGCCACATACAGGGCGGCATATCCAAGCCAGACCATCCAGTCGTCATAACGCCAGATAAGCACCCAGAGGGCGAACATCTGCGCGAGTGTTTTTACCTTTCCAACCCAGGAGACAGCAACACTTGAACGTTTACCTATTTCAGCCATCCATTCACGTAAGGCGGAAATGATAATTTCACGGGCAATCATGGTTAAAGCCGGAATAGTAATCCATATTGTGGCGTAATGTTCCGTGATCAGTATCAGCGCTGTCGCCACAATCACCTTGTCGGCAACCGGATCTAAAAAAGCACCGAACCGTGATGTCTGACCTAATTTTCTTGCCAGCATACCATCGAAATAGTCGGTTACGCCCGCCAGCCAGAACACCATAGCAGCAGCAAATGGTGCCCAGTGATAAGGCAGGTAAAAGATAACTACAAGGACCGGAATAAGTATCAGGCGAAGTAGTGTCAAAATGTTAGGGATTGTTAAACGCATATTTTTATTGGCTCTTATGTATCGCGCTATCCATGGTGCGCGAATTTTACTACTGTTTCAATGCCTGATGTATTTTTTCTGCTAAAGCCTGGCTGATACCGGGAACTTTGCTGATTTCATCGACAGTTGCCCGTTTAAGTTCCTGCAGTCCTCCCATGTATTTTAGCAATGTCTGACGGCGTTTGGGTCCTACTCCCTCAATGCCTTCCAGTGGGCTGGTGCGTCTGGTTTTTGCTCGTCTGGCCCGGTGCCCGGCAATGGCATGATCATGACTTTCATCTCGAATATGTTGAATGAGGTGTAATGCTGGTGCATCCGCCGGTAGGTTAAACTCATTACCATCAACCGTGATCAGTGTTTCTAATCCCGGTTTACGGGTCACTCCTTTAGCAATACCAATTAACAAAGGTCTTTTAGGCCAGTCCTGCCAGTGGGAGCAAATGATTTCATTCGCCCGGTTAAGCTGCCCTTTCCCACCATCAATAAAAATAATATCCGGTATTTTATCTATATCGAGTTGTTTGCTGTAACGACGTTCCAGTACTTGTCCCATGGCCGCATAATCATCACCTCCGGTAATCCCGGCAATATTATAACGACGATACTCCTGTTTTACCGGGCCTTCATGATTGAATACAACACAAGATGCAACCGTACTTTCCCCCATTGTATGACTGATATCAAAGCACTCCATTCTCCGAATTGAATCAATACCCAGCGCCTTCTGTAATGCACTGACTCTCTGACCAATTGTCATTTTATGATTGATTTGGGTTGTGATAGCCGTAAGGGCATTAGTATTCGCAAGTTTCAGATATCGTCTTCGAATTCCTGTCGGGGAAATATGTAAGGTTACCTTTCGGCCTGCAATATCACTGAGTGCTCCCTGAAGCGGGATTACATCCTCCAGCAAGTTCTGATTCATAATTACCCGGGATGGAATGGTTCTGGCTTCACTGTATCCCAGATAGTACTGGCTTAAAAAACTGGAAAAGACTTCTTCCCGAGCCGTATTATCCGGGATCTTTGGAAAGTGACTGCGACTACCGAGAATCTTGCCCTGCCGGATCATCAGAATATAGATACAGGCGATACCACTTTCCTGAGCGAATCCCAGAACATCTATATCATCCATACTGTCTTCGGAAACAAATTGCTGTTCCTGAACCCGCCGAATAGCCTGAATCTGATCCCGGTATCTGGCGGCCTCTTCGAAATGCAGAGTCTGACTTGCTGTTTCCATACGACTGACCAGTGATTCAAGTACCAGATTATCTTTTCCCTGCAGAAACAAGCGCACGTCATTAACCAGTTCCCGGTAAGCATCATCAGAAATCAGAGTGCTTACACAGGGAGCAGCACAACGGCCAATCTGATACATAAGACAAGGTCGGGTTCGGTTACTGTAGACGGTATCTTCACATTGCCGGACAGGAAATATTTTTTGAATAAGATGCAAGGTTTCCCTCACGGCTCCGGAATCAGGGTAAGGGCCGAAATACTCCCCTTTACGCTTCTTCGCTCCGCGCATCATAGAAAGACGGGGATGTTTATGGTCGCTGATAAAAATAAAAGGATAAGATTTATCATCCCGCAGCAGTACATTGTACTTAGGCAGATACTGCTTAATATAATTGTGCTCAAGGATTAATGCCTCAGTTTCTGTATGAGTAACAGTGACATCAATTTTATTAATATGACTGACCAGTGCTCTGGTTTTTTCACTATTCAGATTGTTGCGGAAATAGCTGGAAAGGCGCTTCTTAAGATCCTTCGCCTTTCCGACATAGATGATATCATCCAGGGCGTTATACATTCTGTATACGCCCGGCTGATTTGTGACTGTCTTTAAGAAAGCAACCGAGTCAAAAGTACGAACCATCAGAATTTATAGTGTCTCGGTATCCAGCATTCCGTGACGGATCGCTAAATGGGTTAACTCTACGTCACCACTGATATTCAATTTGCTAAAAAGCCGGTAACGATAGCTGTTTACAGTCTTAGGACTCAAATTCAGCTGTTCGGAAATATCAGTAACTTTTTGTCCCTTAGTGATCATCATCATTATCTGTAATTCCCGTTCAGAAAGATCTTTAAACGGGTTGTCAGATGAGGATGAAAACTGGCTTAATGCCATTTGTTGTGCGATTTCAGGGGAAATATACCGTTGCCCGCTATGCACCAAACGAATCGCATTGACCATCTCATCCGGCCCCGCCCCTTTCGTCAGATAACCGGCTGCACCTGCTTGCATCACTTTCGTCGGAAACGGATTTTCCGTATGTACAGTTAATACAATAATCTTTATGTCCGGATTAATACGTAGTATTTTTTTCGTTGCCTCAAGGCCACCAATACCGGGCATATTCATATCCATCAGAATTACATCGGCATGGTTGCTACGGCACCATTTTACAGATTCTTCACCGCTATCAGCTTCCCCTGCTACTTTCATCCCACGGACGTCTTCAATGATACGTCGAATCCCTGTGCGAACCAGCTCGTGATCATCTACAAGGAAAACATTAATCAAACTTGTATCTCCACAACTCACATTGGCTCTGCACCCACTCATGCTGTGGACTGCAATAAACCTTCAACAATTAATCAGCCAGATACCCGTCAAGGCAGCAGCGAATTAGTCAGAAATAATATGCGTCATACAGCCCTTTTTAGCAAGCAATTATCCCCGGTGGCGTGTCCGGTTTCACCCTCTTATCCGGAAGATAAAACGTAGCATTGAGCAAGTGACTAATTTATAAACTATTTTTAACAAATAACACTAACTCACAACACTATCCTTTTCTCAGGCTAATTGCTACTATTTGTGGCGAAAATAATCCGGACAGGTGATATGTGAATCAGGACAAAGGTTTTATCCTAACCCGACAGACACGAGAAAATGCCGGTTACTCGCAGATTGAACTATGGGTAAGTACTGCTTCGGGGCCGACTCAGTTGATTATCCCTGAGCAGCCATCGGTATTTTTTACGTTACAGCGTGACGAATCACCTATTATCCAAATTGCTGAACAACACCATCTGGATATCCGGTTCAAGCCACTGACCATGCAGGATTTTTCTGCACAGCCTGTGTCAGCATGCTATGCCTGTAGTGTCAAACAGAGTCAGCAACTTATCAGCTTACTGCGACAGGAGCACATCAGCGTATTTGAGGCTGACATCCGCCTGCCGGAACGATATTTAATGGAACGTTTCATCCGGGGTAGTATTGCATTTGCCGGAAACCAAACAGTATTCAGGAATCACAGCCGCTACACAGACGTCAAATGTAAAAAAGCCGATTACCATCCGGATCTCACCCGTGTTTCTCTGGATATAGAATGCTCGGAAAAAGGTATTCTTTATTCTGTCGGTCTTGCCAGTCAGGCCGATAGCAGGGTTATTATGATCGGTGAAGAGCAGGAAACAGACACAAGGATTCAGTGGGTAAAAGATGAGAAAGCATTATTACTTGCTCTGATCGACTGGTTTCAATGCTTTGATCCGGATCTGATACTCGGCTGGAACGTTATCGATTTTGATTTTCGTCTGCTATGCAGGCGAGCTGAATGGCATAAACTTCGTCTGACCATTGGCCGGGACAGGCAGGCCGCCTATTTTCGTCAGGGACAGCAGAATCAGCAGGGATTCATTACGGTCCCCGGCAGGGTTGTTCTTGATGGTATTGATTCACTTAAAACCGCCACATACCACTTTCGTTCCTGGTCTCTGGAATCCGTCTCACAGGAGCTGCTGGGAGAAGGTAAATCTATCCATAATGCCTATGACCGTATGGATGAAATCAATCAGATGTTCAGAAACAATAAGCCGGCTCTGGCCCGCTACAATCTTCAGGACTGTATTCTGGTTAATAAAATTTTTGAACACACTCATTTGATTGAATTTCTTATTGAACGTTCCAGGCTGACGGGGCTGGAACTTGACCGGCTCGGAGGATCTGTCGCTGCATTTACCAACCTCTACCTTCCCCAGCTTCACCGAGCCGGTTATGTTGCCCCGAATATGGTTCCGGAAAACTGGCAGGCCAGCCCTGGTGGGTATGTGATGGACTCTATACCTGGTCTGTATGATTCGGTTCTGGTTCTTGATTTCAAAAGCCTTTATCCCTCAATTATTCGCTCCTTCCTTATCGACCCTATGGGTTTAATAGAAGGCTTAAAGCTAGAATCAGGGAAAGCACCGGATCAGGCAGTACCCGGTTTTCGCGGTGGACAATTTCACCGCCAAAAACATTTTCTGCCACATATGATTGAAGAGCTCTGGGCCGCCAGAGATATTGCCAAACAGAATAACGAAAAAGCTTTTTCTCAGGCCATAAAAATCATTATGAATTCCTTTTATGGTGTTCTTGGTTCTTCTGGATGTCGTTTTTTTGATGTCCGCCTAGCTTCTTCGATTACGATGCGTGGACATGAAATAATGAAGCAGACAAGAATGCTTATAGAAGAACAGGGATATCAGGTTATCTATGGTGATACTGATTCAACCTTTGTCTCTCTCAAGACTCAAATGACACAAAAACAGGCCGATGCAATAGGCAAACAGTTGATGGTTCATATTAACCAGTGGTGGAAGACTTACCTGAAAGATGAATTTGGTTTGGATTCTTGTCTGGAGCTGGAATATGAGACTCACTACCGGAAATTTTTGATGCCGACAATTCGTGGGGCCGAGACGGGGTCTAAAAAACGTTATGCCGGACTGATTGGTGAAGCCGAAAATGAACAATTGATATTTAAAGGTCTGGAGAGTGTAAGAACCGATTGGACACCACTGTCCCAACGCTTTCAGAAAGAACTGTATACACTAATTTTCCACGGTAAAGATCCCACAACCTACATCCGTGACTATATTGCAGCAACAACAAGTGGTTACTACGATGATGCTTTAACCTATCAGAAGCGGCTACGCCGGAAGTTAACTGATTATCAGAAGAATATTCCACCTCAGGTACGGGCTGCGCGCCTGGCCGATGACATTAATGCCAGAACAGGACGCCCACTCCAATACCAGAACCGGGGGACGATTGAATATCTGTTTACACTAAACGGCCCTGAACCAAAAGAATACCGGCAAAGCCCTATTGACTATCAGCACTATATTGATAAACAACTGAAACCCGTAGCGGATGCTATTCTGCCGTTTATCGGACTGGATTTTGATGCAATAACAGCTCCGCAACTTGGGCTGTTTTAAATGATTGTCAGCCCCTCTGGCACAGATATCAGCCAATTTTAAATTCAGTCTTCTTGTAGGCTCTAACCAGCCACTGACCATAATTGTCCAGCAGACCAATTACAGACCGTTTTGCTACCGGTCTGCCTGACAACAGAATCCCAAGCCGGTTTATTTCGGTTTCCTTTTCAGGATGGTAATGCAGGAATTGCCGGCCACACGCTAAAGGGGCTTCAATCCACTGCTTATCTTTATGCATGATTAAAGAATAACTGGCTCTCAGCAGTTTTTTTGCAATTACCTGTTGTGCTTTAATCTGTTCTGTTTCACTTTTGGCAGATGCAATTTTCTTACGATACAGTGCCAACCATTCATCTACATCCATATTCCAGTATTTGGCTATTTCCCAACTGGGCTCAAATTCACCAAAACGGGTAGAAAGATCATCACCATGCAAACAGACACAGCAATGTTTCAGCATAAATCCCCAGGTGAATATATTACCGATATCCAACACATCTCGGACGAGGGCAAACTGAAAATCAACGTCGGTTATAAAAGGATAGGCTCGTTTGAACCGCCACTTTATCGTGCTCATAACGCTGGATGCCTTACTGCTCAGGCTCCGGTGAGTAATAACAACCACATCCAGATTTGAACGTCCCGGGACGGCCGTTTTCCGGGCAACACTACCAAACAAATACACACTATGGAGGTTAGACTCCAGCCCCCCTTGCAGATAGCGGGTTAACTCAGAGATGACGTCACTATATGTATCCTGAAAAGGTTCAGAAGGATTGATAACCGGTAATGAAGCTGGTGTGTTCAAAAAGAAAATCCTAACACTGTCACAATAAATGGGATTATGATCGCTTCGCAGAGAAATTCAATCAAGAGGTTGTATTTTTCTGCTTTTGCCCCAATTTACCATTTTTCAATACTCTTAAGTGTTAATTACAGTCTGAAGGACACAATCATGCCAAAGGCAAGTGATATTAAAAAGGGCTTTGCAGTTAGCTACAACGGAAAAGTTCTGCTGGTTAAAGATTTCGACATCACCACTCCGGGTGGCCGTGGTGGTGCAAAAATCTATAAGTTCCGTTTTAAAGATCTGGCGACAGGTGCCAAAGTTGAAGAATCGTTTAAAAGCGATGAGATGTTGGATACCGTTGAAATGAATAAACGTCAGGTGATGTTCTCTTATATTGATGGTGATGAGTATATCTTTATGGATAATGAAGATTACACCCAGTACAACTTCAATAAAGAAGATATTCAGGACGAACTGCTGTTCATCACAGAAGAAACTCAGGGTGTTCAGATTGTGTTGATTAATGGTGAAGCAGCTGCTATTGAATTGCCGGCTTCTGTCGATATGATTATCGAGGAAACCGATCCTTCGATTAAGGGTGCGTCTGCTTCTGCCCGCACCAAACCAGCCCGCTTCTCTACAGGTTTGACCGTGCAGGTGCCTGAATACATTTCTACCGGAGAAAAAATCAAGATCAATACGGCCGAATGTAAATTTATGGGTCGGGCAGACTAAGCTTCGCCCTAAGCCAAAAAACAAGGTATTAACCAGAATGACTGAACTTATTTCATACGATGATGTTATCGAAGTCGCCTACGATATTTTTCTGGAGATGGCTCCGGATAATCTCGAAGCGGCCGATGTACTACTATTTTCAGCCCAATTTGAAGACAGAGGTGCAGCCGGCGTTGTCGATACAGATAATGACTGGGAACAGCATGTTGGGTTTAGTATTGATAAAGAACGCTACGCAGAAGTGCATATCGGGCTTGTTAACAAAGAAACCGATGAGCTGGACGATGTTTTTGCCCGAATGCTGGTCAGCAGAGATCCTGAACATAAGTTCTGCCATATGCTCTGGAAGCGGGACTGATTTTGATTTATTCCCGGATATAAAAAAGGATTGGTCTGTGACCAATCCTTTTTTTATACAATTTGTCCGAATTAACGACTGCGGGATTTTGTTACCGGGGTCTTACGCCGCTGGTTAGAACGCCCTTTTGGTGTACTTACCCGCTCTTCATGACGTTTAACGGCTCGACGGATTTTCTGACTGCGGGAGCGTTCACGTTTACGTGATGTATTCTGCAGATCAATCATAGTCGTTCTTTCTGGCTGCAATTCGACCAGTTCACGCAGATAGTTGACCTGTTTCAGCTCCAACTCCATCCAGCCGCCACGTGGTAATGTTTTTTCCAGAAAAATATCGCCGTAGCGTACACGCTTAAGACGGCTTACCGTCGTATCCTGAGACTCCCAAAGACGGCGAACTTCACGGTTACGTCCTTCATTAATAACAACATAGAAGGTGTGGTTCATTCCTTCCCCGCCGGCATAAACAACATCTTCAAAACGGGCAAGACCATCTTCCAGCTCCACCCCTTTAACCAGATTACGCACTTTCTGTTCAGTCACATCACCAAAGACACGAACAAGATATTCACGCTCAACCTGACGACTTGGATGCATTAAGCGGTTAGCCAGTTCACCGTCAGTAGTAAATAACAACAGACCAGAAGTGTTGGCATCCAGACGACCGACAGAAATCCAGCGGGCACCACGAATTTTAGGCAGACGGTCAAATACGGTCCGACGTCCTTCCGGGTCGTGACGGGTACATAATTCACCTTCCGGCTTATAGTAAGCAAGTACGCGACAAACGGCTTCTTCCTGAGCCTTGATAGACACAGTATGACCATCGATACGCACAGTAACATTTTCATCTTCCAGACGTTCGCCCAGTTTTGCTACCATGCCGTTAACACTGACCCGACCAGCTTTGATCAAAGCTTCCAATTCCCGACGGGAACCATGACCAGCGCGTGCTAAAATTTTCTGTAATTTTTCGCTCATTAAGATACCTTTTGTCGTCTTCTCAGACGTCAGACCATTGAAACAAACATAACCCCGAGATTTTCGCGGCAAAAGATTATACACGAATTTTCTGCCGGATCGTTTGTTCTTTTAAAATTACTTTATCAATGACCAGAGTCTTTCCAAATCCATATGCTGTTCTATCGCATCAGCAATACGATTAATGCCATTTTCCCGTATCTGCGCAAAATCGATACCTTCGGCATCATTCAGGCCAGCCCAGCGTAAAATTGCCCCACAAGCCTCCGGTTGCTCAAAGATGCCGTGCAGATAGGTGCCAAACACCTGTTGTTCCATCCCCAGACAACCATCGGCTTTTTCACCAAGCCAGAGAGGGGCTGTCTCTCTGGTTATCATTGTTACCCCTGCATGGATCTCATATCCGGAAACCTTGACTTTTTCCTGCCCCGGTAGCTGCAGACTCCCCTTTTCCCGAGTCAATTGCTTATGTTGTTTCAACTCCGTAGTAACAGGCAGAAAACCCAATCCAGTCGCTTCGATAATATCACTTTCGATACCCTGAGGATCTGAAATCTTTTCCCCCAGCATTTGATATCCGCCACAGATCCCCATCACTTTCCCACCAAAGCGCAGATGACGTTCTATCTGCTTATCCCAACCCTGTTCCCGAAGAAAATTCAGATCACTGATAACCGATTTTGAACCGGGAAGAATAATCAGATCAGCAGCAGGTAATGGCCGGTCTTTCCCCACAAACTCAAGATCAATGCCGGGATGCATGCGAAGAGGATCAAAATCAGTATGATTGCTGATCCTCTGTAATACAGGTACCACTACTTTCAGTTGTGGCTGATCATTGTGTAACTGTTGAATGTCTATCGCATCTTCTGCTTCAAGCATCAATCCATGCAGATAAGGAAGAACTCCAATAACCGGTTTTCCGGTTTTCTCTTCCAGCCAGTCTAGGCCCGGTTGGAGCAGTGCAATGTCACCACGAAAGCGATTAATAACAAAACCGATGACCCGCGCCTGTTCTGATTGACTCAGCAGATCCAGTGTTCCACACAGATGAGCAAATACTCCACCCCGATCAATATCGGCCACAATAATGACCGGAATATCGGCTTCTTCGGCGAATCCCATATTCGCAATATCACGGTCACGAAGATTAATTTCTGCCGGACTGCCTGCACCTTCAATAATAATACAAGCATACTCCTGTTGCAGGCGTTCAAATGACTCCATCACATAAGGCATGACTTTCGGCTTATACGCATGATAGCTTTTCGCATCCATATCCGTCAGCGCTTTTCCCTGAACAATGATCTGTGCACCGATATCCGTATTAGGTTTAAGCAGGACCGGATTCATATCGGTTGTTGGTTCAATACCGCTGGCAAATGCCTGTACAGCCTGAGCTCTTCCTATTTCCCCACCATCCCGGGTAACCGCACTGTTCAGCGCCATATTTTGCGGTTTAAAGGGAGCGACCTTTATTCCTTTTCGCGCCAACACGCGGCATAAACCCGCAACCAGAACACTTTTCCCTGCATCAGAGGTCGTTCCCTGCACCATTAAGGCATCAGCTCTCTTATTCATACTACTATTACTATCCGTATTTATGCATTTATGGGTATACCGAAGTAACCTGAAGGTGTTTGTTTTGCCAGAGTTTATTTGCTTCCGGTTTTGATATATTAACAATAAAAACCTGCCTGTTAACAGGTAAAAAGCCGTGTCGCCGGAAAAACCATCCATTCTGCACTATCGATACAAAGGACGATGTTTCATTTATTTCTAAATAGGTAAAAAAAGCTCAATTTTTCTAAAATGAAACCACCCGGAGTAGTCATTCTCCAGATATTAAACAATAATCACAGACCTCATTAATCAAGGTTATAAATGGTATGAAATCAGCTTATTACACTCTGCTTGCCGCATGTCTGACTTGTTCCGTGTCAGCCGCAGAATTAACTCCGGAAAGAAGTGTCCGGCTATTGATGGTAAATGGTGTGGAAACAGCATCTGACACTGATGTTGTAAGTATCGAATCCGGCTTTACTCAGGTAGCAGTAAAAATCTTTACCACTATGGGTCGTGGTTCTAACAGGCAGTCTTTTGAATCTAATCCTTTTCTTCTTATGTTTGATGCCGGTGAGCAGGATATTTCTATCATCGCTCCGGAATTTAATGAACTTTCTCAGGCGAAAAAACATTTTGAAGGTCAGCCAGCTATAAAGCTGATGGCAGGAGGAAAAGAACTGCACTACGAGTATGCGCCGATAGAAGGGAAAAAAGGGTTTCTCCCTTACAGTGATCTCGACCGACTTATCGCCAGATATAACCGAGAAAACAATATTCCTATCGATATCCCACTGGATACATTCGCCGGTGACAATGCTGTACCGGATTTTGAACAATTGAAGGAGTGGTACCTGAAAGCATCGGCAATGGATCAGGAAAAATTCTCTCAGTGGATTATCCACAATAAGAAATAATCCGCAGCACCGGCGACCCGTAATGGCCGCCGGTCTGACCGGCATTGGATGGAAATGTTATGTAAATGGTTCAGGATCACCGGCTCCAACTCTGAGTACAACGGCCTCATCATCACTAAAATCGATAACCGTTGTCGGTTGCTCACCGAGATACCCCCCATTCATAATCAAATCGACAGCATGTTCCAATTGATCCCGTATCTCATCCGGATCGGATTCGGTTGTACTATTACCAGGCAGAATCAACGAAGTGGACATTAAAGGTTCACCCAGTGCTTCCAGAAGATCCAAGGCAATTTTATTATCGGGTACGCGGATACCAATCGTTTTACGTTTGGCATTCATCAGGCGTCGCGGAACTTCTTTTGTGCCTTTAAATATAAAGGTGTAAGGTCCGGGGGTATTATTTTTCAGCAAACGGAATGCTGCATTATCCACTCGGGCATAAAGTGACAACTCAGATAAGTCGCGGCAAAGCAGAGTAAAATTGTGTTTGTCATCAATTTTCCGGATACGGCATATTCTTTCCAAAGCCTGTTTGTTCTCAAGCTGGCAACCAAGTGCATAACCGGAATCAGTCGGATAAATAACTACACCACCATTACGGATAATAGCCACTGCCTGACTGATCAGACGGGTTTGCGGGTTATCCGGATGTACATAAAAAAACTGGCTCATAACAACTCCTAACTATCGGGATTACCGATATTTTTTATTGGAATAATATCCCAATCTTTCCAGACCGGTTCAACACCGGAAGGTAGCCAGAGGTTCCGTCCTAACTCTACCCAAGAAGAAGGATAGTGAAAATCAGAACCCTGCGAGGCTAATAGTTTGTATTGTATAGCATAATCAGCCAAATTGCGTCTTTCATGTTGTGCCTGTTGTGGCTGGGCTACTTCCATCCCGTCTCCACCAGCCTCTACAAAAGCAGCAATCAGCCTCTTAATCCATTTTGCCGTCAGGTCATATCTTCCCGGATGCGCGAGTACCGCCAGTCCTCCGGAAGCATGAATTACGGCTACAGCCTCAGCGAGAGAGCACCAGTTAGGCGGTACATAACCGGGATTCTTCCGGGTCAGATATTTTTTGAATACTTTTTGCATCGTATCTGCATAACCATGGTTAACCAGCCAGCGGGCAAAATGCGCACGGGTAATAGCGGCATCACCGGCTATTTCGCAAACATCATCATACACCCCTTCCCGGGTTACCTTTTCTAGACGCCGGGCAATCTCTTTTGCTCTTTCTTCCCGTCTTTGCTTTTGTCCGGTAATGAAATGGTTAAGGGCATCACTGTTGCGGTCAATATTCAACCCCGCGATATGAATGTCTTTATTTTCCCACAGCGTTGAAATTTCAATACCGTCAATAAGTTGAATATCCAGTTGATGCGTCTGAATATGTTGATGAGCAGCCTCCAGTCCATCCACATTATCGTGATCTGTGATGGCAAGAACTGAGATTCCAAACTCAATAGCTCGGTTGATCAGCTCTTCGGGCGATAAATGTCCGTCAGAGGCAGTTGTATGGCTGTGTAGATCTATTTTCATTAATTTCTAGCTAATCTGGATAAATTATAATTTAGGGCTTGACTTTTCATACTCAAACTAGTTAACTAGTACATAATTTCAGAATGCAAAACTTGTTGAGCAACATCATGTTACAAGAAACACAACATCAAACGATAGAAAAAATTTTTCTCCACTCTTTTCTCAGTGGTTTTGTACAATTCAACTGGTGGCAAACCTGGACGACAGATCGGGTGGGCTGACACATATTTCTGATAGCGTAACAAGAACAAAAAGCCCGCCTGACCCGCGGGCTTTTTGTTTATTTATCTCTTCACTGCCACACTGATAATGCCCATTGGGAATCAGAAAGCATTGTGTCAATATGGATAACAAACGGATTTAATAACAAATATACAGGAGGTCTTATGAATAAGGCCATAAACATTAAAGAGCAAGGTCTGCTGGAAACATTCCACTGCGATGTACCTTATTCTGACGACCCGACCCGTCTTTTTCAGGTACTGTGTGCAGATAAAACCAATAGTCTGTTGCTTGAGTCAGCTGATATTGATTCAAAAGAAGATCTGAAAAGTATGCTTCTTATCGATGCCGCTGTGCGTCTTATCTGTCGGGAGCATGATGTTGAGCTTGAGGCACTGACTGAAAACGGACATCAGGTGCTAAAACGTATCCGGGCGCATTTATCAGACCATATCAGCGTCTCTGAAGAAGAGTCTAAGCTGATAATGCATTTCAGCCGTCCGGACGAAAATCTCGACGAAGACAGCCGCCTGCGCGAACCATCCACGTTTGATGCTCTGAGAATTATTCGTCACAGCTTTAATCAGAATCATACTGACAAATTCGGTCTTTTTATGGGAGGAGTGTTTGCCTATGATATGGTCGCAAACTTCGAACCGCTCGGAGATGCCGGTGAGATTAACCGCTGCCCGGATTATGTATTCTATCTGGCTGAAACTCTGATGATCATTGACCATCAGGCACGATCCTGTACCGTTCAGGCCAGCCTGTTTGATGGTTCTGAATACACAAGACACACCCTGAAAAACCGCCTGATGGAGATTCAGAGCCTGAGCCATCAACCTGCGCCTCTGCGGGAAACAGAGAAACTCGTTCAGTGTGAACCCGTTGCCAGCATTTCTGATACCGATTTTTGTCAGATCGTATCCGATCTGAAGCAACATATTATTAAAGGTGATATTTTTCAGGTTGTCCCTTCCCGCCGCTTTACTTTGCCTTGTCCAGCCCCCCTTCCAGCCTACAAAGAACTGAAGCAAAGTAACCCCAGCCCTTATATGTTTTATATGCATGATGCGTTGTTTACTCTATTCGGCGCCTCTCCGGAAAGTGCCCTGAAATATTGCGCAGAAACCAACCAAATCGAAATCTATCCGATTGCCGGTACTCGCCATCGCGGTAAAAAAGCAGATGGCTCTATCGACTTTGATCTGGACAGCCGGATCGAGCTTGATCTGCGTAGTGATTTAAAAGAAAACGCCGAGCATATGATGCTGGTCGATCTGGCCCGCAATGATGTAGCAAGGATTTCTGAAGCTGGTACGCGCCACGTTGCCGATTTGCTGAAAACGGACCGCTACAGCCACGTAATGCATTTGGTATCCCGGGTGGTCGGACAACTCAGAGGTGATCTGGACGCATTACATGCTTATCAGGCCAGTATGAATATGGGCACACTAACCGGTGCACCGAAGATTCGGGCTATGCAACTTATCCGTGATGTTGAGAAAACCCGGCGAGGCAGCTACGGCGGCGCAGTCGGCTACTTCTCCGGAGAAGGTGAATTTGATACCTGTATCGTGATCCGCTCTGCCTATGTAGAAGATGGCGTCGCTCAGGTTCAGGCGGGAGCCGGTGTAGTTTTTGATTCTGACCCTCAGGCAGAAGCCGACGAAACCCGCAACAAAGCTCAGGCGGTTATTTCCGCAATTCAGAAAGCCCATACAGCGTAAAGGAAATGATATGACTGATATTGTATTTGTAGATAACTTTGACTCCTTTACCTATAACCTTGTTGCCCAGTTCCGTTCACTGGGTCACACCGTCACTATCTATCGGAACCATATTCCTGCGCAGGTCATCGCCAATGCAGTTAGAAGAATGGATAGGCCGGTTGTTGTTCTTTCTCCTGGACCAGGAGCGCCCTCAGAAGCCGGCTGTATGCCAGAATTACTCCAGATACTGAAAGGCAAAGTCCCCATTATTGGTATCTGTCTTGGTCATCAGGCCATTGTAGAAGCCTATGGCGGTACTGTCTCCGGAGCTGGTGAAATTGTGCATGGAAAAGTATCAATGATGGAACATCAGAATCACCCCGTTTATCAGGGACTGCCTTCACCTATGTCTGTTGCGCGTTACCACTCTCTGGTCGCTACAGAGGTTCCTGATGTACTCAGCATTACCGCAGAAGTTAATGGTCTGGTGATGTCCGTTGTACATGAACAGGATCGGATATGCGGATTTCAGTTTCACCCGGAATCGATTATGACCACTTATGGAGCCACTTTGCTGGCAAACAGCATTGAATGGGCACTGAGCTGATCCAGCCAGTAACCATTAACAGAAAATGACAGGAAGAATTATGCAAGCGATCATCAATAAACTGTATGCACAACAATCGCTGACACAGCACGAAAGTCAGCAGCTGTTTGACACCATTATTAAAGGCGAAATGGATCCTATCCTTCTGGGTGCTGTTCTGACCGCATTGAAGATCAAAGGAGAAACTCCGGACGAAATTGCAGGCGCGGTATCTGCTCTGCTAAAAAATGCCAGCCCGTTTCCCCGTCCGGATTATGATTTCGCGGATATTGTTGGTACCGGCGGAGACGGAGCAAATACCATTAATATTTCCACCACAGCCGCATTTGTTGCCGCTGCCTGCGGTGTTAAAGTTGCGAAACACGGTAATCGTGGAGTATCCAGCAAATCCGGTTCATCTGATCTGCTGGACTCATTTGGTATCAACCTGGCAATGAGCGCCGAAGATACCCGTCAAGCCATGGATGATCTGGGGGTCGCATTCCTTTTTGCTCCTCAGTATCACGGGGGTGTTCGCCATGCGATGCCTGTACGTCAGGCAATGAAAACCCGAACCATATTCAATATCCTTGGCCCACTAATTAATCCGGCCCGGCCGAACATTGAACTGATGGGAGTCTATGATGCCTCTCTGGTACGCCCTATCGCCGAAACGATGGCAAAAATAGGTATGAAGCGTGCTGCTGTTGTTTTTGGCAGCGGACTGGATGAAGTAGCAATTCATGGTGACACTCTGGTCGCTGAAATTATCAATGGTGAGATCCGGGAATACACACTGACACCGGCAGACTTTGGTGTTAACGTTCATCCTCTGGAAGCGATTCAGGGCGGAAACCCCGATGAGAACCGGGAAATTATTACCCATATTCTTACCGGAAAAGGCAGTGAAGCTCAGGTCGCCGCCGTTGCCGTTAACGTCGCACTATTGCTGCGCCTGTTTGGTCATGAAGACCTGAAAGCAAATACTCAAAAAGCCATTGAGGTCATAAACTCAGGGAAGGCATATGAGCTGGTTCTGCAACTGGCAAAAAGAGGCTAAATAACGAATGTCAGAATATATATCACAACAAAACCGAGAAATGGCTCAGGTACTGGCAAAGATTGTGGCTGATAAACAGATCTGGGTGGAAAAACGTAAACAGGCTCAGCCGCTGGAAAGTTTCAAAGGAGACCTGCTTCCTGCAGATCGCAGTTTTTATCAGGCGCTCGCTACCGGCCGGACTGAATTTATTCTGGAATGTAAAAAAGCCTCCCCTTCCAAGGGGCTGATCCGCGATGATTTTGACCTTAACTACATTGCATCTGTATATAAAAATCATGCCAGTGCAATTTCGGTACTCACCGATGAAAAATATTTTCAGGGTAATTTTGAGTTTCTGCCACAAATCCGTGCTATTGCCACGCAACCGCTACTATGCAAAGACTTTATGCTCGATACGTATCAGGTCTATTTGGCACGCTACTATCAGGCAGATGCCATTTTATTGATGCTGTCCGTTCTGGATGATGAAAAATACCGTGAACTGGCCGAAGTGGCGCACTCGCTGAATATGGGGATTCTGACCGAAGTCAGTAATGAAGATGAGCTGGAAAGAGCCATTGCTCTGCAGGCTAAAGTTGTGGGCATCAACAACCGCAATTTGCGGGATTTAAGCATTGATCTGAACAGAACAAAAACACTGGCACCCCGTCTTCCTGAAGGTACGACCATTATTTCCGAATCCGGCATCCATACCAACCAGCAGGTTCATGATTTAAGCCGGTTTGCGAATGGTTTTCTGATCGGTTCATCTTTGATGGAAGAAGATAATCTGGAACTGGCCGTGAGACGTGTTCTGCTGGGAGAAAATAAAGTGTGTGGGCTCACCTCAGCAGACGATGCTACAGCCGCCTACCAGGCTGGGGCTGTCTATGGCGGACTTATCTTTGCCGAACAATCCAAACGCAGAATTGATATAAATACCGCAGCTAAGATCATGCATGCTGCACCCTTAAAATATGTGGGCGTATTTCAGAATCAGCCTGTTGAATTAATTGCTGAAACGGTCAGAACTCTGGGTCTGTTTGCCGTTCAATTGCACGGGGAAGAAACGCAGGAGTTTATCAATATACTGCATGATCAGTTACCAGCACTATGCTGCATCTGGAAGGCTTACGGTGTCAGCGAATCAGTTCCTGAACTTATGCAACAGAATATAGAACGTCATTTACTGGACAGCAAAGTAGGAACATGCTCCGGCGGAACCGGGATCCGTTTTGACTGGTCACTTCTGGATGATACTCACAATATCATGCTGGCCGGCGGACTGAATCCGGACAACGTAAAGCAAGCGGCCTCTCTGGGCTGTCTCGGTCTGGATCTGAACTCGGGTGTAGAAAATATCCCCGGGAAAAAAGATCCGCAGAGGCTGAAGCAGGCATTTGAGAATATCAGAAATTATTAAAAAGGAATTAAACAATGGCTAAGCTAGAAGCCTATTTTGGCGACTTTGGTGGACAATATGTACCACAAATTCTTGTTCCGGCACTGGAACAACTGGAGCAGGCATTTATTGATGCACAGAAAGATCCTGAATTTCAGGCCGAATTTATGGGATTGCTGCAGGAATATGCCGGGCGTCCTACAGCCCTGACACTGTGTCGTAACCTGACTAATGGAACTCAGAGCAAGCTGTATCTTAAACGTGAAGATTTGTTGCATGGCGGAGCGCACAAAACCAATCAGGTTCTCGGACAGGCTCTGCTGGCAAAACGCATGGGTAAAACCGAAATTATTGCCGAAACAGGAGCCGGACAGCACGGGGTTGCAACCGCTCTGGCCTGCGCACTGATGGGGTTGAAGTGCCGGGTTTATATGGGAGCAAAAGATGTTCAGCGTCAGAGTCCGAATGTGTTCCGCATGAAACTGATGGGGGCAGAAGTTATCCCCGTACATTCCGGTTCAGCCACTCTGAAAGATGCCTGTAACGAAGCCCTGCGTGACTGGTCTGCGAGCTATGAAACATCCCATTATCTGCTGGGAACGGCAGCTGGCCCGCATCCATTTCCAACCATAGTACGGGAATTTCAGCGTATGATCGGAGAAGAAACCAAGCACCAGATCCTAGCAAAAGAAGGTCGTCTTCCTGATGCTGTAATTGCCTGCGTTGGCGGAGGATCCAATGCTATCGGTATGTTTGCAGATTTTATTGAAGAAACATCTGTACGCCTGATCGGCGTTGAGCCTGCTGGTAAAGGTATTGATACTGACCAGCATGGTGCACCACTGAAACATGGACGGATGGGAATTTTCTTTGGTATGAAATCACCACTGATGCAAGATGAACATGGACAAATAGAAGAGTCTTATTCCATCTCTGCAGGTCTGGATTTCCCTTCCGTTGGCCCTCAGCATGCACATCTTAATGCAATTGGCCGTGCGGAATATGATTCTATTACTGACGATGAAGCGCTGGATGCATTTCAGGAACTGGCACGACACGAAGGTATTATTCCTGCCCTGGAGTCCTCCCATGCGCTGGCTCATGCATTAAAAATGGTACGAGACAATCCGCAGAAGGAACAGCTCCTGGTGGTCAATCTCTCCGGCAGAGGTGACAAAGACATTTTCACCGTCCACAAGATCTTAGAAGAAAAAGGAGTTATGTAATGGATCGCTATCAATCTCTTTTTGCCCGCCTGAAAGACAAAAAACAAGGGGCATTTGTACCTTTTGTTACCCTTGGAGATCCGACCCCTGAGTTATCTTTTAAGGTCATAGACACACTTGCCGCCTCCGGTGCCGATGCACTGGAGCTGGGATTCCCATTTTCTGACCCTTCAGCCGATGGTCCGACCATTCAGGGAGCAAATATCCGGGCACTCAATGCACAAACAACACCGGATATCTGCTTTGATCTGATCAAACAAATCCGCATCAAATACCCTGAATTACCTGTCGGATTGCTGATGTACGCCAATCTGGTCTATTCACGCGGTATCGATAACTTCTATAAACGTTGTGCCGAAGCCGGGGTCGATTCCGTTCTGGTGGCTGATGTACCGACAAAAGAAAGTTCCGACTTTATCTATGCCGCAAAGGAACATGGTGTACATGCTATCTTTATCGCTCCTCCGACAGCCAGTGATGATACATTAAAAGAAGTCGTTGAGCTGGGCGGAGGCTACACATATCTTCTGTCCCGGGCGGGTGTAACCGGCACAGAAACCAAAGCAAAAATGCCAGTAAATCATATGCTGGACAGACTGAAAGAGTTCGATGCCCCACCGGCACTGCTTGGTTTTGGTATATCACAGCCAGAACAGGTTAAAGAAGCGATTACTGCGGGCGCTGCCGGTGCTATTTCCGGTTCTGCTGTCGTGAAGATTATTGAATCTAACCTTGATGATGAAGACAAGATGTTAAAAGAACTGGCCAATTTTATTTCCTCCATGAAGGCTGCCACACAACTGTAATCCTGATTTCAATATCCGTCTGATCATTAACGTCACTCTCAACCGGAGTGGCGTTGTTTTTATGCACTCCTTTCGCCACGCAAACGTTTCCTCAGCATAATTATCCAATTTAACCTTTTAAAACGATTTTTGTTACTTCTGCCCTTGCACAAAGAGAGTATTGCATGTACAACACTGTACCCGATATAAAACCACACATTGTCCGTTAATCTGGTATGAACCTCTAATCATAACCAGCTATGTAGTGGGTTATTTCATACACAACATGTTCAATGTTCGATTATTAAGAATGGAGATCTCTTACGTGTCGAAAGAAAAAAACTTACTGAGCAATATCGGTGTTCAGGTCGTTATTGCTATGGTGCTCGGTACAATTGCTGGCGCCACCATGGGGGACTCTGCCTCTGTATTCGCGCCTCTGGGTGATATCTTTATCAATCTGATTAAGATGCTGGTTATCCCTCTGGTTGCTGTTGCACTAATTTCCGGTGCTGCCGGTCTTGGAGACAGCCAGTCAGCCGGCAAGGTGGGTGTGGTTACACTAGGTTTCTTCGCTGTGACATCGGCTCTGGCTGTTGCTCTGGCGCTGGTAATGGGTGAAATCTTCCAGCCGGGTTCAGGGATTGATGTCTCCGGTATCCAGAGTATGTTCTCTTCCGAATATGCTTCAAAAGGTGAACTACCAACTTTCTGGGCAACCATTACTGGTATGATCCCAACCAACGTTTTCCAGTCACTGAATGAAGCCAATATTCTGCAGATTCTGGTTTTCTGCCTGTTTTTTGGTATTGCCGTATCCAAGCTGGAAAAAGAGCGTCGTGCACCACTTATCCAAGGTGTGAACGCGATTGTTGATGCCATGATCTGGATGATTAACAAGGTAATGCTAATTGCACCTCTGGGAGTCTTCGGCCTGATGGCAGAAGCTGTCGGTACCTTTGGCTTCAGCGCACTGACTGTCGTCCTGAAACTGTTTGTTGTTTATGTTGCAGCGATTCTTATCTTCGGCTTTGTCGTCTATCCTGCCATGATCCAGCTGCTTACTAAGCAATCTGCCCGTAAATTCCTGTCTGCGATGAAAAAACCTCAGGCAGTTGCACTGTCAACAGCATCTTCGATGGCAACGCTACCGGTGACAATGGATACTGTAGAGCATGATCTGAACGTTCGTAACTCAACGGCTTCTTTTGTTCTGCCTCTGGGCGCAACCATCAATATGTCCGGCAACGCAATCTACTATGGCTTGGTTGCCATCTTCTTTGCTCAGCTATTCAATATTGATCTGAGCATGGGGGCTTATATTGCCATAATCCTGACTGCAACATTAGGCGCAGTAGGCCAGGCTGGTGTTCCAGGGCCTTCTTTCCTCGTGGTGGCCGTTCTGTTGTCTGCCGGTATTCCGATTGAAGGCTTGCCGCTTCTGTTCGCTCTGGACCGTATTTTCGATATGATTCGCACGGCTCTGAATATCACAGGCGATGCGGCCTGTGCGGTTATAGTTGACGCCCTGATTGAAGAAGAAGCTGTTCAAGCTGAACTGGAAGAGCAGGAAGCATAACCCCCTGCTTTACCGAAATACATTCAGGGAATAGAGAAAGCCACTCCACAACGAGTGGCTTTTTATCAGGTAAATTTTGCCAAAGCTTCCGGGTAGTGACGGCTTTGTGCAAGCCGTATTGCCAGGCGTTCGACCTCTTCTCTCTTTAAATCTGCCAGTCGAGGATGCTGTTTTTCTGGCGACAAGGTGACGCCGTCACAACCAACCTTTGTTTTTTCTGCCCATTCCAGTACCAGTTGCTGTCTGATCCGCTTTGCTGCCTGATACGCTGATGAGGCCTTAACGATTTCCACTCGGGCATAACTGTTGTCGGTAAATGAAACATCAACCGCTCTTAATGTCGCATCCGTACCGGGGATCTGCTGAGCGCCGAATAACGGCTTACCACCAAATTCTGCCAAATGAAAATTTGGTATATACTGACTCATATGCTCAATGGCTCGCTCTGTTCGCTGTTCCATCACGTCTTCGGACCAGCCACTTGTTATTTTCCGCTCCAAAGGATCCGGTAACTTGGGCTGTGAACTCATGCTGCCTGAAGCGACTAATCCCCCTTTGAATAAAGTGATATTTTCTGTCATCCCGTGCAACTGAAAATACCCGTCAGCATAAGGTGTCAGTTGAGCCATTCCCTGCGGGGTTCCCCGTTCACCGTGAAAGATGACTTCAGGCCAGCTCATATCGGATACCGGCCAGCGGGTAATATAGGCTGATTTAAACTCAACCAAACGTTGCCGGGGCTGCCCGGCCAGATCATCCACCATACCGGTTCTGTATCCTGCTGCATTAATCAGATAGTCCACCTCGATGTTCTGCTCCTGACCCTGAGCGTCCTGATACCCCAGAATCCAGTTATGTCTCTGGCGTTCAGCCGATTGCAAAGTGCATCCGATCTGTACCGTACAGTAAGGATGATTATTAAGTGCAAGGGTGACACTCGCAGCCAGCCGGAACAAACTCAGACCAAACTCCTGTACGGCCACAACCGGGTATTTCAGGGCATCCAGCCGAACCTCTCTGGCAAAAGGAATCATCCAGTCGTCAAACACTGCCGGCTCTGACGGCTGCTTACGTTTTGCAATCATCTCCAATTCTTCCCGATGATAAAGCCGGAAATAATCCTCTGGAGAACCCAGAACTGCATTTTCCTCGTCCTCAGCAACCAGTTCCCGATACGCTGAACGAATCGCCTCCAATCGGGGTAACAATGCCTGAGCACTATTTTTGTCCTTTTTGGGAGTGGCGATAACCGTTGGGCGAATATTCACCGCATGAGGGTACAGACGCACGGTTTCAACAGACTGCTTCAGCAATTCAATACACTGTTTGTTCGAGATCTCCCTGTACAAATTCCCTCCAGCATGTAAGTGGCAAATCGGTGGCCCGTTTACCAGTCCTGGTCCCTGTTCAAATAAGGTTACCTTTATCCCCTGCTCAGCCAGATGAATGGCCGCTGTTGAACCGGCAATACCACCTCCGATAATCGCGGCATGAGGAGCACTAACAGATGTTGTCTTATTTAATGGCATAGCGGCTTAATTTCCGGAAGTATATTTCCTTTCATTCTAATCAGATGACTGTAGTAATAAAATCACATTTTTCATAAGGTTTCATTCACCATACACGAACCGCGATTCAGGTATGGGTTCAGACCCTGAAATAGGATAGAATGGCTTTGTTTCACGGTTTTTCGGCTGCAGTCTCTTATTTGAGTGTTCAGCTCTGGTGACGGATCCGATAGACTATGCAAGATCTTACTGAAAATGCAGGCTGTACATGAAGCAACTTATTGATTTTATACCTCTCATCATCTTTTTTGCTCTCTATAAGATGTATGATATCTACGCAGCAACCGGGGCTCTGATTGTTGCCACCGCTCTCCAAATCGCTCTGACCTACTTTCTGTATAAGAAAGTGGAAAAAATGCAGTTAGTAACATTCATTATTGTCAGCATTTTTGGCGGTATGACCATCTTCTTCCATAATGATGACTTTATAAAATGGAAAGTCACCATTATTTATGCTCTGTTTGCTATCGGTCTGCTGGTTACTCATGCTATGGGAAAACCAGTTATTAAGGGCATGTTAGGTAAAGAGATTACCCTGCCGGAATATGTCTGGAGCAGGATCAACTGGGCCTGGGTTGGATTTTTTACCTTGTGTGCTGCCATTAATGTTTATGTCGCTTTTCGACTGCCACTGGATGTATGGGTAAGTTTCAAGGTATTTGGTCTGCTGGCGGCGACATTTAGTTTTATGCTGCTGACCGGTGTCTATATTTACAAACACATGCCTAAAGAAGAGTCCTGAGGGAACCCCCGTATGATAAGAAAACATATTGATAACGATGCGATTCCCCGTGGCCAGTTATTACTGAGAACACTGGCTATGCCAGCAGATACCAATGCTAACGGCGATATTTTCGGTGGGTGGATTATGTCGCAGATTGACCTTGCCGGTGCTATTCTGGCAAAAGAAATTTCTCATGGTCGTGTGGTGACGGTTTCGGTGTCCAGTATTACCTTCAAACAGCCAGTCAGGGTTGGGGATGTCGTCTGTGTTCACGGAGAGTGTACCCGTATAGGTAATACATCCCTTTCCGTTAGCCTGGAAGTTTGGGTTAAACCCGTAAACATCGATAGCGTCGGTGAGCGTTATCAAGTGTGTGAGGCGACATTCAATTATGTCGCAATCGATAGCGAAGGCCGCCCAAGGCCGGTAAAAAGATTAACAAAGTAAGGATAAGGATATGTGGTACGTTATTTTTTCTCAGGATGTTGCAGACTCTCTTGAAAAACGCTTGAGTGTGCGGGAAAAGCACCTGGAACGCCTGCAATCACTCCAGAATGAAGGCCGTCTGCTAACAGCGGGCCCGATGCCTGCCATTGACAGCGAAAATCCGGGCGAAGCAGGTTTCACCGGTTCCACTGTTATCGCTGATTTTGCCACCTTAGATGATGCAAAAACATGGGCCGATGCGGATCCGTATGTCGCAGCCGGTGTTTATCAAAACGTTATTGTTAAGCCATTTAAGAAAGTGTTCTGATGATAAACTTCTCTCCGCTAAAAGTCCTGATACCGGTACTGCTTATTGCCCTGACTGCCTGTTCGTCAGGTATGGATAAACAAGAGCAACTCGAAGCGATTGCCAGACACAGGGCAGATATACTTTCAGCTAACCTTCCGATTGAGCACGGACCTCTTACTGTGATGCAAGCAAAATCACACGGCAGAACTGTCACGCTGATGATGCTCTACAACGGACAGAAACCGATTGATGAATTGCTGAAATCAAGTATTCATTTTTACTGTGCGAATAAAGAGATCAAAACTAATCTGGAACTCGGACTGGAATATCAGATAAAAATGAGAAACCCTCGCGGAAAACTGCTGGTTGATCAGCGTATTTCCGCAAGTAGCTGCGCAGAAAATCAATAACTGATCCCCTGTCATTTCCCAGTAACTGCGTCACACTGCAAAATGACAGAGGGTATTTTTCCTAGTTACTCTGTTGCTTTATGAATGGCTTCTTTTGTTCCCTGAACAACGTCCCCAGTGGTCTGTTTGGTTTTATCCCAGATTGTAGAGGAATCTTGTTTCACACCTTTCCAGGTCTCTGCACATCCACTTAAAAATAGGGCGATCGTCAGAGTAATAAGCGCATATTTCATTCCGTATACCTTTCGTAAAAATAACCTGATTATTGTTGCCTTATCGCGGTTTTTTCAGCAATGTTCATAATGACTTCGACCGTTTTCTGCATACCGTTAATGCTGATAAACTCATGAATACCGTGAAAGTTATACCCGCCAGTAAAAATATTCGGACACGGTAGTCCCATAAAGGAAAGACGGGCACCATCCGTACCGCCACGGATCGGTTTAACCATAGGTTCAACCCCGCACGCCTGCATAGCCTGATGGGCAAGTTCAATAATATGCTTATGGGGCTCTACCATTTCTTTCATGTTGAAGTAGCTGTCAGAAATTTCAAGGCTGACACTCCCCTTTGACAATATAGTGTTCAGCTCGTCAACTTTTCCCTGCATAAACACTTTACGCCGCTCAAGACCACTGCGCTCAAAATCACGAATAATATAGTGTAGCTCAGTCGTTGCAATACCAGATTTGATCGATGTCAGATGATAAAATCCTTCATATCCATCCGTACATTCCGGCGTTTCATCTTTTGGCATCATAAGCTGGAACTGGGCGGCAATCAGCATAGAATTAACCAGTTTTCCTTTTGCTGTGCCGGGATGCACACTCACACCGTGACAAACAACTTTAGCTGAGCTGGCGTTAAAATTTTCATATTCCAGTTCCCCTACCAAACCACCATCAATCGTATATGCCCATTCAGCACCAAAACCATCCACATCAAAATGATCTGCCCCACGACCGATTTCCTCGTCCGGTGTAAAACAGATACGGATATCACCATGAGGGATATCTGTATTGGTAAGCAAATGTTCCATCGCTGTTATTATTTCAGCTATTCCGGCTTTATTGTCAGCACCAAGTAATGTTGTACCATCCGTTGTGATCAAATCATGCCCGAGCAAATTATCCAGATCCGGATACTGTTCCGGCAATAGCATCTCACCACTGTTGCCCAACAGAATCGCCCCACCCTGATAGTTTTTTACTACTTGAGGGCTTACATTTTTCCCCGTTTCATCCGGAGCCGTATCCATATGTGCAATAAAACCGATAACCGGAACGTCATAATCCACATTAGACGGCAAGGTAGCCATCAGATAGCCATTTTCATCCAGAGTAACCTCCGACAAGCCGATAGAAATCAGTTCATTTTTCAGTTCCTGCGCCAGAACCAGCTGTCCCGGAGTACTGGGACAGGAGAGGCTATCCGCATCGGATTGTGTATCGAAAGTGACATAATGCATAAATCGGTTAACTAAGTTATTCATTTTATTTCCTAATAATCAGTGAGATATCAGAATCTATCTATTGTTATTTTTATTTAGAGACCATTTTTTTGAAAACCATTGCCTTCAGACTGGAATCGTCATCAAGATCAGAAAATTCGGGCGGATTATCCAGACGGTATTGAAACTGAATCCCCGGAGACTCTTCCTGCATACTCTCAACCAAAAAGTCAGAACCGACTGCCGGAGAGTTAACACAAGCCAGAACTTCGCCGCCGCTTGTTAACAGTTCAGGTAACCGACGCAGAATCTTTTTATAATCTTTGCTCAATGCAAAGCTGCCCTTTTGAAAGGATGGCGGATCAATAACAACCAAATCATAGGGACCGGCTTTCTTTATTTTGCCCCAGGATTTGAAAATGTCATGAGCAAAGAAGCTGATTTTACCGGTATCATGTCCGTTCAGGCGATGGTTATCCCGACCTTTGCTCAGGGAAGCTTTGGCCATATCGACATTAACCACTTTTTCTGCTCCGCCCTCAATCGCTGCAACAGAAAAACCACAGGTATAAGCAAATAAATTCAGAACCCGTTTATCTTTTGCCCTTGCCTGAACCCAGCGTCTTCCTCTGCGCATATCAAGAAACAACCCTGAATTCTGATTACGTCCCAGCTCGAGCTGGAATTTTAACCCATCCTCAGTAACTACCGGAGATGCATCAAGCTCACCGGCCAGAATCTCTGCAGGCGCTCCATTCTGATACCGATGTTGAAGCAGTATCGCTCGACCTTGTTTTCCTTGCCACAGAGCTGTCTGAGAAAGAGCAGAAAGACCCGCTTTCAGTGTCTGAAGAAAAGCGCCATCCACCGGCTTAAACACACTGACAACCAATTGCCCCTGTAGCCAGTCACAGGTCAACTGCTCCAGCCCTGGCCAACATTTGCCCCGGCCATGGAACAAACGTCGAATTTCATCCGGAGCCTGTTGTAACTGGGTATGAATATGAGAGAAGAAATGTTGCAATTCTGCCTGTTGCATTACGACTAAATCCATCAGAAAAATTAAATTACCGGCCAGGTCAATGCCCACGGCTGAAGCCATTCCTGCAATACATGCCTGGCCTCCTCTGTTGCCCATCTTTGCCCCATAGCAGGGTAATCATTTGGGTTACAAATAAAACGGTAGGTTTCGTTGGCATAAGTAAAGCTGATAGCGTAAGCATGCAGGTAGCCACGGTCAGCCTTATCAGAAGGGAGATAAATCGGGTCACCCACAATAGGGGAACCAAGCGACTTCAGTGCCACCCGAATTTGGTGTGTCTTCCCCGTGTAAGGTTTACAAAGGAAAAAACGTTCTCCGGGCTCTCCGGCCAGAGAAAAAAACTGCGTAATAGCCGGATTATTCTGACTTGGAAGCAACTTCCAGCCTGCACGGCGGGAACGCTGCATATCCCCTTTGACCACTCCCTGCTTTTTCTTCGGTTTTTTACTGCCCAAAGCAAGGTAGTATTTTTCAACATTCCGGTCGGCAAACAATTGTGACAATTGACTGGCAGCAGAATGAGTTCTCGCCAGTAAAAGAATGCCTGAGGTCATTTTATCCAGACGGTGTACCAGATAAAGACGTTCATCATTAACGGCTTTAGCGACTTCCTGTGTCAGCATAATGTCGCCATTATCTTTATGGACACTAACGTCAGGATGTTTATTGATAAGAATAAAATCAGGATGGGTATAAAGAATATCAAACATAAAGCTGGCCTTCTGTACAAGCGCCAAGTATAGCGGCTCAGACAAAAGAAACCAGCTTTGTCATGCAGAAAGTAT
Organism: Vibrio sp. HA2012; assembly: GCF_002812955.1. GTDB lineage: Bacteria > Pseudomonadota > Gammaproteobacteria > Enterobacterales > Vibrionaceae > Vibrio. Next base: position 371,329 of record NZ_PFXK01000001.1, on the reverse strand, counting down.
GTTTCAACAAGGAATTATGCGAAGAATACCAACAGCATCAGTACAGGACAAACAACACGCACATACCATGGCCAGATTTTCCAGAACACACCTTTTTCCAGCTCAGGATAGCCCTGTTTAATCTCTGTCAGCACTTTATCCCGGCTCCATACCCAGCCAACCAGCAGTGCCCAGCAAAGCCCAAGAAGAGGCTGACCGTAAACTGTTGTGATTTTAATTACCAGACCAAACAATGCACCAAAATTAAATACAATCACAGCAGCAATCGCAGTAATAACACCGGCAATCCAAATTACAGCTGTAGTACGTTTCTGGTTCAGTTCTTCAATAGCACATGCAACAGGAACTTCCAGCATCGAAATCGATGAAGTCAGAGCGGCAATAATCATCAGCAGGAAGAAAACCAGGCTGACAATATTCCCCATCATCCCCATAGTATGAAACATATTTGGCAGAACGGTAAACACCAGAGTATCAGAACTTAATAGCTCACCAGTCTCAGAGAAAATTTCTACACCATTATTTTTCGCTACAAACATAGCAGGAAGGATCAAAAGACCGGCTCCGATAGCAACGGCAGTATCAACCATTGCGACTTGCATAGCGGTCTTAGGCAGATTCACATCTTTACTCAGATAAGAGCCATACACCATGATGGTTGCACACCCCAGAGACAGTGAAAAGAATGACTGCCCCATGGCACTGACCAGAAGTTTGGGTGTGATCATGGAAAAATCAGGGATCAAGTACATCTTCAGCCCTTCGCTTGCACCATCCTGAGTAAAGATATAAGCAATTAGTACAGCAAAAAGAACGAACAGAATTGGCATCAAACGGGAAGACCAGGCTTCAATACCATCATGAACACCATTTTTCACAACATGCGCAGTCATTGCCATAAAAATGATCATCAGCAGTAGATTACGTGATTCACCAAAGCCAGTGACCCAGTCAGCCGCACTCTGCATACCCAGAATCTCAAATCCACTTCCTGCAAAACTGCCGACCAGCCAACCGGCGACAATAGAGTAAAAACTAAGAATAAGAGACGCAACCATCATTGCGATTGTACCCAGCAATACCGCCCCTACCTTACCTTTAGGCCAGACATTTTTCAGTGACTGGATAGGATTTGACTGCCCGTAACGACCGATAGTCAGTTCTGCAACCAGCATAGGATAGGCCAGTACACAAACCATGGCCAAATACACAAACAGGAATGCAGCTCCGCCATTACTTGCTGTTTGTGTCGGGAACCCCCAGATATTACCAAGCCCGACAGCTGAACCTGCCGCAGCCATAATAAAGCCAAATTTCGATGAAAATTGACCTCTTGAATTACTTGCCATTATATTTTTCCGTTGATTTATGTTGTGTTTGTAAACAAACACCAGAAAGGTGTAAAGATATCTGTACACACAAATAAAAAGATCTGATGTTTAAAACGTGGCAAGTAAAACAGTTTGTGACTAAAATTAAAAGTCCGCTTGGTGTTTTTTTCGCTATTTACTTCTATTTTCCGCCTTAAATGCTTCTTTTTTGACCCCGATCCGTTTTTTGACCTTATGCCCAGCCTGTTTTTGCTATATTCATCTTTCTGCGTACTAGTCTAATGGTGCAATATAAGAAAGAAAAATAAGGCATAAAGAACAACTTCAGAAAAATATAGAAAAGGTAGTATTATCAGATTAATAACAGTGATACCACGTTAAGCAATCAGGGTCATATGGAAAAGTTCTACCACATCATCACTCTTATCAGTGTGCTTACTTACTGGATGCTTGTCGCCGGTGTGACCATCCGGGTCGTAATGAAGCGCAGTTCTGTCAGTGTGTCGCTGGCATGGCTGATGATAATCTATATCCTTCCGGTCTTCGGTGTTATTTTTTATTTTCTGATCGGTGAACTGAACCTTGGACGAACCCGGGCGGAGCGTGCACAAAAAATGTTTAACCGCTATCAAAGCTGGTTTAATGACCTGTATAACTGTCAGGCTCACGTTCCGGAAATGATGTGTGCCCCGATCAAAAAAATTGATGACCTCTGCACACACAGAATGGGAATTCCAGCTCTCTGCGGCAATACACTGACACTACAGAGCGATCCGGATCAGATACTGCGCAGTATTATGCAAGATATTCAGAATGCGAAGTTTCAGATCAGAATAGAATTTTATATCTGGCATCAGGGTGGTTTGGCGGATGCAGTGGCGGCAGCTTTAATAAGAGCAGCCAAGCGTGGCGTTAATGTAAAAATTTTACTTGATTCTGCCGGTAGTCACTATTTTTTTAACAGCCATTGGGTTGGCATGTTTGAATCTGCTGGTATCGACATCATTCAGGCTCTGAAGGTAACCCCACTGCGAATGTTTTTTCGCCGGCTGGATATCCGTCAGCACAGAAAAATCATTACTATCGATGATGAAATTGCCTATACAGGTTCAATGAACATGGTGGATCCTGCTTTTTTTAAACAAGATGCAGGTGTCGGAGAATGGGTGGATGTCATTGTCCGGATCACAGGCCCGACGGTTAACATCCTTTCTGCTATTCATGCCTGGGACTGGGAAGTAGAAACAGGCACCAGAGTACTACCTTGTCAGCCAATCTGTCAGTTAAACGGAAATAAATGTCTTCCTGTTCAGGTTATTCCGTCAGGGCCCGGTATGCCGGAAAATCTGATTCAGCAAGCTCTGATACTAGCGATCAACCAGGCTGAAAAATCCGTGCGTATCACCACACCTTATTTTGTCCCCAGTGAAGAGCTTCTGGAAACGATAAAGACAACCGCTCAGCGAGGAATAAAAACCGAGCTGATTATCCCACACAAAAATGATTCTCTCATGGTTCAGTGGGCATCAAAAGCCTATTATGCCGAGCTGCTTGATGCCGGTGTCGAAATTTATGAATTTTTTGGCGGACTACTGCATACCAAATCCGTAGTTATTGATGAGAATTACTGTCTGGTCGGAACGGTCAATCTGGATATGCGTAGCCTGTGGCTGAACTTCGAGGTCACGCTAGCTGTTGATGACGGGACATTCACACAAAATTTATATCATCTGCAAACATCTTATATCGGACAGGCATTTAGGGTTGATGCAGAACAATGGCGTAACCGAACCCTTATGCACAAGTTTCAGGAACGCCTATTCTCTCTGTTTGGACCACTGTTATAACAATGCAGCTTAAAGCCGGTATCCCCATCCAGAGTTCGTCACCAAACCAATAGAACAAAAAGGAAAGTCATGTCACAACAACGACAAACCCGTTTGATTTCAGCAGGAAGAGATAAAAAATGGACCAATGGTGCCGTTAACCCTCCTGTTCAGAGAGCATCAACCATAACCTTCAACAGCGTAGCGGATAAGCAGAAAGCAACCGCTAATCGTATGCATAAAACCCTTTTTTATGGCCGGCGCGGTACTACAACCCATTTTGCTTTTCAGGAAGCAATGGCTGAAATAGAAGGTGGAGCAGGCTGTGCACTCTACCCTTGCGGTACTGCTGCAATCACCAGTGCATTACTGGCATTTCTGCAAGCCGGCGACCACATTTTGATGGTCGATACCTGTTACGAACCAACTCGTGATTTCTGCAATCATACTCTGAAGAGATTCGGAATTGACACTACTTACTATGACCCAATGATTGGCGATGGTCTGGAGTCACTCATCCAGCCAAATACCAGAATATTATTTCTGGAATCTCCTGGCTCTATCACGATGGAAGTTCAGGATGTTCCCAAGCTTACACACATCGCCCACAAGCATGATCTCATTGTTATCATCGACAACACCTGGGGAGCCGGTGTCAACTTTTCTCCGTTCGACTATGGTGTTGATATCTCAGTTCAGGCAGCGACAAAATATATTGTCGGTCATTCTGATGTAATGCTGGGTACTGCTGTGGCAAATGCCCGGTGTTGGGATACTTTAAGAGAAGAGAGCTATCTGCTGGGACAGTGTGTATCTCCGGATGATGCCTATTTGGGACTGAGGGGCTTACGTACACTGGACGTACGCCTGAAACAACATCAGGAAAACGGCCTTAAAGTCGCCAGGTGGCTGGCTGAACGCGCAGAGGTCGACCATGTCCGTCATCCTGCGCTGAAAAGCTGCCCCGGTCACGAATTTTATATCCGGGATTTTACCGGATGCAATGGCTTGTTTTCATTTGTGATGAAAAGTAGTCATCCTAAGGCAACAATCGCTCTTCTGGATGGTATGCACCATTTCTCTATGGGCTATTCATGGGGCGGCTTTGAAAGCCTAATACTGGCAAATGAACCCGATTCGTTCAGACAGCTGAGAACCATTGCGGCTCCTGATTTCCCTGGTACCTTATTCAGGGTTCACATCGGGCTGGAAAACACAGAGGATCTGATTGCAGATCTGACAGAAGGTTTTGCACGATACAACGCTGTTATTGAGGCAGAAAAGTAACCTGATTCAGACAAAAAAAGACCACCGTCTTCTCCCTGAGGAAATCATATTAACAGGGAGTTCCGTGTGGTCTTATTCATCGGCCAAGCTACTTCTCGGCTCTGATACTTTCAACCCGGGCTTTTAGCTTTTGTCCCGGACGGAAGGTAACAACACGTCGAGCTGTAATTGGAATGTCCTCACCGGTTTTTGGGTTTCGACCTGGTCGTTCACTCTTGTCCCGAAGATCGAAGTTACCAAATCCAGACAGTTTTACTTGCTCGCCATTTTCCAAAGCCTTGCGCACTTCTTCGAAAAATACCTCAACCGTCTCTTTGGCATCCCGTTTACTGAATCCGAGTTTTTCAAACAGGTTCTCAGCCAGATCGGCCTTTGTGAGCGCCATAAAAACTTCCCTCAAAGCTGTGTTAAACATTGCTACATAATCGTAGCGCCAAAGCATTTTTGCTTAGCCGACAACGAGATACCGGCTATTTCTCTGAAAGTGTATGCCAACCTTATGATTTTCGCCATTTTTTTATTTCATTTCTTATCCTGAAAACCCTGTTTTTTTGAGACAGGCATCAAACCGTACGCTTTTTTTTAGCATTTAATTACAAATATCAGATATAAATCATTAAAAAACTCCTTTTTTTTAACATATTCAAAGGAATATTCCAAACAAAGACCAGTTCACAATTAAGTGAAATTTATGAGTTAATTCATTGGGTTGAGACAAAAAATAGCAAAACATCAAGCATTGAAATCTGTAGCATAAGCATTTAGAATTCCACTTAGTTCACATTTTCATTACCAATTCTTAAAAAAATATGAACTTATTATATTACTTTTCTAAACAGTGACCAGCTCGACAATTACACGTTGAATATCATAGTAATTTATCTTTGTTGCTGTAAATGTCCCCGTAAGCTCTACATCTGCAGCACCATAATCATTATTACAATTTCATTTTTAAAGGCTTTTCGTTATGTCAAATAACAACTATTCGCATACTGATACTAATCAGCTGGTAAGAGATACAAGTGCTCTGATTCTCGCGGGAGGTAAAGGAACACGACTAAAACAACTCACAAGCCAAAATGCGAAACCTGCCGTCTCCTTTGGTGGTAAGTTCCGTATTATTGATTTCACACTTTCTAACTGTATTAATTCTGGTATACGCCGCGTCGGCGTACTCACTCAATACATGGCTCAGGATCTGATTGAGCATCTTCAGGAAGGCTGGCAGATTCTATCTCCAGCTATAGGAGAAGGTGTTCAGATCATTCCGGCTCAACAACGAACAGGGGAAGCATGGTATCGAGGTACGGCTGATGCCGTTTATCAGAATCTGGATCTGATAAAAAGACAGAAAACCTCCCGGGTTCTGATTCTGGGTGGAGATCATATCTATAAAATGGATTACTCACGGATGCTGAATTTTCATGTCGAAAATGATGCAGCCGTAACAGTCGCCTGTATCCATAAACCAATTGAAGAAGCCTCATCCTTTGGCGTAATGGGACTTAATGCAAACGGTGAGATCCAGACCTTCGTAGAAAAACCTGAAAACCCGATGGCAGATCCGAATGATCCGTCAAAGGCTCTGGTGTCTATGGGAATTTATATTTTCAATACTGACATTTTAAGTGAAGAGTTGATCTCTGCCCTTGAGGATCCGAACTACAACCATGACTTTGGCCACAACATTATTCCGGGACTGTTAGGACGACATAAGGTTTGTGGTTATGTATTCACAGAAAGAGGACACCCTGGTCGTACGGCATACTGGCGTGATGTGGGTAACCTTGATGAATACTATGCTGCCACCATGGATCTGCTTTCTCCGGATCCGGAACTGGATTTATACTCTTATAACTGGCCTATCATTACGAATGCTCATCAGGGACCGGGGGCTAAGTTCGTATTTAATGATGATGGCCGTCGGGGCTATGCTGTCGATTCCGTGGTTTCCGGTGGTGTTATTGTTTCTGGTTCAGCCATAGAGCGCTCGATGATTTCTATCGGGGTACGTACCCATAGCTATTCGAACATTAGAGACTCTATTTTGCTTCCTCACTCAGAAGTCGGAAGAAACTGTCGTCTGACTAAAGTGATTGTCGGAGAAGGCTGTAAGATCCCGGACGGAACTGTTATTGGTGAAAATCCAGAGCAGGATGCACAAAAATATACTGTCTCACCAGGAGGGGTAATTCTGGTAACCTCGGATATGTTTTTATAAATACCAAACAAAAAAATGCCTCACACGAAACGGTGAGGCATTTTTATAATCGTTTCACTGACAAATATTAATCACGCAATGTTGCCGCAAATTGATCAGACACTGCAGTCACAATTGCTTCAACAGCCCCGGCAATATCTGCCTCTTCCAGTGTACGTTCAACAGACTGAAGCATCAGTGCAATCGCCAGACTTTTCTTGCCCTCTTCAACCCCTTTACCTGTATAGACATCAAACAGTTTTGCATCAGTCAGATATTCACCACCAGCATTCAGACAGGTAGCGATGATGTCACCTGATACCACTGAATCATCCACAACAACAGCAATATCACGGCGGTTAGACGGGAATTTAGAGACAGCAACAGCTTCAGGAAGAACACGGGTATTAATGGCGGCCCACTCAACTTCGAACACAACCGTACGTCCGTTCAGGCCAAACTTACGTTCCAGCTCAGGATGAACCGTACCGATAATACCGACTTCTTTCTCTGTCGCAAGACCAGCATCAACCACTATTGCAGCTGCCTGTCCCGGATGCAGCGCAGGATGTCTGATGGCTTTCAATGAATACGCTTTTTCATGAGCTGTCAGTTCAAGAATCGCTTCCAGATCCCCTTTCATATCGAAAAAGTCGACTGTATTTGACTCAATATCCCAGTGTTCATTACTACGGGTGCCCGCAATAACGCCAGCCAGCATGGTTTCCTGACGCATACCATTTTCTGCGGTTTCATCCGGGATAAAACGCAACCCTTGTTCAAACAGTCGTACACGCGGTTGCTGACGTTTCTGATTATGTACCACTGTATTCAGCAATCCCTGAATCAGTCCAAGACGCATTGCTGACATCTCTGCTGAAATCGGGAATGGCAGAATAATAGGCTCAATATCCGGTACAATCAGCTTCTGTTGCTCTGGTTCAACAAAACTGTAAGTAATTGCTTCGTGATAACCACGATCAACCAGAAGATCCCGTACCCGCTTCATTGGCTGATACGCTTCTTTATGCAGGTTCATCGTCAGAGCAGCCTGAGGCGCCTGATTGGGAATATTGTTATAGCCGTAAATACGGCCAACTTCTTCAACCAGATCCTGTTCGATAGCAATATCAAAACGCCATGTCGGTGCCGTTGCCATCCAGCCATCGTCCGTCGTCGTAACCGTTAGACCCAGACGTTCAAGGATCTCCGTGACATCTTCTGCAGGCACAGAATGACCCAGCAGGTTATCCAGCTTACTGCGGCGTAGTGTCACTGTATTTGGAACCGGCAGATCCGCTTCGGACTCAGCGGCAACTACAGGAGCGGCTTCACCACCGCAGATATCAACCAGCAGTTGTGTCGCTCTTTCCATCGCACTGTGTTGCAGTGCATAATCGACACCACGCTCATAACGCATAGAAGAATCCGTGTGCAGACCATAGTTACGAGCACGGCCACGAATATAATCAGGGGCAAAAAATGCACACTCCAGCAATACATCTTTTGTTTCTGCATTAACACCAGAACCTTCACCACCAAAAATACCAGCCAGTGCCAGTGCCTTGTTATGGTCAGCGACGACTAAAGTGTCTGCATTCAACTCCGCTTGTGTACCATCAAGAAGCGTCAGTTTTTCACCCTGCTCAGCCATACGGACGATAATACCGCTGTCAATTTTTGCCAAATCGAACGCGTGCATAGGCTGACCCTGTTCTAGCAGCACATAGTTGGTGATATCAACGACAGGATCGATAGAACGGATACCGCAGCGGCGCAGTTTTTCCTGCATCCAGATAGGTGTATCTGCAGAAACATTCACATTTTTTACGATTCGTCCAAGATAGCGCGGGCATGCTGCTGGAGCTTTGATATCAATAGAAATGGTGTCATCAATAGCCGGAATAACCTCAACAACTTCAGGAGCTGTTACGTCAGCACGATTCAGCACACCAACTTCACGAGCCATACCGCGGATACTGAAACAGTCTGCACGGTTAGATGTCAGATCAACATCCACGGTGACATCATTCAAATCCAGAAATTTACGGAAATCCGTACCGATAACAGCATCCTGTGGTAATTCCATAATACCGTCAGAATCAGCATCGATACCGAGTTCAGAGAATGAACAAAGCATGCCGAATGAAGGCTGACCACGCAGTTTGGCTTTTTTGATTTTGAAATCACCCGGGAGAACAGCTCCGACTGTAGCAACTGCAACTTTCAGACCCTGACGGCAATTTGGTGCACCGCATACGATGTCCAGAAGCTCTTCCTCGCCCACATCAACTTTAGTGACACGGAGTTTATCCGCATCGGGATGCTGACCGCATTCCACAACGTGGCCGACTTTAACACCGGTAAATTCACCGGCAACAGGAAGAACATCATCGACTTCCAGACCAGCCATAGTGATCTGATGTGTTAGTTCGTCAGTTGTAACCGCAGGGTTAACCCACTCACGAAGCCATGATTCGCTGAATTTCATTTTGACTTACCCCTGAATTACTTAAACTGTTTTAGGAAACGAAGATCGTTTTCAAAGAATGCCCGCAGATCGTTTACACCGTAACGAAGCATGGTCAGACGCTCAACACCCATACCAAATGCGAAACCAGAGTATTTCTCAGGGTCGATTCCGACACTGCGCAGTACGTTCGGATGAACCATACCGCAGCCCAGAACCTCAAGCCATTTGCCGTTTTTACCTTTTACATCAACTTCTGCTGAAGGCTCAGTAAACGGGAAATAAGACGGACGGAAACGTACTTCCAAATCTTCTTCAAAAAAGTTACACAGGAAGTCGTTCAGAATACCTTTAAGCTGTGCGAAATTAACATTCTCATCAACCAAAAGGCCTTCTACCTGATGAAACATTGGTGTATGAGTCTGGTCATAATCGTTACGATATACACGTCCAGGAGCAATGAAGCGGAATGGTGGTTTCCCATTTTCCATGGTACGGATCTGTACACCTGAAGTATGTGTACGCAGCATCAGCTTAGGATTGAAAAAGAAAGTGTCGTGGTCAGTACGAGCCGGGTGATCCTCTGCAATATTCAGCGCATCGAAGTTATGGAAATCATCTTCAATTTCAGGACCTGACTCTACGGTAAAGCCCAGCTCTCCAAAGAAGCTTTCGATACGTTCGATAGTTCGGGTTACCGGATGCAGACCACCATTTTCGATACGGCGCCCCGGAAGGGTCACATCAATCGTCTCTGCAGCCAGTTTGGTTTCCAGCTCAGCCTGTTGCAATGCCTCTTTGCGGGCAGCAATTGCCTGCTGAACGACACCTTTTGCTTTGTTGATTTCCTGACCAGCGCTACGACGCTCTTCCGGTGGTAATTTCCCCAAGCTCTGAAGCTGAACCGTCAGCTCCCCTTTTTTGCCTAAAAACTGCACTCGCACTTCATCAAGTGCAACTAACGAATCAGCACTGTTAATCGCTGACGTTGCGTTAGCAATAATCTCTTGTAGATGTTGCATTAGTTCCTCATCTACCCTTCGGTAGTGTCCGTTACGGAATGTTTTTTGAATAGCTGTACATAGTAATAAAACCAAGCCATAAAGCCAAATCGAATTATGGCTAAAGCACCGAATAAGGAAAAACTTTTCTATGCACCAGACAGGTTTAGCACCAAAATGTACCTTTCAGGAAAAATATACTCACGTTTATGCAAACACTTTATTCCGAACCAGCTCTTCAGAAATAACAAACTTGATTGCGCCCGGATCCTTTTGCTTTGTATACCGCCTGATCCGCCTTTGAAATCAACTCACGGCTACAGCGCATATCTGTATGACGGTCAGCGACACCAATACTGACGCTGCCCTTCCAGCAATAAGAGTCAGAATACACTTCTGCCTCCTGTACGTGGACTAATATTTCCTCAGCCAGTAATACCGCCTTATCTAAATGAATATCGGGACAAATAATCAAAAATTCATCCCCTCCCAAACGGCAAACTGTATCTTCCGGCCTCAGGTTCTGGCGCAGACGCATCGCTATTTCAGCCAGAACCTCATCTCCCATAGCGTGTCCGGCTGTATCGTTCACTTCTTTAAATTTATCGATATCAACCAGCATACAAGTAAGAGGCAGATTATTTTTAACTGTGACTTCCCATGCCTTATCCAGTTCCTGTAATCCATAGCGGCGGTTAGGTAACTGAGTCAGAACATCTGTATAAGATAAAAGCTCTAGCTTCTGATTAGCATCAATCAACTGACTCGTTCGTTCTTCCACTATCTTTTCCAATGATTGGTTAAGAAGTATCAACTCCTTGTTTCTTGCCGACACATGCTCAAACATGGTTTGTAATGCTGTGAGCAGCGGCCCGAGAGATGCTTTATGAGCATGCTCTTCTTTGCTATAAGCATCTTCTGCACTATCCCCCCCCTGAATGGCGGCAATCTGATTAGCCATGTTCTGATCACTACCGAGGATGTGATAGACCAGCCACTGGGCTAGATATTCAAAAAGTTGTTTCGCTAGATGCCCTTCCGCATCTCTGTTCAGAATTGCACGAGAAAACTCCTGCACATCATCAACAAATTTCTGGTGCTGGCCGCAATGAGCAGTCACATGACGTTTATCAACCCCGCTCCGGAGCATCAGATTTTCTTCTTCTCTGAAATGATAAACGGCATAATTTTTTAGCTGTTCTGTTGCAGACTTAAGTTCCTGCAAAGAAATTCTGTCTTCTGCAATCAGAGTTCCGTATTCATTAAGCAATCCGACCAGAGACAAGTGCTGCTCATCAATTTCGGCAATGCCGGTTTCATAATATTCATTCCACTGAAACGATTTCATCCCTGATATGCTCTTTAAATGAAAAGTAAATCTTCACAATTATATAACAACAAAAACAGCATTAGGAAAATTAGAGATAAAAAAAAGGAGACCATTCGGTCTCCTCTTTAAAGTCTGATTTACTGCTAATTAAAGAGCAGCTTTTGCTTTTTCAACAAGAACTGCAAATGCAGCTTTGTCGAATACTGCGATATCAGCCAGAATCTTACGATCGATCTCGATAGAGGCTTTCTTAAGACCGTTAATGAAACGGCTGTAAGACAGACCATTCTGGCGAGATGCAGCATTGATACGTGCAATCCACAGTTGACGGAATTGGCGTTTCTTTGTACGACGGTCACGGTAAGCGTATTGACCCGCTTTAGTTACCGCCTGGAAAGCTACGCGATATACACGAGAACGTGCACCGTAGTAACCTTTGGCTTGCTTCAGAACTTTCTTATGACGTGCACGAGCTTGTACACCACGTTTTACGCGAGGCATTATGTCTCTCCTAAACTAAACTATTAAATAAACTAAAAAGAATTAAGCGTATGGCATCATACGTACAACACCCGCCACTTCACATTTTGGAAGGATTGAGTTTGGACGTAGCTGACGCTTGTTCTTAGTAGTACGCTTAGTCAGAATGTGACGTTTAGTCGCGTGCTTGTACTTAATACCACCAGCAGTTTTTTTGAAACGCTTAGCAGCACCTTTGTTGGTTTTCATCTTAGGCATGATGAAGAACTCCGCATTGTAGTTGTTAAATAAACATAGTAATCAGGGCGAATAAAACCCAACTGCCTTACAGCAGTCGGGCTGTATTACTTGCAAAGCCGTTAATTACTTCTTCTTAGGGGCTAACACCATAATCATTTGACGACCTTCAATTCTCGTAGGGAAAGATTCCACAACAGCAAATTCTGCCGTGTCTTCTTTCAAACGATTCAGAACGTCAACACCGATCTCTTGGTGAGCCATTTCTCGGCCACGGAAGCGAATTGTTACTTTCACTTTGTTGCCTTCTTCAAGGAAACCAGTCAGGTTGCGTAGTTTTACCTGATAGTCTCCGATATCAGTCCCAGGACGGAATTTTACTTCCTTAATCTGGATCTGTTTTTGCTTCTTCTTCTGCTCTTTCGCAGCTTTGCTCTTCTCGAAGAGGAACTTACCATAGTCCATCACACGACAGACTGGTGGCTCGGCGTTAGGGCTGATCTCAACGAGATCCATACCAGCTTCTTCAGCTGCAGCTAGTGCTTCACCAATCTTAACGATACCTACTGATTCACCATCTGCGCCTGTTAAACGAACTTCACGAACGCCACGAATTTCACCGTTTAAACGGTGCTGGTTTTGTTTGGCCGGTTGTTGGCCGCGTCTTCCGCCTTTAATAGCTTATTCCTCCAGATTGAGCTTACGGCTTGAAACCTCTTCCTGAAGACGTGCAATGAAGTCTTCAATCTTAAATTTACCGAGGTCTTTACCTTTACGAGTACGTACAGCAATTTCACCGGCTTCCATTTCCTGGTCACCACAGACAAGCATATACGGTACACGCTTTAAAGTGTGTTCGCGGATTTTAAAGCCAATCTTTTCATTTCTCAAGTCTGCTTTGACTCTAAATCCACATTTTTGCAGTTTTTCTGCAACTTCCTGAACATAATCAGACTGTTTATCCGTAATATTCATGATAACGGCCTGCTCGGGTGCCAGCCATGTTGGGAAGAAACCTGCGTACTCTTCAATAAGAATACCGATGAAACGCTCAAGGGAACCTAAAATAGCCCGGTGAATCATAACCGGCACCAGACGTTCGTTGTTTTCACCTACATAAGTCGCACCCAGACGGCCTGGAAGGTTGAAGTCCAGCTGTACTGTACCACATTGCCATGCACGGTCTAAGCAATCGTGAAGTGTGAACTCAATCTTAGGCCCGTAGAACGCCCCTTCACCTTCCTGAATTTCATATTTGATATCCAGATTTTCCAGAGACTCTTTCAGAGCTTCTTCAGAACGATCCCAGATTTCATCTGAACCCACACGCATTTCAGGACGAGTAGACAGTTTCACTTCGATATCATAAAAACCAAATGTCTGATATGTATCATAAACCATCTTGATACAACCAGTCACTTCTTCCTGGATCTGATCTTCAGTACAGAAAACGTGTGCATCATCCTGAGTAAAGCCACGTACACGCATCAGGCCATGTAACGCACCTGATGGTTCGTTTCGGTGACATGAACCGAACTCAGCCATACGCAGAGGTAGATCACGATACGATTTCAGACCCTGATTAAAGATCTGAACATGACCCGGACAGTTCATCGGCTTAATGGCATAATCACGGTTCTCAGAGCTGGTAGTAAACATCGCATCCGCGTATTTATCCCAGTGGCCGGAGCGTTCCCAGAGGACTCGATCCATCATCAACGGACCTTTCACTTCCTGATAGCCGTATTCATCCAGTTTTGCACGGATAAATACTTCCAGATCACGGAAAACAGACCAGCCATTATGATGCCAGAACACCATACCCGGAGCTTCCTGCTGCATGTGGAACAGATCAAGCTGTTTGCCCAGTTTACGGTGATCGCGTTTAGCCGCTTCTTCCAGACGGGTCAGGTGCGCTTTCAACGCTTTTTTATCGTGAAAAGCAGTACCGTAAATACGTTGCAGCATTTTATTATCGCTGTTACCGCGCCAGTATGCACCTGCGACATTCAGCAATGTGAAATGCTGACAGAATCCCATGTTAGGAACATGCGGCCCGCGACACATATCAATATATTCTTCATGATGGTATAAACCCGGACGATCATCTTTTGACACGTTTTCATCCAGAATTTCCATCTTATAGGTTTCACCGCGAGCCTCAAAGGTATCGCGGGCTTCCTGCCAGCTTACATTTTTCTTGATAACCTGATACTTGGTCTTTGCCAGCTCCAGCATACGTTTTTCCAACGCATCCAGATCCTCTTGCGTCAGAGAGCGGTCAAGATCAATATCATAATAGAAGCCGCTATCGATCGTCGGACCAATAGCCATTTTAGTATCCGGGAAAAGTTGCTTAATCGCATGACCCAGCAAATGTGCACAGGAATGGCGCACAATTTCCAGACCATCGGCATCTTTGGTAGTAATAATTTCCAGGCTTGCATCATTTTCAATCAGATCACAAGCATCGACTCGGACACCATCGACACGACCGGCAATAGTCGCTTTAGCAAGACCCGGACCGATAGATTCAGCCACTTGCATTGTTGTTACAGGGTTATCAAATTGACGTTGACTACCGTCAGGAAGAGTAATTACAGGCATGATATATCCTTTACAGTGGTGTTGCACACCAAGCAACACGTGCTTTTTATATATTTCTAAAAATTTCAAATACTTAAAGAAACAAAATTAACTCATTCAGTCCATTTGGTACAAAATTTGGTACAAATACGAATGTATGCAAGATAAAGCCCATGAATTAAACTGAATACCTACCCTTGTATCTATTGGGTTTGTCCATTGTATCTGACTGACGCAACTAAAACCACAGCAAATGTTATTTTATATCAGCTTGTACCAATTCATAAATTTGGTACAAATTAAAAGGCACTTCCATTACGAAAGTACCTTCTAAATTAACAGGCTTTTCTACCCTATATTTTTAGTTGAAGTGAAACTGATTGATCATTAAACTGATCGTAATTCGGCCATCCGACCAACTTGTGGCCGACAAAAGCTCTTTAAACCAATGAGGTAATGACCAAATGAATATCAACCTTAGAACAGATCTATCTACTGACCAGACTTTGACCATGAGCAGTCGTGAAATTGCTGATGTTGTGAGCTCGCGACACGATAGTGTTAAGAGAACTATTGAAACACTCTCAAGTAAAGGACTAATTACTTTTACACAGACTGTGGAAAAGGGTACCGGCCGTCCGTTAACCGTTTATCACGTCAATGAAGAACACTCATACATTGTGGTTGCTCAACTATCGCCAGAATTTACTGCAGCATTAGTGAAAAGATGGAAAGAGCTGGAAACTAAAACATCTCCGTCGATAGCGCAAAAGTTTGAGCTTGAATTAATGCTCGCTAAAGCGGCCACTGAAATGCTTCACCTTTCTGAATCAAGCACTCTGAGCATGTTACAGCGAATTGCTGAGATTAACGGGCTTTCGTCTGCTTCACTCCCGGCCTACACCGTAGATAAGCCAATCGGATCCACTTTCGATAGTAGTGAACCAACTTTCTCAGCTACTCAGGGGCTAAAAGAGTTTAACGCTGGTATCAGTGCATCGGCATTTAACAAGCTGCTTGCTACTCATGGCATTATCACACAGTTAACCCGTAAATCATCATCCGGGAAAGAAAAGAAATTCTGGTCAATTACCGAACACGGTTTACGCTACGGTAAGAATCTATCCAATCCTCGTAATCAAAACGAGACACAGGCTCACTGGTATCGCTCAACGTTTTATCAATTGCTGTCACATACCGGATTAATACAGGAAGCTGCTTGATCTAATAATATCAGCCCCTCTGGTGAGGGGTTGTTTTATCCCAGCAGTTATCCCCTGAAACTGTAGATAAGTTCATCATGATCTTTTTGCTCTCTCCTGATAATTGTTACTAATGCGGCAATCGCTAGGTCAGTCTTGAACAGATGGCGCGAGTTCTCAGACATTCAGACGCCGGCACATACCTTTTCATTGTGGTACTAAAAAATAGTATCAAACACGCTTGCAATGGTACTGAATAGTGGTACTATTATTTTAACGGTTCGAGGGGGCTTATGAACAAGAAACATAGAAAAACGTTAACGGCTATTTTTTCTCGACCTGTAAGCAGTTCTATCAAATGGCCAGACATCGAAGCTCTTTTTATGGCGTTAGGCGCTGAGGTAGAAGAACGAGAAGGCTCACGAGTTGGCATAGTATTATTTGGTGAGGTGCAAGTGTTTCATCGTCCCCACCCTCACAAAGAAACGGATAAGGGCGCAGTAGTAAGCGTCAAGAAGTGGTTAGAAAGAAACGGAGTAAAGGCATGAAAAATTTAATGGTTATCAGCGGAGTTAAAGCTCTTATTGATTACGATCCCGATGCTGAAACTTTTCGTGGTGAGTTTGTGGGTTTGAACGGTGGCGCGGATTTCTACGGTGAAAGCATTGCAGAGCTGGAAGAAGAAGGTGCAAAGTCTCTAAGTATCTTTTTAGAAATGTGTCAGGAACGTGGCATTGAGCCGTATAAGAATTTCTCTGGCAAATTTAATGTACGGATTTCACCAGAAATGCATTCACAACTTAATGAGATCGCGCTTTCTAAAAGCATTAGCTTAAATGCGGTGATAGAAAAAGCGGTCAATGATTACATTGAACATTCAGCATGAAACTCGTTCAAGCAGATAGAAGTGACATCAAAAAGTTTGTCGCATCTCTATACGAAAATGGCAAAACACCATCTGAGCGATTTGGCATGACTTGGAATTCTCTATCTCAATTAGAAAAAGATGTTCCCGAACTGACCGAAAAAGAGTGTCAAACGGCATAATCCGGAACGAAAAGAATTCGATTAAACCCTCCGCTTCAGGAGGGTTTATTCTTAATCAGACTGTGTTTTACCTGTAGTAACTCATACTCGATCTTACTGGTTGGTCACGACTAGATCGTACAGGCGACCTGTTGGTATCGTAACTCACATTTGGACATTTCTGAGTTAGTCGCTTAACTAATTTAGCTTCACTCGGATAACTTATCTTATTAAAAATATCTTAGTGTGTTGTCCAGCATTGCTGGTGCAGATCAGGTTCACTCTTATCGTGGTGAACAACGCTTCATACGACTTCAGGTCGCACGGGCAGAACCGATTTAGGGCAACCTGTCAGTTCTAGTCACATCGAGGAAACGAAACCGACAGATTACATTCAGACTAATTCATTTTACCAAACCACCTCACTCTCAAAATTTCTCAGGTTCTTATTCAGATTCACCCCGCTGGAACTTCTTTGACTGTACCGCTGACGAGTCTTTATCGACTGTTTAATTTTCTGAGACGTTAAAGCAAGCTTCGGATACTTCCGGTTAAATTTACCGATCGCTTTCTGGGTTTCCAGCATCAGGCCGGTATCTCGCTGCTTCCATGCCAGGTAATAGGCTTTCATCAGATTAGAGCGGCGATCCAATACATGTTGCTCATACTGCTTACGGGCATTGTTCAGCTGGTACTGTTTGGAAAGTTCATCCGGAGTCATACCCATTGCTTGCAAGCCGAGATCCAACGTTGAGAAATCCTCCGCTTCCCGGTACGCATCACCACGGCTGTTAAGCGCGCCCTCTTCCGCATAGCGGTAAGCTTTCATGCCATCCTTGAAGACTTTTGGAACCATACCCTCAATAGCCCGGTAATAATCTCCATCAGCCATTTTATCCTTAGCTATCATTGCTTGTACCAAGATACCGCCAAGAACTGGACCTGCTGCCTGCTTAGCATAAAAACTCCAAGTGTCTTCCCCTTCCATATCCCGGTTAGCATCCCTAAGCCACATACCATCCAGCGAAATACGTGGAGACAAGCCAGCGCCGCCGGCACCATAGATGATCTTGTCTGCCATATCAGAGCCGAATACATCCGCCAGATAAGTTTTAAATTCGGTTTCGGCATCATACGGCTCGTCATCATCACCAAAGACAGCATTCAAGCCATTAGCAACACCGTAAATCAGGCTAAGTGGTAAAGCAGAGATCCCAGCCAATAGAGCTGTGACACCAAGCGTACCAATAAGCTGTTTTCTGGCTCCTGAGCGTTCCTTCTCGTCCATACCTTTCATAGACAGATAAGCATTACGCATCAGGTAATAGGTCATATTCTGGCTGTATTGCTTAAACTGAGTAGCCACCTTCATGGTCGGTGACTGCATGTAGCGCGCACGGTTCACGTTGGTATAGTCAAAATGAGCATCCCAGGTCATTTTCTCTGCGTACTGAACCGCTTCGTTATGGGGCGTGCCATTTTTACGAGCAAGGCGATAACCGGCCAGAGCAGTAGTTTCCCGGTTAAAGACTTCGGCTTTATGGAACAATGCCGACATCCAGCCGGAAAACTTCTCGTATGCCGGGTTGTATTTCCAATTTTGCCCTTCCGCCATTCCCGCCAGATCATGGGCATTTGTAGCATCCAATAAGCCGCTGTCGTACCAGTGATCAAATGCCGCCAGTTCATCCAGATTTGTTAGCTTACTCTTGATGCTACCTTTAGCATGAATAAATTCCATGGTCGCTTTACCCAGTTCCCGGCTTGCTGCCGCGAATCCGAATTTACTGCCGATCATAGGAAGAGCGACGACAAAGTTCTGAGTAGTGTTAATTGCCGCTGCAGCAGGAGAGAAGCCGAGCATATACAGGAACCCGAGAGAGGTGATTTTCTGAGCCCCTGAAGAATGCTTAGGATTCATCACCCATTCATGACGCTTCATCAACTCATTAGAATACCGGGAAGCTTGGTTATCACCACTTTTACCTGCAGTTTTTGCAGTCTCGCTGGCTAACCGGGTAAGTTCATCAGCGTACTCCAAACGAGCTAACTGGTAAGAACCTTTCACCATGTTCTCGGCCAGTGCACGTAAAGCATCATTACTCCACCCTTTCACTTTCTGACGGTGCATGAACTGCTTACGCATAGAGCGGCTAGGCAATGCCTGCAGGTACATCTGATAAATGGCGTCTTTCAGTTCCGCCTTTTTCACCTCGTTCAGCTTGGCTTCTTCAACCTTACTCATCAGATCAACCACAAAGCCTAAGCTTGCACCTTCCATTCTTGGGTCTTTATCCAGCTTATATCCAGAGAACACATCATAACCCTGAGATTCCAGTTTCTTTTTGGCTTCTTGCTGCTGCTTCTCGCTTTCATACATCATGAATCGTTTTTCGCCGTTCTCGTCAGCGACACTGATCCAGTAATCACCAAAACGGGATAGTGGGAAATAAGGGGCCATCACTTCCTGGAGCTCAAACTGAGATTTCATATCAGCGATACGCGTCCTTTTAATGCGACCATCAACAGCAGCATTACTGATCTGCTCTTCCAGTAATCGTTTATACAGATCATGCCGCTCTTTGTATTTATCACGCATTGCCCGGTAATGTTGCTTGGCTTCTTCAGGCAATTTATCAAACCGCTTTTTAAGTTGAGCATGCTTCTTTTTCCGATTGGGCTCAGCCTTCAGCATATTCGTAAGCTCTTTCAGTTCAGCCATTTGTTCATTGGTTTTATGGCTTCCCTGATTCACCAGTTCTAAATGCTGGATCCGTTTTTCTATTGTCTCTTTTGCTGACTTAAACGGCTGCTCGGGATCTACCCCTTCGACCGTCGCCAGATGAGCAATATCAAACATTTCATCCGCATGCTTCCGGTTTTTTGCCGCCCATTTGCGAATACCATCAGCCATATCATGGGCATCAAAGGCCAGCTGGTTTCGGCGGGTAAGCATTAGATGAACTGTATCCACATACTGGCTCAGCTGTGGCAACTTATCTTTTGCCAGATCGGCTAATTGACGAAGGGTAATCGCCCCTAAACCAATATCCCCACGGATTGCACCACCAACCTTAGACTCTTTCAGTCGATTCATTCCCCGGGAAATAGCATTCAAAACACCGGTGAACCGCTCGTGTGGTGTATCCTGAGCCAGTGCTTCGTCCAGTGTCATTTTCCGGGTTTTGGAAAATTTTATATCACCGTCTGAGTTGTTGATTTTTTTAGCGGCACTGCTTATATTTGAAGTGTCAGGTTCAGCCCCCATGCTTGGGATTATGGGTCCTTGTGTGAGTAGGCGCGGCCCCGAACTGTCGTCATCTGAGTCTGATAAACCTTCAGCTTCCGCAACTCTGCTAGTATTGTTACGGGTTCTAGGGGAAGTAGGCAATGGCCCTGAACTGTTGTCACCGGAAGCTGATAACTCCCTCTCAAAAGAATGATCGTAGTAAAACTTTCCGTCCGGCATTTCCCTTACATCGACAACAACGTCATGCGTGTTTCCATTTACCTCGTACTTAATACCAAAGTAGTGATGAGCTTTTACATTGGCGTTGCCCTTATTGTCTGACTCGGTTCCCAGATAGCTTGAATCTTCAATTATTTTATCCAGGAATTTCATAGAGGAAAGCAAGTCATCAAACGCCTTTCTGGCTGTCGTGTGTTTGACCCCTTTACGACCAACTGTTATCTCAAAACCACTATCTTTGTTGATATATAAGCCTGCATGCTTAAAACCTTGCTGCTGAGCGTATAAACGCTTCTCTTTAATAGTCTGCCCTTTAATCGGCTCTCCTTTAATCACCTTTACATCATCCGGAACCCGAGAGGATTTAGAAAACTTCGCCTGAGACAACTTAGTTGATGAATTAGGTTTAGGGTTCTGAGCTGGATCTAACCAATGTTCAACCGCTTTTGTTCGGTCAGTCAGGGTTTTAATGATGTTATTCAGTTCAGCTTTCGTCATATCTGACGGCTTCATCAGGCCGACTTTACGCAGAGCATGAGCAATCATCTCAACAATACCATCAAACCATTGCTGAACCCGGGTTCGCTCTGATTCGGCTGCATACGCCAAAACTTCTTCTACCTGGTCAATCGGACTGGCCTGTCCGTAATGCGTGCCTATGTGCTCCCACAGCTCTTTCAGATAAGGGGAATTCCTGCCACGATAAATACGAGTCAGAATATTTTGATACTCACTGTCTCCCACCACGGCTTTCAGTCCATGGTGAACCAGAATTTCATGACGCAGCTTTTTACGCAGTTCTTTAGGGTTCGCAATGTTATCTGCTACCACAACCACTTCACCGGTGGAATCTCTATAAAGTGCATGTACAACACTGCCATCAAACTGCATACCCATGATTCCTTCGGCTTCCGCTTGCGTTTTTACGACTGTGACTTTTACGCCGGCTCCGCCTTTGTAGTCCCTCAGCCATTGATCTGCTGCAAGTTTGGCTCCCTTCAGAGTCATGCCTGTTGATGGTTTATCATGGGTAACTGATTCTCGGGAGAATAAAGCAATCCCTTTATCTGTTGGTTTGGTCTCCAGAACAGTGAACAAATTTTCAAAAGCTGGGAAAATAATTTCTTTATCTGAAACCGTTGGATAGGGATAAGGATGAATACTATCTTCAAGCTCATTTAGCGCATTCCAACCTTCCTCAGATGTAATATTAGCTAAATAGTCATTGCTCATGTCCTGCTTATATAATTGATCGATGATGTAACTTTCAAAAGAACGTGCCCCCAGTTCTACAACTTCAGAGTAATACTGCTTACTCTTTGTTTTATCCAGTTCCCGGCTGCGCGATTCCAAATCACTATTAACCAACACCTTTGAAAGTTCTTTAAAAGCATTTTGAACCTGCTCTCGCTGTCCGGTTCGTTTTATATAAGGAGATTCAGAGATGAATGAATCCGATGGGCCACCACTTCGACCAAAGTAATGGTCTAATGCATGAAACCACTCATGAGCCAGACTGCCTGCCCCTGCTTTTTTGGTTAAGTTGATAACCACTTTACCCGGTTCATAATGCGCTGATGCAGGATCTTTCCCACCTTTACCACGAGCACCAAATGCCAGCCCAAGCTCACCGTTAAGAGAAATTGCCTTTGGCGGGATCCCAAGAATTTCAGCTAAATCCATCAACCCGTCATACGCATCATTCAGATCACGCTGGCGCTTACCTTGTTCAACCCAATTGCCAAACTCTACCCCTCTGAAACCAAATTCTTTTGCAAATAAATCCGGAGTAACATTACCGTTATATCGACTTGGACCAACCCTAACTGAATTACTTTCTCTACGCAGGTTAGGTATTCTCTTCAACTTAGCCAGCCGATCTTCTACCTTATCCCGGTGTATGTTCAGATAATCACGCGCGATCTTGGATGTGTCGAAGTTCTGAATACGAAGAACACCTTTACTTCCCTTCCAACCCAAAAACACCTGTTTAGTATGGCGATCCTGATATACCCCGATATTGGATTGTTTTTCTTTCACGCCATTCTGGTTCAAATCAGCGATCAAGTTATCCAACGTCTGCTGTACATCATTCAGATTTTCGCTAGCTGTAGAGGTCTGCTCTTTTCCTTTATACGAAATATGATAGAAAGTTTTGGATGGACTGTAGCGTTTTCCCCCAAACATAGAATAACTTCCGGACGTTATCCGGTAATTAGACGCTTCTTTCAATACCGATAGATCTGCTTTAGCTAGACTGGGTAATGTTCTCAGAATATCCTGACTGGATTCACGGTAGGCAACATACTTTTGAGATAAGTCTTCTATTCGCTTAGAACCATCCAGCAACCCAGCCACAAACTCTTTTACACCATTAGTATGATTCACCCACACACCAAGCCGATGAGCCACTCTTGGTTTTGTTGGTAAAGAATTTCGCAGTACAGCAATAAGTGCGGCTGTATCCTTGCTCAGACCATTATCAACGAGCTTTTTGTAATCCGGTTCAGGGAATGATTTACTCAGCGGAACATCACCTGTGTTTTCCATATGAGAAAGAACTGCAGCATAATCAGCCCAAACGTCTTTTCTCGCATCTCCAATTTTCTCGCCAAAATCTTCAATTTTCTGTTCAGGCTCTCTAATTTGTGAGGGTTCTTCTGACTTTGACTCTTCACTCACCGCCCGCTTCGCTCTCAAGTTTTCATCCAGTGCTGCAGTCTTACCAATAAACTTATTCGCCAGATTACGAATACTGTTTGCCATCTGGCCTTTCACTTTTGGTAAAGAAATCTGTTGCCCATCCATTTCAAGCACTGTACCGGCACTTTTATTCAGAGTTTCATCTACTCGCTTAATGGAATCAGTGATCAGACTTTCCGCGAACTGTTTCGCCTCCGGAGAGGAAATCTTTTCTTCAAACAATGCCTGAGCTGATTTTCTACGCTGAATGTTTTCCGGATTTTTCGCCTCTCGCTCCGCCTGAATTCTTGCCTCATTCTGATAAGCCTGTAGGCGTTTTTCACTGTTACGGAACTCATCCAGTACCGTTTCTGTATCGAAGCCTTTTGAACGTTGAATTTTCCGGCGTAAGCGTTTCGTCATACCGGTTTTGATGGGGTGATTAGTCCGTTCTTGTTGGCGATTTGCAGCGTGAGATTTGAGATCATCGATCTGGCTTCTCGTCAGGCGACCTTCTGAGGCTCTTTTTGTGTCTTCATCTTCAATAAGAACTGTACCCGCTGGGGCATGTTGATTTTCAATACCGGAGGCAAACGGCTCATTCACTGAACGCTCTTTCCCTGCATCCCGATAAAACGCACTGGTATGCTCCTGATTTTGCTGCCACTTAAAGCCATTCTTAACCCGTTCAGTTTCCGGCTGGGATTCGTAATCGCCACGATGAACCCGTTCCCGATTGGCCGCTGTTCTTAGTTCCAGTTCACGCTCACTATCAGGATCAGTGACTGGCTGCGTATTCGTATCTTGGGAACTAACAGAGTTGATCACCATTTGAAGTGCATGAATAGCCCGTTCCTGACTAAATCGCCCCTCTCTTCTTCCTTGTGCTACCTGCAGAACGGCCGCTGGGCTAATTTCCATTGCCTTTTGCAACCCTTCAGCAAAACGAGCATTCCGCTGAGCCTCTTCGTCTGCAAATCCAAGTTCTCCACGGCTAATCGCATCAGAAAGCTGCTGCTTCTGAACCTGTTGTTCAGGATCATCCTGTTGTGAATTATTACTATCGACATTCAGCGGCTCCTGCTTTTGACTCTGTTCTGGTTCTGTCTCCGGAGCCACCCCCCAGTAGTTATCCACGATCTGCTTAGCGTTTTGCCGTACCGCTTCCAAAACATCAGGCTGAAGGTTGTCCGGATTCGTCAGGGTATCTGCATACCGGGCAAGATCTTGTCTTGCCTGCCTTGCCCGTTCATCACTTCGATCCTGAGTTTTTAATTCTTCAATGGCTTTATTTAGATCAGTTACTAATGCTGCCGGTTTAGCAGAGCTGAAAGGCTGGTAATCATCTTGAGGTTGTTCTGCTTGTTGAGCTGGCAATGGCGTTTCGGTAAGCGCTTCGACTTGAGTTTTTATAGGCTGTTCTGGTATAGGGTCAACATGACCTTGTACCGGCTCAACTTCTGGTTCTTCTGATTCCTGAGTATCGTTATTCTCTGGTTCTTCAGTTACATTGTCACTCTTACCGCGCATCCCACCGACAGCACCCGGTACCGAACCGGTTAACGCACCAATTGCCGCACCTTCCAGAGCATTTTTTGCCGCTCCTTCCCATGGATCACGATTCGTACCGGCAACCTCATTCATGGCAACATTAGTACCATACGTCTGACCGACATTTTCCAACGCTTCAGTGCTGGCCTCAGTTAATGCTCCCTTGCCTGCACCTTTCAATATGCCTTTACTGGCTTTTCCGGCCACAGCGCCAAAAAGCAATTTATCACCGTATGCACCGGCAATAGACGCAGCAATGGTAGCTGGATCACCCATAATAGTTTTACTGACAAAGTTAGCTGTTTCTTCTTTAGCAAGATTCACCATTTCCGTACTGCTCATCCCCTGATTGTTAGGATCATTCACAATACGGCTTAACGAATTCTGAAAATGCTCGGAATTATCGGCCAGCCAACCGGCATCCATATCCAAAACCTGCTGGCGACCATCCTGCATAGCACTACCATGAGAGCCAGCAATAAAGGTGCCTGTTGCCGCCGTTTCCCCAAGAATAGAGGCCGTCCTTGAGGCAACCTGCTCAGCGACAAGCTTAGACGCTCCCCGCTTTAACATGGAAGAGGCAACCATTCTGGTTACACTGCCAGCTGCACCACCGGGGATCATACCGCCAGCAAGAGAACCGATTCCCTGAGCAAACTTCATTGCCCAGACATCAATATCACCAGCACCCTGACCGACACCTAATTTGCCATCTTTTTCAGTAAACAGTTCTGCACTCAAAGCGGCTTTACCGTCATCAGTCATGGAATCGACCAGGTAATCCGACCCGGACTGAGCCACATCACGCAATCCCTCGCCATAGCCCGTTAATTGCTCGGACAGTTCCCCCAATCCGGAAACCATACCAAGCGCCCCGACGCCGACAGACTTTACAAAATCTCCGCCTGTAATATCGTAATCTTTAGCCGGGGCTTTAAGTGTTTGCCGTTTTTGGTACTCCTGTTCAAAATTATCAGGAAGATCAAAGCTCATATCTGTCTGAGCACTAACAGTAGCGTTAGGGTTTTCACCAAGTAATGCGTTATCTTGCATTGGTTATTCTCCGAAGAATAGGCATAAAAAAAGGCCGCGTCCCGAAGGAGCGGCCTGTAAGCAGAGTTATTCAATGATGGGACAATATACCCCCAGTTTTCGGCAAAAAGCAATTCTGAGTAAATTACTTTTCTATTGCGTCTCACACTGGAAACCCCTTTAAATTCTTCGTGTACCTTTTATCTCAGACTTGAATGATGGGATACACTTTCTAACCTTTCTGCCAGCCAAATTTTAATGATTGACTGACGGGTTACGCCAATACGACTTGCTTCTCTATCAAGAGATTCAAGCATCCAAGCTGGAAAATCCACATTGACTCTTTTTTGCTTATGCATTGGTCTTTTGGCTTGCGACAGATCTAAGTCCATTACCACATCATCGTCGTCACTTTCAAACTTGGCATCAAATTCATGCGCTTTCATAAAGACTTACCTCCGTTTTCCGTGAGCGTCGAACAGAGATGATCCTGATATTTGTGTCTCGGTAGGTTATTACTCCTGACCAATGCTTACCGTTTAGTAAGCCAACGACCAAATATCTTGGTTCATCACTAGTGTTAGCAGGAATCTCGATAAGGTCTGAATCATTCCACAACCCTTGAGCTGTATGGAAATCAATACCGTGTTTTTCGAGATTACTTCTACTTTTGTTTTCATCAAACTCAAATTTAATCATGAGTAAAAATTACACCCTTTTTACTCATTAGGCAAATTCTGTTTGTTGATGAAACCCCACCGAAAAGGCAGGGTTCAGATTCAAGCAAAGCGGGTATCAGTTTAATCTGGCAAATGCCTGAGCCAGTTCAGCCAGTCTACGACTTGAACATTGTGCCAGTTGAGCCATTTCTTCTATTGAGAATAAGCCCGGTTCATTTAACAGAGCGCAGAGGCGATTTTTCGTTACGATGAAAGCATCGTCCGGGATAGGACTGGAATTCACCACATGACCGTTTTCAATCGTTAGCGCAACTCGGGTAGAGTAACTGAGGGGCTGAGATGGCGATGGTAATTCAGCGGCTTTTTTGTTGAGTTGATCTGCCATTTGATTAAAGGCATTAATATAAGCTTCTTTAACTAGTGCAGCTCGCTTTCCGGTGAAGCCCATCACCAAAAATATAAACCCGTCTTTGGTCATTTGGTAGAAAGGCTGAATCTTTCCATTTTGTAAGTCATTGTTTTTATGGCAAACCGCAAAATTGCGGGCTGTGAAATCAGGGGTGCAGGCCAAGTTTTTTATCTTCTCAAGTACGTGGTCGTGGCGCTTACCAAAATACTTAGCTACGTGGAATGAATCAGTTACTAACTCATTAGTTTGAGATATAAAAACTAGGTCTGACGTTTTTGCAGATGTAATGGAAATTGAAGTTGTATTCATGGTTGACCCCTTAGATTATTTTGAGATCACCACACACGAAGACCAATTCAATGGGTGGTGAACTGAACGAGGTTGGTCTTGCCGCTCTAAGGAAACGGTGCACTTTCGTGCCCTCATCCAGTCCACCATAAGACTTATTCTGCAGTCCCGAAAATTCGGGTTTGCTTTAGTTTCAACAAGTTACTTATTCTGAACTTGGATTTTACGCATAAAAAAACCAACACTTAGTTGGCGACACGCGCCTTAGAACTTGCGGGAGACCAATCCCGGCACTGGATTTTGCCAGTGCCTTTGTAGAATAAGGTGCGTGTTGGTAGTTTGTCAATGGGTTGGATAATTTATATCAAATTGATATGTTTTTATTGACGAATTCTCATATATCGTTCATCCTTATATCAAAATGATACAAATACAAAGCTAGGCAAAGTCACTGAATGAGTAAATCAGAACCTTTAACGATTGCTGAGTTTCCGTTAACAGCCAAGTCCGCTAAACGAATTCTTCGGGATCTGGCAGAAAACCACACAGGAAGAGTGAAGTTTTCTAAACACGCAAGGGAAAGGCTTGAAGAAAGAGATATTACCATTCAACAGGTCTTGTGTGTGTTAAAAAGTACATCCAATCGCTTTCATGAAGGTCCATACCAGACGGAAAGAGGCGATTGGAAAATGAACGTTGAAGGCATTGCCTCTGGAGAATCAATCAGAGTGCCTTTAACACTCAAGCGTCACGAAGATGACCCGCAAATTTTTATAATTACAGTTATAAATATATAAACATAATTATTACAAATACTTAACAGGTTATATAGGATTGGAGTACAACAATGAATGCATTATACCACTACAAAGAGTGTGGTTTACCCAATGTGCATCTAAAGAATGGCTACACTCTGGAAATTATCGATGGTGAAGAATACCTAAGCATTGATGATATGAATGGCTTGCATATTGCCATTGCTATTCAGCTTGTAGAAAAAAACCAGCCACTAACAGGAAGCGAATTTAAGTTTTTACGTCAACACTTCAACCATTCAAGACGAGTGCTTGGAGAGCTGCTCGGCGTTGACCAGCAAACAGTTGGTCGCTGGGAGAAAGGTGAAACCTCAATCCCTAAAAACGTTGATGCGACAATGAGACAACTATTCCTTGAGTCTATCGATGAAGACAGTAATTTAGGCCTACTACTTCAAAAGTTAGCTAATGCCGAAGCTGAAGTCCTGATGATTGATATAGTTCTCGAAGAACGAGACAACCACTGGCTTAAAGCTATATAAGAATTGGATTTATGAAGAATGGCGTAATGAGCAATCGTGACCTGTTTGCTGAGCTAAGCTCATCGCTTGCTGAAGCCAAGCAACACTCTGAAGGTAAACTGACGCTTAAAACTCATAAAGCGGATGAAATTAAAGAACTGAATATTTCGCCAAAAGAGATTTTAAATATTCGTGAAACATTAAATATATCTCGTGGTGTTTTTGCGAACCTACTTCACACCTCAGCGAGAACGTTAGAGAACTGGGAACAGGGCCGCAGTGCACCTAACGGGCAAGCAATAACCCTGCTAAAACTCGTTCAGCGACACCCAGAAACTCTTTCCCATATCGCTGAATTATAAAAAACAAGCCCTCTTCAGGGCTTGTTCTAATCAATATCCATAAGGCTTCACGCCTCTGTTCCCATTCCCTCCGAGATGATTAATGTCATTAACGACATCATTCAGACCGTATTGCCCTAAGTTAGAGCCGGCAACGACTTGATAAGGATTGGGCTCTTCACGTTTTCCAGGCGGAATATAATCAGGCTCTTTTTTAAATCTGGCAACCAGTCCATTGTCCACATTTTTGTTTGCTTTCATTGTTAACGCTGCATCGTATCTTGATTGCAGTTCATCCGGTGTTAAAGAACGGACATCCATCCCCTGAGCCTGTAATGCTTTGGCAAAGGCGAGCTTTTTCTGATCACCGTTTGCCCATGTAGGTACACTGGTTTGGGCTGAATGATGACTGCCCGTATCATCAGACGAAGATCCAGATAACTGACGCGTTAAGGTCTGCTTTGATTGTTCAAACTGTGCATTAATTTGCTGAACGGTTGACTGATATTGCTCATCAGACAAGACAGATTTGTCCAGCTTTCCGATTGCCTTAGCTTTTTCCGTTTCCAGATCAATTAACGCATCATCCAGCTTATTTTCACTATCCTTATTCTTTGTACCAAACAGCTGCTGATAAGCCTTTGATGTGGAGGCTTGTCGGCGTAATCCAAGTTGAGTGGTAATATCCTGCATCGCTGTTTCAAGCGGAATGACTTTAACCGTATCGTTTGGATCCGTACTACGGTTATTGGTGATCGGTTTTGCCACCCATTTACCATCACCGTAGTTCACCAGTGTGGTCAACACAATTCCCGGCTGATCACCTGGTATATCGGGATTAATATCCTGAGCCAGATGCACACTGCCAAGCTTGGCGTCTTTGATGGTTTTACCGGTAATGGGATCCTGCTGCCCGACTGCGCCTTTGATCTGATTCTGGTACATCACGCCAAGTGCATCTACAAATTCAGGGTCTTCATAACTGCCATTACCCTTTACGATCTGAGGCAGTTTTTCTTCAATAGTATCAAATGCGGCATTCACTTTTTTATCCAGATAACGCCGTGGATCATAAGCCCCACCCTTAATATTAGGATTATCGAAAATATCATCGAACTCACCGGTTTCATTAGATCTCTTCCACATTTGCTGAATAAGAGGCAAGTTTTCAGAGATGTAGTTCTTTTTCTTGCTCTGAGTGAAGTTGTAGTTATTCATCTCAATTGTGGATTCACTTGCTTTCAACTGAGCATCGCGTAGCTTTAATGTGGCCTCTGACTCTTTTTTTGCCCGTTCATCAGCATCCGCCAGACGACCACCAGTCCGCTGCCCATCCTCACCAACCGTACCGTAATCGTATTCAAATTTAGCCTTATCCTGCGCAGATCGTTCAGCAGCCAGCCTCATTTGCTGGTCGGCCTGTTTTAGCCCCATTTCATGACTGGCCTTAGCCATCTTCATCCGTTCATCAGCCTGACGCAATGATGTCTCCCGGGCATAATGCCTGTCCATAAGGTCATATCCGCGAAGCGCCCCGTCCATAAACCCGCGTGTATCTAATCCACTCATTAGAATAACTCCCCTGCAATAAGTCCTACCCCGGCACCGATGACGGCTCCCCATGGACCACCGACTGATGCACCAATACTCGCGCCAGCCCCAACAGCACCCATCGTCTGCTGCTGTTCTGCGGCTTTCAGCTTTTCATTATTGGCTTCCCGTTCCGTCTCCCGGACAGCGGCATCCCGCAGCCCCTGCATAGCATTTTTCTTTGTGTCGTTTGCCAGACTTAATAAACTGTATGACATAGTGCTTCCCTTAACTGTTAGACGATGAGGCGGCATCTTTAAGTGCATATCCGGCACCGGACAACACACTCATAGAGCGATCTTTTTCATAATCACGAAGACTGTTCTTGGTTGCTGCATTGGAAAGTGCCAGCTTGGCTTTCTGACCTGAATCCACTCCGGAACTTAACCCATAGCGCGCCATTTTGTTGGACTCAGCTTCCTGCGCATCAGAAAGAGAGCCAGCTGCATTTTCATCCGCCCGGGCTAATTGTTCGTTTAACAGCTCTCCGGTTTGGGTCTTCTCCAGCAGCTCTTTTTGTCTTGGGTAAAAACGTTGATACCAGTCGTCATACATATCTCTGGTTAGTTGCGCATACGTATCAGATGCAACGCCCATTAGCGGCCTCCGTTATGTGTGTTCATGTAAGGGTTATCTTTCTTGTTATCAGCCAATGACCACGCACTATTGGGTTGAAGGTTGTTATTTCCAGCTTGTGTCACTGAATTCTGATAACTCCGCAACCCGGCTCCAGCAACGGATCCAACCAATTGCTGAGTTGCTGCTCTGCTATTAAAATCATTCTGAGCATCACCAGCCGCTTTACTGGCACTCATGCTTGCAACGTCACTTAATCCAGCCATGGCTTCAGCCTTTTCACCCTGACCAATAGAAACCACATCACTTAATCCGGCGATATACTTATCCTGCTCTGAAGACTGAGCCCGGTTAACGGCATCAGCCTGACTCATAGCCTGACTGGTTGTGATATCTGCCTGAGCACCCTGAAACTTACCACTGCTTGGATCGATGCCCGATGCAGCCATACTCTCAGCAGTCTGCTCCCGGTTGTCGGCATACGCTGAGTTATACGCCAGATCTGTATCGGACTTAACGTTTGCCATGTTTGAGTCTGAGTTATAATTTCCGACCCTCTGGATAAAATTATCTTCATACTGAGATAACTCGTTTTCGTAAATGTCCCACTGCTCTGCCGCAACTGCAGCAGCAGCTTTTTCATAGGACGTTTCTTTTTGCGAACTGCTACTTTTCCCCATAAGGAACCTCTCTCACCCATTTAGTCACACGACCGCGCTGTGATTGTTTGACGTACCCAAGTTCTTTGGCTAACACGGCAAAGCCTCTCAAAGTGGTTTCAAAATAAAGATGATCTGCGCCGATATCCCGGGCAAGTTGATCAATAACCGGCTGGTAAACGCGGCAGGCATGACCACCAAAGGAAAAAGCAAAGACGACTTCAACGACTCCCTTTCCCATTGGCTCCAGAACAAAGAAACCATCTTCCGCTATAAACAAAAAAGCTCTGCCAGAGAGCAGAGCCTTATCAACGTTATCAGCAAAATCGTGCCGGTTTTTACGTGCAGATTGCCGGATTAGTGGGAGTATTTTCTTACGATGCTGCACATAGTCAGCTTTTGCGATATTCATTAACTATTAAACCATTCAGGCCTGACTGGCCTTTCTGAAGCCAAACAATCATACTGATGCAAAGCCGAACGATATTCGACAAGATCTTGGTGCTTTTCAGTACCAGCAATCAGCTCACCATCTACTCGGGCATCCGGCATATAAATAAAATCCGTTTTATTCAGCTCGTCTTTTACCCACGCTTTTTCTAATGATCTGTGCCTGAGATAAAAATTGGTTTTCATAATAGAAAGCTGTAAATAATACTCTGGTTCATCAGTGAATATCTCAATATCTGTTTGCTGGATACCATTGCGATCAGTAAAAACAAATTTTCGTTTCATCTCAATCTCACTGTGCTAGCGGGGCTTCATTGTTAATATTGCATTTCGCACGCATAACGACACCCGGGCCATAGATATGCTCGGGGATATAGACACTAACTCTTATATAACCATGAGTCGCAGGATCTAGGCTCCCCCATATACCTTCCCGGTTGTAAATCCTGAACGATGAGCCTCTAACCTCCGTTGAAGTTAAAGCACATTGCCACACGAGCCCTTGATGGGTAAACGCCCATGACTGACCATCATCGGCATCCCGATATCCGTTATTCGTTGTTGTGGCAAGGACTGCTCCTGTAGCCCGGTCAATAGTTTGCATTGTAATATTGATCTGAGTGCCACTGCCTGTGTCCCAAAAAAATCCAGACTCTGAATAGAAATCCAAAGCCGCTGCGGGGATCTTAGCGTAACAGCTTCTCTCTTTTGTCATGGGAGATTTTCGGTCAAAAGCATTTGCTACTGGAATTGTAAATGTGACGCCATCCCACTCGCCAAGCGTGCCGGTTCCACTTAAATATGAAACCAGATAGTTACCAGATACAGGAACGTCCGGTTCATCCGTATAGTATTCTATTGTCGCTTCATTGCTATCAGAGTTGGCCAGAATATACCGGCTTGAACCGTAGATTTCAGAAGCAATAATGACCGAACTCGTCACCACCCCTCCAATAAACTTCCCACCAGAAATGGTTCCCGAGCAATCCAGATCACCTCGGAATGATCCGGTTTGAGCATCTATATGACCAGACAGAGTGACATTATCACTCATTAAATGCCCAGTTGCTGTCAGCCTTGTATGCCAATATTCTCCGTTCTCATCGGCATACTCACCACCGCCCCCTATTTTTAACTCACCACCAGTGATCAATGGTGATTCAATCGAAATCCCGGCACTGACATGATCCGCCGTAATTTCCTGCGCCTGAATAACCTGAATAGTGGCTTCTTCGATAAATGCCTTAGGGATAGTTACGACACCATCACTGACCGCTAACAGTGGTGTTAATGAATCAGAGACATTGGGATCAAAGACAAACACCTGACTGGCTGCAATTGCGACCTGACTGTTTCCTTCACTGTCCGCCAGAATACCGATGCCTGCCGTGATACTTCCAACTGAGACTTTTTTTGACCACATTTCCTGATAAGCAGTTGAGCCATTGGCATTAATATCATCAACCGAAGAAGACAGCTCTTCAATTAACGAACTCTCACGCATCTGTTCACCAATATCGTCAATGATATCCGATATATCCTGACTGGTTTTCCCTAATGTCCCAAGCGTTGCGTTATAGGCTCCCGCCCGGTTATTAGCATTCACATGCCGGATCCAGTAATAATATGATGAACCGGTATTTACAATATCACCAAAGACTGTCGCGGGTGTTGTTGCAATAAGTGCAGCATCAGCAAAAGTCTCAACCGTTCCCCGCCATACTTCAGTGTAGGCATGCCCGGGATACCTTGGCGCATCCCAACGAAGCATAATAGAACCAAACCCACCGGTGATCTGAAATCCGGTTGGTGCAGTTGGGAATGCGATAACAACATCAGAGGAAGAATTTCCAGAACCGGAAGAAATAACATAGCTCCCACTTGAAGTTTTACTGACGCCAGCCAGCCCCACAGATGCTAAATCTCTGAGAGTGATTGCCCGATCCAGCCCGTTTCCACGCTGCCCGGTTAACAGCTCTATGTTCTCCTGAGTCGCCTGCTCATTACGGCCAGCCCGGAATCCTCGTTTGACTGTCGCCATTAAGACAACTCCTGCATGCTACTTGCCACAAGAATGCGTTCAACTTCTGCTGAGCCAGACACTTTGATCTGCCATTTAAACGCACGAACCGACGGGAGACGAAATGCCTCATGAGTCAGCTCACCAACACCCAATGACATCACTAATTCACCACCGGCAAAAAAATCCACAGCAAGCAATTCGGGATTAGGCGACTGGATCCGGGCGCTGCTCATGACTGAATTCATCGGCAACAAAAACTCTTTGCTCTGCCACTCGAACATTAAAGGCGTACTGCCACCCCGCCACTGAGAGACTTCAGACCCAACGGCCACATACAACGTATCGGTTTCCAAATCATTGCAGGCACAATCCCAACTGTCAGTACTTCGAATAAAGTCCCGGGAAACCGGATCAAAGATAAATGCCCCACCATCGTATTGAGCAATATACTTACCCTCAACAGAAGTTGCCTTGATAGTAGAAGGATTAAAAGCCTGCCACTGATCACGGGTAATAAGCTGGTCAGTAACATTTGTCGCACCATCACTGCTAATCGCAATCAGACCATCCGGAGAAGCATAAAAAGCCATGCCAGATAAAACAACAAGAGACTCGGCAGACACACAGGCCTGCTCTGCATTTAACTTGGTACCGGTAATAGCACTTGGCGTCACACCTGAAAAGACATACGGATAACCTTTAGTCGCAACGGCCAATGAGTTACCAATAGCAGCAATCGCCATGATTTCATGCTCCGTTGTCCCACGATACCCAGACGGCCATGCATACGGCAAATAGGCCTCAGAAAACATGACTTCATTGCCAGCAAACCCGGCACAAATTCCGTTTGCCATCTGGCAAAGCCCCTGCATATTTTCATCCGGAACATCATAATCGTACGTTTCCAGCGTAGCTCCACTGGCATCACGCTCTGAGTCTTGATAAGTTTCCTGCGATATAGGCAGCTCTGCGACCTGAATATATTCACTGCCTGTCGTAGAAGTCACCGATCGGTACAGTCGGGTATGAGTAATATTGTGAGTATTCTCCCCTGGCTGAGCCAGAGTAATGCTCACTGTGGAACCGGGTTTTTCGATAACAACTGTATTGCTTGGATCCCCGGGCGCACCTTCTTCACCAAACCGAGTAACATAGGTCTGAACATACACCCGATCTTCATCGTCATAGCTGTCCAGTTCCCCTGCTTCTGGATCTTCCCCGGTGGAAGTATCCACATCGGTGACAATCGGAGCTGAAGCCGGAACCGGCACACCCAAGTCATACCAGGCAGTAGGACCATAACCATTACCATCCAGCGCAATATCCTGTGCGGTCACTCTGGGCTTTTCTTCTCCAGTCCAGTAAACACGATCGTATGAATCCTGAGCCATTGGATTGTGAATTGCATGCGTTTTACCAGCCCAGCACAGCCAGTGCTCGTTATATTTAAACAACGTTAACGGAGATATTGGAGTAGAAAAACTGACCAGATTATCGGTAACCGGAGCCAGTATTCCCCTTTCAAACTGACAGTCTTTAGCCAAAGTAGCAGCTTCATCGGCAAGAAGGTGTGGTTTAAGGCGGGGAGTTTCCCCTTTCATCAAACTGATATCAATTAACATCGGATCCCCGGAAACAAAAAAACCACCTTGTGGTGGCATTGGGTATTTGCGCTATGAAAATTCATCTGTAAATGTGGCTCTATGGCGTCATATCAATGTCGATGTCAGTCGTGATAGGTGTCACGGTCACTTTGGCTGTAGTACTACTGTTTATTAGGTATACGTCAAACACGCCCGCTGTCGATGAGTTATACATTTTTACAGGAAGAGCTATCGTGAAATAACCTGTGTCATCCTCTGAAGCTGGTATATCCGCAGTCCATCGGAAAGGATGGTTCAGTGTGAGGTAAGTATCACCATTAGTGGAGTTGTAAACAGCAGTGTCAAAGTACAAAGCCCCTCCATTAGCCTCAACAGTGAAAGCATCACTTACTGTCTCTATCACTACATCCTGAGCTCGCATCTGCGCACATGCCTTAATTGAAGGTTTTCCGGGATAACAGGCTGCGAAACTTAGTGCTGACGCATTCCCACTGGCATGCAGCGCTGAGATGTACACTTCAAAATAGGCGGTTCTCGCATACTTCTCTTTCTTTAGCTCTATCTCAACGACATCCGCAGTATCATATGAAAGGTTACTTCCTGAATAGCTACCAGCTGGTAGCTCCCATCCCGGTGGTAATGTGTATTGCCCTGCCGTTTTTACGGAGTATATAACACTTTCACCAGCACCACCGACAGGGCCCCATTCAGCCGCATTGACGTTAAACGCCTCATATTCGCCGGTATCCGTGTTGTAGCGTAGATAAGGTGCTGGATTTGTAACTGCATCAGGCCTCTGAGCCTCTGTACCTGCTGGCATTACAGCGGCTCCCGTTGCAGACGTTTTACCAATATAATCATTCATGGCATTAGCCGCAGTTTCCGCCAAGGTTTGAGTATTCGCCTCTGACGCCGCGGCATTGGCTTCCGAAATTGCCGCTGCACTTGCGGATGCAGAAGCATTAGCTTCAGAATTAGCTGCATTGGTTTCACTCAGCTCTGCCGCCGCTTCACTGTTAGCCGCATTGGTTTCGCTACTTGCAGAAGCTATGGCAAATGATTGAGCCTGTGCTGCCGCCTGAGTCGCAGCCAGTTCAGGATCTTCCCATTCAGAGCCGTTATAAAACATCGTATGGTTCAGGGATGAATCGAAATAAATGGCTCCTATCTTCAGTGTATTCTCGTCATTATCTGTCACTGGAGCAGAGGCAAATACACCCAAATACCGATCATCAAAATTATCATAAATGCTTTGAATGGCCGTTAAATGCTCAGCCGCTAATGTTTCGCTACTTAATGCATTCGCTTCTGAAATCGCCGCATTTGACTCAGAATTTGCTGCATTTGTAGCCGATGTGGCCGCTTTCATTTCTGATGCTACCGCATTACCCTCGGAAGCCGCCGCAGTACTGGCACTAACCTGAGCCGTGGTTTTAGCCGTATTCGCAGACAGAGCCGATGCCGCCGCATTGGCTTCAGATGTAGCAGCATTATTCTCAGACAATGCCGCATTACTTTCAGAAATGGCCGCACGGCCTGCCGATTGCTCAGCCAGACCAGAAGACGCGACAGCAGAAGTCTCAGCCTCAGTAGCGGTTGTCGCAGCAGCAGAAGCCGCCAAAGCGGACTCTGCCACACTGGCAGCGTTAACCTGCACCTGCCCGGACAGTTCAGTAACTGTGGCTGTGTTGCTGCTGACTAACGCAGCATTGTCACTGACAGCCTGAGCCTGAGTATTTACTGTATCTGCCAGTGATTGCACCACCTCTAATGCCTCATCTACCGCGTCAGCGTTAGCCTGCACCGTAGCGGCGGTGTTTTCAACCTCAATCACCAGTTCCGGACGATATGGATCACTTAGCTCAATCAGTGTTTCTAAGTCATAGTCCCCACTGTATGAATCCAGCACAGCAAACTGCCCGATCTCTTCCAGATCAGACTGATGACTGATTTGAGCATAAAGAGAATACATACCCGGTTTGATAGTAAACTGATACGCCCCGCCAGCATCACACCGGTACGTAATGCTGGCGTTAATAAAGGACGAGCCAGAATTTTCAGTAGAAACAATTTCAATCAGAGCATAAGGAATAATGTTCCCGCCGATATCCGTCATAATACCGGTAAGAGTGATCATGCTTTCGCCCCCGTATTATCCGACTGGGTTTTCCCGGTCAGTGCCAACTGAAATGCCTGAAGATGAGTGTTGGCCTTAGCCTGTTCGGATTCGTTCTGTCCGTCCCGCGAATACGCCCGGTACATCATGTAATCAAACAGAAGAGGTTCATAAATATCCGGCAGAGGAATAATCGCCTCATCATCCGCTACTTTTTTCAGACGGGAATATTCAACTTCAACCACACCGGCATTCTCTGGCTGAGGAAACAGGAAGAAGGTTAATTCATCGGTATCGTGTTTTACCCAGTTTGACGGTGTACCGGAGGTCACCCGCCATGACGGATATTTCCAGTTAAGTTCGCTCAGACTCACCGGTATAATCGCGATACCATCAAAATGATTCACTGATAACAGCTTGTAAGCATCTGCAGGCAATCGTATCCGGCATTGCCCGGCAGCAACCTCAACCGATTCCACTACAATAGACAGATCCGGACGCATCATCACGATGGTAGATATGGCATCGTTCAGACTGTTAACATGATTTTCTTTCGACCAGCGGACATAGTTTTTATCAATCAGCGCAATTGCGACTCGGTCAGTCAGGCTAAAAACGGTAGAGGCCATCAGAAAAAGCTCCTGTTTCGGTTGATAATACGGATCGCGACATCTGCACTGCTTTCTATTCGCCAGCGCTTCGCCTTTCGTATCCCTTCAATCAGTTCCCGTTCATAAATCGCTGCCCGGTTCGGGTCGGTCGGTAACAGCAGGTAATACGCCGCACCGTGACAGATTGCATCAACCCAGTCTTTGTATAAGACATCCGGCAGGTACTCAGCAGCAGGTGTTGGCTCCACAGCCCCGGAAATCTCCACCTTTATACTGTCATGAAGAAACTGCAGTTCATCCAGACTGAGCGCGGTGTAATCCGTCCCACTTATCATGACCTCACCATCCGCACTAACAGAAAACACCTCTGCCGCTTTCAGGCTACCAGGTGTTCTGCGATTGATGCCGGATTTAGCAACAAAACTCACCACTTCCCCATCAAACACATTATCAATGCTGCGTTTATGCAGAACAGCCAGACTGTCACGACTGAATTTAATGGCCGACCGGACAATAGCCTGATCCATTTCTTTTTGGATTGGACTGTGGACCAGTTGCCGCACACCGGGCAGAAAATCAGAAACGGGAACCATGTTCATTGACTTACTCCTGATTGTCCGCTTCCAGCACACGCAGTGCATCACGGACACGCAGTTTGTAATCGTCTGCTGCTTCCTGAGCATTCTTAGGTTCCAGTTCAATGTCCGCCCCTACCAACAGGGCTTCTATTTTCGGGCAACCCATTTTTTTCAGATCGTACTTCTCACCGGCGACCATCACGGTAAAATCAGCGTCAAACACTTCCTGCTCAACTTTGGCTTTTGCTTCGGCTTCAGCTTGTTCCTTTGCCTTTTCAGCTTCATCTTGTAATGCCTGAGCCGTTTTCAGTTTATCGGCTTTCACAAACACCTGGTCATAACGCAGAAGATTTGCAGCAACAGCTTCATCAACATCAATCGGCGTCATCCGGGGAAACACCTGGCGGGAGCCGGTGATCGTATCTTTCTTGCTTGGCTTGGGACCAATGTATGCAATGGCTACTTTGCTCATCGTATTTTTCTCCAAAAGAAAAGGGACGCAAGCGCCCCTGTAACTGAGTCGTCTGGCTTAGTAGCCGACCGCCATATACTGTGGATTCACCTTCAGCGTGCCGGTAGCCGCTGCACCGGAAATGGTCACCGTCAGGTTCTGCTTCGCTTTGGTGTAAATATCACAAGGAATATCCACCACAGCTTCTGCTGCCAAATCCAGATCCGCTTTAATTGTGGTATCACCCAGCTTCACAGTACCTTTTACCCCGGCACCCAGACCGGTTGTAGATACACG
Source organism: Vibrio sp. HA2012 (assembly GCF_002812955.1). Taxonomy (GTDB): domain Bacteria; phylum Pseudomonadota; class Gammaproteobacteria; order Enterobacterales; family Vibrionaceae; genus Vibrio. Next base: position 331,670 of record NZ_PFXK01000001.1, on the reverse strand, counting down.
GACACCCTGAATATCGATACCAATCGGTACTTCCAGCATTTCCACAACATCACCAATCGCTGCAGCGGCAAGCGCCACTTTGGACTTAGCGACCGATAGATTGCCATGCGTACCAACATAGATGCGGTCTTGCATGGTTGGGGCTTTAATTGTTGCCATAACTTCTTTCTCCAAATCAGATACAACAAAGGCGGGTTAACCCCGCCCTGTTATTTATTTCGCGCTTACCGCTGTATCCAGCGCCATCACACCATGGTCATTGATACGGCCAGCTTTATCCTTAAAGCGGATTTTCTTCTCACCGTTCATCCAACCGATAGTGATTTCAGTGCGGTTACCGGCATCGGTCTTCTCTTCATGGATAGAGAACTGGCTACCATTCTGAGTTTTACCCCATGCCGTTGCCAGCGCCTGACCACCCAGCAGAATCGCCCGATCAATAGTCGTCCCCGCCGTTACCTGTGCCACCGTTGCGGCATCCGTATTGGTACAGATATCGACTTTCGAACCCGTGTTAAAACGAACCGGCGCACCCTTATACTTACGTACCAGAATATTACCCTTCATCGCACACTCACCACTGAACACCGGGTGCTTAAAGTTACGGCCACGGTTAATGGCCGCCGCAACCAATTGCTGCCAGTCTTTATAGGTAGAGGTTTGTGACCAGTCGTACCACTGACGAGGGGTTACATTCAGCACATAAAACGGCTCATCCCCAGCCAGATCATCCCCGGAAAAACGCACCGGCTGAAGCGGATGTGCCATTTCTTCCAGATACAGACTCAGGTTATCGACCGTTTCCAGACTAAACACATCGGCCTGATCCAGACCTTCAAAGCTGGTTGCATCACCACCAAAGAAATGGCGATCGTAGGTTGGCGGCGTGATATCGTTAACCATGATAGAGGAATACTCTTCATGCCCTGCCAAAGGGATAATCATATTATCCTGAAAGAAATCACCACGAGCCCCGGCCAGATGGAACGTAGCGCGCTGATCTTGCAGATTGTTAAAGTATGGACCCAGCAAAGTACGGGCTGTCTTACGCAGATCATGCACGGTACGCTGCTGGCTCATCTTACCGCCGGCATCCACCTGATGACGACCTTGGTCAATCTTCAGTTCAAAGTCGGTGAAGTCCAGAGATTCACCACGGCCTGCAATCTTCTGATCGCCCATAGTCGGACGTTTAGACAGATTGTGGACGATCTGCATATCGACCGTATCACCGGCTGTTTTGCTTAGATCTGAAATACGGACAATAGGGGCATGCGGTGACGTCTGGCGTTCCCCTTTTTTATCGCCAGTGGCGACTTTCGGCGCTTCTTCAGTGAACATATTCACAAAAGAGCGATTGGTCTGCGAAGCTGTAAACAGCGCGGCTTGTTGGATCTTCCGCGCCTGAGCTGATGTGATTGTTGTCATTACAAATTCTCCAAACAAAAAGCCCCACCGGTTAGGGCAGGGCTCTTTAAACGATATGGCGTCTACACGCCGTAATTAGGTATCAAGTTCAGAAAGTAAGGCTTCTATCTGCGCCGGGCTCATACCTGAGAATGCAGACTGGATATCAGCTTCGGTGCCGGTTTCCAGTATCTCCCGGGTAGAACGCTGATGCGTGGTTGTCTGCCCTACTTCTGATGGCGAATTTGGTAAGGCATCGCTGAGCTTATCCTCTTCCTGTTTCGCCTTTTGCTTTGCGTCTGCTTCCTGCTGCTTGGTAGCCTGAGCATTCTGCTCTTTCACTACTTTCACAACTTCAGCAAAACGTTCAGCCAATGGCTTATTCTGCCACTGCGGATCGGTTTGCAATTGGTCATCGACTTCCAGAGCTTTACTCCAAAGTTCGCCGCTTTCTTTTTGCCAGGCACTTAACTCACTATTCCCCGCGATAGCATCCGCTACCGGGTTTGACGGTTCTTGTGACTGGCTGGATTGTTCAACCTTACCCGGTTGTTCAAACGAATTAACTTTGGCGACCAAGCCGCGAATAATTTTGCCGATATCCGGATAGTCATCGGCCAGAGCATCTAACTGCTCATCAGTAACTTTGAAGTTTTCCGGTAGGTCTTCCGGATCAACACCCAGTTTCTCAAGCTGTTTATTACGGACTTCAAGCAAACGTTCTTTCGCCTGCCAGTCGTTTTCGCGTGATTTGAGTTGTTCCAGCTCCTGCTGAAGTTGCTTATTCGCTTCACGCTGCTGCTCAAGTACGTCATACGGGATAATGTTCTTGCCATCTTTGGCCTGAACCCCGCCGGGTTGTTCATCCTCACCCGACTCTTCTGGTTCATCTTCTGAAGACGCCGACTCTTCAGGGTTATCGACTTTAGATGCATCAGTGGTGGTCGTTTGGGCTTCAGGCTCTGCCGGTTCATCCGTCTCTAACTCGTCAGTTTCGAGCTGATCCAGCATTGCCTCAATTTCTTCTGGTGTTTCATTACCGGTTAATTCGAAGTCTTCTAGACTCATTGCTTTCTCTCCTGTGTAGACGTATCGCTGTCTGTGCGCTCGGTAGCTCTCGCAAAAGCCACCTGACTCACAGGCATAAAAAAACCGGAAGCGTTAGCCTCCGGTTATTTATTGCTTTAATTTGTTATTAAATGATATTGCGCTCAACAAACACTTCTTGATTACAGTGGTAAATATCACTTTCCGTCAGGAATACCACGTAGTCGCCAGCCTTAACAGGCTCATGATAAGCGAAGATGTATTCAATACCGCCGATGTTAATTTTCATTCTGTCTGACAATTCTGACGAACCAACTAATGGTTCAAAAAAGTCATCAGCCCGAATCTGATAAGCTTCTCTTATTGTCGGCTTACTTTCATAAAGCCTGAATCCCGGGCGATTACTTTCTTTTGACTGGATTTCTTCTTCATCAAAGCAATTAGACGGATTACTGGTAGCTCCCGTTACCTTCAGTAGATATCCTTCCAACTCCCAAAGCTTATTGGTCGCGTTCTGAATGCAGCGTTCTTTAGCATACTTCTGACCATCAGCTTCATTGAAGTTATTCGGATCCACGCAGGCAGATTCACCATAGCCAACTTTGAAACCATTTGGCAGATATGCCCAGCAGCCAGTCACTGTCGTGTCTTCAACACGAGCGAATTTGAATTCCAACGAAGCGACCAATGCATCAATATGAGATTTCTCGACTTTGGTTTGCGGCTCCATCTCACCAAACATGATATAGCCGCTTTCAAAGACATCTTTCGGACTAACAGAAACATAGTCGTCAGAATACAGCACTAGATAATCACCCACCGTTGGCGTGTATCGGGTAATCATATCCAGTGTCAGTGAGTACGGAGCATGAATGCTTTCATCCATTGGATCTGCGATAGTGATATCCATACCATCGTCTACGCGACCGATAGCGATAATACGTGCAGCCTTAACCTCTTTTGTACAAAGGTAATCACGCATAAAGTTGCCGATATGAACCATTCCTTCTGACTCTGATCCCAGAGCCACCGATAACACACTTTTCATTGTCATTTGAAATTCCTGAATTGCGCCCAATAAAAAACCCCACCTAAAAAGGCAGGGTTTCGCACGATGGGTTGATATTGCCGCAGTTTTCGGCAGAAAGCAATTCTGTGTTAAGAGGAATGAATCAGATTAAAATGCCAAGCGTTGCGAATCTATCTTAACCGCTTTGTTATAAACATTTTTCACCGCAATCTAAACAGTTTGCCAACAACTGCTTATTAATTATCCTTGTTGAAAAAAACGGTGTAGTTTGGATCAACATGCCAAAACCGCCCAAAAGCATCAAGCCAGAAACAAAAAGACTTTGAAAGTTTGGCACAGACAACAGCATTGCCATACTATAAGTAAACCAGAAAAAGCCGCCAAAGAACCCCAACAAGCCAAAGAAAGAATTATAGATGGCATATGCATAATCTGATTTTGCAATTTTTATCTGAAAGCTGGCTTCATTTACTTTAGAAAGATCGGGGACTAAACGGCTACAGCGAAGGATATGTGTGAAGGATACTTGATCTCCAACTTTCTCTTTTAAGGATAGAAGCCCATTAAGAAGCACTGTGCTAACTTTTACATTGTGTGTAAGACGAAATACTTCAACTTCAATTTCAGATTTGATATGGCTTTTTAAACGAGAATCTAGCTCTTCTAAGTTTTTTAGCTTTGTCAATGTGTCGAGCCTGCGTCTTTTATGCGATAAATACTGTTCCGTAATTTTCGGTAAATTAACAAGAACCGAAAAGGCAAGAACAAGTAAAACGCCAATATAGTTTCCCGACTCTAGGAAACCTACTAGCTTCTCCACAAAGGAAACCAAATCTAAATTCACAGTCGAACTCCTGTATCTTTATAGCCCACTTAAGTGGTGAGCAACGCTACCACCAAACCTTAACCATACCACCGTAAACACAAAACCTGACGATCAAATGAAAAATGCTAAGCGTTGGGAATCACTCTTAAATGCTTTGTTAAATTACTTTTTCTCGGTTTCCTTGTTGACTTCTAAGACTATAGCTTCGTCACTTCTAGATTTGCTACTCAATAATTCAACAATGTTTGACATTTCTTTATAGTGTTGTTTGGGCAAAGTAATAGGATTCGACACTTGATACCAAGAGAAGGCAATTCCACTTAAAAAAGAGATAATAGAAATTACAATTGCCTTTGTCGCCATTTTGTTTGCGGACAATGAGCTTTCTCTAGCCTCTGTGAGTTCTTGATATTCAAGTAAACGAAACCGGTCAACTGCAGAGCACCAAACATCCACCGCTCTAGTTTCTTTTACACAGCGATTGATGATGTCATGATTCTTGTTGTGAGCTAACAAGTTACCGTGTCCTATTTGATCGGCTAACATACTTTTTTGAGAACCTGACACTTCAAGCTCTTCAAACATCTGTATTAAATCAAATGCACCATTTTTCTCTACTGCATATTGAATCACACGAATAAATATATCGTCTTGCTTCATAAATTCCCTAGTAATTTAACGCTTCTTATACCGATTCATTCCACCTAACACACCATCAATCATGCCATCATCACATTGCATACTCAAACGAAATCATATGATTACCACACATCGATCACTGCACATTACCGTTTACATTATCTGCTACATAAAAAACCCCGCCGAAAAGGCAGGGTTCAGATTCAAACAAGGCAGGTATCAGTTTAATCGGGCAAATGCCTGAGCCAGTTCAGCCAGTCTGCGACTTGAACATTGTGCCAGTTGAGCCATTTCCTCTATTGAGAATAAGCCCGGTTCATTTAACAGAGCGCAGAGGCGATTTTTGGTCACGATAAAAGCATCGTCCGGGATCTGGCTAGAATGAACGACATTGCCGTTCTCAATGGTTAACGCGACACGGGTTGAGTAACTGAGGGGCTGAGATGGTGCTGGTAATTCGGCGGCTTTTTTGTTGAGTTTATCTGCCATCAGGTTGAAAGCGTTGATGTAAGCTACTTTGATCGTGGCAGCTTTTTTACCAGTAAAATTCATCACCAAATACATAAAGCCATCTTTGGTCATTTGGTAGAAGGGTTGTAGCTTTCCATTCTGTAACTCATTGTTTTTATGGCAAAGCTGAAAATTAAGCCGTGTAAATTCACTAGGGCAGTCTAGATTTTGGATCTTCTGCAAAACATTTTTATGCAGCTTGCTAAAGTATTTTGCAACAAGAAACGTATCAGTAACCAGTTGATCGGTTTGTGAAACAAAAACAAGATCTTGCGGGTTAAGCTGTGCAATAGGTAGAGCGGTGTTAGTCATGGTGTAGCTCCTTGTAATTAACTGGAGTTCACCATCGAAAGGCTAAAATCGGGTGGTGAACTGAACAGGATTAGCCTTACCGCCTACAAGGAAACGGCGCACCGGAGTGCTCCTATCCAGCCCACCATAATTCAGATGTGCGGATTTTACGCATAAAAAAACCAACACGAAGCTGGCGACATGCGCCTTGTAAGTCAATTCGAGAGGCTAATCCCGGCACTGGATTTTGCCAGTGCCTTTGTAGGATAGAGTGCGTGTTATGGGTTGTCAATGGGTTACTGGCTTAAGCGGCTTCTTCAATCAAACCCACTGCGATAAGGAGATCATGGAATGACGATCGATACCAGTGTGCCTGCGTTTCTTTCTGGTTTTTGTGATTGGTCAGATTCTTACCATACCGTAAACCATACTTGGTTATCGACCAGAACTTCTTTGGCTTACCGGATGATGATTTACGAGTGAGCTGTTCAAGAATCCCATGAGCAACCAGCAGCTTGTTAAAGGCCATCGCGCTGATCCCAACGTTATACTCCCTAAGCCCCTGAGTAGCAGAAAAGGTTGGCTCACTGCTATCAATGGTTGAACCTTCTGATTTATCAACCGCGTAGTCAGGAAGGATGGCGGAAGGTAGCCCATGCTGTTCTGCAAAGTTTTGGAACATACCCAGTTTCCCGGACTCAGAAAGATTAAGCACTTCTGAAGCCACCTTTATCAGCTTAAGCTCAATATCTATCTTTTGATCCAGAGTTGATGGTGATGCTTGATGTTTTCCTGATTTCAGATCCAAGAAGACTTGGTTAACCTCAAGCTGAAACTTTGCGCTAATCCACGCAGCATAAGACACAACCAAAAGCTCATGGGCAAAGGTACCTTGATTTATACCGCCATTGTTTACTTTTATAGCAGACCGAGAATTCCCGGTCTGGGTCTCTAGCTCAAGAATTAATTCTTGAGCCTGCTTGGTGCGCAACCATTCGTTAGGCGCTTTATGTTTACCAGCATTACTAGCCTTATGAAGCGCATTCAGGTTAAAGCGCCCTTCTGAGTCAGTGGTGATTTGAATTCCGGCGATAACAGGAAGATCTGTATTGATATTGGTCATGTGTGTTACCTCATTATTATTACAAATGTCAGTACCTAGTTGCGCAGTGGTTAGTTGCATAGGCACAGTTGAGTAGGATAGCACATAAAAATCGTTTGCCGAGGGGCTGAGTTACTCAAGCTGTGAATATCACAACGCTATCGCATCAATCTGCTGCTGTAGGTTCTGCTCAAACTGTCCTTTCATCACGGTAATTTCCTGAGTTAGTTGCTCCATCTGCTTCAGGATCATCGCTGTTTCTGCCTGCTTCTTAGCATCATCGTACCGCTGACTATCCGCTGAAACCTGTTCCCGGTTCGCGCCGGCTTTCACCTTCTCGGCTTCAGCTTCCAGTTTGGCGACCTTGGCCGACATTTCACGCATGGCCAGCGCCATTTGCTCCTGTTCCTGCTGTTTCTTAGCCATAAACGCCTGCTGCTCTTCCGGCGTCATATCATCCTGATCTTTTGGAATATCCAACGCTCCGCGTACTCGCTCCATGAACTCAGATTTGTTAGGGATATCGGACAGCTCTGCTACCAAGTCGATAACTGCAGCCTGTACTTGTGGTGGTAGTTGGGCTGTCAACTGCATCATGCGGTCAGCTAACTGAGATTTATACGCTGTTGTCTGCTGGATCGGTGCCAATGTGATATGAGCACGCAGGCGGGTAATGTCGTTCGTTAACCCCTCTTCGGTTTCCTGATTCACCACCACCGTTTTGCGCTTATGCTTATCTTCCCGGTTAATCACTATCTCTCTGTTACGGTGGATCTTCATATCTTCCAATATGTACCCCAACAGTAATTCCCCGACAAGCTGACAACCGAACCGGTAATTATCGTTAATCTCGGCCAGAGTCGTTGCCCCTTGCTCTACCAGATTGGCAATCGCCACTCCGGAATCCGCACCACCTTCCTGCCCCAGAAATGCAGAGTAAATCCCCATGGTATCTTGGATCAGCTTCATAGACTCCTGCATTACCGTGAATTGCTGAGCAGCTACATTAAAATCCTGCTGCACCTGAAAGGCTTCAGATATGGTCTTCTTGTTTTTCCTGTCCGGATTCAGCTCAATATATCCGTCAGCTCGTTCTACTTCTTCCAGTAACTGAGCCCGGCTCATATTGGTTGCATCCTGATCGGCAATAATCCGTTTAGCCTGCAACAACCAGGTGAGTTTGATCCGACGTAAGTTCACCTCATTCTGAGCGGGAATCGCCCGGGCAACTAAACCATAGGGCTCACCATTGGAATCTTTTCGGTAGCCAAAGAATGGAATAATAGGAAACATTCCCTTAGGAGCCTGACATTCTCTGTCCCCCAGATGATGAGGACCAGCAAACCAGCTTTCATAGATTTTACTGACAGAGGCATTTTCCAGCTGGGCTTTACCCAGCGCTAATGCCACCTGATGCGGCACATAATCCGGTTTGTACTGGATCACCCGGCCATTTCCAAAGCGCAGCACCATCATGCGCTCAAACTTACGGATATAGATGATCTGCAGCTTAATCCGTTTTCGGTTCTGGCTCAGGTATTCGGTCTGCTCCCGAGTCCAACTGCTGTATTCTTCCCATGCACTCACCAGAGACGGATCGACACCATCAATCAACTCGGTATCAACAAAGCCTTTAAAATCATTTGCTGCTAGTTCCAGAACCTTAGCTTTGCTCGGCACCAGTGACGTCAGTTCATCAATATCAATCCAGCGCTGGCGCATAACCCAGCGACAATCTGACCAATCTGCTTCATTAGAAAACCAGTCCCAGTAAACTTCATCTCTCGGCACATTCTTAACCTTGTATCGGGCACCAAACGGATCTGGATTTCGGTAAGCTTCAACAAAACCGACACCACATTTAATCTGATTTGAATACGCATCAGAGCGAGCCTTATCCAAGCGAGCTAACCGGGCAGCGTCAGAGAATTCAGCATTCACAGCTTCAGCTAACATTTCCATTTGTTCGTCTGGATCATCCGCCATCACCATCAGATCGGTTCTGGTTTTAGCTTCCATCCCCAACACGCCGTCAATGGCCGGAGCTACCAGATTGTGCATGGTTTCCGGCTGAGCACGGTCACGCAACACGGTGATCACCTCTTCCGGAAGCTGGTCACCATCATAATAGGCATGTGCTATTTTAGCCTTGCTACGCCAATTTGGCTGGCCGTCGATATCAGACAGCATATCCAGCAGTTTAGTCTGGTCGATGATTTTCTTTTTCAGTTCAATGGTCATTAGTGCGCCATCCAATGTTTTTTATCGCGTGGAGTATCTTGTTTTTTGGGTCTTGCTGGCATTCTTGCCCGCATTTCCTGAGCAATCATGTAACTCATTAACTGGTCATCGAAACAACCTTCCTGAGCATTCATGCTGCCCTTCTTGTCATAAACGTAGGTGTGAACTTCAGAAGCGGTGCCAATCCAGCGGATCCCGGAAATACCGTTTTTGAGTAGCGTTTTAAACCCTTCGGTAAGAATAGGCTTGCTGTGTTTGGTCGTGAGCCAGCCAAGCTTAACAGTCTCGTCTTCATCTTCCCGGTCGATATACTGCTCCGCATAAATGCGACTGCCGGAATAGATATCTTTTAGCTTGAGGATAAAGGCATGACCGTGGTTATTTCGTTCTGGACCAATAAACGCTTTGTTGTACCAGATGCCGATATGAGCAGCTAAATGTGCCAAGAGTTCAACATCAATATGGCCGAACCAGTGAGCGATTTGCTCACCATTGGATTTCTTCACTACATCAATACTGGAACGGTCGCCGTGCTCTAAACCCTCTGCGATATCAACACCGATAGCATAATCCTCATCCGGATCCGGCAGTTCCCAAACCAGCAGCATGTTATGCAAGGTTTTCTGCCCTTGCTCATCCAGCTTATCCGGTTTTGCCATCTTGGTTTTATTGCCCGTCACCGGTTCAATATCGTACACAATCAACGGAGCCTCACATTCAGCCTCAGCGTTCATTGCATCAATAGCATTAAATACCCGGCGTCCAGAAACAAGAAACGCCTCTAAAGGCGTCGATGGGAATTCCTGTTTCATCTCTTCGCCCTGGTCGGCTTCTTTAAGCACATACCACTGCTTTTGCTCATCATCCAGCTTACAGTTCATGGCTCTTTCAATTGCGGCGAAATATTCCTGATGAGTCTTACTCAGTACGAGTCCTCTATCCGGTACCGGAGCCCGGTATTTGGGATCCTGCCACCATGCAAAAAAGTGAAACTTCCATTCCAGCTTAGACAATTCACTGGTACTTCGTGTCAACTCCATAGCTCGCATCGACATAGCATGAAAATCACCGCCCACACCTTCCGCCGTGGATTCAATAAAAGCGATACAACCCTCATGAATAGCATTGAGTGTACCGGTTCTGACTTCCTTCGCTTTCTCCGGGTACTTGGCGCATATCTTCCCATGCTCTGAGATATGCAGTCTTTGAACCGTACCGGAACGGAAAGACGTAGCAACCTGAATACTGGATCCGTGCTCAAAGAAAATCGCGCCACCGGTAGAACCTGAGCGACGCGACTTAATACTGAATTTTGTTTTTAGCCAGGAAGGCAAATTATCAAAAGGAATTTCTATCTTAGTCCTGAATATCTCACCGGCGGCATTCTTATCCTGAGCAATAATCCCGCATTTTATATTCCGGTTAAACAACGCTTCATCAAGCAGATAGATATCAATTGCAGTAGAGAATCCCAACTGTCTGGCTTTCAAAATGATGTTCAGGAACCACATCATCTGGAACAACAGCTTTTGCGCTGGCCTTAAACGAAAACGGACAAGCTGCCCCTGTTCGTTTTCTATCATGTAGAGATTATCGAGACGCCACCACTTATCGCTGAGTTTCGATTGGATGTAATCAGTTTCTTCTTGAGTTTCCATAAGCCAGACAAGAAAAAACCGCCCGAAGGCGGTTAAAAGGGGGAAAACAAGGTACTATCATTGAAAAGAGCTTTTATACATTACCAGTTTAAGCATAGTTAACTTTTCCCTGATGTCTAATTGTCTTCCGGCTGAGGCCAGTTTGCATGTTTGTACGCGTTCATTTCTGTTTCGGTCATAGCTCCTTCCCCACAGATCAGGTATTCAGTTTTATCTGGATTATGTGGTGCACTCGGATATCTGATGTCATAGCCTACATAACTTTCTGTAGATACGTATTCCTCAGCAGACACTATCTTATATTGTAAACTCATGATGGTAGCCCTTGATTCCAGAGAGAGTCCTGATAATTATTAATCTGACCTGATGTGGTTTCTTTAATTGAGATGTTATCAAACCACGCAGACCCTAGAGCATTACCTCCATGCAACCTGATAGTTACAGCACTATCTACAGCAGTAAATACTCCAGTATTTAATCCATCTTCTCTTATTTCTAATAAGATATCCCCAGCAAGTGACCGAACCTGTAAGTAAGCAAAGATATCACCTCGATTAACTTCCCCACTGAACAGATAAGATTTCCCTGCCTCTACAGAGACTAATTGAATTGATGAAGTATATGTTGCACTTTGTGTAAGCTGTAGCCGGCCATCGTCCCAAGACACCACAGCATTAATTCCACCGTCTGACCATTCTTCAACGTTTTCATCAAACGTACCATTAATAACAAGCTCATCTCCATCAGGATTCAGGCTATCAGCAACAATTATCCCGGCTCCCTCATTCAATTTATAGACTCGCTCACCATTTAAGCTGACATCATATAGATAGAAACTCCCATACACCGAAGTGCCATTAGAACCAAATAGATTAATATATGTATCTGCAGTCGGAATTGTTTCTGAGTATTCTTCAATACCATTCACTTTCACTGAACACGTTGTATCTGTGATTGTTACTTCAACATAATGAATAATACCGCTAGTGAATACGGACTTTTCTGTGAAATTCGAATTGTTATCACTTTGGTTTGCTCGTATGTTGAATCTGCCGCTATAAGAGATTACAAACCTTGACGCGTATCCCTCTGTATTTCCGTACATATAGTGTGACGTAGTAGAAGATACATCGTCAAAATAGACATAAAACGATATTGTTCTTGTTCCGCTCATTACAACGGGAGCAAACTGAACATATGAATTACCGTCAAAATACAGATATGACCGCATCTGTGCAGTGATAAGATTCAGCTTAAACAAGTTATCCCGGGTTCTTATCGCAACAGGCATGATTAAGACTCAACTGCCGGAGTGACGGAGAACTCAACACCCACATTCTCAGCCCTGCCGTAAAGATAACCCGTATTTGCACCGAGCCCGAAGTAGACAAAAGATTTACAGCTTTCGCTTAGCTCATCCATTTCAGGGGCATTGTCATCAGGCATGGCGCTGGCTTGAGTGATTTTCAGGATCCCGCCACGAATATGTCGCAAAGACCCTTTATCCTCACCATTTGTTAATTTAACCCAGCCATCTGCTGGACCAATAATATTCTTCGTTGTATTACCCATAAATTCACTCACTCATTAACCCTGTCTTACCCATAGATTGGATATCAGAAACAATGCTACTAACCGGGGTATCATCACCCTTGCCTTCGCTCTGCAGTTTGTCTGCTTCAAGCGCCAACTTTCTCGCTGCTGCTTTTATTCGTTTTGTATCCTGAATGATTTTTTCCTTGTTCACCGCATCAATCTGAAGAGACGATAACGTTTTAGTCATCGACTCCACCTTGTTCATCAGAAAGCCGATGCCCTGCTGTGTTTTGTTCAGATTGTCATACAGTGAAATGCGTTCATCCATTGACCTCGCATTGCGCAAATCCTCACTAATCATCTCGGCATATTCGATAGCAGATTGAAGCTGCGTTCTCGCTAACATCAACTCATCATCAAGTGTTGCTATCTCGCTAAAATCAAAGAATACCTGCTTGGTGTCTGGAAAAAGCCTTGCATAAATACCGCCTTTCCTCTGCAACTGATTGCCCGGCTCAAACGAATAACTTGGCTTTGGATTGCCCGGACAGCCAATTGATACCGTATTACCCGGCAGGAAAAGGCCTTTCTCGTCACGCTGCGGCTTGTCGGCTTTGTGATTCTCTGAATCTCTGGCGGTAGAGTTGGAGCTATCAGATTTGTCTTGCTGTGATTTTTCCCCTAGAACCTTTTTCTTTTCTGGCTTCGCTTTATTCTGCGCACTTTGCGCACTTTTAGATTGCGCAGTTTGTTTTTGCGCACTTTGCGCATTATCGTTTTGCGCAGTGCGCACTTTGATATAACGTCTTGCGCTTTGGTAATTCAGCCCCTTTGCTTCGCACCAGTCTTTTGCACTCGTACCATATTTATCATGGTCATGTTCAAACTGAGCTTGTAATGCTGTCCAGTCATTCTTTGCCATGCTTAACCGCTAACTCTCTACTTAACTCGCCTTCTACAACCACATCACCAATTAAAGGCCTGTGAGAAGTGCGTACTGTTATTCTTCTACCGGAATTTAAGACCACTCTTGCCGATTTGCCGTTGTATCCGATTACGTTGGTAACTCTTCCGGTTTTATTCATACTTATTTCATTGCTTCGATAACGTGAGAAACAGCCGTAATCACTGAGGACAAACCGAAAGCAAAGAACACCATCCAGATTAAAATGAACCGCCAGTTGACTAACTTTTCGCTCATGATTCGAATTTCCTGAATTAATTTGATAAAATATTCCATAAGTCCTCGTTACTCCAATAACGGTGGATATAGAAAAACCCAAAGTGCGCCAACACTCTGGGTTTTTTGTTTTCTTAAACATAATCGAGGTCCATCCGAAAATGAGCCTCTGTTATGCCAAAGTTAATTAATGCGCTATTCCTGAACACTAACCAGAGTCTTCCCGCTGTTTTCGCCATTTCAGATACTCATCAGCTTGAGTGGCGCATTCACCCAATGCCGATTTGAGTTTGGGAATATCTTCTGTCACCACTTCTGGCCAGGTGCCGATTACGGCTGGCTTAGCACAGGGAACTATCAGCCCTGCCGGCGGCAATATGAATTCTTTCTGGACAACAATCTCAGTAGGACTTGCGCAGCTCGTCAGTAACGGACTGAGGAATAATGCAGCTGATATTGCGCATATCGCTTTGAAGCTTCTTGATTTGGTCATTAAGGACTTTCTCCTGTTTGGCTGAGCGTGTTGCTCTTTCAGTGAGAAGTTGATTCATGTACTCACGTTCCTGTGAATACTGATTGATGATGTTTACTTGCATGGCCGACTGGAGCTGTATTTGCGCGACTTCTTTGGTTAATTCATCGTTTTTCGCGCTTGTACGTGAAATCTGAAAAGTTAGCAGAGCAATTATGCTCAGAATTAACGCTGCTGCAGCTACAGTGATGTATTTACTCACCGGAAAGCACCTGTTTATCGGTTTTAGCGTGACCAAGCAGAGATAACGCTTCTCTTACTGACAGCTCTCCAGTGCACAATCTGGTTTCAATATCCCGACGAATAACAATGCCGTAGCAGCTGTTCTCTCTCAGGCGGCAGTCCTTGCCAGCCGCATACACCCAACGATTGAATTCTCCGCACGCATACTCGTTACGCTGTAGCTTTTTATAAAGCGTCGATCGCTCTAATGCTCCGGTGTTGTAATTAAAATCAAGTGCAGCAATATGGACGTTTGGGGAAAGCTGGTAATTAAGCGTTTCTAATGGCTCATTGTGATAGCTGAGTGATACTGCCAGCATCTGGGCGCATTGGGTGTCGGTAAAGCTATCGTCTGACCTTATTCCGTCCGTCTCACCATAGCATGCCGTATAAACACCACCGATATCCTGATACGCAACGTTCCGCTTACCTTCAAGCGCCCCCGTTACTGCAATGGCACCAAACAGAACCGTACCGATGAGTTTATTGAATCTCATTGGTCGAAGTTCACTCCCTGCTCACGCGCTATCTTCTCAATCGCCTTCTTGTGCCGATAATTAATCACCAACATGATGATCCCTAGCACCAAACTACTGAGAAATTGCCACCATTCAACCGACATCGTTGATAACCAAGCTCCGCAAGCACTAATCAGATAAACAAACCATGCGGTTATCTTGTCCGATAGATGATCGTTCATTTCTAAACCCCATAAACGCAAAAAGCCCCGTCCGGAAGACGAGGCTTTACATGATGGGATGATATTGCCGCAGTTTTCGGCAGAAAGCAATTCTGTGTTAAGAGGAATGAATCAGATTAAAATGCCAAGCGTTGCGAATCACTCTTAAACGCTTTGTTAGGTTTGTACTCAAGGCAAGTCGCGTAACTTTCTAGCTGGATTACCAGCGTAAATACCTTTCTCTGTAATGTCTTTAGTTACAACACTACCTGCACCAATGACCACATCACTACAAATGTTGACAGACAACACTGTAGCATTTGACCCGATTGTCACATTGTTAGCGATAACTGTGCGTCCCCAATTATCTGGATTTGGGTCAGGTTGACCACTTTTGAAAAGATCATTGGCAAACATGACACCATGACCAATGAAGCAGTCACTTCCAATAGTGACGTACTCACAGATAAAGCTATGAGATTGGATTTTAGTACGCTCGCCAATAATTGAGTTTTTCTGTATTTCAACAAACGGTCCAACAAACACACCAGTTCTCAGCTCGCAGCCATAAACATTAGCAGGCTCAATAATAGTGACACCTTCACCACAGGTAACATCTTTCACTTGAACCTTCAAAATTCGTGGATTGGCCATTTTACCTCCGAAAACCTAACGCCGCATTAAGGGGTGAACAACGCCACCACCCAAACTAAACCATTGTGCCGTAAACACTTAAGCTAATTCAAACCAAAACTGCCAAGCGTTGTGAATCCCTCTTGAATGCTTTGTTAAGTTTATTTTTCAGCGTCTTTGGCACCATTGATGTGGTTATGAATTTCTATTTTGAGGTTATTGCTGTTTCCAGATACTTCTATGCCGTTAATCTTAATACTATTGTTCGATTTTTTACCTTTCAGCTTGTCATAGAGCCAAGCTGAAAACAGACTCAAAGCGACTGAACTGCCTGAAGTAACAATAAAGGTTAGCACTTGATTTGATGCAGCCATTACCTCTGGGTCTGCACAGTCGGTAAAGTTGATTCGTTGACCAACTTGAAGGTCATCAATTTTCAAGTTTCTTAACTCGTTTGCTAATTCTCGATCGACAAACTTCAGTTCAAAATCTCGTGCCATTATCAAATTTCCTCTTATTAACTTAACGCCCAATTAAGGGGTGAGTAACGCAACACCGACGTCGCCGCAAGCCACCTTAACCACTAAAATTAACGCATAGTAAAAATGCCACGCGTTACGAATCCCTCTTGAATTGTTTGTTAGTACGCTGTCCCTAAAGCCTTTGGCACACGCCAAGATATTGAAATATAGCATGAAACTTGTGGTTTAAAACGCTGAAGCTAAAGGGACAACTGCCAAACTAAAACTCAATCTCAAAACGTAAGCTGGCTAGAAGAAAACCATGCCAAACTGCCCTTGTTCACTGTTTTTAAATTAACAAAGGATACAGGCTTCGAAACTAAACAGCAGCGCCAGAGAAAAGCATTTCTGACTCACAAAACCAACCACACCAAAGAAGCCGCACCAGAGAAAAAACCAGAAAGTTAGAAACCGTAAACGGTGAAGTTACAACAAACTCTACACATATAGTGCCACCGGAAAGAACGTGAAAGGCACATTTGAACAGGTGTAAAGCTAGGAAAAGAAACCGATAAACTCCGGAAATTTTACCTTTGATGCCAATCCAGTACTAACGCCCAATTAAGGTGTGAAGCACGCAGCCACTACACTTAATACAACCACCGTAAACACCTAATTTGACCCAAACCAAAAATGCCACGCGTGCTGAATCACTCTTAAATTGTTTGTTAGCACATTTTTAGTCACTGTTGCCCTTATGTTTCTGTACCCGTGCCTCCTCTAGCCTGTTTGCTTCAATGATATTTACCAACCCGGTTACATCCTTATTGAGCCTAGAAACACTATTACTGACACCATCAATTGAGTTAACTATTTTTAGAAGGTATGGCTTATTTACAAATCCAGGTAAGCTGCCATAAGGTTTAACATCAAGTTTATATTCGTCTCGAAAAACTGCTTTTCCATCTAGGTTTCTCCACTCTAGTGCAACTGAGAATGGCGGTAATGGCTTACGTTCACTGCCATTTTTTGGCTTAAAAAGCTGGTAACCTATTGCAAACAAAACCGAGATTTTCTCACCTTGAGGTATCAGGGTAAGTGGTCCCCTTTTTTCTGTACAATCAAGAATCAGATCGTAATTAGTGAAGTCAGACTCCTCACCTTTAAATTGAATATAAACATCACGAGCTGGACCAGTTCCTACATTCGCAACCGATATATTTAATCCACCAGTTCCATCAGGATGAGGTTCAAAATATGCAACTAACTTTGGTTCAGAACCAGCTTTTCTCAGTAGCCTATTTTCTCTCCAGAGAAAAACTGTTAAAACAGCAATTGCTACAGTAGACAGTCCACTCAAAATTGTTGAAATATCAATTAGTAATTCTACTTCCATCTAATCCACCGTAGTTGTCATAAATGTGCTAACGCTTCTTATACCGATTCATTCCATCTAACACACAGCCAATCATGCCATCATAAATGATGATATACAAAGAGAATCATATAATCACCACACATAGATCACTGGACATTACCGTTTACATTATCTGCCACATAAAAAACCCCACCGAAAAGGCAGGGTTCAGATTCAAGCAAAGCGGATATCAGTTCAACTTGGCAAATGCCTGAGCCAGCTACACCTTGAGGCGTTCAATAAGATCCGATGGACAAAGATACAATGTTGTTCGTCCATCTTTGGTTGACAGCAATAACTTCATTTTCACTAAAGCATTAAGATATGAACGTGCCGTATTTTCAGCAATACCATATGTATTTAATCGTGGATTGCGAGTGAGTTTTAATGAATCTTTCGGGCAAAGAGGGGGGGAACAGTCATATCGAAGTAGGAAAATAATAAATAATTATTGTCCTCTGTGATAAAACCACAAAACCAGCCTTATCCCTTAACCAGTATGGGTTTGGGCTGAATGGGTAAATATCTGTATCTCGGTAATGTCTCGGTGAGAAGCATTTAAAAGAAAGGAATTTTGATAGTGAACCAGACTACGTTTGGTTATCATCAGATATCAAAATAGATGCGTCCAAATTTGGACACATCGCCACACAACTTAAACAATAGAATCCACATGAAAGCGAGAATCACCACTCCACTTATATTGCTATGCTCTTCGATTGCGTATGCTGACACCACGCCTGATCCGGTAAAAATTCAGCGGTATATGGCTGTCTATAACCAGATTATTGATCGTAAGTTAGATGATGTTTCTGCGTTTAAAGGGAATGCATGCGAGTTGACGGTATATCTGACCAGAGAGGGTCACGTAGAATATGTGGATATGGAGAATCAGGGAGAGCTGTGTCGAAAAGCATTCAATGCTGTTTGGAGTATTAACCGCTTTCCTTTACCTGCAGATTGGAAAATTGCCAGAGAACTGACGAAGTTCAGAGAAACTATCAGACCATAAAAAGCTCACCCTTATCACTCAGCCAAGCGTGATACTTCTCTAATGCCGCCGACTTTTGTTTTTCAGCGAAAGTATGAATATAAGCCTGATCCAATTTACTCATTGCATGGTTCAGCAGCATTTCACCAACCATGTAATCAATGCTTAAGTCCATCCAGACAGTTCGGGCTACTTTCCTTAGGGAGTGACTACGCCAGTCGCCTCCGCTGATATCGCGGATCCACTCATTTGCTACGTTATTACTGACAGAGCCACGCTTAAGGTTATTCGGGAACAGGAACGCGCCCGTATAACCATGCTCCTTTTGCCACTGCCGGTACTTCCGCAGAATATTAACAGCCATCAGCGTCAAAGGCAGTTCATGCGCTCGCTTGGTTTTCGTGTTCTTTGCTGGAATATGCCAGCGTCCGGTTTCAAAACTAATCTGATCCCACTTTGCCAGTCTGGTTTCACCAATACGGGTACCATGCAGCAGCATCAGTAAACTCAGCATTTGACCCGGCTTAGGTACAGACTGAATCTGCCCTAACACGGCAGGGATCTGATACGGATGAATCTCTGTCGTTTTAGCGGCAATGGCCTGGTCGATAAAATCACTGAATTGATAGCCACCGATAGGATTCACCGTAATATGCTTTAACTTATGAGCACGCTTCATGGCCTGCTTGAGTACATTCCAGACAGAACGCACAGTCGCGGTGGAATAGCTCTCCTGCATCGCCCAGAACAGAAGTTCATCCAGCTCCGCATGATTCACGTCATTCAGGCTCATCATGCCAATGCGGGGAAGCAGGTGCCGGTTTATCGCCCATCGAATTGTACTGCGGCGGGAGCGGCCTAAATTGCTGTCTGTTCTGCTTCGGTCACGGTACCAGGTCAATAGATCAGCCAGGGTTATAAAATCTTCACTGACTGAATCCGCTTCTGGCTCTACAGCTAATCTGGCTGAGATATCCGGCAACATAGCAATCACCTCTTTAGCGCCCAACTGGTCCCAGCTCCCGATCTTTCGCCAAATCTCCCGGCCTTTAACGCACTTATAAAAATACCAATTGCCGGTTTTACGATTTTTCCCATATCGAAACCGCAATGGGTAACGAGGATCACGCAACTGAGTAACAGCTTCATTGGAAGACAGCCGGCGGATAGCAGCATCAGAAAAGCTGACGACATGAGTAGCCATTGTCTATCTTCCCCTACGCAACCAGAGACAGCTGAGTTTCAGCGCACAGCAGCTGAAGGCCAATCTTCTTACCGTAATGATACTCAGCCACAGCACCTTCCGACTTTTCCCAACCCGGTAGGAAGTGAATAGCATCTGCCGCCCGGATCATAGCGAAACAAATATCCATGTATTCTGGTTGGCTCAAGCCATCAGGCAATGTAGCCGGATTTAAAACATAATGCCCTTGCTCATTCAGAGCCTCCGCTTTTTTATGAAAAGCAGCACGGTTAAAGTTTTCATAGCCCGTCATTGGGCCCGCAATATAGATTTTCATTGTTATTCCTTAGGCTACGCAGCTCTTTCCTCATGCAACCGCTTCCCCAGCACTCTTGCTGTTTCATCATGCTCCTGATGAAACCGAGACAGCAATGCTTCAAACTGCGGTTTAATTTCTCTATTCCAAAGCTTATCCGATACCCGGGCAATCCCGGTTTTTCTCAGGTGCTGACGAACATTTTCAGCTTTCGGTGCAAAATGTCCGAAACCACCACATTCATTACAGCATTGACCTGACGCACTCAAACCACTTCCGGAACATTTCGGACATTGAAAACTTTCCCGCGTTTTTTCCGTTGCCCATACATGCAACCGGGATTTTTCTTTTTCAATCAACCTCTCAAGCTCATTCACTTCTTTCATATTCTGCTTCTGTCTGAATTCAGTATCAGCAAACTGCCGGTTAAGAAAATCAATCTTCGTCTGATATCGTTTAACCAGACGGTCACTCCGGTGTCCTTGTGCGCTATGTCGTTTCCATAGAGAAATCAGCTTGCGCTCCTGATCTGCAGTCGGCTTTCCGCAAAAGACAGCCAAAGCAACCAGTCCCACCTGAAACATAAGTTCTGGCCGGGATGAACTTTTAGACCACCCCATAATCCATGTTTCTACTCTGCGCATGGCTTGCAGATCATCCAGCCATCGAGCGCTAATCAAATCACAACCAAGGGGTTGCTGATGCTGAACTGCACCCATCGCTGCCATAATTACATCTCCGGTTAATACCTGTCGGCCACGCTGCAGAGTTGGCGTTTTCTCCAAGTGCATACGAATAAACAATTCAATTGCCTTATCGCTCATGCTGCGTCCCCTCCAAGGTCTAATGTTTCAGTAAGGTAATCAGTAATCAGCTGCTTCATTTCTTCCGCGCTGTAACAATATGCAAACAGATATTCCTGACTCCTCAGGCGTCTTTCCCACTTTCGCTGATCATCCGTAATGCTAGGCCGGTACTGCTCAGGGGCTTTCATTTCGATTCGTAAACCATGGAAACCACAACGAGCCACATCCAGAATGTAATCCGGATAACCCTTCTGACCACCAAGCCGGTGAAAGTCTGATTTCGCTTTCTGGCCGCGCTTAGCTTCATTCATCACATGAGTCAAAAAGTCACCCACGACAACACCGGCAATTTTCGTTTTGCGAGCCCAACGGATTACATCAGCACACTCTTCCGCCTCAGGTTCTCTGCGCTTCTTCTTCAGCTTCCCGTTTTTCTCATCCAGTCGGCCCAGTGCTTTCGTAATGTCATAGATATCTGCGTCCATAATTACCTCAGAAATTCATTAACTGATGTACAGCCATTATTTGTCCTCCCAGTGCTCACGCTCATCATCTTTGCCAGACTGAGAAAAAACATAAGCAAGATAGAACACCACACACATAGCGATATACAACGCAATAGATTTAATGCTGGTATACCGGAAGTAATCGAACACAGAATTAATCACATACCCGATAACCACAGCCAGAAGCGCACACAATGCCGCGATGATGGTAGTTTTAATCAGTTTCATGCTACCACCCCGATCATTTCCGCCACTCGCTTAATTGACACAGCTGGCAGCAGGCGATAACGCCAAACCTGCTTGCCCTCTACCACTTCCATCGTCTTCTGTTTCACCAAACCATGCCGACAGGGGCTGACTTCGCGAATGCGAGCAGATATAGCCGCCTGAGTATCCAGGCTCATTTTGTAACCGGAGTTTTCTCGCTTTTTTGCTAGTTCGATATCACGGATACGGGCTTCGATTTCACGCAGAGTTAAATACTGATACCCAGCCAGCACGTTGATCACCCGACCCATTTGGCCGTTCCAGTTAATGCGCTTATACGCCGCACTGTTCTTCCAGTGTTCTAAACTCATGCGGCCTCCTGTGCCGTTACTTTCAGACTACCCATATCCCGATCCCAATGGTGAAAAATGTGCTTACTGGGGTGTTTCCCGCGATCACACCGGTAATCATGTTCCAGCCATGCAAGGCAAATCTTAATGGTTGGATAAAACTGATACGCATACAGCCGGATCCCGCGAGAAAGCGCAAATTCAGACAGCTTCTCTGCGTGTTTTTTACTGGCAGATCTGGCTCCAAAGTTCGCTACCAGTCCCTTTGAAACATTTAAATGCTCAGCAATACTCGTATAGACTTCAGCACGTTGGCCGGGGATATGCCTCGTCAAAGCCTTAAATGCATTACAGGCCAGTTGTTCGCGCATATGTTCAATTTCGTTAGTCGTAAATTCCATTGGTCGTTACCTCGCGTTAATCGCACTGCTGATAGAGACTACGTTTGATTTGTTACTCATTATTTTTAGAGGCTGGTTTTGTTCTTCTCCTCCACGATATACAAGCTTGCAGCCTTCTCTGTTCCCGACAGCAAGTGGCGGATCGACATCAAACCCCGTTGCTACATTTTGAATTTCTGAAATCCCAGCAAGAACCTTCGGGTAACTCATGGGAGGATTAAACAAATATGTGCGATACCGGTTTTCGAATTCTTTTTGTCGAAATGACAGTTCTTCCTTATCGCCCATACACACCCCTGACCACCCCCCCATATCATTCACAATTGCATGGATTAGCGGATCATCGAAGACAACAGAGTTGTAGGCACCAACACTAGAAATGGCCTTGTTAACCTTATTCCAGGCAATGATTGCTCTGTCTTTAGATGTACCGCCAAGAAGCCTGACTACATCAGCTGGCTTTGGTGCAAACTGTCCGTTATCCGGGTTTCTTCGGTGCATTGAAAGTGCCTGTCTAACCGCTTCCAAATCAAAGTGAGAAAGGTCTTCCCACCAAATCTCAAGCAGTGAAGGAGTAAGTTCAAATCGATACAAGCTAAGCGTATCTGATAGCACCTGCGCAAAACTTTGTTTCTGGTCGTTAGTCACTGGTCATTACTCCCCTTGCTCAAATGTTCTTCCACCAATCCAGTCATCAATAGCTTGACGATTACGGCCTTCCAGAGAAGCCTGGCGGTTATGTATTGGGATTGCGACGTCCACCTTTTGGATCCATTCAATTTCAAATCCCTGCCAACCCCGCTCAACACAAATACCAAGCACATCATCGACACTCATTCCCAGCTCATCACGAGCACGTTCCAGCTTTGGTGCAAGCCGGTTAATTACGGTCTGAGTGATTGGGGCTCGTTTTTTATCTCGGACAGTTTTCCAGTCTGTGAAAATTTGCTCACTTGGTTCAGAGGGCCAGCCTGAAAAGTCGAGAGTGCTTTTTTGTTTATTTTTTTTATTACTAATACTGGTATTTTGATCTGATATACTTATTGTCGTGATTTTTTTCACGGCTAGGTCGTGATCTTTTTCACTACCAGTCGTGATATTTTTCACGGCTCTATCATCTTCTGATTCAGAGGTCGTGATTTTTTTCACGGCTTTATTTTCGCCGTTATTTGGATTGGTTTTATTCCATTCCTTGCCCTTTTCAGTAATGCAGATATAAGGCATATTTCGCACTGTTACACGCTCAATAAGTCCCGCTTTTTCGAGTGCAATAAAGTGTCTTTTCAGCGTGTCCGGCTTATCAAAAATGAGTGGGATTTCTTCAAGAATTTTGTTTTTAGCCGCCCAGTAATATGGCTTACCATCTACAATCTCAAACTTAGCCCACGACTGAATTTCGTATAGGCAGCTAAACAGCGCTGCCTGTTGATAACTAATTCCCCATTCAAGAGATTTAGATTGGTTGATTAATAGAGTGAATCTCATTTCAACTCACCCCTTTTCTCAAAGTGAAAAACAACCGACTCTCTCGGAAATTGCTCTCGAAGATTTGTGCTATTTAACATCCAAGTTAACTGGCTAATCGAAAAACCATTCTCAACTACAATATCTTTCCACGTTTTCCACTCTCTGAATTCAGAAAGAGTTTTTGTATTCTTACTGCCATTACAGGTTCGACAGGCCGGTATCAGATTATCAATGTCGTGTTTGCCTCCTCTGGAAACAGGAACGACATGATCTACTGTGAATGAATTTGGTTTTGGCGATGGCTCAATATCTAAAGCGGTACCACAGTATCCGCAATGCCCATTAGTCTTATTCCATACAGCAAGCCTTTTCGCCCAACTGATTGATCTCGCCATATCAATACACCCCCATTGGCGTAGCATGGATGTATGCGCCACTTAGCCCCTCAGTAAGAATTTGTTGCTCGCGGTCAATTTTGTTTAATTTAGCCAACAATGACGCACGAACCTGATCATGACGGAGGCCGCGTCGCTTCGCGGTCTCATCAATAACCAGTTCAACAAACTCCGAACCCAGTTCTATTTCGTCTTGGAATAAGTTTTTAAACGGATCCGGTTTCATGACTATCTCCCTACCATTGAATGAACGTCAGAATCAGGCTGAACCCGGGTATATTCACCCTCAATAGGTTCACTGGTTTTAGTTCGTGCATAGATTTCATCGAAAAATGACAGACGAGTACCATTGGTGTAATTCCAACGACGCATCACCTCATCACACAATGCCTGATCATCAGCAAGCAAATCGATAATCGCCTCAACAAACAAGGCATTGCTCAGTACAGCACGAGAAACCCCCATCGTGCTGGCCAAAGAATTAATGAAATCGCCTTCGTCAGCGGTAAAGCGCTGCTTAATCTGAGTATTCCGGACTTCACGGATACTCAGCCCTTCTTTTCCTACGGTGCGGTTCTTACTCAACTGGTTAAGCCGCTCTTTGATGTGAGTAATTTTCATTGGTCGTTTACCTCTGGTTTGGTTAATTCGAGAGACAGCCCCTCGTAATTCTTCCCGTAATGGCTAGGATGGTAGGTATACGGGATGGTTGGATCTAAATGGCAGAGCAAAGCGATATTTTCAGGCACTCTTTGCTTTAGGTAAGCAGCTCGCTTCAAACCAAAAGCTCTGGCTATATTCGCCTCGGTTCCAAACCGATTTAATAAAATTTGAAACAAATTGATTTTCATACGAACCCTCCACACCCAAGAGTAAATATATTTACACTAAATGTAAATATCACGACGTAAGGAAAATCTATTTAATTGTGTAAGAATAATTACATCTAAAATTTTAAGTGACTTGAATATGGATTTAGGTGAGAGATTAAAGTACAGGCGTGAATCGTTAGGCTTAACGCAATCAATTCTAGAAAGTAAGGTTAGAAAAATAGACCCAAGCATCAACTTCACCAGAATAACCTTGAGTCAATTGGAAAATGCCACTCAAAAGAGCATGAGAGACAAATTACTACT
This sequence comes from Vibrio sp. HA2012, assembly GCF_002812955.1. Classification (GTDB taxonomy): domain Bacteria; phylum Pseudomonadota; class Gammaproteobacteria; order Enterobacterales; family Vibrionaceae; genus Vibrio. The sequence continues at coordinate 306,501 of NZ_PFXK01000001.1, read as the reverse complement.
AGCTCTATCTAAAGCCCTAGACTGTCGTCCAGATTGGCTGGTATATGGCATCGAACCAATTTCAGCCAATGATACAACGAAAACAAATTATAATGTCGAACCGGGTCCAGACGTACATCAAATGGTTCCTGAAATTAACTGGGTTCAAGCGGGATCATGGACGACTGTTTCTGACAACACTCCCTTAGACCAAGCTGATTATCACCCTTGTCCAGTAAAATGCTCTCCTCTCACATTTGCCTTAAGAGTGAAAGGAGACTCAATGCTTACCCGCTTTGAAGACGGTGATTTAATTTATGTAGATCCGGAAAAATTAGAACCGAAAAGCGGACAATTTATTGTGGCATTATTGGAAGACAGTAACGAAGCTACCTTTAAACAATTTCTCGAATTGGATGGACGGAAAATGCTGAAAGCACTAAACCCTGACTATCCCGCAGAGCTACGTTTTCTTTCAATCAACGGAAATTGCCGCGTTGTTGGTACAGTAGTCAGCCATGTAAAACCCGTTTAATAACCCTCCACTTACAAACTCCCCTGACTACTTAAAAGCCCTTAAATAGGGCTTTTTTATTCATATAACACTCATAACCTAACGGAATAAATGTGATTCAGATCTCGTTTCACTAAAATTGTAAATTTATTTACTCTCGTCAGGTTGATCTATTTACGTAAAATAACTTACATTAGCCACATCAGTTACGCAGTCCCTCAGACTCTCGCTGATGTGCTCTTTAATAAACCGAACCATGAACGACTACCCGGACTATCCGGTTAGGTCACTCCGAGTAACCCAGTGACGGAGGACAGAAATTCACTGAAATAGACTTGCATGCCTCTTACGGCGACCGGGTATCAGATTCCCCAGATAAGGAACCAACGTTTGGAAGAACCAGACGGCTGATATAGCTGATATGGCTTAACCGAGAGAATGACCCGTAATGCATACAACCCCGCCCGTCTCGGCGGTGAGGTAGAGACAAAATAGGCTTTGGAAACAGAGTCGATTTGAAAGCTCTTTGGTATAGATAGATCTGCATGTTTGGTTTATTCAGGTTCGTTACCAAAACTTTCTGCACATTTTGGTCGATGTGTGGAATACACTAAAGAGCTTTCAAATTAACAGGAGGAATTATGGAAACTATTGGAGATCGCTTCCGCATTGCACGCGAAGCAACAGGGTTAACTCAAGATGGAATGGCTGAAGCTCTTAAACAAGTGGATCCGTCACTGAATCCAACAAGAATGAATATTTCTCATTTAGAGAATAACGTAATTTCTTCCATGAAAGATCGCTTGTTGATGGCTTCATGTAAGCTCCTCTGCTGCTCCCCCGAATGGTTAGTTTATGGCGATGGCGAGCCAGTGTTTGAAAAAGTTGAGCCTGAACAGGAAGGCGATTCGCCAACAGAAGTTTCGGTGATAACAAGTAATCAACCGCTTTCGCTTCATGTTTGGCGCTCGATTGAAGCAAAAGCAAAAGCTGTAGCAGACTCAATTGAACACGAAGGCCTTTATTTGCATAGCAGAAACCTGGCAAGAGTGAATGATACTGAAGCGTTTAACCTAAACACCTTGGTGTCAATGCTTTACGAAGAAGAAAGCCTGACTTAACGGGCTTATTTGTTACTAGGGGAGATTATGATTCCATTCATAGAGCAGCGGTTCCTATTTAGCGAGCCACGGAAAACCATCCGCTACCGAGATTATGACAAGTTACTTGAAGCCATAGCCTCGCTGATTGAACCAGAGAAGCCTGAGTCCTTTTTAAGCGTAACGCTTTGCTTGGCCGGACGATTTAATAGCTTGGTTGTGGCGGGGTTTGCAGCTTTTACAAAGGTTGCTAGTCGCGATGATTGTCATATCCATAGACAGCTTGACTTGCTCATGGATGGCGGGATTAATTGGACCAAAGAATACACTACATGGAAAGATGTTCCTGTGGAGCTTTTGGGCATTGAACTGATTTCTGGTGATATTGATGAGATTCTCGGGGAAGTTAAAAAACGGGAAAATGATTTCTCTTTCATTAGTTTCACAAGCGACATTAACAAACGCCTAATGCCGCCAAGTGAGTTTGATAACTGGTTAAAAGAAAACCTTGTTTGCTCCAACTTTAAAAATGCCGATTGGCACCAAGCTCAACAAGACGATCATGAGTTATCTCTTCCTCCGTTAGTTCATAGCGTTCTAGATGCTTTTGATACTGACTCTTAATTGCTTCGGATACCCAAATGGTTTTAACGACTATTGGGCTTTCCGGGTCGGACGTATCGACAGAATAGACATGCGGCCCACTAGGGGAAAATACCGTGAAAGCAGCATCAGATTGCCAAGGGAATGGATTAGTTCCATCTGGCTTATAAGTAAATCTAAACATTTTCATAATTTTAAGCACCTTTGCTGGTTTTGTAAGTTAGCGTTTCCAATACTAACTCAGGTGCTTATCCAAATCATATACCCGAGTGGGATGCAAAAGACGGTGTCGCTGGCATGAACGTAATCCGTGCCTTAAAAAAGGAAGCTGAAGCCCGGAAGTGATCGGGACGTAGATTAGCAGCAATATTTTGCCGGAATGAGCCCTGACCTCCTTAACGGGGTGATCATTATGACAAGCGGAAAGACGCGAATCGTTATGTAGCCTAACTACCTGCATAGCGTTGGCGCTCAGGAACTAGACTGAGATCATTTCCTACAGCGTAGTAATCCACTGCTCTGTAGGAAGTGTTAATCACTTCACCTAGCCAACGTTGTTTGAATCGCCCCTTACCTTCTTTGTTTGGGGCGTCTTTTCCCGAATTCCGAATTATGCCCCTTGGTTTTAAAAGAACGCTGGTCTTTACCATATTTCGCCTCTGGAGGAGGTCGAGGGGCTTCAATTTTCTCTGCCGTATGAACCAAAAAGCCCAGCACTAAGGCTGGGCTATCGGGGCGCTAACCGACCAAAGTTCACGCCAGAGGTAACGACCATCCTAACGACCAAGCAAGGAAGGTCAAGACAGCAACGACCAAGAAGCCATCTACAAAGGAGATCATACATGAAAACTCAGGCAGCGCAAAATCTCTCTACAAGTCCGACACTTCACGCCATTCACTCGCCAGAAAGCAACCTGAATGCCATTGATGATTTTATCGCCCAGAACGGAAAAACAGCGCTAGTTCGTCAGGGTGAATTTATCGGCTTTACCTGGGGCCACTTCACTAATTTTGTCAGAGCAAAAAGAAGCGACCCAACCTGCCACCTACACGATGTAGATAACTTCCTGGATGATTTTTTGGATCAGGAAGAAGTTATCTACCGAACCAAGCAGTATTTATCCGGCGCTGTGCGCTAACCAGTACCAACAACCAATAAAGGAACGTCAATGATGAAAACACACATCATGTTAGATCTGGAAACAATAGGTAACGACCAATGACCATATCGATATCCAATGCAATACTTCATCAGATCGACACAAACGATGTAGACGAACTGATCGTTAACTACCGCTCTGACCCTCTTCCTGATAATGCCGCAACTGAAGCTCTGGTTTCAGAGCTGCATCGCGCCTACAGCGCAAAGGCCGGTAAAGGCTTCGGACTATTCCTATCCGACAGTGAATTTAAAATCGGGTTACAGCAACTCAGAAATAACCAAATTGGCTTTCTGCAGTTCACCAGCACTAACGCTGAGCGCCTTAAAGACGAGCTATGTAAATACCCTTTCGCGGATACTGGCGTATTGGTATTTGCTGAATATCGCAGCCTGGCGACTGAATATCTGTTTGTAGCCATCATTCCATCAATTCAGGGGCTGCAAGTAGATACTCAGCTCGATGTAGGCGCAACAGACCATCTTGATGTGGCCGCCATGACCATTGCCGCCAGAATAGACCTGACAACTTTTGAAACTGATCCAGATTCCAATCGTTATATCAGCTTCCTGAAAGGACGAGTAGGCCGCAAAGTAGCTGACTTCTTCTTTGATTTCCTCCAGATAGAAAGCGGTCTGGATGTTAAGGCACAGAATCAGGTTCTGGTACAGGCTATTGAAGATTTCATTGCTGACGACCAGTTGGACAAGGAAGAAAGTCTCTCTCTAAGGAAACAGGTTAAAGACTACTGCAAAGATCAGCTTTCTGCAGGTGAAGAGATTGTTATTACCGAGCTGTCTGGAGAAATCCCAGCAAGTGAAAGCGGAGTAACATTCCAGCAGTATACCGAACAACAGGGTTACGAGCTGGAGCCTACCTTCCCTACCGACAAACCCACCATTGAAAAACTGGACAAGTTTAAAGGCTGTGGAGGCGGACTAACCATATCCTTTGATGCCATCATTCTTGGTGAGCGCATTTTCTATGAACCGGAAACAGATACGTTGACCATTAAAGGCACTCCACCAAACCTGAGAGATCAACTAATCCGCAGAGTGTAAGCAATGACCAAAGCTGAACGCGCTCGGCTCATCAAGTTACAACAAATGCAAACCCGCCGTATCCTCAACGAAAATCACGTAGTCTTTGTCGCCAACATGGTTGATGGCACCCTGGTTTATTCAAAGCAGGGTGACCCCGTTAGCATTACCAAAGTTCTCGCTGAATCATTAGGCAGGGTACAGGTTAAATGGTCTGTCTCCTGCTATGCGCTAATGCGGGACAACAACGGGCGGGAATACCTGAAGTCATTTGTGGTAACCACATCAGAGCCGTGTAAACACGAACAAATCCGGGAGCAGGTAGCCGACCTGCACTGGAATTTTCTTGATAAAGAATGCAACGCCAACCACTTCCTCACCGCCGCATGGATAGCCAGTGCCATCAATAACGAACCTTCTGATGAAGTCGCCGATAAGATCTTCACTCAGATGGGCGCATGGAAAGAGTTCATTGCCGAGCATGAGGACAAAGCGAGGGGTAACGATTAAATGGCTACACCAAATACAAAACGAAACACTGATGCTCTTAATTCAGACCTATATACCACACCTCACTGGGCGGTTGCTGCACTCTTAAAACGAGAAAAGTTCAGCGGCTTAATCCGCGATCCTGGTTGCGGGAAGGGTGACATCAGTAAAGTGCTTAAAATGACCGGACACCAAAGCGTTGAAAGTATCGACCTATACGATTGGGGGTATGGAACGCCTAACATTGATTATCTAGATTTAGATAGCCTTGTTGATAATACGATTATGAACCCTCCTTTTTCTTTATTGAAAGAATTTATAAGCAAGGCTTTATCTACCACAAACCAAAAAGTAGCTGTTTTTGCCAGAGTAAATTCTCTTGAAACCAAAGATCGCTTTAACGGTATTTATAAAGAAAAACCGCCAACCAGAGTCTATCTATTTGTTCACCGGGTTAAATGCAATAAAGGTGGGTATGATAACGGGTTAAGCAGTGCTGTATTTTACTGCTGGCAAGTGTGGGATCTATCGGTTGATTCAAATGTTACTGAGTTGCATTGGATTGATGATCAATGCCCTAAAGAAGAAAAACCAAAATCAGTGCTAACGGCTCCAGCCATCCATTTCTCCGATGTAAAAACATTACTCGATGAAACCATAGCGGCTTATCGTACGAGTTTTTGCGCTGATGATATGGAGCGCGAGCATATCGTTAGCGTGTCGGGTGGTAAAGACTCTACGGTAACAAAAGCAATCTGCAATATTGCTACTGAGGGGCGTTACCGGGCAATTTTCTGTGATACCGATAACGAGCATCCTGATACCTACGAATATATCAAAACACTTCATGACAATATTGGGAGTGGCTCTCAACCGGTTGAAATGTACAAACTGGAAATTCCCGAGTCACGTTTTGAATATCGCAGAAAAAGGATCAGAGAAACATGGGCAAAACCTTATGTCATCCGCCAGGGGGTATATGCGGGTGAGGTTATCCCACCAATGACAGATGAGCAGATTGAATTGGCGGTTTCGCTTACCAAGCCAACTGGTAACGTATTTTTTGATTTGTGTATTGTTCACGGCTCTATGCCAACTAGGCTGGCCAGATTCTGCACCAGAGAGCTGAAGATAGAAGTTTCTCAGCATCAGGTTCTGGAAATCGCTCTTTCTGAGTGTGACGGCGAGGTGATCAACTGGTCCGGTGTTAGAGCTGAGGAATCAGTGAAGCGTTCTACTTATAACTGGCTTAGTGAAGATCCAAGAGGTGACGGGTTTCTGTTTACGTTCCTACCTATTCATAAATGGAAAGTTCAGGATGTATTTGCGTTACATAAATACTTAGGGATAGAACCTAACCCTTTGTATCTACAGGGAGCTGATCGCGTGGGCTGCTGGCCTTGCATTATGTCTAACAAAGCCGAGATTCGTCAATTTGCACAAGATGAAGAAGCGGTTCAGAGGATAGCTCAGATAGAGCGGGTCATTAAACACCTGAACAGATACTCCTACTGGAGAGCCGATAAAGAAGGTGTTCCGTTTAAAGACTTCAATACAGGGTTCTTTATACCTCGTGCTGGGATGGTTGGCGTAGGCATCCATGATGTTATCAAGTGGGCAATGACCGATCGAAAAGGCGAGCCAATAGAGTACGACGGCAGCGTTATGAACTGTCAGTTTGGTGAGCATATATTCTGCGAATAAGGAGGCCGCATGAAAGCAAAACCAATGATCTTCAATACCGAAATGGTGAAAGCTCTGCTGGACGGGCGAAAGACTGTTACTCGTCGGCCACTAAATATTCCAGGCGGCTGGGAGCTGCATGACAGAAAGTTATCCAAAATAACCAGCTCACACCCCAAAAAAGGGAAATGGGGTGCTCTGGTTCGTAAAGGCGTAGGAACAGACTTCCCACAGAGTAATTTGGTTACCGCCCCTTGCTTTGTTGATGATCTGATTTGGGTTCGCGAGACATTTCAAGGTCCGCTATTTGATCAGGAAATGGAGAGAGAATATTGGGAAAACAAAGATAAATTCAACGATCCCAAATATTGCACTTATGCAGCAACAGACCCAAAACCTGAATTCTACGACATTACGACAGAAAGATTGGTTAGTCGCTGGACTCCATCAATCCATATGCCTAAGTGGGCCAGCCGATTAACCCTGAGAGTAGCTGATGTTCGGATTGAGCGAGTTAAAGATATCACCGAAGAACAAGCCATTAAAGAGGGAGTTACACCATATCAAGATACAAACAAGCCACTAGAAAATCCTCATCGATATTCATTCTTAAGGCTCTGGTGTGATCTTTATGGAACTGATAATCCGAACCCTTACGTCTGGGTAATCGAATTCGAGGTTATCCATAAAAACATCAACGATGTATTAGCAGAACTGGAGGCCATATGATCACGATAAAGGTAATAACACCTTCCGGTTGGACTGATGTTCCGGCTTACACCTTACATGGTTGTGATGGGCTTGCTGTAACTATGTGTGAGTTTGGGCGATTTGAAGTAACTCACGTTAAATCAGGCCGCCAATTGATTGGAAACTTTGAAAGAGCGGTAAATGCAGTGATTCACATGGCTGAACTATCACTAGGCGCGAAAGAGGTTGGGATTGATTTTAATCTTGAAATGGAGCCCCTTCGGCTGAGCATGATCAAATCAAGGGTGAAATGCAAGCGACTAATGGATATGACAATTATGCAATATCTAAGCGTGGTTAAACCAATTATGGGATTTTCTGGTGAATTTCCCTGGGAAAGCTCAGACGATAGCCCGTTCGCCAAACTGGAAGAGCTAAAGGCGCTATTGCAGGAGGCCGCATGAAAAAACAAGACGAGGTAATAAAAGAAGCCATTGCCAAGCTTAATGCCACCTTCAATCCAGGCTCTGCCAGAATCGTGGTAGGTAAGTTCCTGATTGAAGATGGCGGGGCTTTCTCTGTCAATGAATTAGAGGCAACGCTTGGGCTACCAAAAGCGGCGATCCGTAGCGCACTGTACCGGCTGGAAGGCTCCTTCCCCTTTACTCATGACAATTCTTCCGGCGCATTGCGACACGCCATTGTTCTTGTTCCGGACCGCCAAGTCCAAAACAAAACAGACACACGCACCACCCTGTTAAATTCCGTATTTTGTTAAAAATTCAATCTGGAGGCCATATGAGCCAAGCACAATTACCCCAACCTTCCTACACCATCCCTTACCCTGCCGATATGGCTGAAGACGAAAGCCTGATGGACTACGCACTGCGTAAAGCCAGAGAAAGCGAAGAGCAGCGCGAGCAAATTGCTTTGTTAAAAGACGGGCTTAGGGACATCGTGCTTATTGCTGATGAACCAGACGAAGTAACAGATTTGTGTTCCTCTCTACTAAGTCACCTATAGATAATCTAATCAGTAGTGTATAATAATTAGCCTATAATGGATTATAGGTTACCGATTGTTCAGGACGATACAATGATTAAAAAACTATGTCTCTTTTTACTACTGATTATACAATTAATTGTTAGTAAAAGCCTTTTTGCTGCAACCGTTAAAGTTTATGCGCTGGAAGCTATGCCATTTTGTGGCATTTCTGAAGGGAAACCTGTTGGTATTGCAGTCGATATTCTTAATAAGGCAACTGACTACGGAGCTCCCACATTTAAGCTCGACTTCCACACCCCCTGGATAAGAGCTACACGAAAAATTCAAGAGTCTAAAGATGAGCTAATTGCCATTATACCTTTTACGCGCTCAAGTATACGAGAAGATAAATACAAATGGGTTGCAGAAATTATGGCTACAGAATACCGATTCTACACATTTGGACAATTCCCACCCTTAAAATCAATAAGTGAAATAAATGGGGAAAAAATTGGCGTTGTACATGGACATGCCATAATACCGATGTTAAATGAAATAGGCTTATCGCTTGATAGCGGAGCAAAAACAGCACAAAAAAATGCAATGAAACTTTTATATAAAAGAGTCCACATTATTGCTGATTCAGATGTCATTGCTATGTACTCTTGGAAACAAATTGGACAGAACGCCAATGATTTGCAAATAGGACCTTCCATTGGTGATGTTAAACATGTCTACATTGCAACAGGACCAAACTTTCCTGATGAAATCGCTAAGAGTATCTTTAATGCTATTGAGCAAATGAAGAAAACCGGTGAATTACAAAAAATATATGATAAATGGCTGTACTAACATTAGCATAATATATGTTATCCGGATGTACTGCTCCCTAACTAATGATGCCTCAGAAAACCCTGAGGAAAACACCCAATTAAACAGAAGTTCACAGTCGCCAAAAACTAATCTGTTCCGCAAAAGTAACTAAAACTCGATTTCCTTCAGCATGTCCAAAATTATCATTTATTATTTTAAATCAAAGCAGTAAATACCTGCTGACCAATTTGAAGAGCACAACAAACAAATTGAATCCTTCTTCTATAACGAATCAGGGAGGAGGAAAATTATTGAGGTAATGACCATGACCAACAATCATACAGAAATCACAGAACCGTTAATAATCAAAGACTCTCGCATTAAAGAGTTGCTCGGAGTGAGCCAGCCTACGCTATGGAGACTGACTCACAATTTCGGACTACCGAAACCGATTCCAGGCATGAAAGGTTGCCGGCCATACGCAGCCTTCCGTGATTGGGCTGTTGAGCAAGGAATGATTAAGCCTGGACAGGTGATCCCGTTAGAATAATGTCACACCATTTGGCATACGCCTCTCTTTGTTCATCAATGTACGCATAGTCCAGATAGTGCGCCTGAACGCCTGTATGGACTTTGTGGCCTAGCATTGTTTCACTAACATGATATGGAATACCTATTTGCTCCCAGATATTACGAGCTGTGCGGCGCATATCATGGTTAGTGGTCCTCGGATAACCTTTGCTCTGAATATAATCAGCAAGTTTCTCACCAAAATTACCTGGAGTGTTAGCCGACATTGGGCGATCTTCATCTATCGCTACAGCCGGAAACATAATCTTAAAGTTCGGATATAGCATTAACTGATTTTTAATCACTTCTAAAGCCAACGGCGGTATGGCTCTTTTTATTTCCCCACCATTTTTTTTTCTTGTCTTATTATGGGCCTCCGGAACGGTCCAGATCATCTCATTCAAATCAAAATCACTTTTCTTTGCAAGCCTTAGTTCGTTTGCCCTATTTGCAAAAATCATCATCAAGCGTAAAAAGTTTTTATTACTTTCATGAATGTGAATTTGTGAGATACCTTCCCATAGTGGGCGCACAGCATTTATAGATTGCTTGCTCTTTTTCGCTGTTACAGGCTTACCAACGTCAGTTTTAATCAATTCAGCAATAGGATTAAATTTAATAAGGCTATGGCGTACAGCGTATGACAGAACCGTTTTGAATCTCGCCATCAGGTTTGCTGCATGTTTTTCGCTTACTCGCTTACGGGCTTGAGCAAACGCATTTAAGTAGTCTACTAATTCCAGTTCTGAAACCAAGCAGTTACCCAACGTCTTTGAAATATCGGTTCTAAACATTTTTTCAAGTGCTGGCCATTGCTTCACATTTCGTTTGGCATGGTTTTCTAACCAGTAGTCAATGACGTAATTGATAGTAACTGGACTTTTCTTTGATTGAATGCCAGCGCGAGGATCAACGCCTCGTTTCGTATCTTCAATTAATTTTTCAGCAGCACCCATAGCACCTGATATTTTCATACCCGGGTACTCGCCTATTTTCATTTTTATGGGCTTGCCATTTACAAGAGCACGATAGATCCAAGTGATCTTACCTTTCGGGCTGACACGAACACCAACACCATTACGATAGGTAATCTCAGCTTTTCCTTTGTATGGCTTACCGTTAGTAGCTCTAAGCCAAGCATCGGTGAAAGACATGTTTTCCCTAATTGTTGTACCAAAAATATTTGGTACAAATTTGGTACAAATTTTTTTTGAATGCAAGTGAAAAAAATCGAATAAAACACAAGTTATCAGATTAAAATCTTAGCCTATAATCTATGTAACAAATTGATTTTAATGAATAATCTGAATGATTTTGAATGGATTATTTAGGGGTGGAATTTTGCTAAAAATCTAGCTGTGACTTACACCAAGCAACACATGGTTAGTTTATTTTGTCAGAAAAATCATAAAATTAGAAGTAAACCAGAATCACCCAATTACAATTTGGTACAAATTCAGGAATACCTACGCACTTATAATCAGAGAAAAGAATGAAGTAACGCGAATTAACCTTATGATTTGTGACGTTGCGCATTGTATCTGATGGAACACAAAACCGCTACCTTATAACATTAATTTATATAAAATTCACTGGCTCGGGTATTTACCACAACGCATGTAAGATCTTTTTCTCCGACTATACTTACTTAAATATTTAAGGAGGAATGTATGCCAATAAACAAAGCGTGTTGTATGTTACTCCTGATGCTTTTCATTCCTTCCACGTCTGCACAGAGCAAGACTGTCCATCTGGTCACTGGGGAACGAGAACCCTATATCGGCCAAAATCTACCAAACAACGGCTATGTTAGTGATATCGTCTCTGAAGCCTTCCGGCGTGAGGGATATACAACTGAGCTTGTTTTTTATCCATGGGCAAGGGCAAAGGCTCTGCTGCCAAAATTAAAACTGGATGGTATCGTTCCGGTATACCCCGGTGACAGGATCGATAAAGAATTCATTATGTCGGCACCTTTTCCCGGAGGAAGTGTTGGATTGTTGAAACGAAAGGAAGACCATTTTCCTTATGCGATATATACGGTTCATAGCCTGATGGAAAAGTTACAGACTCTGGCAAATTTGCGGGTCGCATTAGTACGGGACAGCGGTTTGCTGCCACTCATCAACTTGTTTCCCGATATAAAACTAATCAAAGTTGATCGGGATTTGCAAAGTCTGGACATGTTGTATGCAGGACGAGTCAATTTTGCTTTAATCGATAAATATACAGCAGCAAAGCTGATGATAGATAAACGCCCACACTACATCGGAAGATTAGAGTTTGTCCGACCCGAATTATCTGAAGAAAAATTCCATATCGCATTTTCAAAATTTTCAGGGATCAGTGACACTCTGTCCACTGCATTTAACCGTGGTCTGAACGGAATGCAAAAAGACGGTACATTACACAATATCAGGGTTCGCCATGGATTGCTGCCCGGTAGTACCGTTCACGACGATAGTGTTCATCTGACGATAGGTACCGTAAATAATCCCGATATGAGAATTATGCGTTCTCTGTCCGATGAGTTTGAGCAGCAACACCCCGGAATCAAACTCGAATGGCAAGAAATGGAAGAATATGTGCTCAGACACAGACTGCTGAGCGACCTGGCCCTCTCTGAAGCACATTTTGATGTGATGACGATAGGCAACTACGAAGTACCTATCTGGGCAGAAAAACACTGGCTTACGCCATTAGATACGCTCCCTGATGATTACCAGCCGGAAGATATTCTCCCAGCACTGAGAGAAGCCCTTTCTTATAGAAATAAATTATACGCTGCTCCATTTTATGCCGAGAGCATTATGACTTATTACCGTAAGGATCTGTTTAAGCTCGCAGGTATACATATGCCTTCTCAGCCGACATTTGCAGACATTCAGAAATTTTCACAACAACTGCATTCTCCGGAAAACAGCACATATGGGATATGCCTGAGAGGAAAAGCTGACTGGGGGCAGAACACCAGCATCGTTACCTCTTTTGTCAATGCTTTTGGAGGGCAATGGTTTAACCAGAAATGGGAGCCTCAGTTAACAACCCCGGAATGGGAGACGGCATTAAACTATTATGTCACGCTTATCTCGCAATACGGCCCTCCAGATAGTGTTCAAAATGGCTATCTGGAAAATCTGAACCTGTTTGCTCAGGGACATTGTGCAATATGGGTAGATGTTACTGTTGCCGCCGGACAATTATATAACCCTGATTTTTCATCTGTTGCAGATAAAGTCGGTTTCGCTGCTGCGCCGAAGAATATCAGACCGGCTAACTGGCTGTGGTCATGGGCGCTTGCTATTCCCAAATCCTCAGTCAATAAAGATGCAGCCATGACATTTATCCACTGGGCAACATCCAGAGAATATATTCAACGTGTTGCCAAAAACTCCGGCTGGATTTCAGTGCCTCCGGGAACTCGTCTTTCAACCTACTCAACGGCGGAATACCAGCAAAAAGCACCTTTTGCACCGTTTGTATTAAATGCACTGAAAAACGTCAGTATAAAAGCACAGACACAGACGCAGGTTCCGTATGTGGGCGTTCAGTATGTCGGGATACCGGAATTCGTCGGTATCGGCAGTCTGGTCGGGGAAAATATAGCTGAAGTACTGCGGGGGAATATAAGTGTAAATGAAGCTCTCAAGCAATCTCAGGCTCAGGTCTCTAAACAAATGCGTGATTCAGGTTATCTGAAATAAACCGGCTTCTGTCCTTACACCTTGTTTTGTCTCTTTACTCATTACTGAAAGCGGTTCACTACAAACGAAAAAGGGAAGCCAACCGGCTTCCCTTGTATTTTTAATGATTCGTTCCGTTCAGAACTCAAGCCCCACAGCTATTTTATGGAATGAGAAACCGTTCTGACGACTCTCTTGCCTGTATTATCAATGACACGGCTGACCAGATTGCCATAAGAAATGTTTTCGAAACAGGTATTAAATCCCCAGCTTGATACCTGATTGCCCTCGACCATGTATTCATCGCTATTGCTGGCACTGCCTGCAGTTTTGACTACAACAACACTACCATCTTCAAACTCAATGCGGGTAAATTTCCTAGCCATAATTTTTATCCTTTTCGGTTGACAATTTTCTGCATGTTAACCATTTATTAACTTTTTAAGTGTAGCCCTAAAGTTTAGTCCGCGTGTAAAAAAACGAAATAAATCGCACTGGATAGACCATTTATGTCATGACTTTGTATATAATTCAGCACAGTTTTGGCTACAGAAAGAGAATCATGTTTCTAACTTCTTATTTTTCAAACGAAAACGAACAAATCCTGTTTACACGTCAACAGGCAAGCCACTTTGCCAAGAAGGTTGCAGGTGACTTCAACCCTATCCACGATGAAGACAGTAAACGTTTTTGTGTACCGGGCGATCTTCTTTTTGCTGTGCTGCTTAAGACCGAAGGCATCAGCCAAAAGATGAGCTTCGCCTTTTCCGGCATGGTGACGGATGGAGTCAGCCTGAAAGTTGAAAACCGGTGTGAAAAAGAAAGTGCGCTTATTGATGAAAGCGGTAAAGAGTACCTGAGTATGTCCCGGGAAGGCGAACGTAGTTATGACCCAGCCTTTATAGAGCATGTAGTGACTAATTACGTACAGTTCTCCGGAATGAACTTTCCACACATAATGGTTCCTCTGATGGAAGAGCAACAAGTCATGATCAATGGCCAGCGCCCGCTGGTTATTTACGAAAGCATGGAAATTGAATTTGAACGTCTGGATATGACACATCCGGAAATAGAATATACAGGCTCGACCTTTGATGTAGAAGGCAAGCGCGGAGTCGTTACCATGAACTTTGCTTTTAAAGAAAACGACCTTGTCATTGGAAGTGGTAAAAAACGCATGATAGCCAGCGGCCTGAAGCCTTATGATCAAGATACCGTCGATGCGTTAGTTTGTCTTTTCCACGAACGCAAAAATGCATTTCTGGAACAAATAGCCTCTGCCGCTTAAATAAAGAACAAGGTGGTCACTAGAACCACCTTCTTACCTTCTGTTTATAATCCAGATATTCCTGACCAAATTTCTGTTCAAGATGCCGCTCTTCCGGAGTGATCTGGAACCGGTTCATATACCATACAAATAATCCACACAAGCCAACACTGATTAAATCCTGAAGATAATACGCATAGCCTGTCAGCAGAAGCAGTAAGCCGACATACATGGGGTTGCGTGAAAAGCTGAACATACCGGAATCGACCACCTTTACAGCCTTATGCAAGTCAACCGGATGTACCGACGTTTTATGCTTCCTGAACTCATAAATGCCCCCTAGTCCGAAAATGCCGCTGGCAAAAAAGCAAACAGCAAAAAAAACAAATCGCATCGGAAAGGGAACAAATAAACTCAACCCGACAGCATGCAGTCCGTACATCACCCCACCAGTAGCAATAAACAAAAATACCGGTGGGATTTTCAGTTCGACAATCCTCATCGTCAGCCAAGCAGTATCAGCAAAGCCTGCAGAGGATGCTTCAGTTTGGCCTCCTCAAACCGTTTTACCTGACTACGGCATGAATATCCGGTGACCAGACAGCGTTCTTTAGGCAATTTTTGCAGGTTAGGTTCCCAACTGAGGTCATAAATATCACGAGACATCTGTAGCTTATCCGCTTCATGACCAAATGTTCCTGCCATACCGCAACATCCGACAGACACAGGTTCAAGAACTCCGCCAAAAAATTTAAAAATAGTGACCCACTCTTTTTCTGCATTCGGTAATTTCGTTTTTTCTGTACAATGTGCAAACAGATACCACGGCGGTTCGGAAGAAGGACCTTTGATCTTAAACGTATCCAGTTTATCCAACATCCACTCATGTACCATTAACACATCAAACTGACCACGCCGGGCACCCAGAATTTCGGTATATTCATCCCGGTAACAAAGTACCATTGCCGGATCAACGCCGACCATAGGTATATTAAGTTCAGCCAGTTGTGATAAAAATGCCGCCGTATTTTCCGCTGATTTGGCAAACTGCTTCAGGAAACCCTTAATATGCTGAGCCTTACCATTGGGTCTAAACGGCAGCAGAACCGGCTTTTTACCCACTTTTTTGATCAATGAGATAAAATCATCCACTACTTCCGCATCATAATAACTGGTAAACGGATCTTGAACGACCAGAACATATTCATCACGTTCCTGCTGAGAAAGAGCACTCAGAGCCTGCAGATCAAATTGACGGATCTCTTGCGTTGCAACTCTCTGCTTAAGCGTAGGAACCGAAAGCAAAGGCGTATTAACATACCCTACTGACCATTTGGTCAGATCTTCTACCCACTTTTGCGATATTGCTGCATTGACCAATTTGGGAGCTTTAGCCATCAGTGGCAACATAGTTTCAATGTTCGCCACCAGATAGTCCTTAGGCGGACGCTGATAACGTGTATGATAAATATTCAGAAAACGCGAACGAAAACTGGGAACATCCACTTTAATCGGGCACTGTGTTGCACATGCCTTACAAGCCAGACATCCATTCATCGCTTCATAAACCTCATGAGAAAAATCGTCTTCATGGCGCTTATTCAGGCTATTACGTACCCGTTCAATCATCATCTTAATTGTTGGTGTACGCTCCAGAGTCTGCTGCTCAAGATCCAGAATATCGATACCTTTCTCTGACAACTGACGCAACCATTCGCGGACAAGTCCCGCCCGTCCTTTGGGAGAATGCCGGCGATCAGCAGTAATCTTCATTGACGGACACATGGGTGAACTGGTGTCATAATTAAAGCAGAGCCCATTACCGTTGCACTCCATCGCCTGCTTAAAGCTATCCCGGACTTCAACATCAATCTGCCGGTCATAATGGGCTCTCTTGGTACCTGAAACTTTGACCAGTTCGGCATTACTGTCTAGCGGAGTACAGATTTTACCCGGGTTCATCTTATTCTGCGGGTCAAAAGCCGCTTTAACCCGACGCAGTTCCGTAAACAGCTCTTCACCAAAGAACTCTGGTCCGTATTCTGAACGGAATCCTTTACCGTGTTCGCCCCACATCAGACCACCGTATTTTGATACCAGAGCCACAACCCGGTCAGAAATCTCCTGCATCAGCATCTCCTGTGCAGGATCACACATATCCAATGCAGGACGCACATGCAGCACACCGGCATCAACATGGCCAAACATACCGTATTGAAGATTCTTACTGTCCAGAAGTGTACGGAACTCAGCAATAAAATCGGCCAGATTTTCCGGTGGCACACACGTATCTTCAGTGAAAGGAACCGGTTTAGCTTTTCCTTCTGCCGCCCCAAGCAAGCCTACCGCTTTTTTACGCATGGCATAAATTTTGTTGATACTCGATAGATCGTCACAGACCTGATAGCCAATGATACCGGCTTCTTCTTTTTCAACCATCTGTTCCAGCCGTTCGGTCAACGCACCGACTTGTTGGCTGATTTCAGCTTCATCCTGTCCAGCATACTCAACGATATTGATCCCCTGCATATTTTTATCAGGTACATCAGTGATCAGCTCACTGACGGTATGCCAGACAATATCCTGCTTCGCCAGATTCAGCACTTTTGAGTCAATAGTTTCCACAGACAGTGCATTCGCAGCGACCATTAGAGGAGCATTTCTCAGCGCCGCATCAAAGCTGTTGTATTTGATATTGACCAACGTCCGGACGTTAGGAATGGGAGTAAGATTCAGTTTTGCTTCTGTGACAAAGGCCAGCGAACCTTCTGAACCACACAGCACGCGCGTCAGATTAAATTCGCCGTCATCACTCAGAGCATTCTTCAAATCATATCCGGTAAGGAAACGGTTAAGCGGAGGGAACTTCGCCAGGATCTGTTGACGTTTTTCTGTACAGACAGATTGCGTTATCTGCAGCGCCGTATAAGCGAGTTCACCCTCAACGGGCTGACCGGATGAATTATCCGTTTCATAGACAGAACCGTCTGCAAACACGGCCTGAATTGACAATACATGATCTGACGTTTTACCGTACGCCAGAGAGCCTTGCCCCGATGCATCCGTATTGATCATACCGCCTAAGGTTGCACGGTTACTGGTTGAAAGCTCAGGAGAAAAAAATAGCCCGTACTGACGAACCGCATCATTCAGCTGATCTTTAATGATACCAGCCTGAACCCGAACCCAGCCTTCTTCGGCATTCACTTCCAGTACCTTATTCATGTGTCTGGACAAGTCAACAACGATGCCGCGGGTCAGTGCCTGCCCATTAGTCCCCGTACCGCCACCACGGGCAGAAAAGGTCACCCGTTCATATTCGGGTTTAGCACTGATTTTACCGATAAGAACAACATCCTCTGTTGTTCTGGGATGAATGACGGCTTGAGGCAGTTGTTGATAGACGGAGTTATCCGTGGCAACAGCCAGCCGGCTGGAATATTGAGTTTCGATATCACCGGAAAAACCGGCATAAGAAAGTTCATCAAGATATTTAATCACAACCGGATCAATATCTGTCTGGAGTTCAAGTCTTGGTAACATTCTGCTTCCTGCTCCCAATAGCGCTGATCCCTGTCAGCCTGGGTTCAATACATTCTGAGTAATTGCATTTTTATGATTGCGGTCACTTTACAACATTTGTCATTTGAGAAAAACAAAAATGCCCATCAAATTTAATGACCCGATGCGTGTTTTTATTCATAATGAGCGCACGTTCTTTCGTAAGTGGTAAAAAAATGAAAAAAAATCGCGTTGTCACGACTGATGATATTTTACTGAAACTCTGCCAGTCTGTTTCTTCTGTACTAACAGAAGCAACCGGCTCAAGAACAACTTATTCCGCCATGGTGCAAAAAATCAATAAAACTTGTCTACGCCCGGACTTCGGCTGTTTTGTTCTGTTTGACGGCGGCTTTTCCGGACTGGTTGTTATCAATTTTACATCTCAGGCTGCTCTGGAAGTTTATTCCAATTACATGCGCAACATGGGAATGCCTGAAGAAGAACTGGCTATCCTTCATACTTCAGATGAAGTTGGCGATGTTCTGGGAGAGTTAATGAACCAGCTGGTTGGAGACTTTACCAATAAAATCCGTAAAGATTTAAAAACTAATATCACCCAAAACCAGCCCAAAATGTTAGCAATCACCAAACAGGTTCAGCTTTCGGTAGATACCAATCTGGATCGACCTCAAGCTCGCCGTGTCACTTTCTCTACAGAGAAAAATAATATTTTCTATCTAGAGCTGGCGATGGATAAAACAGAATTTATCCAGTTGGAAGATTTTGACATCGAAGAAGATGAAAGCCCGGACGCGATTCTTGAAGCCGAACGCATGAAACTTGCCGCTACTGAAGCCATGAAAGAAGATGCTATCTCCATGAGTGCAGCGGACAGTCTGCTGGATGAACTGGGCATTTAACCACACAGACACTCACCCCCTAAAGCTGCTTATTGGCAGCTTTTTTTATTTATATATCAATAAATTAAAAAACAAAAACCACTGTACACCTTGAGCTTACTCGTGGATAACGGTAAAATGGCTGACTTTTCTCACCCCAGTGAAGAAATCTGAAAGTCAGTAATTATGTCGATAGATAAACAAAAAGCCCTGAAAAAAATTGCCAAGTGCCTGGAACTCGGTAATTCAGCAAATGTGAACGAAGCCGCTCAGGCGATCAGGATGGCTCACAGGCTGATGCTTAAATATGGTCTGGACAAAGATGATATTGAGTTTATCAAAATGGGTAAAACCAAATCGACACACTTGCTGCCTGCGCACATCAGCTCTACCCTATTAAGAGTTATACGTGGAATCAACACAAAGTTTGGGGTTGAGGCCGTGTTGGTCAATCATAAGGGACTGAAGCGGGCAGAATTTATCGGTGAAGCAGACCGGGCGATTTTTGCTGCTTTTGCATTCGATATTATCTACAGAGAAATGAATGAGCATACCGGACAGTTCCGGAACAGCTTTGCCGGTTCAGGAACCAGCAGTGCTGAAGTTACCCGCAGAGTAAATTCATTCGTCTCCGGCTGGGTCGAAGGTGCACTGGAAAAGCTACCGGAAATTGCACCAGACGATGACTCCAATAACAAAATCAATAACTATATTGACCGTGAATTCAAAAACATCGACAGGGAAACCTTCAAGAAACAATTAAAAGAAGCGATGAAAAACCTGACCGCAGACTATGAAGTCGGCCTGAAAAAAGGACGAAAGATATCGGTAAACCGCCCTATAGATGGGTCTCAGCCTTCAAAAAGGCTGAAACAAAAAACCTGACAGAGCCAGTATCATGAACGATCCTCGTTTTCACTTTTCTCGCCCGATAGTAATACTGTTATCCGTCATGATACTTTTTGTTTCTCTGCCTACCCGATCTGAACCTTTAGATAAAGTACAAAATAAGGCAGAAAATGGAGACATTCAGGCGCAACTTGAACTCGCTCATGCTTATCAAAAAGACGGGCTGAAAAAAAATACCCAGCAAATACTCTATTGGTATACCCGGGCTGCCGCCACTGGCAATAATCAGGCTCAATATGAACTGGGACTGTGGTTTGAAAAGCAACAACCGACACCGGATCTGATTCAGGCGTCCGTTTGGTATCAGATAGCTGCAGAGCATCACTACCCTCAGGCGGAAGAGGCCTATTCCCGCGTTCTGGAACTGCAATTTAACCAACGCAGAGCCAGACAAATTTCAGCAATTCAACAGCTTGATCTCGCTTCTGATGACAGCCACATTCCACAGCCAATATCTCCCCCGCCTGAGCAGTATAATGCTATCCGGACAGACATCATCATCATTGTAACCGTACTACTGTTTGCCTTGCTGTACACCGTAGTAAAAAGATCACGCCGCCAGAAGGAAAGTCAGCACATTTACAAACTGAAATCGGATACCGCCCGCCTGACACGACAACTTCATCAACTCAGCAAAAAACATAACCTCCAGCAGAAACAAATGGTAAAAATGCATACTCAGTTACAGAAAGAGCAGCAACAGGGCAAAGAGTCCAGACTGAATACTGCTTGTGCCGTACTGGGCTATTCTCCGGATAATCTTCCGGACGACAACACCTTAAAACTTAGGTACAAAAAACTTTGCCGGATTTATCACCCTGATGCCGGTGGTAGCAGCAGTGAGATGCAACGTCTTAATGCGGCAGTAAAACTGATCTCTAAATACAAAAAAAACAGCTGACTTTCATCAGAGAAGCTGTTTTCCCCTTAGCATCGTCTGTTGGTACCATTTTGTACTACAGAACTTTTCCCTTCACTGTTCCACTTCCTGAATAAAACTGCTGTTATTTTCAGCAAAAAAAGCTTGCATATCTGTCCAAAACAACATACTGTTAATTCATACAGTATGTATATAAGGACAGTTAATATGCTTCAGGTAAACACAACAAACGGCTTTTCTTCATCTGTTTCGCTTTTGTCGGATCGTTTAGCGCTGCTATCTCATAAAAAACAATGGGTTCTATTCACTTCTGAATGCCCGAGACCTTCCTATGAAGAGCTGTCACGTTATCATATTAACTGTAACAACATCATCCAGATCAAACACTCCTCCAGCCTTTCAGAAGAAGAGATTGTGATTAAAGCCATCAAGGCCGGTACTGCCAGTGCTATTATTGCCAGTGACCAGCTTTCTGCCAGCAGCCGGCACGTCATTGAACAGATAGCCAGACAACATCATTGTGAAGTCTTTTTTGTTGCCCGGAATACTTGTTCACGAACATACCATTAATTAATCAAGTTAAGTAACCTCAGGATCACCAGTTGACGGGAAAGTTTTTACGTGCGGCAAACGCCAGAGCAAACGTTTGCCTTTTTATCTGGAGACTTTACAAAGTTCTGGTATGATGCGCCCGTTAGCGTATGAAGAGAAGGAATCCTGAAATGAGCCTCGCCGACCAAGTTCTTGCCGTAAATGATGATCTTCCAATCCGTACAGATAAACCTGTACATAGCGGGAAGGTGCGTTCCGTTTACTGGCTGACCGCAGAAGACAGTCAACGACTGATCAAAGAAAAAGGCTACAATGTTGCCCCTGATGCTCCTCTGGCGATTATGGTCATCAGTGACCGGATTTCTGCCTTTGACTGTATCTGGCATGGTGAAAACGGCCTCAAAGGTGTACCGGGTAAAGGTGCCGCACTGAATGCAATCTCCAACCACTGGTTTAAACTATTTCAGGAAAATGGTCTGGCTGACAGTCATATCCTTGATATTCCCCACCCTTTTATCTGGATTGTACAAAAAGCTAAGCCAGTCATGATTGAAGCTATCTGCCGCAAATATATTACCGGCTCTATGTGGCGCTCCTATGCAAAAGGTGAACGTGAATTTTGTGGTATCCACCTTCCTGAAGGTCTCGAAAAAGATAAATCACTGCCGGAACTGCTTATCACACCATCGACAAAAGGCATTCTGAAAGGCATTCCCGGCGTTCCTGAAGCGGATGATGTCAATATCTCCCGCCAAAGTATAGAAGACAACTTTGCAGCATTTAATTTCAATAAAGCGGAAGATATTTCCCTGTATGAAAAACTTCTGAAAGAAGGCTTTCAGGTGATCAGTGATGCGCTGGGTAAAGTTGACCAAATCTTTGTCGATACCAAATTCGAGTTCGGTTATGTAACCGATGCAAAAGGTGTTGAAAAATTAATCTATATGGATGAAGTCGGTACTCCTGATTCTTCCCGTATCTGGGATGCGAAAGAATACCAGACCGGTAATATCGTAGAGAACTCAAAAGAAGGCTTCCGCCAGTTTCTGCTAAATCATTTCCCTGATCCGGATATTCTGCTGAATAAAGAGCGAATGAACGAGCGCATGAGACTGGCTCGTGATAATGCACTCCCGGCATCTGAAATCCGCAAAATTTCTGATGTCTATCTGGGCATTGCCGAAAAGATCACCGGTAAGAAAATTGCTTTGAGCGAGAATCCTAAACAAGAGATTATTGATATCTTACGCGACAACTATGATCTGATTGTTGAGTAAATTGTATATTGTGATCTATCAATAATTATTTTAGTTAATAAAATATTGTCTTAACTGACCACGAAAACGATTAACCCAAAGGTTCATTCCTGATGAACCTTTTTTATTTATATTTACAAAATAAACAATAAAGTAAATACTCAAAAATAAGTATCCGCTGATATATTTACAAATAAATAGTAAATTCATCCTGCGCAGATTGATGTATATGTGTGCGTGTTCTGGCAGAAATGAAGTTCAGTTGCTGGCTGTCCAGATCGTAAGGCATCATTAAAGTCAATTCATCTATCCCCTCAGCCTTAGCCAGTTCCAGTAAGCGGATAAGGTTATGTACATCACTGTCCTGAGTCGATAACTCATTCATCGCATGCTGCCATAATCTCTCTTCTGGAATCACATCTTCCTGAACTTTTTTATTCAGGATGGTTCCAAATATAGGAACTACAGAACTGAATACTTCAAGGAACGTCCATTTTTTACAACTCGACGCCCCAAGAAATGTTGTGTAATCAAATACAGCAGAAATAGTTTGTTGTTTTTCCATTATGCCCCCCGACATACTGGCAACGACATAATACTACTATCGCCCAAGCTTTAATTTCTGGCAAGAGAATATATTCGAAAAATCTTTCTATTTATTAAAAATAAGATTAAATAGAATATAAATACTATTTTTTAACACAATTTATACACTTCTTTATTGTTAAGTATCACTTATGTACGCAAAACACGGCATATCAAATATTCTGACTGTTTTTATTTCGAGAAAATTAAACACGCAAGAAACATGTGAGCAACAATAAAATAACACACTAACTTCCCTATTTTTCTTTTTTTTTGTTAATATCAATAACAGGCAAAATGAATGAGTAATCAACGATGTTAGAGATTATGGCTCCCGCTGGCAGATATATCCTTCCCTACACCGGTGAAATTTCTACCGCACTGGTCGCTTGTCTGCTGGTTATGTTTGGTGGAGAAATTAACCGGTTAATGCGAAAACTGCTGGCGGGTTATCACTTTATTATCCGTACGGCTGCTTTTATATTGCTGAATGCTTTTGGTTATGGATTGGCTATTGTAAAAGCCACTCCTTATCTGTCACATACTTTACGTACCACTGAGCCGGGTACGATGTTTGCAGCCATCATAGTATGCTTTATTGTAATTGGCATGTGGGCTCAAAAAAACCGCCATGTATAGGGTGAACCTTAACAGATGAAAATGTCGCTAACGTCATATCGGACTCTGATATTAATACTTGCTGTTGCTTTATTTGCAGCCGGTATTACGTTGATTGACCGTTCTGTCAGTTGGCAGACAGAAGGACAGATTTTTCATCAGATCAATGATCTTCCGGATTTCAATGTAGCTCTTGTACTGGGAACCAGTAAGTATCTGGGGAAAACCCTGAACGACTACTATGCGCATCGTATTGAAGCAGCCATTGGCCTGTACAAAAAAGGAAAAGTCAGCGCATTTTTGCTCAGTGGCGACAATGCACATCGCTCTTATAATGAGCCATGGACAATGAAACGCGATCTACTAAAAGCCGATATACCGGAGAAAGCCATCCATCTTGACTATGCCGGATTCAGAACGCTGGATTCGATTATCCGGGCCAGAGAAATATTTGAAGCGGATGAATTCATTATCATCACACAACAATTTCACTGTGAACGGGCGCTATTTATCGCTAATCATTTTCATATCAGCGCTGTATGCCTTGCCGTTCCCGGTCCTCTTCAGTATTCAGGCCGAATGATCCGGGCCAGAGAAACACTGGCAAGAGTCAAGGCTATGCTCGATCTCTATATCTTTCATACTCAACCTAAATTTCTCGGCCCCAAAGAACCCATTAAATAATATAGAATCAGGGCTCCTTAACAGGCCAGCTCTGCAGGTAAAACTGACCTCGGTAAGTGCATCAACAAGTATAAACAAAGCTTGAATAATGTGCATTTCAGTGTTTTGATTATATAGCTCAACTGGCGGAAAACCATACGATACCGCAGCTAATATAAGGAAAAATCCTGACATGGCAAATAGTTACCATTCCAAAAACACCATTGACTCTTCAACTGCCGACATCAAATATCAGCCGACTTCACTGGATATCTGGGATAAAAAGTACCGACTCAAAACAAAGCAGGGAGTCCCTATCGACCAGGATCTGGATGGCACTTTTCAGCGTATAGCCACAGCACTCTCCACACTGGAAACTAAAAGTCAGCAAAAATGGTATGAAGCGTTCCTTTGGGCGCTGCGGAACGGTGCTATCCCTGCAGGGCGTATCGTTTCTAATGCCGGTGCCTTTGAGCATAAACCCGCCACATCAACGATCAATTGTACTGTATCCGGCACCATTCATGATTCCATGGACGATATATTGAATAAGGTGCATGAAGCAGGACTGACGCTGAAAGCCGGTTGTGGGATTGGGTATGACTTTTCCACCCTCCGCCCTCGCGGAGCCTTCGTCTCGGGAGCTGGAGCCTATACATCCGGCCCGCTTTCCTTTATGGATATTTATGACAAAATGTGCTTTACCGTCTCTTCAGCCGGAGGAAGACGCGGTGCTCAGATGGGAACGATGGACATCCGTCATCCGGATATACTCGAGTTTATCAAGGCAAAACGGGAAGATGGACGACTGAGGCAATTTAATCTCTCATTACTGATTACCGAAGATTTTATCCATGCCGTCAAACACGATCAGGACTGGCAGCTTATCTTCCCTATTACTGCAAAGGAAGCCAGACAGGATGGTATTGATCTGAACAAAGATCCTACGATTACCTGGACTGACTGGCCAATAAGAGAAGAACTGGCAGAAGACAGTCAGGGACGCGTAGCCTGTAAGATCTATCGCACACTACCAGCCCGTAACCTGTGGAACATGATAATGGCTTCCACCTATGACTATGCCGAACCGGGATTTATTCTTATTGATAAAGTCAATCAGATGAACAATAACTGGTTCTGCGAAGAAATTCGGGCAACCAACCCATGTGGTGAACAGCCATTGCCACCTTATGGTGCCTGCCTGCTGGGGTCAGTTAATCTGACAAAATTTGTACGCAATCCGTTTACTGAGCAGGCATTTTTTGACTGGGATACCTATCAGAAAGTCGTCACTATTTTTACCCGCATGCTGGACAATGTTGTTGAAATCAATCAGTTACCACTAGAAAAACAAAGAGCTGAAATTGAAAGTAAACGCCGTCACGGTATGGGTTTTCTCGGTCTGGGATCAACCCTCACCATGTTAAGAAAAAAATACGGCAGTGACGAATCGATCGCGTTCACCGATCGGGTCTCTCGGGAGATGGCCATGGCAGGCTGGAGAGAAGGTCTCGCCCTGGCAAAAGAGAAAGCCCCTGCCCCAATCATGGAACAAGATTATGAAATCACACCGAGATTGATGCGCCTCCGTCCGGAAATGGCCGATGACGGCATAAAGATTGGCGATAGCGTGAAAGGAAAAATACTACACGCCCGATACAGTCGTTATATGCAACAACTAGCTTCAATTGAGCCCGAACTGGTTGAACAGATTGCAAAACACGGATGTCGTTTTACCCACCATACATCGATTGCCCCAACAGGCACCATATCCTTGTCACTGGCCAATAATGCCAGTAACGGTATCGAACCGAGCTTTGCTCATCATTACTCCCGCAACCTTATCGTCGAAGGTAAAAAATCGAAACAAAGTGTGGATGTATTCAGTTTCGAACTGCTTGCCTACCGGGAATTGGTCAATGCTAAGGCAATGCCGTATACAGAAAAAGAAAATGAAAAGCTGCCTGAATACTTTATTGCAGCCGATGATGTTACCCCATCTCAACATGTTGCGGTTCAGGCTGCAGCCCAGCGCTGGATTGACTCATCCATATCCAAAACAGCGAATGTACCAACCGATTTCTCGTTTGAATCCTTTAAAGATATCTATATGGAAGCGTATGACAAAGGTCTGAAAGGTTGTACTACCTTCCGCTTTAATCCGGAAGTCTTTCAGGGTGTTCTGATCCGGGAGCAGGATCTGGAAAATACAACCTATGTATTTACGCTGGAAGACGGCAGTCTTTTGGAAGCAAAAGGTAACGAAGAGATTGAATACGATGGAGAAACCCATACCGCAGCCAATCTTTATGACGCACTAAAAGAAGGCTACTACGGTAAATATTAAGTCTGGAATAAACCTGTTCGAGAATTCACTATGGTTAAGAAAATAGATAAAAAAATCATTGGCTTCAATATAAAATCCGATGAAGAAAAGCAGAATCAGGAAGCCCAGCCTGAAATACAGCAAATGCACGAAACCATCGTCCGCCCGGAAAAACTGATGGGGTCGACATATAAGCTAAAAACTCCGGAACACGTATCTGAGCATTCTCTGTTCATCACTATCAACGACGTAATCCTCAACAAAGGCACGGAACACGAAATACGTCGCCCCTTTGAGGTGTTTATCAACTCCAAAAGCCTTGAACACTATCAGTGGATAGTTGCACTGACACGAATCATGTCCGCCGTTTTTCGTAAAGGCGGAGACTGTACATTTTTGGTTGAAGAACTCCGTTCTGTATTCGATCCTCGCGGAGGATACTGGAACAAAGGGAAATATGTACCTTCTTTGATCGCTGAAATCGGCAATGTCATCGAGCAACACTTGCTGGAAATAGGCTTACTGGATAAACCCGAAATGGATGAACACCGCAAGGCTTTTCTGGAATCCAAAAAAGAAGAACTGACCCGAATTGAGGCAGAATCGGTTCCGGAAGCAGCAGAAGCAGAGAATCCGGATGATAGCAGCAGTTTTCCGGAAAATGCCACCCTTTGTTATAAATGTCATGCCAAAGCAGTCGTTATCATTGATAACTGCCAAACCTGCCTGAATTGCGGCGAGTCAAAGTGCGGTTAAACTGTATTATTTAATGTCGTCGCTACTTTTCTACCCTGTACAGATCCTTTTTCTCATCGGGATCTGTACAGTTAGGAATATCTTAAGCCTTGCATCTATTAGTTTTTATCCCCACATTAGTTTTATAATCAAAAAATAAAATCAGCCATGGAGTCATCACGAATGAGTGAAGTAAAGCACTATAGTCTTCTTATCCTGGGATCTGGCCCAGCCGGATACACGGCGGCAGTCTACGCTGCCCGAGCTAACC
The DNA here is from genome assembly GCF_002812955.1 of Vibrio sp. HA2012. GTDB lineage: Bacteria > Pseudomonadota > Gammaproteobacteria > Enterobacterales > Vibrionaceae > Vibrio. Next base: position 278,728 of record NZ_PFXK01000001.1, on the reverse strand, counting down.
TAAATCCGGTCATCATAACCGGGATGCAGCAAGGTGGTCAGCTTACTACCACAACGGAAATTGAAAACTGGCCCGGTGGCAATGAAGAGCTGACCGGACCAGCATTGATGGAGCAGATGAAAGCTCACGCCGAACGCTTTAACACAGAGATAGTTTTTGACCAGATAACCCAAACGGATTTGAATGTTCGCCCTTTCCGTTTAACCGGTGAAAGTGCAACATATACCTGTGATGCTCTGATCATCGCTACGGGAGCATCAGCAAAATATCTGGGACTTGAATCTGAAGAAGCGTTTAAAGGCCGGGGGGTTTCCGCCTGTGCTACCTGTGACGGTTTCTTTTATCGCAATCAGAAAGTTGCCGTGATCGGGGGGGGCAATACGGCCGTAGAAGAAGCCCTGTATCTGTCCAATATCGCATCTGAGGTTCATCTAATACACCGCCGTCAGGGCTTCCGCTCAGAAAAAATTCTGCTGCAACGCCTGCAGGATAAAGTTGAAAGCGGCAATATTATCCTGCATACGGATCGAATACTGGATGAGGTTCTCGGCGATGATATGGGCGTCACAGGTGTCCGCTTAAAAGATACCCAGTCTGAGGTTACTGAAGAGCTGGATGTTATGGGGGTTTTTGTTGCCATTGGCCATCAACCAAACACAGCCATTTTTGCCGATCAGTTGGAAATGCATAACGGCTATCTCGTTGTGCAATCGGGATTAAACGGCAATGCGACTCAAACCAGTATAAAAGGTGTGTTTGCTGCCGGTGATGTAATGGATCATAACTACCGTCAGGCTATTACTTCTGCGGGTACAGGCTGTATGGCAGCACTGGATGCAGAAAAGTATCTGGACGAACTGGCTGATAATCAATAAGCCATGAACCGGCAAGGATACAAGGTCGTTTGCTTTGTATCCTTATTCTGCTATCGCCGGATCCCATCACTACTTTCACTTCCATATTATAAATATAAAGCCTTCTATAATGGATAAGATCAGACAAAAACAGCTCAACAAATGGTTAACACAACAAAGCCAATTAGCCCGGCGCTGGTTGATAGCAAATATTACACTTGGCGTAATGTCCAGCCTGTTATTGCTGGGACAAGCCGCTTTATTAGCTGACATTCTGCATCAGCTTATTATTGAACAAAATGATAAAATGGCACTTATCCCTCACTTTATTGGGCTGGCTGCCACAGTACTGAGTCGTTCGGTATGCTCCTGGGGGCGGGAAGTGACAGGGTTTCGGTGCGGTGAACAGGTTCGTATCTACATCCGTAGTTTAATCCTGGATAAACTCAGAACTCTGGGACCTGCTTATATTAAAGGAAAACCTGCCGGGGTATGGGCGACATTATTACTGGAACAGGTTGAAGAAATGCAGGACTTTTTTTCCCGCTACCTACCACAGATGACTCTTGCGGGAGCAGTGCCCCTGCTAATCCTACTCGTTGTCTTTCCAGTAAACTGGGCTGCCGGGCTGATATTTTTGCTGACCGCACCTTTGATTCCTATCTTTATGGCTTTCGTCGGCATAAAAGCCGCAGAAGCAAACCAGAAAAACTTCAAAGCCCTGCAACGGTTGTCCGGACATTTTTACGACCGGTTACAATCAATGACCACTATTCGTCTGTTTAACCGGGCTGATGCAGAAACAGAAGTGCTCAGAGGCGCTTCCGAGATATTTCGCCTGCGTACGATGGATGTGCTAAAAGTAGCTTTTCTTTCTTCTGCCGTACTGGAATTTTTCACCTCAATATCAATAGCCCTGACGGCAGTTTATTTCGGTTTCAGTTATATTGGCGAACTGGATTTCGGGCACTACTCAACACCGGTCAGTTTATTCTCCGGATTGTTTATTCTGATCCTGGCTCCGGAGTTCTACCAACCCCTGCGAGATCTGGGAACCTTTTACCATGCAAAAGCCCAAGCTGTTGGTGCAGCCGAAAGTATTGTACAGTTTCTGGAAACCGATGTTTCTGCGATGCAAGGGGGTGACCAATCACTGCCGAATCCGGCTTCTATCCAAATAGAAGCCGACAAACTTATCGTTCTGACCCCAGAAGGAAAAACACTGATTGGGCCGGTTTCTTTTACCCTGAATCCAGGCAAAACCAGCGCTCTGGTTGGTCCCAGCGGAGCGGGAAAAACAACATTACTTAATGCTCTACTTGGATTTCTACCCTATCAGGGCAGCCTGAAAATAAATGGTACTGAACTGAATCAGTGTAACCTGAGTGAGTGGCGAAAACAGGTTAGCTGGGTAGGTCAAAACCCTCTCCTGCTGCATGGCAGTATCAGAGAAAACATCACTCTGGGTAAAAACACAATCTCCGATACCCTTCTGTCTGAGGTTATTGACGATTCGTATTCTGCTGAATTTATCCGCCAGCATGGTCTGGATTATCAAGTCAGTGACCGCTCCGGCGGTCTATCTGTCGGACAAGCACAAAGGCTGGCACTAGCAAGAGCCATGCTGCAGCAGGGACACTTCTGGCTGCTGGATGAACCCACCGCCAGCCTGGATGCCAGAAGTGAAAAACTGGTAATGCAAGGGATCAAAAATAACATTCAGGGTAAAACCACACTCATGGTCACCCATCAGCTTGAACACCTGAGAACCGTTGACCATATTCTGGTTATGCAGGCCGGAACGATTACCGAGTCCGGCACCTATTCAGAACTGGCCTCATCTGCCGGGCTTTTTGCTGAAATGCTCAAAGTCCGCAGCCAGAATAATAGAGGAGATCTTGATGCGTGAGTTAATCCCCTTTCTGAAGCTGTATAGACAACACTGGTTCAGCTTGTCTCTGGGAGTATTACTGGCATTTGCTACGCTGTTTGCTTCTGTCGGTCTGCTGACCTTATCCGGGTGGTTTATTTCCGCTGCCGCAGTGGCCGGCATGTCGATTGCCCGTGAGGCCTTCAATTATATGCTCCCGGGCGGAGGGGTACGCGGATTTGCCATCTGGCGGACTGCAGGACGCTGGGGAGACAGAGTTGTCAGTCACAATGCCACATTCAAACTGCTCACAGAGCTGCGGGTGTTTTTTTTCCGCAAGCTGACCCCACTGATTCCGGGGCGCTTATCCAATATCAGGGACGGTGACCTGCTCAACCGCCTGGTTGCTGATGTCGATGCTATGGATCACGTCTACCTGCGTCTGTTCAGCCCTATGCTCGTCGGGGCATTGGGTATTATCACTCTGACAGTGTTTCTCTGCTTTTTTGACCTGACAATCGGCCTGACCCTCGGTATGATCCTGAGTAGTATGCTGCTAATCTGGCCAATACTCTTCTACCGGTTAGGCAAACACAATGGCCAGGCACAGACACACCATACCTCGGCATTGCGTGTATCAACACTAGACTGGCTGGAAGGACACAGTGAGCTGGTATTGTTCGGTGCTGAAAGCCACTATCTGGATACCATTCTGAAAACACAGAAAAAACTACTGTCTAACCAATATGTTAATGCCCATCTAACAGGAATTGCCAGTGCTTTACTGATGCTATGCAATGGCTGGGCTCTCACGCTGGTAATATGGCTGGCAGCCGATGGCGTCGGCGGAAATCCGCCAGATCCGCTAATCGCTATGCTTGCTTTCGCTACTATGGCCAGTTTTGAACTCCTGATGCCTGTCGCCGGTGCATTTCAGCATCTTGGCCAGACACTCACTTCTGCCCGCCGTCTGAATGAGATTACTCATAGTAAAGCGGATGTCTGCTTTCCAGACGCCGGTGAACTCAACTCAGAGCAGTATGATATTGTCTTCAATAATGTTTCATTCCATTACACGGATGATCAACCTCCGGCACTGAATTCGGTTAATTTATCTCTCGGCTCAGGCAAAAAAATGGCGATACTCGGTCAGACCGGCTCAGGAAAATCAACACTGATTCAGTTGCTGTGCCGCTACCGAGATGTAACTGGAGGTTCGATTTCTCTAGCTGGTACACCACTGACAAAGATAAGTGAGAAAACTCTGCGAGAAACGATGTCTGTCGTTAGTCAGAGGGTGGACATCCTCAACGGTTCTCTGCGGGAAAATCTGCTAATGGCCAAACCCACAGCAACAGATACAGAACTGGAACAGATACTGCTCAGGGTCGGACTGCATACATTGCTTGAAGATAAGCGCTTGGACTGCTGGCTGGGTGATGGAGGCAGGCAACTTTCCGGAGGAGAAAAACGCCGCATAGGCATCGCAAGAGCATTATTACACGATGCTCCGATACTTTTGCTTGATGAACCGACAGAAGGACTGGATAAGCAAACTGAACAGCAAATCATGACCCTGCTTAATGCGCATTTTGCCGGAAAAACAGTTATCTTCATCACCCACCGGCTGGTCAATCTGGAGACTATGGATTATATCTGTCTGATGGAAGCTGGGAAGATTGCAGAATCAGGTACCCATCAGCAACTGATGCATACCAGAGGACGTTACTATCAATTGCACCAGACCCTATAGTAGCAGCCACCGGAAAATCTTTGAGCCGCATGAAGTTGGTAATAAAAAAGGCGGGATTTCTTCCCGCCTTTTTACCTCAACCTGAATAATACACAGGCGTTACTCTGCTGTCAGGCTGCGTATTCGGCTTCAAATTTCTTCATAAAGTCAACGAGTGCGGCCACACCTTCCAGAGGCATAGCATTGTAGATAGAAGCCCGCATCCCCCCTACGACCCGATGCCCTTTCAAAGCCACCAGCCCTTGCTCTTTCGCCAGCTCCAGGAACTTAGCATCCAGTTCAGGCTTTTCCAACTGGAACGGTACGTTCATGATAGAACGGTTATCCGGATGAATACCATTCTTATAAAATGAAGACTGATCAATATAGTTGTAAAGCAAAGCCGCTTTTTCGCGGTTGATCTTCTCCATCGCCGCTACGCCACCAATACTTTTCAGCCATTTAAACACCAGACCGGACAGGTACCACGCAAAAGTAGGCGGTGTATTAAACATTGAGTCTTTTTCCGCCAGTACCTTGTAATCCAACACGCTAGGAAGAACGTCTTTTGCCAGCCCCAGCATATCGTCACGTACAATAGCAATACAGATACCGGCAGGGCCGATGTTCTTCTGTGCACCGGCATAGATAACCGCATATTTTGAAACATCGATTGCACGGGAAAGAATCGTAGAAGACATATCCGCTACGATAGGTTTATCGGTAACCGGCAGATCATTGATTTCAATACCGTCAATCGTTTCGTTCGGACAAAAATGCACATACGCAGCTTTATCTGCGATCTGCCACTGATCAGCAGAAAGAATAGCAATTTTGCCGTCTTTTTCCGTTTTAGCGACAAAAACATCCGGTTCACAATATTTTTTGGCTTCATCGATAGCACTTTCTGCCCAGTATCCGCCATCAATATACGTTGCAGTTTCTGCATCTCCCAACAGGTTCAAAGGTACAGCTGCAAACTGAGCACGAGCTCCGCCCTGGCAAAAAAGCACTTTGTAGTTATCCGGAATATTCAGTAAATCACGCAGATCCTGCTCCGCCTCTTCTGCCACCTGAATAAATTCTTTACTACGGTGACTGATTTCCATAACGGACGTGCCCAACCCATTCCAGTTAACCAGCTCTGACTGTGCCTGCTCCATCACCGGTTTTGGTAATGCTGCCGGTCCTGCACTGAAATTATAAATCGTATCCATGGTGGCGATTGCTCCTGCTAATTATGATAAAGACATTGGAACTATTGACCTTTCAGCCCGTACCAGCCGGAGAAAAAGAAAGGTAAACAGGATCTAAAGTAATACCACGTTTTCAGGTACAGAAAAAGTATAAAAAAGAGGCCCGAAGGCCTCCTGAGGTAAAAAAACAGATTTTTCGGCACTATCAGCAGCCAGATCTAAAGGAATACGGGTAAGAGCAAAGAAAATAAAGGTACTTTTGCTCCGCCTTCAAATTCAACATTACCCTGCTTAATCTCAGCATTGATTTGAATCCCCTTCTCTGTCTCTTTCGCCATTTCCATCATAATCAACTCATCCAGTCCCGGTTTGAAATACGGATATCTGACCAGCATTTCACCAGAAATAAAAGTGCTCAGATTACCTTCCAAAACAGGAAGTATTTTACTCATATCAGCAGTGATATTCGCCACACCTTCTGGTAGTGTCAGTCTCCACCTGGTATCGAACAATCCACCATCACCGACAGAAATCTGCATGTCATTCACTGCAAAATAAAATCCTTTGTTGAAAAAGGCATCTGCAGATGCACTCAGAGAGGCAGGGTCATCTTCGTTCTGTTCCGTCAGTGCCTGCATCGTTTTAATATCCAGATCCCCCCAGGTAAAATCAATCAGAGCCTTATCCACATGTTCACCCGCGGTAATAAACTGACTGCCCTGTAGGATATGCCTTGAATCAATTCGCTCATTCTGCTTATTTTTTTGCGATCGGATCTGGTAACTAATGTCACTCCCCTGAAATAATGCAACGTTATCCGCTCCGGTCAGCGTAATATTTTTCAGCATAAACTGATGCGATCCTAATAAGAACCCGTCTTCCTTTATTCCATCTCCGGAACCTTTAATTTCATGGATCTGCAATGCCTCACCATTAACAAACCCCAAATTAACTGACGGTACATCCAGTATGAAATCTACCTGTCCCGATACCGAAACATGTCCTTTCATTTCTGAAGAAGCAACCTCAATCAGGCTACCATCATCATTCGTATGGTTAATTGTGTCGACAAACAGAGTAAACTCTGTATTACCATTTAGCTGCGTTGTGGTATGTAGCACTGCAGGAATATCAGCATCACTTACAGGTACAGTTTCAGTGTTAATACTAAACAGGCTATGTCGTATCTTATGTTTAAGACTTATTTCCGTTGGCAAACCATCCTGCTCAAGTCGCTGTTTTGTTACAGGATCACTAATAGCATAATGCGTCACTGCAACAGAAGACAGATAGCCCCGCTTATAGCTGATCAGCTCAGCAGAATACCCTTGCATCTGCATATCCTGAATGCCATTGTGCACCAGTTTCTGACCTATTTGTCCTACGGCCAGAGGCCAGCATGCGGCCAGTGCGATCGCACCGCCTACCATTGCTATTTTTTTTAATTGCTGCATATATTTCTTACTACCTAACCCATCGAAATGAACGAACCTTAGCGGCCAAAGTCTATAGGAACTGCAGGTAAGATAATACAGATAAGGGCGAAAACCTGGGTAAAGTTAAAAATTTGAGACAAATCAGCCTTTTCGGAGTAAAAACACTGAATAGATCATATTTCTGGTTATATCTCATCCGGATCTCCGGAAAGTTGCTACAGTGACAATAAAACTGAGCCGAGGTTAGCGTGAATCCATACGTTTTACTCTATTTAGAGAATGACCCAGCAGCGACAGAAAGCTTTAAAAATGAGCTGGAGCCTCTAACGACACATTTCGATCTATTCTGTATCAGTTCTCCGGACGAAGCAGAGTCACTTATGACTCAGATTCAGCAACAGGAACAAACCGTTGCAATGCTCGTAACCACATCAGATAAATCTCTGTCCGGGGCTGAATTTCTGGGCAAAACCGTTAAACTGTCTCATTGTCAGAATTCCAGAACCGTTCTGATCTGTGAAAAAAACGATACTGCCCCCATTATTACAGCCATCAATGAAGGCCATCTGAATTATTGTCTGACCCGACCATTCAATGCTGGTGTATTGCTGGAAACTGCCACCAGAGAGCTGACGACCTTTATCCTGAGCCTGAAACAGGAAGACTGGCTGCATTACAGCAGCGTATTGGATCAATCACGCATTCTCAGTGCTCATATCGAACAGAGAGTCGGTTCATATCAGCCGGGATTTATCCACGATTTTCATGAACTAAGTGACTCTTATCTGGCAGATAAAGTCATCGGTGCTTTACTGCATTTTTTCTCTGAGAAGGATGAAACCAATGCCTGCCGTACCTACTCACCTGACCACCTTCTTACGGTAGAGGGTGAACCGAACCGCTTTCTCTGGTTTATCGTGGAAGGTGAAGTGGCACTCTATAAAACCGATGATACAGGCATACAAAGAGAAGTCGTCAGGCACACCAAAGGTAACATTGTAGGGGGAATGTCCTTTGTCACCGGCGAACGTTCATTTTCTACAGGGGTTACCCTGACCCGAACCAAGGTGATAAAGCTGGATAAAGATGTATTTTCACAGGTTATGCATAGCAACAGTGAGCTACTGCCGTTATTTACCAACCTGCTGCTGCGCCATTTTAACCGCCGTTTGCAAAGAAGTATCTGTACCAAGATGGAACTGCAGAAAACACTGGAGTCACTGGAAAGCGCTCATCAACAATTGATCGAGCGGGAAAAAATGGCCATGCTCGGACAGCTGGTTGCCGGAGTAGCTCATGAACTGAATAACCCGGTGGCCGCAATTCTACGGGGGGCGGATACCCTGACAACCAGACTTGATGAACTGATCCATTCACCGTTACCGGAATCTCATCAAGAGCTGGGAACTCATATCCTCCGGGCAGCCATGCAGTCTCGTCCCATGTCAACGTCAGAAATCCGCCAGAAGAGTAAAGATATCCTTACTCAAGTCGGTGACAAACAGCTGGCTAAGAAAATTGTCCAGCTCGGTCTGCACAGAGACCTACAGGAAATTTTACAGCTAAGCCGGGAAAGCAGGAGCCTGAACAATACGGTAAGTGGTCTGGAAAAATACCATATTACCGGTTCAACCCTCAGGTCGATTCAGGTGTGTGCAAAACGTATTGCCGATATGGTGAAAAGCCTCAAAGGCTATGCACGTCCAGACGATGAAAAAATGCATAAGGTCGATATTCATGAAGGTATAGAAGACACTCTGGTTATCTTTGAAAACAGACTCAAACTCCATCAGGTTATAAAAGAATATCAACCTCTTCCGGAAATTCTCTGCCTTCCTATTGCATTACAGCAGGTGTGGACTAACCTGATTTCTAATGCCATTGATGCTTTCCCGGAAAAAGGCTGCCTGAAAATCAGCACAGAAACTGCCAGAAAGCATGCTAAGAACTTTGCCCGAATTATTTTTGAGGACAATGGACACGGCATTCCGGAAGAAAAAAGGAAACAAATATTTGAACTGAACTATACAACCAAAAAAGAAGGCAATTTTGGACTGGGGATAGGGCTTTCTGTCTGCCAGCAGATTATGGCACAGCATGGCGGATGGATTGAAGTAGAGTCCAGCCCCGAAGAATACACCAGAATGATTGTCTGGCTCCCCTTCGAACAAAATAATCCTATTCATCTGACTAACCCGAATAAGGAAAAATAATGAAAAAATATCTGATTTTATGCGTGGATGATGAACGAGAAGTTCTGGACAGTGTTGTGCAGGATCTATCCCGCTTTGAAGAGCATTTTATTATTGAAGGAGCCGAATCGGTCGCGGAAGCCAAAGAGGTTATTGCTGAATACGCAGATGACGACATAAAATTGGCACTTATTTTATGTGACCATATTATGCCGGAACAGACCGGGATCAGTTTTCTTATTGAGCTCAACCAGTATGAAACAACCCGTCCTGCCAAAAAACTGCTGCTTACCGGTCAGGCGGATCTGGAAGACACCGTTCAGGCGGTCAATAGCGCCAGCCTTGATTACTACATAGCCAAACCATGGCAGAAGGACGAACTCGTCATAACTTTGACTCAGCAGCTAACGCAGTACATGATAGACAATGAGGCGGATCTGATGCCATGGGGAAAAGTACTCGATACAGAAAAAATATTTAATGCCATTGCCGCGAAACGAAGTGAATTTGGCGAATAATGTGATTTTCTACGAAATCCAGAGTAACAACCCCAGGAAAAACTTGCTGAATAAAAACGCATATGTATTTATGGCATTTAACTTGCTTATTTATAATCTGAAAAGGGTTTAGTGACAAAATTTTGGTAACTTTATGAGTAATCAAGTACTGTCTCTCAGACTAAAGCAGGTATACTGCCATCAGGAATAAACATTCAGGACATAGGTTTACTTTATTATGCGTAAAATTCTAATTACCGCTGGCCTTCTGCTGGCATCAAGCAGTGTATTTTCAGCTCAGGATCCCGACCGTACAACAATGAGCAACTTTAGCTACGACTATATAGAAGCTCGTATTGGTATGAATCCGGTAACGTTTGGCGGAGCATACAGTAAATCCATCCATCCTAATGCTCACGCTATTGTTCGTGGAGATTCCGAATTCGACCAAGATTACAACCTTTCTGCTGGTCTGGGTTTCCATGCACCAATCAACAACTGGGCAGACCTGACAGGTGAGATGCTGGGACGTTTGGTTGACAATGACGATATGAATTCTGAGATGGGTCTGGAACTGAATATTGGTGTCCGCCAATGGCTTGGTCCACAACTGGAAGTTGGTGGGCGCGTGGGTTATGTGGATATTGATGCTGATGATGACATCGTGGGCACTGTATTCGCCCGTTTTCATTCAACCGAACTGTTTACACTAGGTCTGGAAGGTACGGTTAACGGCTTTTACGACGATCAGGTTGTATTCACGACTCGTTTTAAATTCTGAACACCTGTTCCCGGTTATCCGAGCTCAGAAGGAGTCGCTATTGCGGCTCCTTTTGCTTTCTCCGTCGTTGCGAAGGGTGAGTCACAGGAATAGCAGCAAGTAAGGTTTTAGTATATTCCGCTTGTGGATTTATAAAAATTTCCCGAACAGTTCCGTATTCCACAATTTTTCCAAAATACATCACCGCAACTCTGTCAGAAATATGCCTAACCACAGAAAGGTCGTGCGAGATAAAAATCATTGCCAGTGCCATCTCCTGCTGCAGTTTCAACAGTAAATTCAGGATCTGAGCCTGAACAGAGACATCGAGAGCAGATACAGATTCATCACATATCAGTAGCTTAGGTTTAAGGGCTATCGCCCGGGCAATACCGATTCGCTGCCTCTGTCCCCCGGAAAATTCATGCGGATAACGGTTTGCGGAGCTGACCGGTAAGCCGACTTTTATCAGTAATTCTTCCACCCACAGTTTACGTTCTTCTTTCGTACCTATGTTATGGATAATAAAAGGTTCTTCAATAATCATTCCCACCGTATGACGTGAATTCAGGGATTCCAGCGGATCCTGAAAAACGATCTGCATCTCCTTTCTGAGAGATCTCATCTCACGGCTACTCAGCCCGGTGATATCTTTTCCTTCAAAAAAAATACGTCCGCTGGTCGGCTTATACAGCTTCAGGATCGCTCGTCCCAAAGTGCTTTTTCCGCAGCCAGATTCTCCGACCAGTCCGAGCGTTTCACCTCTGGACACATGCAATGACACCCCATCCACCGCTTTTATGCAGTATCCCTTACGAAACACTCCGCCCCCAGAGGTAAAATGCAGTGCCAACTCTTCAATACGAATTATTTCATCCATCCGCCCTTTACTCCGGATTGTACGGTTTAATATCAATCATCTGTTTGGCTGGCTTATTTATTCCCGGCATCAGACTCAACAATGTTTCAGTATAAGGATGCTGAGGATGATCAAACAAACTGAATACATCCGCATATTCCACAATTCTGCCATCGTACATAACGGCAACATCATCACAAATTTCAGCCACTACACCAAGGTCATGGGTAATAAAAATCATCGCCATTCCGGTTTCCTGTTGCAGATCGAGCATCAATTCCAGAATGGATGCCTGAACCGTAACATCCAGAGCTGTCGTTGGTTCATCACAAATCAGAATGTCCGGTTTACATGCCAGAGCCATTGCTATCATGACCCTTTGCCGCATACCACCAGACAAATTATGCGGGTACTCATTCATCCTTTTTTCCGGCTGAGGGATCCGGACTTTTTCCAGCATCTCCAGTGCATACTGGCAGCGTTCTTTCTTTCTCAAATCGGGTCGGTGCAGTACCAGCACTTCATCCAATTGTTTGCCGATACTGTGTACCGGGTTGAGTGCTGTCATCGGATCCTGAAAGATAATAGAAATATGATTTCCCCGCATGGTATGCCACTGCTCTGCCGGTAATCTCAGCAGATCCGTACCACGATAGAGAACTTTCCCCCCGGTTACCCTGCCATAAGGCTGAGGTAGCAAGCCTAAAACCGACATAGATGTGACACTCTTTCCACAACCGGATTCTCCGACCAGTCCGAGCGTCTGCCCAGCTTTAACATCAAAACTGACGCCTTTCAGTACCGTAATCGTCCCCTCATCCGTCAGAAATTCGGTTTCCAAATCCCGAACACTTAAAATAGTTTCCGGTACTGTATCTACTGTCATTTTGTCTGTCATAATCTCGGGTATCAGTATTTATAAGTATCATTTACGATAGTTACCGGAGTAAAAGATGTCCCCTTATCCATCGCGGATAAGGTCTCTTTTCTGGTATCTGGGTCGATCCAGTAGGTTCCAAGATCATAAGGTGCACCAATGCTAAACAAACTTTCTGTTTTTTTCGTCATTGGTTGCTGGGGTAATTTCATCCAGCGCCAGTAAGCTTCCCGCGTATATGGCACCATATAACCCGGTACAATAACACTGGCATCAGCTACAATTTTCTGAATTTGCCGGGATAGTGCTTCTCTTTTTTCAGTACTGAATTCATTGCGGTAATCCATAATCAACCTGTCCAGCTCCGGTGTACTGAAATTGGTGAAGTTATTGGTCTGCGGTTTATGTGCATTGCTGGAGTGAAAATATTCCCAATATTGCGGTACTTCCCCGGAACCCATATCGTGAAACGAGATATCATGTTTCTTCTCATTAACATATTTAAATGCCGAAGAACCATCAATAAGATTAAGCGTAAATTCCAGACCAGCCAACTTAGCCTGCTCTTTAAGGTAAGCGATGCGCGGCGTATGAAACCGGGCTGCGTAGGTAATGGCAAATGATAAACGTTCTCCGCCAGCATTCATCCGGATACCATCTTCACCAATCGAGGTAAATCCTGCCTTTATAAAATATTGAACCGCCAGTTTAGGATCGAAATGCGGAGCTTTCACATCCGTATTGGTATAATTTCCCTGTCCGACCCCAAGAGCGTTAGGCTTTCTCATATAATCGCCACGCAGCACTTTTTTGATCATGCCATCAAAATCAGTTGCCAAGGCGATACCTTTACGCACATTAATATCACTGAGCAGCGATTTATCGGTATTCAGCCAAAGTCCGCCCGCTCCTTGTGGAGTTTGATTAAACCCCCAGTACTTATGGATATAACCTTTTTGATACGGCTCACTGTGGGTTTTCTCATGCCACAACGAAGGCAAAATCACCGCAAAGGCATCCAGATCACCTTTCTCGAAATGTTTTTTCGCGATGTCGGTATCCCGGATAACCTGAATCCGGATTTTCTCAACATTATACCTATTACGATAATAGGGATTGCTGTAACCCCACCAGTCTTTACCGACGTGCTTAAAGGTTAATGAGCGCCCTTTTTTTACCTTATCCAGAGCATAAGCCCATGTGGTCGGCTCTATTTTGAAGTTATAGCGACGCACAAAATCATCGGATATACCGTCTCCGTTTTTATCATTGACTGGTGCATAAAAATGTTCCGGCCTCGGAGCCATATTGGTACTGTATAGTAAATCCTGCTTATCTTTCGCTTCAGTCAGTGTTACCGATATGGTGTGGTCATCGTACCTGGAAATCTCTTTCAGTACCGTGGTGTAATAGGTGTTATACCAGGGCGCAACGATATCTTTCGAACGCATCAATTTCAGCATAAAGGTGAAATCGTCAGCGGTGACCGGCTCGCCATCAGACCATTCAGCTTTGGGATTCAAATGGTAAAATACTGTTTTATTATCCGAACCAAATGCCCATTCAGTAGCAATAGATGGGATCCATTTGCCTGTATCCGGATGTTTAGTAACAAGCGATGGCTGAGCATCCAGCAGCCACGCTCTGAATGCTCCGTTCGCGTCCGGACCTATTGTCCGAAATGTTTGGGGAAAACTGCTGATATAAGTCCGGAACGTACCACCAAAACGAGCCTCTTCAGAGGCAAACAGCGGCTCATTCATATTCGAGATCCAATGTAAATTATCTGGTAACTGTGCAGCACAGACAGAACTCGCCCATACAATAAGATACAGTCCCGAAACTAGTTGATACTTTTTCATAAAACATCCCTGTCGTTTATAGCCGCTGATTTTAGCTATAGCGTGTGAATTTTTTAGGATCGAAGGCAGCTCTGACAGCTTCTCCGATAAAAGTGACCATAACCAGAACTGCCACAATGGATACCACAACAGAAATGACTATCCACGGAGAATCCAGATTTGACTTGCCCTGCTGTAACAATTCGCCCCAACTCGGGGTCGGTGGCATCAGCCCCAGTCCCAAATAATCAAGAGCCGTCAATGCCGTAATATTACCGGCAATCGTAAATGGAGCGAGCGTCACTATCATCACCATAGTATTGGGAAGAATATGCTTAAACAAGATTCTCGCTGTTGAAGCTCCCAAAGCTTTGGCTGCCAGAACATACTCACGAGCGGATTCTTTATAGGTCATGGTTCGCATGTACCAAGTCATCCCCATCCAGCCAAACAGCACATTGATACCGACAAATAGCATAAATGTAGGCTGAATAATCGAAACCAAAATCATAATGACATATAAAAACGGCACCATAGACCAAATTTCTATCAAACGCTGCAGAATCAAATCAAATGCTCCGCCCCAAAAGCCCATTGCACATCCGACAGCAGTTCCTATTGCATACGATATCAGCATTGTGATCAGAGCAAATCCCATCGCGATACGAAACCCATACACCAATCGTGCCAAAATATCTCTACCGATAACATCTGTTCCGAGATAGTGCTGCTTTTCCACATCCGGTGCTGTCGGCGGGTAGTCACCACTAAAATCTTGTTCATAAGGATTCCACGGAATTACTGGCATAAGTACAAAATTATTACTGTCCCCGGTGAAACGATGCTTTAATTCCCGATAATCGGTTTCTGCACTGTAGTCCAGCCCGAACTGGGTTCCGGAAATAACATCGCTAATGACGGGAAAATAATATTCACTTTCATATTTTACGACCAGCGCTTTACTATTGATGAAAAATTCAGCAAATAAGGAAAGTATCAATAATGTTATTAGAATAATAAATGACCAGTACCCACGTTTTATCTCTTTAAAACGCATTATTTTTTTCCGTGTTAAGGGATCAAAGTGAAACATTTTCTATCCCCCAAATTTAACGCGCGGATCAACCAGAGCAACACAAATATCAGACAAAATATTTCCCACTAATAGCATAGCGGCATTAATTGCGACGATCCCCATAACAACCGGATAATCCCGTTCTACTATTGATTCATACCCCAGAAGACCAATGCCATCAATATCAAATATAACTTCGATTAAAAAAGAACCACTCATAAAAAATAACAGAGAATTACCGAAATGGCTGGCAACAGGGATCAGACTATTTCTGAGAGCATGCTTCCGGACGGCCTGATTAAAAGGTAAACCTTTCGCGATAGCTGTACGGATGTAGTCCGCCGAAAGGTTCTCCATCAGGTTATTTTTCATCGTCATTGTTAAGGTAGCAAAATCACCAATCAGGTAACAAATCAGCGGCAAAACCGCATGCCACAGGATATCTTTGACCTGCTCATACAAGGATGCATAGTCGTCAAAGTCATCACTGGTAAACGCCCCCATCGGGAACCATTCCAGACTATAGGCAAACCAGGTGATCAGAAGCACACCGACTACATATCCGGGTAATGCATAACCAATAAAAATAAGAATAGAAGATGCAGAATCAAACCAGGAACCATGCTTGAGCGCTTTATAGTAGCCAAGAGGGATAGAGATAAAATAAGCAAAAAAGAACGTCATACCACCATAAAAAAGAGAAACCGGCAAACGTTCAGCAATCATACCTGTAACCGGTTCGTAATAGCGGGTTGATTCTCCAAAGTCCAGAGCCACCAGCTTAGTCAACCATTCAAAATAAGCTTCTGTAACCGGTTTATCCAAACCATAGAATTCATTAAGCTGTGCAATTTGATCATCCGACAGTGCTGAACTGGCACCGACATCCGTTACAGCTGACGCTGTTTCCCCTGACTCAAACTGCATACTAGCCAGCATGCGCTCCACGGGTCCACCCGGAACCAAACGGGTTATTGCAAAAATTAAAATAGTGATACCGATAAATGTCGGTATTACCAGTACCATCCTGCGCAAAAAATAATCCAGCACTCAGATCTGTCCCCTCAGGTCAGGAATAATTAGTACATCATATTGATTATCATAGTGATATACCCCAATAACCTCAAGATCCTTGTGCAATGCAGGAAACCTGCTCTCAGAAATGGATAAAAAAACCCGGCGCTGCCGGGTTAGTGTCTGTCTCTGGTGTAAATGTTGTTGTTCTGAAACCGTGCCAGAAAACGACCGTATCTTATAGATTACAGGCTTTCCTCAAAGCCTCTTTTCGGGATTCCTGTAAAAGTCTCCAGTGAACACCATCAACCGCACCGGCAAAGCGCCAGAGCAGACGGATATCCACATTATTGCCATACTTCTCCTGTACCTTTTTAAATACACGTTCTGCACCGAGGTCCATAAACATAGCCACATCCTCAATACCCGCTTTTTTGAGCATTCTTTCCAGAGTTAATTGCATATTAGGAAGATCTCTTAACCGAAGAGGACCTGTCGTATATTGGGTCTTTCTGTCCTCGATAGCATATTCTATTGAAGCCCGGATTAACTCATCCAGCCTGCCATCCTGAGACTCATACAGGTGGGTAATATCGTAATAATTGACTGTTGCTGTTGTCTGCTTTTTGACATGGCGATACTTTTCACACCCAAGCTTTTTCAGCCTGTCGTCTAACGATCCACCTCCGCGGATAAAAACGATATCGTCAGCAAGTAACGCGTACATCGCCTGCTCCTGAAACAGACCTAAACCGCCAAACATGGATCGTATCTGATACTTTCCAAATTTAACGGCATAATCACAAAACGGCTGCTTAGCCATATCCATTATTTATACCTCCAACATCAGTTACTCTTCCCCCCGTTGCATCAATAAAAACCACACAGGTACATGTAACCATCAACTGGGCGGTATGTTGTTTTTTATTCTGAGAACATTTTTTGTTCTCTTATTGGTATTGGATATTCCACAGCAGCAATACAATCATACTTAACAGCGAAAAATAAGTAAGACCAATGATAAAAATAAACCCGCCAAAGATCACACTTTCGCAGCAAAGCATCACACTTTTTGCTATTTGTAAGCCGTGTTAATTTTTAACTAAAAAATATTAATCTTATTTGCAATTAGAAACAGACTCGATATCACTGATTTTTCTTTATGTTATGTTGCTAATTTAAGGAATCAGACTGTACTATTAGAAAAGAAGCTACAGAAAAGAAATCAGCATGAATCATCTATCATTTTATTGGCTACCAGAAAATAAGACGCTCCTTTTAGAAAGCCTCGAATCTGAGTTTGCTCAACTTGTTGAACACTCCATTACCATGGGGAAAATTACTCTTCCCCCTATTCCAGATGTTGTGCTGAAAATACAACAATTATGCACCCAAAAAGAAACCGGTATTCCGGAAATTTCTGATTGTCTTATTGAAGACCCCAGTCTGGCAGCCGTCGTAATCCGGGTCGCCAACTCTGTAGTTTTTAACAGAAGAAATATTTCCTGTACCGACCTTCACACTGCCGTTTCCCGTCTGGGAATCATGCGTGTCCGGGATATTGTGACTGCTCAGGCAATCGAGCAGATGAAACACTCCGTTAATCTGGATAAAAAGTGCAACACCATACTGGTCAAAAGTGCGACTGTATCCCGAGAGCTGGCAGCAACCATGGTGCTGGTTACTCAGGAAATACTGAAGCATTCCAACGGAGAATACAGCTATCTAGAAGAAGAGAAATCTCTGCTAGTGGGTCTATTGGCCGACATCGGACTTTTTTGTCTGGTTAATGAGTATCACCTCTATTTGGATCGCGGTAATTATCTGGATCACAATCTTGCTATGCAGATTTTTAATTCCCGCTGCCCTTCCACCAGCAAACTGGTACTGCAGGAATGGGGGTTTGACCATGACTTTATCGAGGTTGCGACAAATAAAGAATCTGGTACGGCGAAAGAAGATATTTCCTATCTGGACATTGCCCGGATGGCTAACCATCTGCTGATGTTCCGCCGTCAGGACGAAAACATTGATGACCACTATGTCGAATTTAATCTTGTCGGTGCTGAGGCGCTGTTTGAGCTCAGTAATCTCAGCGAACCTGATTTTCAGACCCGGATCCATGACGTAATGAATTCCACTGGCCTGTAGATATCGATCGCTTATAACTGCCAGTCATCTTGTCAGTATCGATCGGCTTATTTATTCACTGCGTAAATAGGGATACCATGGGTATCCCCGTTTTTATCTCTATTTTCAAGGCTGTTTGACGTTTGCTATGTTTACCGGAATGCTGTTTATCTTTGCCCCTCTGCTCCTGGGATATCTGTTTTCTCTTTCCAGCAGGAACCTGCTGAATACCATCAACCGATATACTGCCAATATTGTCTATATCATCCTGTTCCTGATGGGAATGAGTCTCGCCGCTCTGGATAATCTCAGCAGTAATCTACAAAGCATTCTTCTCTATAGCGGAAGTTTTTTTGTATTGATCGGTCTTTGTAACTATTCTGTTTTGCCTCTTATCGACAAGATACTTCCACTGAAATCAGAACAATCCGGCAAACCACTTCCTCTTGTCAGCATGCTAAAGGATTCACTGATATTGATCATGATCGTCGGCAGCGGACTGGTGGCAGGGCTCATGTTACCGTTCAATCTGTACTGGGTAGATACCGCTATTGAATGGATTTTGTTTCTGCTGTTATTTTTCATCGGAATCCAGTTACGCAACAGTGGCCTGACATTGAGACAAATACTGTTGAACAAGCACGGAATGCTCATTTCTCTGGTGATGATCCTTTCTTCATGGCTCGGCGGTGTCATCGCGGCACTGCTCCTTGACCTGCCGCTGTATCAGTCTCTGGCCATGGCATCCGGCTTTGGCTGGTATTCCCTGTCGGGTATTCTGATGGGGGATGCATTTGGCCCCGTCTTCGGTGGAGCATCCTTTATGCTTGAGCTGTTCAGGGAACTTGTAGCTCTGGTTACAATTCCACTGATGATAAGAAACAGACCCTGTACCGCTATTGGCTATGCCGGTGCAACCGCTATGGATTTTACTCTCCCGGTAATTCAGACAAGCGGAGGCGTTCGTTGTGTTCCTGTTGCAATCGTCAGCGGGTTTATTCTCAGTCTGGTCGTTCCCCTGTTTATACTGTTTTTTGTCTCTCTGGGTCCTGTGTAGCAAAGGGAAAAAAGAGTTTACCGAATTAAAACGGGACTTTGGTTCGGTTTTCGTTTAGATTGTCCCGCCAGAATCAAATAAGTACATATAAAAGCAATACGAGTATGTTAGCGGAAAACAAAACAGCAGATGTCAGCCTTGAAAGCCTGCTCCGGATTTTTACCGTGCCGGAAGCACCTGACTCTACCTTGTCCAAAATTGAAGCTGAACTGTCTCAGAACCTGAATCAGTTTCTGAGAGAGCACATTGTTGCCGAAGAAAAAAAACTGCAGGATATCGAGAAAGACTTCGCTAACCCAACGCTGCCGGAAAAACCTTCATTTGTCTCAGACCATACTCAACATCTTCTGGATACACTGGTATCACATTCTGTGCATACGTCTGCGCCCAGTTTTATTGGCCATATGACATCGGCTCTTCCCTATTTCCTGATGCCCTTGTCTAAGATTATGATCGCCTTGAATCAGAATCTGGTAAAAATTGAGACCTCAAAAGCGTTTACTCCTCTGGAACGTCAGGTTTTGGGCATGCTGCATAAGCTCTTTTATGCACAGAATGATGATTTTTACACTCGCTGGATGCACAGTGCCAATCACTCTCTGGGAGCCTTCTGTTCGGGTGGAACCATTGCTAATATCACCGCACTCTGGGTAGCCAGGAACAATGCGCTGAAAGCTGACGGTACTTTTGCCGGTGTGGAAAATGAAGGTCTGATTAGAGCCATGAAATACTATGGTTATGATGATCTCGCTATACTGGTATCGGAACGAGGACACTATTCCCTGAAAAAAGCAGCGAATGTGCTTGGTATTGGCCAGAATCGTCTTGTCGCCGTAAAAACCGATGACAATAACCGCATCTGTACACAGGATCTTAAACAGAAAATTCAGGCATTAAAAGCCGAAAACG
The DNA here is from genome assembly GCF_002812955.1 of Vibrio sp. HA2012. GTDB lineage: Bacteria > Pseudomonadota > Gammaproteobacteria > Enterobacterales > Vibrionaceae > Vibrio. Next base: position 258,429 of record NZ_PFXK01000001.1, on the reverse strand, counting down.
TTAAACCATTTGCTATTGTGGGTGTGGCCGGTACAACAGAAACCGGCAATATCGACCCATTGCGGGAAATAGCCACCATCAGCAAACAGGAAGGATGTCATTTTCATGTAGATGCCGCCTGGGGTGGAGCTACCATGATGTCAGAAAATAATCGCTATCTTCTGGACGGTATCGAACTGGCTGATTCCATCACGATCGATGCCCACAAACAGCTGTACCTGCCTATGGGAGCAGGAATGGTACTATTTAAGAACCCGGACGCCGTTTCAGTTATTGAACATCACGCCGAATATATTCTGCGTCAGGGCTCTAAAGACCTGGGCAGCCACACGCTGGAAGGATCCCGATCCGGCATGGCTATGCTGGTGTATGCCTGTATGCATATCATTAGCCGGCCAGGATACGAACTCTTGATTGATCAGAGTATTAATAAAGCTCGTTATTTTGCCGATTTGATCAAGAAACAGGACGATTTTGAGCTGATTTCGGAACCAGAGCTGTGTCTGCTCACCTACCGCTATGTCCCTTGCTATGCACAGGCTGCACTGAAAATAGCAACGGGAGACCAACAGGATAAATTACACCGTCTGCTGAATGATCTGACCAAATATATTCAGAAAAAACAGAGGGAATCCGGTAAATCATTTGTTTCCCGCACCCGACTGAATCCAGGACAATGGGGACACAGGGATACCATTGTCTTCCGAGTCGTTCTGGCCAATCCACTGACAACAGAATCTATTCTGTCAGCCGTACTGGAGGAACAAAGGGAGATCGCCGGACACTGTCACTCACTGCTACAGGAAATTGATAAATTGGCTCAGGAAATCACATCAACCAAATTGAAACTTTCTTTCTGATTTATGTAATTAACTAATCATTCCCGGCCGATTATCCGCAACTTAGCACTAACCGGCCTTTTATCGGGCTTCCAAAACTGAAATTTTGTTTGAGGTTTGTCATATTCTCGCCAATAAATTCTGTTTTTAAGGTGCTTTTGTTTCAGTCAGCAGAACACTTAGGTTTATACTGAAATCAAGTTGTAGGTTCATTCTGGCTAGGTAAAATAGCTCCAACGAATGGACGTGTGAGTAGTATATAATTTACTGTCTAATCTTATGAATACACTAGAAAAGATACAAAAAAGTCTGGATAACTTCAGCAAATCAGAACGTAAAGTCGCTGAAGTGATCATGGCTTCTCCCCAGACGGCAATCCACTCAAGTATTGCAACTCTGGCTAAAATGGCGGACGTCAGTGAACCGACGGTTAACCGTTTCTGTCGTCGTCTGGATACCAAGGGTTTTCCCGATTTTAAGCTGCACCTTGCACAAAGCCTTGCCAATGGCACGCCTTATGTAAACCGTAATGTGGAAGAAGATGATGGTCCGGATGCTTACACACATAAGATATTTGAATCAACCATGGCTTGTCTGGACGTAGCTAAAAACAGTCTTGATGCTGCTCAGGTAAACCGTGCGGTGGATCTTCTGACTCAGGCGAAGCGAATTTCCTTTTTCGGGCTTGGCGCATCGTCAGCAGTAGCAAAAGATGCCCAGAATAAATTTATCCGTTTTAATATCCCGATTGCCTGCTTTGAAGACATTGTTATGCAGCGCATGAGCTGTATAAATTGCACGGATAATGATGTTGTGGTTCTGATTTCTCATACAGGCAGAACGAAAAGTCTGGTCGAGGTTGCGGGTCTGGCAAAAGAAAATGGTGCTACCGTCATTGCTGTAACCGCAAAAGATTCACCACTGGATCGGGCGGCCTCTCTCTCCATTACGCTTGACGTACCGGAAGACACCGACGTATATATGCCAATGGCAAGCCGTGTAGTACAAATGACAGTTATTGATGTTCTGGCCACAGGCTTTACACTAAGACGTGGCACTGGTTTCAGAGAAAACCTGAAGCGTGTAAAAGAAGCGCTAAAAGACTCTCGTTACGATAAAATTACTCAGTTCTGATTATGTTCCCTCCCCCGTAGCAGTCGGCGGGAGGGTTGACTCTGTCTCAGCCTATCTGTGTGAGACTTCTTTAATATGTATTTTTTCTACTGGAATATCTGCTGGATTCTGTCGGGTTTTGACACCTTGCCCCTCACAGACTTTTTGCAGAATACGGATCAACCGTTCTTCCGTTAACGGTAATGGATTCCCTTTGATAGAAGAAGACTTCATTGCATCCCGAGCCACCTGTTCAAAAGAAACTGAACAGATATCAAACTCCGTCAGCAGAGGCAGATGAAAACGCTCAAGCATATTTCGGCTCCACTCAACGCCTTCTTCTTCATCTGCATCAGGATTTCCTGACACTATACGGGCAATTTTCCGGTAACGGTGCAGCAGATCACTCCTGCCTGCCTGCCTGGCAGCACTGATATTTTCTTCCATAACAAAAGGCCCGAGCCTTGCCGTTATAACACTATGCGGAGCATGAACCTTTCCACCTAGAGATGACGCAAGACCGTTCGCCGCCCCCAGCTTAGTATTTGAGATTGCCATCCCCCCCAACATTGCTGCAAAGGAAAGATCAGCCCTTGCCTTAAAATCATTTTCCAGACATCCAGATATAATCGCCCGGTTCAGTCGCCGGAGTCCTTCCTCACAGACCATGTCAGCCAATGGGTTAGGGTCTCCACAGACGTAAGATTCCATTAAATGGGTAAAGGTTTTCATTGCCCCCCGGCCAGACAGATACGCATCTGTATCATAGGTAAGAGTAGGATCCACAATAGCGACATCGGGAAGGATGTCTGGACTGCGCAAGCTGACTTTGACTTTATCCTGCCCGGATCTGAGTACCGCCTTATTGGTCACTTCTGCTCCGGTACTGGCTGTTGTCGGGATGGCGATTAGTGGCAAACATTTTGTTTTTAGTGGTACATTTCTGCCGACAACTTCCACATAATCATACACATCGCCGTGGTTAGGAATTATAGCAGACAGAGCTTTTCCCATATCCAGCACACTCCCCCCACCAATCGCTATAACCATATCAGGTTTAAAACGTCGCCCCATAACCGCCGTTTCCTCAACCATTGTAATATGAGGCTCCCCGTAAACAGAGACATGCTGATAACGCATATTCTGGCTATTCAGATACCCTATAACCTGAGCCGCTCTCTGGTGATTTCTTCCGGTCACCAGCAGTACGCTGTACCCATAGTGGTTAAATAAAGAAAGGGACGAGGCTAGTGCCCCTTCACCAAAAATAATTCTGGCCGCCGTCATAAACTGAAACAATTCTAACCCACCTTATTTTCTATATATAACAGATAGTTAAGTGGTTTTTTGAGTAAGTTCTTTATCAAAAACAAACAAAAAACAATACTAATAAATACAGTAGCATACGTTTGATTTTAGGGAGAAATTTCAACAAAAAGTTTGATCTTAGGCCTACTTTCTAGGCAAAAAGGGCACATCCCGAAAAAGCGGCCTGTAAATAGAATTAATTAATGGTCATCAAAATGTCAGAACACACAACTAACAAGTTGACATGGATTCCAGTAGAAAAGTCATCACCGGAATCTTGGTCGTAGGGATTCTCTAAATGTCTTATTTCTGCGCTGGTGCTTTAAGGCCATATTTGTTGAATATTACACCTATCTCCCCAGAAGAGACCATATCATTTATAATGCTTTGAAAATTATTATAATATTTTGACATCGGCGATTTTTTAGGAATGCTTATATATCTACCGTTATAAAAATATTCTATATATTCTGCTTCTCTAACACCTTTTATCATTCGAAACTTTTCTACATCATGATTTGAAGAAGTGACAGCAATATCTATACGACCACTCTCAAGCATATTTACCATTTGCTCTGTGTTGTTGAAAAAATATTTATTTAATCCTAATGAATTAGCAAATAAATCTGAATAAAAACTCCCGCGCAATGCTCCAATTTTATATGGGATTAAATCTTCAAATTTGTTAATTTTAATATTTTTTGTGGGAGCAATCATGTAATACACTTTTCGAATGCTGTAACCATAGGCTACTGAATTAAGAAAAACATCACGTTTAGCATTCATTGAATGTCTCGGAATGATGTCAACATCACCGAACTCAGCAACCGTTATAGTTCTTGCCCAAGGTACGTTAGACCACTTTATGGTGTGTCCCATTCGTTGAACTGCAAGCTCAACAATTTCAGCAACTGGGCCACTACACCCTTCATCTCTAGGTATTAGTTCTGGAGCTCTTTCACGGCAATGGGCTCTGAATGTATCAGCATTAATTGGCATTGAAATTATGAGCATAACTATCAATAAATATTTCATGACATAAGACCCAAAAAGTTTGTTATATAGTTACGATAACCATCAACATTTTTATTAGTATCAGTCAATTAATAATAGCATCAAGATGTCGATCAATCCTATTTTAGAAGTATGCAAATTTGATCAATACATCAGAATCATGAGATGCTAAAGATTGAAGGAACAACAATGAGATAAAAAATCAGGTCAACATCACCCTAGCTCTATCCAGTAACTAAACTCTTAATAAGAGTGTAAATAGAACTGTGTAAATACCGTATCACTAAGCCTAATTGGCTAAGGATCAGCAAAATGGATAAAAACTTTTAGATGCTCCGCATAAAGCAAGCCGGTTTCCCTCTTTATTTCCTGCTATTCCTGATGCATAGTAGTGCAATACTCCAAATGAACAGATAAGGAAATATGCATGGTTGTTGAGATTTTTGGCCGTCCGGGATGCCCATATTGTGTAAGAGCTCATAGAATCGCAGAACAGTTGCAGGCAAAGCGGGATAATTTCACATACAGTTATATTGATATCAATGTCGCCGGACTCACCAAAGCAGATCTGGAAAAACGGGCAGGAAAACCCGTTACTACGGTGCCACAAATTTTTATTGATCAGAAACATATCGGCGGATGCACCGAATTTGAAGCTTATGCCGTTGAACATCTGGAACTGTACAATTAGACCTGTTGAACCTAAGTGAACAAATTCGCTTCAGCAGCTTTACCGGGTAATCTATGCCAGATCCCCGCAGATAAAGCTGCTATAGCTGAATCGCCCACATTATTTTCCTGTTAACACTAATTTTTCCTTATCATTTCTCATTATTCATATACAATTTCTCTCATTACTCTTCTTTTTGCCACAACGTGTGTTTGAGCTAAACCGTGAATATAGATGTCGCCATCATCCTTGAACAAAATCCCATTCTGCTAATTTTTGTTGTTCTGGCTATCGGGCTTGCTATCGGCAAAATCCGTTTCGGAAGTCTACAACTGGGCAACTCTATTGGTGTTCTTTTTACAGCCCTCATCATGGGGAATATCGGCTTCTCTTTTAACCACGAAGCCCTGACCATCGGCTTTATGCTGTTTATCTACTGTGTCGGTATCGAAGCCGGCCCAAACTTTTTTGGTATTTTTTTCCGTGACGGTAAGCATTATTTACTACTCAGCCTAATTGTTCTGGTGACCGCCATCAGTCTAACCTACTTTACCAGCCATTATCTGGGGCTGGGATATGGTCTTGCTGCAGGTGTGATGGCTGGTGCCTTAACCGCTACCCCTGTTCTGGTCGGTGCACAAGATGCTCTAAATTCCGGGCTCGCGACTCTGCCACACAATATGGACATGAATATTGTGATGCAAAACCTGTCCGTCGGATATGCACTTGCTTATCTTGTCGGTCTCATCAGCATGATTTTATTTGCAAAACTTCTGCCCAAGTTGCAAAAAGAAAATCTGCGTGACAGTGCTGAACGTATTGCTCAGGAAAGAGGAATCGGTAATGCCGGACAAAGAAAGGTCTACCTGCCTATTATCCGGGCTTATCGTGTCGGGCAAGAGCTTATCGACTGGATCGACGGAAGAAACCTTAGAGAACTGGGTATCTACCGACAAACTGGCTGTTACATTGAACGCATTCGCCGGAGCGGTATCCTTGCCCATCCAGACGGCGATGCCATTCTGCAGGAAGGTGACGAGATTGCACTGGTAGGCTACCCGGACAGCCATGCCCGGCTGGATCCCAGTTTCAGGAACGGAAAAGAAGTATTCGACCGTAACCTGCTTGATCTGAGAGTTGTCGAAGAAGAAATCGTCGTAAAAAGTGACAGCATTGCCGGTAAGAAGCTTTCTGATCTTAATCTTGCCGAATACGGCTGTTTCCTGAACCGTGTTGTCCGAGCTCAGATTGAGATGCCGATGGACCTGAACATTGTTCTGGCCAAAGGCGATATACTTCAGGTCAGTGGTGAAAAGAGCCGGGTGCACGGATTAGCCGAACGCATCGGGTTTATTTCTATCCACAGCCAGATATCCGATCTACTGGCATTCTGCAGCTTTTTCATTCTGGGTATCCTGTTTGGTCTGATCACGATGACATTCGGTCAGGTTACCTTTGGCCTGGGTAATGCCGTCGGACTACTGCTGTCCGGTATCACATTGGGATTCCTGCGGGCCAACCACCCTACTTTCGGTTATGTCCCTCAGGGAGCTCTGAATATGGTGAAAGATCTCGGACTGATGTTTTTTATGGTCGGTATCGGACTCAATGCCGGTGCAGATGTTTTTACTTATCTGAGTGAAGTAGGTATACAGGTTATCGCGGTTGCCTTTGTCGTCAGTGTGCTTCCAGTTGTTATGGCGTATCTGGTTGGTGCGTATGTGTTTAAAATGAACCGGGCTCTGTTGTTCGGAGCCATCATTGGTGCCAGAACCTGCGCTCCGGCAATGGACATTGTGAACGATTATGCTCGTTCAACCATCCCTGCTCTCGGCTACGCAGGCACTTATGCTATCGCCAATATTCTGATGACACTGGCCGGGACGATATTGATTATCCTGAGCTGATAGAGATAATCGGTTTATATAAAAAACCGTTTGCCAAGAGCAAACGGTTTTTTCAGACATACGATATCTCTATCAAATATCAATTACATCAAATGCCACTGCCGGATTTACATCAGCATCGTAGTCTACACTTTCAATACCAAAGCCGAACAGTTTCAGGAACTCGGTTTTGTAATCTTCGTAATCAGTCAGCTCTTTCAGGTTTTCAGTTGTGATCTGAGGCCATAGCTGACGACAATGTCCCTGGATATCATCTCGCAGTTCCCAGTCATCCAGACGCAGACGATTCTTCTCATCGACTTCCGGAGCACTGCCGTCTTCTTTATACAGACGCTGACTGAACATGCGGTATATTTGTTCCATACAACCTTCATGTACCCCTTCTTCGCGCATTTTTTTAAATACCATTGCGATATACAGAGGCATGACAGGAATTGCAGAACTTGCCTGAGTTACGACCGATTTCAGTACCGCAACATTAGCGCTACCGCCAGTCGCAGCAAGCCTGGTATTGAGTGCATCAGCCGCTCGATCCAGATCCATTTTCGCCTGACCCAGAGCACCGTCCCAGTAGATTGGCCAGGTCAGCTCAGTACCGATATAGCTATACGCAACGGTTTTACAGCCATCAGCCAAGACACCGGCTTCTGCAAGAGCATTGATCCACAATTCCCAGTCTTCACCGCCCATAACGGTAACTGTGTCCTTGATCTCCTGTTCGGTTGCCGGTTCAACACTGGTTTCGATAATTTCATCTTTATTAGTGTCAACCGCTGTAGATGTGTAGGTCTCACCGATTGGCTTCAGAGAAGAACGGATCACGTCACCGGTTTCTGGCATTTTACGTACTGGTGAAGCCAGTGAGTACACCACCATATCGACCTGACCCAAATCTTCTTTAATCAGTTCGATGGTCTTCTGTTTCGCTTCATTTGAAAACGCATCGCCATTCAGGCTCTTGGCATACAGACCTTCTGCATGAGCCAGCTTGTCAAAAGCCGCCGCATTATAGAATCCTGCCGTCCCCGTTTTTTTCTCCGTACCGGCTTTTTCAAAGAAGACACCAATTGTTGATGCTCCACCACCGAAAGCCGCAGCGATACGGGAAGACAAGCCATAGCCGCTGGAAGAACCGACAACAAGCACACGTTTAGGTGCATTATTAATCGCCCCCTGAGTCTTAGTATATGCGATTTGCTCTTTTACATTTGCTTCACAACCAACAGGGTGAGTGGTTGTACAGATAAATCCACGAATTCTTGGTTTGATGATCATATTCAACTTCCTTAACAAAACGGTCAAAGGATAAAAGGTAAAGAGAGAGAGCGCACCCTTTTTCTTAGCATTTCCTTTTAATTCCTAAGTGGTTGGAGTTCTTATAGAGCCTGAATTGCCGAAGGTCAAGACTTCAGAGAAATCCTTGCTAAAGTGATCAACCTGAATGGCCATCGTACGCAATTTTTCAGCATTAAGTATGGCTTCGACTTCCGTGGCAGTGAGAATGCCCGATGCCTGTGCCTGTCTGAGCCGGGGTTCATCCATTCCACCAGAAGGAATCCTTCCTGCTTTCTCTGCCTGACGCAGCTTTCGCTCCAGCGGACGAATCGCATAAAGAGACTGAAAAGCCCGTTCAACCAATCCCACCGCGTCTGTTTCCGACTCTCCGACATAGCATAAACAGGTGAGTCTTTCCCGATGGGCTCCAGGCATCATCAATGTTTCAGCGAGCTGAATGGTCAGTGCATCCGTTGGTTTTCGAAAGCCATTCCCCAGCGGAAACATCCACAGGCTTAACAGCTTACCAACCCAAGGTTGCGGAAAATTCGTACAGGTCTCCTGCAATGCAATGGCTGCATAATGTAAACAATGCTGAACCCCGTAATGAACATAAGGAAGGTCACTCTGCTGACGACCATCATTTTCATAGCGTTTCAGTACCGCCGAGGCCATATAAAGATAGCTGAGCACATCACCAAGCCGAGCAGAAATCATCTCTTTACGCTTTAAATTCCCCCCCAAAACGATCATTGCGATCTCTGCACTCAATGCCAAAGCCCTGCTTATCCGGGTCAGATCACGATAATAACCGCAGGTTTCTCCACTAATACCACTTCGGATGAATCTGGCTCCGGTAATACCAGCGACCAGTGTACCGATAGCATTTTTCACGGTATGTACGATGTGTCCGGGCAACTGACGATCAAACTCACCAGCACCTTCTTCCGGATCGGATATCATTGCTGCTGCCATCTCATGCAAAAGATATGGGTGACAGCGAATGGCTCCCTGCCCGAATATCATCAGGTTACGGGTCAGAATATTGGAGCCTTCTACGGTAATGGCTATCGGTGTTCCACTATAATGCTGTGCCAGATAGTTCATTGGCCCCTGTTGCAGCCCTCGCCCGCCATGAATGTCCATAGCATCATTCATGAGGATTCGGGCCATCTCCGTCATATGGGATTTGGCAATAGCCGTTACAATTCCCGGCCTTTCCTGCAGATCGAGAGCTGTTGTCGTCAGAATTCTGGTAGCTTCCAACAGATAAGTCAGTCCTCCAATACGTCCCAGTTTCTGTGCTACACCTTCAAACGTTCCTATAGGAGAACCGAACTGTTTCCGGACATAGGCATATGCCCCGCAGGTTCGAGCCGTGAGATGACCAATCGCTGTTCCCATCGCGGGAAGAGAAATGCCACGTCCTGCCGACAGGCATTCCATCAACATACGCCAGCCTTTACCCGCAAACGCCTGACCACCGATAATCCAGTCCAGCGGAATAAAGACATCATGTCCCCGTGTCGGACCGTTCATAAACGCCAGTCCCATAGGGTCGTGCCGTTCTCCCGTTTCAACACCGGGATGGTTCGCCGGAATAAGTGCCAGCGTGATGCCGATATGCTTTTTATCACCAATGAGGCCATCTGGATCATACAACTTGAAGGCCAGACCAAGTACTGTCGCTACAGGCGCCAATGTGATATAACGCTTATTCCAGTGAAGTTTTATGCCGATAGTTTCCTCACCATCAAAAACATCCCGACAGACAATTCCTTCATCCGGAATGCTCCCTGCGTCAGATCCAGCGTCAGGACTGGTTAACGCAAAGCAGGGAATATCTCTGCCATCCGCCAGACGTGGCAACCAAAACCGCTTTTGCGCTTCAGTTCCATAACGGGACAACAGCTCCGCCGGTCCAAGAGAATTAGGAACCATGACAGTGGAAGCGACACTGACACTCCGGGAGGCTATTTTTGTCACTATGGTTGAATTTGCCAGAGCCGAAAAGCCATGTCCACCATATTGTCTGCTGATAATAAAAGCAAAAAAACCTTCCTTACGCAGATAATCCCATACGGCAGGAGGAAGATCTCTGTCCCGTTTAACCATCTGATAATCATCCAGCATAGCCAGCAAAGTCTCAAGCTGATGGTCAATAAATTGCTGCTCTTCATGAGTCAGTCTTGGTTTAGGATAGTTCAGCAGTTTTTGCCAGTCGGGATGACCAGAAAACAGCTCTCCGTCCCACCAGACACTACCGGATTCCATCGCTTCTTTCTCAGTTTCAGACAAGGGCGGCAGTACCTTCTTAAAAAAACGGAACGCAGGGTCACTGATCCAATGTCTTCTGATCGAACACATAACAGCCTCTCTATCTTTTTGTTCTGTTGTAGAAATCTTAGCTGCAAACAAAGATTCCTACCTGAAAAAGAGACGCTATTTGATACGGTTCATTCTGCTTCAGAAATTTTTTTCAGTCATCAGGGAACTGTTCACTGTTACTCCTGTCTATACCCAGTGTAGTGAACAGTGCCTTTCGATAGTCTTGCAAGTCGCCAGACATGATTTCTTACTGGCTCACTCAGGTATGCTGCTTTTCTTATTAACTCCTATGTTTATTGCCCAGCCCACTTTGGATTGGGCTTTTTTTTACCCCAGATTTTGGCAAGAACAGGTTAAGCAGCACATACCCGGTAACCGCTGCGGTTGTTGATCCCATTAGGATTCCCAGCCTTGCATAAGTATCAAAGGCAGGCTCATTACCAGCAAATGCCAGTGATGAGATAAATATCGACATGGTAAATCCGATTCCGCATAAAACGGATACCGCAAAAATTTCCCGTAACCCCACGCCTTCGGGTAATTTTGCCAGTCCGGTTTTTATCGACAGCCAACTAAAAGTAAAGATTCCCAGAGGCTTACCTATCAATAGTCCAAACGCCACCCCCAACGGAAGCATGGCTGTGAGACCGGAGACAGAAATCCCCTCCAGAGAAATCCCGGCGTTGGCAAAAGCAAACAGCGGTAGAATCGCGAACGCAACATACGGGTGAAGAGCATGTTCGAGTCGCTTCAGCGGAGAATACGATGTATCCGCGCCTCTCAGTGGCACTGCGAACCCTATAACAACACCGGCCAGCGTAGCATGTACACCTGATTTAAGTACGGCAACCCAGAGGATCCCTCCGGCTATCAAATACCAGGACAATTTGCTGACATGTCGGGCATTCAACATAAACAGTACGCCCGTCATCAGAAAAGCGACAGCCAGAGACAGAACCGACAGATCACTGCTGTAGAAAAAGGCAATAATCACTACAACGCCGAGATCATCAATAATAGCCAGTGCCAGTAAAAATACCTTTAGTGCGACCGGAACCCGGCTTCCCAGCAAAGCCATGATACCCAGAGCAAACGCAATGTCTGTTGCTGCAGGAATAGCCCACCCCTGGAGTGCCAGTGTGTTTCCCATATTAAATAGCAGATAAATTAATGCCGGAGCCAGCATGCCACCAACAGCCGCTATAGCAGGAAATATGGCCGTTTCCCGGGACTTCAGAGCCCCTTCCATCAGTTCCCGTTTAACTTCTAATCCGATAAGCAGGAAAAAGACAGCCATCAGGCCATCGTTGATCCAGTGAACGACAGACATACCCGATACATAGGTATGTAAAAAAGAGGTATAGACATCCCCTAAAGGAGAATTAGCCACCAGCATAGCCAGTACAGCAGCAACTACAAGGATAATCCCGGCAGCGGATTCCATTTTAAAAAAATACCGAATCGCGTCAGTCATCTCATCACCATAATAAATCTGTTTTTTATTTTATGGTGTAGAGCGTATATCGTACCCTGTAAAGAAAAAAATCGTTTGTTTAGCACTAAAACATCGGAATATCCGATGTGTTTAACTGTTAATCAATATTTTCCCGAACTAAACACATGGGTTATGACTAGTATCCCGACAAATGCATGTAGCCACGGGCTTTATGCGAACCGGATGCTGTTATGGAACCTTCCCAGTAAGGAATAACAAAGGAGTGCCAGAGTTCACTGTTGTCTGGACTGACCGTCAATCGGATATGGTGCTCCGGAACAGAAATAATCCAGCGTACAGGAATCTGAAGCTCATCAGATAAATCCGTATAGGATTCCGGGAAAACATCCACGTCTTTATTCTGCAGGTATATGGTGTTTCCTTGTCTGTCAGCCAGTGTGCCGTAATTAAATGCAGCATGATGACGGAACAAAACCCGGTGCAGTGCCAGACTTCTGCCATCATTGAGATGCAAAACAAACTCATCCTGATGTCCTGCGCCATTATTAATAAGGTTGTTTCCCCATACTTTAGTCAAATGAGCGCGGCCTTTAACCGGAACAGGAAGTCCCTCCAGCGTCAATTCTCCGGCAATATCCAGAAAAGGCGCACTGAGCTGGTAAGCTGCCATCGGAAAGATATCATGCTGCTTCTGATAACCACCGAGACCATCCAACACATAAGCGCCTGCAGTGCTCATATTAATCTGAACAGAAAAATCATCGCTGCTGATATTCAGCATACCGGGAAATGGAGCCGCCCCAAGAGCATGCCAGCTCCAGTTATCAATCCACAACCGGAATGGGTGTGCGCGGAATCCAGACTGACCAATACCGCCACGAGCCAGACGCTGCTCTCTCCATACACGTTTTCCTGCGGTAACAACCACCTGCGCGACATACAACTGAGAATTTTGCCAACCACTGGCCGTACGGCTGTCCTGCGCAATGCGGTAATAATTCCACTGGATGGTGTAACGTTGCCCTTTAGCGTCAATCAGATCAGCAAAAAAACGCCACACTTCATTCTGATATCCGGGATGAAAACGAAAATCATCCGGCAAGCTAAGGGGATGTTCCGGTGACACGATATCAAAAACAGTCTCCGGGACTCTGTTCGAACCAGACTCTTGGCTCGCCGGATAATTTTTTACCGGAAAACTCACATTCAGTATAATGAGCAGCGCAACCACCACCAGTAAGATAGCGGCGGTCAGAATATGTTTTTTCCACGGACACGAAGCACTGAACAACATCTATAGCGCATCCCTTAGTGACTTTATCGGTGTGCGTCTGACCAGTTCAGATAGTGGCAGAACACCAGCAACCAGCAAGGCCGCCATAGTCCAGACAAAAACCGACACATAGTCCCACGGCATCATGTAGAACTGGATCGACCAGCCAAAAGACTGTTTAAGAACCACCTCTACCATGATTTTTGCAATCGCCAGCCCCAAAGGAATGGCTATCAGAGCGGAAATGGCACCAAAAATAAATAGCTGTACCGCACTCAGTGTGATCAGTTCCTTAGCTGACATACCAAAGCAGCGCAGCAATGCAACATCACGCTGCCGGGACATTTCTCCGGCAACTGTCGCGAAGAAAATACCAAAAACACCAACCACCAGCGTCAGTTTTCCCAGGGTGTCAGCAATCGTAAAAGTGCGGTCAAAAATACGCATCGCCTGATCACGCAGGCTGCTGTTATCAAATACCCGTTCAGGAGGAAGGTGATAATAACTGTCCAGACGGGTGGTCAGACTTTCTGCATCCGCCCCCCCGACAAGGTGTACTTCCAGACCGACATTACCCTGTCCGGTAAACTCTTTTATCCAGTTGGAATGCGACATAATAATTTGGTTATACTGATTGCCATAATCGTAATACACCCCGAGGACCTGCCACTTGCTATCAGCCAGCTCATCAACTGTAAGAAAATCCCCCGGACGGATCCCTTTTTTCAGCGCCATTGATTCACTCACCATAACTCCCTGAGAGTTGTGCAGAAGATACCAGTAATCAGGAATGGCGAGTTTAACCGTCAGTGCGTCCTGCTCTCCGATAGAATCTCCGGTACTGACAACCTGCAGCATTCCTGAATGGGTCCGGACTTCATCCTGCCAGCGCCACCAAACATCCCCGACCTCAGGTTGACGAGTCAGCCACTCAACAATACGTGGAGCCGAATTATTAGTTGGATAAATATAGATATCCGCAGCCAGTTTCTGGCTCAGCCAGTGGTCTGTTGTGATCCTGAAGCTGCCAATCATTGTTCCTATCGCAATATTTGCAGCCATTGCCAGCATAAATGCCATCACTGCAACACCTCGATAGCTCATACTGGCTGCCGCATCCGCAAATAACCAGCGGACTTTAACCCAGCGCAATATATAAGAAAGGATATTAAACAGATTGAAAATAATAAACGGGGCAAACAGTGCGACACAGAGCATCAGCAATGCGATCAACAAAAAGCCGTTTTCCGGTGTCATATCCTGAGTTTGATAAACAGTGATCAGAATAAGAAAACAGGCACAAGCAATCAGTGCCTGCCAGTAAAACTCCAACCCGGCGAAACGCACCAGCGACAGGCGTGCAGACAGCCTTATCGGCTGAGTTCTTAATAAACGGATCAACGGCCAGCTACAGGATAATAAAGTACCAGCTATGCATACCAGCAGACTATCCAGCAGCCAGACCTTACTCCAGTGAATATTAAACCCGACATTGGCGTCATAAAGATCAGCAAGAGTAATAGATACCGACGGCATTAACTGATCAGCCAGTATCAGACCGAAGACATTACCAAAGAGCCAACATACGACAATAAGAATAAGCAACTCAATAAATAGTGCCTGAATCAGTTGCCAGCTTGATACTCCGGTTTGGCGCAGGATTCCGACTAAGGGCTGCCGCTGAATAAAAGAAAGTGACATGGCCTGATAAAAGATAAACAGACCAACGCCAAATGACAGCATTCCCATTGCCGACAAATTCATATGAAAAGCCCGGGTCAGAGATTCCAGTTCGGTACGGGAACCATGAGAAAGACTCATTCCATCAGGCAGCATCTGTTTCAGCCGCTCAATCTTCTCTGCCGGCATATCCGCACAGCCGATAAAAGAGAACCCTCCGGTTTTATTCAACATCCGGACCAGCGCCATATCTGCAACGACCCGCGTACCATCCACACGGTTCTTGTCATCAATCAGGATCGGACCCAAATGATATCCGTTCGCCAGAACAATGTACTCACCAGATTTTTTCTGCAGATAAGAAGCTAAATCCGCACTGACTAATAAAGGATACGGCGGATGCATGATATCCGTTACCGAGATAATATCGCTACCTTTTACCGGATGCGTATTCACCAAAGCCAGTGGATCAACCCCGATAATGACAAAATCTTTTCCTTCACTGGTTTCACCACGCAGTAGGTCGAACGGAGCGCACTGATAAAAGCCCTCTCTGCGCAACTGAATATAAAACCCCTGAGGAATTTTCGTGGCGCTGTGTTTCGGGCTGATTCGATAAGGCAACACATGGGAAAATAAACGTTCACCGCTGGCATAACTCTGCAACGCATGATGATTAATCGCTGCGACACCGACATAGATGGACACGCCCAGAGTAAGACCAAGCCAGACAAGAACAATTTGCAGAGGATGACGACGATAATGACCCAGTAATGCTTTAGCTATGGGCCACAACATGCAGTTGTCCTCCCTGAAGCCGAATGCAGCCATCCATATGCCGGGACACTTTTTCGCTGTGGGTCACCAGCAGCAGCGTACATTCAAGTTTACGGGTTAGTGACGTTAACAGACGCATTACTGCCTCGGCATTCCGTTCATCAAGACTGCCAGTCGGCTCATCGGCCAGTAACAATTTAGGCTCCATATACAGTGCCCGTGCGATTGCAGCTCTCTGCTGCTGACCGCCGGATACTTCTTCCGGATAACGGCCAAGAAGCGGCATCAGATCCAGAGCGGATAAGATCTGTCGCCATAAACTCGAATTCTCCTGCATGCCTTTAAGCTGACGGCAAAAACGAATGTTATCTGCAATATTTAACGTAGGCAGGAGGTTATATTGCTGAAATATATGGCCGATATTATTACGGCGATAAGCTGTACGTTTAGATTCAGCACTGTCATGCATCGGAAATCCGGGAAACCATATTTCACCAGAATCAACGGTATCCAGACCGGAAATCAGGTTCAAAAGCGTACTTTTACCTGAGCCGCTCTCCCCCATCAAAGCCAGTTGATCACCCTGTTTTAATTCAAGTTCTGCCCCTTGTAGCACGGGATGAAATTCACCACCATCTACAAAGCCTTTACTCAGGTCGGACAGTCTTAACATTAAAACATTCTCATGGCTGCAAAACAGGAAAGAGAATCTACACCAAATTGATCTGTTCCGAAAGCATTTTGATGAATTGATCACAATATTAATAATATTCGAACAAAAACCACCGACTAATATCTATTTTTTATCAAAAAAAATTGTAATTTATCAAAATAATATTACGTATTTTGTTCTTTAATTATTTTTGGAGCGTAAAATAAATATTTGCTTACTGCAATTTACATTTGCGTCATCCAGACAGATTAATATCCGGATGACCGCACATTAATTATCGATCAAATTCCGGATCCACTTTTTACTTTTAAGGCGGGAAAAACTGCTGAAGCATTTAATCGCTTCTTCAAGCAGAAACAGAGCATATACCCACTCCGGATTTACACCAAGCCAGACAGCCGCCAACGCAGTAACAGGAACCCCAATCAGCCATTGAGTTGCCAGATCCTGATACAGGCAGTATTTTACGTCACCACCAGCACGAAGAACCCCGACCACCAGAGTCAACGGAACCGAACGAATAATAATTCCGACACACAGAACTAGAATAAATTTATCCGCCAGAAGTCGAGTCTCCTCCGTCAATGCACTGAATGCATCTAGGATCGGAACCTGGACAAAATAAAGCAGGATAGACACACAAATACCCACCAAAACACTAAGCATCAGTAGTCCGATTGACTGATAGTAGACGGCGTCATATTTTTTTGCTCCAATCGTATTTCCCGTCAGTACCCCGGCCGCATTTGCCATACCAATAAGCAAACTGAACGAGAGCTGATCAACCGGAGTCATTACTGACAAAGCAGCCAACCCCTGAACGCCAGTCTGTCCCATGATGGCATGATAAGAAAACATCCCGGCAGCCCAGGCAAAGAAATTAAATGTTGTCGGTAATGAGAGTTTCAAAAAACGGATAACTTTATCCTGAGTCAACGCAGAGCGAATAACATCCAAACGAAATGCCAGAAGATGGTTCTGCGAATACAGGAAAAAATATAAGCAGGCGACTTCAATCACTCCACTTAATACTGTTGCAATAGCCGCCCCTTTTATTCCCATAGACGGCATACCCAGATGACCAAATATCAGCACCCAGTTGAGAACAACATTGGATAAAATACCTATTCCACTGAAAAAAGTACTGACACCCGGCCGGTGCATGGCTCTTAACCCCACCGCCATACTACTGACACAGGCAACAGCAAACATGCTAAAAGAGGTGATAATAATATAATCACTTCCACGCTGAATAACCTCCGGAGAATCAGTAGCAAGTCCCATAATATCAACAGAGAAAAACAAAAACAGTACAACCACTAATGCGGCAAAGGTATTGGCAATAATCCAAGTAAGTGCCGTACTCTCTTTCACACCCTGCTTATTTCCAGCACCCCAGTACTGAGCCGTCAATAACGCTCCTCCCATATTTACGCCAACCAGCATAATGGTCGTAACAAACATCGCCCGGCTCGCTACCCCTACGGCAGCGACATCCGCTTCACCAAGTTGACCGAGCATCAGTACATCTACCAAGCCACGACTGGAAAAAAGAATATTCTGCAGGGTAATAGGCAAAGCAATAGCAAACAGACGACGAATAAATTCCCCTCTGGTATGCTGAAAAACCAGTGTCAGTGCATTTTGCATTATTGGTTAAATCCGATTGGAATCTCAGCCAACTGAGTTCCCTTATTAAATGGATAGATAATATATTCGCCGTGATATTTCACGATGGATTTATAATCTGTTCTTTTATGTACCAGAAATCCGGCTTCTGCTGCCAGTTGAATAAAGCGGGCATGATTTCCCCGCACAAACAGACTGACAGGTCTGATCAATACTTCGGCATCATTAGTGTCACCATCCATATCTGTTTTGGCAAAACATTCCACACACTGTTTTGCACACAACACCAGAGAGTTATCTCCTTCGGTAAACAGCTGGATTTTCTCCGTCAGATCATATTCTGTACATACACTCCAGTTTTCTTTCTCCATCAGGTCGAGGAAAGCTTCCACATCTTTATCGGTAATCGCTTTCGGTTCCGTATCAGCAGGAAAATGATGCCGGTAGAAATCGGAAATACTCCGGAACGTAAACAAGAGATCAGATGCCGTACCTTTACTTCGCCCTGCTTTCTGCCAGCGAGTCAGGTCATCACCGACACTGCGGGGAAAACGTTGAGTCTTCAGGCTTTTTGTAACCCAGCGAACAAGAAAATGGGTATTGCTTACTGGGGTATCGGCCAGTCGGCCTTTGTTGTGTTCTTGTTCCAGCTCTAGCAGCGCAGTATTAACCAGATTCTGTAATTCAATATAATAGTCAGCCATTACGCTTTTTTCCCTAATGTCCAGTACATCACTCCGGATAACAATGCACATAAACTCATCATTAATATCATCGGCCAGGCGGCATCACCCGGCATGGCCGCGACGATGGTGCCAACAATCGATCCCATGCCAAACCGCAACGTCCCGGCCAGCGAAGAGGCTGTTCCGGCCATATCCGGATAACCGGATAGCAACAAAGCAGTGGCATTACTGCCAATCGTGGAAAGTGTTCCGGCATAACACATCACAAACGGAACAATACCCCATAGTCCCAGATCAAACAGCCAACCAATAAACAAACCGAGACCCGCTACCATCTGAATCGTCAACCCCAGGCGCATCATACTATGAGAGCCTTTCCTGATAACAAGCCGGCTGTTGATACTAGTCATAGTGATCAAACAAACAATATTCAGACCAAACAAATAGCCGAACTGAGTCGGTGGCACACCATAAATGTCGATGTAAACAAACGAACCCGCTGTTAAAAATGCAAACATACCAGAAAAAGAAAATGCACCGGATAATACCAAACCAACCACAACCGGATTCATAGACAGGCGAATATAATTTTGCATCGTAGTTTTAAGACGCAGCGGCTGTCTTTTTTCTTCCGGCAGGGTCTCCGGGATCTTCCAGTACACAGCCAAAATAACCAACAGGGCAACAATCGTCAGAAACCAGAATACAGAACGCCAGCCAAACCAGACCGATAAATATCCGCCGAACATAGGTGCTATCAGTGGCGCCACTGTGATAACGAGGATAATAAACGACATAGTACGGGCAAATTCTTCCCGGTCAAACATGTCGCGTACAACTGCCTGGATAATCACTGCAGCCGCCGCTCCGGCAAAACCCTGTGCAGCGCGTATATAGGTCAGAGTGTCGATATCAGATGTCAGAGCGCAGGCAACCGACCCCACAGCAAAAAAAACGATGCCGAAGATCAAAACAGGTCTGCGACCAAAGCTGTCGGCAAGCGGCCCGTGGATTAACTGCCCAATAGCAAATCCTGCCGTATAGGTTGTCAGTGTGATCTGCACTGCACCGGCATCCACACCTAAATCTTTTGCAATTATCGGCATTGCCGGTAAATACATATCTATAGCAAAAGGCGTCAAAGCCCCTATTGCCCCAAGAACCAACAGCAGCACAAATGTAAGCTGCACCTGTTTATTTGACATAGCTTTCCAGTATTATTTGAATAAAAAGATTATTTTCCGGAAAAAATAGCTGATGCTTATTTTTTCCAGACAGAACTGATTTCCTGTTCGGTCAGATAACGATATTCTCCCGGTTCAAGCGACTCATCCAGGACGATGTCGCCAATGCGTTCCCGGTGCAGTGCTTCAACTTTGTTACCTAAAGCCGCAAACATACGTTTTACCTGATGGTATTTACCTTCATGTATGGTAAGGCGAACTTCTTTTTCAGCCCGGACTTCCAGCTCGGCAGGAAGAGTACGCTCTCTTTCATTTCGGAGTTCAATGCCCTGTCTGAAGCATTCAGCATAATTATCCTGAACAGGGTCAGCCAGCCAGACATAATATGTTTTGTCACACTTATGTTTCGGGGACGTAATACGATGAGACCATTTACCGTCATCCGTGATCAGTACCAGCCCGGTAGTATCCACATCCAGCCTGCCTGCAAAGTGCAAATCATCCTGTCTGACTTCATCCAGCAATACAAATGCCGTGTGATTAAATCCATCTTCATGCGAGCACACAAACCCTTCCGGTTTATACAACATGATGTATCTTGGTCCCTGCATGGCTATCTCTTTTCCCTGCCATTCAACACAAAGACCTTCCGTTACTTGAAAAGAACCACTTTTTTGTACATTACCATCTACCGTAACATCACCACTTCTGATGATTTTAATGGCTTCTTTTCGGGTCGCGCCAAGAGCGTCACATAAAAATTTATCCAGTCGCATTTATACCTCTTTTTTGTGTCATCCGAACGCCTGAGACAATCCGGATAAGAATACGTTATTATATGCTCCTTTATCCCAATAGTTGAGCTATTTCACACTTTTTATGTATACCCTGCGTCCCTATCAGCGTGATTCCGTTAAGGCGGTTATTCACTACTTCCGTCAACATTCATCTCCGGCAGTAATTGTTCTACCGACCGGAGCAGGAAAAAGTCTGGTTATTGCAGAACTGGCCAGGCTGGCAAAAGGACGAGTACTCGTACTGGCTCATGTCAAAGAACTGGTAGAACAAAATCACGCCAAATATGAAGGATATGGATTGCAGGGCGCTGTTTTTTCTGCAGGTCTGGGACGAAAAGAAACGGATCAGCAGGTCATTTTTGCCTCCGTTCAATCAGTGGTTCGGAATCTGGATGCCTTTGCCAATCAGTTTTCCCTGCTGATTATTGATGAGTGTCACCGCGTTCCCGATAACAAAGACAGCAGCTACCAAAAGGTGATCACCCATCTTCAGGCTGTGAATCCGGGGATAAAAGTTCTGGGCTTGACAGCAACACCTTATCGTCTGGGACTGGGCTGGATTTATCAGTATCACACACGGGGTCAGGTGCGTAGTGATGAACCCCGTTTTTTCCGGGACTGTATTTTCGAACTGCCAATCCGCTATCTGCTGGATGAAGCATTTCTGACCCCGGCAAAAATGATCGATGCCCCGGTACTCAGCTATGATTTTTCTCAATTGAAGCCTGCATCTACCGGCAGATATAAAGAATCCGAACTGGATATGGTCATTGAAAATGCAAAACGAGCCACCCCCCAGATTATTCAGCAAATTATCCGGCTTGCAGCTGACAGAGCCGGTATTATGATTTTCGCAGCCACCGTCCGTCATGCGGAAGAAATCCTCAGCCTTCTGCCTGATCGGGAGTCTGCTCTTGTCATTGGTGATACGCCAACAACCGAGCGGGATATGATTATCCGTCAGTTTAAAAAACGGCAAATCAAATATCTGGTCAATGTCTCAGTTTTGACTACTGGCTTTGATGCACCACATGTTGATCTAATTGCAATTTTAAGACCGACAGAATCTGTCAGCCTCTATCAGCAAATCGTCGGTCGAGGTTTGCGTCTGGCCGATGGGAAGCAGGAGTGTCTTATCCTTGATTACGCTGGTAACAATTACGATCTTTATCAGCCGGAGGTTGGCGATCCTAAACCGGATTCATCCAGCGAAATCATTACTATTCCCTGCCCGGCCTGTGGTTTTAACAATAATTTCTGGGGAAAACTGGATACAAATGGTTTTTTGCTTGAGCACTACGGTCGTCGCTGTCAGGGCTATTTTGAAGATGAAAATGGCGAACGGGAACACTGTGGCTACCGCTTTCGGGCCAAATACTGTAATGAGTGCGGAGCCGACAATGATATTGCCGCCCGGATCTGCCATGAATGTGACACAACACTCGTCGATCCGGATAAAAAGCTGAGGGAAGCCCTGAGTCTGAAAGATGCACTAGTCTTTGAGTGCAGGGAGATGCAATTCTCAGTGCACAAAGACTCGTCAGGAAAAAATCAGCTGAAAGTCACCTACACCGGAGATAACCATGCTCAGGTGCATGAATTCTGGTCACTGAGCACACAGAAGCAGAAACTGACATTTCATCAGCAATTTGTACGCCCGCATCTGGCAGATCGTCATCGTCCCTTTACAGAAAACACCCCGGTGAAAGTTGTCAGCCACCAGCACAGATTTCGTCTGCCACAGTTTGTGATAGCCCGAAAATCCGGGCGTTTCTGGAAACTGAGAGACAAGATTTTCGACGATGAACTGCACTAATCCTGTTACAGAAAAGTCAGCCGGAAACAAATCTACACTGAACGGCTAAAAACATCGTCCTGCTATTGCTCAAAAATACCAATAATGATAGTATCCGCGCTCGTTTTAGGAGTAACAACCCGTTATTCCGGAACGGTTAGCATTATCGACCAGGTCGCTATGTTGATAATGGATCTATTTTTTACCCAATTTGAGAGTAAATACTATGAAATTCGAAGCAGTAGTACGTACTGAGCTAGGTAAGGGTGCGAGCCGCCGCCTACGTCTCGCTGGTCAATTCCCAGCAATCGTTTATGGTGGAACTGAAGCACCTGTATCTATCGCTCTAAACCACGATGACGTGATCAACCAAATGGACAAGCCAGAGTTCTACGAAGGTATCGTTCTGGTTATCAACGGTGCTGAAGTTAAGGTTAAGCCACAAGACGTACAGCGTCACGTGTTTAAGCCAAAAGTTGAGCACATGGACTTCATCCGCATCTAATTCTTTTACCAGAAGAATTATCGGATAATTCCAATCCTTTTGCATATCAGATAAACCAGTCTTACCAACTGGAAAATCTAAAAATCAGAAACCCCAGATTGCTACCAACAATCTGGGGTTTCGCTATTTCCCCCCCCCCTAACCAACCGTCAATATTATCGCTGTCATAAAAATGTAATTATTCTGGGTTCTATTATTAGCAATATATCCCGAATTTATCATTCACCATATTGATGAGATAAGCAGCATGTTTTCCGTTTTTAAAATATTTTTTGCACTAGGCTGGATTAGTTTCGGGGGGCCGGCAGCTCATATCGGTTACTTCCGCCGGACTTTTGTCGAAAGACTGCAATGGCTCAGCGAAGGCGATTACGCACAACTTGTTGCTCTCAGCCAATTTTTACCCGGCCCCGGTTCCAGCCAGGTGGGGTTTGCTATCGGTTACCGGCATGCCGGGCTGCCCGGAGCTGTAGCTGCTTTTCTCGGATTTACTCTTCCATCCATCATGATTATGTTTGTACTGGCCTCCATAAGTACCGGTTTGTCGGGAGAACCTGCACTTCTATCAGCCATTCATGGTCTGAAGTTACTGGCTGTTGTGGTTGTTGCTGATGCTGCATGGGGGATGTTTAATAACTTCTGCAAGACGATGCTCCCCGTCAGCATCGCCGTCTTCACAGCAATGGCTCAGCTGATCATTCCCGGAATTTTCACTCAGATACTGATGCTTATTCTGGCTGCGATTATCGGCAGTCTGTTCCTGCAATCAGACACAAAACCTTATTCTGGAGAATCATTCCGTCCATTCTGGTTTCCCCTTATTCTGTTTATTCTGCTGCTGTTTGCCCTGCCGTTGATTGTGCCGCAACAGACACTCCCGGGACTGTTCAGTGCATTTTTCCAGACAGGAAGTCTGGTGTTCGGTGGCGGACATGTCGTGTTACCCCTTCTGCAACATATCGTCGGCGAACAGATTTCCCCGGATGCATTTTTAACCGGATATGCCGCCGCGCAGGCTGTTCCCGGCCCCATGTTCACCTTTGCAACCTATATCGGTTATGTTATGCAGCCGGATTCTCCGGTAGCCGGAGCATTGTTGGCAACCGCCGGCGTGTTTCTTCCCGGGTTCCTGTTGTTACTGGGAGTACTGAAACACTGGCAAAAGCTGGCTTCTATTCCGAAAATCAGCGGAGCGTTAAACGGAGTAAATGCCGCTGTAGCGGGTTTACTTGCTGCCGCACTTTATCAACCTGTCTTTCTTAGTGCGGTAAACAACTCATCTGACTTCGCTCTGATTCTGCTGGGATTATTCTTGCAAAAACAGCTTAAACTGCCTCTGGTATGGATGGTGGCTCTGTTTCTTTTTGCCGGTTTATTACTGCTATGAATCCGTACAAGTGCAGATATTGCGTTAAATAATATGGCAACCACTATTGCTGTGCCTATTACTGGCAATGTAATTTTTAGTGATAAATTGACAAATGTATTAATAATAAAACACGCCTTTCTTCCGGTTTCTGCTATTACTAGACTAGTGGTGGAAGTTATTTAAGAGAATCGAACTCTGAATAGTTTCTGCAGCTATTTCATTTGCCAGATACAGGAAGGTAAGGGTATGAAATATCTAATATTATCAATACTTGCAGCTTTACTCGCCATACCGGCAATAGCAGAAGATTCTCAAACCGCTTCCGGTCAGGGTGCCGATTTTAGTATGGCCATTGACTGTGGTGATTTTAGTAGCGGAGAAACTTTCAACCCAGAAGATCCAGCAATGGATCAGGTTACTCTGAGTACAGAAATCACCCATCAAATTATCAGCTTATGCCCGGGTGTTGCCGAGGTGATCAGTTCAACCGATTCACAAACTGCACAGTTAGTCGGGGCAACCTTTAAAGATACCGCTGAAGATATCGCGGCTGATATTGCCAGAAAAGTAGCTGTTCAGTATGACTTTACAACCGAATTTGATGACAGAAGCTGTCAGGTTCTTCGGATTAACCCGGGGTCACAATCCAAGATCATGTGTGATACCAATGAAAGTAACCCGTCAGCCTACTGTGCAGAACTGTCACAAGAAACCATTAGTGAAATAATGGCTCTGTGTGATAGCCTGACATCAAATTGACAGATGGGCTACTCTTAACCGGCAGCTGCATTCTCCAGAATAAAATCACGAAAGACCTGATTGGCTCTGGAGAGGTAGCTGTCGCGCCGCCATGCCAGACTGAGATCAATATAAAAAGGTTTTTTAAATGGCCGGGTAATAATTTGGTCATCGTCCTGTGTCGCTACTTTCCACATGGGGGATATAGCATACCCCTGCCGGATAACCGACTTAATCAGAGGCAGCAGGTTGGTAGAAAAAGCGACTTTCGGTACTATCTGCATCTCACGGCTGATCTTCTCAATCAGAGAATGGTGGTAATAACTCTTCTGGAACAGTATCAATTCATAAGCAAGAAAATCCTTGTACTCTATCAGCTCCTTTTCTGCCAGCGGATGATCCGGAGACATACAAACCACCATTTCTTCCTGTACCAGTGGGGCACTATCCAGCTCCGGACGCAGATAAGTATCAGCAATAACCCCCAACTCCAGTTCTCCATCCAGCAACAGTTGACGAATATTCCGCGTACCATCATCAAAAATATTCAGCGTCAGGTTGCTATATTGGTGCTTAAATGCCATCAGCAAAGGCGGTAGAAAATAAGAGCCAATCATGCTGGGTACGCCGATGGTAACTTCACCCTGTTCCAATCCATCCAAAGCCAGCATTGATAACTTTGCATCACTGGCCTGCTGTAAAATCTGTCTGGCATGCTGTAAAAAATGGGTTCCGGCACCGGTCAGGCTGACCCCCCTTTCCCTGCGGTGCAATAATGGCATATTTAATTCTGCTTCAAGCTTCTTAATGCTGCTGCTTATCGCTGGCTGAGCCAAATTCAGTTGACGTGATGCCGCAGATATCGTTCCGGATTCTGCTACAGCAATAAAATGTTTTAACTGCCGAAATTCCATAAAAACCTCTTACTGTGCCACCTTATCCGTGGTTTTTTCTCCCCCCGATTCTAACCATAAACAAAAACTATAGATAGTATAAAAATAGAATATTTTATTTATTGTAATCCTGTCGTTATTCTATTCAGGTTCCTTGTTCTTACTATTTTGATCCCGAGTTTCATTAGCTGTGAAAAATTTAACCCATTACCGTCGATTGACACTCTCTGTTTGTCTCTGCTCTATTGTCACTTTTTCTAATATTTACTGGCTGCAGCCGTTACTCCCTCAGTTACAGCAAAGTTTTTCCGTCTCTTCCATGTCAGCCAGTCTTGCCATGTCTGCATCACTATTCGGTATGGGACTGGGGCTGCTGTTCTTTGCCAGCTGGTCTGATGCTATTGGGCGGTGCAATATTCTGCTGGTCGGAACCGCAGCGGGTCTTTGTATTTCTTTTCTTTTGCCACTGATTGACCACTATCCGTTATTTCTTACTCTGCGATTTATTCAGGGCATGTTTCTTGCTGTTTGCCCAGCAGTGGCGATTCCCCTGCTGGGGGATGAACTGAGAAAAAGCTGGCTGCCGGCTGCCGTCGGTTTTTACATTGCAGCTAATACGCTCGGTGGCATAAGTTGCCGTCTGCTTGCCGGGATCAGTGCAGAGTATTTCGGCAGTTGGCAGGCTTCCGGTTATCTTATCGGAACTATCAGCGTAATTCTGTTTATAATCGTCCGCTTTACTCTGCCAAAGCAGCGTCACTTCCGCCCGTCTGAATTTCATCTGAAACCTAGCCTGCTGGCTTTTGGCCACCATCTGAAACGACCACAACTGATGGTTATTTATTTGATTATCGGTCTGGCTTTTGGCTGCTTTGTCAATCTATCCAACTACCTGATGCTGGTGCTGGAGGCCGCCCCTTATCATCTGCCGAGTGATATCCGCAGCATGATGTTTCTTACGCTGTTGGGCGGAACCACCAGTTCCTCATTTGCTGGGAAATATGCTAAAAAACATAGCCTAATCACGGGAATGGCTGTTGGCATCACGATGATGCTGGTGGCAAATCTATTGCTGGGTAGGGAACAGCTGCTGCTGTTGATTCTTGGCATGGTCTTGATGGCAATGGGCTTTTTCTTCTGTCATGCACAAGCCAGTGCGCTTGTCAGTCGCAGCGTGAAAAAAGCCAAAGGCAGTGCTCAGGCTCTATACAGTTTGTTTTACTATACGGGTGCCAGTGCGGGTGTCTTTATTCTGGAGCCGTCTTATTTAATTAAAGGCTGGGCTGGCGTACTGGAAACTACACAACTGACACTGATTCTGTGCATTTTCCTTGTTGCTATCTGCCATCTCCTGTTCTTGAAAAGCAGAAAAGCCTCTCAGCAAGCTGCCTGATTCTCCATATTCATCAGCCCGAACAGCATCCTTGGGCTGATGATTCCATTGCTTAGCTTATGCTTTATTTAACCTATATCTCTGAAGCCTGCATCATGAGGTCACTTAGGTATATACTCAGAAAATATCTACTCTCTGTTTACGGAATCACTGATGAAAGCAAAGTTAACCGCACTGTTACTACCCGCCGCGATAGGAGCCTGTGCATGTAATGGCAATACCACCAACGCCCTGACAGAAGCCGCTTTACAGCACAACCGCTGGACTCTGGCAGAAATAGACGGTAAACCACTTAGCCCGATGCTGCAGAAAAAAACGCCATACCTGGAAGTTGATGATGATATGCAAACTTCCGGTTTTACCGGCTGTAACCAGTTCTCCGGTTTGGGTGTATTAAAAGAAAACCAATTTCACGTAGAAAAGATGAATCAGACTCAGAAGTTATGTTTCGGTGAAGTAATGGACGTAGAATACTCATTGTCTCAGTTACTGACAGGAAACAGTAGCATCACGCTTTCCGGTGAGATGATGCAGCTTACGAATAAAAATCAGACGCTGACCTTTAAGCACTTACAGCAATAACTTATAGCCATCCAGACGTTTACACCGCTTTGATTGGCTGGTAGATTAACTGAATCATGAGGCAATCTCATAAACGCTGAAAAGGCATTAGGTTAATTAATGATAGAAGTTAAGCATTTGCGAACACTCGCTTCTCTACGAGAAACAGGCTCACTGACCGCAACAGCAACATCGCTGCACCTGACTCAGTCGGCATTATCCCATCAGATTAAAGATCTGGAATTACGTATCGGTGGTCAGCTTTTTCTGCGTAAAACCCGCCCGGTAAAGTTTACCTCTGAAGGCGAAATATTACTGAAGTTGGCCGACGAACTGCTGCCTAAAATTATAAGTGCCGAACAACAACTGGCTGGACTGAAAGAAGATATTAACGGCCGTCTGCATATGGTTATAGACTGCCATTCCTGTTTCCAGTGGCTGATGCCAGCACTGAAGGAATACCAGATTTCCTGGCCGAACGTCACACTAGACTTTTCCTCTGGTTTTGGTTTTGACCCCATTCCGGCCTTGCTGGCCGGTGAGCTGGATCTGGTCATCACTTCTGATATTCTCCCCCGCGCAGATGTGCATTATGAACCACTGTTTGACTTTGAGATGCGCCTGATAACAGCAATCAATCATCCCCTTGCGGCTCAAAGCCATATTGAAC
The DNA here is from genome assembly GCF_002812955.1 of Vibrio sp. HA2012. Taxonomy (GTDB): domain Bacteria; phylum Pseudomonadota; class Gammaproteobacteria; order Enterobacterales; family Vibrionaceae; genus Vibrio. The sequence continues at coordinate 229,896 of NZ_PFXK01000001.1, read as the reverse complement.
CGGAGGATCTGCGTAATGAAACCATGCTCTCGTATCCTGTCCCCAAACAGAGACTGGATGTGGTCAAACACTTTATGCAACCGGCAGGAGTAGAGCCGAAAAAATGGAAACAGGCCGACAACACCCTGATGCTGGTACAAATGGTATCAGCCGGGCTGGGTGTCGCTTCTCTACCAAACTGGGCCATCAGCGAGTTTTCCCGTCAGGGCTTGATCAGCACTCTGCCACTGGGCGATGGTCTGAAACGCCGTCTTTTTGCTGCCGTACGCAGTGCCGAAGCCGACAAACGCTACCTGCAGGCTTTCTTCAACACAGCACGACAGCAATCAGAGAATCATCTGGAAGGAATAAAACTGCCTTATCTTTCGTAGGACTTAAACTGGTTTGTGAGCGGATCATACTGGTATCCGAGTACATCCAGTTTTCCTATCAGATTTTCAACATCCACTTCATATTTAGAGACCAGCTCTTCAAAGCTATCACATTCAAGACGCAACTTTTCATTTACAATGCCCAGTAAAATGATGCTGTCGGTATTTTGTACATTACTCAAGTCCATGATAGTACTCCTCTGCTTGGATACACAGATAAGTATTAGCCCATATCCGGCATTATGAAAGTGTCGGAAGCAGAGATTTTCCCGATATCTGTAGATGCTCACACAAGATATGGCTATAATGCCCCGCTCCAAAAACAGAGGTCAAAATATGCACAGCACTATCACTCCTATTCATCAATATCCCCGTTTCTGGGCTGAATGTTTCGGCAGTGCACCTTTTCTGCCGACCAGCAGAAAAGAAATGGAGAAATTAGGCTGGGATAGCTGTGACATTATCATCGTTACGGGTGATGCGTATGTGGATCATCCAAGTTTTGGTATGGCAATCATCGGACGGCTTCTGGAAGCTCAGGGATTTCGTGTTGGTATCATTGCTCAGCCGGACTGGAGTAATAAAGATGCCTTTATGCAGTTAGGCAAACCGAACCTGTTTTTCGGCATTACCGCCGGAAATATGGATTCCATGATCAACCGCTACACAGCAGAAAGAAGGCTACGCCACGATGATGCCTATACGCCGAACAACGAGGGAGGAAAACGCCCGGATCGTGCTGTACTGGTTTACTCACAACGCTGTAAGGAAGCCTACAAAGAAATACCGGTGGTACTGGGGGGTATCGAAGCCAGCCTGCGTCGTCTTGCTCACTATGATTACTGGTCAGATAAGATTCGCCGTTCAGTGCTGTTTGATGCTAAGGCTGATATCCTTCTGTACGGTAATGCCGAGCGGGCTCTGGTTGAGGTCGCTCATCGCCTGGCCAATGGTGAATCAATAAAAGAGCTGATCGATATTCGCGGCACTGCCGTAAATCTTCCAGCCGTTCCAGCTCACTATGCCGAGGTTGATTCTTCCCGTATCGAAAAACCGGGGAAAACCTATGTGCCGGTTAATCCTTATCGTATAGACACTCAGTGTGAAGAAAAAGACGCCGAAAACGGGAGCGTAACCCCTGTAACCGTACTGCCGGCAGCAAAAGATACGACACACACCGCCGTACGCCTGCCCTCTTATGAAAAATTACAGAATGACCGGGTACTCTATGCCCATGCCAGCCGGATCATGCATCTTGAGACAAATCCGTATTCCGGCCGTGCACTGATACAGCGGCACGGCAACCGTGAGCTATGGGTTAACCGGACACCAATACCTCTGACTACAGAAGAAATGGACTACGTATTTGATCTGCCCTATGCCCGTGTACCTCACCCCATGTACGGTAAGGCTAAAATACCGGCCTATGAAATGATCAAAACCTCCGTCAACATTATGCGGGGTTGCTTCGGTGGCTGTGCATTCTGTTCTATCACAGAGCATGAAGGGCGCATAATCCAGAACCGCTCAAAAGAATCTGTTCTGCATGAACTTGAAGACATAAAAGCAAAAGTACCGGGCTTCACCGGCACCATTTCCGATCTGGGTGGTCCGTCGGCGAATATGTACCGTCTCGGCTGTTCAGATCCAAAAGCAGAAGCGAACTGTCGTCGTCCTTCCTGTATTTTCCCGGGAATATGCGCCAAACTGAACACCAACCATCAGCATCTTATCGACTTGTACCGGGAAGCACGTAATCTTGATGGTATCAAAAAAATCTTTATCGCTTCCGGTGTGCGTTACGACTTAGCGGTTGAATCCCCGGAATACATAAAAGAGCTGGTTACTCACCATGTAGGTGGTTATCTGAAAGTTGCCCCGGAACATACAGAAAAAGGCCCTCTGAATATGATGATGAAACCGGGTATGGATACCTGGTATCGCTTTAAGGAAATGTTTGAGCAATACAGTAAAGAAGCCGGTAAAAAGCAGTATCTGATCCCTTACTTTATTTCTGCTCATCCGGGAACCACCGATGAAGATATGCTGAATCTGGCGCTGTGGCTGAAAGCCAACAACTACCAGTGTGATCAGGTGCAGAACTTTTATCCGACACCTATGAGCTATGCAACCGCAGCCTATTATTCGGAAACCAATCCGCTGAAACGGGTCAAATATAAACAACGGGATGAAGTACCGGTGGCAAAGGGAGAGCGCCAGCGTCGGCTGCATAAAGCACTGCTTCGCTATCACGATCCGGAGAACTGGTCGCTTATCCGAAAAGCATTACTGGACATGGGTAAAAAATACCTGATTGGTGATAAACCGGGATGTCTGGTTCCGACAGAAGACAAAGCAACCCAGACTCCGGCTCAACGAAGAAAATCCGGACGGCACGGTGCAAACCGTTTTGCTACTAAACATACCCGACAGCCAGATCAGAGACATTCCGGGCCGAAACCTAAAAAACGTTCTCGAGTCTAGCGACGCCCTGCCGGTTAAGTCTCAGAGCCATATGACTCATCCTTTCGGGACAACCGGCTGATAACCCGGTTACGTCCCTTCTTCTTAGCCTGATACAGATAATAATCCGCCTGCTCTAGGGTCTCTTTCAGACCCTGATCAGGCTTATACACTTCAACACCAATACTGATAGTAATACGGTCAATGCCCGGAAAATCATACTGCTGTATGGCTTTTCTTATCTTCTCTGCTGCAATCGTCGCTGCATCCAGATCCGTTTCTGGGCAAATTACAAGAAATTCTTCGCCTCCCCAGCGACCGACTTCATCAACAGCCCGGGTATTGTCGTTCAGCAGTACAGCCAACCGGTTAAGTACCTTGTCCCCGACCAGATGCCCGTAACGATCATTGACCCGTTTAAAATGGTCAATATCCATCATTAACACAGAAAACAGCGAACCGTATCGTTTACTGCGTTCACATTCCTGCTGTAAAATCCGGTCAATTTTACGCCGATTATAAATCTCCGTCAGCGCGTCCGTTTCTGCAAAAACTTCCAGTTGCTTTCTCTCGGTTCTGTCTACAGAAATAGACATATACCCCGTCAGGTCTTTTTCATTCTTATACATAGGGATAACCGTACTGAATATCCAGAATTCAGAGCCACTCTGAGTCCGGTTATGAAATTCTCCCTGCCAAGGAAGACCACTTTCAAGAATACCCCACACTTCAGCCATCTGCTCATCATTCTGGCTAAAGCTCAGGACGGCCGCTGATTTTCCCAGAAGTTCTTCTTCACTGTAGCCGCTGATGTCCGTAAAAGCCTGATTGACACGGGTAATCGAACCACGAATATCCGTTTCCAGAACCGGCACATACTGATCTAACAGTTTCATATAGCGGCTCCGGTCTCTGGAAACAATCTCCAGTTGCCCCATTGTCCGGGAAGGATTGATTGCAATCAGCATCCCTGCAAGAATAGAAAAACTCATAACGATTAACGCTATTTTAATCAATGAGTTTCTGTACTCTTCCTCTCTTGCAGCAATAAACTGAGTCGCAGCATGGCTGATCAATGTCAGCCCCCCTAGGGAAGGAAGGTTAGTCAAATTCTGCACCGAGAAGCCTTTCTCATGCATCGCATCTTCTGAATGAATATCACTAACTCCGGATAGTGTCTGAAACAGTACTGGCTGTGCAGAAGGATAGGTCATTTCTGCCGGCAAAGAAGTGGCAATAATCCGTCCATGCTCATTCATCAGATAAGCATCCAGATTACCGTTACGGGTCAGCACCTCAAGCAGGAAATCCATCTTCAGATACAAAACCACCTGTCCAACGAAAAGATTTTGATGGTAAAGAGGCTTACTAACACTCATGGTATGAAATGCTGAATCAGTTGACGATGCCTGATTCAGCGTGATCTCAGAAAACCAGACCGCATAGTTATTTTCCGGTTGGCTTTCAGGTAACAGACAGACTTCATGTCTGTGTAACTGTTTGTGTACCATTCCGTTATCAGAACGCGCCAGTGAAAGCAAAACCACACCGTCTGCACCGGTAACATCAACCCGGTAATAACTGAAACTCATCTTTAAAATATTCTGCATCAGACGTTCAAGCATGTTAAATGATGCTTCCGACCCGGTATTGATAAAACTGTCCAGTTCTTCACTTTCCCACAATGTCCGGACGGCACGGGAAGAAGAAACAGCGAATGCCTGTGTCGCAGACATGGCACTCTGTTGCAGAAAAGCCGTATTCTCTGCAACAGAAGCATCAAGCACGTTTTGATTATGCTGGTTAATCAAAAAAACTGATAATGACGTGATACATAAGCTAAAAAAAAGCAGGCAAACAATGAACTTGTAGTAGATATGTTTATTTTTTATCATTGCACTTTACCCAAAACCACAAAATAGTTAACAATTAAGTTACCACCGTTTTATTCTGAACACATAAGTTCTTTGCACTGCCGGATAATTTTCTGCGTAACCGAACATGTTGCTTCCTGAACTTCCCGGCTCAACCCTTCCCGGTACAGGGTCGTGTCGGCAATCTCAATCGCAAATACCGTCAGCGCCGGCAGCGTATTTTTCAGCTCTTTTAACAGTCTCCAGCTTTGTGGCAAAGCAAGGATATGTGTGCTGAATCCAATACTCTCCCGCTCATCATCAATATCATCCAGATCGTCTGCATCCAGACGGTAAATCCTTCCGGGAGAAGGTGCGCCACGATCTAACAGCGCATCAACAACAATGACATCTGAGCAATTCATAAAATAAGGCAAAGCTCTCTGACCTGAATTTCCGCCATAAAACAACTGGATATGCGATTCCAGCTCCGGCTCACTTTCCAGTGTTGATTTCAGTTGCTGAAAAACAGCATGTCCAGCACCATCATCAGCACACAAAGGGTTTCCAAAACAGATAATATTGATCATAAGCAGACTCACCGGTTATTTATTTCTGGTTACCTTCAGTTTCAGGAAATGGGTTGAACAGGAAATGCAGGGGTCATAATTACGGATTAACTGCTCACAGAACAATTTTAGCTCTTCATCACTATGCCCCAGACCGAATCGTTGTACTGAATCACTTAAATCCCGCTCTATACGAGCCTGATTCTGGCTCGTCGGCGGGATAATCGTACAATTCATTACTTTTCCGTCGGCATCGATATTATACCGATGATAAATCAGCCCCCGGGGAGCCTCCGTTGCATGACAAGCAGTTCCCGCACAAACAGTAACTGGCACATAAGCATCTTCCGGTGGCGTAAAACCAGCCAGAATCTGCCCAATCTCCCGACAGGCATAATGGATTTCCAGAGCCCGGATCAGAATACTGTCGTACATATTCTGACTTTCACCTGTCTGCCCTACCTGGATAGCTAACCGTCGGGTATCGCTGTCCAGCACAGAAAAATTATGGTTAAAACGGGCTAGCGGTCCTACCAGATAATCACTGTTGTGCAACAGAGAATAGAGTGCCGTAGAATGCGCTTCCTGATGTTCCTGAAAACACTCTTCATATGCTTCCGGATCAATATCGATATCCGAAGCACTGACAATACGGCCATGGTTGATGGGGTAATGCAGCCCGGATTTGAGGCTGACATAGTCAAAACTGTGGGAATAGTCCGGACGCTCCAGAGAAGAACAAAACAGCACCAGCAATTCCGCCAAATGACGTGCTTCTTCTGCTGATCCCTGCAAATCCATTAAGTCATTCAGCTTAGGAAGACCTTCGAACCCTCCGACTTTCAGTCCGACGGGATGTACACTACGCCCTCCCAACAACGACATAACCTGATTACCAAAAGCCTGAATTTTTATCCCCCGGTTAAAAAGTTCGGTATGCACTTTTGCCATTTCCAGCCCGTTAGAAAAGCCAAGAAAATCAGGTAATGCCAGAAAATGAATATGCAGGGCATGGCTCTGAATCCATTCCGCCAGATTCATAACCCGGCGTAATTGCATCACTGGCTCTGAAACCTGAACATGGAATAGTTTTTCCAGTGCTAAAATGGACGTCAGTTGATAAGCCATCGGACAAATACCACAAATCCGTGCGGTCAATTCAGGTACATCGTTATAATTTTTCCCGGTTAGAAATTGTTCAAACAAACGCGGTGGTTCGAATATGCGCATGTGCAATGCATCCAGCAGCTCCCCACGGGCAATCAGCTCCAGCGAGGCTTCACCTTCAACACGGGTAATAAAAGGAACGTTGAGACGGATTTTCCGGGTATTCATACATCGTCCTCATGCAGGGGATGATGCCCTTCCCAGCGTGCAATCTCTTTCCTGAATACCGGGTTATGGCTGTGAAACTGAGCGAAACGCTGGACGATATCCCTTCCGACCAGACCGAATCCCTGCAAACGATTGGCCAGACTGTGAGTATTCGGCTGCTCAGATGGTCCATAACAGGCATAGCATGCTTTACCGTATGATGGGCATATAGCACCGCAGCCTGTACGGGTTACCGCTCCCAGACAAGGCGACTGACCGGTAACCAGAACACACACATTTTGCGACCGTTTACATTGCATGCAGAGTTTCTCTTTTTCTTCTTTGGGTTCGGCACCAAGCAATAACTGGGAAATGAAACGGTTCACCTGCTGGGGAGATACCGGACATCCCCACAGTTCATAATCGACTGTGACCACCTTGTGAACCGGTTCTGATCTGTCCAGCGTCGCAATATAATCCGGGCAGGCATATACCGCCGCTTTCATCCTTGCAGCATCACCATACAGAAAGGAAAGATTCCGCAATGCCTGCACACCACCTGACGTCGCACAGGCTCCGACAGAAACCAGAACCCGGCAGTTTGTCCGTAGGTTCTGTACCCGGGCCAGATCATGCGGAGTCGAAATGCTTCCCTCAACAAAAGCAACGTCAACCTTCACTTCCGGGTTATCAACTCCACCCTCGACAAAATGACAGATTTCGATATGTTCCAGTAACGTAAGCAGTCCCGCTCCCTGATTCAGAAAAGCAAGCTGACAGCCGGAACATGACGTGAGTTTATGAATCGCGACCTTCACTTTTCTCATTAAAAGCCTCCGATACCAAACCAGGGCTTGATCTGTGGATAGTGAAATACAGGGCCATCCTTACACACAAAATACGGACCGATCTGACAGTGACCACAAAACCCCTGCCCACATTGGAAATTCCGTTCCATACTCAGATAACAGGCATCTTCTGTAACCCCGAGCTGAACCAATTGCCTGATAGCCGCCTTCATCATAATTTCCGGTCCACACATCATGACAACACAGTTATCTATGGCGAACTCTGCATTATTCAGCAATCCGGTTACCATCCCCAGCTTCCAGTGCTTCATCACCTGATATTCTTCACTGGCAGCCAGAAGCACCTGACAGTTATGCTGGTCCCGCCAGATCTCGTACTGAGGCAACCACAACAGATCCTGATGATGTTTAACCCCCTGCAGTATTACTATACGGCGGAAATTCTGCCGGTGCTGAACGGCATAGTGAATAGCCGCAACCACCGGCGCGCAACCCAGACCGGCAGTAATAAACACCAGATCTTTTCCGACAGCATGTTCCAGAGGCCAGCCTTTACCAAAAGGCCCTCGGATACCTATCTGCTGACCCGGGTTGATTGCGGTTAAAGCATGCGTAACACGCCCAACGGAACGAATGGTGTGTAAAAGCAAACCATTCCTCCAGCCCATAATAGAAATAGCCACTTCCCCGATGCCAAACAGAGAAAGCATGTTGAATTGCCCAAACTGAAACTCAAAGGGAACATTGTCATTCATTTTTAGTGACAATGTCACGATATCCAGTACTTCTTCTGTTTTATCCACCAACGTGGCGGTAACAGGCGTCATCTTATTCTCCATGGCAGCCTCCGGTTCTTTTCTGCTCTCTTTCCGGCAGCAACTCCAATAAGCGCTGTGCCTCTTCAACCAGATCGATTGCAGCCGGGCACCAGCTAATACAGCGTCCGCATCCCACGCAGCCCGAACGACCATATTGCTGCTGCCAGAACACCAGTTTATGCAGCATCCACTGCCTGTAGCGGGAAGCAATTTCCGGACGATAATTTTTGCCAAAGATATGCCCGTGCTCCTCACTGAAACAAGAATCCCACAACCGGATCTGCATCGACTGAGCAAGGGAAAGATCACTTTCTGTTTCTTGTTTACTGCAAAAGCAAGTGGGACACACCAGCGAGCAGTTACCACAAGCCAGACAACGCTCTGCAACCGACTCCCAGCCATCTGCATTCAGCCATGTCGCCAGCCCGGCCAGTTGCCGGCTACCCGGTAATATTTTTTTCTGTTCCCGAGCTGCACTTTCAGTCTGTTTTCTAGCTTGTTTTTCCTGCTGTGGCGTTGCCCTGTTAAGGGGCAGTTGCTCCAGTATACCGGTTCCTTTCTCGCTACCACTTGCAAGCAGGAAACTGTCTTCCAGCTCATCCAGCAACAAATCATAGTAGAAAGAGACTTCCGGTCCGTCTCCGGTAGAAACACAGAAACATTGAGCAGAGCTATGGCTGCAGTTAACGGCAATCAGCAACAGATTGTTCCGCTGAGCCTGATAAAACCGGTCACAATAATCGCCATGCAAAAAGTGCTGATCCTGCAACGCCAGAGCGGCCAGGTCACAAGCCCGTACACCAATAACAGCAATAGGGTCAGCGTCTACCGGGTAGGGATAAAACGATAACTGTGCATCATCGGCGTGGCAACGCCATAAAACCTGCTGAGGCTTAAACAATAGTGGCTTGAGTGCCTGGGGTCCGTTGCTCCAGCTAAAATAACGCCCCGTATGCATATTTCTCAGGGCGTAGTGTCCCGGAGCCTGTTCATCGATGACATCACAGGCAAGCTGCTCCGGAGAAGTCACATGCTCGAAGACAATCGCACCATCCCGAATAACCGGCCCGACGATCTTGTAATTCTGACGATGTAACACATCAAACAGGGTATGGAACTTTTCTCTGTCCAGCTGTGCCTTATGAAATTTCGACTCCACGGTTCAGTTCCGAGCCTCCATTCTTGTTGTTATCGGTAGAACACTTACCGCATAGATATAGTAGTGCCCACAGGAAACCAGTACATCTGTGATCAACCACCTGAGTTTCCAGCGATAACTTGAGTATAGAACACAGAAAATGCCAGATATTGACTATCTTTAATATTAAGAACTAAGATTCTCTGATATGAGATGAATACGGAAACAGTAGTGCCATGCATGAAATGTCGTTATGTGAAAGTCTGATCCGGATCATTGAACAACAGGCTGAGGCAGAACAATTCGATCAGGTGAAAGCCATTTATCTTGATATCGGTGCACTGGCCGGGGTTGAGCCCGGGGCAATGTACTTCTGCTTTGATGTGATTTGCCGTGGCACCATTGCCGACTCGGCAAAACTGATTATCCGCAGTCTCCCGCTTCAGGCATACTGCTTAACCTGTGGAAAAACCGTCAGTCTGTCAGATCGGTTTTCTCCATGTCCACATTGCGGCACCTATCACCTTGAATATCAGGGAGGAGATGAGATGCAGATTCGACAACTGGAGGTTTACTAATGTGTACAACATGTGGCTGCGGAAACAGTAACACACCAGTCCGGATAATACAGGTGAAGCAGGATCTGCTGGCAAAGAACAATACAATTGCCGCACAAAACCGGAGCTTTCTGACTAAACACAATATTAAAACGCTGAATATGATATCCAGTCCGGGTTCCGGAAAAACGACACTACTGACCGAAACCCTGCAGTGTCTTGATTCTCAACACTGCCTGGTTATCGAAGGGGATCAGCAGACCAGCAACGATGCCGAACGAATCCGGGCGACAGGAACAAAAGCGATACAGATCAATACAGGTAAAGGCTGCCACTTAGATGCCCAGATGGTAGCGGATGCGCTCATTCAACTGATGCCAGAACCGAATACAACCCTCTTTATTGAAAATGTCGGTAACCTTATCTGTCCGGCAGCCTTCGATCTGGGGGAAAACTATAAAATCGTTATGCTATCTGTCACTGAAGGAGAAGATAAACCATTAAAGTATCCGGATGTATTTGCTAAAGCAGATCTTATTCTGATCAATAAGGCCGATCTACTGCCCCATCTGGACTTCGATCTGAATGCCTGTACCGAATATATCCACAGAATCAATCCCAGTGCTCAACCATTACTGCTTTCTGCCACAACCGGGGAAGGTATGCAGGCATGGCTGGACTGGCTGCAAGGACGATAACCTATGTGTCTGGGCGTACCGGGAAAGGTGGTCGATATTACCGATGCCGATGGCCTGAGCGGCATTGTGGATATTTGTGGGCTCCGGCGGGAGGTTAACCTTGCGTGCGTCGCACAGGATTCCCCGGAGGCACTGCTTAACCACTGGGTTCTGATCCATGTAGGATTCGCCATGTGTGTCATTGATGACGTACAGGCAAAAGCAACATTAGAAGCGCTGGCCACTCTGCAGAAACTGGATGGTTAACCGGAGGTAAGGAATGAAATATGTAGATGAATTCCGCAATCCGGGGATTGTAAACGGCCTTGTTGCCGCACTCTCCCGTCTATTATCCGCCCTCCCTGAGCAACAAAAACCACTGCAGATTATGGAAGTCTGCGGTGGACACACTCATACTCTGTTTAAATACGGTATCCTGCAACTACTTCCGGACGATATTGAATTTATACATGGGCCTGGCTGTCCGGTTTGTGTTCTTCCAACCCTCCGTCTGGATCAATGTATGGCTGTTGCCCGCCAGTCCGATACAATTTTATGTACCTTCGGTGATGCCATGCGGGTACCCGGCTCCGATGGCTCCCTGCTGGATGCCCGGGCTAAGGGATGCGACATACGTATCGTTTATTCTCCTCTGGATGCACTGGCTCTGGCCGAAAAATATCCGGATAAACAAATCGTTTTTTTTGCGCTGGGATTTGAAACCACCATGCCAGCAACCGCAATGACCGTGCTGCAGGCGCACAAAAAAAAGATAAGAAATTTTAAAATATTTTGTCAGCACATCACCATCATGCCGGTACTGACAACATTACTGGAACAGGAAAAGATCCGGATAGACGGTTTTCTGCTTCCCGGTCATCTTTCCGTCATTACCGGCACTCGACCCTATCAGCCTCTGGCAGACCGATTTCACAAACCCTGTGTCGTTTCGGGCTTTGAACCATTGGATATGCTTCATGCTCTGCTTATGCTGGTGACGCAGATAAAAGAAAAACGCTGTGCCATTGAAAATCAGTATCGCCGGGTCGTTACCACTGAGGGAAATCTGTACGCCCAGCGGGCTATGTCCGACGTATTTACCACTAAAGAAGAAAGCGAATGGCGAGGCCTTGGTGCAATACCCGGCTCTGGTATCCGCCTGCGGGATGCCTATCGCAATTTTGACGCGGAAGCTTTTCCTGTGCCAGAAATCACTTCGCCTCAGGCAGAGAAAACAAAGTCAGGACTGTGCAATAATGTTCTGACCGGTCGTTGTAAACCAACAGACTGTCCGCTATTTGGCCAGCAGTGCACGCCTGAAACGGCCATAGGGGCTCTAATGGTCTCATCAGAAGGTGCATGTGCAGCTTATTATCAATATACACCACCATCTCCTCAGACTCAGCCACCACCAGGCTCAGATATGCATTATCCGGAGGAAATATAATGTCCGACAGAATCACACTGGCTCATGGCAGCGGCGGTAAAATGATGCAGCAACTACTCCAAGAACTGTTTCTGCACTATTTTGCTAACGATACCCTGTGCCGTCAGGAAGATCAGGCAAGGCTGTCTCTTGCTCACCTTATTGCTCAGGGAGAGCAGCTTGCTTATACCACCGATTCGTTCGTTATTGACCCGTTATTCTTTCCCGGAGGCAATATAGGTACGCTCGCCGTCTGCGGAACAGCTAACGATATAGCCATGTGCGGAGCCAAACCCCTGTACCTTTCTGCTGCCTTTATTCTAGAGGAAGGGTTATCACTGGAAACTCTCGAATCTGTCGTTTACTCCATGGCTCAGACTGCCGGTCAGGTCGGCATTCAGATCGTAACCGGGGATACAAAAGTGGTCCCCAAAGGAGCTGCAGACAAGCTGTTTATTAATACCAGTGGTATTGGTGTGATCCCTTCAGGTATCTGCTGGGGGGCAGAAAAAATCCAGCCCGGAGATCGTATTCTGTTATCTGGAACACTTGGCGACCACGGGGCAACCATCTTGAATCTGCGCGAAGATCTTGGGCTAGAAACCCGGCTCAAGAGTGATTGCCAACATCTGTATCCTTTGGTTGAAGCCTTACTCCCCGTGCAGGGAGTCCGCACATTGCGGGATGCGACCAGAGGTGGTGTGAATGCTGTACTGCATGAATTCATTCCGCTTTCTGGCTGTGGATTCCGGCTTAATGAAACCGCTCTGCCGATCACTCCTGAAGTACGGGGGCTGTGCGAGCTACTCGGGCTGGATGCCCTTAACTTTGCCAACGAAGGAAAACTGGTTGCTATCGTAGCGGAACAGGACGCAGAAAAAGCATTACTGGCTATGCAACAGGTGTCTGGTGGAGAATCTGCCGCTATTATTGGTGAAACAGATACCAGTTGTCAGGTAACCATACAACATGCTTTTGGCGGTTGTCGCTGGCTGGACTTACCCTCTTCTGAGCCAATGCCCAGAATCTGCTAGCGTTAGAGACGGAACAATCCGGAGAAACCAATATGCAGATGAAAGGAACGGAGATCAGAGTCAGAGGAAAAGTTCAGGGCGTTGGCTTTCGTCCTTTTATCTGGCAACTGACACAGGAATTTCACCTGAAAGGAGAGGTTTTTAATGACGGTGAAGGGGTTATTATCCGGCTGACCACGAAAACAACCGGTGGACAGATAGAACGATTCCGTCAGGCACTGCTAACCCGGTTGCCGCCTCTTGCCTGTGTTGACTCGCTGACAATGGCGGAATATAAATGGACGGACTGGCCAGATAACTTTCGGATCACTGCTTCCGCCACAACTGCAATCAATACCCAAATCGTACCGGATGCCGCTACCTGCCCCGCTTGTCTGGCTGAATTACATGACCGTACCAACCGGCGCTACCGGTATCCTTTTATCAACTGTACGCATTGCGGACCAAGGTTTACGATCATTCAGGCCATGCCCTATGACAGATCGAATACCGTCATGCGCCATTTTCCACTCTGCCCGGCCTGCGATTCAGAATACAGAAATCCGGCGAATCGCCGTTATCACGCTCAACCAACCGCCTGTACTGAGTGCGGTCCCAATGTGTGGATAACGAATAGAGAGGGCACTCAACTGCCAGGACACTGGCTGACACATGCCGTCAATGCACTGAAGCAAGGGCAAATCATAGCGATTAAATCAGTCGGTGGTTTTCATCTGGTCTGCAATGCCTGCGATAATAACGCAGTGGCTACCCTCAGGCAGAGAAAACAGCGCAGACATAAACCCTTTGCCATTATGGCTGCAAATATCAATGCGGTTCGGGATCTTGCCTGTTGCAGTCAGCTTCAGCAGAAAATACTGACTTCCGGCATGGCGCCTATCCTGCTACTGAAGAAAAAAGCACCGACATCACTGGCTGATAATATAGCCCCAGGTCTGGCCGAAATCGGTATTATGCTTCCCTCCAATCCACTTCAGCATTTGCTTGCCAGAGCTTTTCCTTATCCACTGGTCATGACATCAGGCAATGCCAGCGGATACCCTCCAGCCATAGAAAACAAAGCCGCACTGGTGACCCTGGGCCATCTGACGGATCGGTTTATTCTGCATAATAGACCGATCATACAGCGCTGTGACGATTCCCTGTTACGGGTTGATAACCAGCATACAGAAGTCCTGCGCCGTTCAAGAGGGATGGTGCCGGATGCGTTGGATCTTCCTGAAGGTTTTCCGGATGCCGATGGCTATCTGGCCTACGGTGGCGACCTGAAAAGTGCTTTTGCCATCGGGAAAGGACGAAAGATCATTGTCAGTCAATACCTTGGTGACTTGAGCAATGTGAATATTCAGCAACAGTACCAGCAAACAATACGCCACTATACCTCTCTCTACCAACTGAATATCCAGCACCATGTCGCTGATCTGCACCCCGGTTACTTCAGTCATCAACTGGCCGAAAAACAAGCCGCATCCTCCTCAGAGATTACCTTTGTCCAGCATCATCACGCACATATCGCCGCTTGTCTGATAGAAAATAACCGGCAGCCGGGTAATCGTCCGGTACTAGCTCTGGCGCTGGATGGGCTGGGGCTGGGAGATGACCATACTTTCTGGGGCGGAGAGCTGTGTATTGCTGATTATCAGAATATGCGGAGAATCGGGGGTATCCCGGCAATCCGGCTATCTGGAGGCGACAGAGCAGCCAGAGAGCCGTGGCGGGCTTATTATGCGCATCTCAGAACATTTTTACCACAGCTAACAAAGCAAGAACTGGCTGCACTGCTGCCTCGCAAGCCAATCCAGCAGCTAAACACCGTATGGACGAAAAATATAAATACCCACACCATACGTTCTGCCGGGCGGTTATTCGATGCTGTTGCCGCTTCACTCAACATCATAACGGATACCGACCCGCTGGAATACGAGGGACAAGCCGCCTGCCATCTGGAAGCAATAGCCCGGCAGCATCACTCCGGGACTGATCCGCAACTGACTATTCCTCTGAATGAGCTAACGTTGGATCTGAGGCGTTTCTGGGGCAGCTGGCTGAAACTAACCGGTAGTACAGCAGAAAAAGCCTGGCTATTTCATCATGCGCTGGCTGACGCCTTGGCAAGCATGGTATTAAAAGCACAGAGCCAATACGCACTTAATGAGCTAGTCCTGACCGGAGGAGTATTTCACAACGCTCTCCTCTCGTCATTACTCAGAGAAAAATTGTCACGTAAAATTCACCTGCTGGAGCACAAAGACTATTCCTGCGGGGATGGAGGACTCGCTCTGGGGCAGATTGCTATTGCTCTCCTGCACAACGGAAAAAACTAACCCCATTTTATTTTCCGCTTACAGTACGCTGCCATATCTTTCTGTCAGTACCTGCACAGACAGCGGCCGATCAAAATAGAAGCCCTGCACATAATCACAGCGATGTTCAATAAGCCACTCAAACTGCTTCTCCGTCTCAACCCCTTCTGCCACCACACGCATATCACATGATTCACTGATCGCTATAATCGCTTTGACCAGAGAACGGCTCTGTTCACTTATCAGTATCTTATCGATAAAGCTGCGATCTATTTTAATCTCACTAATCGGTAAGTTATTCAGATAACTCAGAGAAGAGAAGCCGGTACCAAAATCATCCAGTGAAATACCAAAACCAAGACTTTTCAGCTCCTGTAAAACCGGCTCTACGGCTTCGTAGTCATCTACCAGCACATTTTCCGTGACTTCCAGTGTTACCCGGTGAATATCAATACCAATCTGTCGGACGATCTCTTGTATTTCACTGGAAAAATTCGGTAGCTTCAGCTGAACCGGTGAAATATTAACGGCAAGTTTAATTGCTTCCAATCCGTTAGGAGAAAAGTTGAGGACATCCAGACAAGCTTGCCGGAATACAAACAGACCAATATCATGGATAAGATCCAATTCTTCAGCAACAGCAATAAATTCAACCGGAGAAATAGCGCCCAACCGACTGTTATTCCAGCGACATAAAGCTTCAACACTGACCAGTTTTCCTGTCTCTGTATCCATTTGCGGTTGATACAGAACACTGATTTCATTTTTTCTCAGAGCACCTCTAAGTTGCTCTTCCAGTACAAACTCGTATTCAACCTGCTGTGCAATAGAGGCATCAAAAAATAATACAGCCCCTTTCTGCTTATTTTTAGCACGGTAAAGGGCAATGTCAGCATTACTTATCAGCTCTTCTGCCGTCATTGCATCTCTGGGGTATGTTGCCACACCAATACTGCAACTGACTTTAACTTTCCGCCCGTCAATAATAAGCGGATCATCCAGAACATCCTGAATACGCTGAATTTTCCCCTGAACATCGGCTTCACGGATCAGATTCGGAAAACAGAAAATAAACTCATCTCCGCCAAACCGGGAAATGTTTTCATTCTTATCCAGCAAGATTTCCAGTTTACGACTGACGACCCCAAGTAACTTATCACCGGCAGAATGCCCATACAGATCATTAATTTTTTTAAAATTATCCAGATCAACCAGAACAACGGCAACGGACAGCCCGGTCACATCTGCATCTTTAATCGCCCGGCGAACAACCTGATTAAACTGAATCCGGTTTGGCAGATCCGTCAGAGAATCATACAAAGCCATATGCTGCATCTGGTTTTTAGTTGAAATCAGCTCGTAAAAATCCCGGTTTATTTTATCCTGAAAATTCCGGAACCTTTGTGCCACCTCTCGTCCAAGGAACAGAGCAAACATTCCCATCGTCAAAAGGATCCCAAAACTAAAAATCAGGATCCGGGTCAATTCCTGATCGTTTTGCTCTTTTAATACCACTTCTTTCTTCTGTAAATAGTCGTCCACTTCCGACAAATAAATGCCGGAACCTATCGCCCAGTCCCAGTCATCAATCCAGCGTACGTAGCTTAATTTTTCATTACTCGTCACCATACTCGGATGGAAAAAACTGTGATAATGTACAAAACCTCCGGCTTTTCCCCCGTCTCTGGCAGTATTTATAATATCCTGGACAGAATAGTGCCCTTCAGCATCCTTATAATTGTATCGATCCTCTCCAATGGAATAACTGTCCTGATGAGCAAGTATTATCCCATTTTCATCTATCACAAACACATAGCCTGATGCGCCATACCTGATTTCAGACAACCAGCGAAGAATCCGTTTTTTCTCATCAGATTCATAATCTGCCACATACTCTCCGGTACCGATAAACCAGTTCAGCGGCTCCACATGCTTAACAAAGCCAATCTTTTCATAGTCTGTCTGCAAGTCCTGTGGCTTATAAAACCACCAACGGTGATACCCTTCCTGTTTATTTGCTGCAATAGAAGCCATATCCTGAACAATGTAGGAATCCCTGCTGTCTTGCATATTCCAAAGACTGCTTCCTTCCATATCCGGCAAGGGTGGTAACATGACGTTAGTACCATCCATAGAATAAATGAAAAAGTAGCCACGACCATTATTGAATCGGATATTACGCAGAGCAGAAGTGATCAGTTTCGTCAACTGTTCTTTAGGCAAGTCGGCATGCTCTTCATAGATACTGAGTATCAGCGCATAGGCTTCATAAACTCGTTCCTTCAGTTGGGTTTTTACCTCATTTTCTGTCTGATTTTTCCGGTAAAGCAACTGCTGAGTAAGGTTATCGATATGGTTCTGCACCTGCTGCTTTTGCTGTTCAACATAATCTTCCCGCAATGAGTTCAGATTATGCTGAGCCTCAATCCGGTTATCATGAATCATTACACCAATAATGATGAAGCTTGCCAGAAAGATGATAGTGGCCGGCACTAATTGAATGATTCGTAATAAATTTCTATTATCAACTTTTTCCATCTATACAGCTCTTATACAACCCGAAACGTCCTACCAGAGTATAGAACAGTGAATATTGCACCGAATAATTTCGCCTAATGTTACCTAAACCAGTTTCTGATTATGCTACCTTTGTCACTCTTTGGAACATAACGATACCCTAAATTGACAAACAATACAGTTTTGTGGCTATATTTCAATAGCTTATTCTATTGTAAATCTCAGTAATTTTTATTCATTCTGTCAGGTTATACCATCAACAATGAGCCGGCTTCCGTCCCTCTGCCTGAATCTTAAATGAGATCCGGGTCATAGCCATCAGCGCCATAAACATGGACAAAACGGCCATAAATAGCGGCTGTGATTTCAATCACTTATTTCTACGCATTATATATACTATTATTAATAAAATTTAATAGCGGATAACACAGTGTGAGAAGCATATCTTTTAAATCAAAACTCATTTCTATCGTCATTTTCGTTATATCTTTAGCAATAATCACCTCTTATTTCAGTGTCAATTATTATATTAACCACTATATAAAGAATAAATATACTGAAAATGTCAACACGCAGATTGAATTAGTAAAAAAAATGCTGATAAACAATCTGGAAAGTGATATCAAACTTGCTGAAGCCAGTAATTTTAGTTTTGTTGAAATAGCGGAAACACTGGAAAAGACAGGTTTCAGCGATATTATACAAATCACTTATGGTATCATCTACAGTGATGAAGGTACTCTGATATCTAAAGAAGACAAAGAAAAGTATGGCACAATCCTCTCTGCAGCAGACGGGAAAACCTTACTGGGCGACGTCTTTATCCAGGATAATAAACCTGTGGTCACCATTACCATACCTAAAGATTCCAATGGCGGTAATATATTTTATGTTGACCTTAGTCCCATACAGGTATTGCTTAAACAAAGCAGTGGTAATGGCTATTATTTCCAGTTAACAGATGCACATGATAATACAATTTTTTCTAACAGAGAAGGGACAGACCTGATATCAATTAACCAGCCATTTACTGTTGCAGGGAAAGAATGGCATTTAACAGGATACATCGATAATACCGCCATTCAGGAAAATGTCAGCGCTCTGAATAAATCTATAACACTAGCCTTAATTATTCTGGCCGTCATTATTATTCCTTTAAGCCTGATTTTGATTCATAAATCATTCGCCCCTATTGTTAAACTCAGAGAATTAATTACTGACCTGAGTAATGGTGACGGTGATCTAACACAGAGGCTAAAAGTAGAACTCCAAGACGATCTTGGTCTGATAGCAGCGGGCATCAATCAGTTTATGGGAAATCTGCAAAAGATCATGCAAGAGGTCGCCTCTTCCGGAAGCCAAATCAATAATGAAGCTCACCAGTTAAAACAGCAGACTGATTCTAATCAGATATTGTTGCAGCGGCACACGGCAGAAATGGCTCAGGCCGTAGATTCCATTAATGAAATGAGTTCCAGTGCAGCTTCTGTAGCAGAAAACGCATCCATTACTGCCCGGCAGACTCAGGATGCCAACACAGAAGCGGAACAATCCAAAGCGGTTGTACAGCAGGTAGTTGATCAGATGAGTGAACTGGTTGAGGAAGTGGAACACACCTCTGAATCTATTATTGAAATGAGCAAAGATACCGAGCAGATTGGAGCGGTACTGAATGTGATCGGTGATATTGCCGAACAGACAAATCTGCTGGCTCTGAATGCGGCAATAGAAGCTGCACGTGCGGGTGAACAGGGGCGAGGATTTGCCGTTGTCGCTGACGAGGTCCGAGCGCTGGCAGCCCGTACCCAGAAAAGCACAGAAGAAGTGAATCAAATGCTGGCGCGCCTTACTTCCGGAAACAGCCGTGTCGTTAACAGTATGCAAGTCACCAAATCCAGTTGTCTGAAAACAGCAGAAACCACCTCTCAGGTAATGACATCTCTGGATTCAATGACAAATACAGTTGCTAAAGTAGCTGACCATATTACACAAATCGCCGCAACCGCCGAGGAACAGAATTCCGCAACGGCTGAGATCAATAAAAATATGGCTGCCATTCAGGACGTCGTACTCACCCTCAATACCAACGGGGAACAGACCTCACTCAGTACTCATCATCTGAGCGAAACAAACCGCAATCTGGTCGATATTGTCAGCAAGTTTAAGCTTGAGTAGAACATATTATTCTACTCAACTTTAAGCAGCCGCCCGGTCAGAGCAGGGACATCAACAGATGTTGTTCCTGATGATGTTGTGATTTCCTCACCCGTCATCAGGTCAACCAGCTTATCCGTAGCCTTAAGAGCACTCATGTTCAGATCAAATCTGGTATCACTATCTGCTGTATTCAATACATAAACAACCTGTTCACCTTGATAGGTTTTCAAATCGGCATATAGAGAAGAGGTAGTCAACAGGTTAGTCCGTCTACCGTTATACAGAGCCGGATTTTCACTACGAACCCGCATCAGCTTCGAAAGCCAGCTTTTCAGTGCTTTCTGCTCAGGAGTTAATACCACTCCGTCAGTGACACCTTCAATTTTTCCGCTGGAGCGGGCAACATGATCATCACACAATCCCCGTTCAACACAGTTTGAACTCACTTTGTACGAAAAATCAGGAACTTCATCTGCAATTTCCTCCCCATAATAGAAAGTAATGGGTCCAGAATATGCAGCCATAAAACTGAATGCTGCTTTATGCCGTTGTATAGTATCGCTCAAATGTCCCCGTTGGATCAGATCAGCAAAACGTACCAGATCATGATTACCCAGCATCAGATTTGGCATCGCATGAGGCGGATAATTCTCAATTTTGTTCCAATCTGCATTGAGCTTTGTTGCATCCCCTGCTGTACCAGATTCTTCAACCGCCAGAGCCTGAACCAGACCGTAACGTAACGGAAAATCAAATGCAGATTTCAAGGCCGGATGTGTCTCTGTACCATAAGCTGTCTCGGTTATATAACCGGCACTATTCCAGACCTCTCCGACCATATAGCCCAACGTTCCCCATACGCTGCCTTCTGCCCTGTTTTTAGCAGAAGCCGCTTCAACCGCCTGACGAATATTGGCCCAACTGTCTACCGGGATCTGATAAGCCTGATCCAGTCTCCAGCCGTCAATCTTATATTCTGCAATCCAGTACGTTGCTACTTCGGTAAAAAATGCCTCGCTCCCGGCATCCGGGTACACAACCAACTGTCCAGGATAACCTGAATCTCCAGCCTTCAGCTTAGGCATTTTCCCTGTCGGAGAGGATTTTAGCTGTGCTTTATTTGTGTGACCGAATACACCATCAAGCAGAACAAACAAACCTTTTTCATGCGCTTTATCTATCAGTTCTTTTAATTTTTTATTCGAGCCAAAATTAGGGTCAACATTAAAATAATCGCAAGCAAAATATCCTGTCGCATCCAGTTTTATATTACCGGCCTCACCTTTGCAGGAATCAAACACAGGTGTCATCCAGATAGCATTAACATTCAGACTCTTAATGTAATCCAGACTATCTATTACCCCTTGTAAATCCCCTTTATGGTGAGAGGTTCCATAGCCCTGATCATAGTTAGTCTTATTGTCGCCATTCACAAAAGACTCCACCATGACCTGATAAATTCGCAGATCACATGCATCATTCTGACCTTCATAACAGGCATAATTTACTTCCGGTGCAAAGCCGGTCATGTCTGAATCCAACCGGGTATCTGTCTTACTGCTACATCCGGCTATTCCGATTAATACAGTAAGAGGCAGTAAAAACTGAGTGAGTCCTGTTTTCATATTCAGACCTTTCTGATAGTTCAGATGGGGCATTTTTTTCAGCCGTAGGGTTGGCATCATTGGTTTCAAAGTAAGTCTCCCGTTTTTTCATTATGTGTATAGAGATATAAAATGATGTTCATAAACTAAGAAAATAGCGTGTCTTTAATAAAAAAGAATCCTCCTGAAAAAGATTCCCAAAGGAGTAGAAGAGAGGGCGTAGGATAAAATCAGATATAGGTCACATCACTCATTTAATTATACTGCCGCCATGCCCTAGAGACCTGAAACAGCAAATTATTGACTTTCTCTGGCACAGAATTTGTATATAAATTAAGCAAACCCTACGTTCAAAACGCTAAATTTGCGATGAGGGACAAATAATGTATAAACAACTACTGAATTCTCTGCGACAATATGCTCAGGCTCGTCTTTACGATGTTAAAAAACGAGGCGAATCACCAGAATTTGCCGCTCTACTGATAGAAAAATATACCGATGGTATGCTCACTGCGATGAAAATCCTGGGATTAGATGCCTATATGACCGCGATCAGAACCGAAGCCCAGAGCTTATGCATGAATATCTGGCCTAAATATCACAAATAAAAGGAATACCAGCCATATGTCTGACCTTACCCCGGAGCAGGAGTATGCCCTTACACAGTTCAAAGAAAGCCTTCACCTCCCCGGAAATGGCTTTCATGCAATGATTATTGAGCTGTGTAAAGAATATCAACTCCCTTTTCAGGCGGTGCGGACTGTGGTGATGAATTCTCAGGCTGATATAGAAAACACTATCAGGAGTGATTTTGAGCATGTAAATTATGATCAATTCACTAAGGCACACTGGATAGCTGTAATACGGGATCAGTTAAGTGAAATGGCCGGTAATAATAAGCCCCTGATGGAAAAACTTATCGCCAGTGACCGTTACTTACGGGTAAAAGACAAACTCTCCAAAGCAGATAGCAGCGAAACCGGACGGGAACAGATCCGGGCACTACTCGATGATATATACGAATATGAAATCTGTAACCCGCTAAAAGCCATGTTACGTACCAGCAGCCTGTTTTGGGCAGTAAAAAGTAATCTCGCTGAGATGACACAGGAACAACGACAGAAATTCAGCGACTATCCTGAATATATGGCGGCTACTGAGCATTTACTGAAACTGATAGACTAAGGCCAGCCTTTCCACCAGAGATCACCGAAAACAGATCTAACCGCATGTCCGGTTTTAGTTGACCGCTATATATCCTGCTGTTCTGATCTTATCTGAAGATACAAATGTATTTGTTATGATTATTTAGCCATACGCAGAACATGGTTGAATTAAAGTTGATAGTCATTATCATCTAGCTCAGTTGAATAATCTTGTTCAGGGGAGCACGATGAGTATCGATAACCCAATCCTGGAAACAACACCTCAAGAATTTTCTCTGGAAACCGCAAACTGGAAAGGAATCACTCTAACCGCAGCAGCTGCCAACCAGATTAACCAAATATCCGGAACTCAACATCTTCACCTGTCGGTAAAACCATCAGGATGCACTGGGTATGCTTATGAACTTAAACTGATTGACTCACCTTCTGATGATGATCTCATGTTCGAATCGAATGGAGCGGTTATATACGTTGCCTTAAAAGCAATACCATTTATGGACGGTACAGAGATCGACTTTAAACAACAAGGACTCAATCAATCGTTTACATACGATAACCCTAACGTCAAATCGGTTTGCGGATGTGGTGAAAGCTTTGGAGTATAAACCCATGAATGAAGTTAATATGGTTTCCGGCTTAGATATCAGCCAGCACAACAACCGCTATAAAGAAGGTTTTTATACTCAACTGGACAATGACACCCTAGCAAAGGGAATCAATGAAGATGTTGTCCGGGCGATATCTGCAAAAAGGAATGAACCAAAATGGATGCTGGAATTCCGTTTAGAAGCCTACCGAATTTGGACTCAGATGGAAGAGCCACATTGGTTAAAAGCAGAATACACACCGCTTGACTACCAAGACTACAGTTACTATTCCGCTCCGGTTTGTGCTAAATGCGCGGCTTCAACTTTGAATGATGGGGCTAATAATTTTCTTACTTCAGAAGTAGAAGATGCATTTACCCAACTTGGAGTTCCAGTCCGAGAAGGCGCCAATGTCGCCGTCGATGCTATCTTTGATTCAGTTTCTGTTACTACAACCTACCGAAACGAACTCAAGGAGCAAGGAATTATCTTCTGCTCTTTCAGTGAAGCCGTTCAAGATCACCCGGATTTGGTCAAAAAACATCTGGGTACCGTGGTACCACCCAGAGATAACTTTTTTGCAGCACTCAATGCCGCCGTAGCATCAGACGGCACCTTTGTGTATATACCTCCCGGAGTACGCTGTCCCAGAGAACTTTCTACCTATTTTCGTATTAACCAAGCTAAAACCGGTCAGTTTGAAAGAACCCTCTTAGTAGCCGATAAAGGTGCCTATGTCAGCTATATAGAAGGTTGCTCCGCTCCAATTCGTGATACCTATCAGCTCCATGCCGCTGTTGTGGAAGTCATTATTCAGCAGGATGCCGAAGTCAAGTATTCTACGGTTCAAAATTGGTTTTCCGGTGAAGAAGATTCTGAAGGCGGTATTCTAAATTTTGTGACCAAACGAGCGATATGTGAAGGTGCCAACAGTAAAATGTCATGGACGCAATCAGAAACCGGTTCGGCCATTACATGGAAATATCCAAGTATTATTCTCAAAGGAGATAACGCCATCGGTGAATTTTTCTCCGTTGCCCTTACGAATGGTCATCAGAAAGCCGATACCGGCACCAAGATGATTCATATCGGCAATAACACTCGCTCCACCATTATTTCAAAAGGTATATCTACCGGAAAAAGTGAAAATAGCTACCGCGGTCTGGTCAAGGTGCTCCCTACGGCAAATGGTGCACGCAACTATACTCAATGTGATTCAATGCTGATCGGTCAGGAATGTGGTGCACACACTTTCCCTTGTATCGAGGTAAAAAATAATTCCGCTCAGATCGAACACGAAGCCACCACCTCAAAAATAGGTGAAGAACAGCTGTTTTACTGCATGCAACGCGGTATTACTGAAGATGATGCCATTTCTATGATTATCAACGGTTTTTGCAAAGACGTTTTTTCAGAATTACCACTGGAATTTGCAGTAGAAGCGCAAAAACTACTCTCCATTAGTCTTGAACACAGCGTAGGCTAAAAACTATATCGGATATTAATACCATGTTAGATATAAAAAACCTGCACGTCAGTATTAATGATACTGAAATCCTGAAAGGTATCGACCTGACAGTTCGACCCGGTGAAATTCACGCTATTATGGGTCCTAACGGCTCAGGAAAAAGTACATTATCTGCGACCCTTGCAGGAAAAAATGATTACGAAGTCACTCAGGGACATATTTATTTTAAGCAGAAAGAACTTACCGAACTTGATGCAAAAGAACGAGCAGGTGAAGGGATCTTTCTTGCGTTCCAGTATCCGGTCGAAATTCCCGGCGTCAGCAATAAGCTGTTTTTAAAAACTGCATTGGATGCAATACGCAGCTACCGAAATTTGGAGCCGCTCGACAGGTTCGATTTTAACGATCATCTGGAAGAAAAAGCCCGTCTTTTAAAAATGCCGGTTGAACTTTTGGAGCGTTCTGTAAACGACGGTTTCTCTGGTGGAGAGAAAAAACGTAATGATATTTTACAGATGGCAGTCCTTGAGCCATCGCTCTGTATTCTGGATGAAACCGATTCTGGTCTGGATATTGATGCTTTAAAAGCGGTGTCTGACGGTGTCAATGCGTTAAGAGATACAAACCGTTCTTTTATCATTGTCACCCATTATCAGCGCATTCTGAATCATATCCGCCCCGATTATGTACATGTATTGTCTGACGGAAAAATCGTTAAATCCGGTGATGCATCACTGGCAAAACAGTTAGAGGCAAAAGGTTATGGGTGGATTATTGACAATCAATAATGTGCAGACGATGCTGGCTCTGAAGACACTGCCTATCGATGCCTACCGTTTGGTATTTATTAACGGATGTTACAATGCACATCATTCGGACAGTATGTACCCTTTCAGGGTTGACCATATTAAAACGGTAACAATGCCGAATATAAATGCATCAGCTATAAATTCTGAGTTTTTCTCTCGACTGACGGATGCGGCTATCCACAATAAAACCGTTGTCCACATCCCTGCATGTAAAAAACTCGACAAACCTCTGTATTTTGTTTTTCTGAATACAGGCGAAGAAGATTCTGCCATCAGTTCGTGTGTCTGTCTGACTATCGGCTCTGAAGCAAATGTCTCTGCTATCGAGCAGCATATTTCTCAGGACTCTGCCTTTGGAGTTACATTGTCACGTATGATCACCCATGTTGAGGACGACGCCCACTATTCACACATAAAACTTATTGAGGAAGGCAAACAACAATTACATTTTGGTCATAATGCTCTCTCTCTTAGTCAATACAGCCGAGCCGAAAGTCAGACCCTGATGCTAAACGGTGAATTTATTCAGCATCACACCAGCGCCGAATTCCTCCGTGAAGGCGGAGAGCTAACTATCGATAGCCTCGCATTACCAGGAAACAAGCAGACTTATGATTTCCGTACCTTCCTGCTTCACAAAGCGCCACACTGTCGGAGCAGACAGCTACATAAAATCATTGCAGGAAAAGAGGCCAATGGACTATTCGATGGCATGATCAAGGTTGAAAAGTATGCTCTTAAAACCGATGCTCAAATGGATAACCACAATTTGCTCACTGACCATCAGGCTGAAGTGAACAGTAAACCAACGTTGGAAATCTATGCTGATGATGTGAAATGTAGCCACGGTTCGACAACGGGGCAGATCAGCGCTGAACAAATCTATTATTTACAAACCCGAGGAATCCCCAAAGCACAAGCCCAACATCTTATTATTAATGCTTTTGCACACGAGATCAGCGACAGGATAGAAGACGATAAGGTAAAAATCCGGGTAAAAGAAAAAATCGATAGTCGCTTGAGCAGTTGTCTTCATCCGGAAGAACATTCCGTCCGATGAATAAGTTAAACAGTCCTTGGAGAACAGACTTCCCTCTTTTGAATACTATCACAGATAAGCCATTGATCTATCTGGACAGTGCTGCTACGGCTCAAAAACCCTACTGTGTCACAGAAAGAATGCAACATTTCTATCATGAAGAGTATTCCACAGTACATCGCGGCATTCACCATCTCAGCTCTGTTGCAACACAGAACGTAGAAGATGTCAGACGAAGTATCGCCAGGTTTATTCATGCCGAGTCAGCGTCCAACATTATCTTCACTAAAGGATCGACTGAGGCGATTAATCTGGTAGCAAACACTTTCCCGGTGATTGCCTGTGAAAGGGGTTCCGAAATTATCATTACAGAAATGGAGCACCACGCTAATATTATTCCATGGCAGATGGCGGCACAGCGCTATGAACTCAAACTTATCATATGGCCTGTCAGAGATAATGGCACTCTGGTATTGGAAGATTTATCCAATCTGGTGACCGATAAAACCAGATTGATCGCACTTAGCCACGTATCAAACGTTCTCGGAACAGTAAACCCGATCCGTTCAATTTGCCAGTGGGCGAAATCTAAGGGAATCGCAACCTTGGTAGACGGTGCTCAGGGCATTATGCATGAAACGGTTGATGTACAACTAACCGGCTGTGATTTCTATGTATTTTCTGGTCATAAACTCTATGGACCAACAGGCACCGGCATACTCTATATCAGCGACCAATGGCTCGAGAGCCTACCTCCCTGGCAAGGGGGCGGAGCCATGATCGAAGATGTCGACCTGACACAAGGTTGTACTTATCAACCGGCTCCCTGGAAATTTGAGACAGGAACCCCCAATATTACCGGTATACTCGGGCTGGGTACCGCTGTTCAATATATTGAGACAATAGGGTCAGAACAGATACAAACATATGAAAATGCCATCATGGATTATGCATTAGAACAGTTGACCACAATTTCATCACTCACCTTATTATCACCACCACGTCCGGTTCACACGGGTGTCATTTCATTCAATCTGGGAGAACATCATGCCTTTGATGTCGGTAGTTTTCTGGATAAGTACGGTATCGCAATCAGAACCGGGCATCATTGTGCCCTTCCTCTGCTTAAAAGATACAAACTATCAGCAATATGCAGAGCCTCTTTTGCACTGTATACCGACCAAAGTGATATTGATGCACTTGTAGACGGTCTGAAAAAAATTGAACAATTACTGGGAAAATAATGACTCCGGAAAAAGTGACAAAAAACTTTAATCGCTGTAGCAATTGGGAAGAAAAATACCTGTACCTGATTGAATTAGGTGAACGTTTTTCTACCCTGCCAACCACAGAACAAATACACGCCAATCAGGTACAAGGGTGTCAGAGTCAGGTCTGGCTTACTCTGGATTATGCTGATGGATTAATACATATCAATGCCACCAGCGATGCCGCTATAGTTCGCGGTTTGCTGGCTCTTATCATTATTGCCTATAACGGTCAGCCAGCAAAACAGATAGATGGATTTGATCTGTTCGCCTGGTTTGGTGAAATAGAGCTACAAGAACATTTGACCCCAACCAGAACCATAGGGCTCAATGCTATTATTACCCGAACCCAAGCATTGATCAGAAAGAATATTTCTCCCCTCCCATAAGCAAAATTCAGTAAGAATACTATTTACATGTTATTTGCAACACAATGTTGCAAATAACATGTACAGGATCAATAATGACATCCATTCTCATTTACATAGAACAAGGAGTAATCTATGAGTGTGACTCTGGATAACACTAACGAAGATGAAGAAACACGTCTTCACTCTTCTGAAGATAAACAACAATCAGTAAATTACTTAGCCTGTATGGATTTAATCTGGCCAATACTGAAATCTCAGCAAGGGAAATTAGTTTTCGCTGTAATACTGGCAACACTGTCTGTCGGATTAGAACTGGTACCTGTTTATGCTATTTATCTGATGCTACAGCAAGCCGTTGAACATACACTCCATTCACATACTGCTCTTTTGTATTTGACAACGGCTTTGATATCCATCCTGGGCGGATACTTATTCATGGGGGTCACCATGACCCAATCGCATCTTATCGCTTTTGAGACCCTCTACCAATTGCGTCTGAAAATTGCCAATCACCTAGCCCGGCTTCCGCTTGGGTATTTCAGTCACAAAAAAAGTGGAGATGCCAAAAAACTTCTGATTGATGATCCGGAAAAGCTGGAACTGATTATCGCACACGGTATTCCTGAAGGAATCAGTGCAATAACTACCTGGTTGGCCGTTTCCATCTGGTTATTCTGGATTGACTGGCGCATGGCTCTGGCCGCCGTCATCATTACTCCAATATCGTTCTGTCTGCTGGTTATGGGGATGCAAAGAGGTGCCCGTTATGCCTATCCGTATCAATCAGCGGGACAGACAATGAATGCATCTATTGTTGAATATCTGAACGGTCTTCCTGTTGTTAAAATATTCAATCGTTCCCGGGAAAGTTATCAAGAGACGGGTGAAGCCATCAAACATTATGCTCAGATCGAGAAACAGTGGGCCAGTGCTTACCTACCTTTGGGGGGGACTTTCTTTAGTCTGGTGTTGAGTAATGTGGTATTTATCATCATCCTTGGAGCTATACTGGTCATGAACCAGAGCTTAGATACTCTGACCTTTGTCTTTTTTGTTATTGTCGGTGCCAACTACAGTCGTCCCTTGCTGAAACTCTTCCACTTATTCCACGAACTGGCTCATATCAGTATGAGCTCACAGCTTGCCACCGATGTACTGAATACGCCCGAACAACCGGATACCAAACGCTGGACATCCTTACGGGATCATAAAGTAGAGTTTTCCGACGTCTCCTTCAAATACGATAATCACAATGTATTAAATAACGTCAGTTTCATCGCAGAACCGAATCAAATCACCGCTCTTGTTGGACCATCCGGAGCGGGAAAAAGCACTTTAGCCAGCCTGATCCCCCGATTCTATGACATAAACGATGGTTACATCACGATAGGTGGCGTTAACGTGAAAGAACTTTCCCTTGAACAACTGATGGATACCGTCTCTTTCGTATTTCAAGATACGTTTTTATTCAGTGGCAGCATCGCTGATAATATTCGTTTCGGCTGCCCAGATGCTTCAGAAGAAAATATTACTCAAGCTGCAAAAGCCGCACAGATCCATGACATGATTATTTCACTGCCTGAAGGTTATGCAACGACCATCGGTGACAAAGGAAGAAAATTATCCGGAGGGGAACGCCAGCGTATTGCCATAGCCAGAGCTATTCTTAAAGATGCGCCGGTTATCATTCTGGATGAAGCTACCGCGTTCACTGACCCGGAAAACGAAGCACTGATCCAACAAGCCGTTGAGTCTTTAACTCAAGGAAAAACCGTTATCATTATTGCCCACCGGCTAAATACCATCCGCGATGTCGATCAGATTGTCGTGATTGATGATGGAAGAGTCGCTGAATGTGGGACTCATACCGAATTGCTCAACAATCAAGGGACTTATCTACGTTTGTGGAACGATTTCTGTACCCTACGCACAGATAGTCACCAAAATTCTCTTATCTCTGAAGGAGCACATCATGTCTAACACCACACAAACCTTGTCTGATGATAATGAACTGCTTTGTGAAGAGAATCCCTCTACTCATTCTGACTGGCAGAGTCTCCACCGCTTATGGCAACTCGCTGGGCCACTAAAAACGCAAGTTGCAAAAGGAATTCTCTTCCGTTTTATACAATCATTTTGCCTTGGACTGGGCTATGGTGTTGCTATTTTAATGGTCACCAGTCTTGTTGCTGATGATTTCATACCGACCACCGAATGGTTAACTTCCATTATTTTTTGGGCTGTGCTTTCTCTGACTGGACAAGTGGTATTCAGTTTCCTGTCTGCCCGGCAATGCTGGTTTGCCAGTTTCCAGTTAGCGCGTGATTTAAGGCTAAAGATGCTGGATAAACTAAGAAAATTACCGCTTGGTTTTCATTTCTCCCAACATAGGGGGGATGCCGTCACCATGATCACGACCGATATGCAGATGATAGAAAGTTTCCTTTCCGACGGTCTTCCTCGCATTGCCGAAGCATCAGGCCTTCCTATTGCAGTCCTGCTGTTCCTTCTCTATCAGGATATTAACCTATTCTGCGCCGGTGCTGCTTCTATTGTTCTTGCCCTACCGGTATATCTGATTACCAGCCGACATATGGCTAAACTGGGACTTGAACGTCAAGATATTCAAGCTGCCGCCTCTGCACGAATGATTGAATATGTTCAGGGAATGAGTGTTATCAAAGCCTTTAACCGTATAGCAAAAGGTCAGGAAGATTTTCGTCTGGCTCTGAGTGAATTCAGGACTCTTTCCAACAAAATGGTTCGTCAGCTAACCTTTCCTCTGATTATTTTTGGAACCCTTATCATGCTGGGCATACCATTGATAATGTATGCCGACAGCGTTTTACTGCTTTCTGATGAGCTGCCTCTGGCCACCTTCATTACCGCATTAATGTTAATTTATGCCCTATACAGCCCCCTATTGGGATTAATTCCTGTGATGGAACAGACTCGTCTGGCTGATGCATCATTAACCCGAATTGATAGGATACTGACTGAACAACCGCTTCCCGAACCTATAATTGGAAAAGAGCCCGATAACTGCAGTATCGATTTCCATAACGTCACTTTTGGTTATCATGCCGACGTTCCAGTATTGAACGAACTCTCTTTCTCAACCGGAGAAAATACCATGACTGCGATAGTCGGTCCTTCCGGAGCAGGCAAAAGTACTGTTCTGAATCTGGTTGCCCGATTCTGGGATCCCAATGCCGGAAATGTTTCCATTGGTGGAGTAGACATTCGTGACATCAAGGCAGAAACACTCAATACACTTATTACCGTCGTTTTTCAGGATGTATTTCTTTTCTCAGGCACCGTGCTGGATAATATAACGTTAGGTAAGAAAAATGCGACGATGGCGGAGGTTAAACATGCCGCTTGTATGGCTCAAGCTCACGATTTTATTATGTCACTTCCAAATGGCTATCAAACTCATATCAGTGAAGGCGGTTCGACGCTTTCCGGAGGGGAACGCCAGAGACTGTCGATTGCCAGGGCTATTCTCAAAGATGCCCCCATCGTGATTATGGATGAAGCGACCGCAGCGATTGATCCAACCAATGAACTGGCCTTCCAGAAAGCGCTGCAGGCATTGACAGCACATAAAACTGTTATTGTGGTTGCCCACAAACTGTCAACGATCAGCAATGCAGACCAAATCGTTGTGTTGGAAAGTGGAAAAATAATAGAAAAAGGCACACACC
The DNA here is from genome assembly GCF_002812955.1 of Vibrio sp. HA2012. Lineage (GTDB taxonomy): Bacteria > Pseudomonadota > Gammaproteobacteria > Enterobacterales > Vibrionaceae > Vibrio. The sequence continues at coordinate 197,871 of NZ_PFXK01000001.1, read as the reverse complement.
AAACACTGGTTAAACAATCTGGCCTATACTCAGATCTTTGGAAACGCTGGACTCAAGCTGCGGATTGGCATATTCGTCACCACTAAAGTGTCACTGAGACGAAAATATCCATTTGCCAGCACAAGGCGTGTTGATTAAACTATCAGCACGCCTTCTCTTCACTATTGTACGTATCTTATCCAGCTGTTAAACAAGAATAATGACGATAAAGCATAAATCCGATCTATCCGTTGGCCGGCCGGCCAGAATCTCCCGGGAAACTATCGCAGAAGCGGCACTGACTCTGGGGTTAGATAAAGTTACCCTGAAAAAAATAGCCATTCATCTTGGTGTAGATCATTCATCATTATACCGGCATGTAAAAAACCGGGAAGAGATTATCTATTCAGCCTTCGATCTTGCTATCTGTCAGCTTTCTCTTGATAACACAGCAACGGACTGGAGAGCCTATTTGCATCACCTTGCCTGCTCACTGTGGGAGTTGTATGCGAAATATCAGGGATTAGCCTCAACCATTCGTGCTGCTGACCGTACCCCTCCAGCGGCTATTCGTCTATTCTCTACAACCTGCTACAAACTGGAGGGGATGGGTTTTAGTGCAGAAGACGCGGCATTAATCATCGACAGTATTATCGATATGACCACTGACAGTGCTTCAACCTGGCAACAATTACTCATCCCCAATAAACAAGGCCAGAAAGCCACTGAACGTTTAAGCCATTCCTGGCAAATTGCCAGCAACAGCCGTACGGCAAAACATGTTGAATATGTTATCAGTATTATTTCCGGTGAACCTAAGCAATGGTGGCTAAAGAAACTAACCCTGCTGCTTGCAGGTGCTGAGACAATGCGGCAGGGTTAACAGGTTTAAAAATATCTCGGGCTCTTACAAATCAGGTAAAAAAACTACTTGGACATATGCTGGTCTTTGCTGGTAAAGGGGCTAATGTCGCTATAGAGCTAACCGAAAATTTATCCGCTGGGTTTTCAAAGTTACCATTGGACACCTTAACAGCACCGCCTGTGAAGCACTAAAATCACAGGACTAAATCAACCAACAAGGAACCCGAGTATCCGGATACTCAGATACACCTTCATCTGTCGATGAGCATATTAATATTCAATATGAAATTGATTTTTCTGTTTTCCCAAAAATTCTCAATACTGATACTTTATTATTCTCAAATATACAATATTCTACTCATCACTTATTAAGCTAATGAATACATTGTGAGTAATTATTATATGAAAATAAAAAAAAACGCCCTACTTACAGCAATAACACTAGTGTTATCGGGTTGTCATCATAGTTCAAGCGATAGTTCCGGTTCGGCCTATTCTGCCCAAGCAATTGACGGATATCTGATAAATGCAGAAGTTTACCTCGACGTAAATGAAAACGATACAATAGACGCAGGAGATATACAGCTTGAAAATACAGGTACTGACGGCTCCGTTGCAATTGATGCTGAAGGCAGCCAATATCCAATCATTGTGCGGGCAGTAGCAGGAAGTACTTATGACAGCGATACCGCTGGTCTGGTAAAAGAAACCTTTGAAATGTACGCCGATGCAGGTTCCAGTGTAATATCTCCTTTTACAACCATCGTTCATACTTCAGATCTCACTTTATCTGATCTGGCAGCAGAATTAGGCGTTGATGAAGAGCTGCTTAGCGGCAATTATCTGGAAGATACATCAACTACCGCAGATGCTGTTCATCTGACAGCACGTTCAATTACCAGCGTACTAAAAGAAGCACTGAGTAGCTCTATCAATAATAAAAGTACCATAAAAAACTCTGTAGCCACTATTGTGAACGCGGTAAATAACGCAGTAAACGATGGTGACGATCTTGATAGTATCGTGATTGACAGTAGCGGTAACAGCAATAGTTCCCCTTCCTCTTTTTCTGATTTTTTCACCAAACTAGATACCGACAGCAGCCATGAAACTTTTGATTATGGCAATACTTTTATGCAGCTTCCAAGTAATCCATATGAACTAGGAAATGCTGATATGGGTGGCCTATCATTTACTGACACCACAATAAGTATTAGAGATAACTCAGGTGAAGTGACCAACAGCTACCCTGTAAATTATAATGAGACACAGAATGCCTATTCATACAATGTCGACGAAAACAATGTAACAACAGATGTTCTTTTCCGGGGAAATGAATTTGCCGTGATTTCACAGCCAAAAGTTTCTCTGCTGGTAGATCTTAGCAAATTCAACGACTATAACGATGATGTGGACTCTGAAACTCTTGACTACTACTGCTTTTCCAGTGATGACCTAGCAGGAAAAACTTATTACCTGATTTACGATAATAGTGATGATACCGCTGTTCCTGATCCGCAGTACATTACCCTAGCTTTTGGTGAATACAGTGAGGTTATGCTAACTGGCTCATCTTCAGGTAATGCCGTGTCTATTACGCAAAACGGCACAACCACAGAATCCACCTGGTTATTAGCAGATACACCTTCTACAAAAACGGGTATATTTAGTTATGAACTTTATATCAATGATCTAAACCTTCGTATATCCAACCTGGTTACAGATGAAACTGCCAGCAACAGCACTTCTATTGTATATATCCGAGACGCCGAAGATGGTAGCTACTCATATTATATAAGCGACAGCAGTGTTTATACTGGAGGGTTGATGACGACCAACAGAACACTGGCTGATAATTTATATGCAAAATGGAAAGTAGCCGCAGCAAAGATTGGATCAAGTACTGATGACTAATAAAACAGAAATCTAAGCATAATAATCAGGCGCTGATCCCAAAGATACGTGTGAAATTTGTCTTCACCATTCCGGGATCAGCAACCGGCTCTTTACCCCTTTGACCTGTAGCCCCATAGCATCAAAAACATCCTCAAAATCACATACCCGAGGCGATCACATACCCGAGGCGGAAAATGGGCAAGGACATGGAGGCTTCGATAAAAAATTTCTTCTGCCATTGACCACTATCCCCCACGCAAGTTGCCACCAGTCAAGAATACGCTTTCTGGATGCATTAAGGCGACCGGTGGCAGGCTTGTGACCCTCCTAGGGTTGCATCAGAAACCCGCCCACGTAACTTGGCTTTCCCAATTCTTGTGGAGATTTAACCAATGAAATACTGGACGATTTGAGCGGAACACAATACATAGCAGACTACCGAAACAAAACTATCTACAACAAAGCCAATCCGCTCAAATCAAAACAAGTGAAAGACTTGGGTGATATTGAACAGTGTTGGACATTAACCCAACCACCACACCAATACGTCACCTGGAACGAAGAGCTAGACGACTGGCAAACCGATGTTCAGGCTAAATACGAAGCGCAGGCCGACGCAGCTTACCTGAAGATTCATACCGACAACCCCTGGCCGGAAAAACCCGTTTAACCTCTGTTTAATACCCCACTTTTTATTTTAGGAAATAAGCAAATTTTCCATTCTAAACGGTGGGCAGCCATTTAAGGTGGTGTTTAAAAGAGATTTAAATCCCGCATTGAATAGCATCTGTTAAACACAGAAACCGCATAAAATGGTTATTTTTAAAAATTACCATTTTATGCGGTTTCTGTTTCCATCCCATGCGGCGGGCTACAACAGGAGAAGCCATTCTTAGTACCATTGTGTACCACCCTTGTGGTACCAGTTTTGCGGTTTGACACAGTACTTAGTGGTATCAGTCAGTTATCGTTAAAGCCTTATACTACCTTAACTCATTGACCTAAAACAAGAAAACCCCAGCATTTCTGCTAGGGTTTTGGATGTGGCGGTGAGTGAGGGAGTCGGACTTCCAATCTATCTTATTGAAATTAAATAAATTATAGCAAGTCGACTTTCACGAATATACACTCTGTCATACATGTAATTTTTGTGATAGACATCAATATTTAGTCCGTTAAATCCAGTCTTGGTAGCAGATCAGTTAACCAAGCCTCATGCCTTTTCTGACGAACAAAAGCAACGGCTGTTGCAGAAAAACCCGACTTTCTATTACAAGCATCAACCAAGTTCTGTTCCATTGTAGCCAAAAAGCCATTCATTGTGACTTGCTGTGCTGGGGGAAGCGATGCGTATAGCTCTATGAACTGCAATGAATCCTTCACTTTCTTGATTACTTCGCTTCTCGCCCCCTTAATTGTTTTACTATTAAGGTTATATCTTTTCGCGCTCTCACGAACACGAGAATACTCATCAGGGTGCGATATTTCGCTATAGCGAGACATAACAGCACCGGGATGTTGCACATAAGAAACCAAGGTAACATCAATTAGAGAACATGGATCTAAAAGCTTAACGTCCTCCCCTCCGTGACCAGCAATATTGCAACGGTTCCAAACTCGCGTTGCTTCATCCATAAGCGGAAAGTAATCATGCTTACCCCCATTCGATCTTGGCCTGTTCGCCTCAATACAAGCGTACCTATAGTTCTTCGCTTCAAATGCTAGCCACCAGTAACCAGGATGTTTTTGACGTGCCCCTTGAACTACTCGAGTCGCGTAAGACTGCTTTGAAACTTTTACATCACCTTTTGGCCTAAAATGGTCAACATCAAAATCTGTACCTATTCTGGGCACTTCAGAATACCAACATTTATCCCCAAACTCGCGAATAAAATTAGGCTTAAAGTCACTCCACTTGCTGCCAATTGATTTAATTTCGGCAGACTTGTCAGCAGCTCGTTGTACTCTTTGAGCCCAGCGTTGAGAATTAACATCCCAGTTATCTGGTTTGCATTGGTCTATAACGTTTAAATCTATATAACGCACTACTCAATCAATCCTTGGTCTTTCAAAATCGCGTTAATCAACTTGAGGCGATACTCTGTTGAATCCTTGTTTTCGGCCTCCATCTGCTGCATGGCTTTTTTACGAGCAATTAGGAACTGTCGATAGTCTTCATCTGGGTGGGTGTAGCTATAACCCAGTCTATCAAGTGAGTTATTTAGCTCACTCAACTTCCTGCTTTCAGCCTCTGTCAGGCTATCTTTTTCCAGCAGTTCTCGTCTATCTTCAATCACATTACTTGTATGCTGATCCAGTGTTGTTGCCATATCAAACATGTCGCTGGTCAGTATGCCATTGACGCCCATTCCAATTGGACTCTCCAAAGGTGTTTCAGCTAATGACTGCCCTTCAGCATCTTTTCTAAGAACTTGAATCTGTTCCTTTTTCAGCTCTGCGATAGCTAACGGATGGTGTGTGACCATCAATATATGGCAAAAACGCTTGTCGGGTATGAATCGCTTCAGAAACGAGTGATATTTAGCGGCCCATGCCGGGTTTAAGTGAGTATCAGGCTCATCAAGTAGGAATAGAGAGTCTTCTTCCATCGTAAACTCAAGCAATCCAAGAACTGTCAGTAGCTGTTGTTCACCTTCACTAAGTTCGCTAAACGAGACAATCTCTCCATTTTTCAAACGAACCTTGATGTGAACGCTACTTAACAGGTCAGACAGCAAGGTACTCTCGAGCATTTTGAAAAAGTTCTTTGCCCCTAGCCCTTGTGCCACTTTCTTCAGGCTATAGAGATCCGGTAAGAATAAGTGAACAAACTCATTGTTCACGCCCTTGCCCGTTAAAGTTGTTTCCTCTTCTCTAACGGTTTTAATCGCACCTAAGCTATGTGGCAATATCCGCTCAAGGAAGTCACGCACTACGCCCCTAGCACCCCAGAACAAATCCTTTTTATTATTTTTCCCCCACTCTGGTCGTCTAAAAACGAAGTGAGCAGAATGGAAAGACTCAATGCCGAGTTGGTCTTGAAGAAATTCTCGACCTACACCTTTTTGTTGATTTAGAAAGAATGCCAACAACACAAACTGACTGTGAAAAGGTTTGGCGTAGAAAAGAGGACGAACCTCGTCCTCGATTTTCACCTGGTTCTTTAGCAGTTGGTTATAAAACTTGGTCCTGTGCGGCTTAAACAAGTCCTCCAAGCGATCACTCGGGCCTGAATAATAAGCGAACAAGTGCTTTGGCAGATAATCTGAATTACCTTCCTTATCTCTTGTCACTTTGGATAACGAAATATTTTCTGGCAGAGAATACTGGCCACTCTCGTCCAAAATCGATACTTGTATTTTATGTTGCTGAATTGGCGTCGAGCCATACTCCGGTGACGCATCAACTTCGATAAGCCTATCGGAAGATGATCCCAGTGAATACCTGAGATTATAGCTAAATGGCGCGGGTTCATCGCCTAGGTCTAACGCACGAAAAATACGAACTAACGCTTCAATCACGTTCGATTTACCGGAGCCATTTCGTCCAATTAGAACCGTTAGCAGTTGCTTGTTATCAAAATCGATGTCTAAGTCTTCGACGTTTTTAAAGCCGCTTCGAATATGCAAGTAATCTATTTTCACTACTTGGTAGCCTTAAACTGACAGTTTTCGCCTTCACCTACTTTTTCGACCAAGTTGAGCTCTAAAAGGCGTTTAAGTTCAACAAACAACTCATCGATGGCTTTAAATGTCTCAACTGATGCACTATCAAATAGCTGCTGTGCCGTCATGGCTTTCTTGACAGACTTTAGCTGCGCTAGCAATTCACTATTATCATTTACGGCTTTTGTTGTCGGCTGAGATTGAGTTGGACTCTTATCTAGCTGTTCTAATGCGGTTTCTTCTGCCGCTTTAGACTGCTCATCAATGACATCTGCTAATTGTGTTTGAGCAACTCGATCAGCCTTGTCAGTAAAAGGTTCAAATAGCTCACCACGAAATGCTCTAGATAGAATAGATTGGTTGAGCTTATCAACACGAAGTTTTGCGGCTTCATACTGTTTTCTAACCAAGTCAGATTTAGACAGTAGCTCTGAAACAACTCTTACTATTTCTTCCTGCTCTTCGACTGACGGCAAGTTGAACTCATACGCTTTCAACTTTTGGGCATTGATGTTTGATTGACTGACGCCATCCGTTTTAACTTGCCAACAATAATCTCTCGCATGAGGACTATTCAGCTGAATATTCAGATATTCACCGTTGAGACGCTCGGTTCCTTGAACTTTGATGAGATAACCAGCGAATATAGCCTCTCTCTCACCACGATAAATAGAAGTCTTTCCTACTAACTCAGGGCTGTTGGTTCGGTTAAACAGCACATCACCAGGCTCAAGCTTATATTTTTCAATCTCGTTTTCATCCGATGTATAGACTAGGCTCGCCCAATCTAACTTACCTTCTTGCAGATTCCCCATACGCAGTACTGGCACTGAGCCTTCTTTCTTAGACTTAGCGGAAGAGCCATAATTAAAGCCTTTACCAACCTGTTTAAGGCTTACATACTCCCAAGCATCTACGTCATTCTCATTCCGCCACTCTTCTGTAAGATCTCCTGACACTGCTGATGATAAAACAGACATACGGAATCGTTTTAGTAACTGAGGAACTTTGTCTAATCGAAACTTTGCTTGCTCTAATTCTTCAAAGATCAGATCAAGTTTGTTCACAATACGCTGTTGCTGGTCAACTGGAGGGAGCGGAACTGGGCTCTTTCTTAAAGCTGTCTTATTGAACTTTTGCTGGGCATTTCCTCCAGTAATTGAGGCAACAATACTTTGCCCCTGAGGCGACCTAATATAATAATCCAAAAACTTATTGCTACTAAGTTCATTCGCTCGAACCCTTATCCCATTGGGAGCAATAGTCATTGGCTGCCCTAAGTCAGGCACCAAAAACGTTCTTCCTGGTGCTCCTACGTTGGCAAGAAAGAGGTCTCCAGGCTCTAAATCACTTTTAGCTAAAAAGTGAAACGACTCTTTGGTGACATATTTAAATGGCCCCTGAAAGCCATTGCTATGATCTTTAAGCCTCAGCAAAATAGCGTAATCTACCTCATCTACTTGAGTCACATTCTCTTTTAGAGCCGCGAAGCTACCGTTAGCTACGTAATCGGTATAACTCCCTACATCATTGAATGTTTTTTCAATCCATCCTTTAGGTAGAGTCATAACAAAACCTCTTCCGAAGCTTCTGCCCCATCAAGATCAACCAAAATAGACTGCAGGCTAGAAATAGCCCCAGCCAACTCTTCAATTGCCTCTGCTATTAGTTCATCAGGCTCAGGTAGATTGGTAGAATCTTCCAAACTATCATCACGAATCCACGCCAAATCGAGAGAGTCATCTTTGGCTTTAATCTCTTCACGGGTAAACGCACGAAGACGGCAAGTATCGATATTACCGACAGCACTGCCGTCTTGATGGTTATCGATAAAGGCTTGACGTTTAGCTTCATCCACTTGCGTTAGGTCACTACCCACCGCACGGTAAAACTCTTCAAAGTGTTCTTTTTCCAAAACAGTGCGTTTACCGAATTTCGGCATATTGGCGCGAAGATCGTACACCCACACTTTTTTGGTATTACCTTTGTCTTGATTGATATCTGTTGGCTTATCGAAGAACAGCACATTGGTTTTAACACCAGCCGCGTAAAAGATACCTGTAGGCAAGCGTAATATAGTGTGCAGGTTACATTTTTCCATTAAGTCATTGCGAATCTTACGACCTGTCGAACCCTCAAACAGTACGTTATCAGGTAATACTACGGCAGCTCTGCCACTAGGTTTGAGCATAACGTGATACATAGCATGCAAAAATGCCAGTTGTTTGTTGCTGGTGTAGTGCACAAGGTCATCACGAGTTGGCACACCACCACCTTGCTTAGTACCAAATGGAGGGTTAGCCAGTATGAGTGAGGCCTTAGGTAACGCTTTACCTTCGTTCGAGAGCGTGTCACCATACAAAACACCTGAATTTTCATCATCGACAGCTAGGTCATGTAGCATTAGGTTCATCATTGCCAAGCGGCGCGTATCAGGCACCAACTCCATACCAAAAAAGGTTTCATGTTGGTAGCTGTCGTAATCCAATTCATCCAACCCTTTCACATCGAAGTTCTTTTCCATGTATTGATGGGCTGCAATCAAAAAGCCACCTGTACCGGCTGTTGGGTCAACGATAACGTCACCTTTTTGGTTACTTCGTTTATCTTTCGGTGTTGGCTTCATCAGCTCAACCATAACCTCGATCAGCACTCGTGGTGTAAAGTACTGACCAGCTCCCGATTTCTTCTCACTTGCATTAATTTCAAGCAAGCCCTCGTACATGTCCCCCAAACCTTCTTGCTTAGCCGAGTACCAGTCTAACTTGTCAATTTCAGTAACCAACTTTGTTAGTGTTGCTGGTTTACGAATACAGGTTGAAGCATTATTGAAGATAGCCTTGGTGATCAGTGAGCCGTGTGAACCTAAATGAACCAATAGCTTTTTGTATTCTTCGAGGCGTGTAGCTGCATTAAAATTCTCAATATCAGCCCAGCGGTATCCCTCAGGGATCAACTCTTCTTGTCCTGTTTCTTCTACCATCTTTAAAAAAACGAGGAATGTCAGTTCATTAAGGTATTCATGGTAAGTAACGCCATCATCACGTAATAAATTACATAGACCCCAAAGCTTGTTGATTAAATCTTGTGTGCTCATAATTCTTCTTAGTTAATCTAAATTGTTGGGTATTGTAACCCATTACGCAGTTACTTGGAGGTCATCGTTAGACCAAACTGCACGGTTAAATTGTGCAAGGACATCAACAACAGGCTGCTCGAAAAGCTTATTTGCTCGTTGAATTCCACCAAGCTGCTTGAAGATCCCTTGGTTGAGGTTTGACTCATCAACGACAATGTTTGCTTTCACCTGTGCTGCTATCGTTTCTAGCCAATCTCTTTGCGGCGTTTTCCAAGCGCGGCTTGAGAGGATTCGCTGTAACGCGTTATCTACTCGTTGTTCATACGGAATTAGCGGCTCACCGATTGCAGCTTGTCGAATAAAGCCGATAATGCGAGCAGCAATGTCCTCATTTTTCACCTCTTTCCAAGCTACTTTTAGCTCTTCCTCTCTGAATTCGTTTTTCTCCAGCTCGACAACGAGTTGCTTGAGATCGTTTCGTGTCAGTTCCCACGGTCTTTGGATAACCGTCTGTAATGCCACCATTCGGTTACTATTGGCGTTCACAAAGGCTGCAAACGATGACAAATAGTCTTCTGGTTTCTGACCGCTGCCATAGCCTGTTGATGTGCTAGTAACATCATCGGACTTGTCTGATATCACTATTTTGTTTCGACCGCTTCCCCCCTGTACTTTCATATCAAGAAGCTCGCCTAAGCCAGGATGACTGACAAACCAACTCGCCACATCCTCTGTGTTCATGGCTTTTAATTCTTTTGCGAACTCCTTGGGGGGCTTACCAACGATTCTCTCAAATTCATCCTGCTGAACAGATGTTAAGTGATTCTTTTTACTCTGTAATTTGGCAAGAAACTGTTCTTTAGCCAGCTCTTGCAGTTTGGTGTCTGTACCTTTTGTTATCTCTTGCTCTAACTCAGAAAAGGTAATATCGACCTTAGTAACAACGGGCTTCATTGTGTTCACTTTTTCGAGCTGTTTATAGATGTCTACAGCATCGTATATGCGGAATCGCTCTTTACCTATGTCATCACAACGACGCGTGGCTCGACCCAGCATTTGTTCAAACAAAATACGGCTATTAACACGCCGTAAGAACACCAGGTTACAGATGCTCGGCACATCAACCCCGGTCGTGAGCAGGTCTACGGTTACTGCGATATTTGGTAAGCGGTCATTTTTGAACAAGCGGATCTTTTCCAACGGCTTATCAGAGGCACCCGTAATTTTCTGGATAGCATCATCTTCCACCTCACCATGGTAGTCTTCACACGCTTGTTTTAACGCTTCCACTACTTCATCAGCATGGCGGTCTGTGACACAAAAAATCAGTGATTTTTCTTGTGAGTAAGGGTTAAGAGAATCACTTTCGATTAGCCACTTACAAATCACGTTAGTAAATTCTGGAGCAATCACTTTTCTGTTAAAGTCGGAGACTTCAAAATCCAGCTCGTCTGGTGTATGAATCAAATCAAACTGTTGGGTTTGAGGATCATAGACTTGAACCTCTTCGTTGACCTGATAATTGATCCCTTCTGTGTTTAATTTGGTATGGATTCGAACTGGAGGTAGATGATCGACTAGGTGTCCATCTATAACAGCTTCGGTATAGCTGTATGAGAATACAGGCTCACCAAATATATCTACTGTGTGAATCGCTGGTGTAGCAGTTAGACCAACTTTAAAGGCATCAAAATACTCTATAACGGCTCGGTACTTTGACATGTAGTCTTTCTGGTCTCGAAACTTAATTTCGGTGTCGCTAAGCTCACGATCGAGCAAGTAGCCACGGTGACATTCATCTACCACAATACAGTCGTACTGACCTACACCTGGCTTTGAACCGTTCTCTGAGGGGTACATTATGCGCTTGACCAAGCCTTGAACTGTCGCCACGTGAACTTTTGTATCATCATCTGGTACAGCTTTAGGAGCTTTATCTGGCTCCATCCCCATAACCTCAAAGGTATCAGCAAACGTATTGAGGTTTTCCATACGCACCTCGCCAAAATCGACCGAAGCTTGAACGCCCAAGGCACTTCTATCTACTAAAAATAGAATTCGGCGGAAACGTTGCGCTTTCAATAATCGGTAAACTAGAGCAATACAGGTTTTGGTTTTACCGGTACCCGTCGCCATAGCCACCAGCGCCTTTTCTTCTCCTTCTTTAATCGCTTGCTCAACCGAGAGGATGGCTTCTTTTTGATAATCACGAAGCTTTAGTTCGTACTCAAAGCCCATGTCATCCAACTCTGCATTTGCTTGTTGAGGTGTTTGGCGCAAGTATTCCTTCAGCTCAGCTGGTGTGTACCAGCCTTTGAGGGCTTTTCTACGATTAGTATTATCTCTGACGTCTAAAAACCAGATGCCGCTTTCTTGCTTAAGCTGCTTTAAATACGCTCGGCCATTCGTCGCAAATACCACAGGCACCAAAAAATCATTGTAGTTAGCTACTTCAACGTCACTTGGTAAGTTATGAATACCTTTTGCATAACGTTTTGCTTGATCTATTGCACCATATACATTCTTGGCTGACTTTTTTGCTTCAATCGTTGCTACCAGTGTCATTCCCATAAAAAGCGCATAGTCAGCAGGACCTGATTTTGTAGGCCATTCCGCGATTGCTCTATTCTTGTTTGGCTCTGGTTTAGCGTCTTTTGAATATCGAAGGTTTTCAGTATCGGCTTCCCACCCTGCATCAACCAATTGCTGATCAATAATGACACGAGTCTCAGCTTCATCCATCTCAAAAGGAGACTTCTCAATACGCTGAATTTCAGAGGCTTGATCTTCTTTAGATTTAGAACGAAAAGTTTGGAAGTGAACAATGTTTGCTTCATCCATCTTGAGGCGATATGAGGACAAAGTCTTCTCATGCTCTTCTGCTAACTCTTCCCAAATGGCCTTTTCTTCAGCCATTTTTTCGGCACGTAACTTCTCAGCTTGCGCTTTATTTGCTTCAACTTTGCTAAGTTCTTCCGCGACCTTAATGCGATCTTGCGTTCTCTGTGATTCAACTTTTAGTCTATCAACTTGCTCTTCAAGTTGGCGAACATAGTCTGATGGGTCTTCTGGCTTGACGAACTTCTGAATTTTAAAGCCTTTGGCCGCGCTTCCTCCGAAAGTAATATGGAACCACATGGATAGAGCATGACCTACCATTAATGCTTTAAGTGCATCTCTGTGAGTGCTGCTGTCAAAGATATGCGTTGCGTTATTTCCAAGCTTGCGGATTGTATGAAACGCATCTCGAACGTTATCATCAAGACGAAGAACACTATCTAACTCTTTGAGAAGGTCTATTTGTCTGACATTAGCGCCAGATTCAACGCCAACTCGAGAAGCGATGCTCTGGGCAATCGCTTCACCAAGCTGTCGAATATTAACCAAAGTCGTATTTGGAAACGGGACAAAATTCCGCTCCGCACTCTCAGCTAACTTAAAAAGCCAATCTTGGTGCGATTTCAGGAAATCAAAATTACTGAAGTCTGCCATGACGTATTATCCTTCAAAAAACTCTTCATCAATGCGTTTAATATAAAGCACTTGCTCGTCTCGGCTGCCTATGTTGTATCGCAACATCAACTTAGCCAACTCTTTACCGTTAATAAGCACAATGCGCATACCTAAATCTTTAGCCGTTTGTGAGGCTGAGGATGTAAAATCGGAAGTGGTAATGAAGATACCCTTCTGTGCTTTCTTTAAGTTCAACGCCCCAAAGAAATCCCGTATTTCACTAGAACCTACATTGTTACCCTCTGCATAACGCTTTGCCTGAATGTAAACCTGATCTACACCTAGAGGATCTTGGTTGATGACTCCATCAACACCATTATCCCCACTTCTTCCAAGTGTATGCGCCATACCTTCATCGCTTCCGCCATAGCCCATTGCGAGTAGCAGGTCGATCAACAGTTGTTCAAAAAAGGCTGGAGACACTTTACGTGTTCGAGACAAGATGTCTGAGGCTAACGCGTCGTTAATCTGTTTGTAAGCAGCTCTTAGTACTTCATCTGGTGTCGCATCATTGTCAGACAGCGTTGTCTCTTCGACTTTAACTGAATCCCCATTTTTTTGCTTAGTGAACGCGTTAAAGTCGTCAAAACGTTTAAGGTATTGGTTATTTATCTCTTCACCACTGTTTAGAGCTTCTTTCCCCAAATCTGTTATCACGAAATGGCCGCGCCTTATAGAATCCAAAAGCCCAGCTTTCGCTAGATAGGTTTTGGCCCATCCAACTCGGTTCGTGAATGCCGCTTGTCGGCCACTAGGAAGCAGCTCAGTTCTCTCGTCTTCTGACAGATTAAATTGCTCCGCTAGCAAATCTACAACGTTGCTAAGCTTAACTTCTTCATTCTTCGCAGCCTCTAACACTGGCTTCATTAAATCTTGATAACTTGGAAGCACTACACACCCTAACCATTTTGGCTTTTAATTTCGGCAATATACCAAGATATACAATCAGTTACATTGATATCCGTTACGTTTATTTGGACTTACCAGCCAATCCAATTATTAATGCTCCCAAAGCTGCTCCCGCAATGAAAGTACCGACATTGCTCCCCCCTTCAGACTTAGCTTTTGTTGCGTTACCTCTAGGTTGGGCTTGAACAGACACCTGTTCACTTTCCTTGAGATTATTAACTGTATTCACAACCGAATTAAAAAGTTCATCTGGAGCAATACCAAGAGCTGTAGCACATTCAAACATCTGGTCAACAGAGAACGTTGACTTTCCTGATTCCAAACGACTATAGCTAGCTTGTGAGAGCCCCATTTTTTCAGCTAATACGCTCTGCTCTATGCCTAGTTCTTTGCGCTTATTCGCGACGACCACACCGAGAATCGATGAGTAAGAAACGATTTTATCTTGCATTTTTACCACCAATAACTAAATAACACTTGATCAATTAAGTGCATAAGTATAATTTAAATGCATTGATATACGTTTTACGCATTTCAATGTTGTTTTTTGAATACACATACTTTAAATCAAAAAGGGAAAATTATGAATAGTAATCTTAGTATTGGTGATCTACTTTATCGTTCAAAGCTGCTGGTAGAGCATGCCGGAATCTACCTAGGAAAAGGGCGAGTACTTCACAACTCGCCAGATGGCAACGTAGAAATTTGTGCCTTAGAAGAGTACGCAAATGGAAAACCAATCAAGGTAGTCTTAAGTCACCTATGTGAGAAAAAGAAAAATGAACTGTTCCACCAAGTAGAGCAATTGATTAAGAAAGCGAGAAAATATGGGGTGCTAGATAATAACTGTGAGCATTTAGCCTCTACAGTACTACACGGCAAACCATCAAGCGAGCAGCTACAAGGTGCGGGCCTTGGCGCTGTTGCAGGTTTGCTTTTTGCTCACTGCAACCAATCGAAGAACTCTTTGCTGTATATTTTAGCTGGTGGTCTTATAGGGTGTATGACTGTCAATGCAGCTCGTAAATACGATTGTGTGTTATAAAAAGAAAGGAGTGGGACGCATAGAATAGAGCCCCATTCCTTTCCTAACCATTTAACTAACAGCGCTCATCTATATAAGTGGGAGTTCAGGCCAATAGACCTGATTGGATCCGCCTTACTAATCAATCCAATGAAGCACCAGAAAGCTCTACATGTTCATGTACCCCTTCAGGCAGTTTCTCGGTACTAAATAAGGCCAGTCGTTGCCCGGCTCGAGTCATTGATACATAAAGTTTTCTAAGGGATTCTTGTTGAGCAAGCTCTCTTTCAGCATCATCTAAATCAATGTTTTTGGCTTGATTCATTAGCTCACCAGCCCCAAGAACGAATGTCACTCCTGACTCCATTCCTGTACAACTGTTGATACTCATAAGACGAATTTTCCCACCAATATTATCTTTAATGTCTTTCCAGTCATTGCAGTTAACCACAGTTCCTTTACCTAGAGTGTTCTCAATATCACGTTTAAGGCTCCAAGGACTATAACTACCACTGCAAAGCACCATGACTTGCTGAAGAGGTATATCGTCGGATCTACAACATTCACTTAACTCATTTAAAAAACGTGTCTTTTCATCTTGAAGAGTATGACTATAGACTATCTGAGGTTTTACTCCTCTTTCCATTCTTTCTAAATCTGGCTTTACGAAATCATCGGCGTCATCTTCAATACCTTCGATCAATGCATTCGCAGCAACCATAATTTCATAAGTAGTACGATATGAATAATTGAGCCGTTTTGTTCGCCCTCGAACATTGAAACCAACACTTTTCCAGCTCAATCGGCTCTTTAGAAAGCCTTGGTTAGGGTCTGCACACAGAAATATTGCACCGTTTGAAATTAACGACATCTTGACTAACTGGAGCCACGAAGGCGCAAAGAACTGAGCCTCATCGACCAAAATATGATCAAACTTTTCCAACCCAGTGGTATCTTCGAGTAAAGCTAAGTCCTTAACATAAAGGCTTGGTAAATAACCTTTAGGACTAGACATGTTTTGGACTACCATTTCGTAGAGTTTCCAAATATGCTTACGCTGCGACTTCTGAAGAGCAAAGCCTCTGCCTTGACGTTCATATTCTAAATATTCATCCTCGTCTTTTATTAGATATTCGTTGATATACTCTAACTCAGACCAGATCTGCCCATCAGTTAACTTCAATTGGGTGTAGCTCTCATTGGTATCACAAAGGATTTGAGCACGAAGGGGCTCTACAGCTTTGTCGCCAAATAATGGGGTGAGCCTCCAATTGTTAGCAACTTTCTTCTGCTGATTGAGAGCAAATTGATGAAATGTCTCGATCTTCAGGTTCGAAGGGGCTCCACCTAGCCACTCTTCAAATCTATGCTTAATATCTGAAGTGACCGGTTTGTTATGAATAACGAGTAATGCTTTCTTATCAGGGTGCTTTTTACAAAATGCTATAGCACGATTTATCAAGATTAATGTTTTACCACTACCAGCAACCCCATTAATAAGCCTTACAGAGAAATCATCTTGACTCTCTTCGCTAGAGTCAGCTTGTTCAAGCATGTCAAAACGAGTTGCCAATTCCTGGTCATAATCTAAGAAAAACTGTTGCAGACTTGCTGTATTATCTACTCTTGAAACGCTCCTCCTCGTCGTACATTGAGAATGGATTGCTGACTCAGGGAAAAGTGTCTTTTTTACCCAGTAGTACTGTTCAAGCGGAGACTCTGTCAAAAGGTCAACAATTTTCTTCTCACCGTCTATATAAAAGCCCTTTTGGTCGAGGATATGGATGAATCTATAAGCCTGTTCTTCACTTGTTGCCTTGTGTTGCAAATCCTCTTCAACTACAGCAAGATACATGATTGGTTGATATCCCATAGATTGTAAAGCTGAATTGAACTGCCTCCATTTAGCAAGCTCAGTTTCACTTGGCTGCCTTTCGTGCCAACCAATCATCAACCAACTTTTACAAGGCCCTTCCAATACGATTGGTGCAATTTTTGATTCATCCAGTAATGGTTCTCGGACAATGAATTCGTCTGACAATCTACTGAGTACTTTTTTAAAATGCCTTCTAACCTTACGATCTAAGCCCGTAATTGATTCCATCTGTGCCATAACATTTCCTAATTATTATATTTATATCCTGAGTTAATCAAAGAGCGATATTCTTCAACTCTTTTAAGTAAGCTCTCGTCATTTGACTCTTGGAGAAAAGAACTAGAGATCTCAGGGCCAACTAATACCAGTTTTGTTTGTGGACGAGTGATTGCTACATTTAAGCGTTCCGCCTGGAAAAAGAACCCAGCGATAGCACTTATGTACTGAGGGTCGGAGGAGCATAGAGAAATAATGATCATATCTCTTTCCTGCCCCTGCATTCTTTCCACTGTATCTGTGACGATAGTTTTCGATGAAAAGATGCCCTTTTTATCTGCAAGCTTTGATTTCAAAGCCTTAGCATGACTTCGAAAAGGGGTTACTACACCTATTTCCTCTGCACTCAGCCCCGCATTAATTGCACTTTCAATGATATCAACTACAAGCTCAGCTTCCGGTTTGTTCACATTCCTAGCGTTACTTTTAGGTGACTTTATAAAAACAAAAGGATGCTTGCTCGATAAAACATCATTGTACTTTGAAGGGGACTTAGGCAACTTAAATACACACTGTTCTGCTTTTCGTGCAGATATTAAGCGTCCATCATAATAGCATTGGCTAGGCCAGCTAGATAACGCCTGGCACATGCGGTAGGTTTGGCTAAGCATCACTGAAACATCTTTGTTACCCGAGATCATACGAGAGAAGATCGAACAGTCATCGAGAACAGACGCGGAGAGTACAACGGGTGGAAGCTGTTTATGGTCGCCAACAAATACAAATCGCTTAGCTTTCCTCATTGCCATGATAGCGAGGGGAAGTGTAATTTGACTCGCCTCATCAAAGATAACTGTATCAAACTCATACTGTTCTAATCGCGCGCTGCATGTTGCAAATGGCGTTGCACCAATCACATAACCTGAATCAGGCTTCTTATCCCATTCACCACCGTATTCATAATGCTTCACTTTTTTATCGAGGCCCTTTGTGCACCCTTGAGCCCCAACCTTAATTACCGGAACATTTTCATCAGCGATCTTGTTCAACGCATTATTTATTGCCATGTGAGTATGTGACGTCATAAATACTCGTTGGCCTTGCTCTACCAATAGCTTTGCCACCAGGCTAATTACTTTAGTTTTGCCGGTACCTGGTGGCCCTTGTATACACGCTAGATATTTAGCCGCAACTGCTTTCCCCACAGCGTCAGCTTGCTGCTCATTTAACCCACGTTCATCGGCAAACTCTGCCGCTTCATCATAGTCATCTTCAAAGATAAAACCGGTATCCAATTTATTTGCTAAAAGTGGTAGTACTATCTCCCTACCACGTTTGGACTCGGCTATTTCATCCAATGCCTTATCATAGAACGGCTTTAGATCCATTGTATCCGGGTCAGCATAGCAACCAGAAATAACCTCACTGAGAGCTTCATCATCTATCTGGTGAACCCGAACTAACCATTCATCTTCATTTTCCGCTTCGATGGTGCCTTGCTGAACATGCCTCTTTTTGCTCGGCTCACCTAAATGAAGGCATATCATGTCCCCTTCACGAAATCTTGACTCATTATCACCTAAGACGATATGTAAATGATTTTTTCCTTCTTTCCGGATATAGCGAATTTGTTGAGATTCACCTTTTAATAGCTTCTGATTGAGTGGTTTCTCCCAGATTTCATATAGCTTTTCGTAATTTGCTTCATGCTCATCTTCAACAAATTTTTTCAAATCTTTTAGTACACTTCTTAATTCCATCTAAGCCAACCATTAAAGTAATTAAAATCATCATCAATATTCGCCTTTAGAATAAAAAGACTATCATAACAATAAGTTACCTTAAACATTACAGACTAAAGACTCATTACGTCAAATAAAGCCGCACAAAAATGTTATACACAACAAATTTAACATCAAGCCGCATTTGAAACTCCATACTGGTTAATATTATTATTTGTATGGAAAACATTAATGCAGGTCAGTAGATTACGGCATCCAAAGGCTCCGGGCATTCTTATACATATGTTGAATCAGCCTTTCTGTAACGATTTCGTTTAATGAATCACCCTCTTCGATAATACCTGCTACATCTAACTGTAGTGGTCAACTAATACTGGCCACAGTTTTAGAGTTTTCCCAATATAATCTTTCTGATTCATTAGGAGTGAGTCCACCATTATATTGATGTGGTCGAAATTGGCTGTAGTAGCCAATAATATACTGAATGATCTTTTGCTGACCCTCAGTAAAATTTCTATAACCTGTCTCTGGTATCCATTCTGTCTTTAAGCTTCGAAAGAATCTTTCCATTGGAGCATTGTCCCAACAGTTTCCTCGTCTCGATAAACTTTGTTTTATTCGATAACGCCAAAGTAACTGACGGTAATATCGACTTGTATAATGGCTGCCTTGATCGCTGTGGAACATGACATCTTTAGGTCTGCCTCGGGATTCAAAAGCCATTGATAGAGCTTTACCTGTTAGCTTACTATCTGGTGAAAATGACATTGCCCAACCAATTGGTTTACGAGCAAATAAGTCAATGACAACAGCTAAATACATCCAACGATTACCAGACCATATATAGGTCACATCGCCGACCCAGATTTGATTGGGTTCTGTTACTGCAAACTGACGTCCTAGATAATTAGGAATTTCGATATGTTCCTGTGTCGCTCTTTTATATCGATGTTTAGGTGATTGGCAACTGACTAAACCAAGAGATTTCATTAATTTACTAGCACGATATCGAGTAAGCTTTATCCCTTTAATATGAGTCACCATATCAGCGATAGTTCTTGCGCCAGCAGAACCATTACTGATTTCATGCATTTCACTTACCATTGAACGAAGTTTTACCTGCTCAGAAGAAATCTGTTTCGGACAATTACGCCAATATTTAAAACTACTACGATGAACCCCAAAAACTTCACACAGCTTAACGATGGTGTACTTATTGCTCTTATTGAGTTTCTCGATTATCGAGAACTGTTCAGGGAGTCCGACATCAATAGAGCTGTAGCCTTTTTTAATATTTCCTTTTCTAATTCAATCTCTTGAATTCGTTTCTTTAAGACTCGTATTTCTATCTGCTCTGGTGTCATTGGTGCTGCTTCAGGACTTTCTCCACGACGTTCAGCTCTTAACTGCCTAACCCATGTCCCCACGGTGGAATAACCTACACCCATAGCATCAGATGCCTCTTTGTGGGTATAACCATTATCAAGAACAAGTTGTGCTGTTTCTCTTCTGAATTCTGCTGAAAAATTTTTTGTCATTATGTCACCTAATATTGCTATGAATCGAATCATAACACCTTTAATCAGGTGGCCAAATTCACTGTACCACTACACCTCACTTCTTTCAGCCGTATCAATCTCGCAGTCATGGGTTAACCTCTTCATCCTTACATTCAAAGGATGAGAGCAGTCGGTTATTTTTTCTCAAAATGTCTGAAGGTGTCTCATCACGTCTAAACAACACAAACAGAATGATAGGCTCGTTATAGACCACACCCGGTAAAGGTTCATCTGATAACGATTAATAGTAAGTTAGCTAAAAGTACAAACAAGGCTGCCTTGAAGGATATATTATTAAATAAAAAGGCTTTTTTTGACCTATTTCACTTCTTACGACAAAAGAAGTTCTTCGAACGGTAACCATATAGCTTTGTATCTAACTTTGCCAAATAACTCAGACGCTGAAAGAATAATTACACTGCTGTTGATAACCGGTTGAATTTCGATCTGAGTGATAACAAGGGGTGTCGCCAGGAATGTGAACGAGCTCTATCACATCTTCAGTATCTCCATACCTCAAAGCGCTAGTCCATGCTCTATAGATTTTTCCTGCGAGATTTTTATTCAATGTCCGGTAATCGCCGAAACTGTAATAAGTGTCTTCGTTGAGCAATAAAGCCACACGGTAGCGCGGCTGATTGGCTTCATTGATTTCCCTAGCCCAAACGCATCGTGCCGTACAATGATGCTCACGTTTACCTGCCCTCTTCTTTTTTAGCGGGATCGTAACCTGTGCATCGAAATTTTCTCAGCACTCTGGAAAAAACTCAGGCAGGCAGAAACATTTTTTTGATAATTTGTTCCATGTCTTCATGAACTCTAAACTTTCTGAGCACATTCAGTTCACCATCACTGGTACAAAGTTCAAATCTATTTTCAACTATCTTTAACTCATCGTCTCTAGATTCATCATTCAGCTCACTGCCAATATACAAAATTTCGTAGCCCCCAATGTATTCTTCTCCAGTATTTGAACAAATCTTAAACCTGGGTACTATCGCAGCCCTTTTCAATTTAAAATCACGCCCTAGCGCTTGTTGTAAAAAGGACCAATACCGTTTGGCTATGCGTGTTGCAAGCATTTTGATCAACCATACCAATTGAAGATACTCCGAACACAGCAGCCCGACGTCTGCTTTTCCTTGTATTTGGTAGGAGTTAAAGCCTAGAGTAAGTGTAGATTTGACCTCTTTTTCCAACGTTTCTAGCACACTTGCTTCGGTATTGATATTCTCTTTAGTGGCAGATGCACCTTTCGTTAAATGACTATGAAAATTAGACAAAAGAGTTTCAGCGTATTTTTTGCTTAGAAGTTCATTCGGCATAAAGTGATGTAGTGATTCCGGCGATACCGTAAAACCATTGCAACCACTTTGCGAATCGGACAGCATCTCAGATGCGATTTCACATAGTTTTCTCTGGAAAGACTCCTCCAGCCTTCTTTCTCGAAAGAAGCGCCCTAGTTTTTCTATCTCAACAGAATCAACATAACCTTTTACTACACTCGGCCACCTGGCACTATTTCCCGGACCACGTTGAAACAATGCTTTCGCTTCAGTTTCCGTGTTTCCATCCGATATACCTTCGATTCTAACGCTTAACCTAGAAACATGACTCCCCCACCCAGTAAGAAGCGGATGGAAAACATTAAGATAGTAAGTACTCTTCACTTTTCCAAACAAAGCGACTCCGGTACATCCTGATACTTGATGCCGGATGATCCCCATTTCTAACAAAGTTGCTAGCTGTGATTTAAATCTGTCTCGACTTAATCCTCCCATTAATTTTGAAATTTGCGCTGTGCTTAAGTTCGGTACAACTCCCATCTCGTCAGCGTGAACAAGTAGTATTAACAGAAAGAGACGACTCGCACTACGCAGTTTTACCTTCTTCTCCCCATTCTTTAACTCCTTACGATAGAGCACCTTATCAACTGCACTATTTTTGTTCTTGAAAACCATTTTGGACAGGGGAGATTCCTCAATAGTTTCCTTAAGCCTCTGCGTAAACTCATAATCATTATTACCCCTACCTTTAGCAATACCTGTACCTTCTTTATTCCATTTGCGAGTGGATCGCACCAAAACATATCCGTCCGACTTGAGCTTTTTAAACAGGCTAACAACGACAGACCGTGTAGATAAACACTTATCAGAAAGCGTCAACACGCTCACAGAAAACGTTTTTTTACAGCCATACATTTTAAGCAGTGACAACAACAAAAATCGTTCTTCTGTAGTGTAAGAATCCGGTAAACCCACGAAGAAATCCTCTAAAAGGCAAAAAATTACAGGGTGTATATATAGAATTTTAACATGTTTTGATTTTCGTTTTAATAGTTGTTATAAGATGTGTTCGAGTATATGTTTCGATATCTGTTCTAATTTTTATTTTTAAGATATAGTCGTGATAACCCGTTTATTTCTCATTCAATAAAACAGGGATTTCGAATGTTCGATATCAATAGCAAAATGATCAAAAGACTAGACTGGATAGATCCATCGAATAAAGAACAAGTAAACTGGATCTGTTCCTACCTAAAGGCAAAAAACTGGACTGATGGCGGTGATATCGATCAACTGGTAGACCTAATCGGAGAATTCAGAGAATATGCACTGAAGCTACCAGAAACTGCGGATACTAGAGAAGCGTTACGAAACATGAAAGCCGCATGGAAGCAATGGGCAAAAAGAGAGAGTAACCGTCGCTCTAAGGAGTTTGCTGAAGGTGCTTACACCATATCATTGGAGGCTCGGGAAGAGTTAAACAAACTAGCAATGCAAAATGGTTGCAGCCTTAGTCAAGTTATTGAAACATTGCTCATCAATGCAGCGGAGATAGACCACCTACAAAAAGAACTCCAAACAGAAGTGAAGAGAGCAAAAGACAAACGCCTTCATCGATTTAACAGTGACTTTCTTTCAACTTTCTTTTCTAGCACCCCAATCCAAGAGCAAGTTAAATTGCTTACGCAGAACATAGAAAATCAAAAAGCCGATGAGGAAAAGAAGCACCAGGAACAAATGGAAAAATCGTTGAACGCTATAAAGGATAAAGCAGAAAAAATCATTTCACTTGAAACGGAAGTGAAGTAGCTAAAAGCCCAACTATTAGAACTATCTGATCAAAACAAACAACTAGAGGTAGAAGCAAAGGATGCACGCCGGAAATGAACTAGATGATCTAGCCTTGTTGTAGCATGTCAGGTGGATAAGCCTACCAGCAACAGGAAAGGGAGCTTCAGCTCCCCCTCTCTCATCCTACCGCTTTTAGATGAACCACCCCAGTAACTGACAAAGATCCCACAGCAGCCTCATCAATATAGTTACTCCACCACTCCATCATCTTCCGTCGGCGTTCCAGATAATCAGTGCGATTATAAGCGGAACGGATAGCATTTCGGTCCTGGTGAGCAAGCGCGGCTTCAATAATATCTGGATCAAATCCCTGTTCATTCAGCGTGGTACTAGCCAGAGAACGCATACCATGAGCCGTGGTTCGTGATTTGAATCCGATACGTCCTAATGCCTTGTTAATAGTTTCAGCATCGATAGAGCGCTTAGGAAAGCGCATGGATGGGAAAATATGGACCCTGTTACCACTGAATGGGTGTATACGTTCCAAAATAGCAATAGTTTGATCTGTAAGTGGGATACGATGCTCACGCTTCATCTTCATTCTGCTTTTCGGAATAATCCAAAGTTTGTTCTCAAGATCAATTTCATCCCAGCGAGCTCCGGCCGCTTCACTTGGCCTAGTCATGGTATGTAGCTGCCATTCGATAAGGCATTTCGTTGCTAACTGCATATTGGCTGTAGCGACTGTCTGCAACAGCTCAGTGATCTCGTGAGGCTTAAGCGCAGCCATATGCTTTGCTTAAGGTGATTCGAAAGTCTTACCAACACCAGCCAGAACGTT
Source organism: Vibrio sp. HA2012 (assembly GCF_002812955.1). Taxonomy (GTDB): domain Bacteria; phylum Pseudomonadota; class Gammaproteobacteria; order Enterobacterales; family Vibrionaceae; genus Vibrio. The sequence goes on along the minus strand of NZ_PFXK01000001.1, from coordinate 173,631 downwards.
ATGCCGTAACAGCCCACTATTAATAGCAAAGTTCATTACCTCATTAACCAACTGAATCGTTCTCTTAACCGTCTCAAGCTTACCTTTATTGGCAAGAGGTCTAAGTGCATCTTGAACGATCAGTGGGGTCAAACTACTAACCGGCATGTCTCCAAATTTTGGAAATGCATACAGCTCTAGTTTGCGCCAGTTTCCCTGAACAGTTTTAGGTTTCAGCTTATTCTTGGTCTTAACCCACCCTTGAGCCACGACAAAAAATGTATTGGCTAATTCTTCCTTTCTCTTTGCCGCTTTATCTAATCTATGCTGCTTAGGATCTATTCCTTCATTTATAAGCACACGCATGTCATGCGCTTTATCTCTGGCCTGCTTAAGAGTCAGAATATCCAGACTGCCCAAACCTAACATTGTGGTTCGGCCTGTAGTCCGGTTCCTATAGCGAAATTCCCAGTATTTGAGTTTGTTTGGTTTAATCAGTAGATAGAGTCCACCACCATCGTTAACACGATAAGGTTTCTCTTTTCCCTTTGCTTCCTTTACTTCTTTAGCCGTCAATTTGTGCAGTAAATGTGACATATTCTCACCCCGTGTATGATAATCCAGAGGGCTCAAAAAGATGCGATTTTCGCGTCATACACCAAAATCTATAAGCGCATGTTTTTATTGAGCAATTCTGTAAAAATAGGGAGAAAAATCGGTATTTTTTCAGAGGTCAGGTGTATGACGTTTTGAGCCGATTTAGTGTATATCTCCCAATCCGGGTTTGATTAAATCATACACTCTGTCATACCCCAAACCGTCGGATTTTATGAGACAGGATGAGACCAAATGAGATGGTAACTTATTGATTTTACTATTTAAAAGGCACAAAAAAAGACGTCCTGGGACGTCTTGATTCGAGAATGTGGCGGTGAGCAAGAGATTCGAACTCTCGATACGTTGCCGTATACACACTTTCCAGGCGTGCTCCTTAAGCCACTCGGACAACTCACCGTATCTGAATATTCGTTGTCTTCTCTGTGACAACGAGGCGCTAATTTAATGATTAAGGTCTGATTGGTCAAGTATAAAAGCAGAAAAAAATCAGCTTTCACGTCTGATTGCCTATAAATTAGCTAATTATCACAAAATATAAGCAATTCATATAGCTCGGATATTTCTATGCTTGCTGATGATAGTAACCCGGAACCCGGAACCAGCGGCGGCAAATTTCCAGAAACTGGCCATATACAACCCCCATCCCGCAGGAAATTACTGCAGTACTCGCCAGCGCAGTAATGATCTGATCATAAGAAGCACCAACAGCAAAAAGAATACCTGCGTACACCGGAAGCTGGAATGAGACAAATGCAAAAAGGTCAGCAATCACTTTGACTACCCGACGGTGAGAAATATTACCACTCAACTTAATAATCCAGTCTCTGTAGATACCATACGGCCAGGCTATCGCAATATTAACCGGAATCGCCATCAGTCGTGAAGCAAGCGACTGCTGGAACGTCATTCCCGACAGCAGAATTTCTACCGCCATCCCTAAAGCAGAACAAAAAACAACCATCGCAAAAGTATCAGCAGCAGCGTGCCGAACAGAGAACGAAGCCTGTAATTTCATAGAGAGTCACCACCAATAGCATAAATAACTATATAAGAACACGTTAAGCAAAACACTTAACTAAGGATGCGCATTATATATAGATATATATACCATGAAAACATTTTTCGCATAGTGATTTACTCTGTATTTTTATTTGTTTTTTGAATCTCTCGCTAAGAAAGGAATTTCCGGTAGTGTTATTCACTACCTTTGCTGGTTAAGTTCAAATATTCATCACTTGGTTCTGCAAAACACATACAGAGCCGATAACCCCTGTTAAGATAAGAAGCAAATACTTAACGGAAAACTAAAGTGACTTTAAAAGAATTTCTTCAACAGCCCGAATTGCGCAATAAACTTGTCTGTGAAGCAGAAACAACCGGTTTTGTTACCGCGATGGCGGCTGCGCCTCACCTGATCAATCCTTCTGAGTGGCTACCCTGCCTATGGGGAGATCATGAAGAAGCCCCTTTTGAGGATGGTGCCCAGTTTGAACAATATGCCCATCTGATAGTAGGACTCTGGAATCAAACCCGTGAACGCCTGTTAAACGGCTCCTGGTGTTGGCCAGAAGGGTATGCTCTGGATGAGAAAGACATTATCACTGATGACGTCAGAGGCTTTGCTGCCGGTATGCTGGACGGGTGGCATATGACGAAAGATGACTGGGAAACTATTATGCCATCAGACAGTGAAGATAATGCTCTGATTGGCGGTTTTATTCTGTCATTGAGTATGCTGTATGACCCGGAAACCTCGGTAGAAACCCTATCTCAGGAAGGGGTTGAAGGATTAGACCAGTTTGAAGAAATATACAATGCAGTACCTGTCATGATATGCGGACTGACTCAGCGGGCTGCAATACTGGCTGAAGCAAAATAGAGGCGAAGGAAAAGTAGACTTTTCATGGCGCTTTGACGCTTGAAAATCAGGTATTCATTCTCACACAAAGGCATGAGAGTGAATACCTGGTTAAGAGGCTAATCAGGCATTTCCCTGCACCGTAGCATTCATCTGCTCGGAGAAAGCCAGCATACGGTTAAGCGGGATCAACGATTTTACTCTGATCTCTTCGTCGATAAAAATCTCATGTGCATTGCCTTTTTCGGTCAGTGCACTTTCAATCGCAGCCAGACCGTTCATAGCCATCCACGGGCAATGGGCACAACTTCGGCATGTGGCACCAGCGCCTGCTGTCGGAGCTTCCAACAACTCCTTCTCAGGAACCATCTGCTGCATCTTATAGAAGATACCTCTGTCCGTAGCCACAATCAGCTGTTTATGTGGTAACTCTCTGGCTGCTTTTATCAACTGACTGGTTGAACCAACTGCATCCGCCAGCTTAACCACACTGGCCGGTGATTCAGGGTGCACCAATATTGCCGCATCCGGATACACCGCCTTCATATCATTCAGACGTTTGGCAGAAAACTCATCATGTACCACACATTCGCCCTGCCAGAGCAGCATATCAGCACCGGTTTGTTTCTGAATATAAGATCCCAGATGGCGATCCGGTCCCCAGATGATTTTTTTATCTTCCGAATCAAGATGCTCAACAATATCCAGCGCAATACTGGACGTGACAATCCAGTCTGCACGAGCTTTTACTGCCGCAGAAGTATTCGCATAAACAACAACCGTATGATCCGGATGTGCATCACAAAACTGGCTGAACGCTTCGATAGGGCAACTTAAATCAAGGGAACACTCTGCTTCCAGAGTCGGCATCAGAATCGTTTTTTCCGGAGTCAGAATCTTTGCCGACTCTCCCATAAAACGGACACCGGCAATCAATAATGTCGTCGCCGGATGGCGATTACCAAATTTGGCCATTTCAAGGGAATCCCCGACAAAACCACCAGTCTCTTCGGCAAGTGCCTGAATCTCAGGATCGGTATAATAATGTGCGATAAGAACCGCATCTCTCTCTTTGAGCAGTCGTTTGATATTCTTCGTGTGAGTCTGTTTCTGCTCGTCAGTTAAAGGCACTGGCTTAGGAGGAAATGGGTATGCTGTTGTATCTATTAAATCTAATATGTGGCTCATTGCTCATGCTCTACGCAACTCTCCAGGATTCGGGCATTGTACACCTGATAAGAGTTTATACCAAACGCTAAGCCGGATTTAAAAGCATAAAAACCGAGGGCAGAGTGATGTTTTCTCTGCCCTTTCTTACATCACAGACAATCAAAGATGCTGCTGTGCCGTTTTAGCCGATGCACTATCAGGATACTCACTGATAACCTGTTGGTAGTATTTCTTCGCGACTTCAGGCTTGTTATTGCGTTTGGCAATATCACCCAGTTTTACCAACGAGTCCGCACGTTTGTTGGAATCTTTGTACGCAACGACAGAAGCAAAACTTTTTGCCGCTTCAACATCCTGCTTCTGAGCAAAGTAAAGTTGTCCAAGCCAGTAGTGTGCATTCGGAGCAAAATTGGACTCAGGAAAGTCTGCCTGAAACTTTTTAAAAGCAGAGATGGCTCCAGCGTAATCCTTCTTCTTCAGGATCAAATCAACTGCCGCTTTATATGCCGTTTCTTCATCAGCATTCGCTGTATAAGTACCACTTGCTGCCGGGACATCCGAACTATCCGCAGCTTGAACAACATCAGATGAAACAGGTTGAGGACTATTTTTTACTTCACCACGAACACGATCCAACTCGATAAACAGCTCTTTCTGCCGTTCCAGCATCTGGTTCATATCATATTGATTACGCTCAACAATACCCCGTAAAGTCTGGATTTCAGCGGCCATCGTATCAAGTTGCTGCTGCATCTGAACCTGAACGCGGCTACGATTATTCAGCAGACGTTCAAGACGCTGGATTTCAGTTTCCGGAGTTTGTGTCTGAGAAGCACTGACTGCACTGGAGGAAGTACTGTTTATATCAGATACTGGAGCCGGTGCGGCAAAAGAACTTCCTGCCACACCAGCCAGTAACGTAAGCGAAACAGCGCGCTTAAAGTTACTGAACATAAGTCAATCCCGATTAGTATACAATAACCGCACGGCGGTTTTGCGCATAAGCTGTTTCACTCTGACCAAGAACAAGCGGTTTTTCTTCACCGTAGCTCATGATTTGAATCTGGTCAGCCTGAACACCCATTGCCTGCAGATACTTAGATACAGCTTCTGCACGACGTTCGCCCAGAGCAATGTTGTATTCAGGAGTACCACGCTCATCCGCATGACCTTCAATCTTCACGCTGATAGAAGAATCTTTGCTCAGGTATGCTGCATGTGCAGCCAGCATTTTTTCGTAATCACCCGATACAGTTGCATTGTCAAATGCAAAGAATACAGTCTGAGATTCACGAAGTTTAAGTTCCTGAAGCTCTCGCTCAGAAAGCTGAGATTGTGCATCTATTGGTGAAACAATCGTTGTATCTGTTGTTTGCTGAGCACCAGCTGTGTGCTGCTGATTAGTTGTTTGCGTTGAAGCATCTGCTGCGTCATCACTGGAGCTACATGCAGTAACAGCCAATACTGGTAGCGCAATTAGAAGCCCTTTGAGAACCTTATTAAGTTGCATCTTATTTCTTCCTTATTAATTAAACTCAGTCGCTACAAAAACGGTGACCAGGCGGGTGCTCTAACACGCCCATTTGTTGCCGGTAATCTAGCTTTAAATCGGCCATCTATCGATACCATAGAAAGGATGTTCTTCTCTCTATAGATAGAGCTATAGATAACCATACCACCATTCGGTGCAATACTTGGAGACTCATCAAGAAGCGTTTTGGTTAAAACCTGAACGGCTCCTGTTTCCAAATCTTGTTTCGCCAGATTAAATCCGGAAGCTGAACGATTTACCATGATCATAAAGCGTCCGTCCGGGGTAATCTGACCCCCTAAATTCTGGCTACCTTGCCAGGTCAGACGGTTTGTCGAACCATCAGACAAATTTACTCGATATATCTGTGGTTTACCACCCCGATCCGAAGTAAAAATAAGAGATTCTCCATCTGGATACCAGAAAGGTTCTGTATTATTTGATCTACCCCGCGTTATCTGCTTTAACTTTCTGCTTTCAAGATCCAGAGTATAGACCTGCAGATTACCGGTTTTGGACAGTACCAGTGCCAGAGTCTTACCATCCGGTGAAAATCTTGGCGCACCATTATGACGAGGAAATGACGTTAATTTTTCTCTTTTTCCTGTATAGATATCCATCAGGAAAATTTCCGCCTGACCGTTCTGAAAGCTGACATAAGCCAGTTGTCTGCCATCTGGTGACCAGGCTGGTGACATCAGCGGCTGTTTGGAGCGAAGAACCAAGCGCTCATTGTATCCGTCATAATCGGCAATACGCAGCTGGTATGGATACTTTTCTTTGTCGTTGATCACAACATAAGCGATACGGGTCAGAAACGCCCCTTTGTCACCCGTCAACTGCTCATAAACCAGATCAGAAATACGATGGGCATACTCTCTCAGACGATTACCCGGCACTGTAGCCCGCTTATTGAACAGAACATGGTCTTTAGAAAGGACCAGTTCACCGGCACCGTTCAAAGCCCGGCTTTCCCCACCGGTCAATTGTCCGCGAATAACATCGATCAGCTGATAGCTAAGCAGGTAATCCCCTTCCGCACTTTGGGTAATGGTTCCGGTCAACAGTGAATCAACGCCCAAACCAGTCCAGGCACTGAAATCCACATCGGTATCCGTGTAAGGTGTCTGTGGCATCTTATTCACAGAGACAGGGCTGAACTTACCACTACGCTGCAGATCAGAGGCGATAACGGCAGAAATATCCTGAGGCAGAGGCTGAGTACCTTCCCACTTAAAAGGAACAATCGCTATCGGCCTGGCCGAATCGATACCTTCGGTGATCACCAGCTCCAGTGCTGCATGGGCAATATTGGCAGCACTTAAACAAACTAAAAATAAACCTGTAATAAGTCGTTTAATCACAGCTGTTTCCTTATTTCCTTACCTTTCTTACAACTCAGGGGTAACCGTTAAAATAATATCTTTCACCTCAGCAACTACATCCGGGTCCGAAGGCAGAGGAAAAGAGCTGACCTGAGCTACCGCCCGTTTCGTCGCTGCGCATAAACGGCTGTCCCCTTCCTTGGCGGTCACATCCCGAAGGATGGCACCGGAACCTGTTGGCAATAGTCGCAGGCTCACCTTACACGACTTTCCCCTGAAAGAGTCCTCCACCAGAAGATTCTGCGTGATCAGTTGCTTATAAATTGCACCATAACGATCTGTTTCTGAAGCGATATGCTTCTGTTTAGCGACTGAGTTTTGTGCCGATTCTGTCTCCAGCCCGGCAAAGATATCACCCAGTGCCGCTTCCTGCTCTTTGCGTTCTCTTTCAAGCTGCTCTAAGCGCTGCTTTTCTTTACGTGCTTTTTCTTGCGCTTCTTTTGCCGCTTTTTCTTCGGCTAAACGTCGTTGCTCGGCTTTCTCCGCTGCAACTTTAGCTTCCTGAGCCGCTTTCTCTCTCGCCAGACGCTCTTGTTCTGCTTTTTCAATCGCCGCCTGTTTGGCCTGTCGCTCTTGCTCTATTCTCTCTAAATCCGCTTGCTTTTTCTTCCGCTCAGCTTCGGCTTTAACGGCCAGTTCTTTCTCCCGACGAAGCTTTTCCTGTTCTTTGCGTACCCGTTCCTGCTCAAGCTGCTGCTGTTTTTCTGCTTCCCGGGCTGCTTTTTCTGCTCTGGCCTTTTCTTCTTTCAATTTACGAACCTGCTCTTCTGCTGTTCTGCGGTTCTGTTCCAGTTGCTCACTCTGCTTACGCAATTTTTCGAGGCGTTCCTGCTCCGCTCTGGAAGCGGCCTCCCGCTGCTGACGGATTTCCTGCGCCTGCTGCTGTATCAGTTGAGGATCAATAACGACAGCCTGCACCATACTTCCCATCGGCTTGGGTTCTGACAGAGAAAAATCGGTTCCCCAAATCAAAGCAGCCACTAATACCAAATGCAGTATTACGGATATGACGATGGCAGATGTATAATTGTCTTTTTTCATTTACGGCTAAGACTGTTCCCTGATTTCGGTCAACAGGCCGACTTTCTCAATACCGGCCCGGTTCAATTCATCCAATATCAACACCACTTCTGCATAAGGCGTTGCAGCATCACCGCCAACCGCCACAGGAGAATCCGGTGCCAGTGTCAGCTCCGCCTTTACCCGGATAATGACATCCTGCAGTGACAGCCCTCTGACAACAGGTTCATCATTGACACTGAGCCCAAGATTCCCATCACGGTCAATCTCAACAATGATAAAGCTGGCATCACTGTGACCAGCGAGATCTGACGCTGTTTTCGCTGCCGAGGCAGAAGGCAGCTCAACCTCGACCCCCTGAGTCACAAACGGTGAAGTCACCATAAAGATAATCAGCAATACCAGCATCACATCAATGTAAGGAACAACGTTGATCTCAGCAGTCAACTTTCTTTTCTTGGGTTGATAGCCCGCCATGATTATGCGTCCTTCTCACTCATAGCCTGACGGTGAAGGATACTGTAAAACTCTTCCGAGAAAGTAGCATAAGCATGTTCCAGCTTACTGACCCGGCTGCTCAGACGGTTATAAGCCATCACTGCCGGAATAGCAGCAAATAGCCCCATTGCGGTTGCCACCAGTGCTTCGGCAATTCCCGGAGCGACCATAGACAATGTGGCCTGCTTCACTTCCCCAAGAGCGATAAAGGCATTCATGATCCCCCATACCGTACCAAAAAGACCGATATACGGGCTGATCGAACCGACTGTTGCCAGAAAAGGTAAGCTGGTTTCAAGGCTATCGACTTCTCTTGCTACCGCAACCCGCATGGCTCTGCCGGTGCCTTCCATAACAGACACATTGGAAGAACCGCTCGTACGGCGCAAACGGGCAAATTCTGTAAAGCCACTGTAAAAAACCTCTTCAGACCCGGTAATTTCATCTTTACGTACTTTGACTTTCTGATAAAGCTGAGAGAGATCCTGTGTTGACCAGAACTCATCTTCAAATTTATCCTGCTCATGAATCGAAGCTGACAGTGCCTTGCTGCGTTTAATAATGATTGCCCAGGAGGCAATAGACATTCCTAACAGGGTCAGCATGACAATCTTGACCAAAAAACCTGCCTGCAAAAAAAGATCGATGATTGAAATCTCTGCTGTCACTTTCAATTAACTCCGGATCACTCATTCAGATAATCAATCTGGCCTTCGCCGCCAGATTAACACACATTATTTATCACAATATTTCATTAACGCATCAAATACGCAAACCGGCATCGCTTTAGGCTTCATCTTTGCACTGCTTATGCATGCTACCTTAACCTTAGCCCGGCACAATACCTTTCCGTCAGGATTAACCATTTCCTGACAAAATACCAACGAAGCCTTTTTTAGGTCACAAACCGATGTGAATACTGATAACTGGTCGTCAAGCCTTGCACCACGAATAAAATCAATATCCATATGGCTGACAACAAAACCGATATCGTCTTCCAGAAGGCTTTGTTGGGAGACACCTCCGGCACGCAGTAGTTCCGTTCTGGCTCTCTCAAAAAACTTCAGATAATTAGAGTGGTAAACCACACCGCCAGCATCCGTGTCCTCATAGTAAACAGTAACAGGCCATTGAAATGGTGAAGCTGGTTGGTGCTGCAAAATGGTTACCTCGTTAAGCTGCCGCCAGACCCTAAAGTCTTACGGGCTGTCAAATTTATAAATATCAGTACGCTACTATACCCCATGAATATGGCATTAGTACGAAAAGAGCTAACTTTTTTTGAAATAAGTTAAGAAATTTGAAGCTCTCTCATAAGTACGTCATCTGATTTGCACAGTTAATAAACAGAAGAGAACAGACAAACTAAAAAGGGGGCCTGAATACAGGCCCCCCTTTTACTATAAGCGAAACATAAACGTCGATTATTTGTCTGCTTTCTCAAGTTTCAACGTGTTATAGATAGCAAACCCGGAAGCAGCAAACACACCAAAAACCCAAATGAAATACCACATATTTGTTGCTCCTTTTAATAGAGTGAATTCTTGTTCTCTTCGATAAACTTAGCATCCAGGCGACCAAACATTTTGGTGTAGGCCCAGATGGTATACGCAAGAATAATCGGCACAAAAACAGCCGCAATAATAGTCATAATCTGCAGTGTCAGCTCACTGGATGTGGAATCCCACATCGTCAGACTGACACCTGGCATCAGGCTGGACGGCATAACAAACGGGAACATGGTAAAGCCCGCCGTCAGAATGATACCTGCGTTGGTCAGGCTGGCTGCAAGGAAAGCCAGTCCGCCGTTCTCTTTGCGGGTGGCAAAAATAGCAACCAGAGGCATCAGCACACTTAATAGCGGAGCCAGCCACAACAGCGGATATTTCTCAAAATTTGCCATCCATGCACCGGCTTCACGAACCACCTCTTTATTCAAGGGATTAGAAGCAGCCATGGTATCAATGCTGCTTTTTATTACATATCCATCCATACCACTTACCCAGAAACCGGCAGCAATAAACAGAACGATAATCAGTGCAGAAGTAAGCTGACTTACCCCCATTGAACGGGTATAGACATCATCGGTTGTTTTCATCTGAAGCCACGCCGATCCCTGCAACAGGAACATCAGCAGGCTAATCACACCACACAGCAGACCAAATGGATTCAGCAGACCGAAGAACGACCCCTCATAGCGTGCCATAACAAATTCGTTCAGCGTAAAAGGCACGCCCTGAATCAGGTTACCAAACGCTACACCAAAGATAATCGGTGGAACAAAACCACTAATGGAGATAGCGATATCCCACATATTACGCCATTTGGTATCTTCGATTTTTGAGCGGTAATCCAGACCAATAGGACGCAGCCACAAAGCAGCCAGTGTCACGATCATCGCCAGATAAAAACCAGAGAAAGAAACCGCATAGACCAAAGGCCATGCTGCAAACAGAGCACCACCGGCGGTGATCAGCCAAACCTGATTGCCGTCCCAATGCGGAGCAATAGAGTTGATCATAACCCGACGTTCGCTGTCGGTTTTTCCGATAACCGGGAGCAAAGCACCAACCCCCATGTCAAAGCCATCGGTCACGGTGAATCCAATCAGCAGGACGCCAACCAATACCCACCAAATAAATCGCAAGATTTCGTAATCAAACATTATTCATTCTCCCTGCTTAAACTTCTACTTGGCGGCTAACTTTGTTTTCACCAGAATCAAGTTGTTCATAGTGATAACGGCCTGTTTTCAGACTGCTTGGTCCCTTACGCGCAAATTTCACCATCAGGAAAACTTCCGCAATCAGGAACAGAGTATAAAGAATCATAATAGCGGCAAGTGACAGCCATAATTCTGCAGAAGAAAGTGCAGAAGCGGCGACATTGACAGGAAGAATATCACCAACCGCCCATGGCTGACGGCCATATTCTGCAACGAACCAGCCCATTTCAACACCAAGCCATGGCATAGGAATACCAATAATAGCGGCTTTTAGTACCCAGGTTTTATCGATGACTTTACGTTTTACGGAATAATAGAATCCGGCACCAAAAATTAACAGCATGGCACAGCCAAGACCGACCATAATGCGGAATGCCCAGAACAAAGGCCATACCGTTGGAATGGAATCATCAGCAGCGGCTTTAATCTGCTCTTCACTGGCATCAACAACTTTATCGGTATAACGTTTCAGGAGCAGACCATAGCCCAGATCGCCTTTTACCTCATCAAAAGCCGCCAGATTTTCTGCCGATTTTTCACCAGCGCGCAGTTTTTCCAACAACGCATAAGCATACATACCGTTACGGATACGCGCTTCGTTCTGCTCTTTCAGATCATGGATACCCAACACCTGCTTATCCGTAGAACGGGTTGCAATAAGCCCCATGACATAAGGGATCTGAATAGCAAAATGGTTTTCCATTTTATCCTGATCAGGGAAAGCAATGACATTAAATGCTGCCGGAGCCTCTTCGGTATGCCATTCAGCTTCAATCGCCGCCAGTTTCACCGGCTGCACATGACCCAACTCATAACCAGATTCATCCCCCACAATGATCAGTGCAATCACCGCGACCAGACCAAAAGACGCTGCAACTGAAAATGAACGCTTGGCAAATTCAACATCGCGCCCTTTCAGCAGATAATAAGCACTAACCCCAAGGATAAACATGGCACCAGTGGTGTAGCCTGCCGCTACGGTATGGACAAATTTCACCTGAGCTACCGGGTTGAGCACCAGCTCAGCAAAACTCACCATCTCCATCCGCATGCTTTCAAAGTTGAATTCAGAACCGACTGGGTTCTGCATCCAGCCATTTGCGACCAGAATCCATAATGCAGAGAAATTGGAACCGAAAGCAACCAGCCAGGTAACCGTTAAGTGTTGCTTCTTAGATAAACGATCCCAGCCAAAGAAGAATAAACCGACAAAAGTGGATTCCAGGAAAAAGGCAACCAATGCTTCGATAGCCAGAGGCGCACCGAAGATATCCCCTACATAGTGAGAATAGTACGACCAGTTTGTACCAAACTGAAACTCCATGGTAAGGCCGGTCGCCACACCAAGAGCAAAGTTGATACCAAAAAGTTTACCCCAGAACTTGGTCATGTCCTTATAAACTTCTTTACCGGTATATACATATAACGACTCCATAGTAGCAAGCAGAAATGCCATACCCAGAGTCAGTGGAACAAACAGGAAGTGATACATCGCAGTGAGCGCAAACTGCAACCGCGATAGATCAACGACGTCAATCATGAGAACTCCTTTTGTGTCGGCTGAATGACACTGATAATTATTGCTTCAATACAGACAAGTTTTTCCAGTGATATAGCTTGATTATAAACCACTCTACTCAATGTTATTATTTTGTACCGTACTGGTTAATTTTATTGTGAAATTTGCTCTAATAAGCTGCTACTAATGTTAATAGTAAAAACCCTATGTTTCAAAGTGTTTCCACTCAACAAGCGCCTTGATTTGGGTCAACTTTATTCTTCACCCCACCCGAAATAGCAGCAATAAATGATTTAGATCAATTATATCATGTAATTTAATTCTAAACCAAGGCATAAAAACCCACTTTCTTCATGGTTTTCATGAATATCCAACAAAAGATTACAAAATGAAGTGATTAACAGAAGTGTGAAATTGTCCACATTTATAGTGGTGCTATCTGCACTCAGAATGACGTTGTATCTGGGATGTACTCCCGCACAGGAGTGCGGGAACAAAATAAGAAAGCGGAATCAGTGTCAAAGTCGATCAGTATCAAAGCCAAAATGCAGGTAGGCTCTATCAGTTGCAATCCGGCCTCTCGGTGTACGTTGCAGGTATCCCTGTTGGATCAGATAAGGTTCGATAACGTCTTCAATGGTGTCTTTTTCTTCACCGATAGCGGCGGCCAGATTATCCAGCCCGACCGGACCACCGGAGAATTTTTCCATGATCGCCAGCAACAACTTTCGGTCCATATAATCAAAGCCAAGATGATCAACATCCAGCATATTCAGTGCCTTATCTGCGATATCCACACAGATATGTCCGTTACCTTTCACCTCTGCATAATCACGTACCCGCCTTAACAGACGGTTGGCTATCCGTGGTGTACCCCGGGCGCGCTTCGCGACTTCCAGAGCCCCTTCACTGTCCATCGACAGGTTCAGACATTCTGCACTGCGCCGGACGATATGCTGCAGGTCGGCAACCTTGTAGTACTCCAGTCGCTGCACGATACCGAATCGATCTCGCAATGGCGATGTCAGAGAACCGGCTCTTGTGGTCGCTCCAATCAGGGTAAAAGGTGGCAGATCAATTTTAATTGAACGGGCAGCCGGGCCTTCACCAATCATAATATCCAGTTGGTAATCTTCCATAGCCGGATACAAAACCTCTTCCACCATAGGGCTGAGACGGTGGATCTCGTCAATAAAAAGGACATCGTTTTCTTCAAGATTCGTCAGCAACGCCGCCAGATCACCGGCTTTTTCCAGAACGGGTCCAGACGTTGTACGGATATTGACTTCCATTTCGTTAGCGACAATATTTGCCAATGTGGTTTTACCCAAACCCGGAGGACCGAATATCAGCAAATGGTCCAGAGCTTCACTGCGCATTTGAGCCGCTTTGATGAAAATCTCCATTTGATCCCGAACAGGGTTCTGTCCCTGATAATCGGCGAGTTTTTTAGGCCGGATCGCCCGGTCGATAACTTCTTCGTCTTTATAAACCGAATTATCCGGTGCAATTAAACGGTCTGCTTCAATCATCTTTTACGTCTATCCTGTCTGTTAAACCATGGATTTCAATGCATCCCGGATCAGAGTTTCACTGCTCATACCCGGCTGTGCAACCTGAGAAACGACCTTAGATGCCTGTTGTGGTTTATATCCCAGAACCACCAGAGCACTGACCGCTTCTTCCTGTGCCTGCTGAGCCGAATCTGCAACCGGAACAATATCCATGGGAGCCGCATCAGTGGCCGGAGTAAACAGAGCTCCGTCTCCCCAGCCTTTCAGACGATCTTTCATTTCAACAACCAGGCGCTCTGCCGTTTTCTTACCAACACCCGGCAATTTAACCAGCGTAGAGATATCCTCCCGTTCAACACAAGAAACAAACTGTGCCGCTGTCATGCCAGAAAGAATAGCCAGTCCGAGTTTAGGGCCGACGCCGTTGGCCTTAATCACTTCCCGAAACAGTGCCCTTTCTTTTACCGTATTAAACCCATACAGCAGTTGCGCATCTTCCCGAACAATAAAATGGGTATAGACCACCGCTTCCTGCCCCGCATCAGGCAGTTCATAAAAACAGCTCATCGGCATCTGAACTTCATAGCCGATACCTCCGACTTCAATCAATACTTCAGGAGGCTGTTTTTCCAGCAAAATACCGCGCAGACGTCCGATCACAGGGAGATTCCTTTATTCAAAAACTAACAGAAATAGGGTTATGGGAGAAAATGATAATAAATAACTGGATGGATATCCAGTAAAAAGAACGGTTATCTGTATCGCCCCTTACGTGCACTGGTAGCCTTACCAGCGAGCGCAATCAGGGTTTTATTAGTATTGGCATGACAAATTGCCACACCCAAAGCATCAGCGGCATCGGCCTGAGGCTTGCCCGGAAGTTTCAGCATATTCATCACCATATGCTGTACCTGTGACTTATCAGCACCGCCGGTTCCCACAACAGCCTGCTTAATTAATCTGGCTGCATATTCATACACGGGAAGATCAGCATTGACTGCTGCGACAATCGCACTACCGCGAGCCTGCCCCAGCTTCAGAGCCGAATCGGCATTTTTAGCCATAAAGACCTGTTCTATAGCAAACGCATCCGGCTGAAACTGAGTAATGATCTCGGTCACTCCGGCGTAGATCTGTTTTAACCGTCCCGGTAAGGCTTCTTCTGAGGTACGGATACAGCCACTGCCAAGATAATGCAGATGACGACCTTCCTGCCGGATAACACCATAGCCGGTGATTCGCGAGCCGGGGTCGATACCGAGAATAATGCTCATAAGAAAACCCTACAGAGAATGGCAAAAGACCAGAAACTAGCAAGATAATTTATACTTTGCCGCTCGTTATATTTACCGCTAGTTATCTTTTGCACTTGTTATGTGTTAACTAGCGGTAAACTTTTACAGTTTCTGCCAACGACGCAATCTAATATCTGGTCTCTTATAGCCAGTCAGTTACTTTTCTTCTTTCACTACAGTGACAGCAACTGCCAGCTCTTCAAGAGCCGCCGGATTGGCCGGGCTTGGTGCATCAGTCAGCAGACAGGCTGCTGCTGTTGTTTTCGGGAAGGCAATAACATCACGAATGTTTTCCGTACCGCACAGCAGCATCACCAGACGATCCAGACCAAACGCCAGTCCAGCATGCGGTGGAGTGCCGTATTTCAGCGCATCCAACAGGAAGCCAAATTTCAGGCGCTGCTCCTGCTCGTCGATACCCAGAATATCAAACACTGCAGACTGCATAGCGCCACTGTGAATACGCACAGAACCACCACCGACTTCATAGCCGTTAATTACCATATCGTATGCATCAGAATTTGCCGCGGCAGGGTTTGCTTTCAGCTCTTCCGGAGTCATACCCAGAGGAGATGTAAACGGATGGTGCATTGCATGCAGATGACCCTCATCGTCCTCTTCAAACATAGGGAAATCTACAACCCACAACGGAGCCCATGCAGAGGTATCGGTCAGCTCAAGGTCAGTACCCAGTTTCAGACGCAATGCTCCCATTGCTTCTGCAACCACATTGGATTTATCTGCACCAAACAGAATAATGTCACCGGAATCCGCTTCTGTACGCTCAAGAATCGCGTTAACAACGTCTTCAGAAAGGAACTTAGCCACAGGAGACTGAATACCTTCCATACCAGCCGCTCGGTCATTCACTTTCATCCATGCCAGACCTTTCGCGCCGTAAATACCGACAAACTTAGCGTACTCATCCAGTTGTTTACGAGTCAGTACCGCTCCGCCCGGAACACGGATAACCGCAACACGACCTTTCGCATCATTTGCCGGTCCGGAAAACACCTTGAAATCCACATCTTTTACCAGATCCGCGACGTCCACCAGCTCCAGCGGGTTACGCAGATCAGGCTTGTCAGAGCCGAAACGACGGATAGCTTCGGCAAACGGCATCACCGGAAATTCGCCCAGATCCACGTTCAGCAGTTCCTGCCACATTTCACGGATCATACGCTCAGTCACTTCACGCACCTGAATGGCACTCATAAAAGAAGTTTCAAGGTCGATCTGAGTGAACTCCGGCTGACGGTCTGCACGCAGGTCTTCATCACGGAAACATTTTACGATCTGATAGTAGCGGTCAAAACCTGACATCATCAGAAGCTGCTTAAACAGCTGTGGAGACTGAGGCAGAGCATAGAAACTGCCTTTGTGTACCCGGCTTGGAACCAGATAATCACGTGCACCTTCCGGTGTTGCTTTCGTCAGTACCGGCGTTTCAATATCCAGAAAATCATTACTGTCCAGAAAACGGCGCACAAAGCTGGAAGCCTTAGCACGCAACTTAATGCGGTCACTCATTTCCGGACGACGCAGATCCAGATAACGGTATTTCAGACGCTGCTCTTCAGAGTTATTCTGATTAAAGTCCAGCGGCAGCACATCCGAACGGTTGATGATCTCCAGCCCTCTCGCCAGCACTTCAACCTCACCGGTTGCCATATCTTTATTAATCTGGCTCTCTGGGCGTTCACGCACTTCGCCTGTCAGTCTGATACAGAATTCGTTACGCAGATGGTTGGCAACTTCAAACACATCCTGCATATCCGGGTCAACAACTACCTGAACAATGCCTTCCCGGTCTCGCATATCGATAAAGATAAGACCCCCAAGGTCACGGCGGCGATTAACCCAACCACAAAGTTCAACAGTTTGCCCTGCAAGGGCTTTGTTCAGATGACCACAATACTGGGTGCGCATAATGAAATTCCCAATCAAAAAATTATTAAAGATTCAAAGGCCACATTTATACTCGGAAAGTTGGTTAAAATCGACCTTTCCGGTAACTTTTTATCGTCTTTCTCTATAATTTTGACGGCCTTCCCCTGTGATTGGATGCAAATCATACAGCCAGTATTTCACACAGAATTTTTCCTGCGCTCTTTCTGCTGTCTGAACTATCTTTGCAGTGACATATCTTCTGTTTTCCCTTAGAATACGTCCCCATTTTTTAAGCATAAAGAGGCACCCAATGAGCAACCGAGATACCATATTTTCTGCTCCTATTAATCAAATTGGTAACTTCACCTTTGATGAGCGGGTAGCAGAGGTTTTTCCGGATATGCTACAACGCTCAATTCCGGGTTACAGCAATATTATTTCAGCGATTGGTATGCTGGCTGAACGCTATGTCAAACCCCACAGCCATGTTTATGATCTAGGGTGTTCTCTTGGTGCTGCTACCTTATCCGCAAGAAGAAATATTAATCAGGAAGGGTGTCGTATTATTGCCGTGGATAATTCCCCGGCCATGGTAGAACGTTGCAAATTACATATTAATGCCTACCGTTCCGATACCCCGGTAGAAATACTGGAAGCTGATATCCGGGATGTTGATATTAACAATGCCAGCATGGTCATTCTTAACTTTACCCTACAATTTCTCTCGCCAGATGACCGACGTACTCTGCTGGAAAAAATCTACGCAGGGTTAAAACCAGGTGGTATTCTGGTTCTGTCTGAAAAATACACGTTTGAAGATGAAAATATTAATGAACTGTTGATCGACCTGCACCATACGTTTAAGCGTGCTAACGGTTACAGCGAACTGGAAGTCAGCCAGAAACGCAGTGCCATCGAAAACGTGTTGATCCCGGATTCTATCACTCTGCACAAACAACGCCTTACAGATATCGGTTTCTCCAGTGCAGAAGTCTGGTTCCAGTGTTTTAACTTCGGCTCAATGGTTGCAATTAAATAATCATGTTCAATTTCGCTAACTTTTATCAACTTATCGCGCAGGATACCCGCCTTCAGCCGTGGCTGAATATTTTGCCTCAGCAACTGAGCGACTGGCAGAATGCCGAACACGGTGACTTCGATCGCTGGTTACGGGCGCTGAATAAAATCCCGGAACAGACTCCGGACATGGTGGATCTGGCAACCTCAGTAACAATTTCCAACCATGACGTACTTGCTGAAGGAGAACGCAGAAAGCTGGAAAACCTACTGCGTACTTTTCACCCGTGGCGTAAAGGCCCGTATCATCTGCACGGCATTCATATCGATACGGAGTGGCGCAGTGACTGGAAATGGGACAGGGTACTGCCACATATCTCCCCACTCAAAAACCGTTCGGTACTGGATGTGGGCTGCGGAAACGGCTACCACATGTGGCGTATGCTGGGTGAAGGTGCCCGTCTCTGTGTGGGTATCGACCCTTCTCACCTGTTCCTTATCCAGTTTGAAGCCGTACGCCGTCTGCTGGGTAATGACCAACGTGCGCATCTGCTGCCGCTGGGTATTGAACAGCTACCGGAACTGAATGCTTTCGACACAGTTTTTAGTATGGGCGTTCTTTACCACCGCCGCTCTCCTCTGGATCATCTTATCCAATTGAAAAATCAGCTGCTTCCCGGCGGAGAACTGGTTCTCGAAACGCTGGTCATTGAGGGTGACGAAAACGCCGTACTGGTTCCTATGGATCGCTATGCTCAGATGCGCAACGTTTATTTCTTCCCGTCCGCCAAAGCATTAAAAGTCTGGCTGGAAAAAACCGGTTTTGAAAACGTGCGAATTGTCGATGAAAATACCACAACAACCGGCGAACAGAGAACCACCAGTTGGATGACCCACAATTCACTGCCCGACTATCTGGATCCAAAAGACCCGTCCAAAACCGTAGAAGGCTACCCGGCCCCAAGACGCGCGATTCTGGTGGCCAGGAAAAGCTGAAATAAGAGAATCTCTCAAATCAACATTCAGGACTGATATCCTGACATTTCTTTGACAAAAGGGGGCTTTGCGCCCCCTTTTTTATCATATACACTTCGGAGCGTATTGAGCACAGACTCAACAGTCTATTCACTATCTGTTACAGGTTATTCATGCTGCAAAAGATCATCACCCTTGCTGCCATCAGCGCCCTTTCCGGTTGTACGCTGATGGATGGGGAGAAATACAGCCGGGCAACTATCGATGCCATCAATCAATCCGAAAATAAACTGCAAACCCGCCTCGATACCGTAAACAACGAGATAGCCAGACAACATGGTCAGATCCGGGAGTTAAGCACTGAACTGGCTCGCTTAAACGCAGCCCTTGTCACCCTCAGTAACAATCAGACCCTGTTGCTGGAAGAGCGCCGGGCTGAAAAAGCAGTCCTGACGGTACAGCAGGATCCACAGGGAGAAACACGGGCAGCCTTTCCGTCACAAACACTGGTTCTGGGTTCGGTAGAAAAAGTAAAAATTGATGCCATTAAGACTCAAATTGATGCACGGGTCGATACCGGTGCAGAAACCTCATCACTTAACGCCATGGATATTCAGGAATTTGAACGTAACGGCAAAACCTGGGTTCGTTTTCATATCAACGATTCCGCAGTCCGGGCTGAAGATAAACAGTGGATAGAAGCGCCCATTATTCGCTACGCCAGAATCCGTCAGTCCAGTACAGAGAAAACCGAACGTCGCTCTGTGATCAAGCTATTTATTCAGCTTGGCAAGATCCGTCAGCAGACGGAGTTTACGCTGGCAGACCGCTCGGAAATGTCCCACCCTATGCTGCTTGGCCGGGAATTTATTCAGGATATTGCGCTGGTCGATGTCAGCAAAACCTACTTGCAGTCCAACCAGCAACAAGTGAACTAAAGGTTCGTCACTATGACATCTAAGGTACCGTTTTATCTGGCTATCGCTCTGCTAATCATTGCAGGTCTGGCACTGAGCATCACCCGGCACACTGGCTACGGCGTGCCATGGACACCGGGAGAAACCCGGCAAATTTGGGATATCGAAGCTCGCATTGAATTTACCGCTCAGGACATGCCGGTTAAGCTTTCTCTTGCCGCCCCTGCAACACAAAAAGGCTTTACTCTGGTCAGCGAAAGTGCCTCTTCCCCGGGTTATGGTGTGGCTTATGTCACCACAGATGCAGGCCGACGAGCGGAATGGAGTATCCGTGAGGCTTCCGGCCCGCAGATGCTTTACTACAAAGCACAGTTTCTGGTGGATGAGCACGCCGCAGCCGATAACAAGCTCCCCAATGTCAACAACATAGAAAAGCCGCAGTTTGCCGGGCCACAATTTACCGCAGCAACCGCATTACTGGCTCAGGCCACAGAACGCAGTGCTGATAATATCACACTCACACGCGAGCTGCTGAAACAGCTCAATGACACCGATAATCAGAATGCAGCCCTGCTGCTTAATGACATGGCAAAGGTTCAGGTTGCAGAAAAACTGCTCAGCTATGCCGGTGTCAGTAACCGCTATGCCGGAGTTCTGATGCTGGAAGATGGCCGACGCAGACAAGATCTGAGCCTGATGCTTCAGGTCTGGGATGGCAAAACCTGGCAGTTGTTTGACGCCGAACAGCCCAACCCGGTACAAGCGAAAAATCTGCTGATCTGGGATCAGTCGAATATCTCCCTGCTGGACGTTATCGGCGGCAAAAACAGTCAGGTGCATTTTTCGATGATCGCTGAAGACATCGCCCCTCAACAGGCCAGCCAGAAAAAAGCCGAAGCGGACAACCTGCTGAACTTCTCCATTCACAGCCTGCCGATTGCTGAACAGTCTATGTTTAAGACCATTATGCTGATCCCTGTCGGCGCTCTGATAGTGGTCTTTTTGCGGGTAATTATCGGCCTTAAAACATCCGGAACCTTTATGCCGGTACTTATCGCTGTTGCTTTTTTTCAGACTCAGCTGTTAGCCGGAATACTGGGTTTTTTGCTCATCGTAGGAACCGGGCTGGTCATTCGCAGCTACCTGTCCAGACTGAACCTGTTACTGGTCGCCCGGATTTCCGCTGTGATTATCAGCGTGATCCTGATTATCTCCCTGTTCACTGTCGTGGCCTTTAATATCGGTCTGAATGAAGGGCTGACCATTACTTTCTTCCCGATGATTATCCTGTCATGGACCATTGAGAGAATGTCGATTCTCTGGGAAGAAGAAGGCGGGAAAGAAGTGTTTATTCAGGGGGGAGGCTCCCTACTGACCGCCGTACTGGTCTATCTGGCAATGACCAATTCTTATATCCAGCACCTGACCTTTAACTTTATCGGCATACAGCTGATTATTCTGGCTGCAATTTTGCTGCTTGGCACCTATACCGGCTACCGTCTGACAGAACTAAAACGGTTCCAGCCACTGAGCAGAGATGAATAGTATGCTGACAACACTACTGTCTCCGATCAGACGGCTTTCTGCGGTAAAACTGGCTTCTCCTTTTCAGTTAAGCTCAAACGGTATTATGGGGATGAATCAGCGTAACCACGGGTATATCGGCCGTTACAATGACCGCTCCCTATATCCTCTGGTCGATAACAAATTAAAAACCAAACTGATTGCCGAACAGGCCGGTGCAACCGTACCAACACTGATCGGTGTCATCAGCCATCAGGCTGAGGTCAGACATATCCATCGTCTGGTAGAACAATGGCCGGGATTTGTGATCAAACCGGCTCAGGGCAGCGGTGGCAAAGGCATACTGGTCATTAATACGCATAAAGATGGCGAATACACCAAACCATCCGGCAGCACACTGAATCATCAGGATATTGAACGTCATATCAGTAATATACTGGCCGGACTATTTTCTCTCGGTGGAAGAAACGATGCCGCCCTGATTGAGAATCTGATCCAGTTTGATGACTGTTTTGAAGGATTCAGCTACGAGGGGGTTCCGGATGTGCGGATTATTGTATTTAAAGGCTATCCTGTCATGGCCATGATACGCCTGTCTACGGCCGCCTCTGACGGCAAAGCCAACCTGCATCAGGGAGCAGTAGGCGTGGGACTGGATATTGCCACAGGCAAAGCCGTCCGCGCGGTACAGTTCAACCAGCCAGTCACCCATCATCCGGATACGGGTAAGGAACTGGCAGGTTTGCAGGTTCCTCACTGGGAACGTCTGCTAACACTGGCGGCCAGCGCATGGGAAATGACCGGTCTTGGCTATATGGGAACCGATATGGTGCTGGATAAACAGGAAGGTCCTATGGTGCTGGAGCTGAATGCCCGCCCCGGACTGGCAATTCAGATAGCCAATGGTTGTGGCCTGCTGCCGCGATTACGTCATATTGAAGGCCTAAAACAGCCCATAGAATACCCCCGCTCGGCTGAGCGGGTTACTTACGCAATGAAAGCGTTCGGGGTTTAACGCCCCAGCGCTTCTTTATAGTGTTCACGACAAACCGAAACATATTTATCGTTTCCGCCAATGGCAACCTGATCCCCTTCGGCAATGGGGTTGCCGTGCTCATCGGTTCGGATCACCATATTGGCCTTACGCCCGCAATGGCAGATCGTTTTGAGTTCAACCAGCTTATCCGCCCAGGCCAGAAGGTGCTTACTGCCTTCAAACAGCTCCCCCTGAAAATCGGTGCGCAACCCGTAACACAGTACGGGAATATGCAGCTTATCCACAACTTCCGTCAACTGATACACCTGCTCTTTTGACAGAAACTGGCATTCATCGATCAGGATACAGTGGCGGGGCTTCTGAGCGTGTAATTGCTTTATATCGTCAAACAGATCACTGTCAGCCGTAAACAGCTGAGCATCCGATTGCAGCCCGATACGAGAGCAGACCTTACCCACACCAAAACGGTTATCAATGGCCGCAGTAAAAATAACGGGGTTCATCCCCCGTTCTTTATAGTTAAAAGCTGATTGCAGCAGCGTCGTTGATTTCCCTGCATTCATCGCAGAGTAGTAGAAGTACATCTGAGCCATATCAGATTAACCCCTGCGCCAACTGGTGCCTTCCGGGCCATCTTCCAGGATAATACCCATCTCATTCAGCTTATCGCGAGCCATATCGGCATTCGCCCAGTCTTTTGCGGCACGCGAATCATTACGCAATTTAATCAGTGCTTCAACTTCAGCCACTTCATCGTCGTCTTCCGGTGCTCCGCCTTTCAGGAAAGCTTCCGGCTCCTGGTACAGAATGCCGATCACATCCGCCAGTTCACGCATCAGTGCGCCCAGTTTGGATGCAGATTCAATGTCATCGTTTTTCAGACGATTCACTTCACGAGCCATATCAAACAGAACAGAGTAAGCCTCAGGAGTGTTGAAATCATCATTCATCGCTTCAGTAAAGCGGCTGACATAGTCACTGTCGGCTGCCGGTTCTGCCGAAGGATCCAGTCCACGCAGAGAAGTATACAGACGTTCCAGAGAAGCTCGCGCCTGTTTCAGGTTCTCTTCACTGTAATTCAGCTGACTGCGGTAATGACCAGACATCAGAAAGTAACGCACCGTTTCTGCATCATAGTGCGCAAGAACATCCCGGATAGTAAAGAAGTTGCCCAGAGACTTAGACATTTTCTCTTTATCGACCATGACCATACCGCTGTGCATCCAGGTATTAACGTACTGGCTGTCGTGCGCACAACAGGACTGAGCTATTTCGTTTTCGTGGTGCGGGAACGTCAGGTCAGAACCACCGCCGTGAATATCAAAATGATTGCCCAGAATAGCAGAGTTCATAGCAGAACACTCAATATGCCAGCCCGGACGACCGTCTCCCCATGGGGATTCCCAGACAGGCTCTCCCGGTTTAGACATTTTCCACAATACAAAATCCAGCGGACTGCGCTTGGCACTTTCGATATCTACCCGGGCACCAGCCTGTAACTGCTCCAGATCCTGTCTGGAAAGTTTGCCGTATTCATCGTATTTACTGACTTCAAACATCACATCGCCGTTATCTGCGACATAAGCAAAACCACGCTGGATCAGACTTTCTACCAGTGCAATGATTTCTTTAATATAGTGCGTCGCCCGCGGTTCAACATCCGGACGCTTCATATTCAAAGCATCAAAATCCTGATACATATCTGCAATAAGACGCTCAGTCAGAGTTTCGCAACTTTCTCCGTTTTCTGCCGCACGTTTAATGATTTTATCATCAATATCAGTGATGTTACGTACAAAAGTCAGATCGTAACCCAGAAAACGCAGATAGCGGGAAACCACATCAAAAGAAACAAATGTGCGTCCATGACCGATATGACAAAGATCATAAATGGTAACTCCACAAACATACATGCCAACTTTTCCGGCAACGATTGGCTTAAATTCCTCTTTTTGTTTAGTCAGTGAGTTATATATTTTTAACATGATCTCTATCTAATATTTTGTGAAACAAAGTTGAGCGGCAGTATAACAATTCCGCTCTGCTTTAGTCATCTATTTATCTTATAAGAGTCTCTTATCGCAACCTGTCCCTTCCATTCTCCGTATCCTTTCATATCTATAGCATCACCAAGGTTGACGCCTCACATAGTTACGCTAGAATTCCCGTTTAAATCAAAACAAACAAAGGAAACCTATCATGATCACCCTTCACACTAATTTTGGTGATATTAAAATTCAGCTCAACGAAGAAAAAGCACCGGAAACAAGCGCGAACTTCCTGCAATATTGTCGTGATGGTTTTTATGACAACACCCTTTTCCACCGTGTTATTGATGGATTTATGATTCAGGGCGGTGGTATGACATCCGGTCTGAAAGAAAAAGCGACCCGCGCTTCTATCAAAAACGAAGCCAACAACGGTCTGAGCAACACTATCGGTTCTATTGCGATGGCTCGTACCATGGAACCACATTCAGCCAGCTCTCAGTTTTTTATTAACGTAAACAACAACACCTTCCTGGATTTTAAATCAGAAAGTCTGGATGGCTGGGGTTACTGTGTTTTCGGTGAAGTGGTAGAAGGCATGGACGTTGTCAACCAAATCAAAGGCGTCAGCACCGGTTCTATGGGGATGCATCAGGACGTACCGTTGGAAGAAGTGGTTATTACCGGTACAACCATTGAAGAATAAGTAATACTTATCGTCATTCCCGCGAAGGCAAGAATCCAATAATAGACCAACACTGGTTTAGTCGATCCCTGCCTTCGCAGAGATGGCGATATACAAAGGGAAGACGACACGAAAAAGGCCCTCATGACCACTCTATTTATCTCCGATCTGCACCTGACACCTTCCCGTACGGACATTACTGATTGTTTTATCCGTTTTATGCGCGAAGAGGCCAGCAAAGCCGATGCCCTTTATGTATTAGGCGATCTGTTCGAATTCTGGATTGGGGACGATGACAACAACCCATTCAGCGCCACCATCAAGACCGAATTCCGAACCCTCACCGATCATGGCGTCCCCTGCTATTTTATTCATGGTAATCGGGATTTTCTCGTCGGCAGACGTTTCAGTAAAGAAACCGGAATGATACTGCTGGATGAAGTCTCCCTCATCGACCTCTACGGCACACCCGCGGTGATATTACACGGAGATACACTCTGTACGGATGATCATAACTATCAGGCATTCCGCAAAAAAGTACACCAACCCTGGCTGCAATGGGTCTTTAACCGGCTCCCACTGTTTATAAAAAAGAAACTTGTTGCAAAAATTCAGCAGGGTATTGGCGAAGACAAAAAAGCCAAATCCCTTGATATTATGGATGTTAACCCGTCCGAAGTAGAAAAAGTATTACAGGAAAACCACTCCCGTCTGATGATTCACGGCCACACCCATAAACCGGATATCCACCATATCAGCACAACAAAAGGCGAGATGACCCGTATCGTTCTGGGTGACTGGTACGAACAGGGCTCAGTTCTGGTCTGGCATAAAGATCAGTACACATTAGAGCAACGCGCTTTCAGTGAACAGTAATTAAGCAGGCCATTACACATGTCTGAGACATGATTAAAGAAATTGACCCAATACCATAGCAATTTAAACAAAACCTTTTATTATCTTGTGTATCTATATTTGGTCTGGTTAAGTTACTCTTTAAACATGAAATATTCATACGCGGCACGTCAGCCAATTTTAGACCGTGAGCGAAAAATGATTGGTTACGAGCTGCTTTTTCGTAACAGCCCGAAAAATACCTTTCCCGAAGTCGAGCCGGAACGAGCCACCAGCATGCTGCTTTCAGAGCAGTTCTTTGGTGCCGGAAATAATACGGCAGATAACAAACTGAGCTTTGTTAATTTTCCCTACCAGAGTCTGATCAACCAGATACCAACCCTTTTTCCAAAGAAAAAAATTGTCGTGGAAGTTCTGGAAGATTGTGAACCCACAGAAGAATTGCTGGATGCCATCAAGCACCTCCATCACAAAGGCTATAAAATAGCACTGGACGATTTTGTTCCAACCCCAGGCTGGATACCGTTTCTCCCATTTATTCATTTAATAAAGTTTGATATCCGTATTGTTCCAGTCCGTAAAGCGGTTAAATTTATTGAAAAACTGAAAGGCACTAAGATCCAGTTTCTGGCCGAAAAAGTAGAAACCTACGACGAATTTGAAGAGGCCAGAGAAGCCGGATTTCACTTTTTTCAGGGCTATTTTTTCAGCAAACCCGAGATTATTCAGCACAAAGCGATCGACCCCTCTTTTCTGGCAACAGTTCGCTTGTGTAAGGCAATAGCGAAAGATGACGTTGATTACACAGAGGTTGAACAGATTGTTTCCGTAGATGTTTCCCTGTCATATAAACTGCTGCGTTACGTCAACTCTTCCAGCGCCATCTCATCCAAAATAAGCTCGTTCCATCAGGCGGTTGCTTATTTAGGGGTACAGAGGCTACGTAAATTTGTCTCTTTGGTCGCGATAGCCAGTACTCAGGAAAACAAGCCTGAATTGCTGTATCTCCTATCGATTTTACGTGCCCGCTTCTGTGAGCTGCTGCTGGGTGAGATTCAGCCCGCAGCGGATAAAAGTCAGGCCTTTCTGACCGGAATGTTTTCTCTGCTCGACTCCCTGCTCGACCAACCACTGGAATTTATCGTCGAATCCATCCCGATCGATGATGCCATAAAAGAAGCACTGTTACAGCGTAGTGGCCTGCTGGGTGATATACTTACTCTCACCATCGCCCATGAGCAAGCCAACTGGGATGACGTCAACGAGCTTAGTGATAAGATCGGGGCAACCCCGGACATGCTGCTCAGATGTTATACCGAATCCACCATATGGGCCGAAGAACTGTTTAACAACCAGTGAGTTACTAATGTTTTTATATCCAGAAGGAACACTCTGCCCATGCGGCAGTCAGCAAAGCTATACTGATTGCTGCCAACCTATTCATCGTGAGCACAGCAACGCTGCCCTTCCCGTGCAGCTGATGCGAGCCCGTTACTGTGCGCATGTTTTGCAACTGACGGATTTTGTTGTTGCCACCTACCATCCATCCTGTCATGCAGAAACCGAACGGGAAGGTATTGCCGAATCCGTTCACCTTAACTGGCAAAAACTGGACATTCTGGATGCGCCGACACCGGCAGAAAATGAAGGTTTTGTTGAATTTAAAGCCTGGCTTCAGGATGAAGACGGTATGATGCAGTGCATGCATGAAAGATCCCGCTTTATAAAAGAAAACGGACTCTGGTACTACATTGATGGTGTCTTTCCCGGCGAGGTACAACCTGAATCTCAGAAACCCGTGGTGGCAGAACCGAAAACAGGTAGAAATGACCCTTGTCCGTGCGGTAGCGGAAAAAAATATAAGAAGTGTTGCGGGTAGACGCTTAGCCACCCGCCCAACCCGGTATTTATTCCCACGCAGAAGCGTGGGAATAAGGAAATACCATTACTGATGTCTTTCTTTCAGCTTATTAATTACATCATTCAGCGCCAGCCCCTGATCCTGCAGCAATACCAGCAAGTGATAAATCAGGTCAGCCGATTCACAGATTAATTCCGCCTTATCGCCCGACGTTGCCGCAAGCGCAACTTCAACCCCTTCTTCACCCACTTTCTGCGAAATACGTTTGGTGCCACGGGCGTACAGACTGGCAGTATAGGAAGATTCCGGATCAGCATGTTTACGTTCAGCAAGCAGGGATTCCAGTTGATGAAGCCACACCAGTTGTGATTCTTCCTGCTTATCACCATCAAAACAGGTTGTGGTTCCCAGATGGCAAGTCGGACCGATTGGATTTACTTTGACCAGCAGCGTATCGTTATCACAGTCCAGCGCAATATTTTTCAGTTGCAGAACGTTGCCGGAGGTTTCCCCCTTAGTCCACAGACGCTCTTTAGTGCGGGAGAAAAACGTAACTTGTCCGGTCTGAACACTTTTTTCCAGCGCCGCTTCATTCATATAACCCATCATCAGTACCTGACTGGACTGAAAATCCTGAACGATTGCCGGAACCAGACCATCGACTTTATCCCAGTCGATACGACCGATAAGAGTTTGTACATCCTGTTCTACTTTATACTCACTTGCAGTTGCACTGCTCATAACCGAATCTCCACGCCTTCCGCTTTCAAATACTGTTTTAGTTCGCCAATATTAATGACTTGTTTGTGGAATACCGATGCCGCCAGTGCACCATCAACATTCGCTTTTTTATACGCTTCCGCAAAATGTTCCATCGCTCCGGCACCACCAGAAGCGATCAGAGGCACATGACACACTTCACGCACCATGTTCAGTTGTTGAATATCGTAACCATTACGAACACCGTCCTGATTCATCATATTCAGTACTATTTCTCCAGCTCCCCGCTTCTGCACTTCCTGCACCCAGTCACGGGTTTCCCACTTGGTCGCTTTAGTACGCTCTTCATCACCGGTAAACTGGTAGACCTGATATTTACCCGTTTCTGCATCGAAGTAAGAGTCGATACCGACCACGATACACTGCACGCCAAACTTGTCGGCAAGCTCGGTAATAAGCTCAGGATTCGCCAGTGCCGGAGAGTTAATCGACACCTTATCGGCACCAAATTCAAGGATACGGGCTGCATCTTCAGCAGATTTAATGCCGCCAGCCACACAGAAAGGAATGTCGATCACTTCGGCGACCCGGCTGACCCAGCTTTTGTCGACCACACGACCGTCGGAAGAAGCCGTGATATCATAAAACACCAGCTCATCAGCACCTTCTTGCGCATAACGCTGCGCCAGAGGCACGATATCACCGATAATTTCGTGGTTACGGAACTGAACCCCTTTGACGACCTGTCCGTCACGTACGTCCAGACAAGGAATTATGCGCTTTGCCAGCATTGAAATGCCTCCTCTGCGGTAAATTTTCCATCTAACAGTGCACGGCCAACAATCACACCTGACACACCAGTGCCTTTCAGGGCTTCAATATCAGCCAGAGAGCCGATACCGCCTGACGACTGGAACTGCACCTGCGGATACTGCTTGCACAGATCAACGTACAACGCTACGTTAGAACCAGCGAGTGTGCCATCACGGGAAATATCTGTACACAGCACATGTTTCAGCCCCACGGTCAGGTAACCCTCGATCAGATCTTCGATGGTGACACCTGAGTCTTCCTGCCAACCTGAGATCGCTACCTTACGGGTACCGTTTTCATCGATATTAATGTCCAGCGCCAGAACGATTTTCTCTGCGCCGTATTTTTCCATCCAGCCTTTTACCATTTCCGGCTGTTTTACGGCTGTCGAGCCAATCACAACACGCTGTGCGCCTGCGTTCAGCAAATCAGCCACGTCCTGCTCACTGCGAACCCCGCCGCCAATCTGAATATTCGCCGGAGTACTTGCTAGTAGTCTGGCAATCAAATCCAGTTGACGAGCACTGGTGTCTTTCGCCCCCGTCAAATCAACTAAGTGCAGCCAGCCTGCACCAGCCTGATGATAAAGGTTAAACTGCTCTGCCGGATCAACCTTGTATTCCGTTACTTGTCCGTAATCCCCCTGAAACAGACGGACTACCTGACCTTCAATTAAGTCTAATGCTGGAATAATCACTTAAGTGTTCCTTACAATTCCAAAAAGTTCTGAATCAGCTTTGAGCCCGCTTTACTTGAACGTTCCGGGTGGAACTGAACGCCGTAGTAGTTACCGCTCTGGATAGCTGCTGAAAACGGATTGCCATACTCACAGGTACCGATCGTATAATCGCCTTCCGGCATCGCAAAGCTGTGTACGAAATAGAAGTACTCGCCTGCTTCGATGCCTTTAAACAACGGGTGACCGGCTTTCGCAGTCACCGTGTTCCAGCCCATATGAGGCAGTGGCAGGTCACCAGTCTCCATCCGCTTCACTTCACCGTCGCACAGCCCCAGACATTCAACAATATCATCAGCCTTAGAGCCTTTTTCCTGCGAAAGCTTACCCAGCAGCTGCATACCCAAGCAGATACCCAGCAGCGGCTTTTCTACTTTCTTAACCAGCTTAATCAGGTCGCGTTCCTGCAGGTTCTGCATCGCTTCACTGGCCGTCCCCACCCCCGGCAGAAATAGCTTATCAGCACCTAACACCACGTCAGGATCTTTCGACACCACAACGGTGTAGCCCAGTCGCTGAATCGCAAATTTAACCGATGAAACGTTAGCACAGCCGGTATCAATAATAACAACTTTCTGATTTTCCATAACCGCGAGGCTCCTTACAATACGCCTTTACTGCTTGGCAGTTCGTTACCTTCCACCTTAATTGCCTGACGCAGGGTGCGGCCAAAGGCTTTAAACAGGCTTTCAATAATGTGGTGATCATTTTCACCCGCAGAGGAGAGGTGCAGCGTGCAGGCCAGCGTATCAGTCAGTGAACGGAAAAAATGCTCAACCATTTCCGTCGACAGATCACCCACCATTTCACGGCTGAATTCTGCCTCAAACTTCAGATACGGACGTCCGGACAAGTCCAGAGCACACTGTGCCAGACACTCGTCCATCGGCAGACTGAAACCAAAACGGCCAATACCGCGTTTGTCGCCCAGCGCCTCTTTCAGGGCTTGTCCCAGCGCCAGCGCCGTATCCTCGACTGAGTGATGATCATCAATATGCAGATCACCTTCCACGTTCACTGTCATCTGAAAACCACCGTGAGTCGCGATCTGATCCAGCATATGGTCAAAGAAGCCAAGACCGGTAGTAATCTCGTTCCCCCCCTGCTCATCCAGATTCACCGCTACACGGATATCGGTTTCTCTCGTAGTACGTACCACTTCAGCCACCCGGGCTTTTGGCGCAGTCAGATCCTGCAAAATTTCACGCCAACCCATGGTTTCAGGATTGTACTGAATACCGCGAATGGCCATATTCTCTGCCAGTTGCAGATCCGTTGGACGGTCGCCAATCACCACGGAGGTTTTGAAATCAACCTTACCGCCTTGCAGGTAATCTTTTACCATGCCCAGCTTGGGTTTGCGGCAGGTGCAGTTATCTTCGGCAAAGTGCGGGCAGATAAGTACATCATCAAACGTTACGCCCTGAGATTCGAAGATATGCATCATCAGGTTATGCGGTGCATCAAAATCTTCCTGTGGATAACTGTCTGTACCCAGACCATCCTGATTGGTCACCATCACCAGACGGTATCCGGCATCCTGCAGAGCCAGCAGGCTTGGGATAACATAGGGTTCGAATTGCAGCTTATCTAAACGGTCGACCTGAAAATCAATCGGAGGCTCAACAATCAGCGTGCCGTCACGGTCAATAAAAAGAATTTTTTGTTGGTTGCTCACTTGAATATCCTTATGTTAAGCCAGCTGACTGCCAATAAATGCAGCGATCTTTTCACACTCTTCCCGACTACCGATACTGATACGGACACAATCTTGGATCGGAGAGTTACGCAGAATCATACCGTTATCCCATGCTGCCTTAAACAGAGCATCACCGTCCGGAAATTGCACCAGCAGATAGTTACCCCAACCGTCGAATACTGTCACGCCACTCAGTGGCGACAGTGCCTGCTTGAGATAAGCACGGTTGGCATTCAGTGTCGCAACCTGCTCTTTCGCCCGGGCAAGACCTGCTTCGGACAATGCCTGTACCGCGATATCAGTAACCGGAATTGGCACAGGATAAGGTGCAATAACCTTAAGCAGAACATTGATCAGTGATTCGTTCGCTAAGGTAAACCCACAGCGAAGACCCGCTAATGCAAACGCTTTTGACAGCGTGCGCAAAATAGCCAGATGTTCATATTCTGCCAACAGATCCACGGTTGAGGCTTCGGGACAGAAATCGATATAAGCCTCATCCATCACGACAATGGCACGGTCTTTGGTCATTTCAAGCAAAGTAATAATGTCTTCACGTTTAACCAGATTACCGGTCGGATTATTCGGACTGCAGACAAATACCAGCTTAACCTTATCCAGATTGCCCTGAATACCGTCCAGATCCAGTTGCCAGTCCGTCGTCAGTGGAACCACTTTACGCTCAACACCAATCGTTTCTGCGCTGATAGCGTACATACCGTATGTCGGTGGGCAGTAGAGAATCGCGTCCTCTCCCGGCTCACAAAACGCACGCACCAGCAGCTCGATGCCCTCATCTGCCCCACGGGAAGTCAGTGTCTGCTCCGGTTTCACTCCCGCATAAGCGGCATATGCATTAATCAGAGCTTCCGGCTGACATTCGCTGTAACGGTTCAGGCGGGAAAACGTCAGAGTATATTCATTATTAAACGGGGATTCATTGGCATTCAGCCAGACATCACCACTCCCGCCGATGCGTCTGGCAGAAAGGTAAGGAGTCAGCTCCTGCACCTGTTTGCGGGCAAGTTTTTCCATCCTTATTCTCCTTTCTCAAGCGCTTCAACACGAATAGTCACCGCACGTTTATGCGCATCCAGACCTTCCGCTTCAGCCATAGTCACAACCGTTGGAGCCAAACCTTTCAGGCCATCGGCACTCAGTTCCTGCACTGTCATACGCTTGGAGAAATCCGCAAGACCAAGGCTGGAATAAGTCCGGGTATAGCCATAAGTCGGCAGCACATGGTTAGTACCGGAGGCGTAATCCCCGGCAGATTCCGGAGACCAGTCACCAAGGAAAATAGAACCGGCATTATCCAGATCCGGCAACAGCGCACGCGGATCACGGGTCTGAACAATCAAGTGCTCTGGACCATAGTAGTTCGAAATAGAGACACACTGTTCGATCGAGTCGGCAATCACAATCAGGCTGGAAGCCAGTGCTTTTTCTGCAATCGCCGCACGGGAGAGTGCTTTCAACTGCCGCTGAACCGCTTCTGATACCTGCTCTGCAATATCCTGAGACGGCGTCACCAGCACCACCTGAGAGTCCGGGCCGTGCTCAGCCTGACTCAGTAGATCCGCCGCGATAAAGTCCGGTTTTGCCGAATCATCAGCAATCACCATCACTTCAGACGGACCGGCAGGCATATCAATGGCGGCCCCACGAAAATCATTGCTGACCTGACGCTTGGCTTCGGTTACATACGCATTGCCCGGGCCAAAAATCTTGTCGACTTTGGCTACCGTTTCGGTGCCGTAAGCCATAGCAGCCACCGCCTGACCACCACCGACGTTATACACTTCGTCGATGTTACACAGCTTAGCCACATACAGAATTTCATCAGCAATCGGTGGCGGAGAACACAGCACGACCTTTTGACAACCGGCAATCTGAGACGGGACGCCCAGCATCAACACAGTTGATGGTAACGGCGCACTGCCGCCCGGAATATACAGACCGACTTTATTAATCGGACGAGTCACCTGCTCACAAACGACCCCCGGCTGAGTTTCTACTTTTACCGGTTGCGGGATCTGCGCTTTGTGGAACAGAGAAATATTGGCATAAGCCTGCTTCAGCGCCTGTTTCATTTTTTCGGACAGACGCTCAGAAGCCGCGTCAATGTCTTCCTGTGAAACACGAATGGATTCCGGGCGTACACCGTCAAATTTTTCCGTCAGATCCAACAGCGCCTTATCACCTTCGGTTCTGACTTTATTAATCACGTCACTGACAGCCGCAGTAATATTCGCACCTTCAGTAACGGCAGGACGCTCAAGCGCCGACGCTTTCTGTTCTTCTGTCAATGATTGCCATACCAGAGTCTTCATGGTCTTACTCCATCATCTTCTCAATAGGAAGAACAAGGATTGAGCTTGCCCCCAGCTCTTTCAGCTGTTCCATGGTTTCCCAGAACAGGTTTTCGGTACTGACCAGATGTACTGCAACCCGGTTTTTCTCAGCAGAAAGAGGCAGTACTGTCGGATCCTCCGCGCCCGGCAGCAGAGCTTTAACCTGAGCCAGTTTATCTGTTGGTGCGTGCAGCATAATGTATTTGGATTCTTTTGCCTGAATCACACCCTGCATGCGAGTCAGAAGACGGTTGATTAACGCTTGTTTATCATCGGCAAATTCACCGGCGCGCTGAATAAGCGTTGCCTTAGAACGGAAAATGACCTCAACCTCTTTCAGACCATTCGCCTCCAGTGTTGCCCCCGTTGACACGAGATCAGCAATCGCATCAGCCAGACCTGCCCGCGGAGCCACTTCAACAGAACCGGTCAGCATACAGGTGCTGAAATCGACACCCTGCTCGTCCATATAGGCTTTCAGCAAATGTGGATAAGTGGTCGCAATACGTTTACCGATAAGATCCTGCGGCCCCTTGTATTCTTCCTCTTTATTGACAGCAATAGACAAACGGCAACCACCGAAGTCCAGACGGCGCAGCGTGACAAAATCATTCGGTTCCTTGAGAGCCAGGCGATCCAGCCGCACTTCTTCCAGTTCGTTCTCACCAATAAAGCCCAGATCAACAACACCATCCATCACCAGTCCCGGGATATCGTCATCACGCACCAGTAGCAGGTCAATCGGCATATTTTCGGAATGGACAACCAGACGCTCACCCATAAGATTAAATTTGACACCGCACTTTTTCAGCAACTGCTGACATTCTTTACTCAGGCGGCCTTTTTTCTGAATTGCAATTCTTAATCGTTGTGTTGGCATTACGTAATTCCCTGTTCTTATACCTATTCCGAATTATTTCGAAGCAAGCGTTGAGTGTTAAAGATTATTCCAGTCCTGAAACTAAAAAACCCCCGGAAGTGTTAGCTCCCGAGGGTTCAAATCTTGATGCGTTTGACTCAACCTCCGGGAGTGTGTCTCCCGGGTATGCGTACATCTCCCGAAAGACTACTCAGGATGATGGTGATGATGAATGTTCATTACAAAATTACGCATAGTTTGTCAGCTCCATGTTTGTAAAACAACACTAACCAAGCTGTGAACATTTTTCAATAGCAAAGGTTAAATTTTTTGGATAAAAAAAGAAAACAGCAACAGACAGAGGTGAACTTACGCCTTTTGCAATTCCGCTATTTTCGACCTTGCCATCACAGCCATAGCAAAACAAACCGCAACAAATGCCGCCGATGCCGCCGCAAATGCCACAGCCACAGAAGCCGTCATACCCAGTACGACAAAACCGACGCAGGAAACCAGAGCAACCGCAATCGCATAAGGCAACTGAGTCGCAACGTGATCAATATGGTTACAGCGCGCACCGGTAGACGAAAGGATCGTGGTATCGGAAATCGGTGAACAATGGTCACCAAACACCGAACCCGCCAGTACCGCACTCAGCATCGGCAGCATCAGAGCCAGATCGGTTGCCCCGGCCATATCACCGGCGATCGGCAGCATAATACCGAATGTGCCCCATGACGTGCCCGTGGCAAAAGCCATTGCACCTGAAAGCAGGAACAGAATCACCGGCAGCCATTGCGGATTAATACTCCCCTGAACCTGAGACGACAGATAAGCACCGGTTTTCATGTCACCAATTACAGAGCCGATTGTCCAGGCAAAAATAAGGATCAGAATCGCACCAAACATAGATTTCGCGCCGATCCACAATGTTTTGCTGATATCGCCAACAGGCAGACGTTGCTTAAGAACCGTAATAAGTGCGACCGCTAAACCAACCAGAGCACCATAAACCAGTGACATACCTACATCGGTATTTTCAAATGCACCCAGCACATTAAAGGCAATATTATCTGCAGCCAATGCCTGTCCGCCGGTGTAAAGCATAAAAGCAATGGTTGCAATAATAAGTGTCACAATAGGCAAAATTAAATCGGCTACTTTTCCTTGTGAACTTTCTACAATATCCAGCTCTTCATTTATTTCATGAGCTTCCGCACTATCTTCACTGGAATCAGAGCCTTGCCCCAGCTCAGCATTAATTTCATGCTCGCCCATTAATCCGATATCCAGACGGAACCAGGCAACAGCAAATACCATTAATAATGCGAACACTGCATAGTAATTCATTGGAACTAAACTCAGATAGGCACCAAGTGCAGAATATTCTGTCATGCCATGTGCAACTAAAATACCGCTGATGATAGTCATGATATATGCGCCCCAACTGGAAGCAGGCATTAATACGCACATAGGTGCAGCGGTTGAATCCAGAATATAAGCCAGTTTCGCCCGTGACACACGAAAACGATCCGTGACCGGGCGGGAAATAGAACCGACAGCCAGACTATTAAAATAGTCATCAACAAAAATAAAAACGCCCAGAAAAGCAGCCAGTAATTTCGAACCTCTTTTACTTTTAATACGTTGATGAGCCCAGTCGGCAAATGCGCTGGTACCGCCAGATAAAGTCAGCAGAGCCGTCATCATGCCTAATAAAAGCAAGAATGCAACGATACTCATATTCCAGCTATTAATCGCGCCATCTTCAATAAATACGCCTTTTATCTTAGTACCTATATAGGCAGCAGCATTTATTGCAGAATAATCAGCCAGTAATAGTGAACCCAGAATAATACCAACACCGAGCGATAAAAGTACACGACGGGTAATTATAGCCAGCCCCAATGCCACCACTGGCGGCAAAAGAGATAAAGGTGATAATGCAAAATCGACTAAATTCATGATCTTCAAAAACCAATTGGTCAGGTATGCGTTCGCATAGCCTGGAGATCTACTGCAGCATTCCGTCTTCGTGACAGATATAAAAATAATTGGAAGGGAAACGGACGTTTCACCCAACCTACAGTAGCGCTCCATAGTTTAAACACTCTACGCTCAGGCCTATATAAATAGTGATCGGCTCTGAACATAAACTATGGCAGTGTTACACCTGTTCGATGTAACCCCAGCAAACGGCTTTGATCTGCACGTTCACTTCGGCAACGACTCCTTTCCCCGTCATTCATTGGCATCACCCCAATGACGGATACTGATAGTAATTGCACCTCTACCTCAGAACATCTTACCGAATTATACGCAACAACACACAATAACAGCGGTATGTCTGAATAAGGTACGGCTATTCTACTGATCCTGCCTGCCAATGCAACATAAAAGCCTGTATGGAATAAGTGCATACCGTACGGATATCCTTTATTGATGTGTCAGGCTCACCACAAAAATATCTGACTGCAGTTATTAAAAAAAATGCAAAATCATAGACAGTATCAATAGAAAAAGTCTGAGAGATCATGAATCACTCACGTTATTATATTGCAAGAATCCTGTAAATTAGTTTTTTTTAGGTTTAAACGCTTTACAATATAATTTTTTAAAATAGAATTAGAGATATGGAAATTAACGTTTCTATTATGTTGCCTACTAGTATCATTTATTAGTGTTGAATTAAACCAGATAGGATTGAATCATGTCAGAACTGACCAAAACTCTGCTGAATATTCGTAGTCTTCGCGCTTATGCTCGCGAATTAACTATGGAACAACTGGAAGAAGCTCTGGATAAATTAACTACCGTTGTTGAAGAGCGTCGTGATGCTTACGAAGAAGAAAAAGCAGCAAATGCAGAGCGTGAAGCGAAACTATCAGAATATGCGCAGATGATCGCAAAAGATGGTATTGATCTTGAAGATCTGATCCAGGCGCTTTCTGGTGAAACGAAAACAAAAACCCGTAAAAAACGCGAACCTCGTCCAGCAAAATATAAATATGTAGATACCAATGGTGAAGAAAAGACTTGGACAGGTCAAGGCCGTACACCATCTGCTATTCAGACTCTTCTGGATCAAGGTAAATCACTGGATGATTTCCTGATTTAATTAGTCTTTACAGATTATTCTGTTTAATAAAAAAGCGCCTGTGGGCGCTTTTTTATTTCTCTGTTTCTACTTATTTTTAATCAAAATACGGATTATGTATAATAACCACTCCGAATTACTGAATCCCTATTACGAAGTATCATCGTAAAACCGTTAAATTACCGTTCCCAATATGCTTCTTCAAGGCTGTCTTCCCGCTCGGGTAATCCTCTTGATAAACGGGGTGAATGCTGAACCAGCACTTCATAGCTGGCACGATTCGCATATTTACAGACCTGAGAAAAAGAAGAATAGGTTAAGAAATCATGCTGGTGCTTACTGGAATTAGGCACATTTTCTTTATGGTATTTATTGGCTGCCATATCGTGCAATAATGCAGAAAGTGCTGCGTCCCCCGCCCCATTGGTATTTTTTATTTTTTCCGGCCCGCCCATATAAGGCGCAATATGCGAATATACTTTTATCGGGCTGGTACAGGATGCTTTACTGGCCGGCCGACTGAATTCAAAACGGTTAAATTCTGCAACAGCCCCCGGCAGTAGCGGTAATGTGGTTTCACGTTTGGCATCGTCTTCAGTATATCCGGACATAAACAGCCCCACAGGGCCTGCGGTACACAATACCAAATCCACCCACTCTAGTGCCTTATCCGAAGCCAGCAGAGGGTCTTTCTCGCCGGTCAGTGCTTCGGCTTCATCTTCATTCATTGCCACAACCGTGACGTGCTGAGTCAGAAAATCGACCCAGAACTGCGGGTTATCCTGAATCACAAACTTAGTCCCCAGCGTCAGTACCACCGGCACATCATGCTTCTTCGCGTACTCTATCGCTTTCAGGGTTGCCTGCGGCATAGGGTCACCCTCTTTACAACGAACCAGATACGCACTCAGCACCAGCGCAGAAGCCGTTTTAAAGATACTTTCAGAGATACTGTCCGGATGCAGCTTATTCATCTGCCCTTCACTGATGGCAAAGGTACGCTCTCCATCTTCGGTGATCAGCGCAAAACAGCGGCCGATTGCACCGTCAACCCCCTGCAGATAATTCAGATCCACCCGGCTGGAGGTATTGCACAGATACCGGTAACCGTAACTGCCGATTTTAATATCCTGACTCATTACGCCGAGCAGTGTCGATTGGTCATCGGCCAGCACTGAATAGTTATGCAGGGTATTTCCTATGGTGCCCCCGGCAAACTCATTGCTGATCAGCGCCTGCTGCTTCAGTTCCTGATACAGAGCTTCTGCCGTCTGATCATCAATCACCAGCGAATGCCCTTTACTCAGACCGAAACGCTCAATCAGTTCACACGAAACCCGGGCTTCAATATCCACCAGCGTCTGATCAATACCGATAACATGGGTACGTGCCATCTTCTTACGGCTCTGGGCCTGACGGACTAACGGATCACGCTCATGAACCGGAAAATAATGTTTGGATTTACGCTGGCCGGGAAATTTCATACAAAAGGTTCTGCTAGGAAATAAAACCGGATTTTACCCTGCTGTTAACAAGGCGGCAATACACAGAAAAATAGCAAACGGTTGCGAAGAAAAATGCCGCTCATATTCCAGAACTCGCTGTTACCTATGTATCAATAAAAGTTCTGCGCATAAAATATCGGCTAATCCGGTTATGCAGGCTCACATAAGGAACAAAACGCGTTTCGGAGTAAAAAGATGAAAGTCAACATTTATGAAGCAAAAAATAAACTGCCTCAATTAATCAGTGCTGCTATCGCAGGTGATGAAGTTATTATCACCAAATATGACAAAGCTGTTATCCAGCTTATCCCATATAAGAAAAATACAGTCAGACAATATGGGATGTTTGAAGGCCAGGTAAAAATAAGTGATGACTTCGATTCACCTGAACTGAAAAACGAAGTTACCACTATGTTCTATCGTTCCCACACGCGTGGGAACGATGGGTATCGCGCAGAGGAAGATTAATCCTGATCGATCATCCAGATACGGAAGGCTTTGCGCTCGTCTTTGCTGGCTTTGGTATACCAGAGTTTAAGCTGAGTGACCGGGTCACCGGTAATGGCCACTTCGCCGGAATCGGATACAGTCACCACGGCTTCCGTCACATTGGTGGCACCGGACGATGTCAGCACAATGCCTTTCTCTTTATTATGATTACGGATCGCTTGTTCAATATCGGCGTAAGGCATAAAGCCCTCTGCCAGCAGTTTTTCCGGATTGATCTCTTCGGAAGAACCATTCTGCTCCAGAGTCCAGCCCACCTGATTATGGTCAAATGCGGCTTCAGCGGCTCTGTAAGTACGAAAATTTTTATGCTCCAGCGCATATTCATCTGCTTCTGATGCAATATTCAGCTCCAGTACATAAGGATCAGAGGCATATAATCTGCTTTTGGAACCATCACGCAGGTCTTTTGAATAGCGGATAATGATCTGCTGTTTGCCCGGCTTTAGTGATTCCAGTACAGATTTATTATCCTGCTTAATGCCGTTCAGTGCCAGTAAATCCACACTGTAAGGCAAATCCAGCGACGCCGAATGGGCAAAAGGAGCGACTGCCGTTAACGCCAACAGAGCCAGTTTGGTTATTTTCATCATTATTCCCCAGAAAAATCAAAAAGCCACCCTACGGTGGCTTTTTACTATATCTGAATAAAATTCAAATTAGAACTTAACTTTCAGACCTGCAGCGTAGCCCATGTCCATATCTTCTACGTCAGAATCCTGAACTTCGAAGAATACAGTTGCATTTTTAGCCACTGCGTAAGTTACGTTTGCATAGTACTCAGAGTAATCTTCGTTGTATGCTTTGCCATTTGCTACAGCATAAGCTTCAGCTTCATCGTTCAGGTCAGAGTTAACCATACCGAAGTTAAAGCCAAACTTGTCCATAGTGTACTGAATGTTTGCACCGTATGAAGTGATATCAAGGTCTTCAACATCTGCGTTTGTATATACTGCAGACAGTACTACATCACCCAGAGTATAAGCACCTTTCACACCGATGAAAGTACCGTCTGTATCATCGCCAGCAATTTCATTTGAATCAGAGTAAGTCAGTGCAATATCTGCATCACCAAAACGAACACCCGCCATCAGGTCATACTGAGTAGCATCTTCATCAGCAGCAGCAGCAGCAGCAGCACTAGTTTGTTCATCAGTACCATTTGATTTCAGTACCACATCAAATGCACCGTAGAACATTTCACCAGAATCGTAGTTTACACGCACAACTTCAGTTTCTTTCGCAGTGAAAGCATCCTCTGCAAGATCTTCAGCGGTCTTCAGACCGAAAGCCTGATCGTTTGACAGACCGAAGTCATCGATAAGAGTTACTTGTTTACCAACTTTTGCTGTTACAGCGCCAGTTTTCACACCAACCCATACATCATCATATGTAAAGGTTTCGTTATCAGCAGCATCTTCGCCACCTTTAACGTCGATAGAAGCGATTACCGCCATATCTTCGTTGATAGCAGATTCTGCGTCAAAGCCGAAGTCAGCATCATCGATAATGATTGCTGCATCTTTGTCAGTACCTTCTGCTTGTTCGTAATGAATTGCGATTTCACCGTGAACACCAACTTTAACACCGTCATTTTCGTAAACGGTTGTTGCTGCGTTAACAGAACCAGCTGCTACTAGTACTGATAGAGCGATTAGAGTCTTTTTCATAATAATCCACTGCCTTTTCTTAGAAAGTTGGGAAATCCTTTTCGGTTCCCTTTTTTTGTTTTATTGATGATGACAAGTCACTGAATAAGCGAAACGTCACCGCCACTAAATTTCGAAACCTAGATTGCAAAAGTTTCCGGTGCATGTCAAACATCTAAATAAATAAAAGCAAAAAAACATAAATTCATCAAAATCAAAGTGTTACATTGTTTTATCTGTTTTTTGGGTCAATTTCACAGCAAATTCCTCTCACAATATGAAAGATTTATCACGGGCAAAATTGGAGCTTTATGTCGCAACTTGCGATAATTAAGAGATAAAAATAGAGATTTATATCGACATAAACAAAAATAACAGAGATTAACTCCATTAAGCTTTTTCTAATTGACGTTTTTTATAAACGTTCACTTTTTTTTTGTGATATGCATCAAATTCTATTCAAAAAACAGATTTTTAGCCGGGAACGCCCGTTATTTTTTGACCAGAAGTACCGGATTTAAAAAATATTTCACGCTCTGCCAGCGGTAATACGCAGGTAATAAACCCGTGTTAGCTCGCTGACACGGACACCTATTTCTGTTGTTATTGGGCAATATTCCACTCTGTGCTAAGATGCCCGCCGAACTTCCGGCCAAAATAAAATGTGATGCTCAGCCCAAATATTCAACACGCCATCCACAGCAGTTATAAAAACCTTCATCACCAGCTGGATAATTTTGTGCCGCGGCGGGCACAAAACTATTTAGTGGCAGAAATCGCCAAAACACTGTCCGGGGAATACCACAAAAAAAACCGCATCCTGGTGGCCGAAGCCGGAACCGGGATCGGTAAATCGCTGGCGTATCTGATCGGCACCGTGCCTTTTGCCGTACTGAACAACCGCAAAGTAGTGATCTCCACGGCGACTGTCGCCCTGCAGGAGCAACTGCTGAATAAAGATCTGCCCCTGTTTCGCCGCCTGTGTGAACTGCCCTTCTCTTTTATTCTGGCAAAAGGCCGCGGACGTTACTGCTGCGCAGAAAAACTGGCGGCCGCCTGTGGTGCCGACGGCGGGCAACTGGCGATGTTTGACACCAAACCACAGAAAAAGGATATTGAACTGCTGGAAACCCTGTACCGTTCGCTTATGCAGGGAACATGGGACGGCGACCGGGATGCCTGGCCCAAACCTATCCGTAACGAGTTGTGGAACAGTATCGTCAGCGACAAACACAGCTGTAACAACAGCCTGCCTGCTCACCGCGGCTGCCCGTTTCAGAAAGCCCGCGCCGAGATCAGCAAAAATGACATTATTATTGCCAACCACAGTCTGGTGATGGCCGACCTGGATCTGGGCGGCGGGGTGATCCTGCCGGAACCAGAAAACACCCTTTATATTTTTGATGAGGCGCATCACCTGCCTCACGTTGCCCGCGAACATGCTTCTGCCGCTTCCAGCCTGAAAGGTGCAGCCGGATGGCTGGAAACCCTGAATAAAAACACCGCAAAACTCGCGGCCCTCGCCGATGAAAACCGGGTCAACCGGTTCAGAAACGAACTGCAGGACAGCATTCAGCAGTTGATCCCCTCACTGAATCAGCTTGGCCGTCAGTTCGACCCGGCGTACTTTACCGATAAGGTATACCGCTTTGAGCACGGGGAACTGCCGCAATGGCTGGAAAAGGAATCCGCAGAGCTGAAAAAACTGGCCGCCAAAGCCTGTCAGGCACTGGGGAAAATCGCCGATCTGATCGCAGAACGACTCAAAGATGGCGAGCTGTCGAAACATCTGGCCGAACCGGCACTGGCCGAGGCCGGGTTCTTCCTGCAGCGGCTGGAGAATCTGGCAAAAGTCTGGGCATTAATGGCTGAGCCAACACGGGAAAAAGGCGCTCCCCTTGCCCGCTGGCTGGAAATCAATCCCGAACGGGAAGACGATTTTATCGTCAGCGTCTCCCCGCTGGAGATTGGCTGGCAGTTGGATCAACAGCTCTGGAGTAAATGCTGCGGGGCAGTACTGACCTCAGCAACGATGCGTGCACTGAATTCGTTCAGTTTTTTCTGCCGTCAGGCCGGAGTCAGTGAGCATCCGGAGCAGGGAACCCAGTTTCTGGCGCTGGCTTCGCCTTTTGATTATCAACAGCAGGCAGAACTGATTATTCCGGCAATGAAGTATGAGCCTCAGGCCGAAGAATTTACCGATTACCTGATCGAAAAACTCCCGGAACTGATAAAAGATAAGCAGGCCAATCTGGTTCTGTTCGCCTCCTACTGGCAGATGAATAAAGTGGCCGAGGCACTGTCTGCCGGTTTGATTAAAAAAAGCCAGACTCTGCAGGTACAGGGGGAAGCCTCCCGTACAGAGATTCTGAATAAGCATAAGACACTGATCCAGTGCGGAAAGACCAGCATTCTGTTCGGCACGGGCAGTTTCTCGGAAGGACTGGATCTGCCCGGTGAACTGCTGGAAAACCTGATTATCACCAAGATCCCGTTTGCGGTTCCGACCTCACCGGTAGAACAGGCGCATGCAGAATATATTACCGTCCGGGGCGGTAATCC
The DNA here is from genome assembly GCF_002812955.1 of Vibrio sp. HA2012. Lineage (GTDB taxonomy): Bacteria > Pseudomonadota > Gammaproteobacteria > Enterobacterales > Vibrionaceae > Vibrio. The sequence goes on along the minus strand of NZ_PFXK01000001.1, from coordinate 129,309 downwards.
CTTTATGCAGATCGCGGTGCCGGAGGCGAGTAAGAAACTGATCCAGTCGGTGGGAAGACTGCTGCGTAACGAGCGGGATTCTGGTAGAGTCGTCATCCTCGACCGCAGGCTGGTCACCAAGCGCTACGGGAAATCGCTGCTGGATTCACTGCCGCCGTTTAAGCGGGTTATTGAGTATTGAGATCACAACTTCGGAAACACTATGGAATTTATTGAACCAACCATGTTGGTTATTCTGGCGCTGGTGGCCTTTGTGGCCGGTTTTATCGATGCCATTGCCGGTGGCGGAGGTATGCTGACGGTTCCGGCACTGCTTTCTCTGGGTCTGCCTCCGCATATCGTTCTGGGAACCAATAAGCTGGCAGCCAGCTTTGGTTCGTCTACCGCCTCTTTTACTTATTACCGGAAGCGGCTGTTTAACCCCGAGCTGTGGAAGTATTCCTTTGTTGCTACCTTTATCGGTGCGGTTTCCGGTACGCTGGTTGTGGATGCCCTCAGCACCGACTGGCTGGAAAAAGCCCTGCCTCTGGTGATACTGGCTTCAGCAGCGTATACCATCTGGCATAAAACACCGGATGCGGAGGGCAGTGTGTTGCCCAAACCGGGGAAAGTGCTGTTCCGAAAGCAGTGGGGACAAGGCTTCACTCTGGGATTTTATGATGGTGTTGCCGGCCCGGGAACCGGGGCTTTCTGGGCGGTCAGCAGCATGGCACTGTACCGGATCAATATTCTGCTGGCTTCCGGGCTGTCTAAGTCGATGAACTTCGTCAGTAACTTTACTTCACTGGTGACCTTTGCCATTCTTGGACATATCAACTGGGTGCTGGGACTGACCATGGGAGTCTGCATGATGCTAGGTGCCTATGCCGGTGCTCATTCAGCCATTCGCTTCGGTGCAAAGTTTATCCGTCCCGTCTTTGTTACCATGGTCAGCATACTGGCAATAAAACTGGCTTATAATGCCTGGTTCTGACCACTGAGGCGAACAAACACCATGACACCCTCTTTTACCCAACTGGACGATAAGCTGGAACAGATGGCACAGCAGGCGGCACAACTGGATCGTCGCCGGGGCGAGCATCATCAGCCCCTGTTTGACGAAAGGCTGTTCCATTGTCTGTCCCGTCTGCTGGTTCCCTGCGTTGCCGAGGCGCGGAAGACTTACACAACCATTCTCCGCGAGCAGGAAAGCGGACTGCTGACAACGTTGCGTGCAGAGTATCTGACCGAGCAACTGCTGGCACAAATCAGTGCCATCCAACGGGAAATCTCCACTCAGGCGGTTCGCAAAACTGAAATCAAGCATGCCAGCCATTACCGGAAGCCGATTAATCTGCTGTATCAGGATCTGGCTCAGCATCAGGAGTGGGAAACGCGCCTGATGGATATGGTTCGGGAAAAAGAACAGATTCTGGCAACCGCTCCGCCGTTTCAGCAACAACAGGCACAGAAGGCGCTGATTGCAACCGAACAGCGTCTGGAACGCTGCCGGGCCGCCAAACTTAAGTTAGAAAAACAGATCACATTCAGGGAAAGACATCAATGACAGATAAACCCGCACAGACACTGGATAATGCCCCGGAAGAGGTGAAGCTGGCCGTGGATTTGATCTACCTGCTGGAAAGTAATGAGGTGGATCCGCAGACAGCGTTAAGTGCTCTGGAAATGGTAAGGCTGGATTTGGAGCGGAAGTTAGAGAAGCGGTAAATACCGGCTAACCCGCGTCCGTTTCTGTGTTCTGTACAGGGACAGGTGTTCTGTACAGAGACGGACGCAGGTTAGCTTTATTCAGCCAGACTAACTATTTCTTAACGCAGCAATACGCTTATCCAGTGGCGGATGGCTCATCAGCAGTTGCATCATGGTACTTTTACCATTGATACCGAATGCCATCATGGAACCTTCCAGCTGTGGTTCATAACTGATTTTCAGACGTTCAAGAGCCGCTATCATCTTATGCTTACCGACCAGACTTGCTGCTCCGGCATCGGCATAGTATTCACGACGACGGCTGTACCACATAGTGATAAAGCTGGCGAGAAAACCAAGCACCAGTTCAAGGAACATGGAGATGGCAAAATACGCCATAAAGCTGGTACCGCCCCCCTCTTCCTCATCACGCGCCGAAAGAATGTTGGCAATAAAGCGTGACAGAAAAATCACAAAGGTATTCACCACGCCCTGCAGCAGGGTCATGGTCACCATATCACCATTAGCAATATGACTGATCTCATGCGCCAGCACGGCTTCCGCTTCATCACGGGTCATGTTATGCAGCAGACCGCTGGATACAGCGACCAGCGAATCATCCCGCTTCGCCCCTGTGGCAAACGCATTCATGTCCGGCGCATGATAGATTGCTACTGTCGGCATCCCTATACCGGCCTTTTGCGACTGCCGGCGAACGGTTTCCAGCAGCCAGTGTTCGGTCTCGTTACGCGGACTCTCAATAACCTGACCGCCAACAGAGGCAAGCGCCATCTTTTTCGAGAGCAACAGTGAAATAAAAGAACCGCCAAAACCGAACAGTAACGCCACCACCAGCAGGCCGTTCAGGCTGCCCGGCTGTAATCCCGTGGTTGCATAGATAATATTCAGGACAATACTCAGCACAAAAACAACGGCCAGGTTTGTTCCCAAGAAGAGCATAATTCGTTTCATTATCGTTTTTCCTCCAGAACGCTATACCCTTAAAATATAGGCTGGAATGAGGAATACAAGAGGGTAATAACAATTTGAAACAATTGTTCTGAAGAGATCATGCCGACTCGTCAGTCAGACCTTCGGTTAGTTGCCTTTATCTATTACCAGTGCTAACATTTGTACGCACACTTATTTAGGAGCAACTCATGGACACCAGAATACAATTTCGTGTTGATGAAGAAACAAAACGCTTAGCCCAACAAATGTCTGAGAGCCAAGGTCGCACTCTTAGCGATGCTTGCCGAGAACTTACTGAGCAACTGGCGGAACAACAACGTAAAGCATTATCTCATGACGTTTGGTTAACAGAACAAGTAAACCTGGCTTTTGATAAATTTGACTCAGGAAAAGCAACCTTTGTCGATCACAGCTCAGCCAAATCACGAATGACTGAGCGCAAAGCTAAAATTCGTAGCCGGGGTAAGCAATGATTTTATGGGAAGAAGAGTCCCTGAATGATCGTGAAAAGATCTATGCGTATCTTTACAATTTTAACCCTGATGCTGCCGAAAAAACCGATAATCTTATTGAAGCAAAGATAGAAAACTTATTGGAACAACCGTTAATGGGGGTTCAGCGTAATGGAGTTCGAGGACGTCTCCTAGTGATTCCGGAGATCTCCATGGTTGTTTCTTACTGGGTAGAAGGCTCCATCATTCGTATCATGCGAGTACTTCACCAGAAGCAAAAATTCCCGACCGATTAATTGTAACTCGTAGGTAAAATTGCTAACGCTGACTTGGCAATCATTGCCTATTGCTTCCTTCTTAACACTTACCCTCCCCTTTTTTTGGATGATAACTTTTCCGTTTTCTCAAAGTTTCTTTTTCAATATCAAGTCGAGATGGCTCTTGATCAAACCGACTGATTCCCAAGAGCCTTACCACTTCGAAATAACTAACTTAACGACCCGTTTACTGGTCATTAGGCTAGTTATAACTCATTAAAAAAGGATATAGAAATGCAGCGATTACCCATCCACAACTGGTGAAATATCAATATATTTACCGATATCACGTCGTTTTACGCTGGGTACATACGGGATTTCACCCATCTTGGGTGCCGGCATCCTCGACTCCAGTGTGTCGATAATATCCGCATAGTGTTCTGTACCGGGGTTAATGCGGTTTGCTACCCAGCCGACAAGTTCCAGTCCGTCGTTGCGGATAGCTTCTGCCGTTAACAGAGCATGGCTCAGACAACCGAGCTTAATGCCGACCACCAGAATAACCGGCAGTTTTTCCTGCTGAACCCAGGAGGAAAGCCCCTCGGTATCTGATACCGGAACCCGCCAGCCACCCGCGCCCTCTACCAGTACCACATCAGCATTCTGTTTGTGCTCTGCCAGCTTCCGGCTCAGCAGTGAAAAATCAATCTCCACCCCCTCTTCCCGGGCCGCAATATGCGGAGAGGTGGGCAGCAGCAACGCATACGGATTCACATCAGCGTAAGGAATGTCACAGGTTGCCGCCTGCTGCAGATGCAGCGCATCGGAATTGCACATGCCCTGTTCCGTTTCTTTGCACCCGGCAGCCACCGGTTTATAGCCAATGGTTGACAACTCCCGTGCTGCCAGTGCCTGTAATATCGCTTTCGATACAACGGTCTTCCCAACCTCGGTATCGGTGCCAGCAATAAAAAAAGCCTTAATCATAATTCGATTGCCCCTAAACAAACCTGATAAGTTGCGGGTAATAACCCCATGTTGTTTTTAAACCGCTGGTACTCATGCTCAACATTCAACAGCGCACGTCTTCCGGTCAAGCCGTGTGAACGCCCATTGACATAATTGGCTCCTATCCCTTTCAGATCCCGCATCAGCTCAAATGCCGATGAGTACCAGACTCTGATAGCACGCAAGTCTAAGTGATGCTTGTCAGAGCTAGATTGCGCTAACGCAATATTTATCTCCTTACGGGAAAGAAACTGATTAACGTGTTGATGTGTATCAATTTTCGCCCATGCCTGTTTCAGTTCTTCCAGAGAACCGTCCATCAGAATCGAGAAAAGGATCCGTCCGCCGGAGCGAGTTACCCGCCGCAGCTCCCGCAGAGGGACCGCTAAATCATGACACCACTGCAGTGCCAGACTGGAAAAAACCAGATCAAACGTCTGATCCGGAAACGGCAGCGACTCGGCATCGGCCTGTCGGTAATCCTGAATACAGTGACCACACCGGTTTCTCGCCTCCTTCAGCATCGCCGGTGACAAATCGGCAGCCGTTACCCTTGCTCCGCGTTCAGCAAGCTGTTGCGAGAAATAACCGGTTCCGCAACCGATATCCAGTACCTTTAGCCCCTCCAGTGTCTGCGGTAACATCGCCAGCAGCAGTGTCCCGACATCACGCTGAAACTGCGCGTGTTGATCATAGTGTTGTGCGGCTTTACCAAATGCCTCAGCTATTGCGGCTTTCGGGCAGAAAGCATCGGTTTTATATCCCGCCAGAGCCTGATCAAGCATAATGTTTCTCCATCACCTGCATGATGGCAGTCGTCAGTTGTGTCACCTGCTCCCGGGTATGAGCCGCCGTCAGCGTGATCCGGATCCGCGAACGACCCGGGGCAACGGTCGGCGGACGAATGGCCGTTGCCCAGAATCCCTGCGCTTTCAGTGCGCCGGCCATGGTCAGAGCGGCTTCGGTACTGCCGCAGATAAATGGTTTGATGGGGGTTTGTGTCGCAATATATCCGTGCAGGCCACTCAGTCTCTCGGCGTAGACAGACTGTAACTCTGCCAGATGATCACGACGCCACTGTTGAGTACGGATCATCTGCGCCGCGGTGGTCAGTGCATGTGCCTGTGCCGGAGGCATTGCCGTAGAATAGACATGATGACGGGCAAACTGAGTCAGATAATCACCGGTGCTGCTGTCACACAATACCGCGGCTCCCGACATCCCGAACCCTTTGCCGAAAGTGACGATCAAAAGCTGAGGTTTGATACCTGCAACACAACAACTGCCCCGTCCGCCATGACCCAGCACACCAATACCGTGGGCATCGTCCACCATCAGCCAACTTGCGCTGCGGTCACACACGTTTTTTAATTCTGCCAGCGGCGAGGTATCGCCATCCATACTAAACACGCCTTCGGTCACCACCAGAGCCGGTTGCGACAGCAGGGTTTCCAGATGAACAACATCATTATGTCTGAAACGCTGCATTGGTGCCGGAGAAAGCATACCCGCTTCCATCAGAGAGGCGTGATTCAGCTTATCCTGCAACAGCAAATCCTGTTTATCCGGTAGCGTAAACAGCAGAGCCTGATTGGCACTGAAGCCGGAATTGAACAGAATGGCTCTGTCATAACCCAGCCACTGACACAGCACATCTTCCAGCATCTGATGTGCCGGAGAAAAACCGGTCACCAAAGGAGAGGCTCCGCTTCCGGAACCGTATCTGTCCAGCCCGTCTTTCCATGCAGTCACCAGCTCCGGTTCGGTCGCCATCCCCAGATAATCATTGCTGGAAAAATTACAGTAGCACCGTCCGTCCAGTTCAAACTGTGGCTGATTTCCGCCCTTCAGTACCGATAAACGGCGGGTCAGTCCCTGCTGTTCTCTTGCCGACAGAGCAGAACGAATACGCTGATTAAACGCCGGCATCATAGAAAAGATCATCCGCAGCAGGACGGGCAATAACCCGTTCGATTACCTGTTCCATCAGTTCTGTTTCCTGAATCTGATCCGGTTTCTGTACGACATCGGCCCGGTTTATACCCAACTTCGCTAATAATTGCATATCTTTGTCTTCTGCCGGATTCGGTGTGGTCAGCAGTTTGCAGCCGTAGAAAATCGAATTTGCTCCGGCCATAAAGCAGAGTGCCTGCATCTGTTCATTCATATTTTCCCGTCCGGCAGACAAGCGTACTGCGGAGTCCGGCATCATAATACGGGCAGCGGCAATCAGACGGATGAAATCAAATGGCTCAACATCTTCTTCATTTTCCAGCGGTGTGCCTTTTACTTTCACCAGCATATTGATAGGCACACTCTCCGGATGAGTCGGTAAATTAGCCAGTTCCGTCAGCAGTCCTGCCCGGTCAGAAATGCTTTCCCCCATGCCGATAATGCCGCCGGAACATATCTTCATTCCGGCATCGCGCACATGAGACAGCGTATCCAGACGATCCTGATAGGTTCGGGTAGTAATAATGTTGCCGTAAAACTCCGGTGAGGTATCAAGGTTGTGGTTATAGAAATCCAGCCCGGCCTCCGCCAGTTCGTTGGCCTGATCCGGGGTCAGCATTCCCAGGGTCATGCAGGTCTCAAGCCCCATCTCTTTGACGCCTTTGATCATATTCTTAAGATGCGGCATATCACGCTCTTTCGGGTTTTTCCACGCGGCTCCCATACAGAAGCGGGTCGAGCCGGAATCTTTTGCTTTTTGCGCGGCGTTCAGTACCTGCTCCACTTCCATCAGGCGCTCTTTTTCCACATCCGTTCTGTAGTGAGCACTCTGCGGACAATATTTACAGTCTTCCGGGCAAGCACCGGTTTTAATGGAAAGCAGCGTACTGACCTGAACATAGTTATGCTGCTGATGCTGGCGATGAACCGTCTGTGCTTCAAACAGCAGATCCATGAACGGTTTATCTAAAAGTGTGCGAACTTCTTCTACAGTCCAGTGATGACGAGCTTCCAAGTGTAAATCCTTTCATTATTTGTTGATTTGATACTTGGCTATTGTAAGCATACCCTTTACACTGTCAACAATTCTAAATGCATTAAAGTTTACAATTGAGCAAATATTAATCAAAAGGCAGTTTTATGGATCTGGAATTTGATCGGCAGCACATCTGGCACCCTTATACCTCAACACTGGCCCCTCTGACCTGCTATCCGGTCAGTCAGGCCAGTGGCGTGTTTATCGAGCTGGAAGACGGTAAGTGCCTTATCGACGGTATGTCTTCCTGGTGGTCTGCTATCCACGGTTATAACCACCCGCATCTTAATGCGGCTGCTCACCGGCAGATTGATGCCATGGCACATGTGATGTTCGGCGGGATTACCCATCAGCCCGCAATTAACGTCTGTAAAAAGCTGCTTGCGCTTGCGCCGGAGAATCTGCAGCACGTATTTCTGGCCGATTCCGGATCGGTGGCGGTTGAAGTCGCACTGAAAATGGCACTGCAGTACTGGCATGCCCGTGGGGAATCCCGGCCTAAGTTTCTGACGCTCAGCCACGGCTATCACGGAGATACATTCGCCGCGATGTCGGTTACTGACCCGGATAATTCAATGCACAGTCTGTATAAGGGTTTTCTGCCTGAGCATATATTTGCTCGTTCTCCGGAATGCGGGTTCCGGGATCAGTGGCAGCCGGATGATATGGCGGATTTTGAGCAGAAGATAGCGGCCCATCACGCACATATTGCCGCCGTGATCCTGGAGCCGGTTGTTCAGGGTGCAGGTGGCATGCGGATCTATCATCCGGAATTTCTGAAGCAGGTTCGTGCCTTATGTGACCGCTATGGGGTACTGCTTATTCTGGACGAGATTGCAACCGGATTCGGCCGGACGGGTGAGCTGTTTGCCTGTGAACATGCCGGAATACAGCCGGATATTCTCTGTGTCGGTAAGGCACTGACCGGAGGCTATATGACTCTTTCTGCCACCCTGACCAGTAAAGTTGTTGCCGATACGGTGTGCGGGGGGGAAGCCGGATGCTTTATGCACGGGCCGACATTTATGGGCAACCCTCTGGCATGTGCCGTGGCGACAGCCAGTCTGGAATTGATCGAAAAAGGCGAATGGAAAGCGCAGACCAGAGCGATCGAACAGCAGTTTGCCGATTTACTGCCCGGACTGAACCGTTATGAACAGGTAAAACATACCCGCTGGCTGGGTGCGATCGGTGTGGTAGAAACACACCGTCCGGTCAATATGGAAGTCATTCAGAAACGATTTATTGATCTCGGTGTCTGGATTAGGCCATTCGGCCGTTTGATCTATATGATGCCGCCATTTATCAGTCAGCCGGAACATATCCGGCGTCTGGTCGATGCGGTTGAAACCGTGCTGAAAGAGGAAGACTGTTTTGCTCAGTAGCGTTTTTTCATATCACGGTAGAAATTTTCATGTGTCCCCAATGCCACTAATTCTAGTGTCACTGTACCATCTTCATAGCTATAGCCGAGCAAAGTCAATTGTTTAACCATCTTAAACTTGTAAACTCGAAGAAAGGCAAGATCGCCTTTCTTCTGCTCACCCAAATATGGGTCAATCAATAGATCTCGGATCGCGATATCCAGATCCAATTTCTGGTTTTTATGAAGCTTCTTAACCGCCTTTTTAAAAGTTGGCGTTTGAAGAACCTTTATGACTTTAGTCAAAGGTGTATTCCTCTAATTTACCAGCTTCTTTCTCCGCTTTCGCGATAACCGCTTGTTTTACAAACTCGTACGGTAAATCAGGATTATCTTCCATCATCTCACCGATTTTCGCCCAGTGCTCAATCTGCTTTGGCGTTGTTCGGTTTAATGCTTTCGCCATAATCGCCGCTTTATCAAACAGCTCCTGATCGATACGTACGCTTGTAGTAGCCATAATATTTCCCCCGCACTATATGATAACAAGAGTGTAGTATATTGCTACAATTGATGCAAATCGCACCATCTTCAGGTTCAACCCTTTCTCTTACCCGCAAGTTTCAGATTCAGTTTTTCCTGATTGATGATAGCCGGGTTACCGTTGCGTACGGTTTCCAGTGTGTGGCGGATCCAGACCGGCAGATGATCCGCCAGACGATAGAAGATCCACAGCCCCTCTCTTCTATCCTGCAGAAAACCGCCGTCACGTAGCAAAGCCAGATGGCGTGACACTTTGGGCTGACTAACACCCAGAGCTTCCGTCATGTCGGTAACGGTCAGTGACGCTTCGTCTTCCAGCAACATCAGAATTTTCAGCCGCAAGGGATCACTCATCACCTTAAACAACAGAGTCGGTGCAACCGTATTTTCGGCTTCATGCCCGTTCAATAGTAAAAACAGGGCAATGCGATCTTTCAGGCCTTCGGCCACCAGACGAAACGGCTCCAGCCCGTCCAGCGGTTTGGGATCAAAAAAATCCCAGTGGATCTGTGCATCAGCATCGTCAAAAACGGCGCATTCGTCTTTTGCGTTCTCACACAAGGTGATCACGAAATCAAAATGTTCACTCACATAACGTTCGGATGATTTGCTTGTCAGCCCGGAGGTATCGATACCATCCTGACGCAGGATATCAAATACTCTGGGGTCAACCTCTGTCGGATGCACTCCGGCACTGCTGGCTTCGAAATCGCTGCTGCACACAGCATTAAACAGGGCTTCAGCCAGCTGGGAGCGGGCTGAATTCCCCGTACACAGAAAAAGGACTCGTTTTTTCATTGCACCCTACTGTCTAAATCCATCCGTTATCCGGCTTCCTTATACAAAAAAGCATTTCCTGATACAAAAATGCCTTCCCTGATAAAAAAAATGCAAAGCGACAAGCACTCTGCATTTTTCTTTCTACTGGTTATCAGCCGATAAATTCCAGTCCGCCCATGTACTTACGCAGTACTTCAGGGATCTGGATACGACCGTCAGCCTGCTGATTGTTTTCCAGAATCGCAACCATAGTACGACCAACCGCCAGACCGGAACCGTTCAGTGTATGTACCAGCTCTGGTTTCTTTTCGCCTTTACGACGGAAACGGGCTTGCATACGACGTGCCTGAAAATCCCACATATTTGAGCAGGAAGAGATCTCACGGTAGGTATCTTGTGCCGGAACCCATACCTCAAGATCGTAGGTTTTACATGCACCGAAGCCCATATCACCGGTACACAGCACAACTTTGCGGTATGGGAGTTCCAGAAGCTGCAGCACTTTTTCCGCATGTCCGGTCAGCTCTTCCAGAGCATCCATTGAGTCTTCCGGCTTAGTGATCTGAACCAGCTCTACTTTGTCAAACTGGTGCATACGGATCAAACCACGGGTATCACGCCCGTAAGACCCGGCTTCAGAACGAAAACAAGGGGTATGTGCCGTCATTTTCAGAGGCAGATCCGCTTCATCCGTGATGGTGTCACGAACCATATTGGTTACCGGTACTTCCGCCGTCGGGATCAGAGACAGTCTACGCGGCTCTTCATCACTGGCTTTTTCTACCAGGGGTTCTGTATGGAAAAGATCCTTACCGAATTTCGGCAGTTGTCCCGTGCCGTACAGACTGTCGGCATTCACCAGATACGGCATGTACATTTCGGTATAACCGTGCTGCTCGGTGTGCAGATCCAGCATGAACTGGGCAATGGCACGGTGTAAACGGGCAAACTGCCCTTTCATCACAATAAAACGTGCACCGGTAATTTTGGTCGCACTGGCAAAATCCAGTCCGTCACCCATTTCACCCAGGTCAACATGGTCTTTCAGTTCGAAATCATACGATTTCGGTTCGCCCCAACGGGTGATTTCCACATTGTCATCTTCATCTTTACCGACCGGCACAGAATCGTGTGGCACGTTCGGTACTGACAGGGCGATCTCTTCGATCTGCGCCTGAACGTCTGCCAGCTGCACTTTTTTTGCATCCAGCTCGTTACCTAAGTTGCCGATCTGTTTTTTGATTTCTTCAGCACCGTCTTTGTCGCCTTCCGCCATTTTCTGGCCGATTTGCTTGGAGATGGAGTTGCGTGTGGATTGTAAATTTTCAACTTCTACCTGAATCGATTTACGGTTCTCTTCAAGTTGACGAATTGTCTCTACGTCCAGCTTAAAGCCACGACGTGCCAGTTTTTCAGCTGTTTGATCCAGCTCAGTGCGAAGTAATTTAGAATCCAGCATTGCTAATCCTATGCTTTTGATTGGTGAAAAAATGCGCTGAATCCAGTGCGTTGCACAGCCAGCGCATTATTGAAAATAATAATTCGGGTTAAGATATCCAAAAAACACTAGTTTTCATAGCGCTTTTGCGGGCTTTTTGTATCTAACGAAGCGAGATAATCTAACTTTTCGCCGATTTTCGTCTCCAGACCCCGGTTGGTCGGATAATAGTAACGGGTATGAGCCATTTCCGGCGGAAAATAATTTTCTCCGGCGGCATAAGCACCTGGCTCATCATGAGCATAACGGTATTCAGCTCCATAGCCCATCTCTTTCATCAGCCGGGTTGGTGCATTACGCAGATGATGCGGCACTTCATACTCGGGCTGATTCTGTGCATCCTGCAACGCCTGCGCCCATGCGGTATACACTGCATTACTTTTCGGCGCACAGGCCAGATAAACCACGGCCTGAGCAATTGCTCTGATGCCCTCTGCCGGTCCAACCCGGGTAAAACAATCCCATGCAGACAACGCAACCTGCATAGCCCGGGGATCGGCATTACCAATATCCTCTGATGCGATGGCAAGTAAACGGCGGGCAATATACAGCGGATCGCAACCTGCCGAGATCATTCGGGCAGACCAGTACAGAGCGCCATCCGGATTTGAGCCCCGGATCGATTTATGCACTGCTGAAATCAGGTCGTACCAGATATCACCTTTGTTATCAAAGCGGGCTACTTTTTCTCCGGCGACTTCCGCCAGCAACGGCAGGGTGATCTGTTTCCGTCCTTCCTGCTCATCGGCCATATCATACAGTAGTTCCAGATAGTTCAGAGACATCCGGGCATCACCACTGACCAGACCGGCCAGCCGCTCCAGTACACTGTCATGAAAATCAGCAGTGATATTGCCGAGTCCGCGTTCCTTATCCTCAATAGCCTGATGCACCACATGCAGGATATCGTCATCAGTCAGTGACGTCAGTTTGTATACCCTTGCTCTGGACAGCAGAGCGTTATTCAGTTCAAAGGACGGGTTTTCTGTAGTGGCGCCGATAAAGGTCACTGTACCGTCTTCAATATGCGGCAAAAAGGCATCCTGCTGGCTTTTATTAAACCGGTGCACCTCATCCACAAACAGTATGGTTCTGCGGCCTGTCAGCTTGTTTTCCCGCGCTTTTTCAATCGCGGCACGGATTTCTTTTACCCCGGAAGTGACCGCAGAGACCCGTTCCACTTCGGCATTGGCATAGTGAGCCGCGACTTCGGCCAGTGTCGTTTTTCCGGTGCCCGGAGGCCCCCAGAGAATCATAGAATGGATCTGCCCCGCCAGCAGTGCCCGGCGCAAAGGCTTACCTTCACCCAGAATATGTTGCTGGCCGACATACTGTTCCACGGTCAGCGGACGCATTCTCGCCGCCAGCGGGCGAAAATCTTCGCCGTCGGAAAAATCTAAACTGTAGTTGCTCACACGAACTGCCTCACCTGTCTGCTTTTGCCGTTGTCAGCATCAATCGCGCTGATCATCAACTTCCACTCCATCCGGAATGGTAAAAGTAAAACGCTCGGCAGCAGGAACTTCGGCGCTGAAATGACTGAATACAAACTCGCTGCGCTGGCCGTCCTGCTCGATCACAGTAAACCCTTTGACCACGCCGTCACGATCAATCTCGATCTGAAATTGTCCCTGACTGGAATCAAGTGCGGTCGGTGTCAGGATAAAGCGTTCGTTTTCCTGACTGATCATGTAGTTATCCCAGTCACTGTCACGGTTACGGGTCAGCAGCACAAACGGCGTTTGTGCAATGGCCTGTTCCTGCCAGTAGATCGTGACCTGCTCGATAAACGGACTGTAATACCAGAGAGTTTTACCATCGGAAACCAGCACATTCTCGTCCGGAACCCGAGTGCTCCAGCGGAACAGTCCCGGCCGGGCAATGTCTACATGCCCTTCTCCTTCCTGAATCACTTCGTTGTCCGAGGTGATTACCTGTTGAGTAAAATCAGCGGTGAATCCGTTATTTTTTGCCAGACGGGTATTCAGTTCATCTTTTGGAGCCGCCAAAGCAGCCATAGAGGTGAACAAAAGTGTTAATAATACTTTTTTCATATTGTTTCTTATCTTTCCTAATCTCTGGCAGGCTTTGGTGCCAGAACTTCCCGGTTACCATTATGTCCCGGTGCAGTAACAATGCCCTGAGCTTCCATCTGTTCAACAATGCGGGAAGCCCGATTATAACCGACCTTAAAACGACGCTGGACACCGGATACTGATGCTCTGCGGCTTTCCACCACAAACTCAACGACCTGATCGAACAGCGGGTCGATCTCATCGTCCCCTTCCATCTGCTCGCCCGGTAACAGGGAATCCGGCGTCTGGTCACCACTGATAATATCCTCAATATACTGTGGTTTACCGCGTGCTTTCCAGTCGTTAACAACGGCATGAACATCATCATCCGATGCAAATGCACCGTGCACCCGGACAGTATGGCTGGAACCCGGTGGCAGATACAGCATATCCCCCATACCCAGCAGCGATTCTGCCCCCCCCTGATCCAGAATGGTTCTTGAATCGGTTTTGGTCGAAACGGTAAATGCTACCCGAGTCGGAATGTTTGCTTTAATCAAACCGGTGATCACATCCACCGACGGACGCTGTGTTGCCAGAATAAGGTGAATACCAGCGGCTCGGGCTTTCTGCGCCAGACGGGCAATCAGCTCCTCGACTTTCTTCCCGACCACCATCATCAGATCAGCAAATTCATCAACCACCACAACGATGTACGGAAGTTTCTCCAGCAGAGGCGGTTCCTGATCCATACTGTCGCCCGGCTGCCATAGCGGATCATGAATCGGATGTCCGGCGGCGGCGGCCATTTTCAGCTTCTCGTTAAAACCTTTGAGGTTACGTACCCCAAGTACTGACATCAGCTTATAGCGACGCTCCATCTCTCCCACACACCAGCGCAGTGCGTTAGAAGCATCTTTCATGTCGGTCACAACTTCTGACAGAAGATGCGGAATCCCTTCGTAAACTGACAACTCAAGCATTTTCGGGTCGATCATGATAAAGCGCAGATCCTCCGGTTTTGCTTTGTACAGCATACTCAGGATCATAACGTTGACACCGACCGATTTACCCGATCCGGTTGTACCGGCCACCAGCACATGCGGCATTTTGGCAATATCCGCAATCACCGCTTCGCCGGCGATATCCTGTCCCATTACCACCGTCGTCGGTGACTTGGCCTGCTGGAACAGAGGACTGCCAACAACATCAGAGAAATACACGGTCTGACGACTCATGTTCGGTAATTCCAGTCCGACATAAGGTTTACCCGGAATCACCTCCACAACCCGCACCGCCATGGCTGACAACGAACGGGCAAGGTCCATAGACAGGCTGGAAATCCGGCTGACTTTAACGCCCGGAGCCAGATCCAGTTCAAAGCGAGTAATAACCGGCCCGGGGAAGATATCCACAACACGGGCTTTGATTTTATAGTCAGCCAGTTTGGCTTCCACCAGACGGGCAATTTCTTCCAGAGCAGCACGATCGATATGGTTTTCACGCTTCTCAGGATGATAGAGTAATTCCAGTGTGGGCAAGGGTGCCGTGGGTACCGGCAGATCTTCTTCCCGCTTCATCAGAAACGGATTTTGTGCTCCTGCCATATTTTTCTGGGCGTCACTGACCATACTCCGGAAAGCCTCAACATCCGGATCGCCGGTTGTTGCTGCCTGAATGTCCGATACCGGCTCATCCGGTTCAACAACACTGATATCGGAAATCACCGGTTCATTTTGCAGAGCCGGGTCATCATCCGCTATCTGATCCAATACAGAAGAAGAGAGTACCGGCTGAGGGTCAATGTCAGCGTCTGTCGCAGAAAGCAGGCTTCCAACCGACGAACCGGTTTCCGGCTCAGTGACCGGTGCATACGGCATATCCCCGTCTTCCAGAGCCGAGCGTTCCAGCTCTTCTATCGTGGCGTGCAGCTGTCTGGTTCGTTCAGAAGGCTCTTCCTGTCCGGAGTACTGCGTTTCTTCCCACTGCTGAAAATCGCCAATCGCTTCCGGCATGTGAATATTGTATCTGTGAGTGTTATGTTCCAGCGCCTGTAAGTGTTCCGCTTCAGTCTGTGCCTGTGCTGGTGTGGATTTTTCTGTGTCATCTTCCGGCCATTCGCTCACCACCGGTGACGTTGCCGACTCATCAATAACAGGCTCTTCGGTTATTGATTCACGTGCCGGTTCCAGTGTCTCTTTCTCAGAGCCTCTGATCTTGTTCAGTATCCAGGCAGAAAGTCTGAGAGCACCGTTGCCAATCCACTCAACAATCGTCAGCCAGGAAATGCCGGTCAGCAGAGTAAAACCCGCTCCCCAGAGAAACAGAAAAACAATGATGCTGCCAAGCAGATTAAGATAGGGTAACGCCAGACTGGTGAGTACATCCCCCACCACCCCACCGGAAGAGAAGTACCAGATATCGTCAAAGTTGAGATCCGCCAGACCACACCCGGTCAGTAGCAGAATAACCAGCCCCAGAAAACGGGTTCCCCAGAGCATAAAATCAAGTGGCTCATCCTCACCTCGCTTACGGAAAAAGATCCAGGCGGCTCCGGCCACAATCAACGGCAGCGGATAAGCCAGAGAGCCAAAAATAAAAAACAGCGAATCTGCCGTCCATGCACCAATACGCCCACCGGCGTTCTGAACCGTTCCTCCCCAGGCCGTTTGTGACCATGAAGGGTCGGCCGGATCAAAACTGTACAGTGCAACAGCCAGCAGAATAGCAGCCAAAAAACCGACAATAAAACAGCACTCCCGCAGTCTCTGAGTACCATTCAAACGGTGACTGCTTTCGGGATCTCCGGTGTTAATGATTATCTCAACCTTGTCCTGGTTCTCTCTGAACATATACCAACTAACGTATTCTTATCTGATAGAAATAATCCGAGCGGCCAAAGCCGCCCGAATTCCTGATCCCAGTTTACCCTATTCTTCCGGCGATGTGGTGCGCCGGAATCACAGCTTAACAGGCATTTGACATAAATATCATCCGGATATCCTTAATCCCTGCTTGTATTACCGGATTATTCTGAGTGATTAACGAGTCTGAATCACCAACTGGTTGGTCTGCTTCACTTCTTCCATCACCACATAAGTACGAGTATCGTTTACTCCCGGAAGACGCAACAGAGTATCACCCAGTAATCTGCGATATGCACTCATATCGGACACGCGGGTTTTCAGCAGGTAGTCGAAATCACCCGAAACCAGATGACACTCCTGAATATCATCCAGCTTCTGTACGGCAATATTAAATTGTTCAAATACATCCGGAGCCCCGCGGTTCAGCGTAATTTCTACAAACACAAGGAGTGATGCGTCCAGATACTGCGGATTAAGCAGTGCGGTATAGCCTGTAATATATCCCTGACGTTCGAGCCGACGAACACGTTCCAGACAAGGTGTTGGAGACAGCCCGACACGTTTGGACAGTTCCACATTTGAAATTCTTCCGTCTTTCTGCAGCTCATTAAGAATATTGCGATCAATACGATCAAGTTCCTTGGACGGTTTTGTATAATCGTCTGTCATTTTTATTCCACCTTATTACTTCCTTGCAATTGTATATTTTACAACCTGTTATTTTTCAAAAATCAAAATGTTACTTTTATATCGTCTATACTAAACAGTAGTTCGACAAGTCACCCTACACAGCTCATACAATCAATATCAATAAGGAGTCAGGATGATCATCGGCGTGCCAAAAGAAATCAAAAACCACGAATACCGCGTGGGTATGATCCCAGCCAGCGTCAGAGAAGTTATCTCTCACGGCCACCAAGTATATGTTGAAACCGGTGCCGGAACAGGTTCCGGTTTCTCAGACGATGATTACATCGCTGCAGGTGCATCCCTTCTCCCTACCGCTGCTGACATATTCGCCAAAGCAGACATGATTGTAAAGGTCAAAGAACCTCAATCGGCAGAGCGTGCTATGCTACGCGAAGGACAAATTTTATTCACCTATTTGCACCTTGCGCCAGATTTTCCACAGACAAAAGAGCTTATCAAGAGTAAAGCCATCTGCATAGCCTATGAGACTGTAACAGATAATATAGGTGGACTGCCACTATTAGCGCCAATGTCTGAAGTTGCCGGGCGAATGTCTGTGCAATCCGGTGCACAGTCACTGGAAAAGTCCCACGGTGGAAAAGGCATACTATTGAGTGGTGTTCCTGGTGTCGCACCGGCCAGAGTGCTGATTCTGGGGGGGGGTGTCGTCGGCTCAAATGCGGCCAGAATGGCTATCGGGCTGCGGGCTGATGTAACAATACTTGACCGGGATACCAACACATTACGCAAATTGGATCAGGAATTTCAGGGACAAGCCCGGCTAATATACTCAACCCGTGAAGCGCTGGATCTCTATCTGCCTCAGTCCGATCTAGTTATCGGTGCAGTGCTTATCCCCGGGGCTGCCGCACCCAGACTGGTCACCCGCGGACATCTCAGCCAAATGAAACCCGGCAGCGTTCTTGTCGATGTGGCCATTGATCAGGGAGGCTGTTTTGAAACCTCCCGACCGACTACGCATGCTCAGCCGACCTACATCATTGATGACATTGTGCATTACTGTGTCGCCAATATGCCCGGAGCGGTTGCCAGAACGTCAACCTATTCCCTGAACAATGCTACCCTGCCTTATATTCTTGCACTGGCGGATAAAGGATACCGGCGGGCTTTGCTGGAGGATAGAGGATTTCTGAAAGGTCTGAACGTTATATATGGCATGGTAACCTGTCAGGCCGTAGCAGAAACGTTTGACCTAACCTATACCGACGCAGAGCAGGCACTCCGCGCGGTGTAGTCAGTACACTCGTCACCGGATCGGTAGCTCAATGTCCTTAAACATCTCTTCGACTTCATCGTTATTTTTCAGTGCGATGGCTCGTTCAATAACCGGCCTGGTCAGATGTGGTGCAAAACGTTCCATAAAATCAAACATATAGGAGCGAAGAAAGGTTCCTCTTCTGAATCCGATGCTGGTGGTACTCGAACCGAAAATATGACTGGCGTCGATCACTACCAGATCTTTATCCTGTTCTCTATCTACCGCCATGCTGGCAATCACACCAACACCAATGCCCATGCGAACATAAGTTTTAATGATGTCGGCATCGGTCGCCGTAAACACGATTCTCGGCGTTAGTCCGGCTTTATTAAAGGCCTGATCCAGTTGAGAGCGTCCGGTAAAACCAAACACATAGGTCACCAGAGAATACGCCGCCAGATCGTCAATGCTAATGTTCTCTTTTTTCGCCAGCGGATGATCCTGTGTCACGACAATAGAACGATTCCAGTGGTAACAGGGCAGCATCACCACATCCTGATACAGGTGCAAAGCCTCTGTTGCAATCACGAAATTAGCCGTACCTTTGGCAACCGCTTCCGACATCTGAGATGGCGTCCCCTGATGCATGTGCAGAGAGACTTTCGGATAACGTTTGGTAAAGCCTTTGATGACATCTGGCAGAGCATAGCGAGCCTGAGTATGGGTCGTAGAAATATTCAGAATACCAGCTTCCGGGTTGGTATGTTCACCGGCAACAGACTTAATGCTCTCAACCCTGGACAGTATTTCTCTGGAAATCCGTACAATATCTTCACCGGCTGGCGTAATTTGGGTCAGGTGCTTACCGCTGCGTTCGAAAATCTGTACCCCGAGTTCATCTTCCAGTAAACGAACCTGCTTACTGATCCCCGGTTGTGATGTATACAGGTTTTCTGCCGTAGCCGATACATTAAGGTTATGGTTCACCACCTCAACGATATATTTGAGCTGCTGTAATTTCATTATGCCCCCGTGCTCTGATACCCATTAACACTTGTCGGTTCGGTATAAATAACTTCCATATAAATAATAGTTATAACGCTTAATCTTATAAAATGATAGTCAATCTTGTACAGGTATGTTCAGTGATTATGTTCACTTATATAGTCAAGTCCTCTTGAAAATGGATTCCATTCTCTGTCGATTTTCTAATCTGAGTCTCATTATTAATCTAGCCGGTCAATTCTTATGGCTTCAAAAACCCGGTCATGGCATGATCAGAAACACGTATCTGAGATTACTTACGAAAATTCAACGGGAAATAATGAAAACGTTATAAACATGGGTGTAGACACGATAAATAATAGTGTATCCTTATTTCTGCCATTTAATAAAAAATTATAGACGTCACTATATATGAGTATTGGTTTAATCATCGCACTTGTCGCTGTGCTTTTTGTTTTGATCATTGGCTACAACATTATGCTTCAATACAAAACCAGAATTGAGACAATGAAAAAACAGGAAGCCTCCCGCTTTCTGGCAATTATTGATGCTACGGAAGATCTGATCGGTAATGCTCACCATCTGCCTTTCAGTCTGGATCTGCTTGTCTGTCTGAATCAGCGCATACTGGATGCACTGGAAAGCATGCTGGAACTGGATCCGAAAAACCGGCAGCTGGCGCAGCGAGTCGAGAATATGAAGATGCAGATCCAACAGCTGAAAGAGTCCTATACCGGCGGTGAAAGTACCACATTCAAAGTGCCCAGCAGCGATAAACAGGCAATTATTATGCTGAAGCTGGTAAAACGCCTGCGGGATACTATCCGCAGCGAACATAACAAAGGCCGTTTTAATACTCAGGCCTATGTGACAGAAAATGCCCGTCTGGAAACTATTCAGATCCGTATCAATATTGAAAATGTGATTAAACGTGCAAATGAAGCTGTTGTACGTAATCAGGTTGGTACGGCTCGCCAGTTGCTGAAAAAAGGGATTGATGTTTTGTCATCCAAAAATGATGCTTACTCGATTCAGGCTAAAGATAAACTGACATCAATGCTGGGTGAACTGGATCAAAACAAGAAAGATCAGAATGCCGAAGAATTGCTGGCAATGGAAGAAAAAGAACGTTCCAGCGATATGGAAGCCCTGTTCGGCGCAAAGAAAAAGTGGTAACTACGCGGAAATTTGCTTTTGTTTCCGTTCGTTTTTTTACTTTACTGCAATAATGTTTTACTCTGCCACAATAAATAAAAGAGGCCGGGCATATTGTCCGGCCTTTTGTTTTTACGCCTTTCTTTTTACCGATTTTTCCGTCTGGTATTACTCAATATGTGGCGCAATGGCACCATCCGGTCTGGTGGCCAGCTCTTCATAAAACTGCCATTTCTGCTGTGCGACCTTCTGCGCCTGAGCCAGTACATGTCTGGCTACAACCGGATCCGTATCATACAGAATGCGGTATCTGGCTTCATTCATCCGGTATTCTTGCAGAGGAATGACAGGGCGCAGGGTATCCAGTGAGAACGGATTTTTCCCGACGTCTCTCAGCGCCGGATTGTACCGGAACAATGGCCAGTGACCGGATTTTACAGCCAGTAGTTGTTGCTGCAGGCCATCATTCATATTGATACCGTGAGCGATACAGTGGCTGTAGGCAATGATCAGTGAGGGTCCCCGGTATGCCTCAGCCTCCCGCATGGCAAACAGAGCCTGCTGCGGATCTGCGCCAATCGCAATCCGGGCGACATAGACATTGTTATAGGCAATAGCCTGCAACGCAATATCCTTCTTGCTCGCATTCTTGCCGGCAGCAGCAAACTTGGCGACGGCACCCAGCGGGGTTGATTTCGACATCTGACCGCCGGTATTGGAGTACACTTCCGTATCCATTACCAGCACATTAACGTCAGCTCCGCTGGCCAGTACATGGTCCAGCCCTCCGGCATCAATGTCGTATGCCCACCCATCACCGCCGACAATCCAGATCGAACGCCGGATCAGTTGATCAGCAACGGAGATAAGGTTCAGTGCGGCATTTGTACCCATAGCTTTCAGCCGCTGCTTAAGCCTTTCCACCCGTGTTATCTGCGCCTGAATATCCGATTCGGTTATCTGCTGTGCATGCAGTAACTGATCAACCAGTAAAGGTTCCAGTTCTTCTCGCTGCTCTATCAGCAACTGTTTTGCCAGCTCATTCTGTTTTACTGCCGCCAGACGAAAACCAAATCCGAATTCTGCATTATCTTCAAACAGCGAGTTTGACCAGGCAGGCCCGCGTCCTGCACTGTTTTTTGCCCATGGCGTTGTCGGAAGGTTTCCCCCATAGATGGACGAACAACCGGTCGCATTCGCCACCATTAACCGGTCACCAAACAGCTGAGACACGAGTTTCAGGTATGGTGTTTCACCACAGCCGGAACAGGCACCAGAAAATTCAAACAGAGGTTCAAGGAACTGTACCCCCCGAACATGGGAGAAATCGACACGGGAACGGTCGTTATACGGAATCGTCTCAAAAAACTGCAAATTGTCTTTCTCTGTCTGCAGGTAAGGCGCTTTCAACGCCATATTGATCGCCTTGCGTGACGATCCTTCTTCTCCTCGAGTCTGCACCGGACAGGCTTCTACACATAAGCCACACCCCGTACAGTCCTCTGCATATACCTGCAACGTATAACGGGTATCAGGAAAGCCGCGTGCCGATATTCCGGCAGATCGATATCCCTCAGGCGCACGGTTTAGCAGAGATTTATCGTAGAACTTAGCTCGGATGGCTGCGTGCGGACAAATCATGCTGCAGTTACCACACTGGATACAGTCTTCCGCTTCCCAGATAGGAATACGCTGCGCAATATTTCTTTTCTCCCATTTACTGGTGCCCGACGGATAAGTTCCGTCAACCGGCAGCATAGAAACAGGGATCCGGTCGCCATTACCTTTGATCATCTCCGCCGTGACTTTTTTCACAAACTCAGGCGCATGCTCCGGTACAGGACACCGCACTTCCCGGCCATTGACTACCGAATCGGGGATAGCCACCGGATACAGATTCGCCAGAGCCTGATCCACAGCAGCAAAATTTTTGCGTATCAGTTCTGCCCCTTTACGGGCATAGGTTTTTTCTATCGCTTTTTTGATCTTACCGATGGCCTTATCTTTATCCATCACCCCGGACAGAGCAAAAAAGCAGGTCTGCATAATGGTATTTATCCGGTTACCCATACCGGTTTCCCGGGCAACTTTGTAAGCGTCAATGACAAAAAAGTGCATCCGCTTTTCAATCAGTTTACTTTGCAGGCGCTCAGGCAGAGTGTCCCAGACTACGTCTCTGGCGGCAGGACTGTTCAGCAGGAAAGTCGCCCCTTCTGCGGCCTTAGCCAGCATATGGGTTGTCTCTGTAAATGTCTCCTGATGGCAGGCAATAAAGTTGGCCGACTGAATCAGATACGGGCTGTTGATAGGGTGATGACCAAAGCGAAGATGAGATTCCGTCTGTGAGCCGGATTTTTTCGAATCATACACAAAGTACCCCTGAGCAAAAAAATCAGGATCCTCGCCAATGATCTTTATGGTGTTTTTATTGGCTCCCACGGTTCCGTCTGCTCCCAGTCCGTAGAACAAGGCTCTGACAACCCCAGTGGGTTCGATATCAAAGTCTTCATCAATACTGAGGTTCGAAT
Organism: Vibrio sp. HA2012; assembly: GCF_002812955.1. Taxonomy (GTDB): domain Bacteria; phylum Pseudomonadota; class Gammaproteobacteria; order Enterobacterales; family Vibrionaceae; genus Vibrio. The sequence continues at coordinate 106,279 of NZ_PFXK01000001.1, read as the reverse complement.
GGCTGACATCATCAATAATTCCGAGCGTAAAATGCTGCTTCACCGGCTGCCCCTGCAGATTATCAAACACGGCCTTAACCATAGCCGGTGTAAATTCTTTGCTCGACAAACCATATCGTCCGGCTACGATTTTAGGAAGGTGCGCAAAATGCTCAGCGTGTTCCACCAACGCCGTTAATATGTCCTGATACAGAGGATCACCATTTGCTCCCGTCTCTTTTGTCCGGTCGAGCACAGCAATCGCTTTTACAGTATCAGGTAACGCTTCCAGTAAATCCTTTGCCGGCAGAGGCCGGTACAGATGAACCTGAATGACTCCGACTTTTTGTCCCTGCCCGGTCAGATAAGTCACCGTCTCTTTAACCGTTTCCGCTCCGGAGCCCATAATGATAACGACATATTCCGCATCAGCAGCACCTGAGTACTCCATCAGCCGATATTGTCTGCCACCCAGTCCGGCGAACTGATCCATGCATGACTGAACGATATCCGGAGTCGCCGTATAAAACGGAGTAACGGTTTCCCGCCCCTGAAAATAGACATCCGGATTCTGTGCCGTACCACGGATAAATGGCGTATCCGGACTCAATCCCCTCTCTCTGTGCTCTCTGACCAGACGATCCGATATCATTTCACGTATGACGTTGTCCGGTATCAGACTGATTTTATTCACTTCATGCGATGTCCGGAAACCATCAAAAAAGTGCAGAAACGGGATACGGGAACGCAGGGTCGCTGCGTGAGCAATCAACGCCATATCATGCGCTTCCTGTACAGAGGATGAGGCCAATAATGCAAACCCGGTTCCTCTTGCGGCCATTACATCCTGATGATCACCAAAGATAGACAACCCCTGCGCAGCCAGAGAACGGGCTGCAACGTGGAAAACCGCCGGAGTCAGTTCTCCGGCAATCTTATACATATTCGGCAGCATCAGCATCAACCCCTGCGATGCGGTAAAGGTTGTGGTCAGAGCCCCGCTCTGCAATGCGCCATGTACGGTTCCTGCCGCACCGCCTTCACTCTGCATTTCCGCAATTAACGGGATATTTCCCCAGATATTCGGTTTGTCTTCAGCCGCCCACTGGTCAGCAAACTCGGCCATCGTTGAAGATGGCGTTATGGGATAGATACCGCAGACTTCACTCACCCGGTAAGCAATATATGCAGCCGCTTCGTTTCCGTCACAGGTGTACATGACGGCTTGCTCATTCTGTTTCATCATCCGCTCCTATAACCTGACTTCTGCTTCCAGCATTTCAATCGCATGACACGGGCACTGGGCATAGCAGGCACCGCAACCGACACATTTGTCATAATCAATCCGGAATCCTTTGCCTTTACCCAGTTTGATAATAGCTTCGTTAGGACAGGCACCGTAACAGCCATCACATTCAAAACAGTTCCCGCACGAGTAGCAGCGCTGAGCTTCATAAAAGGCTTCTTCTTCACTCAGGCCTCCGACGACTTCATCAAAGTTGACAGAACGGATCTCTGGTGCGACGGCCGGCTGTTCCCGTTGCTCTGCATCGGTCTTATACCAGAGGTGCAGTTGCTCATACGTCACCAGAGGCTTTTTCTGCACTTTGTTGTAGGTTTGGTTATGCAGATAAGCATCGATATGCGCCGCCGCTTTTTTACCGTGTCCGACGGCAACTGTCACAGTACGCTCACTCGGCACCATGTCACCACCGGCGAATACCCCCGGATACCCCGTCATCATCTGATCGTTGACCATGACAATACCACCGGATTTATGTTCGGTTCCGGGCAGGTTCCGGGTCAGTTTTGAATCGATATTCTGCCCCAGCGCCAGGATCAGAGAATCCGCCTGTATCGATTCCATTTCCCCGGCCGGCATAGGGTAACCATCATCATTCAGTTCCATCTTTTCCAGTATAAAACGGCTTCCGTCGATCTGATTAATGGTTCTGAGCCAGAGAAATTCCACGCCCTCTTCTTCGGCTTCTTTACATTCAAAATCATGAGCCGGCATATGGGCTCTGTCACGCCGGTAAACGACCGTTACCTGTGCCCCTTTTCTTCTGGCGGTGCGGGCGGCATCCATTGCCGTATTTCCGCCACCGTAAACAATAACCCGTTCTCCGAGATCCGGTGCTTCTCCCATTTCATTGCTGCGCAGGTAAGACACCGCTTCAAATGTACTGTCGTGCTCTTCACTCGGGATTTCTACTCCCCGGCCGACATGTGCTCCGACCGCAATAAACACCGCATCAAACTGACCGGAGACTTTCTCTGCCAACAGATCTTCAACGGTATGGTTAAGCACAATCCGGATGCCCATGTCTTCAATACGCCGGATTTCTTTTCTCAGTACATCTCGCGGTAAGCGATAGGCCGGGATCCCGAACAACATCATTCCTCCTGCCATAGGAGCCGATTCCCGGATTTCAACATCATGTCCCTTACGTTTGAGGTGGTAAGCCGCTGCCAGTCCGCTGGGACCAGCACCAACGATCAGCACTCTTTTTCCGGTCTGTCTGACTTCAAAACGCACCGGCCAGCCTTCTTCCAGAGCTTTATCACCCAGGAAACGTTCTACCGCATGAATGCTCACCGCCTGATCCACATTCGTTCGGTTACAGGCATTTTCACACGGGTGATAGCACACCCGTCCGTGTACAGCCGGAAGAGGGTTATTCAGTACCAGTTCCTGAAAAGCCTCTTCATAACGTTTTTCCTGTGCCAGAGAAAGCCACTGCTGAATATTACTGCCGGTTGGACAGGCATAGTTACAGGGAGGAATCGTGTTGGAATAAACAGGGAAACGGGTTCGTACCGGACCTAAGCCTTTCTTGACCGTAAGATCGGGGGGCGGGGTCATATCTCTCGGAGACATACTCATATTGCTCTACCTTTCATTGCAAAAGGAAGCGTCCATGTACAACACCGGCAGGCGCTTCATGATTTTATTAATGAGAATACGCTAACTATAGATACTTTTATCAAATCGTGTTGCAGCCACAGGTAAATTTATGAATGACGTCATAACCGGATCAATCCCCGGGAATAAAAGTTCGTAAAATATTATTTACGACATGGTCAATTTTTTTTATCGTTTTTTCACCCGTATAGATACTATTATCTGCATACGTGCACATCAATTATCGGAATAATCATCTAACACACACTAGAAATACAGCATTAATCATTAAATGAGTAAATGTGCAATCTTGCACATACCACTGATACGGTAAAAAATAACCCTCTGTACCAGAATATTGCTTCAAACGGGAAAGTATCTTCCAGCACTTGATTTTTCTGGCTCATCTATTCCTGCCAATATCCCGGAGCTATCCGGCAAGCAGAATAAAAACAAAACAAAATCTATAAAAAGGAAATCTGATATGCATAACACAGCAGCAGTCGAAGGTGCAGGCAGTACCGGAAGACTGGGAGAACTGGCCAGAAGTTTTGGCCCCGGTATTATGATGGCTACCGCCGCCGTTGGTGGTTCACACCTTGTTTCATCCACCAAAGCCGGTGCCATATATGGCTGGCAACTCGCCGTAGTGATCCTGCTCGTCAACCTGTTTAAGTATCCTTTTTTCCGCGCAGGCGTTCAGTACACGATGGGAACCGGGGAAAGTCTGATCGAGGGTTACAGCAAGATGGGTCGGGCGTACCTCTGGGTATTTACTGCCCTGAGCATGGTTGCGGCAGTTGTTAACACAGCGGCTCTGGCACTGTTCAGTGCCAGTCTTCTAGGTTATTTCTCACCGTTTGATCTGTCACTCACGGCCAATGCAGCAATTATCCTGCTGGTTTGTCTGGCTATTCTGCTTGGCGGACAGTACAAAGCTCTGGACGGACTCTCAAAAACCATTATGCTCGTTCTGGTGGTTGCTACTGTTCTGGCAGTACTGATCGCTTCAGGAAACGGGGCTGTCGCACCGGCTGATTATCAGGCACCGTCTGCCTGGAGTATCGCCGCTATCGGTTTTATTGTGATTATGATGGGCTGGATGCCGGCACCGATAGAGATTTCTTGTCTCACATCCATGTGGCTGAAAACACAAAGAAAAGAGCAGGCTGTTACTGCAAAATCTGCACTATTCGATTTTAATGTCGGCTATATAGGTACTGCTCTGCTGGCTGTGGTATTTCTGGCTCTGGGGGCTTTAGTACTGCATGGTAACGGTCAGGAACTGAAAACATCCGGTATCGGCTTTTCCCATCAGTTGGTCAGTATGTATGCAACCACTATCGGTGAATGGTCACGTTACCTGATCGCCGTGGTCGCCTTTTTCTGTATCTTCGGCAGTACCATTACTGTCGTTGACGGTTATGCCCGGGCTCTGGCGGAAGCACAGTTGCTGATACAGGATAAAGAACTGGAGCAGAAAAAATACCACAATGGCTGGATGTTGCTGGTCAGTGCTGCGGCCATGGTCGTTTTAATGTTCTTTACATCCGCGCTGATGACTATGCTGAACTTCGCTATGATCCTGGCATTTATGACCACCCCCGTGTTCGCCCTGCTTAACTACCGTCTGGTGGTGCAGGCAAAACTAGAAGGTGAATTGGCTCTAACCCCGCGAATGAAGGCTCTGTGCTGGATCGGTCTGACTTATCTGTTCGGTTTTCTGGGCGTGTTTGTCTGGTGGAAGTGGCTGATGTAATTCTTTTTAGCGTGTCATCCCTGGCTGCAGGGATGACACACTCCAGGTCGATTAGCTGAATACTTCATCCGTCCAGCAAATTGAATGCTGATAGGCTTCAGAGACCGCTGCTTCACTCAGCTTCAGTTGTCTCTCAAGACCGACCACTTTCGGCCAGTCTGCCTGTTCGATAGCAATCACCAGAGCTAATACCTCCCCCAGAACCCCTTCTTTCAAAATAAGGGCATTCTGTATTTCCTTACTCACCGGCAGAGAAGCGGCAATACTTTCCAGATCCTGATCCAGTAAAGAGTCGAGCAGAGAGAACATCCCGCACAGGAACCCTTTATCCCTGTTTTCATCATGGCTAACGGTCTGCATAATCAGCTCACAAAACCGGCCTCTCTGAATCGAAAGGTTATACAAGGCTTCAGGCTTACCCTCATTTACGATGGCTAACGCCACCAGAGAAACAAACTTTCTGACTTTATCTTCACCAAGATAAGCCAGCGCCTGCCGGAAGGAACTGATCTCCGTTTTAATAGAAGAGGTAGCATTAACATAACGCAACAACTTAAATGACAGTGTCACATCCGAAGAGATCAACTTCTCAACCTGGACAAAATCAATCTCTTCACTGGCGATATACTTCAGCAGTTCGATAACCGTATTAAAAGACGGTTTAATGGTTTTCTTCTCGATGATCTCCGGTCTGCCGAAGAAATACCCCTGAAAATAATCAAAACCAACATTGCATGCTTTTTCAAATTCATCATAAGTTTCGACCTTTTCTGCCAGAAACTTAATCTCTGTTTCTTCCAGACGCTTGATCAGTAAAGCCGCCTTAGGAATAGATACCTGATGAATATCCAGCTTAATAATATCCACATAGGGCAAAAACCGGTTCCATTCCGGGGACGGAATGAAATCATCCAGAGCAACCTTATACCCCTTCGATTTCAGTGACTTAATTTCTTTCAGCAATTCATCTGAAGGAATACTCGTCTCCAGGATCTCTATCACCATCTGTTCTTTCGGGAACAAAACCGGTGTTTGTTTCAGAATACTGTCACAGGTAAAGTTAACGAACCCCAGTTTGCCATCAATGGTCTGCCCCTGATAAGTCAGAAACTGTTCAATCAACAGCCTGCTGGTGGCATGCTCCGGATCAACCAGCGGGAACGCATTATTCGGTCCGTCCCGGAAGAGTAACTCGTAGGCAATCGTTTTCTTTTCTCTGTCTAAAATAGGCTGTCTGGCCACATAGGAATATTGCATAACAGGAACCAATGTCACATTTGAAGGAGTTTTAATAACTTTCTAATATTAATTAGACCGGAATAATAATCGTGTTTCAGCTCTTTAACAAGACCGACCTTATCCGGTTACCGTATACAAAAACCGCTTGTCTATAAAAACCGACTGTATACAAAAACCGTACGGCAGACACCAAAGATACCAGCCAGAAGGCGCAAAGTGTGACAAAAAAAGCCTGTCAGTAACAGGCCTTTCGTTTCACTGGATGATTGTCAGAGGGATCTGATCTGGTTCATTCCAGTGGTATCTTATTTTCCGGATATTCCTGCGCTTATCCAGCTCGATGGTTTGCGACAATTTTCCTTTGCGGATCCAAATTCCGAGCATAGCTTCGACACCATCCTCACTCAGGGCAAAGTGCCGGGCAAGTTCATCCCTTGAGACACCTTGATGTTGCTGTATGTACTCTTTCAGCTCAGAAATGATCACAGTGAGACCATCTCCCCCTGCAGCTTCTTCTGCCCCTGTTTTTTCAGATACAGATACGTTCCGCTCCAGATACCCAGTACAACAACCATCCAGACCGCACTCGTCACCGGATGAATACTGAAATGCATCAGATTATGGTAGAAAGCTGCCCCGGTATAAGCCAGTAACATGGTATATCCGGCGATAAAAGCAGCAAACTTATCACCAAAGTCTTTTACATAGGCTCCCATTGCGGCTACGCATGGCGTGTAGAGCAGAATAAAAATCAGGTATGCAAACGCAGCATGGGCCGATACAAAATGAGCCTTCAGATTACCAAAAATACTGATATCCACGCCCTGCTCTTCAGCAACAGTACTCTCATCAGAGAGGTCTCCGACTTCGATGCCCAGCGGATCGCTAAAACTCAGCCCCAGCAAGTTTTCTGGAATAGTCATAACCGCTTCTTCTAAGCTGGCAAACAGGTCATAGCCAGCATCATCACCAGCAGAAGCACTGGAGTATAAACTGTTCAGTGTTCCGACTACGGCTTCTTTTGCAAAGATCCCAGTGATAATGCCAACGGTTGCCGGCCAGTTATCCTTTTCCACTCCGATAGGCTCAAACACAGGAGTCACGACCTGAGCAGCCCGTGACAGAACTGAATTTTTACTGTCTTCATTGCCGAAAGTGCCGTCCATTCCCAGAGAATTAAAGAAACTCAGAATGGTTACCACAATGACTATCGTTTTACCCGCTCCGAGCACAAAACGTTTCAACTTCTGCCAGGTTTTAATCAGTACGTTCTGCATAGTCGGAATTTCATAATCCGGCATTTCCATCAGAAAGGCTTCACTGTTTCCCGGGTACAGCGTCTTTTTCAGTAATAATCCTGTTCCTACCGCTGCCAGAATTCCCAGAATGTATAGCGCAAATACAATATTCTGCCCGTTCCCCGGGAAAAAGGCCGCAGCAAACAGCGCATAAACAGGTAAACGTGCACCACAGGACATAAACGGCACCATTGCGGCTGCCAGCTTACGTTCTCTTTCCTGATCCAGTGTCCGGGTCGCCATAATCGACGGCACGTTGCAGCCAAAGCCCAGAACCAGAGGAACAAACGCCTTACCCGGCAAACCAATCTTCTGCATCACTTTGTCCAGTACAAAAGCCGCCCGAGCCATATAACCCGAGCTTTCCAGTACCGCCAGAAACAGATAGAGAGCAGCAATAACCGGCACAAACGTCGCAACGGTCTGAATACCACCACCAATGCCATCGGCCAGCAGGGTCACCAACCATACCGGGAACACGTCGTCCAGAAGATAATGGCCACCATCCACCAGCAAGGCACCGACACCAATATCAAAGAAATCAATAAAGGAACTGCCGATATTGATGGAGAACATAAACATCAGGTACATAACGATAAAAAAGAAAGGCACACCCATCCATTTACTCAGTACCAGCTTATCGACTTGTTCAGAAAAACTGCGGCTCAGTTTGCCTTCTGTTTTACGAACTTTTTTCAGCAGGGTATGAATATAGGTATATTTGGTATCAGCTACCTGCAGGTCGATATCAAGATCAAGAGCTGCAACGGTATTATTGACGATGTTTCTGTCGTCTTCTGTCAGAGCGTTCAATACCAGCGTATCACGTTCCAGAGCCCGAATCGCCAGAGCACGGGCAGATACTTCTGCATTAGTCCAGATCGGAGCCAACTGCCCGATCGCCGGTTCCAGCTCATCGCCATAGTGTAAGGTGATGTCATTCAGTGCGACACCCTGAACCAGTGATTTATGCAGTTTTTCTTTTAGCCGGCTGACATCCAGAGCACTGGTTGCCGACAGGCTGATCACCGGACAACCCAGTGCTTTTTCCAGAGAGGAAACATCCAGAGCCTGCCGGTTACGTTGCAGTACATCCATTTTGTTCAGTACCACAATCATAGGACGGCCCAGCTCGCGGAGCTGAAGCGTCATATACAGGCTGCGCTCAAGGCAACTGGCATCCACAACGTTGATGATCAAATCGGCAGAATGGGTAAGAACGGCTCTTGATGCAATCGATTCATCGATACTGTTGCTATCGTTGCCACTGTCCAGAGAATAGATACCCGGCAGGTCAGTCAGGTGGAAGCGTTCTCCGGCATGGGTATATTGTCCGGTTTTTTTCTCAACAGTAACACCGGCCCAGTTACCAACCTGTTGTCTGGCTCCGGTCAGAGCATTAAACAGCGTTGTTTTACCGCTGTTTGGGTTACCTACGGTTAAGATGTGATACTGAGATGGCATTATTGCACCTCCACTTCAATCTGAGCAGCAATACTATTACGCACCGCCAAAGACACGCCACGTACCGCTATTTGCATAGGGTCTCCCATTGGAGCACGTCTTACTACCTGAATCTCAGTAGACGGTAATACTCCCATTACCATCAGTTTTTTTCTAATATCACCCGATAAACCGGAGAAACCGGAAACAACAGCAATATTTCCGTTATCTAGCTCACTCAATCTCATCTTACCTTACCCTTATTGCTAACTAAAAAAGCAATGATTTTCATTACCCCTGAGAATGGAAACAATTTGTAATTAGCATTAACGTTCAGATTATAGCGATAAACCAAAAGAGTAAATACTCAATGACGTTTCAAAAATCCGTTTTTTTTTGCGCTAGATCATGGGTTGTCAAACTAATGTTAAACCCTGTAAGAAAGGATATTTCTGAATATCAGGAAGCGGTAGCCAATGTTTGCCGCTTCCCGATAGTCTAATTACTTTATTTTCAGATCATTACAGCCCCATCTCTGCTTTTATCTGTTCAACCCAGCCGGTGACCCGCTCTTCACTCAGACTGGCCTGGTTATCTTTATCGATGACCAGACCGACAAAACAGCCTTCGTCCACAGCAGCTGATTCATTAAATTCATAACCGTCTGTCGGCCAGCGCCCAACCAATTCGGCACCGCACTCGGCCACACAGTCATACAACTCACCCAAGCCGTCCACAAATTCATCCGGATAGTTCACCTGATCACCCAGACCAAACAGTCCGACTTTCTTACCTGACAAATCAATATCATCAAAGTTAGGCACAAACTCTGCCCAGCTTTCTGCCTGACATTCAGACTCCAGACCGGGTAACTGCCCCTCCCCCAAAGTCGGCGTGCCCAGCAGCAGATAGTCATAGTCATCAAATGCAGAGACATCGACACGGTTGATATTCAGTGGCTTATCTGCCAGATCATCACCCAGTTGCTTTTGGATCATTTTTGCGATTTTTCGGGTACTGCCTGTATCCGTACCAAAGAAAATTCCAATTTTTGACATCTTTCACTCCTTGAAATCGAACATAGCCATTTAGAATCGAACATAGTCATTTAGAGTTTTGCAAAAGGCATACCTTTTATAATTATCTGATTTTATTAACTTTAAAATACAGACGACTCACTACTCACACACAATTTGTCGCAAAGCCGACAACCATTAGTCATCCTCATCGTCGTCTTCATCATCAGGCTGCCAGATCAGCGGCCGGTAGATCTCTACCCGGTCACCTTCATTCAGGGTCGCTTCCAGCGAAGAGAGCTTACCGAACACACCGACTTTCTGCGTATCCAGCCGGATGTCCGGAAACATCGACAGGATCCCCGATGTGTGGATAGCCGTCATCAGAGTGGCGTTGTCTTCTATGTCCACAGGTAACCATACCTGTTCATTTTTCAGCGCATACGCAACACTTACTTTCATCGTTACCCCCTGACCAAATGTTCATCCGTCGTATCTTTTTTCTGCCGTAGCAAGAGTTCCGCTTTCTGTTTTATCCCCAGAAATGCCCCAAGAATAAGAAAGCCTCCCGGTGGAAGGATCACCAGCAACAGTCCGCGGTAGTCAGAAATAACCGTCGTTTCCAGAAAAGAAAAGCTGTCTCCCAGCAGAAGGCTGGCATTGGTGAAAAGCGTCCCGCTACCTATGATTTCCCGGATCCCCCCCAGAACCGTCAATACCCAGGTAAAACCCAGCCCCATAGCCAGACCATCCACCACTGACGACAACACCGGAGAACGTCCGGCAAAAGACTCAACCCGTCCGAGGATGGCACAGTTGGTCACAATCAGAGGAATGAACAGGCCAAGTACCTTGTGCAGAGGATGCAGCCAGGCATTCAGTATGGCATCCGTCAGGGTAACCAGTGTCGCAATAATTATAATGTTCACCGGTATCCTGACTGCTTTACTGATCAGCTTTTTTCCCATCGACGTCAGCATGTTAGAAGCAACCATAACCGCCGTCGTCGCCAGCCCCAGCCCCAGCCCGTTGGTGGCACTGCTGGTTACAGCCAACAACGGACAGAGTGCCAGCGACTGACTAAGCACAATATTCTTATCCCACAGCCCTTCTCTGACTATGCTTTTATACTTATTCTCCTGACTCATCACGACTCTCCTTTTCCTTTTTCAGTGCTAGCATTGCCTTATGCACCCCTCTGACAACACTCCTCGGCGTGATGGTCGCGCCGCTGAACTGATCAAAATCTCCGCCATCTTTTTTTACTGCCCACAAAGGCGTATTTTCCAGCGAACGGTCGTTAAAACTCAGCACCCAGTTACTTTTTTCCAGCTCAATCTTATCGCCAAGCCCCGGTGTTTCTGAATGACTGAGGATACGTACTCCCCGGATCACACCTCGCGTATCGACTCCGATCAGATACTGGATCGCCCCGCTGTAACCCTCTTCACTTCCACGGATCACATAGTGTGTCAAAGCTCCGTTTTCACCCCGTACATCAAAAATACGATAGGTTTGTCCGCCCAGCTCTACATCCTGCCCGCAGGCAAACACATCATTGGTATAAGCGGCTCCGTCCAGAACCTGAATCAGCAATGCATTCTGATCTTCAGCCACCCGTTCAGCGATTACCGGCTTGGTATAAAACTGAACGATGACCAGCAGAGCCGCTGCCAATCCACAGGTTACGGCCAGTAATATTGACTGGTAGGAAATCGTCTCTTTCCATGCTTCTGTTTTTGTCAGTATCGACATGGTCATTTCTCCACTACAGAACGGCTGCCAAAGATATCCGGACGCAGGTAATGGTCAATCAGAGGACTGGCAGCGTTCATGATCAGCACTGCAAACGCGACCCCTTCCGGATAACTGCCAAAACTGCGGATCAGCCAGATCAGTACCCCGCAGGATGCACCATACAATAACTGACCTTTAACACTGGTCGGTGAGGTCACCAGATCCGTGGCGATATAAAATGCCCCCAGCATAGCCGCACCACTGAACAGATGTGTTGTAGCCGGTAAAAACTGCTCCGGGCTGACCCATGAACTGATGGCTGCAGGAAGTCCCAGCCCCATAAGAAATGCAACAGGAATGGCCCAGTGAATAATGCCCTTGTAAATCAGGTACAGCCCGCCCAACAAAATAAGTAAGGCACTGGTTTCTCCCAGACTTCCGGAATGCGCACCGATGAATAGGGAGAAAAGCTGCGTCGATTCATCCACAATCCCACTTAGCGATGTGGCCGAAGTTACTCCGTCAAACCGGAACCATGCATCGGGCACCAGCACCTGATTATGACTGAAATCAATCGGTGCCGGCACCGACCAGTTAGTCATCTCGACAGGAAAGCAGATAAGCAGCATCACCCGCGCCAGCATAGCCGGGTTAAACAGATTCTGCCCCAGTCCTCCATATATCTGCTTCCCGACCACAATAGCGAATACTCCGCCAAAAGCGCACAGCCACAAAGGCACCGTCGGCGGCAGGCTCATCGCAAGCAGCACCCCCGTCAGCATAGCAGAACCATCCAGACAAGCCCGGGCATTGCGTCCCATCACCTTCAGACAAAAATATTCACTCAGCACAGCCACTACTGGCGTCAGCAGCAATGCATACAGGCTGTTCAGGCCAAACTGGTAAACACCAAATATCACAGCAGGAACTAAGGTCAGAAGTACGGTGTACATGATCCTGACGCTGGTATTTTCACTATGGGAAAAGGGTCCCGTTGCCGATTCATAATTAATCATTGATGGCCTCCTTCGCTTTCTCACTACGGGATGATGTCCGCGGAGCCCGTTTGCGACCCGCCGATTTGGCAGCCTTAGCCGCCTTTTTGGCTTCCGCTTCTTTTAGCAGACGAGCTTTTCTGGCTTCAGTCAGAATCTTGGCCTGAGCAGAACGCTTCTCTTTCAGCTTACCTGCATTAATAGCCCCCTTGGCATGCTGAAAGTATTGCACCAAAGGAATCGCCGACGGGCAGACATAGCTGCAGGCTCCGCAGGCCAGGCAGTAGTTCACCCCCAGCTCTTCGGTCTTTTTAAAATCGGATATCCGACTATAGGCCGCCATCTGAAATGGCATCAGTCCCATAGGACACGCACGCACACACTGACCACAGCGAATACATTCCTGATGCTCCCGCTCTTTCACCTCGTCAGCCGTCAGAGCAAGGATCCCCCCGACGCATTTATCTACCGGGATATGCGGAGAGGTGATCACCTGCCCCATCATCGGGCCACCAAAAATCAGGCGTTCTGTTTCGGTACTGAAACCGCCGCAGAACTCAAGAATTTCACTCACCGGAGTACCGACCGGTACTTCAATATTGGCAGGAGAGGCGATCCCCTTACCGGACACGGTGATCAACCGGCTCACCAGCGGCTGGTTAAAACGAACAGCATGATAAACGGCTCTTGCTGTGGCAATGTTATGCACAAGAATGCCTATGTGCGTCGACAACTTGCCCAGAGGAACCGTCTGCCCGGTTACTGCTTTGATCAAATGCCGTTCCGATCCCATCGGATAGATACTCGGCACACTCATTACCCGGATATTGTCATCATCAGAAGCCGATGAGGTTAACTGACTCAGTGCAGCTGCTTTGTTGTCTTCTACACCAATAATGGCTTCATGTGCTCCTACCGCTTTCAGCATCAGGCGGATACCGGCTATGACTTCCGCCGAGTATTCCTGCATCGCCAGATCATCGCAGGTCAGATAAGGTTCACATTCCCCGCCGTTTATCACCAGTGTGGTCGCATTCGCCTGACGGGCAAATCTCAGTTTTGCTGCTGTCGGGAAGCCTGCACCACCTAATCCTACGATACCCGCGTCCTGAATTTTGTTGATGATCTCGTCCGGCTCAAATCCGTAAACATTGCCGTGATTAAACCGGGTACCCCAGCTCTTGTCCTGATTTGCCCGGATGATCAGTGTTTCACAGCGAGCTTTGGACGGGTGAGACGTCAGGTGTTCGGTGATCCCAGTGACCATACCATTCACCGGGGCATGAATCGGAGCAACCATACCGGAACGCCCGATCGCGACCAACTGTCCACGGGTGACGTGATCACCAACGCTGACAACCGGTTTAAGCAATGCCCCGTTTCTCAGTTGCAGCGAAAGATAGACATTACGCGGCCAGAAATTTTTCACGATATCGCTGTTACTGGTCAGCGACTTATATGTTTTCGGGTGAATACCGCCCCGAAACGGACGGCTGAATACAGTCTGCATTATCGGTCTCCCTGACTGGCTAATTCTTGTGTGGGTTTAGGCCAGTACCAGATCCTGACGTCCGGCTCCATAGGTTCTACCGTCAGACAGCCCTGAGGGCAGACCTGAGAGCAGAGCTTGCACCCGGTGCAAACATCACTCAACACGGTATGGATCTGTTTTGAGGCTCCAACAATGGCATCAAACGGGCAAGCTTTATAACAACGGGTACAGCCGCTGCAATTGTCCTCATCAATCCGGGCTACCCATTGCACATCTTCTTCACGCATCTCCAGAGAAACGCCCAGCAGCTCTGCAACTGCGGTGGTTAATGCTGCGCCACCGGGCGGACAAGCCGCCGGGCTTAATTCCCCTCTTGCCATTGCTTCTGCAGCCTGACGGCAACCGGCTTCACCACACTGGCCACACTGTCCGCCCGGCATCAGTGCCTCTATCTGATCCACCAGAGGGTTACTCTCTACCTGAAACACCTTAGCCGCATAGCCAAGTGCTCCGCCAAGCAAGGCGCCAAGTACAATAAAAAAAATCACTGAAATCATGTTTCCTCCTGTCTGCTCTACTTACACAATGCCGGCAAAGCCCATAAAGGCCATGGATAACAAACCCGCTGTAATAAAAGCAATGGGAGTACCTTTCAATGCTGCCGGGACCCGGTTCAGGGTTAGCTGACTCCGCAGGCCTGCAAACAGCACGATAACCAGTGTAAATCCAAGAGCCGATCCCAGACTGAACATCACCGTATTAAAAAAAGACAGCCCCTCCTGAACGGCCAGCAGAGCCACACCTAAGACAGCGCAATTGGTCGTGATCAGAGGAAGAAAAACACCTAAAGACTGATAAAGGGTAGGATCGTGTTTTTTAACATACAGCTCCGTAAGCTGTACGACTGCCGCAATCACCAGAATAAAAGCGATGATTCGCATAAATTCCAGACCTAACGGCGCGAGAATAAAGAACTCCAGCAGCCAGGTAGTAATAGCTGCCATGGTCAAAACGAAGGTGGTGGCGATACCCATACCCAACGCACTGCCTATTTTTCCTGACACCCCCATGAAGGGACATAAGCCCAGAAATTTCGCCAGTACCACATTATTGACTAACGAAGCACTCAGTAATATGAGCAAACCTTCCGACATTGCAATCATCCTTGATCGATTCATTTTCCCGGTCTGCTGCATAGCCTGTGCCAGTCATCCTGTGCACCACAAATGGACATATAAGGCCTTTATTTACAAGGAAAGCACCAGCAATGGTCACTGGAATGCAGGAAAAAGTAATTGTCACAAAGCCGACAATAGCTATTTTTTTACCGCGAATTGTTCTATATCAAACATCAGTTAAACATCCGCCAGTCAAATTTCCCTTACCCTGTGCATGGAATAATTAATGCATAAGGGTACTGAACAGGAAGCAAATAATGGTTTCTGGACAAAAGACAAGGAAGACGGGTATGAAGCAACTGGATAGCTTTGAAATAAATACCGCCGACTATGATTTTGGTGATAATACCTACAAGCAGATTCTTCTGAATGCGCCTGTCGCGGTCACTATTACCGATCATTTGGGCAATATTATTCTGATAAATCAGTATTTTTCTGATATTACCGGATATACAGAACATGAGTTAAACGGAAAAAACTGCTCTATTTTATCTTATAAAACAACACCTAAAAGTGTTTATGAAAATCTTTGGGCTACCATTTCTACAGGAAAACACTGGCAGGGACAATTAATCAATAAAAAGAAAAATGGCGATTTATATATTGCAGAGATATCAATCTCCAGATTCCAGAACACAAATGGTGATACCTTTTATTACGCTATACATAAAGATATTACGGAAAAGATTCAGCTACAAACTCAGCAGAAAAACCAATCTGCCATGTTCGAAGCCGTATTAAATTCAGCACCAATCGCCATTGCATTAATAGATCATCAGGAGAATATCCTGTTCAAAAATCGGTTATTTGAGAACCTGACAACAGATATTCATCAATCACCGGTAACCCTGCTTTCTGATTATTTAATCACCAACTATCAGTACCGTTCTATTGGTCATTTTATGCAAAATAAGCAACGCAAATATAAGGGTATCCACCTTAACGGTTCCGGCTCCGGAATCGATCGCTGGTTTGATTACGCACTGGCAAAGATCCCCGTGACCGACACAGCCGCAGAGGCTTATTTTCATCCCACCGATGAATACTATACCGTCATTGGGATCATAGAACGGACAAAAGAGAAACAATATCTGGAAGAACGCCGCATCAACACCATTAAGCTGATGGCAAACGATAACAAATATGTTCATGCTATGCAGGAAGCCATGATGGCGACCCTGCATCAGTTGCAGGGGCCATTCAATATGATTGAATCTGCCGTGAATATCCTGAAACGACGCAATAATGCCTGCCCGGGACTGGTCGCCATGGATGAAGCCATGAGTAATGCCATCTATGCTCTGGATGAGATAAAACAGGCTATACCTGAGCGGGGTGATGAAGCGTTTCAACCGGTCAACCTGAATCAGGTGGTTCGCGATGCGACAACGATCAGTACGGAGCAGTTATTAACGGCATCAGCAAAACTTGAGATTACACTGGCAGCAACGCTGCCCTCCATCAAGGGTAAACCTAACCGGCTTTTGCTGGCAGTAAAACAGCTGCTCGATAATGCTGTCGATGCCATTCAATCCTCACGTTCCCGTTCCCGCGCCATTCAGATCACCACAACAGAAAGTGATGATGACATCTCTCTTATCATTGATGACAGCGGGAACGGTGTTGAGCCGGGCGTACGGCTCAAGATTTTTCAGCCGTTTTACAGCACGAAGCCCAGATACTCATCCGGATGCCGGGGAATAGGACTGGCTATCGTACAACAAGTGATTAATGAACATTCAGCCACAATCAACATAGACAACAGCGCCCGGCTTGGTGGTGCCCGTATTACTCTCACGTTTCCCAAGTACAGTTACTAAGAGGCAGAACCGCTATGTCCGTTGAATACTCAACCGTAGATCTTGAACGGCAGTTATTAGCTGCCATGTATAAGATCAGCAGTCAGCTTAATGTCAGCCTCGATTACACCCGTTCCACCAATCAGGTGCTGAAAATTCTGCATGATGAATGCAACCTGCTGTGTGGGGTGCTGACTATCCGGGATACAGAGAGAAACATTATGCTGGTTAAATCCATGCACTCTCCTGTCCCTAATACAGCTACAGAAGAAAAACAGGTTTCCTACAAGGCCGGAGAAGGGATCATCGGCGATGTGCTGAACCAGGGGCACTCTATCGTAGTACGTAATCTGGGCAATGATATGCGTTTTGCTGATAAGCTGGCGCTGTACGATTATGACAAACCCTTTATCTGTGTGCCGTTAAAAGACTCATCTTCCCGTATTATCGGTGCCCTTTCTGCCCAGCCCATGAATAATTCCGATCAGGAAATCACCCTGCTGAACAAATTTCTGGAGATGATCGCTAACCTGATCGCCAAAAATCTCCAACTTGCCCATCAGGTAGAAACACAACAGAAACAGCTGGTCAGTGAAAGAGACGGGTTGAGGAGAAAAGTACGCAATAATTACAGCTTTGATAATCTTGTCGGCCATACCAAACCCATGCGCCAGATCTTCGATCAGATACGACTGGTTTCCCGCTGGGATTCAACGGTACTGGTCCGGGGCGAATCCGGTACGGGTAAGGAACTGATCGCCAATGCTATTCATTACAACTCACCACGGGCAAATAATCCGTTTATCAAACTGAACTGTGCTGCCTTACCCGATAATCTGCTGGAATCGGAGCTGTTCGGCCATGAAAAAGGCGCATTCACCGGTGCTGTCAAACAGCGAAAAGGCCGGTTTGAAATGGCACATAACGGAACGATTTTTCTGGATGAAATAGGCGAAACCAGCCCGGCTTTTCAGGCCAAGCTACTGCGGGTATTGCAGGAAAAAGAGTTTGAGCGAGTTGGCGGCACAGATACGATTTCTGTTGATGTGCGGATTATTGCAGCGACGAACCGGAATCTGGAAGAGGAAGTAAGCGAAGGAGGTTTCCGTGAAGACCTGTATTACCGTCTGAATGTCATGCCTATGTACCTGCCAGCGCTGCGTGAGCGTGTGCAAGATATCCCCGACTTAGCTGACTTTATGCTGGCAAATCTGAGTAAAAAACAGCAGCGTAAACTGACTATCGATGATGCCGCTATTCGTACTATGATGGCATATCCATGGCCAGGAAACGTCCGGGAGCTGGAGAATACACTAGAGCGGGCTGCTGTACTCAGTGAATCCGGGTTGATCACGCCTGATCTGATATCTTTCCCGCAATTTGAACCGGCCCCCCAGCAGGTCAGAGCCCCGATGATAAGCACTCAGAAGACCATCAGCGAACCGCTTTCTAAAGAAACACGGGGCAATGACGAACGTCAGGCCGTCATTGATGCACTTGAACAGTCCGGCTGGGTCAAAGCTAAAGCCGCCCGGCTGCTGAATATGACACCTCGCCAAATTGCCTACCGCATTCAGGTGATGAATATCGAAATGAAACAAATTTAATTCTGCCTGCCTTCTGCCCCTCCCCTGAGTGTCAGCTTCAGCAGGAGGGGCATGTTTTCACTCCACTGACAAAATAGGAAATAATGTTTGCTTTACGACAATTGTCACTACGACAAAACCAGAGAACACAAGATAACTCATTGATTTTAATTAAATACAAGCAGGAATAGACTTTGCAGTCACTTCTGTTACAGATGAAAACCTTAAGGACGAGGTCGTCAATGGATACTCAAACAAGATCCCCGGTCACAGAGGGGGGAGATGCAACCAAAATCAGCCATTTTTTCCGTAAAGAAGTACAGGATAAAATTGCCCGGCACCCCTGCTACTCAAAGAATGCACACCAGTATGCCCGCATGCATCTTCCCGTTGCACCGGCCTGCAATATCCAGTGTAACTACTGTAACCGCAAATATGACTGCAGTAACGAATCACGCCCGGGTGTTGTATCCAATCTGGTTGACCCGAGTGGTGCACTGAAGCACTTCCGGGCCGTTAAAAAACGGGTACCCAATCTGTCTGTTATCGGTATTGCCGGTCCGGGAGATGCACTGGCCAACCCGAAAGCCACTTTCGCCGCATTACGTATGATTAAAGCCGAAGACCCGGAGGTACAATTGTGTATATCCACCAATGGTCTGAATCTGGTTGATTATATTGATGAACTGGTTGAAGTCGGAGTGAACCACCTGACTATCACCATTAACTGTATCGATCCGAATATCGGAGCCAAAATCTATCCCTGGGTATTCTTCAATCATAAACGCCTGCGGGGTATTGAAGCAGCAGAAACGCTGATCCAGCGGCAAATGGCAGGACTGGATGCCGCTGCACAGGCAGGGCTTCTGGTTAAGGTTAATACGGTATTAATTCCGGGTATCAATGACCAGCATATTCAGGCCGTCTCTGATGCAGTAAACCGTAAAGGAGCCATGTTGCACAACATCATGCCGCTCATCTCTGAACCGGAACACGGTACTTATTTCGGACTGACCGGACAACGCGGCCCCACCGAGGAAGAACTGAATACGGCACGACTTCAGTCCGGAAGTAATATGGCGCAAATGACTCATTGCCGGCAGTGCCGTGCTGATGCAGTGGGTACTCTGGGTGAAGGATGCCAGGAAAATACCGCGGATCTTCGTGACAGTACGACTTATAAAGTCGCCGTTGCCAACACAGCCGACAAGAGTTCAGAATTGATCCGGACACATTTTGGTCATGCCGATCAGTTCAGCATCTACCATTACTCTGCCGCAGAACAGACCTTTATCCATAAAGAAACCCGGGTGGCGTCTAAATACTGCTCCGGCAGCAATGAATGTATTGATGATGAAGAGTTTAAACAGCTTCTGATCGATAGCATCTCTGACTGCGATGAGCTCTTATGTTCCCGAATCGGCATCTCTCCATGGAAAAAACTGGAAAATGCCGGTGTGCGGCCAAACGTTGATTTTGCTTATCAGAGTACCGCCGAGGCTCTTGCTGAGATAGCTAAACGCTGCCAGAACATAGTGAGCCATCAGGAATCACACAAGGAGACAGCATAATGTTATACGCGATTACCGATAAATGTACCGGTTGTCATGCCTGCCAGACCGTCTGTCCCAGCCATGCCATCTACAAAACCGAAGATCCTGAGGAGCCACTGTTTCAAATCCACAGTAAGCGCTGTACCGGTTGTGAAGGCTCATTCGATGACCCGCAATGTGCCAGCATCTGCCCTATTGAAGAGGCAATCATCAATCAGGCCGGTATTGCCGTTAATCCCAGAGGAAGTCTCACCGGCATACAGATCCAGAATTGAGGGTATGCTATGGGAAGACGTGATGAATTATTAAGATTCTGGCAGCACATAGTCACCGCCTACTGTGCCGATCAAACCACACTGCCTCCTTTTCTGGGACTGAGTCAGGGTGACTGTGCCACCCTGATGGATCAGTTGGATAACATCGGGGGTTCACTGCACAGGCATCGATGTTCCATGCAGATCCTGCCTTTATCAACAGAAAAACAGGCTGTTTTTTATGATCTGCTCCGGCTCAGAGCTGATGAAACTGAACAGATTAGTCAGCTACTGGCAAAACATGTCAATACAGACAGCTTTTATTCCTGCTTTGCGGTTCGGGTTATAAGCTGTGCTTGCATGGGGTCTTCTCATCTGTGGTCAGATCTGGGGCTTCCGGAACGCCCGGTACTGGGGGAGATGATCCGCCACTATTTTCCTGCTCTACACCAGAAAAATGTGCATAACATGCGCTGGAAACGTTTTTTCTACAAACAGCTCTGTGAAGCCGGAGGAGACTACGTATGCCGTGCTCCCAGCTGTGCAGAATGCAGCAGTTACAGTGAATGTTATTCTGTCACCGATTAACTTCTCCCTCTTTCTGCCTGAGCAGAGGAAAAAAAGAAACAAAAAAACCTCGCCAATATGAGGACGAGGCTTTTTGTTTCAGCACCACCTCAGGATGCAGGATTCAGAGCAGCATCCAAACTATTCAGCTGACGGATCCACTGCCGTTGCAGATATTGCTTTGCCCGGCTGCTATGCTTTTCCTGTAAAAATGGCCAGACTTCCTCAAATGTAGCCACATAAGGCGGCTTCTCTTCATGCCAGACAATAAGGTGATATCCGACTTCAGTTTCAATCGGATCACTCACCTGTTCTTTGGGCAGGGAATACAGTGTATTCGTGATCTCAGAATAAAGACGCCCCTCCTCACACCAGCCCAGATAGCCGTGTTCTATTGCGCTCGGACACTCAGAATATCGGACAGCCAACTCAGAAAAAGTGTTTGTCCCGGAGATGGCTTGTTTCTGTATATCTTTGATGCGAGCCAGTGCGCTGAGCCGGGTATTTTCAGCAAAATCATCATTAATAGTGATCAGTATCTGGCTCAGTTTCCAGGTTTTGGCTCTGGAGAATTCGAGCCTGTTTTTCTGGTAATAATCCAGAGCCTGCTGCCGGTCTAACCGGGGAATATCGCGGGAAATCAGTTCCATTACCCGTTCACAGTGCAACTCATCTTTTAACGCAAATTTCAGACCTTCTACGGTTAAACCCTGCTGCTTTAATGAATGGTAAAATGCCGACTCAGACTCAAACTGCTGAATCCGGCTGTTGTATGCTTCCGCGATTTCTGATCTGGAAACGCTCACTTGCTGCGCCTCCGAAGAAGATAAAATACTGCACTGCAACTGATGCAGTCTGACGACATCCTGTGAAAGTTGGGCTTTCTGCACGCTGGAGAGATATTCAGGATTAAGTTTAAACTTTTCTGTCGCCAGTTTGATTGTCAGATAACGTCTTTTCTGTTCGTCCATATTCCCTCCATGAATCGCTTTATTCCTCTGTTCCGTAGACGGGTTATCCCGCCTCAGCTATTTGCAGAGCCCTGGCAACAACCCTCACCAGATGACCTGCAACGGCAACTTCATACTCAAGTACTCCACTGTCCAGATCCCGGTACACCCGCTGAACTTCCACCATATCGCCTTTAGCAGCAATAATCTGACCTTGCATTTTTAACGCAAGGGTCAGCCGGGCTTTGTCCAGAGAACGGAACTTGCACGGTATCCAGTCCAGTTTTGCATCAATCACTTCCGTTTCGCGGATCCCGACAACCCGGTTCTTCTCCGGAAAATAAACCTCATAAATAATCTGATCCTGCAGAAAATATCCCGAACTACGAACCGTTCCAGTCTCTCCCTGCTCAATCAGAAGTTCCCCTTTATTCAGGCCGGGAAAACTGCCGTCATTACGTACATTCCGGATAACCCGGATTTCACTTCCGGCAGGAAAACGGGCGTTATAGCAGTCCATTACTTTCTCCCATTATCATCGGCATCTATCCCCTGTTCGTCGCTTCTTAATGCATGCTTCTCCATTCCGGTACCTTCAATCATCACATTCACTACAGCCCTGACAATCCGAGGCCTTAAATGCCAGCTCATTACCATTTTCAAGCTGGCGATAAGCAATCTTCAGTGCCTTCCGGTATTCCTGATGCTGCAGAGGCTGGGAAAAAGAATTCAGAATATGATGAAATAAGCGCAATAACTGGATACGTTTGACCCTGACCAGCTCCGGGTCAAAATCAATCTGAAAAAAACGCAGAAAATCTTCGGCATGTTCCAGCTCCGAGATCCGAACTTCAATATCTGACTCTGTCATGCAGGTTTCCTTGCCGACAAGCGGCTTGTCTGTTCATCCACTACGCTGCCACACCGGTTCTGAGCAAAGCCAACAGATCATCGGTGGTAGGCAGGCATTTATGGCTTTCCGCCCATCCCCGCAAAGCGACTCGTAAAAACTCACACTCTTGTAGCGTAAGCTCAATCCCCAGCCCTTTGTAAACAGACAAAATCGCTTTGTTACCAGAATGCTTACCCAGAACAAACCGATGCTCCCGCCCGACCAGTGCAGGAGAAAATCCCTGATAGTTATTAATATCTTTCAGCAGACCATCTACGTGTACCCCGGATTCATGTGTGAATACCGTATCACCAACAATGGCTTTCTGCGGCCATTTTGTCCTGCCGGATGCACTCTGAACACAGTCACACAACCCGGGTAATGCCGTCAGGCAGATACCTGTCGTCCCTTTATTCAGTACCGACAGCGCGACAACCACTTCTTCCAGCGCCGCATTACCTGCCCGCTCTCCCAGTCCATTTACCGTGGTATTTACGGATGTTACACCGGCATCAATCGCTGCAAGTGTATTGGCGGTTGCCAGACCAAGGTCATTGTGAGCATGCATTTCCAGCTGCAAATCCGTATTGCCTTTCAGTGCAGAAATAAACCGGGTGGTGGTAACCGGGTCTAAAATGCCGAGTGTATCGGCGAAGCGAAGACGTTTTGCACCCGATTTCTGCGCCAGTTCCGCAACCTTAAGCATCAGATTAATATCTGCCCGGGAGGCATCTTCCATACCGATACAGACATCGGCACCATGCTCAACCGTCTGACGAATATGCCACTCGCAGTGACGCAATAACTGTGGCATCGTCATATTCAGTTTGCTGCGGATCTGCTGAGCAGACACCGGAACCGAAAGATCCAGCCAGTCCAGTCCCAGTCCCTGCGCACTCAGGATGTCATCTTGTGCCATGCGACACCATGCCATGGTTTTCGCCGAGCTTAACGCTTGTGTAATAGCACAAATGGTTTGCTGCTCTTCCCTCCCCATTGCGGGGATCCCGATCTCCAGCTCCGGAACTCCGGCAGCTTCAAGTTGTAAGGCAATCGTAATCTTTTCTTCCGTAGTAAATGCAACCCCCGGGCTCTGTTCACCATCGCGCAGTGTTGTATCGTTTACCGTAACCTTTGTGACGCTGACCGTTCCCTGTGTCATCATCCACCTCTTTGAATGCGGTTATGCATAGGCCGGAGCAAAGCTGTCTTCTGCTCCCTGATTTTTCTCATTATCCCAATACGGAGACAGCATTCGCAGTCGTTCAACAATAGCGGGGAGCTGTTCCAGCACATGGTCTATGTCGTCATCGGTTGTAAAACGGGACAGTGAGAAACGCAAAGTACCATGCGCTGCCGTAAACGGAATATTCATCGCTTTCATCACATGGGAGGGTTCCAGAGACCCGGATGTGCAGGCTGAACCGGATGACGCAGCAATTCCGGCCTGATTCATCAGCAGCAGCAGGGCTTCACCTTCTACATACTCAATCGCAATATTGGTCGTATTAGGAACCCGTTCCCGTGGATTACCGGTTACAAACGTACTGGGAATACGAGCCAGAATGCCCTGCTCCAGCCGGTCACGCATCAGCGCTATCTGAAACATATCACTGTCTATCGACTTCTGTGCCAGCTCTGCTGCGACTCCAAGACCGATAATGGATGCTGCATTTTCCGTTCCGGCCCGACGTCCTCTTTCCTGATGCCCACCCCGGAGCAGAGGCCGGAAACGAGTTCCCCGCTTCAGATACAGAACGCCCACCCCTTTGGGCGCATGGAACTTATGTCCGGACAACGACAGCATATCTATGTCCGTCGTTTTCACATCAACAGGCCGTTTCCCCATAACCTGCACCGCATCGACATGGAACTGAGCCCCAACGGCTTTGGCCTCTTTTGCCAGATACTCCACCGGGAAAATAGTACCGGTTTCATTGTTGGCCCACATCACCGAAACCACTGCAACATTCTCACTCAGAGCCTTCAGGTAGGCGTCGGTATCCAGCCGGCCTTTGGTGTCAACACCAATCCAGTGCACCCGGTAGCCTTTACGTTCGAGATTCTGACACAGTTGCAGTGTGGCCGGATGCTCAACCACAGTTGTAATGATCTCCTTTCTCTCCGGCAGAGCTTCCAGTGCGGACAAAATGGCGGTTGTCGTCGCTTCAGTTGCCGAAGAAGTGAAAATGATTTCCGAACTGTATGCTGCACCGATAAACGCCTGTAGCCGCTCACGTGCCAGCTCCATCGCTTTACCTACTCTTGCGCCCAGTTCGTGGATTGAGGAGGGATTGCCGTAAAATTCATCCAGATACGGAATCATGGTATCCAGCACTCTGGGATCAATACGTGTCGTAGCATTATTATCCAGATAGACGACTCTGGCAGGGACTTTATCAGGCATCATAAGTTGCCTCCTTCTTCTGGTTGCGTTCCTGAACCGGAAATACGGTGACAGCCACACCTAATGCTTGTGACACTTTGTTCTCAATCGTCGCCAGAGTTAACCCGGACAACCCGCAGCCGCTACAGTTTCCGGACATGGACACAAAAATCAGGTCATCTTCAATATCGACCAGTTGAATATTACCGCCATCAGCAATCACTGCAGGACGTATCTCATCTAACACCGCTTCCACGACCCGTATTCGCTGTAGCATCGCTTTCTGACTGATAACAGGTTCCAGTGTCTCAACGACAGCATCTTCTACAGATTCTGTAATAGCAGAAGCCGTTTGTTCCTCAGCCAGACAAGCTTCCAGTACCCATTCAATTTTCTCATGGCAGGAGGCACAGGCACCACCAGCTTTGGTGTAGTTAATCACCTCTTCCAGTGTGGTCAGTTGATTGGTTTTAACCACCCGTTTGATCATCAGGTCATCAATCGCAAAGCACTTACAGATCAGTTCACCTTCTTCATGGTCATCATCAATCACTTCACCACGATAATCCGCTGCTGCCGCATGTAAAGCTTCCATCCCCATGACTGAGCAGTGCATTTTTTCCGGAGGTAAGCCCTCCAGATAATCGGCAATATCTTTATTTGTCACTTTCAGTGCATCATCCAGCGTCTTGCCGATAATCATTTCTGTCAGTGCCGATGATGAAGCAATCGCACTGCCGCAACCAAAGGTCTGAAAACCTGCATCTTCAATTACCTCAGTTTCAGGATTGATCTTCAGACTCAGACTCAGTGCATCACCACAACTCAGGGAACCAACATCCCCTTTGGCATTTGCATCTGTCAGCATTTTGGCATTTCTTGGCTGAAAAAAGTGTTCCTTCACTTTCTCTGAATAATCCCACATATCAAGCACTCCTTGCTTCCATAGGGTTCTGTACACCACACCGGTACCAGATGCCCAAATTTCTTTTTTATTCGATCCTGCAAACCTCACACCAGAAAATGTGACATACGTAACCTTATGATATCTAAGAAGAATGAAATGTGTGAATTAGATCAAATTATAGAATGGGACAATTTGTGCGTTTCTTTGTCATGTTACAGATAAAACATTGTCGGAAACCCCACAATTACGTTGTGCGTTTTCCGTCATGTTCATTAAGCTCTTCCTTGTTGCTGGCATAAAAAACCGCCATAATAAAATACGACGGTTTATTTTCAGTCTCAGAGGCCATATGGTCTCTTATACCGGTGCAGAGCCTGGCTCAAAACTGTGACAATTTTTAGCACATACTTTTGCGCAGGCACCACAGCCAATACAGTCATCGGCATTGTCGATAGCCATGACCATCATCATGTCATCCTCATCATAAAGATCATCATCTTCATCAATATTTTCATTTTCAACAAGGTTGAATACATCCCGGGAACAGACCTTATAACAGCGTCCGCAACCGATGCAGTTCTCCTGATCCAGTTGTTTGATAAATTGAGGTTCCCATACGGTTCCGCCTCGTGTTAATCCAGTGATATTGCTCATCATTATTTCCTTTTATTACCACTCTTCATCCATTAATTTATTTAACCGGTTCTGATCAGAACTTTGATCATGTTTCTTTTTTTCTGCCATTTTTAATGCCCGATTCAGCCAGCCGGTCGGAGCCCCTCTAAGCTCTTCCTGAATTTCTGCCAACATAAGGTGAATATTGACGCCTTCCGAAACCTTTACCGGGTTGATGTTATCTCCCAGCAACTGGCGAATGGCTGATACCCCGCAAGCATTGCAGTAAACCGCCGCACAACCACTGAGATCCGCAATTCTTGCGGGTAATTTGTCGTGCGTTTTATCACTGATAACCGGGTATTCTATCGCTTCCAGCAATGACCAGTGATGCTCGTTTACGCCATAAATCAGTACACATTTTGCGGTACCGAAATGCTGATCAACATGCTGCCTGTCAAGGGTGGTAAAGGCAATTTTC
This sequence comes from Vibrio sp. HA2012, assembly GCF_002812955.1. Classification (GTDB taxonomy): domain Bacteria; phylum Pseudomonadota; class Gammaproteobacteria; order Enterobacterales; family Vibrionaceae; genus Vibrio. The sequence continues at coordinate 79,248 of NZ_PFXK01000001.1, read as the reverse complement.
AGCTTAAACTGACCTTCATCCGGAGAAGGTTCTATATGCAGTTTTCGCTCGCTTTGAATCATAACGTCTCCTTCCGGGTCACTTCTGACGGGGAGAAACGGTAACCGCTGATGTGCGGCTCAACTTCCTCTTTATGGTTGAGCATAATACTGTTCGCCAGAGCAAAAATACGCTCCCGGCTGCCTTCATAACCAAATTGGCGAACATCCATTATGCCGAACTGATCATGACACGGATAGCCAGCCCGAATGACCGGTATTTCAGGTTCACAGATGTGAGCCGCATGGGTATTACTGATAACGGCAGAAACAGGCTGGTTCGATGGCAGCAACATCGACAGATCACCGATCAGAATTTCATCGGCATCAATCTGTTGCAGACCCGGAGTATCCAGGGTGGTCACCACCCGTGAAATTCTACAGCCCATACTGCCTAAAAGCCGGGCATAGCCGGTAGCCAAATCCGGTTCCAGACCAAGAGATACCGTTGCATGAGTCAGGTAAAAGTGCGTATCAACCATTGCATCCTGCAGGCGTTTTCTGGCACGGGTTATCCAGCCGGGTACAGGCATGCCACTCAGTTCCGTCAACGCCATGATCAGCTTATCCACACTGTCTATTCCCATCCCCATATCGGTACGGATATAAGGAATGGCAAAACGTTTTTCCAGCCACTTAGCCGTCGGAAGCATCGACTCGCCGATAATGATGGTCATCGCTGCTTCGGACATCATTTCAACTTCATAGACAGACGTGCCTCCCAGACTGACAGGTGAGTAATCACTGTCCCCGGTATGTCCGTCCAGTGACAGAGAAATATCCGGAACGATAACTGCGTCCAGATTAAATGCGTCCAGATATCCTTTCAGTGTCTCGATATCCACCGCTGTCATCCCCACAGAACAGAGTACGTTTACCAGCTTCCGCTGACGTTTGATTTTCGAAGGCGGTAACACCAGCTGACGAACAATCCTATCCACTGCGTGTGCAAATCCGGACTGCATGGAACCGGTAAAATCCGGGGTATTCATTGCAACAATCCGGGTCGAATCAAATTGCGGGTTTGCCCGTTTAAAATCCATAATGACCCGGGAAAGATCCGTCCCCTGTAATTCCGTCAACCCAGTAGTCATCACACTAATAAGCGTTGGGGCATGTTTCTCACATAACAGTTGCATCGCTGCCAGCAGGTTTTCATCTCCCCCCATGACGGCCGCCACCTGATCGATGGCGGTATTCTGAATGGGGATCGCCTCTCTGAAATGTGAAATCAGATAGATCTTATTGAAAGCAGCACATCCCTGAGCACCGTGCAATAAGGGGATACTGCCCTGAAAGCCCAGAGTTGCGACCGTGGCTCCGGTCGCCGGGCTGGTTTTCAGTGGCTGTGTTGACAGAGGTGAATTGTTCTTAATTACGCGTGCCATACTCACTCCTTACGCTTTAATTCGCGATGCAGAGACCTCTGCTTGTGCTGTTTTATCGGATTCCTGTTCCCATGGGGCTGAGCTTTGGGCAGCAGCCCAGACCGGACTCTGGATGGTCCGGTATAACTCCCTCGCCAGAGTTATCATGCCCTCATACCCGGCATAGGGAAGATGACGCTCCTGATTAATGTGCAGAAAAGGAACGGGGGCTTTCAATGCGGTGTACATATTCCGGCCACCGGCAACCATAACGTCTGCATCATGCCGGTAATAGATATCCAGCAGATTTCTTGCACCACCTTCATCCAGCATCAGAGCCTCTTCACCCATAATATCTATGATCCGGTTTTTATCTGCCTGCGTTGATTTTGTTGTCCCTGTTGCAACCGTCTCAATACCAATTTCTGCAAGTGCACTGATCACCGACCAGGATTTCACTCCCCCGGTATACAGCAGGGCTTTTTTACCGGATAACGCCTCAGCATAGGGTTTTAGTGCTTCTCTGACCCTTTTTTCTTCCCGGGCAATAACCTGCTCTGTGTGATCTGTCAGCTTGTCATCATTAATCAGAGCAGCAAACTGACGCAATGCGGACGATGTGTCTTCAATACCGTAAAAACTGCCCTCGAACCAGGGAACGCCCCAGCGCTCCTGCAATTTTCTGGCTACGTTAATCTGTGCCCGCGAACACACAACCATAGCGGCATCAGCACGATGCATGGTCTGGATCTGATGGAACTGGGTGTCTCCGGCCATACAGCACAGTACCCGTAATCCCAGCTCTTCAAACAGAGGGGAAACATGCCAGAACTCACCGGCAATATTGTATTCGCCAATCAGCACAATATCGTGAACCTTCCTGGTAGGATCATGCTTCATCAGCGGTTTAGGCGGCGGCTCTGCTGTACCAACCACTTTATTAACCATGACTTCACCGGCAATCCGGTTGCCAAGATTTTTATTACCGTAAAACCCAGCCGCATCCACATGCACCACAGGTACACCGTACCGCTCCTGAGCCAGTGCACATATCGCATCCACGTCATTCCCTTCCAGAGCCGGCACACAGGTCATATACACGAATACCGCCGGAGGCTGATGTTCGGTAATCAGTTGCTTAATGGCATGCAGCAATCTTTTCTCTGCTCGTCCCATGATGACATCCTGTTCATTAAGATCCGTGGTAAATCCTAATCTGAACAGATTCTTACCCGTAGCCCTTGTACCCCGGTTGTTCCAGCTATTTCCGGCACAGCCGATAGGGCCATGTACAATATGTCCGACATCGGCAATAGGCAACAGGCTGATTTGTGCACCGTCAAAAGGACAGCCGCCAGCAGTAGCGCCTGGGGTCGGCCGGCTACATCCACTCTTTTCACCTTTATTGTGCTCACACGCCGGCTCGTTTTGTAGAAGTCTGATTTCGGATTGTTTCATTACGCCTCCTGCGACAGATAACATGTTCCTAAATTGCTTTTTTCTCTACTTTTGCAATAAAAGAGCCAAGAGTTACTTTGTTGTTTTATAAGAATTTTTTATATTTAATGGCGCATAAAATTTCGGTTTGTCGTAAAGCAGACAAAAGTGAGAAATATGTAGGGAAAAATTGTCTGAAAATAGGAAAAAAGCACTTCACTCTTCGTGAAGTGCAATAACAAGCCCGGTGCATTGTTCAATATTGTGAGTTAACAAACTGCATGCTCCTGCACCTGAACTGACAAGATGGATATCGAATCCACAATAACTGGCATAGGGTTCCCGTTCTCCGGTATCGTCTTCAGAACAGAGAGTGAACCGAATATGTGGATAGGCGAGTCGCATTCGAGAGATCATATCATCATCGACGTATTCCAGCCCTTCAAGTACAGTTCCAATCTGCTGAATATCCGCTTCGCCGACAATAACTACATCCATAGTGGTCATAACGATTCTCCTATACGGTTATGTCGCCAGTCCCCAGTAATTTCTGCATCCAGGGCGGTGGGTTTGAGCCAATCACACGGCTTAGATCTGCCAATACCTCTTCTGCCGGCATCGGGGCTTTTTTCTTTACCGGATGAACATTCGCACGGGTAACCTTTGCTGCTGCAGGACCACCGATCGAAAGCGTAAATAAAATATGACATTCCCGCATCAGAGAAAGAATATAGTCCGTACGGGCTTCGCCCTTCAGAGTACTGTCGACAGCCCGGACATCCGTCAGTTGATAAGTATCCGCATTCACTTCATAAATCAGCACTCGCAGACAAGAACCATAGTGCCCGTTCAGCAGCTCGCCCTGGTTCGAGGTCACTGCGACTCTGAGCTTGGGTTCCGGCAGTGGTAACAGATCCACAACTTCCGGCGCATCCACATTATCCAACTCTTTATTCGTTAATACCGCCAATGCTTCAGTCACATCTTTACGTGGCACGGTATCATCCAGAGAAGCGACCATTATACGAAATGACTTAGGCGACATATCCATCAGTTTTTGCTCTGACAACGGCTCACCAAGGTGCTGGAGAAGTAAACCCAGCAGAGATTTAACATCAATATCAGGCAAAGATTTTGCGGCCATTGCAATGCGTAGTGCCGCTTCGTTTGAGATGACTGATTCCATATTAAATATCCTCCTTAAGCCGCTTTCAGACGACGCGCTCTGACCGTAACCGGTAATTTGGGTTTTGCGACAGGATCGATGTAATAAATCGCACCGCCAGACAGATGGACTTCGCCCCCCCACTGACTCTCCTGATCAAACTCTAAGTGAGTAATCGCTTCTTCCAGATCCTTTTTAGGAAGGTACAACGACAATTTACCTTCCTCGTTATACTGAATCATTACATTTGCCATAGGGTTATCCTTAACACACGCTATGTTTGAACCACGTAAGAGAAAATAGAACCGATAAAAAGCCGGCAGACATGCTGCCGGCGGTTACCTTACCGAACCAGATCGAAACCAAAGTCCGTTTTACCCAGAATACTGGATTCTCGATCCTGTTTAGCCAGTACTTCATTAACCAGGGTTGTTAAGATATACATAGCCCCTTCATAGCCAAGTGTCGTACTACGATGCAGATGATGACGGTCGAAAATCGGGAAACCGATACGTACCAACGGCACTTCAGACTCAGCTCCTTTCGCCTTAGTATCCCGTTCGATAAATTTCGCGTATGAGTTACCAATCATCAGGTCTGGCTTATCCGTCAACACCAAAGAACGGAAATGCCACAAGTCTTTGCCCACAAATACTTCGGCACTCTGTCCGTATGGCGTTTCAGCAAGCTGAGCCTCCATCTTCTTACGCCAGCGTTTGTTACCGTTGTGACAGAGAACATGTTTGATTTCACAACCCAACTCAGTCAGAAACTTGGTCATGCCCAGCAGATAGTCAGGGTCGCCATAGAGCGAGATACTCACACCGTGCAGCCATGAATGGGAGTCAGTCATCATATCCACTAAACGGCCACGTTCTTTAGTCAGTGATTCAGGGATATCTTTACCCGTCACTTCTGAGACCGTCATCAGGAAATTATCTGTCCATTCCAGTCCCATAGGAATACTCATGTCTGGAACATCTTGCTGCCACGTGCCGGATACAAACTTCTTAGTCTTAACCAGATGCTCTGGCTGCAATAGCAATGTCGCTTTTGCATTAGGCGCATCTTTGATATCAGCAATGGGCGTACCACCTGCGTACATACGATATTCACCATCAGCCGGTGTATCCAGAACCTCAGAAGGGTCACACAGGAAGGCATAATCCACGTCCATCTCGTCCAGCATACGGCGAATCACCCGGTAATTGCCCAGATAGGTTTCAAACCCGGGAACAATATTGATTTTACCGTTACTGCCAACGACTTTTCCTTCCATCTCTTTACGGGTGAAGTACCCCATAAAGCCTTCAAACATGTTATCCCAACCCGTCAGATGGCTGCCGACAAAGCTTGGTGTGTTGGCATAAGGTGTCGGAACCTCTGCGGGAAGATATCCACCCGCTTTTGCATTTCCGGTAAAGGCCTGAAGGTCATCACCGATCACTTCAGCCATACAGGTTGTTGATACAGCAATCACCTCTGGCTTATACAGTGCATACGCATTCTGCAGACCGTGGAACATATTATCCTGTCCCCCGAATACTGCTGCATCTTCCGTCATGGAATCTGATACACAGGCAACCGGCTCTTTGAAGTGACGGTTAAAATAGCTTCTGAAGTACGCAACACAACCCTGAGAACCGTGCACATAAGGCAGTGTTTTTTCAAAACCCAGAGCACAAAGTACTGCCCCTAAAGGCTGACATGCTTTTGCAGGATCTATAGTGACGTGCTTACGACTGAAATTTAATTCTTTATATTCTTCTGTTGTGGTCCACTCAAAGGTCTCTTTTACCTTTGCCGCATCAACAGCATCTTCATGGGCATTTCGCTTGTTTTTAAACATCTCCTGATATTCAGGCTGCTTAAACAAGTCGTAACCAGTTTTGATATCTTCAACTTTCTGGCTCATACATATTCTCCTACCGTGCCACTCATCCGTGAACGACGGTTCGGTTAACAACTGATGGTCTTACTCTTTAAAGCAAAATAGTCCATCGTAACATTAGGCGGTCTTAGCCAGTGCCTCGTCAGACGATTCATCCTTTATCCACGGGGCTTTCATGCTGCTCCAGCACGGATTATTGATCGTCAGATCCATATCTCGGGCGAAGATAGCAAAACCATCAACACCATGATAAGGCCCCGAGTAATCCCAGCTGTGCATCTGACGGAACGGATAACCCATCTTCTGGAAGATATACTTCTCTTTGATGCCGGAGCCGACCAGATCCGGATTCAGTTTCTTAACAAACTCTTCCAGTTCATAACCTGTAACATCATCAAACAGCAAGGTAGCTTCTTTTACTTCCGGAGTGGTTTTTACATAGTCATCGTTATGTGCAAATTCATAACCTGCGCCGACAATTTCCATGCCCAGATCTTCATAAGCCCCGATAATATGGCGAGGACGCAGACCACCGACATACAACATCACCTTCTTCCCTTCCAGACGAGGACGATATTTAGCAATAATCTGTTCCCATTCAGTACGATAACGCTTGATGACTTCTTCTGTCTGAGCCTGAATTTTCTCATCAAAATAGCCGGCAATCTTACGCATCGATTCTTCGATCTTAGTCGGGCCGAACAGGTTGTACTCTACCCATGGCACACCATGCTTCTCTTCCATATGACGCACGATATAGTTCATAGAACGGTAACAGTGAACCAGATTCAGTTTCACTTTCGGCGTATTTTCCATTTCCGGAAGCGTACCGTCACCAGACCACTGAGCAACTACGTTCAGACCCATATCCTCAAGAATGATACGGGAAGACCAGGCATCCCCCCCGATGTTATAGTCACCAATGATGGCAACATCATACGGACCCGCTTCAAACGCACGTTCATCTGATTTAGACAGTACATGGTCACGCAGTGTATCGTTCGCGATATGGTGACCCAGAGACTGAGACACACCACGGAAACCTTCACAACGAACCGGCACAATAGTTTTACCAATCTCAGCCCCTTTGATCTTAGCGACGGCTTCGATATCATCACCAATCAAACCAACCGGACACTCAGACTGGACGGAGAGACCTTTAGATAACGGAAACAACATTTCCAGCTCATCGATCGCTGCCGACAGTTTCTTATCGCCACCGAATACGATGTCTCGTTCCTGAAAATCCGTGGTAACGTTCAATGTCCCGAATGTATCAACCCCCGTTGTTCCGGTGTAATAATTACGCCGTCCGGCACGAGAATACTGACCACAACCGATAGGACCATGAGAAATATGGATCATATCTTTTACCGGTCCCCATACCACCCCTTTAGAACCTGCGTAGGCACAACCGCGAACCGTCATTACACCGGGCAATGATTTCCGGTTGGAGGTTACACAGCTTTTTCCTTCCGCACTGACATCATTGACACCCAGATGCAGCGCACGCTCTGCCCGTGCGACTTCCGGATAAACTTCCAACACTTCATCAATCAGTGCCTGAGTTTCTTGCTTATTCATCGACATCTCTGCCTCCAAATTAGTTTAAAGCTTATAGGCTTATCATTTTTCAGCCAGATTCATTGCTTATGCTACTTCAGCGGCTGTTTTGCCGACGATGGACTCATCTTCTACTTCCATGATGCCGAATTCCATCAGCAGATCTTCAAGCTCGTCCATAGTGCATGGCTCAGGAATAACGAACATTTTGTTCTCGATAACTTTTTTCGCCAGAGCACGGTATTCATCCGCCTGGTTACAAGTCGGGTCATACTCGATAACGGTCATACGACGAATTTCTGCACGTTGTACAATGTTGTCACGAGGAACGAAGTGGATCATCTGAGTGCCGATCTTCGCCGCAAGAGCCATGATTAACTCGTCTTCGCGGTCAGTGTTACGTGAGTTACAAATAAGACCTGCAAGGCGTACACTGCCTGAAGTGGCATACTTACAAATACCTTTAGAGATATTGTTTGCTGCGTACATTGCCATCATCTCACCAGAACATACGATGTAGATTTCCTGTGCTTTATTTTCGCGAATTGGCATGGCAAAACCACCGCATACCACGTCACCCAATACGTCATAAAACACAAAGTCCAGATCTTCTTCGTATGCGCCTTCTTCTTCAAGGAAGTTGATAGCGGTGATTACCCCACGGCCGGCACAACCGACACCTGGCTCAGGACCGCCTGATTCAACACATTTCACGTCACCGTAACCTGTCAGCAGTACATCTTCCAGTTCGATGTCTTCTACCGTACCGGCTTCCGCTGCCATTTCCATGATGGTGTTCTGCATTTTGGTGTGTAAGATCAGACGGGTTGAGTCTGCTTTAGGGTCACAACCGATAATCATCACTTTCTTACCAGCTTCTGCCAGAGCAGCGACCAAATTCTGCGTTGTTGTTGATTTACCGATACCGCCTTTTCCGTAAATTGCGCATTGACGAATTGCCATAATGGTTCCCTCCATAGGATGTGTAAAAAACAATTCATACATCTCTCTGCGAAAACCAAGCCAACACCAATAAACTCATAACAGATTGAAAATTAAGGAATTAATAATTACAAGCTATAACGTAGCTGACAAATTCCACTCTTTTTGTAAGGTTTAAAACAAAGCTGTCGGATGCTGTCTTACCTGTTTCCTATTGATAACTTTCTGAAATTTTTACTTTGTTTACAAAAATGCCATCTAAACTTTGGATAGTAGCAACCGATATATTCTTTATAAGCAGACAGAATATTTTCACAGACAACAGGTAATATGGTGCCATTATGAAGCAACTCGGACTTAAACGACTGCTGATCATCTCAGTGATGTTACTGGTTGGATTTTCAGTTTCCATTTCCAGCTATATCTCCTATACAAAAGAAAAAGAAGCCATCATTGATCTAACAAATCAACTCGGAAGTGAATACGTAAAAGGTCGGGCTACATTAGTTGAGACTTTTTTAGGAGAGAAAATTGAAGGCATGAGAGGGCTGGGAAAACTCTATAAAAATGAGGCCTTCCCCGGAAATACCTTAGAAGAATATGTGGCCCTGACCCATCTTTTCGCAACAACCCTGAATACAGGAAGCTCTTTTATAGGATTTGAATCGACAGGTGACGCCTACTGGAATCTGACCAGTGATGCATGGCCAAACCATAAGTTTCACGATGATATAAGAAAAATGAGCTACTATCAGGATGGTCGAAAAGCGATGGAACCTTCCGTCACCGACCCCTACCCCGATGGTGCAAACCCAGACATTTATTGGTTGAGTATTGTGCAGAAAACCCAAGATGGGATGATCGGTGCAGACATGAAGCTGGATTGGATGAGTGATTTAGCAAAAGAATCGGTCGATATCCCGGGGTCTGTTGCTTTAATTCTGAATCAGGATACTACCGTTCTGGCATCAACATCCGATGCAGTTAAGGTCAGTGATAAAGCTTCTGATATTTCCTGGTTCAAGGAAGCTGCTCTTGAAGCCGTAAAAAATGATGCTGCCGTCATTAGCTATCAACTGAACAACACTGACAAAATCCTTTTCTCTCACCGGATCAAAGTTGCAGATAAAAACTGGTACTTTGTTATGGGACTGGATACCTCTGTCGCTTACTCCAGCTTGATATCTGCCAGAAATACAGCCATTACTATTGCGGTTTCTGCAACAGTAATCTGTCTGCTGATAGCATTTTTTGCCCTTCAGGCACTATACCGCCCGATACTGTCTCTGAAAAAAACCATCCTCGATCTTTCCAGCGGCGATGCAGATTTAACTCAGCGGCTGAACGTTGAATCGAATGACGAACTGGGCGAAATTGCTGACGGCGTGAATAAATTTATCACTAATTTACAAACCATGCTGCGTGAAATTCAGGATATATCCGGTGTCCTGCAGACCAATGTCAGTCAGGTGCGGCAGCAGTCTGAGCATAACTCCGCTATTTTGCAAAATCACGTGACAGAAACCGAACAGATTGTTACTGCCATCGAAGAGATGAACGCGACGGCAGATTCAATGGCTACCGACGCAGCTAATACAGCCAGCCTGACCCAACAGGCCGATGAAACCAGTACCACATCGAAAAAAACCGTTCAACAATCACTGGCTACCGTTTCTGCACTGATTGAGGATGTTGACACCGCCGCAGCTAACGTTAACCGTATGAGTAATGAAACGCAGGAAATCAATAGTGTCCTGAGTGTGATTGGTGATATCGCCGAACAGACCAACCTGTTGGCTCTGAACGCTGCGATAGAAGCTGCTAGGGCCGGTGAACAAGGCCGGGGCTTTGCCGTTGTTGCCGATGAAGTCCGTAATCTTGCCAGCCGGACCAAAGAGAGTACGGAAGAAGTTGAAGTGGCGCTGGCGAACCTTCTGAAAGGTACTCAAGTCGTCGTAGATTCAATGGACAATACCAGACAACGTTGTCAGGAAACTGCCGAAGGGTCGGATGAAGTTGCTAACAGTCTGGAAGCAATGACCACCTATGTGACTGAAATTAATGCCCTCAGCACCCAGATCGCAACAGCCGCAGAGGAACAAAGCAGCGTAACACAAGAGCTTAGCCGCAATATGACCGCACTGAACGATATCGTTGGTGAACTGGACAGTAATGGCCAGCGGACTCTGTCTGATATGGAAAATATTGCTTCAGTCAATAGCCAGTTGATCAATATCGTCGGTCGCTTTAAGTTATAAGTTAAGTTATAAGCCTGATTTGAATACTTTGTATAAGAAAAAGATCCCTTCCCCCGGGATCTTTTTTGCTCAGGAAACGATTTAAATATGTGACTTGTAGCAAGATTTCAACACATAACAAACTCATAACATAAAAAATATGACCCTACTATTAGTATTTGTTTTTCTACAGCCTGAGAATAGTTTCAGGCTCAACTGAAAGGCTATTGCTATGTTATATCTTGAATTTTTATTTCTCTTGCTGATGTTATACACGGGATCCCGCTATGGCGGGATTGGTTTAGGCGTTGTTTCCGGTATTGGCCTGGTGGCTGAAGTTTTTATCTTTAGAATGCCGCCGACATCCCCTCCCATTACCGTTATGCTGATTATTCTTGCCGTGGTGACCTGTGCTTCGGTACTGGAAGCTGCCGGTGGTCTGAAATATATGCTGCAGGTAGCAGAAAGAATTCTGCGGAAAAACCCGAAAAACGTTACCCTTATTGCCCCTTTGGTTACCTATACCATGACATTTATGCTGGGTACCGGACATGCGGTTTACTCCATCATGCCAATCATCGGTGATGTTGCACTGAAAAACGGGATCCGCCCGGAACGTCCGATGGCAGCAGCATCTGTAGCCTCTCAGGTCGGGATCACTGCATCGCCTATCTCTGCAGCGGTTGTCTATTATCTGGCTCAACTATCCAATATTCAGCACGACATTACTCTGGTCACGATCCTGATGGTAACCATTCCTTCAACACTGTGCGGTGTGTTCCTGATGTCACTTTACAGTCTGCGCCGGGGTAAAGAACTGGAAGATGATCCTGAATATCAGGCCCGTCTTCAGGATCCGGTATGGAGAGAAAAAATTCTGACCACCACGGCAACCAGTCTGGATGAAGAATTGCCGGCATCGGCAAAAAATTCTGTCCTTATTTTTCTGGCTGCACTGGTTTCAATAGTGATTATTGCAATGTTTCCGGATGTCAGAACGATCATTGATAACGAAAAACCCATTTCCATGTCCATTATCATCCAGATGATGATGCTGGCTTTCGGCGGTATTATTCTGCTGGTCACCAAAACCGATCCGAAAAAAGTTCCGGACGGTGTGGTATTCAAATCTGGTATGGTTGCCGCAATCGCCATCTTTGGTATTGCCTGGATGTCAGATACTTATTTCAAATATGCCTTGCCTGAATTTAAAGCCGGTATTATCGGTATGGTTACCGACTACCCGTGGTCTTTTGCATTGGCACTGTTTATTGTATCGGTTGTGGTCAACTCTCAGGCGGCGACTGCCCGGATGATGTTGCCGGTCGGTATCGGCCTTGGTCTGGAACCGGCTCTGCTGATCGGGATTATTCCGGCCGTTTATGGTTACTTCTTTATTCCTAACTACCCGTCAGATATTGCCACTGTCAACTTTGACACATCGGGTACAACTAAAATAGGCAAATGGTATTTTAACCACTCTTTTATGATAGTCGGTCTTATCAGTGTGGTTTCATCCTGCTGTGTCGGCTACCTGCTGGCTAAAATGTTACTAAGCTAATAAAAATCAACCAGACTGTCCCGGAGAAATCAGCTCTTTTCCGGGACAGTTTTTAATAACGAGTGTTCATATTCCACCGATGTGCCCTCAGCAGATTTCTCCATACGCCGCTCGGCAGAAGGTTCCACCTCTTTTGAATAAAAAATAAAACGGTTGCGCCCCTGTTTTTTTGCAGCATACATGGCCGTATCAGCATGGCGTAATAATGCCTCTGCTGTGGCACCATTTTCAGCATAACAAGCCGCCCCGATACTCATGTGTATCGTTACTGTCTGCCCGCGCAGGCAATACGCTTTCTGCATGACTTCCAGCATATGCCGGCAGACGGTTTCAAGTGAACTTTTTTGTCTGACAATCTGTGTGATCACGACAAATTCATCGCCACCAAAACGGGAAATAAAATCCGAACGTCTTAACGTTTTGCGTAACCGGTCAGCAACAGCCAGCAACAATTCATCACCCACCGCATGTCCCAGTGTGTCGTTCACCTTTTTAAAATCATCCAAATCAATAAACAACACAGCAAAGAGAGAGCCTTTCTCCCGTTCAGCCGTGTAAATTTGCTGCTCCAGCCGGGAGTGCATAGCCATACGGTTTGGCAAACCGGTTAAAACATCATGCAACGCCTGATGTTCCAGCAATGCTGTTCGCTGTTTCACCTTACGGTTAAGCTGATAATTCCAGTACAGGATGATAAGGGTAAAGCTTCCCAGTATACCGAATGCCCATAACACGATTTTCCAGTAGATGCCGTGTCCGATATCTACATAAACCCAGCGAGAAAATATCTCAGCCCGCTCTCGGACAGTAATAGAATCCAGTGCCTTATCCAGAATAGAAACCAGTTCTGGCCAGTCACTTCTGACACCGATACCCAGCTCAAAACGGTATGGCGTATCTCCGGATACACGCAAATGGCTCAGACTTTTTTCCTGAATAATATAACCGACAGTAATAATATTTCCGACAAAAGCGAAAGTATCACCATTAGTCACCGCTGATAATGCTTTTTCGACATTCGGATAAGGTTTGATCAGGATCCCCGGGTGCTCTGCTGACAATGTATCAAAAGAAGCAAACCCTTCGACAACAGCCACGGTTTTACCGATAAGTCCCTGAATACCGGATACATAACTGACAGAGTCTCTGGTCACAATGACCATAGCATTAGAAATATACGGTCGGGTAAACCGGGCAAACTCCTGTCTTGCCGAAGTCTCCATCGCCATACTGAGCACATCCAGCCGGCGCTCCCGGATATCCTGTATCGAATCGTTCCAAAGCTGGTCCGGAGAACGAACAAAACGAATCGCCAGTTTCTTTTCAATCAATGCGATAAAATCAGCGGCTATCCCCTGATAACTGCCGTCTTTCCCCATATACTCCAGTGGAGGCCAGTATGAATTTGAAGCTAGACGGATCACCGGATGCTGTTCCAGCCACTGTTTTTCTTTCTGGGTCAGATAAACCATTGAACGCTGGGCTCCGCCCTCTAGTCGGGGATGCAGGGATGCTTCCTGTACGCTACAGAACTCAGCATTAACAGTTTTAACAATTAAAATAAATGAAATAATAATTAGAAAAAACAGTTTAAGATTATTTATTAACTTATACATACATAAAACACACAGAAAGATTTCACTAGTCCAATGGCTAATTTCTTTAGCGTGCAGAATTAAGCCGGCAACAAACACTATAATTTTAGTTTACCCGATGAACTTGTACAAATTATCACCAGATGAATTCGCATAAATAAGAATTTCAATAAATTAGACTTTAGAATGTACAGGTGAATTAAAAATGGGGGCCATTTTCTGTGCTATTTCTTTTACATTGAGCTTGTTGATAACACTCTGAACACTGCATATAAGGACGGTTCGATATATACAGACTTCATTAATATATAATAAAAATGACATACAGCATCTGAATATAAATAAGCACTAAATAAGAGAGTCTTACGTTGAAAACCGGAAACAAAAAAATCATCGGCATATCCGATAAAAATAACATCCTGAATAATTAGCCATATCGTTAATATATATAGCTAATTACTCTATGTTTTATATGTATTCTCAGAAATGGAGGCTAAGGAGAATTAAAACTCACTTTCTGCGATAAAGTGCATCACTTTACCAGAGAGCGGATGAATGAGACGCAGAGAATCAGCATGCAAATACAGTCTCTCTGCTCTCTGACCGTATAAATCATCACCAGCAATAGGCATATTCAGTCCATCCGGATGTGCACAATGCACCCGCAACTGATGTGTACGGCCGGTCTTAGGGTACAGATACACCTTTGTCTGTTCTGTATACCGTTCACACACTTCCCAATAGGTGTCTGCTGGTTTACCATGCCGGAAACAGACAAGCTGCCTTGGCCTGTCATGCGGATCACCGCGCATCGGCAGACTGATACTACCGGATTCCTTTTCCACAATACCGTCGACCAGAGCAACATAACGCTTCCGGACACTACGACTGATAAACTGTTTCTGCAGATGTTTATGTGCTCTGCCGGAAAGCGCTATCACCATCAACCCAGATGTCGACATATCCAGCCGGTGTACAATCAGTGACCCCGTAGCCTGAGGAAACAGTTGCCTGACACGCTGATAAACCGAATCCTGAATACTCTTACCGGGTACAGATAGCATCTCTGCCGGTTTATTCACAACAGCAATCGCATCATCCTGATAAACCACCTGAAGAGATTTATTCTTCGCCGGGTTAACCAGTAACGGGTTATCATCAATATCCATACCATCCAGCATATGTGCCAGAATTGGCTGGCACTTTCCGCTACAGGACGGATAGTAATGTTTATGCCTGCGGATTTCTGATTTTGGTGACTGTCCCCACCAGAATTCGGCCATCGCAAGCGGCTGCATCTTATGCATAAATGCATACTGCAACAGCTTAGGTGCAGCACACTCTCCAGAACCGGCAGGAGGAATTCGATTTACTGTATTCTGAAACAGTTCACCCAGATCTTTTTCCTGTCCGGCCTGATTAAGAAAACGATATTGAGCAAACAGTTTTTTCTGCAAAGCCTTAGACAAGGTTTTTCTCTGTTCTTTCAGCGCATCAATCGGTGCCGTCAGCTGTTCCAGACAGTAACGGATTTCCGCGAGCTCCTTTTCCCAGCGCTGTTTATACTCTCTGAGCCGGAGTTTCTCAGCCACACTTTCCTGACTCAGGCACAGCATCTGCTGTTGATACACTTCCTGCCCGATATCCTGACTCAGTAAAGACTGCTCTAGCCAGTGGCGCTGAGACTTACGTCGTTTCCGCCCTTCTATCATCTGTTCTCGAAAGTTGGCAAGCTGTTGCTGTTCCTCTGTCTGTATCTCATTCAACCGCTGATGGAATAAGGTAATGTCAGGATGCCTCTCCAGTGTCTCTAACTGATGATTAATTTCATTGACACGGGCCTGTTCCGTAAGAAAAAAACCGCCGGTTTTCAGCATATCGAAAACCGGAGGAACGAATCCCGGCAGATGGTTGCTATCAGCCAGTTTTCCGGAAAATGCGGCCAGATATCCCAGCTCACCCGCCGAATTACGGACAACCAGCACTCCAAACATCTTTCCGATAGCGCCTTGCATTTCACCGCTCAACCCGAAATTATGCTGCCAGTCTGTCTGTGTCTGAAGATGCCGCTGCAACGCTTCTGCCGCCAGCTCACTTAAAGGATGCGGTTCATAACAAAAAGGAAACGTAAATTTCTCTGGCAAGCGGTCATGTGCTGCCGAACGGGGAAAATGGTGAAAACAGGTATCCTTTGTATGCATAATCATTAGTCTGTACTTCTGGGGGAGTGCGATTCTACAGGTTTACTCCTCCAACTTCATCCCTATTCTCTGTCTGACTTCGTCAGCACTATAACGGGTCAAATCGTATACCACAGACAGACCATCACTAATATCCAGTATTTCCGGTTGTCCCCGGAAACCTGTCTGTTTCAGTTTATGACATACAGGCTCCGCAGCCTGGTCGATAATCACCTGCATATAAGGCAATAAAGCACTCTGAACCATACCGTTACGGTTATATATTTCTATCGCCTCAGCCAGAGTATCTGTATCTGTAAACTCTATAATCTGAATAATATCTTCTAAGCGCATCATTTTTTTCCGTTACTACACATATCATTTCATCCATTGAAAGAAATTAATCTTTTATAATCAAGATTATATACCCAAATCACTTCAAAATGCATATACCAGACTGACCTCAGGATACAGATTTTCAGGCACCATTAGCGCATCCGGTTCAGAAAAAAGTAAAAATAGTAGCTACAGTCTCATACCTGCAATAACCCATACATCCGTTCGTAAATGACAAACGCTATACTATAAACAGAGGAGTCTATATACCTGTTATGCACAAATAGTCGTCATACAGATGTTAGGAAACGGAGGATAACAGGGAGGACATTATGAGCTATAAGCATTTACTGGTTGCTGTCGATTTATCTGCTCCGAGCGATACCATGATCAGCAAAGCGGTATCCATGGCAAAAAATTTAGACGCTAAGATATCGTTTATCTATGTGGATATCACCCATCAGGACGCCGACCTTCTCGACTATGACCCAGCCGAGGTCAATCAGATACAGCGGGATCACGATGACTTAATGCAACAATTAAATGAGATCACCGGGCTGATTCGCTACCCTATTGAAAATAAACTGGTCGTTACCGGGGATGTAGAAGAGCAACTGAATGAGGCTGTAAAAGAAATCAGCGCAGATTTACTGGTGAGCGGACATCATCACGGGTTCTGGAACCGCTGGTGGTCTTCTGCCCGTAAACTGGTCAGTATGGCTGATGTGGATCTTTTACTGATCCGTATTTAATCTATCACCGAGTGAAGGCTGCTGTATTATTATTGCCTTCACTCTTCTGCCTCCGCATTACCACGCTGTTCTTACCGTAAGAACTTGTCGAAAAATTACACATTCTTATACAAAAATATTTTTATTTAATTCACACCAAAAAATAAATACTAATTCGCGATCAAAATCACACCAGAACTTTAATGAAAATTTTTTATTATTTCCTTTGTGATTTGTGTCACTATAAATAATCAATAGCAAATAAATAAAATGAGATGCCTGTCGTTTTATTTATATTGACTTTTATTTTTATTGCATTTTGTAATTAAATTACACCGAATAAACGTGATAGGGATCACTCTAATTTTTTGTATTCCCCTAAAAACAGCCGATTTAGATCACAAAAAAGCAGCCCAAAAGCAATACATAAGATCGTGTGCTAAGTTGAAGATGTCTTAAGCAAATAACAAACGGTTTTTACCAGAAACCGTCTATACAAACACAATAGAACATCGAACGGGGTACTGAATATGTTATCACCAGAAGCGAAGGTCAAAGTCCAGAACTTTGGCCGGTTCCTCTCTAACATGGTAATGCCTAACATCGGCGCGTTTATCGCCTGGGGTTTCATTACTGCGCTATTTATTCCAACCGGCTGGGTGCCAAACGAAACGCTGGCTTCCATGGTTGGTCCTATGATCATGTATCTGCTGCCACTGCTGATCGGTTATACCGGTGGTAAAATGGTCGGCGGTGACCGCGGTGCCGTTGTCGGTGCTGTAACAACCATGGGGGTTATCGTTGGTACGGACATCCCAATGTTTATGGGTGCAATGATTGCCGGTCCTCTTGGTGGTCTTGCAATTAAGAAATTCGATCAGGCTGTTCACGGTAAAGTGAAAAGCGGTTTTGAAATGCTGGTCAACAACTTCTCTGCCGGTATCATCGGTATGATCTGTGCGATTGTCGCTTATATGATCATCGGTCCTGCAGTAAAAGTACTGTCCAGTGCTCTGGCTTCCGGCGTAAACGTTCTGGTTGATACAGGTATCCTTCCTCTGACTTCTCTTTTTGTTGAGCCTGCAAAGATCCTGTTCCTGAACAACGCGATCAACCACGGTATCTTCTCGCCACTGGGTATCCAACAGTCCGAAGAAATGGGTCGTTCAATCTTCTTCCTGATTGAAGCGAACCCGGGTCCGGGTCTGGGTCTGCTGCTGGCTTATATGATGTTCGGCAAAGGCAGTGCGAAACAATCTGCTGCCGGTGCTTCTATCATCCACTTCCTGGGTGGTATTCACGAAATCTACTTCCCATACGTACTGATGAACCCTCGTCTGATCCTGGCGATGATTGGTGGCGGTATGACGGGTGTCTTTGTCAACGTTATGTTTGAATCAGGTCTGGTTTCTCCAGCTTCACCGGGTTCTATCTTTGCGGTACTGCTGATGACACCTAAATCTGCATTTGTAGGTGTGATTCTGTCGGTTATCTGTTCTGCGGCGGTATCTTGTGTGATCGCTTCCTTCCTGCTGAAAACTCAAAAGCAGACAGAAGGTGACGATTCACTGGAGCAGGCAACAAACCAGATGCAAGACATGAAAGCGTCTTCCAAAGGTATGGCTCCTGCGGCTGAAATTAACATGGCAAACGTACGTAAAATCATCGTTGCGTGTGATGCAGGTATGGGTTCCAGTGCAATGGGTGCAAGCCTGCTGCGTAAGAAAGTAGAGGCCGCGAATCTGGATATCGAAGTCACTAATCTGGCCATCAACAGCCTGCCAGGCGATGTGGATATTGTTGTTACGCACAAGGATCTGACCGACCGTGCTCGTACTCATGCCGCGAATGCGAAGCATATTTCTCTGTCTAATTTCCTGGACAATGCTTTGTATGACAATCTGGTGGCAGAACTGGTTGCTGCAAAAGGTGATGCAAAAAAGCCTGAAACACCAGCAGACACTGGCTCTAGCAGCAACGGGTCGCTAAAGCTTTCGGATGAGAACATCTTCTTGGGTCTGGAACCTAAAGGTAAGGAAGAGGTTATCAGGTTTGCTGGTGAACAACTTGTAAAACTGGGATATGTTGCTCCGGAATACATTGAAGGCATGCTGGCACGTGAACAGCTCGTCTCAACGTATCTGGGTGAGTCTATCGCGGTTCCTCACGGAACCATTGAAACCAAGCAGTATGTAAAGAAAACCGGTATCGTCTTCTGCCAGTTCCCTGAAGGTGTCCAGTGGGGAGAAGATGCAGATGATGTTGCCAAAATGGTTATCGGTATTGCTGCACAGGGTGACGAACATATTCAGGTTATCACCGCAATAACAAATTCACTTGATGATGAAGAAGCCATCGAATGTTTGAAGACAACAACCAACCCGGCGGATGTTCTTCGAATCCTCAATAGCTGATAAGGCTTCAGCGTTATGCTCCTGAAGTGAATTTAAGGCCGATCCTCCCCCGACCGGCCTTCTTTTCAGAACTCAACCTTTTCCTGGAAGATATATTATGAAAGCATTACATTTTGGTGCCGGTAATATTGGCCGTGGATTTATCGGAAAATTATTAGCCGATGCACATGTTGAAGTCACTTTCACTGATGTAAATGAAGTGGTAGTGAATGGTCTCATTGAACGTAATCAGTACCCGGTAAAAGTGGTCGGTGCCGACTGCGTTACTGAAACCGTAACCGGCGTAACTGCTATTAACTCGACCGATCCGAATGTGGTTAACTGTATCGCTGAAGTCGATATGATCACCACCGCCGTAGGACCGACTGTATTAAATATTATTGCAAAAACCATTGCTCAGGGTCTGGAAAAAAGAATCGCTAACGGCATCACTACTCCCCTGAATATTATTGCCTGCGAAAACATGGTTCGCGGAACCAGTCAGTTAAAAGCAGCAGTCTTCGAACTGCTGTCTGATGAAACCAAGGAAAAAACCGAAGCGCTGGTTGGCTTTGTCGACTCGGCGGTAGACCGTATCGTACCGCCCGCAGAAGAGGGGGAAACCGATCCTCTGGCGGTAACGGTAGAGACCTTCAGCGAATGGATCGTTGATCAGACTCAGTTCAAAGGTGAAATACCGGACATTCCGGGTATGGAATGCACCGATAACCTGATGGCGTTTGTAGAACGCAAGCTGTTTACCTTAAACACCGGCCACTGCGTAACAGCGTATCTGGGTAACCTGAAAGGGCACAGAACCGTTCGTGAAGCGATTGAAGATCCGGCCATTCGCAGCGATGTCAAAACAGCGATGGAAGAAAGTGGTGAGGTTTTGATCAGTCGCTATGGATTTGAGCGTGAGAAACATGCCGCTTATATTGAAAAGATCTTAGGTCGCTTTGCTAACCCTTATCTGGTCGATGAAGTAGATCGCGTTGGTCGCCAGCCACTCAGAAAACTGGGTAAAGATGACCGTCTGATAAAACCACTTCTGGGGACTATCGAATACGGTACAGCCAATAACACCTTGTTAAAAGGCATTGCTGCTGCACTGAAATACACCAATGAGAGTGATCCTCAGGCTGTAGAACTGCAGGAAACTATCGCTGAAATCGGGATCAGAAAAACGCTGGAAAAATACAGCAGTCTGGATGAGAACAGTAAAGAAGCTATCCAGATCGAAACGCTGTATAACCAAATCGGCTAACCCTTTCGGTGGAAGTGAGCCTGCCGGCCCTTCCACCGTTTTTATATCTTTGTAGTGTACATATGATGCAGATTAACAGTGAATCCGACATTATCGAAGAGCTGAACTCGGCACTGACCGTCAGAAGCTTTTTTAATATTGTCGTAAGACGAATTACCCAGTCGATCGATGCGCTGATTCAACGTATCTTCCGCAAAGATGAATTGACTGTCACCACTGTTGTTGACTCCCTTTTAAATAAATCTGGCCCACTGGGCGAACTATCCGACCAATTGAAGCTGCTGTTCGGTATCGGTATCGTTCCTGAAGGGATCTACCACAATATAGAGGACATTATCCGACTCCAGAAAAATCTGAACAACGATATTAATGAACACACCTTTACCGATGACTATGTCATCTATTCATTAAAAGAGATGAGTTTCTTCAGTCGTCTGGGACTGCCATCATCCTTTGATAGTTTCACTCTGGATGATGACATCAGTGACGAACTCCGACAGTTACAAATGCAGCGGCAGCAGCAGATCATCAAATCAGGCTTGTCACTGGTCATCGTGGATATCTGCGAACATCTGGATAACTGCTGTATTCAATAAACCTCTCTGCTGTTCCTACAGAGAGGTTCTCTCCCTGAACGTTTCTTTTTTAAGCTGAATTATGACACTTATGTTGCAATTGATATGCTTTGTATATACACTGTATATTAATGAAATACACATAAGGAGAGCACAATATGACTGTTAACAGTGATTTAAGAAAAGCTTTGCAAACTTGGGAACACAGCGAGTTAACCGAGTACAATCAGGCACCTTTCGCAATCCGTGCTCTGGGTGTAGTCACCGTATCTGTGCTAACAGCGATGACATTTCTGCTGTAATACTGCGTGTTTTTTGTCTGCCAGAAAAAGATGACTGAATGCTGACGGACACCGTGTGCATATACATTTTCCGACTTAAATACTTTTAATTTTTAAGCGATTTTTATTCTACGGCGTTAAATGCGAGTTCTCACAATTACAAGGCGATCTTATTTATAAAATGTTCCATAGTCACATCAACTATGGAATATTTATTATGACTCAAGAAACAATGATCCTAAGCGAGAAGTCGCCTTCGGGTTTGCTTTCGAAAATCTCGTTCTTCGGGATCCCGCTGCACCTTTATGCCATCCTTTTGGCAGTGGTTCTGATCGCACACTTTACTGATACCCTTCCAGACAACATCGTTGGTGGCTTCGGCTTTATGTTTGTTGTTGGTGCTCTGTTCGGTGAAATCGGTAAACGCCTGCCAATTTTTAACAAGTACATTGGTGGTGCCCCGGTTATGATCTTTCTGGCTGCTGCCTGGTTTGTACACGCAGGTCTGCTGACCGAAAGAGAAATTACAACAGTGACTGCTGTAATGAAAAAGACAGACTTCCTGGATCTTTTCATTGCTGTTCTGATCACTGGTTCTATCCTGGCGGTTAACCGTAAACTACTGCTCAAGTCTCTGGTTGGTTATATCCCGACTATTCTTGCTGCTGTACTGGGCGCTTCTGTGCTAGGTATCCTCGCTGGTATGGTTTTCGGTATCTCTCCTGCCAATATCATGA
This sequence comes from Vibrio sp. HA2012, assembly GCF_002812955.1. Taxonomy (GTDB): domain Bacteria; phylum Pseudomonadota; class Gammaproteobacteria; order Enterobacterales; family Vibrionaceae; genus Vibrio. The sequence continues at coordinate 56,952 of NZ_PFXK01000001.1, read as the reverse complement.
TGCTGTATGTACTGCCTATTATGGGCGGTGGTAACGGCGCTGGTGCAATTCCGCTGTCAGAGATCTATGAATCTGTAACCGGCGGTTCAAAAGAGCAGTATTACTCTGTTGCTATCGCTATCCTGACTATTGCTAACATCGTTGCTATCGTTGCGGCAGCCGTACTGAACAATATCGGTGAAAGAATGCCATCTCTGACTGGTAACGGTGAGCTATTGCGTAAATCCAGCTTTGATGTGGGTGAAGAAGAAGTTGCTCCGAAAATCACTCCACGTGAAATTGCGATCGGTCTGATGCTGGCTGCGTGTGTATACACACTGGCTGCAGCACTGTCAAAATCTATCCTGCCGGGTTTTGGAGATGTAAAAATCCACACCTTCGCTTACATGGTTATCATCATTGCTATTGTGAACGGTACAGGTATCTGTTCAAACGAAATCAAAGAAGGGGCAAAACGTCTGTCTTCTTTCTTCTCTAAGCATTTGCTTTGGGTGCTGATGGTTGGTGTTGGTATTGCTTATACCGATCTTCAGGAAATCATTGATGCAATTACTTTCGTTAACCTGATCATTGCAACTCTGATCGTTCTGGGTGCAATTATCGGTGCTGCTCTTGGTGGCTGGGTAATGGGCTTCTACCCTATCGAATCGTCTATCACTGCTGGTCTGTGTATGGCTAACCGTGGTGGTTCTGGTGACCTTGAAGTTATGGCGGCAGCAAACCGAATGAGCCTGCTGTCTTACGCACAAATTTCATCACGTCTTGGTGGTGGTATTGTTCTGGTTATCGCCAGTGTTGTATTTGGCATGATGAGCTGATACAAGCGTTAAAAGACTGGGAGCAAGGCTTGGCCTTGCTCCCGTTTCATTTATCAGCAAGAAAAAATATCTGTTATATTACGGGCTTATCGGTTTATCGCATTTTATGCAGTATTTTTGATTTGTTGACATATTAATCACTTGTTACACTATGCCGATCTCAAATCCACAACCTGCTTTCATGCCCAGACAAGCTATTCATCACCGTTTATGTGCAAACCTCTCGTTCCGGCAACGGGTCTGGGGATTGTTATTTGTCGTCGTGTCCTCTCTGCTTCTGCTGGTTGGCTGCTATTTCCATTATATTCTGTCCGATACGTTACACAGTCAGATCAGTACCCGAGCCGTAGCTCAAGCCAGAGAAATTGCCAGCGATCCTGTTTTTATTCAGGCTATGGAGGCAAATGATCTCGATACGATTCATCGCCAGATTGAACGTCTGACCAAGATTTCTGACGCTGATTTTATCGTGGCTGGTGACAAAAACGGAATCCGCCTTTCCCATCCGGATCCGGAGAAAGTCGGTTTTCCTATGCAGGGAGGCGACAGTGCCAGAGCACTGGAGGAAGGCGATTACTACTATTCCGTTCGTGAAGGCAGCCTTGGTTTTGCTATTCGCGGCAAATCCCCCGTATTTTCTCCGCAAGGAGAGATCATCGGCGTCGTTTCTGTCGGGTATCTGCTGGATACCATCAGCACCCTCATATTACGCTACTCTATTCCTTTTTTTACCGCTTTGACGGGTATCTTTTTCTGCTCATCCATCGGTGCCTGGTGGTTTACCAAACACATAAAAAGCCAGATGTACGGTATGGAACCGGAAGAAATTGCCATGTCTTTACATGTACAGAATTCCGTGTTTGAAGCGGTCTACGAAGGCATTGTTGCGGTGGATAATCAGGGAGATATTATCTCTGTCAATCAGCACGCTCTGAAAATTCTGGGTATTCCATATCATCCCAACCAGCTTCAGGGGCAGAAAATCAAAGAGCACATCACACCGGTAGATTTTTTTATCGGTGTAAAAATGAATGATGATTCCGATAATCTAGAACAACAACATAAAGAAATTACCTGTAACGGTGAGGCCCTGATTGCGACACGTGTCCAAATTTGGGAAAATGAACAGCATTCCGGCTGGGTTATCAGCTTCCGTCCTAAAAATGATTTAAGTGTATTAACCTCTCAGCTTACACATATCCGCCAGCAGACGGATAACTTACGTGTAGTCAGTCATGAATATGCGAATAAGCTGTCCACCATCAGTGGTCTGATCCAGATAGGTGCCTATGAAGAGGCTTTACAAGCCACCAGAGAAGAAACAGAAACACATCAGCAGTTCGTTGATTTTATTACAGCGGCATTCCGCTCTAAAGTCGTTGCTGCTCTCCTGCTGGGTAAATACAGCCGAGCCAGAGAATTAGGGCTGACACTGGAGTTTGATCCCAGTTGTCTACTACAAAGACAACCCGTCAGAATAACAGAAGATGAGCTGGCTGCGATTATCGGCAACCTTCTGGATAATGCGTATGAAGCGACCCTTAAAAATCCGGACAGCAATAAATGCGTCTCTATCTTTCTTTCCGATGATAACGGGAAAGAACTGGTGCTTGAAGTTGCAGACAATGGGATAGGGATCCCTGCGGAAATTGCAGACACCTTATTTGACAGAGGAATTACCAGCAAAGGAAAGCCGAACCATGGTATCGGTCTGTATCTCGTCCATCAATATGTCATCAAAGCCGGTGGCTACATACTGATTGATGATGCAGAACCATCCGGTACGATTTTTTCTATATTTATTCCGAATGAGATTTCGAAAAATGGAAATTTATGACATTTTGATTGTTGAAGATGAAGCAAATATTGCTGAATTTCACTCTCACTATATTACACAGACAAAACGTTTCCGGGCTGTCGGAATTGCCCAGAAAATATCCGAAGCCCGTACGATGATCCGGTTGTTAAAACCTAAACTGGTGCTGCTGGATAACTATCTTCCGGATGGAAAAGGGATTGATCTGCTTAAAGAAATTACAGCAATGGATAGCGCGCCTGACGTTATTTTCATTACTGCAGCAAACGATATCGATACCGTACGTGAAGCAGTACGTAGCGGTGTATTTGATTACCTGATGAAGCCAATCTCATACGATCGTCTGTCCGATTCACTGGATCGTTATCTGAAGTACACCAGTTCCCTTAAAGCCAGCGAACATATCAATCAGCGTCATGTTGATGCTTTGTTTAATTTTCAGTCAAAATCCGTGCGCCTGCAACAACTGCCGAAAGGTATTGATGAACTCAGCCTGGATAAAGTCACCCGTGCGTTTGATGAACCCGGTGTTGTCTATACTGCAGAAACCTTAGGCAAAGAACTAGGCATCAGCAAAACAACCGCTCGCCGCTATCTGGAATATCTTCTTGCCCGGGGAATGGTGGAAGCTGTTATCCAGCATGGACGAATCGGCCGGCCTGAGCGGGTTTACCAGAAAGTTGCCAGCGGAAAAACAGGCAACTGATTAGGAAAGAACCGACACCCCTCAGAGCCAGTATAATTGGCCTGAGGGGTGTGCCACTATTAACGACTCACTAGTAACGATTTCTCAGAGCACTCTGTATCAAGTTTCTTTGCTGCTCAATCATAGCAACTGCTTCAGCAATCTGTCTGGCCACATTTTCTTGTCTGTGACTGATACCTTCCATCGTGTCTTTCTCTGCATTCGTGTAAATCACGGCCTTATCTACGTTCGAACTGATCCTCTCTATCGCTTCGGAAGATGCATGCGCTTCCTGTACGACGGAGGCAATACTTTGCTCGATTTTAGCACTGGATGCACGGGCACGGGTTGCCAGATTTCTAACCTCATCCGCTACCACGGCAAATCCACGTCCCTGTTCTCCGGCTCGGGCAGCCTCAATGGCAGCATTTAACGCCAGAAGATTAGTCTGATCTGAGATATCGTTAATCTCAAGCGCTAGGCTATTAATAGTCGCCACACCCTGCCCCAACTGCTGGATCTGTCCCTTAACACCATTGATAAAATCGGCATCGGCCTGTGTTGCTTTAGCTGATGCTGCCAAATTCTCACAGCAGCCAAAAAGATCATTTTTTACGGTAAGCGAACCTTCTGCTGCATTTCCGGCAACAGAGATTATCTGTTCAATCAGTCCAGCAATATCATCCAGAATATGTGTGGCTTTCTGCAGGTAACGTTCCTGTTCTACCTCTCTCTGTTTCGCAGAAGCTTCACACTGAGCGATTTCCGCCTGACAGCGGGCAATATCCAGCTCCAGCGCTTCACTTCTTTGTTCTGCTGACTGAGCCGCTTCCTGTAACTGTTGAATTGCCCGGCTCAGTTGATCCGGAGTCTGAACGCCGCGGGTATTACGCCGCAGGTACGAAGACAACTGACTTTCCAATGTTTGCAGACTTCCCTGCAAAAGCAGGATAACCACGACTGCACTAATCAATCCGGCAGCACAGACGATGGCGACATAGGTCATGGTCTCCGCTGCGTTTTCAGATAAAAAGGAGTGCGCCAACACAATGGCTAAAATTGCAATATCAGCCATGACTAATTTCCGAACAATCGGCAGGTTAAAAAGCATAGAAAACCCTTATGGTATCGTTATATTTCAGGATAGATCCTGTGGGAAAAAGAAAAACAAATTGTGCTGCAAAAGCATGACAAATTGATTGCCGCGTAGATATACCTGTTTTCTGCATGATTTGTCAAAAGGCTTTTACCCTACAAGTCTAGTCAACCTGCCTGACAAGCCAGTGTTTCAGTTCATGCAGTTGATCTTTATGCTGATACAGCTCCTCGCTCAGATCCTGAAGACAGGTTTCAAGCATTTCTTTTTTATACGCCAGACCCGACAACCTGCCAGCCAGAACTTCCATCGGGTACGGTTCAAGCATATCGCTGAAAATATGGGACTGCTCAATCATTCCTTTTTTTACCTCCAGCAGAATTTCCACGCCCCCCCATGCAAAACGTTCATCCAGATTATGGGTAAATGGAGGAGTCTGACCAAAATTCCAGTCCCAGCTACTCTGAAAAGCAAACTTATCTTCAAATCCGGGCAGATCCTGGAAGTGTTCCGGAGAAATATACTCAACCTCTACAGACTCCTGATAGTAGTCCTGATAAGCCTGCATAATGGCATCACATACCTGTTGATGATCAATGTCCTGTTTAACACTGTCGAGATTAATCACCCGTGATTTAACCGATGTAATACCTTTTGCCTGCAGTTTTTTCTTATCCGGATTCAGATAATCTCCCAGCCGGTTAAGGTCAGCACTGAGCAGCAGAGTTCCGTGATGAAAACCACGGTCAACCGTTTCACGGTAAGCCGAGCCGGAAAATTTGCGGATACCTTCGTCATCTTCCAGTACCAGATCATTACGACCATTTGCTACGCCATTAATACCCAGCCTTGCCAGTCCGGATAAAACAATACTGGTTGAAACCTCTTTATCATATTCAGGTTTAGCCGCCATAAAAGTAAAATTGGTATTCCCCAAATCATGGAACACAGCTCCCCCACCAGTTTGACGACGAGCAAGTTTGACCAGATCCTGCTCCATGCGGTCAGTTTTACACTCCCTCCACGGATTCTGCGCCCGGCCAATGACAACCGTATCAGCATTACGCCACAAGAAAAGCACCCTCTGATCCGCTGGCATTGAACGGAAAATGGTGTCTTCTACGGCAAGGTTAAACCAGGGATTCGTTGATTCAGAGATTAAAATACGAGTCTTAGTCATTATTCGGCTTACTTTATAGATGGGAGGTTAAAGATATTACCTCTCTTATCATTGAAAAACGAGCATGAAATCACAGACACGACTGGTCTGAGTTTGAAATGTATCGGAACCCTTACATTTCAGTTCCTGTTATGCGTTTTTTCCTGACGGATTACACGGCATAATAACCAGAACGTGTAGATCTGCCTTAGGGTAACTTATGAAAGATAAGCCAATTCTTGTCGTCGATGACAATCAGGACTTACGTGATGCACTTTCCGATTACCTTGGAAAAGCTGGATTTGCTGTTATTGGTGCCGAAAATGGCGAAGCCATGTGGCAGATACTGGAAAAACAGGATGTTTGTCTGATCATTCTGGATATTATGATGCCCGGTGATGATGGTCTGACTTTATGTCAGCAATTACGCCGCATCTCTGATGTCCCTATTATTATGCTGACAGCCGTCACAGAAGAAACTGACCGAGTGGCAGGCTTAGAAATGGGAGCTGATGATTATATCACTAAGTCATTCAGTCCCCGGGAACTGCTGGCACGCATAAAAACAATTCTACGCCGCAGTCAGGCTCCCGTACAACCTATGTTAGCCAGAAAGGCGACCTTTGCCTGCTGGCAACTGGATACGGTCACCCGAAAGTTGATTCATACCCCGACAGGATCCGTCAAACAATTAAGCGGAGCAGATCTATCCTTGTTAGGCCTATTCATTTCTCATGCAGAATCAGTCCTGAGCCGTGATGATATTGCCCGGGAAATATGGGGACGTGATGCAGAGCCATTAGAACGCGGTATTGATGTACAGATAAGCCGCCTGCGTCACCAACTGGAAGATAAAGACCGCACACTGATCGTCACGGTACGAAACAGAGGCTATATGCTGGCAGCTAGAGTGCACTATGAAAGTTAGGTTCAGGAAAATCAGATTCCGTTTTAATTCTCTGGCCGTTCGTGCCAGTATTTTTCTGCTTGCCGTCATTGTCGCCGCTCAGCTTCTGGCTGGCCTTATCTGGTATCAACAGAGCAGTGAAAGAGATCAAAAAGGATTACTGACCACAGTCAACAGTCTGGCATTAAGTGCTTCATCTACGATCGCCTTTTTTCAGACTCTACCCGCAGAATACCGGCACCTGGTTCTTAATCAGTTACGCAACATAGGCGGTACACGTTTCTTCGTCTCATTAAATGATCATGAAATTCCCATTGTACCTTTGCCCGACAGCCAGAGAAAAACTCTGGTTATCCATGAAGTCAAAGCACTACTACAAAATGAACTGCAGGGTAATCCGGTAATCAACGTTGATTTTACACTGCGTGATAATCTGAAAGTATTTAATAATGAGCTGCCCATCGATGATCTTCCCCAGTTATGGGCTCATTACTCCCTGTCCTATGGCAGCCTGAATCCTCCTATTTTGGTGACTCAGGTTCAAGTTGCCCCACAGGAATGGTTTTATCTGGCCGCCGTACTGCCCGCTCCCTATGTCAATCTTGAAACCGAATATTTTGCACCAAGAGAATGGCTGACTCTCCTGTTTTCTGCCCTGTTATTGCTGCTTTGTACCTGGTTTATCGTCCGGAGAGAAATCCGCCCTATCCGCAAACTGGCAAAAGCCGCCACACTCATGTCCAGTCGTCTGAAAGTTCCGTTGGTAAAGGAGGAAGGCAGTGCCGAACTCAGAGCTGCCGTCAGAGCTTTTAACAAGATGAACCGGCGTATTGATAGCCATATTAAAGACAGAGAGATGCTATTCAGCTCCATATCTCATGATCTAAAAACACCGATTGCCTGTCTGAAGCTACGTGCGGAAATGCTGGAAAATCAGACCGACAGAGAGAGATTCTGTAAAATTGCCAATGATCTCGATCTCATGGTCAAAGGAGCACTGCAAAGCATTAAAGAGACCGATATTCATGAGGATATTGAACCGATAGATTTTAATCAGTTGATTCTGCATATCAAAAGTACGATTCCCTGTGCTGATGAAAATATAAAGATTCAGGGACAAATACACACGCTTTTTGCCGGAAAGCCTCTGGCCATAAAACGATGCCTGCAGAATCTGGTAGACAATGCCCTGAAGTATGGAAATAAAGCAGATATTACCCTGCTGGACGATTCAGAATCACTGACTATCCTTATTGAGGATCATGGGCCGAAAGTGGATTCTGCGTTGCTGAATAAGTTCTTTGACCCTTATTTTCGGGCCACAGACCATGTAGAAGGAAACGGGCTTGGCCTTACCATCTCACAAAGCATCGCCAAGGCTCATGGTGGAAATATTCATCTGAGTCAAACCCGGCATGGCAGCCTGCGGGTCATACTCTCTTTTCCAAAAGAATAATTACCTTTTCCACGAGAATTATCATGAAATCATCACTTATTATTGCCTTGCTGGCTATCTCTCCCGCCTGTTGCGGTCAGAATATTGAATTTCTGCACTGGTGGACATCCACAGGAGAGAAATCTGCTCTGAAAATATTGGAAAAACAGCTGTCTGAAAACCAAATCCAGTACCACCCATCTCCAGTCATTGGTGGTGGCGGAGATACAGCACTGACGGTTCTTCAGGCGCGAGCACTGGCTGGCAACAGTCCCAATATCGCCCAAATAGAGGGACCGGTAATCAAAGCCTGGGACGCCATCGGCGTACTGCATTCCCTCAACCATATTGCCGAAGAACAACAATGGGATAAGGTACTATATCCTCTGGCTATACAGATCAATAAAACAGATAACGGCTATGTTTCCATGCCATTGGTATTACACCGCCTAAACTGGTTATGGGTCAATCACCATCTCCTTAAACAGATAAACATACCTATTCCACAAAATTGGGAAGAGATGCTCTCAGCAATGGAAAAAGCCAGAGATGCCGGGATCATTCCTTTGGCTGTCGGAGCCCGTCCGTGGCAAATTGCACAGCTTTTTGAGAGCATCGTTATAGGCACTGGTGGTGCTGAATTTTATAAGGCTACACTGGTTGACCTTAACCCAAGTAAGATCAACTCATCCCAGATGAGGTATGTACTAAAACAGTTCCGCCGTCTCAGCATGGTAACGGAACAGCCACTGCAGGATATATCATGGGATAAAGCAACATCCCTGTTGATTCAGGACAAAGCCCTGTTTCAGATCGGAGGAGACTGGGTTTTAGGGGAACTTATCAGTCAGAATATTCAGGTTCCTGAACATATCGGCTGTTATCCGGCCCCCCCTGCTGACGGAAGTTATCTGTACAATATGGACAGCCTTATTTTTCTGAAGAGCAAAAATTTCAGCCAGAAAACGGTAGATAAAGTCGCAAGGGCCCTGAGTGATAAAGCATTTCAGGCTGAGTTTAATAAACGAAAAGGCTCAATCCCGGTACGTACTGATATTGATCTGACCGATTTTAATCTCTGCCAAAAGCAGTCTTTCCGGGACTACGCCGCCGCCAGACAATATGCTACTGCGGTTCCGAGTATGACCGATTCCATGGCGATTAACCCGGTTGCTCAGCAGGCAATTAACTCTGAAATATACCGTTTCTATCGTGATATGCAGTTTAAAGAAGAAGATTTAATCAAACGAATTATTGCCATTGCTGAAAGTAATTAGAAACGATACTCAAGTAACCTCCGGATACTTGAGTATCGCTAATGTTCCATTTTGCACGCGAGATCTCACATTCACACAACCTATGCAACCATATGAAAAACAACGACAAAAAGCAGTCAGAGCTACAATCTGTGCTTGTCGATGTCAATTAACGTTAATAACATCATTACATTCAGACGAAACGTAAGTTTTTACTTACATTCAGATTACAAAACTCTACTTTTTTTCTTTTTTAAATCACTAGATTAGGCAATGAACTTATCATAAACGGAGTTTTGTATGACTACTCAAGCCGCAATGAGCCGGACAAAAAGCTCATCACCTTTTTCCGCAGTGAAACAAGGTGTTTCCAAACTGTCCACCGTCGGGCGTGCGTTAATGCTGCCTATTTCGATACTACCTGCTGCAGGTCTGCTACTGGCTTTCGGCGATAAACTGGGAATTCCGCTGATGGTGGGAGCCGGAGAAGTCATCTTCGGTAACCTGCCATTGCTTTTTGCCGTCGGTGCCGCTGTCGGTCTGACAAAAGAATCCGGGGTTTCCGCTCTGGCAGCCGTTATCGCCATGTTAGTCATGAATATGACTATTGGTGTTTCAGCCGGAGTCACTCAGGAAATGGCATTAAATGGTGGAGCATATACTCTGGTTCTCGGGATCCCAAGTATGCAAACCGGTGTATTTGGCGGGTTAATTGCCGGTATGCTGGCCGCCAGTATGTATAACCGCTTTTATACTATTCAGCTTCCCGCTTTCCTCGGTTTCTTCGCTGGTAAACGCTTTGTACCTATTGCTACTGCATTTTCAGCCTTTATCCTCGGTTTGATCCTTCCTTACATATGGTCCTATGTTCAGGCAGGTATCGACGGATTATCCGGTATTGTTAACGGCGGAAATCAGGCACTGTCTACCTTTATTTTTGGCTTCACTGAACGCGCACTGATACCAACAGGTCTGCATCATATCTGGTACCCTTCATTCTGGTTCAGTTTCGGTGAATATACTCCGGAAACGGGTGCTGCGGTGAATGGTGATCAGGTTATCTGGTTCAAGATGCTGGCTGACGGCGTAAAAGATTTTGACGCTTCTACATATCACGGTGTCGGTAAATTTATGCAGGGTGAATTCCCACTTATGCTATTTGCATTACCGGCAGCCTGTCTGGCCATGTTCCATGAAGCAAAAACCAAAAGCCGCAAATATGCTGCGGGTATTTTATTCTCTGCAGCACTAACCTGCTTCCTGACAGGTATTACAGAGCCGGTAGAATTTACCTTTATCTTTATATCACCGCTTCTGTACCTATTTAATGCCGTCAGTGCAGGCTTTGCTTATATGTTCATGTACCTGCTGGATGCGCATTTAGCTAAGTCATTTTCCGCTGGTTTTATCGACTACGTGACTCTGGGTATTATGCCTGCTATGAATGGGTTTGATACCAACTACTTTGCAGCTATCATCGTCGGCGTACCAATGGCGATTCTGTATTATGTGACCTTCCGCTATACCATTCGAAAATTCGACCTGCAAACTCCGGGACGGTCTGAAGAGATAAAAGAAGAAACTGAGCTAAGTATCGACCAGCTCACCAAACTGGTCGTTGATTTCCTTGGCGGTAAAGACAACCTCACTTCTGTTACTTCCTGTATTACCCGACTGAGACTGGAAGTCAAAGATCCGGCTGTTATCAACAAAAAAGGATTAGAGGATGTTGGAGCCATGGGAGTGATTAACGTGGGAACAAATGGTGTTCAGGTCGTGTTCGGAGCCAAAGCTCAGTTTATCGCTGATAAAATCAATGAAAGCTAGCCATCCCGGTTAATTATCGACAATACGAGATCTGATTAAACGTCGCACTGTGGGTGCGACGTTTTATATCTGTATCATGACTCCCCCCTTCAGTGGAAGTGGAATAACTACGACCTCTTTCTACAAAAGAAAAATACCCATTCCAATACCGATAAGTACAACACCTGCACCTCTTTCTATCAGATGAATACTCTGTTTCAGACCGCACTGAACCCGGGGATGCCCAATCATGGCAGCGAGCCATAGATCCCAGACCAATACAACACAAACCATCCAAACACCACATACCACCTGCTGCAGCAAACTTGTCTTATTCCCCAGAATAACGGTCATCAGACTCATATAAAAAAGTGCATTCTTTGGATTTAACAACGCAGAGTTGATCCCGAGTAATAGCTGTTTAGGTATGGAAGACATCTCTCCGGTTTCTTCTTCCGGTATCTGATTATTTTTCTTACTTCTCAGCAAGAGACAACCAACCCATAATAAGTAACCGGCACCTAATGCTTCTACAGCAGAAAAAATGACCGGATTATCCCTTATCCCCGACCATCCCAAGATAGCGACACCAATATAGACTGCATTTCCCAGTGCAATCCCTGTGCAGATATGACGGCTACCTTTCAGACGGTGCCGGATCGCATGAGAAACTATCAGAAAAAAGTCCTGTCCAGGACTGAGTAATGCCAAAAAATGGGCTAAAGCAAGAGCCGGAAATGCCGAAGGAAAAAGCGTCGTCAGTGTCATCAGGTATCACCAGAAATCAAATCGTGATACCACAATATGCTGTCTTCTATATCAATTATTGTCAGAAATTGACCTTCTGTCTGGACTGCAGATATTTTGATACTGCCCCGGAGTGGATGCGGTATAGCTGACAAATGCCTTATGCAACTGACTTTGATCAGAATACCCGACTTCAAGAGCAACATCGGCAATATTCATTCCGTCCCGGAGTAAGGATTTTGCTTTTTCAACCCGGCAGTTATTCAGAAATGCTCTGGGCGTAATCCCAAAACTACGTTTGAAACTGCGGATAACAGATTCCTGAGTCATCATCTCCTGTCGGGCAATTTCATCTATCGAAGGGGGATCCTCAATCTGTTCCTGCAGCCAATCTCTCACCCGAAACGCCGTACTGTCGTTTTTATCATCCGGAGAGGGAAAGCAATAAGATTGCACAATAAAACGCAGCATAGCATCTGCCTGTGAAATATCCACGGAGCCCTCTTTCCTTATCAGAGTCCGGATAACATCCGGCAGACTATTTATTTTCCCGGTGAATGAGAGCGGCTCGGTTTCACAAGTAAAATGCGTCACCTTCTGCTGGTGAACCTCTGCAAGGACATCTCGACACCATTGTTGATCGATATAAAGCATATGATAGCTGCGAGGAAGATGCTGCACAGGATTACAGGCATGTACCAAGTGTGGCGGAATAAGAACCATCTCTCCGGGGTTCAGGATAATATGCCGGTTCCGTACCGACAGGCAGGTTTGCCCGGCCTCAATAATTCCAAGCGATAACGAAGCATGGCTGTGTGCCTTATAACTTTTGCTGCTGTTATACGTGGTTCGGATCATCAATTGAGGAAGAGCATCACAGCTCCGGTAACCCTGCTTAATATCTCGAGTATTATTGGCCATTTTCAGTAACTAATTGCTGTTATGGATATTTTTGTGCTGATGCGCATGAGTTTACACCATTAAAACTCATTTCATAAGGTTATTCCGGGCGATATACTACCACGGCAGTAATCATACGCTACTGATATATTCCGAATAATATCCTCTGTAACCAAAGAAGCTTTGCTATGAAAAAAGTCATCTTACCACCACCCTCTTTCTGGACTTCACTACTCAGATGGGTGACTCTTTTTATGGCAACAGCCGCCTTATCTCTTTATCTGGATTACCACGCCGTTCCGGCCGCATATTTATTAGGTGCACTACTCTGTGCCGTGATTTTTTCCATATCTAACCAGTCAATCCGCCTTCCCAAACCCGGGCTGATTGCCGCCCAGAGTTTTCTGGGGATTATGATTGCCAGTACCATTCCGATAGCCACTCTGGGTAATATTGCCGACCACTGGCTGTTGTTTACCTTAGGCATCGGCTCAGTCCAACTGCTGAGTAACGGACTGGGTCTGTTACTTGCCCGTAGTAATGTGCTTCCCGGCTCGACTGCTATCTGGGGAACCAGTCCGGGAGCCGCAACGGCAATGACTATTATGGCTGAAAGTTTTGATGCCGATGTCCGGCTTGTCGCTCTGATGCAATACCTCAGAGTTGTTATTGTAACAATCACCGCCGTGCTGGTTACCCATTTCTGGGCGATCAGTCCAGCAACAACACCAGAACCGGCGCTCACTGATTTTTCCTGGCATATCGGCAATCCGGCTGAATTTCTGAAAACCATGTTACTGGTTATTATTTGTATTGGTATTGGCCGCATACTTCGCCTTCCTGCCGGTCCAATGCTGCTGACACTCGGACTCGGACTGGTCTGCAGTGGTGCAAATATTATTCAGCTAACACTTCCTCAACCGTTACTACTGCTTTCTTATACTATGGTCGGGTGGTATATCGGTTCCCGCTTTGACCGCGCGATTCTTTCGTATGCTTTCAGGATCCTGCCGAGCATACTGCTTTCTATTGTGTTGCTGATCGCAGCCTGTGCCTTGCTGTCTCAGGTATTGGTGATGACAATGGATATCGATCCGCTGACGGCTTATCTTGCAATGAGTCCGGGCGGAGCTGACTCCATTGCCATCATTGCCGCATCGGGGCAGGCCGATATGTCGTTTGTTATGACGATGCAGACAGCAAGATTGATTCTGGTTCTGATTTGCGGCCCAGCAATGGCCCGATGGCTGGCCTTACGCCAGCAACGAATGACGGATATCCCCGGATAAACACCATCGTTGGAGGAAAAATTATATGACTTATAAATATGCAGAATTAGCCACAACTGATTATGGAAATGTATTAGAACGCTCGCACTTCTTTGATATATCAATCCGCCCGTTATGGTCAGGAATGCCTCGAATTTCAGGACCGGCCTACACGGTGCAATTAGCAGCAGGTGATAACCTGATGCTGCACAATGCAATATATAAAGCACCAGAAGGCTCAATCATCGTTGTGGATGCGGTTGACTGCACTTATGCCGTTGCCGGTGGAAATGTTTGTGCTCTGGCACAACAACGAGGGATCAAGGGCTTTATTGTTGATGGTGTTATCAGAGATCTGAGCGAAGTGACAGAGATGAATTTCCCTGTCTATGCCAAAGGCGTTTTTCCTGTTCCCGGTAAAAAAGAACAGTATTTCGAGCTGGAAGCCCCCATTGTCTGTGGCGGAGTGACTGTTTGCACAGGAGATGTGATTGTGGCTGATATGGAGGGCATTGTTGCAATTCCCCATGCTGAGGCAGAAAAAACATATGAGATGGCTAAAGCAAAATACGATGCCGATCTTCGTATGTCGTTAGCTCAGTGGGGAGAAAAACATCAGGCCAATGTCATGCGAGCACTCGAAGCAGCCAAAAAACCATAACAGCGCGACCTCTATCACAAATCATACCACTTATTTTTTGATGATAATTTATACAACCCATAAGAATGGCAAATAAAACAAGCTATTAATATAAACACACCAATTTTTTATCGCCCAGCAAATGTGATCCATGTAGTACTTTCTTACAATTCTGCCCGCTTATGTAGTAAATCCTGTGTGGGCAGGATATATTCCCCAGTGAAAATACTGATAACATCTCATTTATGAGAACCGGTTCACAAAGATAGCCACCTACACCTCGAAACATAATTAAAAACCTAAAAAAAGGCAGCGTTAGTCTGCTACTAGGTTTCGTTTCCGTATCCTGCATAAATTCCATAAACTTTATGAGGAGCACAAAATGAAAGGCTTTTTTAGTAAGCTTTCACAAGCACTGATGCTGCCAATAGCTTTGCTGCCTGCCGCCGGGATCATGCTGGGTATTGGTGGTAGTTTCACGAATGAAACCATGATTAATGCATATCAGATTGCTATTTTGCAGGATGGTACATGGCTAAACAGCTTTCTGCAGATCATGAATGCCGCTGGCGGTATTGTTTTCGCTAACCTTCCGGTTATGTTTGCACTGGCCATTGCTGTTGGTTTTGCAAAAGCAGAGAAAGGCGCGGCAGCGATTGCATCATTAATTTCATTCCTGGTTATGAACGTAGCCATTGCCAAAACACTGGTTGTTGGTGGTCTGGTTAAAAATGGTTCAGTCGTTCTGTTCGGTGATGCCTACAACGGTCTGCTAACTTCAACTCTGGGCATCGACGGCACACTGAGTATGGGTGTTTTCGGTGGTATTATTGCGGGTGCATTTACTGTTGTTCTGCACAATAAATATCACGATGTAAAACTGCCTGACTACCTGGGTTTCTTCGGTGGCGCTCGTTTTGTTCCTATCGTTAGTGCATTCTCTGCACTATTTTACGGAATCGCATTAACGTTTATCTGGCCATTTATCGGTGCAGCTTTCGGCTGGATCGGCGGAGCTCTGGGTGAAATGACTGCATCCGGCTACGGCTATATCGCTTCTTTCATTTTCGGTATTATCGAACGCTCGCTGATCCCTATCGGTCTGCACCACGTGTTCTACCTGCCTCTATGGCAAACAGATATCGGTGGTGTTGCTCAGATCGCAGGGGAAACTGTGAAAGGTACACAGAATATCTTCTTCGCATCTCTGGGTAGCGGTGACTTCTCTCAATTCACTTCAACTAACTTCATGACGGGTAAATTCTCATTCATGATGTTTGGTCTGCCTGCTGCAGCTTACGCTATGTATACGCTGGCTGATGAAGAGAACAAGAGCGCGGCTGGTGGCCTGTTATTCTCTATCGCACTAACAGCATTCCTGACAGGTATTACTGAACCTATCGAGTTCACCTTCCTGTTCCTGGCTCCTGCGCTTTACTACGCAATCCACGTACCTCTGGCTGGTATCTGCTTTATGCTGATGGATATCCTAAACGTTAAAGTAGGGATGACATTCAGCGGCGGCTTTATCGACTTCTCACTGTTTGGTATCCTTCCAGGTGTAACCGGTGCCAACAATAACTGGTACTTTATTCCTGCTGTAGGTGTTGTTTACGCATTTGTTTACTTCTTTGCTTTCCGCTGGTTCATCGTTAAATTTGACGTGAAAACTCCGGGCCGTAAAGGCAGTGCTGTGGCTGTAGTTTCTAAACAGGACTACCGCAATGCAAAAGCCGGAGCCGGCGATACAGCCATGGCTGACGCTATGATTGCTGCCCTTGGCGGTAAAGAAAACGTCGTTGATGTCGATGCTTGTATTACTCGTCTGCGTATCACGGTAAAAGATGCCTCTCTGGTGGAAGACAATGAACACTGGACAACCAAACTGGGCGCAAAAGGTCTGGTGAAAGTTGGTGATACCGGTATTCAGGCTATCTACGGTGCGCAAGCTGCGACGTACAAAGCACAGATTAACGCTCGTTTAGGTCAATAATGAATATCGGGTTCAAATATCGGCGTATCGGCTCATTTATGATCGATCTGGCCATCGTGAAAATGTTTGCCCAGCTCGGAATACAGGTCTATTTCGGTGTGGTCGTTTATCTGGGTCAGGGGACAGGCGTGTCTCTTTCCCCCGGTGACGGAACCGCCCTGCCGGTATTACTGTTGCTGGTCATCGCGGCATTGCTTGTATTTATCGGAGCCTATGTCGGTTATCACTGGTTGTGCTATCGGTTATTGGGGAATTCTCTGTCGAGATATTTTCTTCACCTGAAAGTCGTATCTGACGACAATGAACCAATGACTCAAAGCCGGTATTTGAAAAGAGAGTTTGATAAGGTGGTATTCGGAGTAACAACGGTTGGTATGTACCTGTTTTACAGTGCGGCACAGTTTGTTGCTTTTGGTTATCCCCCTTACCATGACAAACGGAATCATACCCGGATAACTCAAGCCTGAGCAGCATCCTGATTTGTTGTTTAATATATAAAACCCTCACCTGGTGAGGGTTTTTATTACACTCTGAATTATTCTGTAAAAAATATTATCTGGTCTTAAGCAGGTTCTCATCAATCGGATAAAAACGGGTTGCCGAATCGATCAATGACTGTGCAGTAAGATATTCAACCCCGTACACTTCCACTTCTTTACCATACTTCTCACGGATTCGCTGTGCCAGATAATCAAAATCACCGTCACCAGAGACCAGTACTATCACATCAGCCTCTGCTGCGAGCTCTATCGCATCGACAGCAATACCAACATCCCAGTCACCTTTCGCTGAACCATCCATGCGCTGAATAAAAGGTTTAAGTTTCACCTCAAATCCGATGCCGCGCAGAATATGATGAAACTGCCGCTGTTTTTCATCCCGGCTGGCGATAGCATAAGCGTTCGCCTTAATAACATCTCGCCCGGACGTAACCTGACGCCAGAAAAGGTTATAGTCAAAATGGGCGTTATATCTCTCACGTGTTGTATAATAAACGTTCTGCACATCCACCAGAACAGCAACTGACTGCATGTAAATTCTCCGCCTTTATGGCTAGTATTAATTATCGAATCCGGATAACCGCGCCAAAACCACTACTGGATAGAGGAGAGTAGCTTCAAGGCCATTCTCTCTAACAACCCTTTTTCCGGCCGGGTGTGAGCAAAAGAGCGTAGGCCATAGATCCCCATGACTAAGTAATCCGCCAGAAAACAACAGTCAGAATCAGAGGCGATTTCTCCTAGGCGCTGTGCTTCCTGTAACTGTTCCAGAATACCAAGCTTCCAGCGATTCAGGGTAACACGGATCATCTGTTCAACCTCTTCATCCTGCTGAGACAGTTCACTGAGTGCTTTTTGTAACAGACAGTCCTTAATTTCGTCACGCTCACATTCATCCACGATCATGGAAAAATAGCTGCGTAAACCATCTATCACCGTCGGCTGAGTTGCAAATACAGCAGCAAATTCTTCCGCTCTCTCTTCCGCATAATGTTCAAGTGCGGCCAGCAGCAATCCACGTTTATTGTCAAAAGCACAATAAATAGAACCTGGATGCAATCCGGTCGCTTTTTTCAAATCCTGCATGCTAGTCTTATTGTACCCTTTCGACATAAAGGCATACATCGCAGAGCGCAACACTTGTTTTCTGTCAAATTCTGCTACACGCACAGTATTTCTCTCATCGTCTGGCCCGGCCGCAATTCTACCCCGAAAAAGAAGGTCTGACAAAGATTCTTGAACAATCATTCAAAAATATCTTGAATGATTGTTCAAATATGATTTAGCATAGTGTCACTTATCCCAAATCAGGACATCACCATGACAGAGATATTGTTCCAACCCTATCATCTGAACGACCAAATCACCCTATCGAATCGTATCGTAATGGCACCATTGACCCGTTGTATGGCAGGAGAAGGGCTGACAGCAACCGATCAAATGGCGGCCTACTATGCTCGCCGGGCAGAAGCAGGACTCATTATTTCCGAAGCGGTAATTATCCGCGCCGATGGTCAGGGCTACCCGAATACTCCGGGACTGTTTACAGAGCAGCAAGTGGAAAGCTGGAAGAAGGTTACCGCTGCCGTACATGAAAATGGCGGAAAAATATTTGCTCAGCTCTGGCATACCGGCCGTGTTGCCCACCCGTATTTTTTTACCGGTGAGTATGTACTTGCGCCTTCTCCGCTGGCTTTCGAAGGGACAGTCCCCCGCATGCGTGAACTGACTTACACCGTTCCTAAAGCAGCAACGAAAGAAGAAATCGAGCAGCTGACCGAGGACTATGCCACTGCGGCAGACAATGCGATTCGTGCCGGTTTTGATGGTGTAGAAATTCATGCTGCTAACGGTTATCTGCTTGACCAGTTCCTGCATTACGACACTAATTTACGTGACGACGCATATGGTCAGACACCGGAAAATATGGCGCGTTTCCCTCTGGCGGTTATTGATGCTGTCAGCAAACGCATCGGCAGTTACCGTACCGGCCTGCGCCTTTCTCCGGGAGGATATGCACACCTGAATCCGGATCCGCGTGATCGTGATGTCTTTGACTACCTGCTCTCGGAACTGGAAAACCGCGAACTGGCTTATCTGCACGAAGGCATGTTTGATGACAAGATGGAATTCGAACATCTAGGCGGAAAAGTCTCTGACTATATGCGGAAAAACTATTCGAAAACGCTGCTGGCTGTTGGCGGTTATACCGCAGAAACCGGAGCCGATGCGATAAATAATGCCCGCTTTGATCTGCTTGCTATCGGCCGTCCATTTATTGCAAATCCGGATTATGTTACCCGTATACAGGAAAGACTGGAACTGACAGAGTACGATCCGGCTATGCTGGACACCCTTGTGTAGCTTTTGGCTCCATTTGCTCTCCAGAGTCGCAGAATGTATCTGCGACTTTTATTTCCGGATCACCGACGGCTGATCCGGACAAAAATACAGAATCAGGCAAGTTATAAAGAAAATCAGACATCCTGCACTCTACGTCATCCACTATAATATGCAGATTCGCTGACACAAAAAGGAAGCATACAATGCAATTAGATTTTTCATACTACAATCCAACCAAAATCCATTTCGGTAAACATTCTCTGGAAAAGCTGAAAGAAGAATTAGCAGAGTACGGAGAAACTGTCCTGCTTGTGTATGGAAGAAATGCGATTAAATCAAATGGTCTCTACGATCAGGTGACTTCGATTCTGAATGAGGCAGGAAAGAAAACCATCGAATTGTCCGGAGTGATGCCGAACCCGACCTATGAAAAAATGATGGAAGGTGCCAGACTGGTTCGTGACCATGACGTCAGTCTGATCCTTGCTGTGGGTGGCGGTTCTGTTATCGACTGTTCGAAAGGCATTTCTGTTTCCGCATACTGTGATGAAGATCCGTTTCAGAAGTACTGGGTCAACTTTCAGGATGTAAACAACAAAATCGTACCGGTCGCTTCTATCCTGACTATGGTCGGTACTGGTTCGGAAATGAACGGCGGTTCAGTGATCACTCATGATGAAATGAAATATAAAGCTGGCCGGGTTTTTCCTGTGAATGTCTATCCTAAATTCTCCATTCTGAATCCTGAGTATACTTTCACCGTGTCTCAATATCAGATGGTCAGTGGTGTGTTTGATACCATGTCACACCTGATGGAGCAGTATTTTTCCGATGAAGGTGTAAATACCAGTGATTATCTGATCGAAAGCCTGCTCAAATCGTCTGTTGATAATGTTAGGCTTGCACTGCAAAATCCCCACGATTACGAAGCCAGAAGTAATATCATGTGGAATGCCACCATGGCTCTTAATACTCTGACCGGCCTGTCTAAAACTCAGGACTGGCAGGTACACATGATTGAACATCAGTTAGGGGCATACACGGATTGTGCTCACGGCATGGGGCTGGCGGCAATTTCACTGCCTTACTACCGCCATATCTATGCGGCAGGTATTGATAAGTTTGTCCGTTTTGCTACTGAAATCTGGGGCGTATCACCAGAGGGAAAAACCAAAGACGACATTGCGCTGGAAGGTCTGGATGCTCTAGAGCAGTTCACGAAAGAATGCGGCATTGTCACCTCCCTTGAGAAACTGGGAGCAACAAAAGAAATGCTGCCGAAAATTGCTGAATCAACCATCATTCTGGGTGGCGGATATAAAAAACTGACCTCAGCAGAAGTACTCAGTATTCTGGAAGCTTGTTTCTGATCTCTGTTGCAGACGTGATTGATTAAACCCAAAACGGTGATATTCTGGACACCCTCAAAATATCACCGCTTTTGCACATCTAGCATTATCAAATTATCCGGTTTACTGTCCCTACGGATAAAACTCCGACAGTTCTTTATCAAGGTTATATGCCTTAGCAAAACCTTTCATCAGGATCTGAGCACTTCTCTTATACTTCACACTTATTATTTTACCATCATGCTTTATGATCTCTGTCTCAAGGACCCCGGCCGGATTTTCAATATCAATAGCCACCGAATCTCTGTCTGAAAAATGCTCATCCGAATGCTGACACAGTTGATTAGCCACTGTTCCCGGCATAATCGCTGAAGCCGCTAGACAGGCACCACCGGAAACCGCCAGTGAACTATGCATCTTCTGTGGCGTAAAATAGCGTGTGCTGATATGTCCGCCATTCACCGGCTCTGAAACAATACAGACCTTAGGGATCGTCTCACTGTTTGCCAGTTCCTCATCGGTCATCAACCGGCCTTCTGAGTTTTTCAGCTTCATTAACTGACCGGCCTGAATCCATATGCTTTTAATCTTATTAATAAATTCGCTATCGTTCAGTTCATCGCCACTTTCATACCCGGTTTTCCCAACGGCTCTGGCCGGTATAATCACCATAGGTACCGATACATCCATACAGGTCACTTCGACACCATCGATAACATCGGTGAGGTTTCCTGTCGGAAAAACCATACCGGTTTTCGAGCCTTCAGGATCGTTTAACTCAAGCTCTATCTGAGGATAATCCCCTATAACTCCGGGTATCTTACAAGATCCGGCAATCTGATTATCTTTAACTGACACGTAAGCTGAAGCCGTTTTATCCGTATTTACATTATAGATATCTATCTTGTTATACCCATCGTTAAACTCCAGCTCACCGGATTCCAGCAGATACAGAGGAATAGCAGAGGTCATGTTTCCACAGTTAACATTCCAATCTACCGATGTTCTGTTATAAGCCAACTGGGCCAGTTCACTCCTGACCTGCATTTTTGATTTATCCGTTACATCGACAATAAATACTTTATTACTCGTCGGAATGATCCTCCCCAGACCTGTTATCTGAGAATTTTTTTCATCATCTTCTGCACCCATTATATTTGTCAGAATGGCTTCTATCTGATGTTTATCCGCAGGTAAGTCACTCCGGTTAATAATAACTCCCGTCGAAGTCCCCCCCCTTACATAATAAACTGGAATTTCAACTGCATTATTTAACATATGACTTCCTTATAGATTGATTTTCTTCCTGTAACGTCTTTCCGGACGACCGATTTTTCCGTGAACTAATTCTGCTTTAAGAAAACCAGAGAGTGTGCAGAATTCCAGATAGCGTCTGGCGGTTGTTTTACTGATTTCAGCCGCTTCCACTAATGTATCAGCGGTATGGGTTATTTGATCATTATTAAAAATACCCTTAACCCGGTCCAGAGTTATCTGATCGATCCCCTTGGGTAGATTGGCCAGTTTCTCATCCGGACTAGCCTGATAGTTAAGCATTTGGTCAACGTATTTCTGATTAACAGAATCGGTTGAATTTATCGTACTGATATACTGAAGGAACCGCTTAAGAGAATTATTCAGTCTGTCATAAGAAATCGGCTTTAGCAGATAATCAAATGCCCCAGCTCTTATGGCTTTATGGACAGTCTCCATATCATTTGCTGCTGTCACAAAGATGATATTGGTTGGGCTTTCCTTGGCTGCCATTTCTTTCATCAGGCTAATCCCTTTACCATCGGGAAGGTAATTATCCAATATAATCAGATCCGGCTTCAAAGTCGCTATCATACTTTTCGCTTCTCTTATATTTCTGGCAATACCGACCGGATTAAATCTGGGTGCCTCCCGAAAAAACTCGGAATGAAACTCAGCAATATTAGGCTCATCTTCAACAATTAACACGTTAAACGATTTCATTTTGTTTCTCTTTATTTTTAGGAATATAGATAGAAAATATCGCACCTTGTGGGTCTGATTCTTCTATTAGCATCGTTCCCTTCGCTTTTTTTACATATTGGGTAACCAGATACAGCCCGATACCATGACCATCCTCATCCTTAGATGTTACCCCTTTAATTAATAAATCCTCAGGCTCTTTTCCCTGAAAACCGATGCCGTTATCACTGACTTCAATAATCAGCTCATCACCCTGGTCAGTCAGAAACAGAGAGACCACTTTATTGCTCTCCGGATTTTTTATCGTCGCCTCAAAAGCATTATCCAGAAGATTACCAAGAAGCGTTGATAACTCTTCCTGATTAATCGGCCAACCAACCCCATCCAGTCCGGAAATATTGTCTATTTCCAGCCTCAAACCCAGCTCTTCAGCCCGGCTTATTTTTCCAAGCAGCAATCCGGCCACAATTTTCGGCTTAAACATTTGAGTAACAAAATCAATAAAGTCCTGTTGTTTCTTACTGGTATTTTCCAGCAGTTCTAATGCCTTATTGTATGCACCTATCTGTAAAAGCCCGCTGATAGTCGACAACTGGTTGTTATGTTCATGGCGCAAAACCCGGAGGTTATCCACATAATGTTGTACCTGAGCCAGTTTGGTCGTCAGTGTGGTTATATCATCCTGCCTCCTGAGGCTGACTATCGACCCCACAACCATATCGGCACTCAGCATTTTTACTCTGGTCGCAATAAAACTTTCACCATTACAGACGATAACCTCATCATAAACATCAGGCGCTTCTTCATCTTCTCTACAGGGTAAAAAGAAATTCGCCGGAGTAACATATTCCTGAATCGAGCGTCCTTTCAGATAGGAAACCATATGAGATATAGACAGCATGCTCAATGCTGAGCGATTAATATTAAGAATATTTCCATCCCGGCTTATGGCAATAATACCTTCATGCATTGACTGCATTACGCTGTCTTTGATCTGTAAGGATTGGGCAATTTCAACCGGTTCCATATCAAACATCTGACTTTTTATATGATTAGAGAAATAATATGCACCTATGACGGCAGTAATAATGGCAATAATTACCGTAGCAAATATCGGCATGGAATATTCAAATATTCGTTTACTGAGTTTTGTAATTAAATATCCTACGGAGACAACACCAATAATTTTTCCATCATGCCTGATAACCGGGGCTTTCCCCCGGATAGATAAACCAGATTCACCTCTTTTAATTGAGATATAACTGTCCCCGTTATTCAGGGCATCATCATTATCCTGACTGTGTATTTTTTTTCCTATATAGTCAGGATTCGGATGATAGAATCTAATTTCGTTCTGATTCGCCACCACAATATAATCTGAATCACTTTCCAGATTGAGGCGTCTGAATATCTGATTGATCTGTTCCTGATCGTTTGTATTCAGGCTTTTTATCACCTGGGGATCAGAGGCAATCTCTTTCGCCTGCACTAATGCGCGAGTTCCCACCTGTTGCACAACAGTCTGTTCGAAAAAATAGAGAAAAAGGCCGCTCTGAAAGCCGATAAGTGTCAAAAACAGGAAAAGCAGCAGCAAACCGACACGGGTTTTAAACTTGAGTGAGTTGCATAACTTACTGCCTATAAACATCATCTGGTCGGTATCTGAATGAGCATAAAACATACAATAATTTTGAGGAGCTGATGATAAAGCCTTTTGCGCAAATAACACATAACAAACTTAAAAATTTTTTGTGGTTTTTATGGTATTAAGTGTTTTTTAGGCATTTACGGATAGCTAATATGAGTTGAAAGGATATGCCACTCCATCTCCGTGATACAGATCAAGAGTGACATAAGTTCAGATGACTAGCCTACTTGACGGATAACCAGTTCCGATGGCGCCTGATAGGACTCAAGTTGGTCAAAGTTCAGATATTGGTAAATCTTATCTTCACTGCCTTTCAGGGGCTGAATATGTTGTACATATTCCTCCACTGAAGGTAACCGTCCCAGCATGGCCGTTACTGTAGCCAGTTCCGCCGAGCCCAGATACACCTGAGAACCTTTCCCTAACCGGTTCGGGAAGTTACGGGTTGAGGTCGAAATAACGGTCGCATTTTCCGCTACCTGAGCCTGATTACCCATGCACAAAGAGCAGCCCGGCATTTCGGTTCTTACCCCGCGACGGGCAAAGATATTATAAATACCTTCGCTCATCAGTTGCTTTTCATCCATCTTCGTCGGTGGCGCTATCCAGGTTTTACTCTGGTTTGCTCCGTCCCACGGCTCCAAGATCTTAGCCGCTGCCCGGAAGTGCCCGATATTGGTCATACAGGAACCGATAAACACTTCATCAATAGCGGTATTCGCCACCGCAGAAAGCGGCTTCACATCATCCGGATCATTCGGACAACACAGCAGCGGTTCGGTGATCGCATCGATATCGATCTCCAGTACGGCAGCATAACCGGCATCCTTATCCGCTTTCAGTAGTGTTGGATCCGCCAGCCAGTTTTCCATCTCCTGGACCCGTTTTTCCAAACAAGCCTTGCTTTCGTACCCCTGACTGATCATCCAGTTCAGTAAGGTGATATTCGATTTCAGATACGTCGCTATACTCTGCTGTCCGAGCTCGATAGTACATCCGGCAGCTGAACGTTCCGCTGTCGCATCCGCCAGTTCAAATGCTTGCTCTACAGACAATTCCGATAAGCCTTCAATCTCAACCACTTTACCGGCGAAGATGTTTTTCTTATTCGACTTTTCGACCGTCAGCAGACCCGCTTGCTGAGCAAAATACGGAATAGCATGCACCAAATCTCTCAGTGTAATACCGTCTTTCATGGTGCCTTTAAAACGCACCAGAACCGATTCCGGCATATCCAGCGGCATCATACCCGTTGCGGCGGCAAAGGCCACAAGACCAGAGCCCGCCGGAAATGAAATCCCCATCGGGAAACGGGTGTGGGAGTCACCGCCGGTTCCGACCGTATCCGGCAGGATCATCCGGTTCAGCCAGGAGTGGATAATACCATCACCCGGTTTGATGGCTACACCGCCGCGCTGTTCAAAGAACGTCGGCATAGTCGCATGGTTTTCCGCATCAATCGGACGAGGATACGGTGCGGTATGACAGAAAGTCTGCAGTACCAGATCCGCATTAAAGTTCAGGCAAGCCAAATCCTTAATTTCATCCCGGGTCATCGGACCGGTCGTGTCCTGAGAGCCAACGGAAGTGACCTTAGGCTGACAGTACTGTCCCGGATAAACCCCGTCGACACCGCACGCCTTGCCCACAATTTTCTGGGCTAACGTAAACCCTGCGTCTTTGGTTATCTTTTCCGGACGCACAAACAGCTTGCTCTGATCCAGCGCCAGAATTGTCCGGCTGTCATCGGTCAGTTGGCGACCAAGGATCAGCGGGATACGGCCACCGGCACGAACGCTGTCCAGCAACATGGGAGACTTCAGCTCAAACTGGCTGAGCAGTTCACCGCTGGCATTGTCTCTGACCTCACCTTTGTAAGGATAGATGTCGATAACCTGTCCGGTTTCCAGTTGTGTGACATCGGTTTCCACGGGTAAAGCCCCGGCATCTTCCAGCGTGTTGTAGAAAATCGGCGCAATAGTGCTGCCTAATACCACCCCGCCAAAGCGCTTATTCGGTACATAAGGAATATCCTGCCCGATATGCCAGATCAGTGAGTTGGCCGCCGACTTTCTTGAAGAACCGGTACCGACTACATCCCCGACGAAAGCCACTGGATAACCATTTTCCTTGAGTTGCTGGATTTTCGCTAACGGCGCATCCACCATACCTTCTCTCGGCATTTTCAGCATGGCTTCAGCGTGCAGCGGGATATCCGGCCGAGACCAGGCATCCTGAGCCGGAGAAAGGTCATCGGTATTGATCTCGCCCGGAACCTTAAATACGGTAACCGTGATTTTTTCCGCTACGTCAGGCCGGTCGGTAAACCAGACACCGTCAGCCCAGTTTTTCAGTACATCCTGTGCCGCAGAGCAGTTCTCTTTGGCCAGTTGAGACACATTTTCCAGCGCATCAAACACCAGAATGGCGTGTTTCAGGGCATCAACCGCATCACGGCTGAATTCCGGATGAGTCAGCAGAGAGACCAGAGGGGCGATATTATAACCGCCCTGCATAGTTCCCAGCAGCCGTATGGCTTCTTTAGGTGAAATAGCCTGAGTGTTTAATTCACCGATTGCCAGTTTATGCAAAAACTCTGCTTTCACTTGTGCGGCTTCATCGACCCCTGGCGGAACCCGCTCAGAAAGTAACTGTTTCAGTTCAGCCAGAGTCTCGCTACCGGTATCCGCATGTTGCAGTTTACCGATAACTTCTTCGGTATCACTGACCGTAAGAGGCTTAGGGTAAATGCCCTGCTGCTCACGCTCGTGCTTCATTTCATAGTAATTGCTTAACATCATTGCTTCCTAATTTTTTACAGCGTATTTGGTATTTGTTCTGTATCAGAACATTCCGAGGCCCCAGGCAAAGACGAACATAATCAGTCCGACTATCCACAGACCAAAGAAGCTGTAACGGATATGATCTTTAAGCTCGATTTCTGCCAGACCTATACCCAGATAGGTTGCAGGAACCAGTGGACTGATCAGCAGAGACAGGTTTTTACCCACCGTCATTGCAATCGCCATACTCATAGCGCTGATGCCATAGTTTTCACCCACTTTGATCGCCAGAGGCAGCAGTCCGTAGAAGTAAGAGTCTGTACCCAGCATGGTGCCAAGAGGCAGAGCAATAATACCCATGATGATTTGCAGGTATTGTGCAAGTGCTGATGGAATGATTTCCAAAAGCGGTACTGTCATGGCTTCCAGCATGCCACTTTTACCAAGTACACCAACCATGATACCAGCTGCCAGCATAACGGAAGCAACATCAAGTGCAGCCGGCGCGTGAGCTTTCATACGACGTTTCTGTTCTTTTACGTCAGGATAGTTCACGATCAGCGCAGCACACACACCCAGCATAAAGGTGAAATAAGTCGGGAAGATATCCATCAGAAGTACCGCCAGAAGTACTGCCGTAATTCCAAGGTTTACCCAGGTACGGTTATACCGCTTCAGGCTCAGAACTTCTTTATTGTCTTCTTTTACTTCAACTTCGCCACTGGCCTCGTCAACAACAAGATCTACACATCCTGCGTTATGGAATTTCTTCTCACGAATAGCCATAACGACAGCCAGGCCAATCGTTGCAAAAATGCCCATAACCTGCAGAGGGATCATCTCACGCCACAGATCGGTAGGATCCATTCCCAGAACGATTGCAGCACGGGCAACCGGACCACCCCATGGCAGAAGGTTCATTACCCCCATACCACAACCGACAATCAGCAGTAACAGATGAGGTCTGATATTCAGCTTTTTGTACACAGGTAACATAGCCGGAACCGTAACCAGAACCGTAGTAACGGTTGCACCATCCAAGTGTGAAACGATACCGATAATGGCAGTTGCAACCGCAACCGCAACAACGTTCGTTCCCGCTTTCGAAACCAGTTTATTAACCAGGCCATCGAACATACCCGCATCAGACATAATGCCGAAAAATGTTACTGAGAAGATGAATAACACGGCCATTTTACTGGTTTTCTTAATACCGAATTCGATAAAAGCGACGACTTCTTCTATAGAAAAACCAGCAATAAATGCAGCGATTACAGGTATAGTGATAAAGACGACGACCGGAATAGTGCGCCCTTTGAACAGGAAATACATGATGGTTGCAAGCATCAAGAATCCCGATATTGCCATTAACATAGTTTGCTCCTTTTAAGCAGGGTTTGTTTCTGTTAGGAGCAGTCATTGTCAGATTTAACCGGCAAACCGATTGTGAAATAATTCAAATAGAATTTACGTTTCTAAGGCACCTAGGGTTTTTATGGATTAAAAGTAGCACCACAACTTTTACGCATTACATGTTTGTTTTTTGTGAAAAAACAAACACAAAAGAAACAAACCGCTTTCTTTCGTTACAAATGTATCCTATAAATCTTAATTGTAACCAGCTATTCTTTACGATTGGCTGACTAACTGTCTATTCACCATCAGCCAGAAAAAACTAAATATAAAATCTGACAACAATGTGATGTTCTTCCTAATAAGCGATTAGTATGACATACCTGTCAGGCCTGTACTTCATTGATATAAAAACAAAACAGGAGTCTTTTTCTATGCAAAACATATCGCCGAAACATTTATCCCTGACAGGCCTTTTACCACTTATCCTGCCGCTTAGTGTTTTGGCTGCTCCCCCTGATGCCGGGCAAATTCTTCAAGAACAACGCTCTCAGAAACCACTCCCTAGCCAACTCCCCCCACAAGCTGACGTTGAGAAAACACCCGAAAAAACTGAAAACGGTATACGCATTCTGGTTAAAGGTTTTACTTTTAGTGGTTATGAAGGACTTCTCTCTGAACCTGAACTACAGAGCCTAGTAGCTAAAGATATAGGTAAAAAACTTTCCTTCGATGAGCTTCAAAGCCTTGTCACCCGGGTAACTCACTACCTCAGATCTCAAGGTTGGCTTCTCGCACGTGCTTATTTGCCCGATCAGGATATTACTTCTGGTGTAATACACATCGCAATTATTCAGGGGAAAAGCGATGGAAGCCTGACCGTCATCGGAGATGAAACCCTCCGGATCGGTAAAGAACATCTGCAGCATATTGGTGAACATGCTATACAAAAAAATACCCCCTTAAAAGCTCAGGACTTAGAACGCAGCCTGCTCCTTATGAATGACCTACCCGGCATCTCAGCTAAGGCCTCACTATCACCAGGAGAAGCCCCAGGAACAACAGCAGTAAAGATAAAAGCCACCGAGGGAGCACTTTTTGATGGCTCTCTTTGGTTTGATAACTACGGCAACCGCTATACCGGAGCTGAACGTGGTAATGCTATGGTTAACATCAATGACCCACACCGGATAGGAGATCGCTTTACATTTCTATTCACAACGGCAGAACATCTGAAGGTCGGACAAGTCAGCTATTCAGCCCCTATCTCTACCAGTGGCTTGCGTGCCGACTTATCTTACACGGATATCCGCTATGAACTCGGTAAAGAACTCTCCTCTCTGGATGCTGACGGTAATGCACACACAGTGAATGTAGGGGTCAGTTATCCTTGGATCCGTAGTCGCAGAGCAAACATTACCACAACAGTAAACTACGAATTTAAAGATCTTTCAGATAGTGCTTCCGGTACAAAATTACACGATAAGCAATTGCACAGTGCGACTCTGGGTACTGCCGGAGATATGTCTGATGTGTTTTTCGGAGGAGGGGTGACCAGTTGGGGAGCTTCTGTTACTCACGGTTCAATGAATGAAAGAACAGCAGATATTGCCATAACAGATACTGAAGGAAGCTATACGTTCTTCAACATAAATCTGGCGCGCTTACAAAAGCTGACCAAAGATTTAATGATGCGTGTTTCTTTGCGCTCTCAATACAGTCTGGACAATCTAGACTCCAGTGAGCAGTTTTCTCTTGGAGGACCATATGGCGTGAGAGCTTATCCGGTAAGTGAAGCAATGGGAGACGAAGGACATCTTTTTAACCTTGAAGCTAGCTATGCTATTGCTATTCCGGAACGTTTCGGAGATCTAAAATGGAATATCTTTTACGATGCAGGCCAAATCGTGCTGCATAAAAATACCTGGGCGAATGCAATCAGCACAGCAACGAACAAAAACCGATACTGGCTGCAAGGTGCCGGAACAGGATTTGACTACAGCTACGATGATAATCTGACAATCAGGACATCCTGGGCTCATGTCATCGGCAATAACGATGGTCGTAGTACTGACGATAATGACTCTGACGGTAAGAATGATGAAAATCGTGTTTTGTTTCAGGCTCTTTGGCGTTTTTGACGCATTACTGAAAGAATTTAAATAGTTACTCCTTTTTTATATTTTCAGGAGATAGTACATGAATAAAATTTTTCGCGTCATCTGGTCCAAAGTCAAAAACCAGTGGCAAGTTGTGTCTGAACTGACATCAACGAGAGTCAAAAGCTCCCGATCAAATACCTCCACAATTTGTGTTGTAATCTTACTTTTCACCACCAACTCTGTTCTTGCTATTGAAACAACCACCTTGCCTACAGGCGGTACTGTCACATCAGGAACGGCTAGCATATCCAGTAGTGGCAATCAGATGACTATCAATCAGACCAGTCAGAATATGGTCGCGACCTGGGATAGCTTCAACATTGGTTCCGGTGCCGGAGTGACATTCTATCAGCCAAACAGCGCAGCTACCGCACTGAACCAAATTACCGATCAAAATCCAACCCAGATTCTGGGCAACCTTTCATCCAACGGACAAATATTTTTGATTAATCCGTCAGGCATCATATTCGGTTCTTCTGCTCAGGTGAATGTGGGTGGCTTAATTGCTTCTTCCCTAAACATTACAGACGAAGATTTCCTGAATGGTAATTATCAGTTTTCAGCGAACGAATTAGCCGGCAGTATCAGCAACGCCGGAATCATTAATGCCGCAGAAGGCAGTTATATTGCCTTTATTTCTCCGGTCATAGACAACAGCGGAACCGTCACAGTCAATCGCGGTACTGTAGCCATGGCCGCCGGGGATAAGGTTAACCTTGATTTTTCAGGTGATGGACTTATCTCCTTTACCGTTGACCAAGGTGCTGTTGATGCTCAAATCCAGAACAGCGGCCTTATTCAGGCCAATGGTGGCACTGTCTTTCTGACGGCTAAAGCTGTCGATGAACTGACCAATGCTGTAATAAATACAACAGGAATAATCGAAGCCCAAGGACTTTCCGAAGACAATGGACGCATTGTATTAACAGCTGACGGAGGGCAGACAGCTGTAGCAGGAACATTAGATGTTTCTTCCACAATATCTCAGGGCGGTGAAATTATCATTACCGGAGAACGAATAGAGGTAACATCCGGTGCTTATCTGGACGCCTCCGGTACCTCTGGCGGTGGGACTATTATGGTTGGTGGTGGATGGCAAGGCCAGGACTCATCCATTACCAATGCGACTTACATCAATGCAGATAATACCGTCACTGTTAATGCTTCTGCATCTGACAACGGTGATGGTGGTACCGTCGTCTTCTGGAGTGATTATGAAAATATGTTTGAGGGAACCATTCTGGCCAATGGTGGTGTTAACGGAGGTAACGGCGGTCAGGTTGAAGTTTCAGGAAAAGAACGTCTAGGATACTCCGGCCTTACAGATACTCGGGCAGCAAATGGTGAAATGGGTACTTTGCTACTGGATCCTACGACTATCAATATTAAAAACGGCTCAGGGGTTAATACTGCAAATACTTTTTATGAAGAAAATCTGGAAGCTCAACTGACCAACATCGATCTGCAGACCGATGCCAGCTCTTCCGGTAACATTACATTGGAAGACCTGACTGATAACCTTCTGCTTTTACAAACGGATGTAAGCTTAAATATAAGAGCAGGAGTATACGCATCTGGTGGCCGGGGTTCTTATAACACCGTAGATACCAATGATGAAATCCGGACATCAGGCTCAGGGGATATTACCATCCAGGCATCAGGATTCGGTGGGTTAAATGCAGGGAAACTGACCGCTACTGGTTCAGGTAAAATAAGATTATTTGGTGATAATGGGCTGATTGTCGGAAACACCGTTACTACTAACGGCGGGATTATTGAACTCTGGGCAGACTCCGATGATTTAGGTGGAGGCTCTTTTACTCTAAGCAATGCAATTAATTCCAATGGTGGAGATATCTATCTTGATTCGGGCACCGGTGGTATCACTATCAATGGTGATATCACAACAGGTGCAGGCAGGGTCTACTTTGATACATTCGGAACCGTCCGTAATTTCAATGTCAACCTCAATGCCAAAATAGCAAGTACTGGCGATGTTACCATCAACAGTCCTCTACGTTTCGGAACAGGTGCCGAAATTGAGACCACCGGCCAGTTAACATTTGGCAGTACATCATACATGCAGAATGCCTTATCAACGCTGACACTGACAGCAAGTTCTTTCGATATCCAACAAGATATTACAGGTAACGGAGCATCAATCACCATTAAACCATATAGCGCCAGCACTAATGTTGATATTGGCGCTGCCGGTAGTGGTGATATGACATTCAGCAGTACGAATTTCACTCACCTTACCGGGTTCTCCAACATTACCGTCGGACGAAGTGACGGAACCGGGACGACCACTGTAGTTGGAGATACCAGTGTAGCCACCAGCGGTTATTTTGAACTGGCCAACCAGACAGTGAATATAACCGGAGGAAGCCTGACAAACACCAGCGGAGATATTGTCCTTACCGGGGATACATTCAACATATCACAAAGTATTTCTGCCGACAGTGGAACAGGAAAAGTGACTATGCAGCAACTCACTGCAGCCAATGCGATTACTCTGGGGTCAGTGATCGGTAACGCAGAACTCAGCCAGATATCTGCCGGGACGCTGGAAATTGGCCGAACCGATGGTGGTGATGTCAATTTCGACGGCAATATTACAACGACAACTGATACTCTGAGTATTCTATCCGGAGGAAATATTACTCTGGGCAATGGCGTAACTCTCGATATCGGCACTGGCACCGGAGTTTTGGCAGCTGGTGGAAATTTCATCAATAATTCGGGTTCCGGAGCTATCACAACCAGTGGCGACGGACGCTGGCTGATCTATTCCACCGATCCTGCTACAAATACCTTTGGTGGTCTGATTAGTGGTAATTCAGCTCTCTGGAATAAAACATATGCGAGTTATCCGGCAGAAAGTGTTACTCAAACAGGAAACCGCTATCTCTTCAGCATTCAACCGACAGCAACGGTTACTGCTCTGAATATGGATAAAACGTATGGAGAAACTATCGATCTCAGCAATCCTGTTCTTGGTACTCACTATACAGTGAGCGGCATCATAGATTCCTCAGTCTACGGTAATGTATTCACTCAGGACACTGCTTCTGACATTCTGACGGGAACCCCTGTAATGACATCAGAAGGAGCTTCGTCAGGAGCAAACACTGATGGCAGTCCATATACACTGACAATCGCACAGGGCTCTCTGAGTTCAGGAACCGGATATAATTTAACCGGGTTTACAAATGCATCAATAACCGTTGGTGAAGCCGCCTCTGAAGCCACCTCTGAAGAGATCATTGACACACCTCTTCATACCGCTTTAGAGCCAAATGGCGATGCACATTATTCTCCTGTCAGTCATACGTCTCTTAACCCTGAAATAAGCAATACAGATATCTCCGGTCTGACCGAACCGACTCTGAATACTGGTGGAACTCTGACCCTGGTATCCGACAGTGAAATTGCTACTGTAAACTTTCAGCGCAGTAACGGGACACTAACTCTGAGCACAGAAACCAGCGGAAATGGTTCTTTAGTGGAACAGGTCGATTATCTTCCCGTATTCACCAGCGAAGCCAATGGCACCATCTCTCTTGAAGGGGGATATCGGGTCAACGCGAATTCATCCTCCATTGCTCTGACCAGCGTCAGCACCGGTGCAGATATAAGCCTTTCAACTGAAACCAATACAGAGCTGAATCGTAGTGTTTCTTTCAGTCTTGGAATGACTGATGTGGCAACGTTAGAACTGACAGCAACCATCACAGAAAGTGGCGTTCTGATCATCTCTGGTGCTAACTCTTCAATCCAACTGGATACAGAACAAATCGTACTGATGGGGCTAAAAACTGTGAAGCAAGAACTTGGTATAACCCTGAAAGGGATAAAAGCCATACTTCTGACCCCCGGGCAGGGGGGAACCAGTACTAATATCTAAACAGAATCAGTCTATATGCTGCTGGTTAAATTTTAATAACAACCTTCACCTTATTAGAGGATATCCGCTGTGAATGCGGATATCCTCTTTATATCCAGCTCAATCTCTTCCTGTAAATCATGAACAAATTTCATTTATTTCATTAATTTATACCATTATCAAACCGGAACCGGCTCCTTTAGTATTTTTATCAACAGACACTATCGGAGAAAAATATGGCTCTCGTACATAATTTAGGATTTCCGCGCATTGGCGCAAAACGCGAATTGAAATTTGCTTTGGAAAAATACTGGAAAGGCGAAATCAACGCCGATGAACTACAGGATACCGCACACAATATTCGTGCAATTAACTGGGGAACCCAGAAATCACTTGACCTTGTACCAGTCGGTGATTTCTCTCTGTATGACCAGATTCTGGACATGAGCTTCCTGCTGGGCAACTTACCCAAACGTGTTGCCGAGCTCGGAGGAAACGAACTGGATAACTATTTCCGCATAGCGCGTGGCCGCTCTGCTAACGATAGCGGATGTCATTGTGTTCATGCCGGTGAAATGACCAAATGGTTCGATACAAACTACCACTATATCGTGCCGGAAGTCACCGCTGATACGGTATTTTCTTTAAATGCAGAACACCTTCTGAACACATTAGCAGAAGCCCGGCAAGCCGACGTCAATGCCAAACCGGTAATCATTGGCCCCGTCACTTATCTGTGGCTGAGCAAAGCAAAAGACGATTCAGATCGTCTGGATTTGCTGGATAGGTTGCTGCCTGTTTATTGTGAACTGCTGAAAAAACTGGCATTAGCAGGAGCCGAATGGGTACAGATTGATGAGCCTGTCTTAGTGACAGAACTGAACACGGAATGGAAACAAGCTTTTATTACGTCTTATCATGCTCTGAACTCTGCTCAGCCTCATCTGCTGCTAGCAACCTATTTTGGTACTCTGCAGGATAACCTGTCACTGGCTTGTGAACTGCCTGTTGCAGGTCTGCATGTGGATGCCGTAAGAGGACGCAATGAAATTGCAGCCCTACTCGATACCCTACCCGAATATAAGGTATTGTCTGTCGGTGTGATTAACGGACGCAATATCTGGAAAACCGATTTAAACACCACGTTGGACTGGCTGGAACCTGTTGCTGCACGGCTGGGTGAACGTCTGTGGATTGCACCATCCTGTTCACTGCTACACGTACCGGTGGATCTGGACAGTGAAGAAAAGCTGGATGCAGACATACAAAACTGGCTGGCGTTTGCCCGGCAAAAACTGGTCGAGCTGCAAATATTGGGTAAAGCCATTAACCACGGCAGAGAGGCTGTTGCAGCAGAACTGGCTGAAAACCAGCTTGCAATTGACAGCCGTAACCATTCAGAGCGAGTACATAATCCGGCAATAAAAGAAGCCGTCAGCAGCATCACAGCACAACTAGGCGAACGTCAAAACCCTTATAAGATCAGAGCGGCAAAGCAACGCGAACATCTGAATTTACCTTTATACCCAACCACAACTATCGGTTCATTCCCCCAGACGGCAGAGATCCGTAAAGCCCGTCTGGCTTTCAGAAAACAAGAAATATCGGTTGATGAATATACAACCAAAATGAAAGCAGAAATTGAATTTGCCGTGCGTGAACAGGAAAAACTGGGACTGGATGTACTGGTACATGGGGAAGCTGAACGCAATGATATGGTTGAGTACTTCGGTGAGCAACTACAGGGGTACGCTTTCAGCCAGTTCGGCTGGGTACAGTCTTATGGTTCCCGCTGTGTCAAACCCCCCATCTTGTTTGGCGACATCTGCCGCCCGCATGCAATGACCGTTGACTGGATCAAGTACGCTCAGTCATTAACTGATAAGACAATGAAAGGCATGCTCACCGGTCCGGTAACCATTCTTAACTGGTCATTTGTCCGCGACGATCAGCCTCGTAGCCAGTCCTGTCTACAACTGGCTCTGGCGATCCGTCAGGAAGTTCAGGATTTAGAAGCCGCAGGGGTTAACGTCATTCAGATCGATGAAGCCGCATTGCGCGAAGGTTTACCACTGCGCCGTTCTGAATGGCAGGAATACCTGGACTGGGCTGTCGAATCTTACCGTATTACCGCAAACGGAGTGAATGATGAAACACAGATCCATACGCATATGTGCTACTCCGAATTTAACGATATCATTGAAGCCATTGCTCATATGGATGCAGATGTGATCACCATAGAAACATCCCGTTCAGATATGGAGCTTCTGGATGTGTTTGAGGCATTCGAGTATCCGACGGAAATCGGTCCGGGTGTGTACGATATTCACTCACCCAACATTCCATCTGTGGAACAAATGGTCAATCTCATGAATAAAGCAGCGGAACGTATTCCGGCGGAACGCTTATGGGTTAACCCCGACTGTGGTCTGAAAACCCGCCAGTGGGCGGAAGTCACCCCGGCATTAACTAATATGGTAAAAGCAGCGGGTATTCTGCGAGAGCTGACCCGTGCTTAAATCACCAAACTGAATCCGTCGCTCTCGCGTAAAATCCGGATTATCTAAAAAGGTAATCCGGATTTATTTATCTCATTTATTCTTTATCTGTGGGTTCAGTAAAGCGCATCACCCCTTCCTGAACAGCAGAAGCCACCAGATTACCCTGCCGGTCATATATTTCACCACGAACCAGTCCCCGGGTGTTGCTTGCTGTCGGGCTTTCAATCGCATACAACAGCCAGTCATCCATTTTGAACGGGCGGTGAAACCACATGGAATGGTCTATTGTGGCAACCTGGAGGTTTGGCGTGAGCATGGTTACTCCATGCGGATGAAGCGCCGTCGGTAAAAATCCCCAGTCAGAGGCATAGGCCAGCAGGTACTGATGAATCAGCAAATTGTCCGGCATATCACCATTTGTTTTAATCCACAGGTACTGCTTCGGCTCTTCTTTGGCGGGTTTCAGCGGATTGATGACTTTTACCGGACGCACCTCAATAGGCTTATCTCCCAGAAACATCTGCTTAATGTTCTCCGGCAAATAATCCGCCACCATATTGGCCAGATCCGTTTCCGAAGCATACTGCTCGGGGCCGGCAACATCCGGCATGGTATTCTGATGCTCAAATCCTGTCGCTTCACCATGATAAGAAGCCGTCAGAAAGAAAATTGGTCTGCCATTCTGAATGGCCTTAACCCGGCGGGTACTGAAACTTTTCCCATCCCGCAGATTTTCAACATCATAAATAATCGGCTTTTGCGGATCGCCCGGATACAAAAAATAGCTATGAAACGAATGAACCATTCTGTCACTTTCAACCGTGTATCTGGCTGCAGAGAGTGCCTGACCAACGACCTGGCCACCATAAACCTGGGGTAACCCTAAATGTTCACTCTGACCACGAAACAGCCCTTGTTCCAGTTTTTCCAACTGTAATAATGCCAAAAGCGACTCTAATGATTGACTCATTTATTATCTCCGTAAATTTGCCGTCAGACTTCTGTAAAGAAGTTACCTTGCTAAAGATTTAACTGCAAGACAAACATATAATCCGATCGAGTTAATTATTCGAGGCAATCTTCTGCCTTAATATATGCCCCAACAAATAACAGGAAAAATATTATGGAAAAGTTATTAATTCTAGTCAGTTCAGTATTTTTGGTATTGCTCGTCGGCTGCCAGTCAGAAGAAAAAGTAATAGCAGGGTCAACTGATATGGCAGGTGAAGTTCAAGTTGTTCAGGACACGGCAACCGTCGTTACGGATACTCTGGTCTCTCAGGATGCAACAGAAACTGCAGCGACTGACACCGCTAATGTCATTGTGCAGGAAGATGTTGCAGAACAGGCAGAAGCGACTATTGAAGAACAGGTACAGGACATAACGGAACAACCCGTTATTGCTGAAAGCGAAGTAGTACAGGAAACAGAAGCAACGGATCAGGCGGCCATCCTTGATGTAATTAAAGGTAATATCTCTGCAGATGCTCAGGAACCACTTCCTGAAGGTGCGATTGTCACCGTAACTCTGGAAGATGTATCAACCGCTGACGTTCCTGCTGAAGTTGTATCCCAGCAGACTTTTTTGGCCGAGGGCGAAATGATGCCTATCGATTTTGAGTTAAACTTTGACACAAATAAAATCGAAGAAACACATCAATATAGTGTTCGGGTAGGTGTAGAAGTTGATGGAAAGCTTAAATTAACAACCGATAAAATATATCCGGTTATTACCGATGTGAATAATACCAAACAGATTAATCTGTCTCTGGTTGGCGCTTAATTATTTTCAGATCACTCCAGTTATAAAAACAAATACAGGTGGCACTATATAAGCCACCTGTATTGTTTTAGTGCAATCTTTCCCGTTTCAGAAACGTGAATACCTTCCTGAACAAGTTTCTCCTTCTGGCGGATCATTGCACCACCGGACTGAGATATCTCTCCCTTGCTATTAATTACCCGATGCCAGGGAAGTGTTGTCTCCTCAGGAAGCTGGCTTAAAGCCTTACCAACTTGCCTTGCGTAGCCGGGGAAACCGCTCATGCGAGCGACATCACCATATGTTGTCACTTTTCCGATTGGAATTTGGTGAATTACGCTAAAGATTTGTGCCAAAAATTGTTCCATACTGTCTGTACCCTGTCAGGTATGTGTTCACCTGAAAATGATTGTAAAGGAGTGACTATGGTTATACGCATTATCCAGTTTATGATGACACTCTTACTGACCATAGTATGTACCAGAACCGTCAGTGTCAGCGACGGTAATATTCCCCTTATCGCCCTTATCATTCCGGTACTATGGATCCTGCCTAAAAATGGTATCGCCGGAGGTCTGCTCCTTATTGCTATGAGCATATACGGTTTACTGCTTCCGGTTCAACCAGCAACACTTTCTCTCAGCACATGGATAATTTTTCCGGCATTGGTGGTCGCCTTCTCAAAATACAGCAGCACATTCGTGCGTGTCACGTTGGGTCTGTGTGTTTTATCGATGGAGGCCGGTATAATGATAACCCAGTTAAATGGCCGTCTGGGAGGGCATGCGCTGGCAACGCTGCTGCAACTTCTCTGTGTTTCTCTGATCTGGTACGCCTCTGCCAACTGGAAAAGTTCCTCCCGGCACAGTTGGTGGCTGCTGGCTTTTATCCCGGTATTGTGGCTAGCAGGATGGCCGGAAGCCGCACTGGTCGCACTTTCGGTTACCGGTATTTTCGCGGCTTCCCAAACGATGCAACATATTGATTCTGGACTGTGGAAAAAGCTCCTGATATGGACCCTACCCACAGTAAGTTTTGCCGCTCTGCTGATGTTCCCGGATGTAGACGTACCACCACAAATACTGGTGGCCTGGCTGTTTATTCTGGGTAGTGCCTGGGCTGCAGATTATGTCCTGAGCTCTCAGGAAGAAGAAATGGACGATTGAAAGAGTAAGAATTAAGCACTTAAATGCAAATTCCGGGAATTGCGTACCCATCCCCTTGCAATGGGGAAAGGGATAGCTCATAATCCTTCGCACTCTCCGGGTAACAAACCTGAGAAGCAAAATCTATGGAGGCCCTGGTCCTCCCGCAACAATACCCCGTTTACCTGGTCAGGTCCGGAAGGAAGCAGCCAAGGCGGGTGACTTGTGTGCCGGGATGTGGCTGGGGCTTCCACCCTTTTTGTCGCTGAAATCATATCCTATCCCCCAAAAAAACCATAAGATACCCTTTTAGGGTTCTAAACTTAATTTGGTTGTTTTATTACAACGTTAAGGGACAAGTTATGTACGTTCGCAATCTCCGTAAACCATCCGCAACAAAAAATGTGTACAAGTTTGCGAGTTCTAAAAATCAAAGTGTCATTTTGTGTGAAAGTTCTTTAGAACGAGATTGTTGTTACCATCTCGAATACTCTAAGGACGTTATTTCATTCCAATCACAACCCGAAGGTTTCTATTACTCTTCAGGTAACAAGCGTTGTCCTTACACTCCTGATTTTCTCGTCCGAAACCAAGATGGTTCGGAATATTACCTTGAAGTTAAACCTATAGCTAAAATCTTTTTTGAAGATTTCAAACGTTCCTTCGCTCTAAAGCGTATTGCAGCACAGCACCAAGGAAAACCATTGGTATTAGTCACGGATCGATTTAGTCTCAAAAAAACATACCTTCTAAAAAGCCAAGTCGCAGATACAAACTGGGTTAACACACCTAGACTTAAACCGGTGTATATCCTTTAAGCATCACATCATAAACCGGACGCAGCAAAGTTGCTTCAAAACGCCAGGCAAGTGCGCTTTCACTCAATGGATCAACAACTTCAAACGGTAAAGCCGTTACTGGTTGTAAATCATAATTGAACTCCCAAAGCATGGCATGACCAACATCGACAATCATGGGACATGAAGTATAACCATCCCATTTCGCGGTGAGTTCCTTACCGCTAATAATACTGCACAGGTTTTCTGCCACTACTGGTAACTGTGATTTCACTGATGCTGCCGTTTTTCCTATCGGAGTGCCGACACAGTCACCCAATCCAAACACATTCGGATAACGTTTATGCTGCATGGTGAAGTTGTCAACGTCGATATAGCCAATAAACTCCTGAGTATCCGCCAGCTCTGACTGACGAATAACTTGTGGCGCACTCATAGGAGGAACAACATGAATAAAGTCCCATTCAACTTTGTTAGTCGAACCATCTTGTTGCGAGAAATAAGCTGTCTTGGTACTGCTGTCTATCCCGGTCATGATCTGCAAATAATTGGGATTAATCTGACGACGCTGCCAAATCTCTTTTAATTTGCTATCGAATGCTTTAACAGCAAACAATTTATTCTCAGCGGTATAATAGTTAAATTCAATCTCGTTCCTGCGCTCACTTTGAGAAGCAAAATACTCTACAAGATTGGTGACTTTCATAGGAGCTCCGGCACATTTCATTGCACCGAAAGGACGAGTAAAGACAGCCTGCCCATTACCAGGATTTTGAACAAATTGCTGAGCCTGATCATAACTGGCCAACCCGGCTTCGGGACTGAAATAAATACTTGTAATACCGTCTTTACCAATTAAAGCGGTATCCATCCCCTCAATCAGGTCATAACGAAGCTCAAGACCGGTGGATACAATCAGATAATCGTAAGCAACTTTTTCTCCGCTATCGG
Source organism: Vibrio sp. HA2012 (assembly GCF_002812955.1). GTDB lineage: Bacteria > Pseudomonadota > Gammaproteobacteria > Enterobacterales > Vibrionaceae > Vibrio. The sequence continues at coordinate 15,290 of NZ_PFXK01000001.1, read as the reverse complement.
TAATAACGACATTAGCATCAGGTTGAAATGCCACCACCGTTTGTTTTATCCACTCAATATCGCTGTCGGTATAACGATCCAACGGCGCAATCACATCGCTTTTGGTATCGTAGGTCCCAGCAAGCAGTAAAGTTTGTCCAGGCTGATACCAATGAAAGTCTCGCGGCTCAATCACTGTGATATGTGCACCATTAAGCTTGCGCAATAGCATGTTAGAGATACCAATGCCGCCCGCTCCCCCCCCGACGATGACAATTTTGGCTTTAGTATCAATTTTACTGATCTCAGTATATCCAATCCCAACTGCCCCAAGGGCACCTACAGCCAGGCCGGATTTCAATAATGTTCTACGTGTTATAAACATAAACTGCTCCCTTCTCGATAAAATCTAAAGACTTATCAGACGAAGAATTGTTTAATTTTTTGTTCTTCTCTAATTAGAGTAACAACGAAAGTTGATAATTATTAGCTTATGACAATTATTTTTACGCAGACGTTAATTTCGCAGATTGACCGCAATTTCGCCATATATCCCGCTAATTTTTTGACGAAAATTTGCCCCCACGCACAAATTGTTATCTCAGTTATCATTATTAAAAATAATAGTATAGTGATTCTCTTTTAATTTTCATATGCCACAAATAATTACCTATTCTAGTAAGAGTAACGAGCCTGCTTTGACATACGTTGTTGACATCAACTCGCGGCAGATAAGCAGTAAATAAAAGGTTTCTTCTATTGAATTAATTGGTTTTCTCAATTTTTTTAATTCAAAGAATATCGGTAACATTCAAATATTAGCTAACCCTAATGCAACAAAATCTAATTTAGAGAGAAGGATCAAATTATGACTGAACAAACAACTGTCGTTGCAATGCCACTTTTAAATGAGGCGGCTCCGGCTTTTACGGCTAAAACAACTCACGGCACACTTAGTCTTAAAGATTACAAAGGGAAATGGTTAGTTCTTTTCTCGCATCCAGCAGATTTTACTCCTGTATGTACAACTGAATTTATGGCTTTTGCGAAAGCAAGTCAGGATTTTAACGCACTCAATTGTGAATTAATGGGTCTGTCAATCGATGGTGTTCACGCTCACATAGCTTGGGTTCGCAGCATTAAAGATAACTTTGGTGTTGAAATCAACTTCCCAATTATTGCCGACCTGAACATGAAAGTAGCAAGCGCCTATGGCATGGTTCAGCCAGGAGCAAGTGACACATCTGCTGTTCGTGCAACATTTGTCATCGATCCTGAAGGCGTGCTGCGTGCAATGCTTTATTATCCAATGAGCAACGGTCGTTCAGTAGCTGAAATCCTGCGCTTGGTTAAAGCATTACAAACAACAGATACCAACGCATGCGCAACTCCTGAAAGCTGGACACCTGGTGACGAAGTCATTGTTCCACCTCCAGCAACCACTCAAGAAGCAGATGTACGTCAAGATCAAGGCTATAACTACGTTGACTGGTACTTCAGCAAAAAAAACCTTTAATCAGAGAAGATTGAAACGTTGGATATCTATGCGGGTGTTATCAGCACCCGCATTATTATAAAAAGAAAAGCAGCACCACTTCTCGGGAAGACGAGTATGAAAGAATATGGACAAAAGCTGTCATCGGTGACAAATGGTGAATAGATTAGGGAGAGCAAATCACGCTCCTGAAACAATTAGCTTGTCAAGTATTTTATATGGCGCATAGTGAACATGGCTTTGTTCAAGGCTACCCACTATTTGTAATATTGAGGCATAAGCATCATGGACAACGTTTTTTACCTAGTAAAGCTTTTCTCCGTTCTATGGATTTTTCTGTTAGTACTTCTTCTTTTATTTGGACAACCTACGGAAAATGACCGTGAAACTAAAGATAAGAGCACTTATTTTATTGCTATAACATTGAGTCCCTTTCTGGTAACTATTCAATATTTAACAGGTAATTTTGAATACAGTACTATCACACTTTATCAATTCGGATTTCCATATTTAAATTACGTGGGTTTTCTGGTTATTGTTCTTGGCTTGGTCGTGCATGCTTCTGGAATGTGGGCGCTAAGATCAGAATGGACAGTTTATATAAAAATTACAGATAAATCGAAGTTGGTTCAGCGTGGTATTTTCAAAATGATCCGACATCCGATTTATTGCGGGTTAATTTTAGAATTGACCGGATTCTGTATTGCGTTATCAAACTGGATTTCATTTATCGTAATACTTTGTCCAAACCTTGTGAGTATCCTTTATCGGATGAAGTCAGAAGAAAATGCACTTATTAATAGGTTTGGGAATGAATACTTGAAGTACATGGCTACAACAAAGCGATTTATACCATTTATTGTATAATTGCATAACCATGCACGCATAAGTTTGAATGCAAGAATACTGCTTCTTCAAGAAGATGAGAGGTTTCGCCAGCATCAAGGGACAACCACGACCCGTCAAGAAGAAGGCCAACAGAAAATAAGCCTATCGGCCTTCCGTTCAGGCAAAGGGTGAGTGCCCTTTTTAGTAGTCATACCTCTCTTTCTCTCTTTGGTGAGATCGAACCCATTGGCTACATAGGTTTTCGAATTGTTCGTCACTATCCGCATAGAGTAGAGTACCGCTAAAGCCACCACCCGCACAAATTTGCCGCCCCAGACACTCTTTGAGTTCTTCACCTTCTAAATAAATATAGCCGGTATCAGCATCTAGCCAAAATGAGAATTCTTCACCAGTATGGTATGTTCTAATCGTCATTGTAGCCATAATAAACTCCCTAGCTTTAACCATGGAAACGTTTTGACAATAAAGATTCATGTGTCTTTACCATATATCACTCAAAGTATAGACGATGAGATTCACCTCGTCCCAACGGCTCCGTAGGAATGCTTATCGAACTTAAATTAACCACTTTATATCAGTAGAATTGGTAGCTGATATGCAATAACACCTGTATTCAACAACCATCATAAATGCCTTACGAACCCACCTTGTCGGAAAACAGACATTTCACTCTTTAGATCAAACAAACGTTGCTTATTTCTTCACAAGAACATACACAGCAATAAAATATCCATTTGAAATATAAGTGTTTTATTTTTATAACCATTTCCCAGCTTTGGTCTCCTATATGCATATAGTCTATAAGCAGCACAGAAAAGAGGGCTAAAAATGTATCGATATTTTTTACTGTTAAGTATTGTCTTTGTGACACTACGAGCACAAGCCGAATCAATTTCTGTTGCCGTTGCCGGAGGTTTTAAACCAGCAATGGAACAGATTAAACTGGAATTTGAAAAACAAAATGACACAACACTGCTTGTTTCCTATGCATCAGTCGGCAGTTTGTTTGCTCAAATTACTCAGAATGCACCGTTTGACGTATTTATCAGTGCAGATATCAACAGTCCGGAAAAACTGGAAGAGTTAGGAATTGGTGTCAAAGGAACAAGATTCTCCTACTGTGAAAGTACTCTTGTATTATGGTCTCCTCAATCAAACCTCGTCGACCAAGACGGAGATATTCTCCAAAAACAAACGTTTTCACATATTGCAATTGCTAATCCCAAGGTAGGTGTCCATGGCCGTTCAGCCATTGAAGTGTTTAAGAATCTGGGGTTGTATTCTTCGATTAAATCTATGGTAGTAGAGGGTAAAAATATGCTCCAGACAACACAGTATGTCGATTCCGGTGTTGCTGAATTAGGCGTCATAAGCTGGTCGATGATCTACCGTAAAGGACAGCCGGTAAAAGGTTCCTATTGGATTATTCCATCGAATTTATATAGCCCGGTAATACAGCAGGCTCAGTTACTTCAAAGAGGTAAAAATAATTCTTACGCTATAAAGTTATTGGCATTTTTAAGATCCCCTGAAGGAAAAAAAATCATGGAAAATTATGGTTATAAAACATTTTGAGCAAAATAGAAAATCTTATTTTTAACCGCAATTGAGTTGGGTAAATTTAAGCTGAATCAATAATCTATCTCACATGTTGCTCCCTGATATTTTAGGGGTGCTTCCGGGCCGACCCATCCCTTCGGCCTTATTATCGCTTCGCGCTCAAAAATAACCTTGCAGCCTTTCCGGTAAAAAATAGTGTAATGTTCAAAGTCTATCAGCTCTAATGTTTCCAGAACTAACTCGTGATTTTTTATAAACCCGATAAGAGCATCTAAATCTCTCTCATTTTGAGCTCGTGGAGGAAGTGCTGCATAACATAAATTGCAGAAACAGATTAAAAATAAAACGCCTTTTTTCATTAAGTTCTCCGATTTAAATTCAATAACCATTTGCACGCATCAAAGCACTCTTCCCTGATGTCAGCTCTTCAACATCATAAGAGAACGATCGAATAAGATCGGACATCAATGGCTGAATTCTTTCGACATCAGAAACAGGAATTGAAGTTGTGATTACAAAGAAAAAACCATCAGCAATCAGACCATAAAATGCATTAACCGTTGGTGTACCTTCAAAATCACTCGCTGTATAGACCGTTTCATAACCTGTTTTGCCACCGATCTGGTACTCTCCGACCCTGACTAATACCGAGTCATGGTCATGAGTCATCATTAAATGAGCCATATCATTCATGTATGAAACCAGGCTCTCTTCCGGTAAAACCGGGTTGGGTGGGTAGATCAGTGCAAATGCTGGTGAATCTTCTTTTCTTGGGGCAATTTCTATACTTAGGTCACTCGGATCCCAAGACTCAAGAAACGTCCAGTCAGCCGGGAATGTGGCTGAAACACCAATCATAAAAGACTGAGTCTGCAAAGAATCATTGGCAAAAACTGAATGATTTAATCCAAAAATGCTTAAACACAGAACCACCTTCGTAATTATCTTTTTAATGTTCGCTGCTAACATTGCGCCTCCTGTTTTCTTTGCTCCAGCTTGATAACTAAATATTCCTATACAATTTTACCACTGCCAGTCCGGTTTAAATACCAGCATATCCTCTTCTGACAAAGCACCTGTCTCAGCGTATTTTCCGGATGATTCAGTCCCGCTGGCCGATTGCCATATCAGCCGAATCGGTTGTGGCTCCGAGCAGGAACAGCAATCATCCGTCAAATGGTCAAACCGGATAATATCCGGCATATCTTGCTCAAGGTTCGGTACAACAAACGGGATCGCCCAGCTCTCAATAGTTGCCAGACGTATCCAGTAGCCGGAAGTTTTATTCATCAGAAAATGAAATGTACAAGCATGGTTGCTGCAAAAAGCCTTTTGCACCGCAATCAAATCCATCTTTCTATCCCTATTCAGATCAACTTCCGACACCAAAAGCTCTGCCGGAAAAACTCCGACGGCATTCAAAAAATCATCGCCAAGAGTATTGGCGATAATATCTTGCTGATCTGAACGAGGATGCACAAACTCAGGCTGGAAACTTAAGTCATCAGCCCAAACCGGGAGATCCATAAGCAACATAAAACAAAGCAAATATATTTTAGTCATTCATTATATGTCCGATACAGATTCATCCGATTACTGCGATGCTCCGGTCAGCTGAAAAGCAGCCCACCTTGATGGGTGAGGATATTTTTTACGGGTTTTCAACTGCGCCAGTTGTAATGCATCAACCTTATTATGCTTTTTAAGATACCCATAGAAGGACTGCATAAAATAAGCTGTTGGCTCATCTTCGACTGACCAGAGACTGGAAAGAATGGTATCCGCCCCTGCATAGAGAAATCCCCGGTTCAAACCAACAACATCATCACCGCTGACAACATCACCAAGCCCGGTTTCACAAGCCGACAGAGTCACAAGATTTGCGTTAAGTCTTATTCCGTAGATTTCAGCAACAGTCAGTTTTCCATCATTTTGTTGATCAGCAGCCAAAAGCAAGCTCGAATCCAGTGGATTAACCGGGTCAAAAACCCCATGACTGGCAAAATGGAACATCCCATAATTTTTGGTACCATTTTTTAACGCCGTTTCAGTGGCCTGATTTCTTAACCGAATATCGGATCCAGACCAGAGTTTTGCAATCGCCTGAGCTTCCTTTTCAGCTCCGGGAAGATCCGTGGCCGGGTTATGCAAATCAGGGTTACCCAGAATCATCATCTGAGCTGATGTTTGAGTATGTTTGCCGATATAGCGCATAACCGAAGCACTTGGCACTAAGCGGATACGTGCTTTATCGGCCATAAATTTCTTCCCATCAAACAGTGAAGCAAACGGAAGATAGTGCATGGCTCCGTGGGGCACAATAACCAGGTTTTTATTATAAAGTCGCCGGCCAAAAGGACGGATCAATTGCCGGTAAAGAGCCATTGACGGTTTTTTCCAGCCATTATCCAACGCAGTTAGTTTCTTACGGTAATCACGAATGTTTCCGGCTAAATTTTTACCATCCAGCGGATACACTTTCAGCTGTTGGTTTTCAAGCACAAAAGCAAACAGATCATCGCCTGCAATATAGTACTCAACCAAGACTTCATCTTTTTCCAGTAGCTCTCCAGCCTGAGCACGAGACAAGGTATCAACACTGATCAATGAAGCCAGTTCAGGATAATTGGTCTCTAACCGCTCCTTTGGTACACGGGACAAGCTTCGTATATTTTCTTCCGGATTCGGCTTGATACTCATCGGAACCCGAGATTCGACTTGTTGTAACTGCGCCAGATACTGACGTGCTTCAGGAGAGTCACTAAAGTTGATGTCTTCTCTCCCTGCCAGCAGGTCAACCAGAGCCCTTGCTTTGGCTCTCTCCACATAAGAAAATGCCTCATCGGTATTACCGGCTTCAAGAAGAGTTTTAACCATCAGCTCATAAACCTGCTGCTTACTTCGTGCAAAACCCATTTTTCCCATTTCGCTGTTAAAATCCATGCGCTGAGATTCAATCACATCAACCGACTTTTTCAGCATTTCCATCATCAGCTCATGGTTACCCAACCCCTGATAAATTCTGGCGTAGTCATACCAATACATCCAATGCAGATTAAAATCTTTAGAAATGGAAGTATAAGATTCAAGAGCCTTAAAATGTTCCAGAGCTTTCTCATACCGCCGAGCTTCCAAATCGGCTCGTCCCATAAAATAGAGACTGGTATCAAAAGCCAGATCTGCTTCTTTTTCTGCTTCTTTCAGCTTTTTCTCCCCATAAGCATCTATCGCAAGACTTAACCCGAATGTTGTCACTGCATCCGCGATTTTTTCAAATTTATCCCAATTTGTAGGCTCATCCGGCGGAAGCTTTTCAGCAAACTCAGCCGCCTTTTCATAATCCTCCAGAGCAAGGTAAGACTGAGACAGGGTTTTTCTGGTTTTTTGCCGCAATCCTCTGTTCTGCTCATTCAGCCATGGCATCGACTGCTCAACAAAAGAAAGGGCTTTAGCCTCAGCAACCGCATCACCACGTTTGTGTGCTGTAACCGCTTTAAGTGCATACAACTCTATTTCAACCGTTCTAATCAGGCTTCCATAAACCCAGTCTTCACGCATATTCTTTTCTTCAAGCAGAGCAAGACCTTCATCAATCGTTTTATCCACATATGCATTATTACCAAAACCGTTATAAGTCAACGCCATGGATTCATGACCGTTGACAACAAGAAAATGTATTTTGGCATCGGGGCTGTTTCTGAAACGACGGATAAGCGTTTCTGTACAGTCAATAAAACTACTGATCTTTCCACTGGTAGCATACATAGAGCACAACCACGACAGATCCTCTGCATTCAATGTTTCAAATGAGGCTTTCCCACCGACGCTTTCTATATATTCGCTCTGTGTACCATTTTTCATTGCATTCACACCTCTCATATCAACACACCCTGAGAGAAATGGAAGGAAAAATAGCAGCAGTAAAATTAAATAACGCATAAAAATCCCTTTATTAACAATTACGATTCGGAGTAGATACTATTCCAGAATTACCAATTTATCAGTATAAGTGATGAACTCAAAAATGTTGGTATATTTTCACTGTCTAGACTCACACGCATAAACAGGGCCTTTATCTTTGTCGACATACATTATATCCCGGGGAATTCTATAGATTGAGACATCCCGAATCTTTTTATCAGATCGCAATTTATTGGCTTTTATTTTCGCTTCTTTGCTAGTCAGACAGTGGTATTTTACCAGCATGCCAATGTCTTTATTAACGCCAATAACCCCATACATCTGCTCCCTTCTCGGAGATGTGATTATTTTAGTTAATGGTAAAATAACATCACCACCACTTAAAGTAGTTACAGAGTCATCAGCAGCAACGACATTAAAAGCCAGAACTAACAGCAACCCGGTACCGGAAATAATTCTTTTATACATAATCATTATCGTTTAAATATAAGAAATCGTATCAATCTGGTTCATCTATTTCTTCATAGGGCGTAAATTTAATACCATACCCAAAAGGATTATCTCCCGGTGATTCTGATGGCTCAGTTTGATATATCTGAACTTCCCCTGAAACCTGAAAACCGATCTGTTTACCAATAGCTATACAGACATCCACTGACTGTTTTTCATTTAAGGCCCATATATTCATCGACATAATTGCCATCCCTTTCGGACATTCAAAGCCATCGGTCAGCTCCCCAACCTCACCATCAGCTAATACCGTGAAATGGCTATAAGGTGTTGTTTCCATTCTAATCTCTCTTATTACATTAACGTTATATTAGTATATCTCTCCATAAAGAGAAATTATTTCTCCTGACAGACACTATTAAAGAAAACAAAGCAAAAACTTTCCCCATGATAATGCATATATTTACCGTAACTGATATTAGCAGTAACCAGGACATACCGATGAAAAAGCACATGTGGGATAATTTAATAAAATTGATTAAACAGGAAGTCGTACCAGCTCTGGGCTGTACCGAGCCGGTTTCGGTGGCGCTGGCTGCCGCAATTGCGACTGGGAAATTATCTGGCCAGCCAACCCATATTGCTGCTTATGTTTCTCCAAACCTGATGAAAAACGGTATGGGAGTAGGCGTACCAGGAACAGAAATGGTCGGACTGCCTGTTGCAGCAGCTATAGGTGCCATTGCCGGTAATCCAAATGCCGGATTAGAAGTACTGAAAGATATTACCAAAGATGATGTTGTTCAGGCGAGAATCTTGCTGGATTCCGGTTCTGTATCGGTTCAGGTTGCAGATGTCAGCCATATTCTTTATGCCAAAGTGGTGGTCAGTGACGGAACCAACCATATTGCGGTAACGATCGCAGATCATCATACACAAGTCGTTTCTATTGAAGAAAATGGTATTACCACATTTATCAGTCAACCATCAGTCAACCGCTTTTCTCCGGCAGAGACACACCTGACGGCCGATGATTCTCTGTTTGAACAACTGACAGCAGAAGAAATTTACCAGTTTGCTCTGCATATCCCGGTAGAGAAGATCGATTTTATTGAACAGGCCAAAGACCTGAATGACGCTCTTTCACGTGAAGGACTATCTGGCCGCTATGGTCTGAAAGTCGGGGCAACTTTTTTACGCAATGTCGAACGCGGATTGCTGTGTGGAGGTCTACTGACTGAGGTACTGATCCGAACATCAGCTGCCTCTGATGCACGTATGGACGGTGCCATGAAACCGGCCATGAGTAATTCAGGTTCCGGCAATCAAGGGATCACAGCGACCATGCCGGTAGTTGTCGCGGCTGACTATCTGAAAGCCGACCGGGAGCAAACTCTCCGGGCACTGATCCTTTCACATCTGATGGCTATCTATATCAAAAAACAACAGAACAAGCTTTCGGCTTTATGTGGAGCAACGACTGCGGCTATGGGCTCTGCTGCAGGGATCACTTATCTTCTGGGTGGCAGTTATCAGCAAATCAGCCATGCCATCAGCAGTATGATCGGTGATATCGCCGGGATCATCTGTGACGGAGCCAAAGCAGCATGCGCGATGAAAGTTTCTTCTTCCGCCGGAGCAGCTGTAAAAGCAGCATTAATGGCCATTGATGGGGTCTATGTCACTGGTCGTGAAGGTATCGTTGCTGATGATGTTGATACCTCTATCCGCAATTTGTCGGCACTGGCGAACGGAGCCATGACCCAAACCGACCGTCAAATCCTAGAGATTATGGTGAGTAAATAACTTGCAGACCGATTGTACCGAAGCCATCTCACTATTTAGCGCTTCAGTATACAGTTAGATCGGTAGAGCCGTAGTATATTTCAGTGACTCCATCGCAAAGGTGGAGGTCACATTGGAGATCCCGTCAATGCTGTTCACCAACTTCTTGTAAAACTCATCAAACCGCTTCATATCCTCCGCCTGCACTTTCATCATGTAATCGTACTCACCTGCCATCCGGTAAAACTCCATCACCTCAGGAAAGTCAGAGACAGTATCGGCAAAACGACTATACCACTCATGGGAGTGATCGCTGGTTTTAACCAGAACGAATGCTGTAAACAGCAGCCCCAGTTTTTCCGGGTTCAGCAGAGCAACCCGTTTGCTGATCACCCCCTCATCTTCAAGGCGTTTTAACCGTTTCCAGCACGGTGTTGTCGTCAGGTTAACCTGCTCAGCCAGATCGTTCAGAGAAAGCGTGCAGTCATACTGCAGCAGAGAAAGCAATTTCTTATCCGTTTTATCGAGTTTCATAACAAAGCCAGTAGAGAAAATCTTCCTTATATCATTCCATATATGAGGAAAAATAGCTCGCTTTAATAAAAAAAGAGGAAGAGTTCTGTCGTCAGCCCCCTTCCCCCAGACATTGTTATGGATGACTTATTCTGCCCTTCACGTCTCCGGCCAGCTCTTTATTCAGCAGCGCTTCGACATGCCCCGGTGCCGATGTTTTCTCTGACAATAACCGGTACATAGCAGGAATAACAAACAGGGTGACCAGTGTGGCAAACGCCATTCCGAAGAAGATCACCGTTCCCACTGCGACCCGGCTTTCATAACCCGCTCCTGTAGACAGGATCAGTGGAATGGCACCGGCAAGAGTCGTAAATGCGGTCATCAGAATAGGTCTCAGACGTCGGGCAGAAGCATCGATGATCGCTTTCTCAAATACGACACCTTTATCACGCAGTTGGTTGGCAAACTCCACAATCAGAATACCATTCTTGGTCACCATCCCAATCAGCATGATCATGCCAATCTGGCTATAGACATTCAGCCCCTGCTGCATCAGATACAACCCCATAAAGCCGCCAAAAACACCCATTGGCACAGTAAACATCACCACCAGCGGATTGATAAAGCTCTCAAACTGAGCGGCCAGAACCAGATACGCCACCAGCAGAGCCAGAGCAAACACTATCGCAACACTGGACTGGTTTTCCTTAAAATCTTTCGACTCCCCGGAATAACTGACAGAAATATCGGCCGGAAGTTTTTCTATTGCAACAGCGTCTAAATAATCCAAAGCATCACTGAGTGTGTACCCTGCCGACAGGTTGGCTGAGAGGGTAATCGATTTCTGTTTATTATTATGCGCAAGCCGGTGTGCGGAAGCCACTTCTTCAATACGGGTGACTGAATCCAGTGTTACCAGTTCTCCGGATTTGGTCCGCATATAGATCTGACTCAGATCTGCCGCATTGTTAAAGTTATTCTCATCTCCCCGCAGATAAACATCGTACTCTTCGCCCCGCTCAACAAAGGTGGTAACACTTTTACCACCTAACATAATCTCCAGCGTATCAGAAATATCCGCCACTGAAATTCCTAACTCAGATGCTCTGGCTTTATCAATCGTTACCATCAGTTCCGGGGTTTTCTCTGAGTAGTTGGTTTCAGCCCCTTCCATCATTGGACTGGCTTCCGCCTCCCGTTTTAGTAACTCTGCCCATTGCTGAAGTTCCGGGTAATCCGACCCTCCTAAAACAAATTGTACCGGTTCACTGGAGCCACCACGAAATCCGGGCATACGAGGGAAAATACGCACATCAGGGATATCTCCCAACGCCTTTCTGATTACGCCCAGAGCCTGTTGTATGGTCGCTTTTCGTACATCCCAGTCCTCCAGAATCATGATCACAAAACCGGTCTGATCACCAGCACTGCCACCAAATGCCGGAGACTGGATACTGAACGATTTGAGCACACCTTTTCCCAGCAGAGGCATCAGCCGGTCTTCCACCAGCTCCATATTCGTTGCCATGCGGTTATAACTGGTAGCATCGGCAGCACGAACAAATGCAAACAACAGTCCCCTGTCTTCCTGTGGCGTGAGCTGACTCGGTACCAGTTGCATCACACCGTAACTGCCGGCAATACAAGCCAAAATGACTAACGGAGCGACCAACCTTACCCGCATCGCTTTTCCCAGAGCAGAGCGGTAAGCATGCTCCAGTCGGGTAAACATTCTCTCAAGACCACGGTTAAAGCGGTTCTGCCGTGCTTTCTCTTTTAGCAGATAACTGCCCAACACGGGTGTCAGAGTCAATGCAATCAAAGAAGAGAAGATCACTGCCATAGCAAGCAAGACTGAAAATTCCGTAAACAACAGTCCGACCATTCCATCCATAAAGGAGATCGGAAGGAACACCATAACCAGCACTAATGTGGTAGCAATAACGGCAAATCCGACTTCTCTGGCACCTTTATAGGCTGCCAGTAACGGTTTTTCTCCCTGTTCGATATGGTGGAAAATATTTTCCACCACCACAATGGCATCATCGACCACCAGTCCGATGGATAAAATTAACGCCATCAACGTGATAAGGTTGATGGAAAAACCGAAGAAATAGGCAGAAATAAACGCTGAAATCAGTGATACCGGAACGGTCACTGCCGGAATCAGTGTCGCTCGGACCTGACCGATAAAGATATACAACACCAGAATCACGAGAGCACCGGTGATAAACAGCGTGCTATAGACCTCACTGATGGAACGATCAATAAAGATCGTAGAATCATAATCTATAGCCAGGCGGGTACCCTGCGGCAAGAATTGCTGTACTTTTTCCACTTCATTGCGCACCAGTTGTGCCACTTCCAGCGGGTTAGCATCCGACTGCGGCACTATCCCCATGCTAACATTTACTATCCCGTCACTTTTGAAAGTTGAATCTTCATTCTCTGCTCCGAGAAAGACATCCGCGACATCTTTAAGATAGATTTGCTCACCGTCAGAGGTTCTTCTGATCACCAGATACTGGAAATCGTGCTCGGTACGATATGAGCGGGCTGTTCTCACCGACATCACAATCGCATCATTGCGTACTTCTCCTCCGGGACTTTCCAGATTTTCAGCATTAAGTGCGGAAGAGATATCCGCCGTTGTAACTCCCCGTCCGGCCATCAGTTCCGGTTTCAGGCGCACATACATTACCTTATATAATCCACCGGAGATATCGACTGAGCTGACACCAGTGAGCAGACTGAATCGGTCAACCAGTACCCGCTCTATGTAATCCGTTAACTGGGTTCTGTCCATCTCAGCAGAACTCAGATTGATATACAAAGAGGCTTCACCGCTACCGTTATTCTTATACACAATAGGTTCATCCGCCTCATCCGGCAGACTGCGGCGGGCTCTGGCCACAGCATCCCGGACATCACTGACCCCGGAGTCCAAATCGTAGCCTAGGTCAAACGTCACCTTAATCCGGGACATTCCGTTTCGGGTCGTCGAGGTTATCTCATCAATACCGCTAATACCGGAAAGCTGATCTTCAATCACACTGGTGATCTGACTTTCGATAATACTGGCAGAAGCACCGTCATAGCGGGTCGAGACAGACACAACCGGACTTTCGATATCCGGCATCTCCCGCACCGCCAGTTTACTAAAAGAAACCAGACCAAACACACACAGCAGCATACTGAGTACTATCGCAGCGATCGGCCGCTTTACTGACGCATCTGACAGCCACATTAGTTTGTTCCCTCAATAGCTTCCTTAACCGTCACACCGTCACGCATATTTACTGTTCCTTGAACGACAATGCGGTCACCGATATTCACGCCTTTTTCAACCACAACTTCATTACCCACACGAGCGCCAAGGAAAACCTGTACCCGTCTGGCTTTATGATCTTTATCTACGACATAAACAAATCGCTTCGTTCCAGAATACTCCAGTGCCTGAGCAGGAATAATAGGGGCAGTAATAGGCTGGAAACCGATAATCGCCGACATCAGCATCCCCGGTTTCAGACGTTCATCTTTATTGGGGAAATGGATCCGTACCCTGAGGTTAAGCGTGTCGCTGTTCACCCTGGAATCAATACTGACCAATTCACCATGGAAAATTTCCTCTGGCCAGGCACTGGTTGTGGCCGTCACCGCCATCCCTTTTCTCAGCATAGAAAGATAACGCTCAGGTACATTCAAATCCAGCTGCATCAACATAAGGTTATCCAGTGACATCAGGCTTTCACCACTGCTGACCATTTTACCCAGACTAAAGTCGATCAACCCGATAGTACCGGTAAACGGCGCACTGATATTCAGATCGTCAAGATTAGCATTCTGCGCATCCAGCCGAGCCTGCGCCATGTCCACAGAGGCCTGCTGAGCATCTACTTCTGTGCTGGTAATCGCCCCCTTCTGAGCCAGACGGCTGTATTCTTTCAGCTTTCTCTGCTCATCTCTCAAGTAGGCTTTGGCCTCTGCCACCGCCGCCCTGACTTTATCATCTTCAAGTTCAAGCAATACATCACCCGTTTTAACGCTCTGATTCTCTGTTACCCGGATCCCCTTTACCTTTCCGGATACTTCAGAAGAAATGGTGACCGACTCCTGAGCGGCCAGTTTACCAACCAGCGAAAGAGACTGAGAAATAGAATGCTGCGCCACTGGCTTCGTCACCACACTGATAGCAGCCGCCTGAGCTGTGGCGGGTATTCCCGTCGTTGCTACTGCAAAGAAAAAAGCCACTGCATATAATGATTTAATATTCATAAGAGATACTTCTTAAAAACTATGGTTGGTATTGAGAGTATTCAACCAGTTTATAACCTTTAACGTAAAGAAATGTAAAGGGTCACAAAAAACAGAAATGGCCGAAAATCAGACCATTCCGATGCATGGAAAGGGACAGGCATTCGGAGGCAAAACTAAGTATTTGAATACTTTCTGCCATCTTTGCCCAAAAAGACAGCATTTGATTCAAATTTATAAGAAATCGCTTTACAGCAAAATGCAGTTTGCTATTATGCGCTCCGAACTTGAGAACAGTGTTGGGAAAACTATTCTTAAGGATACTCCGGTTCTGATTGTGTCGAAACCTGTTGTATCAAATACCCTGGAGGGGTTCCCGAGTGGCCAAAGGGAGCAGACTGTAAATCTGCCGGCTCCGCCTTCGATGGTTCGAATCCGTCCCCCTCCACCATTTTTACTTGATTGCTTGCGTTGGGAAAAC